>NZ_JBQQCC010000001.1:0-1237592 GCF_052245635.1 Nonomuraea sp. KM88 | reverse complement strand
CCACCGTCAGGTCCTCGAACGGCGCCTGCGGAACGACCAGGTCCCGCTTGGCGTAGCCGACCAGGTTCTCCACGATCCCCTTCGACTCCGGATCGTTCGCCTCGCACCAGTCGGGCCGAAAGCCGTAGTGGGTGGCGAAGCGCACGTAGTCGGCGGTGGGGATGACCTTGTTGGCCACCACGCCGCCCTTCAGGCAGCCCATCCGGTCGGCCAGGACCACCTTGGGCACCGCGCCGAGAGCCTCGAAGCACGCGGCCAGGAAGGCCAGCGTGGTCTCGGCGCGCTCGTTGTCGGCGAAGCGGACGAACCGGAAACGTGACCAGGCCAGCACGGCGCAGAACACGTGCAGCCCGTCACCCGCGTCGCCCCAGTCGATGACCAGCATCTCGCCTGGTGTCCAGATGGCCGGGCGCCGCCCGCGCGGGTTCTGACGCCGCCATGCCTTCTTGGCCTCGGCGACCAGCCGCCGGAAGTTGCGCGCCGACCCGCCGTACCCGGCGGCCTGCGCCAAGGGCAGCAGCCGTTTGGCCGAGATCCTCGCATGCGTCGCGCGGACCTTGTCGGCCACCAGCTGGGCGACCGCGTCGTAGTTGTGCTCGCGTTGCCTGCGGGGCGGCGCCTTGTCCCCGGCCAGCGCCCGCTCGATGATGCGTTTGACGGTCTTGTGGGTGGTGCCGCACATCTCAGCGGCCCCACGATAGGTGCCTACCTCGCGGTAAGCAGCGATGATGTCCATGACTTCCCCCGAAGATTTCATGGCCCGGCAGACTCCCTGAGCGGTGATCACGTGACTGGCTCGACACCGTTACGATCACCGTTCAGGGGCACACCCCGCCCCACGACACACGGACAAGCACTCAAGGACGTGGGGACTTAAATCTGGCCACCAGCGGTGACCTCAACCCGGCCACCTGCGGCTACGCCGATGCGGTTGGCGCAGTGGTACATGAACGCGGCCAGCGCGTCGTCGGCCAGCAGAAGGCGTTCTCGGCCAGCCGTGACTGCAGGGCCGGGCCGGGTAGCTGAACAGGCCGCGGCGAGAGTCGGCGAGGAACTCCGGGGTGCCGCCGAAGACGAACCCGAGATGGGCGGCGGTGCCCTGCAGGGTGTCGTTGAGGATGCGCAGGATCTGCTCGTAGTTGGAGTTGCGGGCCTGGGTGGAGGCCAGCTTGTAGAGGTTTACCATCTCATCCAGGCACACCAGCAGCCCGTCGTAGCCTGCCAGCCGGACAAAGCGGCTCATCAGCTTCAGGTGGTCGTGGACGGTCGCGTCGTCGATGATCGTGCGTACGCCGAGCGCCGAGCGGGCCTCGGTCTTGGTGGCGTACTCGGCGCGCAGCCAGCGCACCGCCGCCGACTTGAGCTGCTCGTCGCCGCTGTCGTGGCCGCGCCAGTAGGCGCCGACGACCTCGGCGAAGTCGTAGCCGCCGGTCATCTCGCTCAGATGCGCCAGCCTGGCCCGGATGACCTGGGAGGGGTCGGTGCCGGTCTGCTGGGCCTCGGCCAGCGCGGTGGAGACGAAACGTTCCACCACGCTGCTCAGCGCTCCCCCGTCCGGTTTGGCGCGGGTGGCCAGGTTGCGCATCAGCTCGGCGTACAGGCTGCGGGCCTGACCGCCACTGGAGTGCAGGCGCCGATCCGGGTTGAGGTCGGCGTGCGCTGTGACCAGCTTCTTCTCCATCGCGACGGAACGCACCAGATGCAGGAAGAACGTCTTGCCAGCGCCGAACTCGCCGATCACGAACCGCACCGCCGAGCCGCCGTCGGAGATCCGGTCGATGTCGGTCACCAGCGCCTTCACCTCGGGCTCGCGTCCCACCTGGATGTGGCGCTGCCCGATGCGCGGCACGACGCCGGCCCGCAGGGACTGCAGCAGGGCGTCACGCTCTCGGGGACGGATCGCGGTCGATGTCACGTCAGCATCTCTCCCAGCAGGTTCCGGTCGACCCAGATGGGGTCGTCACCATCCAGTAGCGGCTCGCCCGCCAGCTCGTAGGCGGCCTCGTTGATGCGATCCAGCGCGCCGTCCGGCAGGAGTTTCCAGCGCGCCGCCAGCTGCTCGAACTCCGCCCGCGAAATCTGCTCTGCCGAGGTCAGTTCGCGTACCAGCCCGGAGTGCTGCCCGTCCAGCCCGGCTACGGGAGCGGCAGCGGGCAGCGGCGCGGCGACCGCAAGGCCGCGCGAGCCGACCCGTCCGCTCCACCTTTCGTACGAGACGACGCAGAGGCCTGCTGGGACCTGCCCGCCACCCCCGAGACGCCCGGCATCGCGCGCAAGCTCGTACGCGAGGCCCTCGCAGCGTGGGACCTGTCCGGCCTGGCCGACGACCTGGCCGTGGTCGTCTCCGAGGTCGTGACCAACGCAGTGGTCCACGCGAAGTCCGCGATGACCCTGTCCCTGCACCGGCAGGGCGGAAACGTCCGGGGCGAGGTGGCCGACCACAGCCCCGTCTGGCCGACCCCACTGCCTGCGGAGCCGGACGAGGAGCACGGACGCGGGCTGGCCATCGTCGCGGCCTACACCGAACGATGAGGTGTCGATCCGATGCCGGGCGGCAAGATCGTCTGGTTCGTCTGCGAAGCCGGTGCCCGTCCGGCCGATCCGCAACCCGCCCGCCATGTCAACTCAACGTGATTAGGAGGGCGCCCAGTTCCTCGGCCGCAGCCCAGTGACCGGCCACTGGGGCGGCTAGCTCATGGCCGACGGCATCACCTGGCGCGCCCTGCCCGGCGACGGACCGGCCCCGTACTGGGACGAGAACGGCGAGCAACATCCCGAAGACGGCTCGCTCGGTTCAAGTGTCGCCGCACTCACCGGGCTGTCACGCGAGAAGATCGACCAACTCGGCGGGGCCGGCGAGTGGAAGGACTGATCTCTTGCCGGGTCCGCCCCACGCTCAGATGTCTGCGCGACGGCCTATGTCCACCCTCATGGCTCAGGCGATCCATACGCCCCCTGGCAGCCGTCAGGCGCTCACTTTCAATTGGTGGACACGCTGCTTGGACAAACCCATGACACGTGCCGTGTCCGGCTCCGACCAGTGGCTGGTCAGCACCCTCGCGGTCTTGACCGCTAGTTCCGCAGCGCGCTTGGCATGCGCTTCGGCCAGTTCCTTCTCGCGACTGTATTCCGCCACCACTCCCGCCACCTCCTCAGGGAGATCGAAGACGAACTCCACGGCGGGAGTCTCCTCGGGCCATGCCCAGGCGTGAATCTCCGCCAAGTCGCGCTCCAGTCGGGACAGGGAGCTTGCCACGCCGACTCCTTCGACCTCACCGGCAGGGCAGCGCGACACCCACCGCCGGTTTTCGTAGGTGACGACATACGTAATCGTCTTGCTCATCGGCTCATCCTCTCTACGACCGCCTCCAGCCGCTTGACGGCTTCGCGAAAGAGCTCCGGGTCGCGATCCGGGTTGGCAGGAATCATGACGGGGACCGAGAATGACGCCATCCTTGATCACACGTAGCGCGCACATGTCGCCTTTGAGGTGGTACAGCCAGTCAGCCGTAGCGCCTGCGGCCGCCACGATTGTTGCCACCTCGGCGAGCTGCCGCATGTGTGGGGAAGGATCTCGGCCATGATGAGGAGCATATCGCACTAGGAAGTATCTTCCTAGTGCGATAGGAGCCCCTCTCCTAGCGGGCAGCCCTTCCTTGGTCGCAATCGTCCGGGATAGCTGGCTCCGCCGAACGGCTCGGCCATACCCTGGTGCCCCACCACTCGCCCCTGGAGGTTCCGCGTGCCGCAGCTCGCCTTCGCCAACACTTTCTGGGAGAGCTTCGACGCTCTGGAGAAGCCGGTCAAGGCGGGCGTACGCAAGGCCATGACACGGTTCCAGCAGCTCTCCATCGCCGAGCTGTACGCCGACAAGGGCCTGCACCTGGTGGTGATCTGACGTATATGCGTGCCGAGCCACCGGTCGAGGAGGTACTGGAAGGTCTCGCGGCCGCCTTCATGCAGGGAGAGCTTGAGAGTCCGCGCCGAGCTAGCGGCGTCCCCGCCCGTCTGGGAGATGGTCGAAGCCGAGCTGCTCCGCTGCCCCACGACCCCGATCGGTGGCACGGCCGCGCCCCTCGCGCACCAGTTCCCGCTCAGCACCGACTGGCTGGCGAGGCGCGTCCTGGCGCTCGGCTCGTACGAGCACGCCGCCGGCCGGCTCCACTTTCGCGCCGTGCCCCGCGGCCTTAAAGACAAGGGCGCCGAACTGGTCTCTCAACCGCTTCCAGCACACGTACCTGGTGGTATTCGGTCGTTCTCAACATCACCCTGCACACCGTTCCCTTCGACCCTCTCCCCCGATCTCATCTGCATTTCGGCATCCGCCGCTGGACGACACGGGTCAGATCGACGACCGGCAGGGTCCACCTGCCGTACCGGCGCAGGACGACGGTGTTGTTGCGACCGCGAGTGCCGTACCTGCCGGGAGCCCCGCTCAGTGAGCGCTACGCGCTGGCCAAGGTGGAACGCCGCTGGGAACGTGGATCCCGTACCCCTCGTTGCTGCTGAAGCTGACGCGGCTCGCAGAGGTTACTGTGCCCAGCGCCGAGAACAGCGAGCCGGGCAGCTACCACCGCGCCATGGACGAGCAGCGGCGCGACACGGAAGAGTGGCTGCAGAAGATGCTGCGCTCCCTGCGCGGCGCTCCCACGCTGCTCCTCGCCCATGGACAGAACGCCCGCTCGCACTGGACGTGGCTGCAGGACGGCCACGTGGAACCAGACCGCATCCGCGACGGCCACGCGCCGGCCCGACGGCTGCACCCCAATCTTCGGCTCGTCCGCATGCGAACCGCGCAGGGCCGGGAGACCGCTCAATGGTGGGGCGTCAACCCGAAGGACGAGGCGAACGGACTGCCGTCTCACCTTTGGGTTCCGCCGTTCGACGGGGCGAGCCGCGTCTTCTACAGCACCACCCCCAAGCCCGTCCAGTTCCAGACCTCGGCCATCAAGGCTGACAAACGGGCCCCCCGCCGGGCCGGTGAGGGCGACACCAGGATCGACACCAGTGTCCCGGGCTGGAATCCCGGGCTGGTGGAGATCGCCGTTCTCGGATGCCATCAGGACGACGGTGACGATCCGGAGTCGCTGGCGCTCTCCGTCCATCTGCTGCGTCAGCCGCCGGACTACCCGCAGGCCCTCGCTCTGCCCCTGCCGCTCCATCTGGCGGGGCTTGGCCAGGAATATGTCCTGCCGACGCTCGCGGAGGAGGTCGAGGATGAGACTGCCGCTGTCGAGGATGGGCAACCCCAGATGCTGGCGTCATTCCCGTGGGTGACGGCGCACTCGACCCGGCCACGGCCGCAGGACTTTTCACGGAGCCGCGTCCCGACGAGGATCGGCCAGCGTCACCTTTTGACGCGTGAGGTGCGAGCCGGAACCCAGCCATCGATGGCTTTCTAGCTATTTTTTCTCACCGGGCGAAGGACTTGCGCCGGGTGAGCTCGTCCATCAGTATCCGCGTGGCCGCAGGGCCACCGCCAGATCTTGATCCGGTGCTTCACCTTCTCGGGAAACAGACCACGGAAACCGTCGGCCCCCTTCCACTCCTCCGATGCGTCACTGTGGCCCTGACCAGTCGAGATGGCCGCCCCCAACACCCATAATGGCCATAGTCAAGAATGCGTGGCTGCTCGGTGGTTGCTCGTGGGTTCAAGTCTCACCCGCCTTACTTTTCGACGCAGGTGCTACCTGCGGCTTCCTTGATCCCGTATCAGTGAGAACTTTGGACTATCCCCCGCCGGTGAGCCAGGCGGTCTCACCCTTGTGGAACGCGTCGAGCTCGGCCGGCCGGTCGTCGCCGAGCAGGTCCTGACTCACCGTCACGCCGCGGGTCGACTGGATCCAGGTGAGGAACCGGTAGGACGGCCGAAGCCCAGCCAGCTGGGCCACGTCCACCGGGAGCACCTCACCCGCGTGGACGGGGCGCAGCTCGTCGCGCTCCAGCAGGACTTCGAAGCTCATCAGCCTCCACCGTCCTTCGTCCCGAACGGCACGTGAGAAGAACCGGCAGTAGGCGTGGAAGTCGACCTCCACTCCCTCCACCGTGGTCCGGTTGAAGATCTTCGCCGGGCTCTCGACGGTCGCCCGGTCGCCGTCGACCCGCGCGTAGGCGGGGAAGACCCAGTGCTTGCTGTTCCCGGTCCGCCCCATCCACGTCTTCGTCGCCTCGACGTAGGCCTCGCCGCCGCGTCCGTCGTACCACGTGGTCCGGACGTAGGCGTCGTCGTGGAAGCAGTCACGCATCACGTCGAAGAGTCGCTGGTCGCGGGCGAAGCGTTCCCGCCTCACCAGGTCGAAGAGCTCCGCGCGGTCCAGGAGGACTGCCAGCCGCTCGCTGTGGTCAGGGTTCACCAGGTCGTCCTCTCGTTCACTGCGGATAGCCGAGCACGGCCTTCACCTCGAGGTACTCCTCGAAGCCGAATCGCCCGAACTCTCGTCCGTTCCCGGACTGCTTGTAGCCGCCGAACGGCAGGCTGCGGTCGAACGGAGCGCCGTTGAGGTAGACGCGGCCCGCGCGGATGCGGTTGGCGACCCTGCGGGCGCGGTCGGGGTCCTTCGACTGCACGAAGCCCGCCAGCCCGAACGGCGTGTCGTTCGCGATCTCGACGGCCTCGTCCTCGGTCTCGTAGAGCAGGATCGAGAGCACGGGGCCGAAGATCTCCTCGCGCGCGATCCGCATCTGCGGCGTGACGTCGCCGAACACGGTCGGGCGGACGTAGAACCCCTCGTCGAGCCCGTCGGGGCGCCCCGGGCCGCCGACCACGAGCGTCGCGCCCTCGTCGATCCCCGACTGCACGAGCGCGGTGATCTTCTCCAGCTGAGCCTGGCTCACCACGGGCCCCATCGTGGTCGACGGATCGAGCGGCTCCCCGAGACGGACCTCCTCGACCGCCCGTCGCGCAGCGGCGTACGCCTCGTCGCGCTGAGAGCGGTGCACGAGCATCCGCGTGGGCGACTGACAGTTCTGGCCGGCGTTGGTGAAGCACGAGTGCACCCCGGTGACGACCGCGGACTCCAGGTCCGCGTCGGGCAGGATGATGTTGGCCGACTTGCCACCGAGCTCGAGCGCGACGCGCTTCACCGTGTCGGCCGCGAGCTTGGAGACCCTGATGCCGGCACCGGTCGAGCCGGTGAGCGAGACCATGTCGATGTCGGGGTGCGCCGCGATGGCCTCACCGACCGTGGGACCGTCACCGTTGACGAGGTTGAACACGCCGGGCGGCAGCCCGGCGTCGTGGATGACCTCGGCGAGCACCATGGCGCTGAGCGGCGCGATCTCGCTCGGTTTGAGCACCACGGTGCATCCCGTGGCAAGGGCCGGGGCCACCTTCGACGCGACCTGGTTCAGCGGCCAGTTCCACGGCGTGATGAGACCGCAGACGCCGATCGGCTCGCGCCGTACGATCCCGGCTCCCATCTCCTCCTCGAAGCGGTAGTCCGCGAGCACGCGGGCCGCCTCCTCGAAGTGGAACAGCGCCACCGTGGCCTGGCGTTCCGTCGAGAACGTGATCGGCGACCCCATCTCGCGCGTCATCGTCCGGGCGATCTCGGGCAGCCGAGCCCGGAAGCCGGAGATGATCCGCTCGAGGTACGCCAGCCGTTGCTCCACGCTGACGTGCGAGTACGCGGCGAAGGCCGCGCGCGCCGCCACCACCGCGCGGTCGACGTCCTCGGCCGTCCCGAGGCTGATCTCCGCGAACGTCTCCTCGGTCGCGGGGTCGAGGACGCCCAAGGTCCGCGGCGCGGCCGGATCGACCCACGCGCCCCCGATGTAGAACTGGCGCCTTGCGGACATGTCGCTCTCCAACCTCCTGACGAGCGTGGTCACGGTGCCGCCACGGTGAGCGGGACGTCGACGCGCGAGCGGAGCTCGTGGAACGAGATCCCCCACGTCTCCCGGACGAGGACGTGGTCCCCGCCGGTGATCTCGAATGTGGCGACGTCGGTATAGACCCGGTCCACGCACCGCAGCGCGGTGAGCGGATACGTGCATTCCCTGACGAGCTTCGGCTCGCCGGTCCGGGTGAACAGCGACATCAGCACGTAGACCTGCCTGGCGCCCACGGCGAGGTCCATCGCCCCGCCGACCGCCGGGATCGCGTCGGGCTCGCCGGTGTGCCAGTTGGCGAGATCCCCCGCTGCCGAGACCTGGTAGGCGCCGAGGACGCACAGATCGAGGTGGCCGCCTCGCATCATGGCGAACGAGTCGGCGTGGTGGAAGTACGAGGCGCCGGGCAGCTCGGTCACCGGGAACTTGCCGGCATTGATCATGTCGGGATCGATCGCGTCGCCCGTCGCCGCCGGCCCCATGCCGAGCATGCCGTTCTCGGTGTGGAGGATGACCCCCGACTCCGGGGGGAGGTGGTCGCCGACGGTCGTGGGCTGACCTATGCCGAGGTTGACGTACGCCCCGCGGGGGATGTCGCCCGCGAGCACCCGGGCCATCTCGTCCCGTCCGAGCGGGCCACGGTCGGTGTGCTCGACGATGCTCGGAGACACCATGCTCATGACGACACCCGCACGATCCGGTCGACGTAGATGCCTGGGGTGACCACGGTCTCAGGATCCAGCGCTCCCGGCTCGACGACGTGCTGCACCTGCACGACGGTGGTCGTCGCGGCCGTCGCCATGACGGGAGCGAAGTTGCGTGCCGTCTTGCGGTAGACGAGGTTCCCGAGGGTGTCCGCGGTGTGGGCGCTGATGAGCGCGACGTCGGCGGCGATGGGCAGCTCGAGGACGTACGTCCGGCCGTCGATCTCGCGGGTCTCCTTTCCCTCCGCGAGGATGGTCCCGACTCCGGTGCGGGTGTAGAACCCGCCGATCCCGGCTCCGGCGGCGCGCATGCGCTCGGCAAGGTTCCCCTGCGGCGCGACCTCGAGCTCGATCTTCCCGCTGCGGTACAGCTCGTCGAAGACCCAGGAGTCCGTCTGCCGGGGGAACGAGCACACGATCTTGCTCACCCGCCCGGCCGCGAGCAGCGCCGCGAGCCCGGTGTCGGCGTTGCCCGCGTTGTTCGACACGACGGTGAGGTCTCGCGCTCCCTGCCGGATCAACGCGTCGATCAGGTCGAACGGCATGCCGGCCGTGCCGAAGCCGCCGACCAGCACCGTCGAGCCGTCGGCGATGCCGCTGACCGCCTCGTCGACAGAGGTGCAGAGCAGCGTCATGCGACGTTCTCCAGCACGACCGCCAAGCCTTGACCCACACCGATGCAGATGGCTGCCACGCCCCATCGTTCACCGGACTCCGCGAGCCGCGCCGCGAGGGTCCCGAGAATGCGCCCGCCCGAGGCACCCAGTGGGTGCCCGATGGCGATCGCCCCGCCCTTGGCGTTGACGACCTCGGCGTCCCGCAGCCCGAGCTCGAGCCAGGCGTCGACACAGGCGATCGACTGGACGGCGAACGCCTCGTTCAGCTCGACGGCGCCGATGTCGTCCCAGGTGATGCCCGCCCGCTCGAGCGCGCCGTTGGCGGCCTCGACCGGGGCGTAGCCGAACTGCTGCGGCTCCAGCGCCGCCCAGCCGCGACCGGCGATCCGCGCGACCGGGTCACGGCCGATGGTCGCGGCCGCGCTCGCCGAGCCCAGCAGGACCGCGCTAGCGCCGTCGTTCAACGGTGAGCAGTTGCCGGCGGTGATCGTCCCGTCGGGCCGGAACGCCGGCTTCAGCCCTGCCAGCGCCTCGAGCGAGGTGCCGGCCCGGATGCTCTCGTCCTGGACCAGGTCGGTGCCGGGGACGGGCACCACGAGGTCGTCGTAGAAGCCCTTCCGCCACGCCTCCGCCGCGAGGCGGTGCGAGCGAGCGCCGAACTCGTCCTGCCGCTCGCGCGAGATCGAGAACTTCTCCTGCAACTGCTCGTTGCACTCGCCCAGCGAGGCCGTCCACTCGGCGGGCATCCGCTCGTTCACCAGCCGCCAGCCCAGCGTCGTGGAGACGGCGGTGACGTCGCCTGCCGGGAACCGGCGCGACGGCTTCGGCAGGACCCACGGCGCCCGCGTCATCGACTCCACGCCTCCGGCGATCGCGATCTGCGCGTCGCCGACCTCGATCATCCGTGCGGCCATCATGGCGGCGTCCAGCGACGAGCCGCAGAGCCGGTTCACCGTGGTGGCGGTCACCGAGACGGGCATGCCCGCCAGCAGCACGGCCATCCGGCCGACGTTGCGATTGTCCTCGCCGGCGCCGTTGGCGTTGCCCCAGAACACGTCGTCGACCAGGCCGGGATCCAGGCCCGGCGAGCGGTCGAGAAGCCCCTTCAGCGCGGTCGCGGCCAGATCGTCGGTCCTCGTGTCGGCCAAGGCTCCGTTGAACCGGGCGAACGGGGTCCGGACCGACGCGTACACGAATGAGCTGCTCATTCGGGTCGTCTCCACTTCCTGCCCCATCTCAGGAGGCGTCCTTCGCTTGCTTGCGGATGTCGTCGTAGGGGAAGTCGTTGATGGCGTCGAGCAGGTCGGTCGTGTAGATCTCCGTGGCCGGGAACGCCTTGCCCACGAGCCCGGCGGAGGCCATGAACTCAACCATCCCGGTTGCCGCCTTCGGATCGATCCGGCCCCAGTCGCCGTCCTCGACGCCCTGGTCGGCCAGCCGGACCTGGAGGATCTTGACCTGGGACGCCATCGCGTCCTTCTCCGGTCCGGTGCCCCGGGTCTCCGGGTGGAGCTTCCACAGGTCGCGGATCGCGGCCTCGGGGTTGGCCTGGGCGAAGGCGAAGCCCTTCGCGATGGCGCGACCGAACCGCTCCAGGACGTCCTTCCTCTCGTCGATCGTCTTCCGCGTCGCCGCGAACCCGCCGCCCCAGATGCCGGCGGTCTGGGGCACGGGCAACGGGGTGAGCTCGATCCCTGCGTCCTCGACGATCGCGTACTGGGTGTCCCAGAGGGCCAGCGCATCGACCTGGCCGCTCTTGATGGCGTTGATCTGCTGGGCGCCGGCACCGATCGGCACCAGGCCGGCGGCGTTCTCGCTCATCCCGTTGAGCTTTATCGCGGTACGGGCGAACGTCCCGCCCGAGCTGGCCACCGCGGTCACCCCGATCTTCCTGCCCTTCAGGTCGGCGACGCTCCGCACAGCCGAGCCCTGGGGCAGCTGCAGGCTGTAGATCCAGTGCGGGTAGTACGACGCGAAGTAGACCAGGTCCAGGTTCTTGGCGTGACCGATCGCGACCGGCTCACCGGTCATCAGCGCGACGTCGGCGCCCCCGGCGGCCAGCTGCTGCGCCGACTGCGTGCCGGAGGGGAACAGCTGGACCTCGACGTCGAGCCCCTCGTCCTTGAAGTAGCCCTCGGCCTCGGGGACCACCAGGGTGGTGTAGCCGGCGTTCCAGCTGGGCGCGCTCAGGGCGAAGGTGACTTTGTCGAGGCCGGCGCCGCCCGCCGGGTCGCCCCCCTCCGCACCGCACGCGCCCAGCGTGGCCACCAGCAGGACGCCCGCGAACAGGCCGGTCAGGCTCTTGAGCCGTCTCGTCATCGTCGGTCTTTCCCATCAGAGCTCGTGTTCGTGTCGTGCCAGTGCGGGAGGACGTGCCGCCCGACGAGGTCGAGCGTGTGGCGGGCGACCTCCGGCGGCGTGCCGAGCGGGGCGACCCGCAGCTGGACGGACGTGACCCCCGCCCGTACGTACCGGTCGATCGTCGCGTCGATGTCGTCGGGCGTGCCCACCATGGGGAGCTCGGGCTCGGCAGGGCCGTCCGCACCCGGCCACAGGCCCCGTCCGGTGTAGTAGCCGGTCGCGGCCTTCAGGTGGCGCGCGGCGAGTTCGCGGGCGGTGGCGGCGTCCTCGTGGACGACGCAGAACCTGGTGGTGGCGACCGTTCCCGCCGTCCCGCCGCGACCCGACCAGTAGGCGGCCGCCTGCTTGAACAGCAGGTCGTCGCGGTAGTTCGTCGCGCCGTAGAATCCGTCGGCGAGCGTCGCGGCACGACGGGCCGAGGCGGCCACCTTGCCGCCCACCAGGATCCGCGGCCCGCCGCGCCGCACCGGGGGCGGGACCGCCACCGGCGCGCCGGCACCCGGGACGCCGGACCAGGCGTCGCGCAGCAGCTTCAGCGTGGCGTCGAAGGCCGCGCCGGCCGGACCTGACGCGGGCAGCCCGACCCGTTGGGCGACCTCCGGGCTGCCGAGCCCGAGGCCGAGGGTGAGCCTCCCGCCGCACAGCTGGTCGAGCAGCGCGGCCTCGTAGGCCAGCTTCTCCGGACTGTACGCGCGCAGGAGCAGCACCGCCGATCCCAGCGCCAGGGACGTCCGCCCGGCCAGATGCCCCAGGACCACCAGGACGGACGGGAGGTGGAACGGCTGAGCGGCCGCGTGATAGCTCTCACCCACCCACGCGGAGTCGAAACCGTGCCGCTCCGCGCGGGCGAGCAGCGTGACCGCGCGATCCACCTGTGGGCGGACCGGCTCCTGGGAGCTCAGGTCGAGCGCGATCCCCAGCCGCATTCAACTGGCGCTCTCTGCTTGCTTGACGACGTCGTCGTAGGAGAAGTCGTTGAACGCCTTGAACATCTCGTCGGTGTAGATCTCCTTCACCGGGAACTTCTTGATCAGCCCGGCTGAGGCCATGAAGTCGAGCGAACGGGTGAACGCCGCCTCGTCGATCCGGCCCAGGGTCTTGTCGTCGAAGCCCTGTCCGTCCAGGCGTACCTCGAGGACCTTGACCCCGTCGGCCAGCGCCTTCTCCTCCGGTTCCGACCCGCGGGTCTCCGGATAGAGCTTCCACAGGTCGCGGATCGCGGCCTCGGGGTTGGCCTTGGCGAAGACGAACGCCTTCGCCACCGCACGGCCGAACCGTTCGAGGACGTCCTTCTTGGCCTCGAGGTTCTTGCGGGACGTCGCGAAGCCGCCGCCCCACGCGTCCGCCGTCTCCTTGACAGGAAGCGGCGTCAGGGTGACGCCGGCGTTCCTGACGATCTGGTACTGGATGTCCCAGAGCGCCAGCGCGTCGACCTGGCCGCTCTTGATGGCGTTGATCTGCTGGGCGCCGGCGCCGATCGGCACCAGCGTGGCTCCGTTCTGGCCCAGCCCGTTGAGCTCCATCGCGGTACGGGCGAACGTCGCGCCGGAGCTCGCGACCGCGGAGACGCCGATCTTCTTGCCCTTCAGGTCGGCGATGCTCTGCACGGCCGAACCGTCCGGCACCTGCAGGCTGTAGATCCACTTCGCCCAGTAGGAGCTGAAGTAGGCCAGGTCCAGGTCCTTGTCGTGGCCGATGGCCACGGGCTCGACCGTCATGAGGCCGAGGTCGGCACCGCCGCCGGCGACCTGCTGCGCCGCCTGGGTGGCCGACGGGAACAGGTTGGTCGTGACCTTCAGACCCTCCTGCTCGTAGAAGCCCTCGGCCTCGACGACGGCCATGACCGCGTAGCCGGCGTTCCAGCTCGGGGACGCCATCGCGAACGTCACCGGCGTCAGCTCGCCGGACTCGGCCGGGTCCCCGGATCCGCTGTCGGAACCGCACGCGCTCAGCGTTACGACCGCGCACAAGACGGCGACCGCACCACTGACGACTTTCACCGCTCGTCCGGTCTTCACGATGGAACCTGCCTCTTACTGGTTGGGGAGGGGGTAGGTGTCTTCGTTGAGCACTCGGCCCGGCGTCAGGGAGAAGTCCAGGCGCGGCGGGCAGAAGATGTCGATCAGCTGGTTGGTCCCCGGACCGACGGCCTCGCTGGTGTGGATCATGGGCGGCGGGATCACGGCCACGGAAGGACTGCCGCACTCCAGGTGCCGGTCCTCGCGCCACTCGCTGCGCCGCCTGGACCACGGGGTCCGCAGGTGGTGGACGTACTCACCCTCCACGGCGAGCGAGCACTGCTCGAAGTCGTCGTGGTCGTGCGGCGAGAGGGTGTTCGGATCGCGCGGGCCGATCCTGGGCGCCAGGAAGTTGACCATGAAGGTGCTGCACCGCACGATCTGGCCCGGGCGGATGGCGTCCTGCGTCACCTGCAGGTCGGCCAGCCGGTAGGCCCGGATGCGGTGACCCTCCGGCGGGTCGGGCCACGGCTCGAACGGCTTGGTGTTCGGGTGGGGATCGGCGTACGCGTCCCGGTTGCGTGCCTTGTCCAGCATGTCGGTGGACCGGGAGCTGAACAGCCGTACGACGGTGCAGTCGTCGACGCCGACGATCGCGCTGCTGCCCGGCGGGACCATCACCACGGCCTTGCCCGAGACCGACTCGGACTCCCGCGACGCACGGATGACGACGCTGCACTCCTCGTACGGGAGGATCGCGACGTACTCGTCCGGCTGATCATCCCGGTCCAGCACGTCGCCGGCGACCAGCGTCGTGTAGGCGAGCACGAAGTTGTGTCCGCGGAAGTACCACGTCGATGATCCGCCAGGGGTCGTCTCGTCGGGATCGCCCGTACCGAGGTCGGAGAACTCCACGTCGGGCGGGGTGGCCAGGGTGGTCATCGTCTGTCCTTTCTGGTCAGCGGCAAGATGCCGGTTCAGTCGTCCAGGCCGAGCAGGAAGGCCGGGTTGTCGCAGAAGATCTGCCGCAGCGACCTCTCGTCCAGGCCGAGGTCCAGCAGCGCGGTCGCGACCCGGATGTAGGAGTCCACCGGCAGCGGCCGGTCCTTCTGGCCGAGGTCGGAGGCCATCACGGTGTGCTCGGGGCCGATCCTCTCGATCCAGTTGAGGAGGAGTCTCGGGTCCCACTTCTTGGTCCCCTCGGGGTCGTAGAAGCCGGTCTCGTGCTCGATGAACGCTCCGTAGCCGACCAGCTCACGGCACTTCGCCTCGTCCGCGCCGATGACGTAGTCGGGATGGTTGAGCAGCATCCTGGTGACGCCCTTGTCCTTGGCCGCGGCGAACAGCTGGGCGATCGACTCGGTCTCCATGTGCCCGCCGGTCACCATCGCGCCGGTCTCCTTGACCAGGTCGAGCACCTCGTAGACCTCGGGGATGAGCTCGCCGTTCTCCTGGTGGACGTCGACCTTGGACGACGGCACCTCGACGCTCGCCGTGGGGAAGCCGACGCCCTCCGGATGGCATTCGATGTGCCGGCCGGCCGAGAACGTCGGAAACCACACGGCCTTGCCCCCCATGCGCAGGCACATGGCCACCGCCTGGGGGTTGATGCCGCCGATCATGCTGTTCAGGGTGATGCCGCCGAAGACCGGAGTCTTGATCTTGGCCAGCCGGTCGTTCATCGCGAGCAGGTCCATGACCGTGTTGTGGTGGTGGGACTTCACCAGCACGCCGCGCATGCCGAGCCGCTCGCCGTCCTTACCGGCCTCGGCGTGGTCGATCCGTCGGGGGAACGGGTTCGGGCCGGAATGGCAGTGCAGGTCAACGCAGCCGTCGAGCAGCTTGATGATGGCGGGGGTGTCAGTCATGAAGTCTCCGGGTGTCGGCGGAAGTTCACATCACCGTTCGCATCACAGACTGAAAGTTCGCTATCCGGTCTGTCAATAGGGTGCGTACCGAAACACTTGCCTGAAACACGTGGAAAACCTTGCAGCAATCCCGAGGGCGTGCATACCCTCTGTCCGTACTGCGAACTACGAGAACTCTCTACGGACATCAACGCGACGGGGTGGGGGCCGATGACGGAGCGCCAGGACGACAGACAGGTGACTGCTCGCGAGCAGGACATCCAGGCGGTGAGCCGGACCGCGCAGATCCTCGGACTGTTCGGTCCTGAGACTCCTGAGCTCTCCGTCGCGGAGGCCACCCGCCGGCTCGGCCTGAACCGGACCACGGTGCACCGCTACTTCAGCTCGATGATCGGCTGCGGGCTGCTCGAGCGCGTGGAGGACTCCGCACTCGTCCGTCCAGGACGGTCGATCCTGCAGCTCGGCAGCTTCGCGCTGGGCCGGCAGCGCATCATGCAGATGGCGCCGGCCCACATGCGCGAGCTCGTCCGCGAGATCAAGGTCAGCACCGTGCTGTCGCTGTGGGGCACCTCAGGACCGGTGGTCTCGCTGGTGGAGGAGGCCGAGCACCCCACCCTCGTGACGGTGCGCGTGGGCTCGCAGCTCGCGCTGGACTCCTCGCAGGCCAAGGTCTTCCTGGCCTTCCTCCCCGACCAGTTCAACGCCGACCGGCTCACCGGCAGCCTCCCCGAGCCCCAGCGCACCGAGACGCGCCAACGCATCGAGGAGATCCGGCAGGCCGGCATGAGCAGTCACGTCAACCACCGCGGCATCTGCGTCGTCGCGGCGCCGGTGTTCGCGGCGACCGGGATCTGCGCCACGATCGCGGCCGTCGGCACCGAGCGGATGCTGCCGGCGGCGCTGGACTCCCGGGAGGCCACGGCGTTGAAGGCCGTCTGCAAGCGACTGACCAAGGAGATGGGCGGCACGTGGCCCGAGGGGGCCGGCTGATCGCTGCTGGCACGACAACCGAGGCGCGGGCAGCCTGCGCTCGAACCAGGTGAGGAATGACAGACATGCCGACCAGTACCGACACCGACTACGTGATCCGCCTGGACTCGGTGTCCATGCTCTACCCGACGAAGTCCGGCGGGACCGTCCAGGCTCTCGACGACGTGTCCCTCAGTGTCCGAGCCGGTGAGTTCATCTCCATCGTCGGTCCCAGCGGCTGCGGCAAGAGCACGCTGCTGCGGATCATCATGGGGCTGTCCCGCCAGACCTCAGGACAGGTCACCTTCGGGCCGTCGGACGACACCCACCGCAACCAGCTCGGGATGGTCTTCCAGCAGCCGCTGCTGCTGCCCTGGCGTACCGTGCGGAAGAACCTGCTGACCTCGCCTGACCTGCACCAGCGCCGGGACGCCGGCACCCACGCGAAGGCCGACGAGCTGCTGGTGATGCTCGGCCTGGAGGAGTTCGGCGACCGGTACCCGAACGAGCTGTCCGGCGGGATGCAGCAGCGGGTCGGGATCGGCCGCGCCCTGATGCACGACCCGCGCATCCTGCTCATGGACGAGCCGTTCGGCGCCCTCGACGCGATGACCCGCGACCAGATGGGACTGGACCTGCTGAAGATCTGGGACCAGGACCGCAAGACCGTGCTGTTCGTGACGCACAGCATCCCCGAGGCGGTGCTCCTCGCCGACCGCGTCGTGGTCATGACACCGCGACCCGGCCGGTTGGCGGACGTCGTCGAGGTCGCGCTCCCTCGGCCACGGCGGCTCGAGAACATCAACACGCCCGAGTTCGGCGAGATCGTCCTGAAGATCCGCAAGCTGCTCGACTCCGAGCACAGCGCCCACTAGGAGCACTGATGTCCACCAACACCAAACGCCACGCAGCCGGCCGAGAGGCACCCGCCGTCCCGGACGGCGAGACCGTGCCGGTGGAGGCGCCCACGAGCTCGGACGCCCCGGCCCGACGCCGCCGAGTACCGGAAATCACCTACAGCGTGCTGGTGTTCATCGGGCTGCTGGTGGTCTGGCAGGCCGTCGTGGAGATCTTCGACGTCTCCGACATCCTCGTCCCCGCGCCCACGGCCGTCGCCGCCTCCCTGGTCGAAGGCTTCCAGGACGGCAGCCTGATCACCCACTCGCTCGTCACCCTGAAGGAGATCCTGATCGGGTTCGGCATCGCGGTCGGCTCCGCACTGGTCTCCGCCGTGCTCATCACCCAGTTCAGGACGGTGGAGCGGGTGCTCTTCCCGCTGCTCATCCTGACCCAGACCATCCCCAAGGTCGCCATGGCGCCGCTGCTGATCGTCTGGTTCGGCATCGGGATCAGCTCGAAGGTGCTGACCGTGGCCCTGATCGCGTTCTTCCCCCTCCTGATCAACGCCATCCTGGGATTCCGGTCCGCCGCCTACGAGCAGGTCGAGATGCTCCGGTCATTCGGCGCGTCCCGCATGCAGGTCATGCGGCACCTGCAGATCCCGTCGGCGCTTCCGCACATCTTCGCGGGGCTGGAGGTCGCCGTCATCCTGTCCGTGACCGGCGCCGTGGTCGCGGAGTTCGTGGGCAGCTCGGAAGGTCTGGGCTACCTGATCCAGGCGACCAACTTCACCCTGGACGTGGCCAGGACCTTCGCGGTGATCGTCGTGCTGTCGGCCGTCGGCATCGCCCTGCATGCGGTCGTCGTACAGCTCGGCAAGTGGCTGGTCTTCTGGACCTCCACCCCCAACGAGACCGCCGGTGAGGTCTGAGCCATGACACGGATGCGCGACGGAATCAACGGCGGCACGCTCGGGACCTGGATCAAGCTCGCCAGCCCCGAGAGCGTCGAGATCATGGCGTACGCGGGCTTCGACTTCGTGGTCATCGACCTCGAGCACACGACACTCGACCTGGGCGCCGCCTCGACCCACATCGCGATGGCCCGCGCCCTCGGGGTGGACCCCCTCGTCAGGGTGCCCGACCACGGCCTCAGCGTGATCCAGCGGGTCCTGGACGCCGGCGCGGCCGGTGTGATCGTGCCGCACGTCGACACGGTGGAGCAGGCCCGGGCGCTCGTGCGGGCCACCCGCTTCCCGCCGCGCGGCGACCGCGGGTCCGGCGGCACCAGCCGAGCGGGTCGCTGGGGGCTGCTGCCACGGGCGGACTACCTCGACGAGCGGGTTCTGTGCGTCGTCCAGCTCGAAAGCGAGCCGGCGATGAAGAACGCCAGGGAGATCCTGGCCCTCGACGGCGTCGGTGCCGCGCTGGTCGGGACGGCCGACCTGTCGATGTCGATGGGCGTCGCGGCGGGCGGCGACGAGGTGGACCGGCTCGTCACGGCCGCGCTGGAAGCCGCCGCCGCGGCAGGCGTGCCCATCGGCACCGCGTCAGCCACGAGCGACCAGGCCAGGGCCGCGCTGGCCCGGGGCTACGACTACGTGGTGGTCAGCAACGACACCTCGATCCTCGCCGGCGGAAGCCGGGCGATCGTGAACGCGGTGAAAGCGCCCGTAACCGAGGGAGCCGCCCGATGAGCGCGCCACGTGTCGCCATCGTGACGGGCTCGAGCTCCGGCATCGGCGAAGGCATCGCCCGCGCGCTCGCGGCCGACGGCTTCACCGTCGTGGTGAACTCGGCCACCTCGGTCGACGCCGGTGAGCGGCTCGCGGCCCAGCTCCCGGGGGCGAGCTACGTCCAGGCCGACATCGCCGATCCCTCCGACGCCGTGCGCCTGGTGGAGACGGCCGTGGAGCGGCACGGCCGGCTCGACCTGCTGGTGAACAACGCCGGGGTGTCGCGACCCGTCCCCCACGCCGACCTGGACGCGATCACCGCCGACGACTGGCACCGGATCCTCGGCGTCAACGTCGTCGGGACGTGGCAGGTCTCCGTCGCCGCCGTGAAGGTCATGGAGCCCGGCGGCCAGATCATCAACATCACCTCGGTGGGCGGCTCGCGCCCCCTCGGCAGCTCGATCCCCTACTCCGTCAGCAAGGCCGCGCTCGACCACCTGACGAGGCTGCTGGCCAAGGCCGTGGGTCCAGACGTCCGGGTGAACGCGATCGCCCCGGGGCCGCTCCAGACCCGGCTGACCTCGGACAGCCTCGCCACGCGGGCGGCGCGCACCGGGGCAATGACACCGCTGGGCCGGCTCGGGCAACCATCCGACGTCGCAGCGATGGTCCTGGCGCTCATCAAGGCCCCCTTCGTCACCGGTGAGGTGATCCACGTCGACGGCGGCATCAACCTCGTCACCCACCTCGACGTGCCTCGCAACGACGACGCGTGATCCGTCCCGGCCCGTGAGGTCAAGCGGTGCGCTGCGCTGCGATCGGCAGGCGCAGTGCCCGATCCACCAAAGCCCTTGATCCCCATGGGGAATTCAGGGCTTTTCGCATTTCTCCCCCTGTTCACCTGAAAGCGGTCCCGCATCGAGGGGCCGACCTCCCCGTACCGAGGGACTGCAGATTGAGGACTAACGCTTCGATCTGCTGCAAGGCACTGACGTTGGCCTCGGCGGCATCAAGTCCTCTGACCGGGACCGGTTCGCGGTGCCGCGTGTCCTCAACCGGGTTCCCCGGCGTGCCTGGCCCCGGCAGTGAGCAGTCGCGGCCGTCAATCGCAGCCGCAGCTGCAGCCGTCGCACCCGCAACCGCCGTCCTCGCCCGAGCAGCAGGAACAACAATTACCGCAGTTGCCGCAGCACTCGTAACCGGAACAGTCGAAGCGCTCGCAGCAGGAGCCCTCGCGGCCGTCGTCCCAGGCGGGCCGGTACAAGCCGCAGGTGCAGCAGGTCAACGCGCCGCACGCCAGCGACAGCAGCCCGCCGGGATCCCGCTTCGGCGGCCGTCGTCCCGGCGGTGCGCCGGGATCGCCGGGCGGGTGGCCCGGTGAATGACCTGGTGAATGACCTGGTGAATGACCCGGTGAATGACCCGGCGCGTGACCGGGGCCGTGACCGGGGCCGTGCGTGCCTGCGGCGGCTTGCGATCCGGCGGTGGCGAAGGCTCGGGAGACGGCGTTGCCGGTTTCCCGTACCAGCAGGGCGCGGGTCAGGGCGCGGCGAGGCAGGTCGAGCGCATTCACGGCGGCGCGCAGGTCGGCGTGCGCGGCGTCGCAGTGGCGGCGCGCCTCGTCCAGGTCGGTGCCGGTGGCGGCCAGCGGGTTGTACGCCCCGGACGCCCGGTCGTCGGCCAGGTCCTCCACCGCATCGATCAGGTGGGCCAGTCTTCCGAACCCGCGACCGGCCGCCGCCAGGGCCTCGCGGTTGTGGGGCTTGCCCGCGAGCACCCCCGTGTGCGCGAACGCCGCCGCTACGGCGTCCTCGGTGGGCCCCGTCAACTCTCGCAATCCGGTCGCCGCGCCGCTGCCCGGGGGCCTCTGGGCGGGGATGCGTTCCAGGAGGGCCTGGCGGGCGGCCGCCGCCGTCAGCGGGGTGGGATCGAAGCCCAGCGTGCCGGCCGTGGCCGTACCGGCGGAGGACCAGCGGCCCGCCAGGCGGGTGGCGCCGGCGGCCAGGGGGCGGCAGGCGTACATGCCGTCGCCGTCCGCCACGTGGTCGTTCACCTTGCCGGCCGCCAGGAGCAGCGACACCGAGGCCGCCAGCCGTACCCCCTCGGACTCCACCACGTCGGCGCCCTTGAAGCCGCGCAGCGCGCACGGGCCCGCCTTCCGGCGTGACGTGGGCGCGGACGTCTGGGCCTCGGTCAGGACGGACACGAGCAGGCCGTCGTAGTTGGTCACCAGACGGGACAGGTGTCCGTGCTCGTCGCGGAGGGCCAAGCAGAGTCCGCACAAGTGGCCCATCCAGGCCGCGTAGAGGCCCTTGCACAGGACGTGCTGGCATGGGCGGACAATGCCGAACATACGTCCCCTTATGGTAATAATGGAGAGCCAACCGTAGCAGCAGGCCGTCAGAAGATGCGGCAACGGCGGGAGAATCCCCAGGAAACGCCGCTCCGGAGCACCGCGGTCGCCGAGGCCGCGGCACCGTGGAACCCTGCCTCGCCGCGACCCGACCCGGCAGTGCGGGGCCAGGCGGGCTGGTAGAAATGCGGCATGGGCGAATCTGTCGGGTATCCCCCGCAGCCGAACGTGCCGCCGGTCCGGCGGATCTACAGCCGGACGTACCGGGTGTGGGCCCATGTGCTCCTGTGGACACCGATCGCGATCACGGTGACCGGTGTCGTCGGCGGCCTGGGGCTGTTCGCGGTCGCCGACGCCGACCCGACGTACGGTTCATCCGGTCTCGGCTATCTCGGCCTCGTCGTATGGGGCGCCCTCACGGTCGGGTCACCGGTCCTGCTCGGGTCGTTCAGCTTCGCTGACACGCCGACGACGGCCGGCAAGCACACGTACGTCATCCAGCTGGTGGGGAACTCGGCAACCGAGCCGGCGAAGACCACCCACGTGGTCGTCGTCTCCCAGCCCTCCGTGTAACCTCCCGGGGTGACGGCGATCCGGATCGCCGTCACCCATGTCGTTGGGCACGCCGAACCACGGAACTCAGCCCGCTTGGGTCTTCCCGCCACGACGTGCACCGGCGACTTCATCGAACCCAGGGCACACCAAAGTCTCCATCAGTCCCGACGCGGTTCTTGTCCGACGCCTCCGGACAGACGCTGGTGCAGGTGTCCCGGGTGAAGGTGGAGGAGACGTCGGCGACCCGACCTCAAGGGAATCGACTTGACCCGAGGGTCAGGTGTCGGGGTGCTGCGTCATCATGGCCCGTCCGGACGTCCAGCCGCCGTCCACCGTGATTTCCGCACCGGTCATGTACGAGGCCGCGTCCGAGATGAGGAAGGACACTGCCTCGCCGATCTCCTCCGGGACGCCGATCCGGCCCAGCGGGGCCGGCGGGAAGTTGCCTTCTCCCAACTGCGCGTTACGCTCCATGGTGATCGGGGTGTAGATCACGCCCGGGTTCACGGCGTTGACGCGAATCCGGTGGCGGCCCAGTTCCGTCGCGGCAATCTTGGTCAGGCCGCGGACGCCCCACTTGGACGTCCCGTACCCCGAGGCCCCAGGAAGCCCGATCAGGCCCGAAACGGAGGCGATGTTGACGATCGAGCCGCCGCCGGCCGCCCGCATCGCTTCGATGACCGCCTTCAGCCCGAGGAACACCCCGGTCAGGTTGACCTTCAGCACGCGTTCGAACTGCTCCAGCGTCTCGCTCTCGAGAGGTGCCCCCGCGGCGATTCCGGCGTTGTTGACCAGGCCGTCCACCCGGCCATAGCGCTCGAGAGTCGCCTCCGTCACGCTCTTCCAGCCATCCTCGCTGGTCACATCGTGGCGGAGGAACAGGCCCCGGATCTCGGAGGCGGTCTTCGCTCCCTGTTCGTCGAGCAGGTCGGTGACCACCACCGTGGCTCCGTCCCGAGCCATGCGGGCGGCCACGGCCGCACCGATCCCGCGGGCGCCACCCGTCACGATCACTACCTTGTCCTGCAGATCAGACATCTCATCCCTTCCTGTTGTTCGTCGATTCGTTGAGCTGAGTCGCCGGGAAACGCGGCTGTCAGGCGTTCGAGCCGCCGGTGGCCGCGGTTTCACGGGTGTAGTCGGAGAAATCGGGTGCCCGGTGACCACCGTGACACCAGCCCAACAGGTCCTGAGCTGCGCAATCAGCTTCCGCTTCCGGCTCGGCTCGCACCGTTCGCTGTCCGACGGCAGGACGGCTCGTTGGCCCGTCCAGCGGGTCGCTTCTGCGCTCTCGGAACACCGCCGATGCTCCCCGGGCATCTCCGCATCCGCCGCGCAGACCAGTGGAGGCACGCGGACACATCCCCCTCGCCACATGCATGGCGATCAAGGGAAAACCGCGAGACACGAGCTTTCCCAGGTGTCTCGCTTATCGCCGGATCAATGGCAACGTCACCCGGCTCGGATGATCCGGTCCGGTGAGGATGGCGTTATGGGCGACCACGGCGTCGTCGACGGCCTCCCGGCTGATAAAACCACCGGTGTTCGTGTTCCGGTCGAATCGTGGGAAGTTGCTGCTGGAGATATCGATGCGGATCCGGTGGCCGGCCAGGAACACCATGGAGGTCACCGACATGTCCACCTCGATCTCATACACCTGGCCGGGGTTGATCAGGGTGGGCGTTTCGAGCCCGTCGCGATAGCGCATGCGAAGGATGCCGTCACATACGTGGCGGGCGCTACCGTCGGGGTGGACGTCGACCAGCTTGGCTGTGAAGTCGGTGTCAGGAGCGCTGGAGTGCACGAACAGCGTGGCCCGTACGTGGCCCGTAGCCTCGGTGTTCTGCGTCAGCGGCTCCGTGGTGAAGGACAGCACGTCGGCTCGTTCCTCGATGTGCCGCTGGTCTACTGGTCCATCCGTGCGATACGACCCGTTGTAGTTGCCCCCGCGGCTCGGGACAGGGTTCTTGGGGTCGTAGTCGTACTCGGCGGAGTTCCGGCTCGCCGCGGGAGACCTGCGAAGCGAGCCGTCACGCCCGCAAGCGGCGGCGTCCAGGTAGAGGTCGGTGTAGGCGGTGTCCGGTAGCGGCCAGTCCTGCTCCTCACGCCACTCGTTGACGCCCATGACGAAAATCTTGACGGGTGCCGCCGGCTGAGAGACCGCGTCGCCGACTGGAAGCCACTGCGCGAAATGGCGGAGGTGCTCTCCAATGAGGTCGGCTCCCTGCGCGGTCGCCGCCATCCCGAAATCGACCTCGGGAAAGTTGTTCTCCAGCGGCCAGTGCGCCCAGGGACCGATGATGATCCGTGTCCCTCGCCGTGCTTGCGGAGTCGCCGCGGTCGTGCGGTAACGCGCGAAATCACGAATCTGCCCGTTGATGAAGAAATCGAACCAGCCGGCGATCATGAGAATCGGCTGCGTCATGTCGGGGAAGGACCGCGACCTGTCGAGGGCCTTCCAGTAGTCGTTGTTTTCCGGATTGTCGAGGATCTTTTGCAGGCGCTCATCGCCGGCGACCAGCGATTGCTGATGGAGCGGAACATCGTCATAGGTGTTCGGACCGCTCCTTAGCTGGGCGCCGAGGTCGGCCACGAGCGTCTGGTCGCCGCCGCCCGAGGCCATCGCACGGACCTGCTCCTGCATCCGCATGCCGAAGTGCCAGGTGAGGGCGAGCTGATGGAACATCGCCCCGCCGGGGTGATACCAGAGGCCGGTATACCAGTCGGCGGCCGACACCTCGACAGCGAGTGCCTTGACGGCCGGGTGCCGGGAAGCTGCGATCGCCCATTGCGTCTGTCCGGCGTATGACGCGCCGTAGGTCGCGACCCTGCCATCGCTCCACGGCTGACGCACGAGCCAGTCGACGGTGTCGTAGCCGTCGTCGCGTTCGTCCTCGATGCTGCGGAAGTCCCCATCGGAGCCGTACGTTCCCCGGCACGCCATCCACGCGACGTTGTATCCCGCCTTGAGAAAGAACAGATACTCCGGCACGCTGATCATGTTCGTCTTGTCGACGCCGTAAGGCGTCCGCAGGAGAAGCGTCGGTCTCGGCTCGTCCTGGCTCCGGTACAGCAGACCCTCGACCTTGACACCGTCGCGGAGGGGGACGGTGACACGCTCGAAGATAAGGGCCATGTTGGTTCGCTCCTTTGCTTGAAGGTGCTGGGTCGTGGTCGGGGTGGTCAGGTCCTGGTCTGCGCCGCCCGGATGGGCAAGCGATGTTCGCGGGGCGATCTGGGCCGCTCTTCGGGGCGGTCATGGGGTGCTTGGCCTGTGCGTCCTCGGCTCAGCGACGCTCACGGCCGGCGGCCGCACCGGGTCAGCCTTTGAGCGGGGCATCCCTAGCGCTCACATGAATGCGATCACTCGTAGGCGACGTCGATGCCGGGCACGCGGAAGGCTGGGAGGGTTGTCGCTCATATCCAGGCGACGGACGAGCAGCCGCCTGGGGGACAAACCTGTCCCCCAAGCTCAGAGCTGTTCGAGAGTGCCCAGGTCGAAGCGGCGCAGCCAGGCGGTAATCGTGTGGCGGCGAGCGGTGGTGATCTCGCTGGAGCGGCCTGGCTTGGCGGAGGAGATCCAGATCAGGTTGCCGTGCTCGTCGGCAACTCGCCACTGCGGTGTGAGCCCCATCACGTTCGCCGGCCGTCCCGACGCGCCGGACTCGTTCGTCGATGATCTGTAACCGCCACTGCGGCGAGAAGGCCACCATGGACGATCGATCCTGCTACGTCGGCAAGCGGATCGGGGCAGATGGCGCGGCGAACTGGGAGGCAGGCCCGTGAGCACAACCGCCGAAAGGCCAGAGCGAGTATCCGCGACCACGACGAACTCTGGACCCCAGCAGAACACGCCGCCCGTCCCCTCCACATCACCGACATCCATCACCTCAGGCCCTTTCAGATACGCCACCAGACCTAGACGTTCAGCGAAGCGCCGCTGGTGCGGACGCACCCCGCGGCACCCTCCGGCAGGAGCCCGATGACGTCATCCATCACGTTCGCAGGAGAGAGGAAACCGATGAGAGATCTGCAGGCCATCGCCGACCGCGTCGAGATCGAGGCGCTGCGGGGCGACCACGCCGACGCGGCAATGATCGGCGACTATGACCGTTTCGCGTCGCTGTTCACCCGGGACGCGGTGTGGCGGATACCCCCCGCCGACGTCGAGTTCACCGGGCGGGAGGAGATCCGCGCCGGTATCGAACGGCTGCAGGGTGCGTGGGAGTTCTGGGTGCAGAACGTGCACCCGGGCACGATCCAACTCGATGGTGACACCGCGACCGGCCGGGAATCCATCTTCGAGATCGGTCGCCAGCGCGACGGCAGGTCGGTCCTCATGTACGGCCTGTTCCACGACCGTTACCAGCGCACCCCGGATGGCTGGAAGTTCACCGAGCGCGTCCTCGAGCCCAGGTACCTCGACACCACTGCGCTGCCGGGTTCGCCTCATGTGACCTGGGACCCCGCCGGCTGATCCGGCAACGCGACATCTCAGAAGGTGAGGCGACCTGTGGGGCGACGCGCCAGCCTCTGTCGCGGGAGGCGGCGCTGCCCCGGCCGGTTACCTCCGACCCGGGCCAGGCGGCGGTCGCCCGGTCGGACGAGGCGATCGGCACGGGCCAGGGTCTCGGCCTTCCCTCAGCGCTCGCAGACGGCGATCTCCTGGTTCATCACCAGCCCGCTCTGGGCCAGCTGTTAGCGTTGGGCGGCGAAGCAGCACCTCCCAGCTCGCGCGGGCTCAGCGCGACGTCGTCCATGGTGGGCCCGCCGAGCACCCTCCGGCGTTCGATCCGGTCTTCCACCGGTACGACGGTCTGCTCACCGTGTTCGGCCGGCTGCTGCGTGCGGTGACCCGGGCTGGACGGCGCTCCAGGGCGCCGTCCAGGATCACGTAGGCTGCTCGCCGCTCGTGGCCCGATGCCTTCGTGTTCACGTGCTCCTGTCCGGTGTGGCCTCAAGCGTCCCAGCGCTGGTTGGCGCCGCCCCAGCAGGTGTACTGCTGGAGGCGGGCGCCGTTCGCCGTCGACTGGCCGGACACGTCGAGGCACTTGCCCGAGTGCCGGGCGACGATCTCGACGTGGCTCGTGCCGGACACGGTGCGGAGTTCCCACTGCTGGTTGGTGCCGCTGCCGCACGTGTACTGGATGACGGCCGCGTTGTTCGCGGTGGAGGCGTTGTTGACGTCGAGGCACTTGCCGGAGTGCCGCGCCACGATGTTGTGGTAGCCGTTGCCCAGATCGCGCAGTTGCCACTGCTGGTTGGCGGCCCCGGTGCAGGTGTACTGGATGATCTCGGCGGCGTTCCCGGTCGAGCCCTCCAGGACGTCGATGCACTTGCCGGAGTTCTGATTGACGATCTGGGTCGTCGTTGCGTCACCGCCGCCGTCGACGTCGTCGCCCCAGCCGTAGCGCAGGCGGTTCGCGCCGGACTGGTTGCGGATCGTGAGGTTGAGGTCGGTGCCGCTGCCGCTCTTGGCGTACATCGAGTACCAGTCGTAGCCGATGTCGCCCGGCTTGCCGCCGATGGCCGGCCAGTAGGTGCCGCCCATAGCGTTGTCCCGCATCACCTGGGTGACGGCGCGGATGTGGCGGACGAAGTTGTCCGTGCTGTTCGGGTCGGCGTAGTTCAGGCCGTTGTTCATCGGAGCCCCGAACTCGGTGGCGACCGCACGCGAGGCGCAGTTGCCGAGGCGGGTCCGTACGTGGGACCGCCAGCCGTCGTACGTGTTCGCCGGGTAGAAGAACGCGTAGTGGTGGAACGAGAACAGCGTGCCGGCGAAACGCGAGTCGTCGCACAGGTCACGGAGGTCCTGGCTGTAGCCGGCACCGCCGACGAGCACCCGGTTCGGCGGGGCCGAGTAGTGGTGGTCCAGCCAGCCGGCGGCGATGTCGCGCCACTCGGCCGAGCTGTAGCCGTGCGGCTCGTTCATCGGCTCGAAGTACACGAGGCTGTTCGATCCGTACTGGGAGGTCACGGCCGACCACATCGCGTTCCACGCCGGCAGGTCGGTGATGCGGCCCCCGGAGGCCGCGCCGTCCTCCCAGTACGCGAGGATCACCTTCCACCCGCGCGCCGTGGCGGCGTCGATGGCGCCGCGGTAGGCGTTCCACCAGGTGGTGCCGACGGTGTGGGTGTTGATCGGCAGCCGGACCGTGTTCACACCCAGTGTCGACTGCATGTCGTCGTACAGCGCGTTGGCCTTGGCCTGTACGGTGGCATGGCTGTCGGAGCTGCTCAGCCCGTCGACGACGAGCGGGCCGGTGCTGAAGTTGTCGCCCGGCACCGCCCAGTTCATGCCGCGGAACTGGCTGGTCGCGGCCGACGCGGGCGTCGTCCATAAGCTCACCGCGACGATCGGCGGGAGCAGCAGGGCTGCCAGCCCGGCGAGCAGCCGCCTGGCCCGGAATGTGTCCATGAGGGAACCCTTCTGGTGCGTCGTCACGTGGTCTGCTCACGGGCCGGAAGGTCGCGTCGGCCGCTCCGGCCGAGATGGTCCTGGTACCTGGCGTGGTCGCGCGCGCTCGAGCGGGCACGACGAGACGTGGTGCTTGTCATGGTTCTCTCCTTGAGGGCATGCGCCATGGACCGGCGGCACTGCCGGTTCGCGCACGCTCACCGCGTGATCGTTGACGCCCGCCCGGAGAGAAATCCGTCTACCAAGCCCAAGTTAGCGTTAACACATCGCCGGGAAAAGGGCGTGCGAGAACCGATCCCGGCAGGAGCAATTCACTGGCACGCAGCACGAGGTCGAACGGTTGCCGGGCGCGACCTCCACGAGCCCCTGCGGTCATCCCTCGGCGGCGTCCGCCAGCGCCGTCCCGTACCGCTCGATCCCGAGGTAGGGGTTCAGCTGCGGGTGGCGGCTGCCGACGGCGACGTCCCGCCAGCGCTGCTCGATCTCGTTCTGGTGGAGGTGCTGCGCCAGTGGCACGAGGAGCACGACGCGCCCGGCTGGCCACGGGCCGACGACCCCGGGATCGCCGCCGCGCTGCGCGCCGCGATCCTCCTGCGCGAGTCCGACGCGCCCCTCGCAGCGATCGCGCGGCAGGTCGGATACTCCACGGAGTTCGCCTTCTCGGCCGCGTTCCGCCGCGAGTACGGGATGTCGCCCGGCGGTTTCCGCAGGACGCCGGTCATGCTCGCCGAGCGGGCCTCATCCGGCGGCCGCTGACCCACCCGGTTCATCGCACCGCGCCCGGGCGTCCCGTGCGGGATCGACGACGCCCGGGTCCGGGTGGGGCGCGGGGTCAGCTCGCGACCACGGCGGTCAGTTCGTCCAGGACCAGGGTGCCGACGTAGCCGGCGTCCGGATCGAGTTCGTTGAAGAAGATCCGGCGCAGGCTCACCGGATAGGTCACGGTGTCCGGCACCTCATAGGTGATCTGCTGCCAGCCCGGTTCGGTGATGAACGCGGGCTCGATCGTGTGCAGGGTGCCGTCGCGGTCGACGACCTCGAGGCGCGTCCGGTGGACGTGTCCTTCCGCGTTCACCCAGATCTTGAACGCCGTCGGCTCGCCGGCCACCGGAAGGAGGTTGGCGGCCGGCCAGATGCCGACGCCGCGCGTCTCGGTGCTCTGGGTGAAGTCGTAGTCCAGCTTCAGCCCGTCGCCGACGTGGCCGTCCGGGGTGGACGAGACGGTTCCGGTCGCGCGCAGGCTCCAGAAGCGCCAGTTCGACGTGTCCTCGAAGGTGTCCACCACGTCCTGGGACGTCCCGATGCCCACGATGAGCTCGGTCGTCACGCCGCCGGCGGACACCGAGACGACGTGCTCGCCGTCGTCGGCACGGGCGGTGACGGTGAACGCTCCGGTGCCGTCCGCGGTCACCTTCAGCGCGGCGTCGTCGTAGGCAAGGGTGACGTCGGCGGGGTCGATGGGGGCCGCGTACCCGGCGGAGTCCGAGCCGTTGACCTCGAAGGTCCCCGTGGCGCCCTTTTCGAGGAGGTTGAGCCGGCCGGAGCCGGTGTCCAGGCGGGCCAGCTCACCCAGCACGGTCATCTCGATGTCCCCGGTGGCCCTGCCCCGCTTGGCCGTCACGGTCGTGCTGCCCGGCGACAGCGCGCGGAAGACACCATCGCGGTCCACCCGGCCGATCCGGTTGTCCGCGACCCGCCACTGTGGCCTGGCCTTGCCGGGCAGATCGGCGGGACCGTACGTCTCGTCGAACGCGTCCGCCCTCAGCCGGCGGGTCAGCCCGGGGAAGACCCGCTCGGTACGCCATGACGCGGCCGGATCCGGACCCGGGAACCGGTCTCGTTCCGTCGCCGTGCTCACCCAGAAGCCCGTGGCCCTGCCGCTGCCCTCGGGAAGGAACATGGCCAGCCCGGTGGGCACCGGGCGGGTGCCCGCGGCGTCGGACGGCCGGTTGACGAGTTCGGCGTCCTCCTGGCCGGGGTCGCGCGCGACGAGCGTCGTCGAGCCCCCGCCGTCGAGGTTCAGCGCGCTGTGCGCGCCCAGGTCGACCATCATCCGCGCCAGCTCGTTCAGCCCGATGCCGCGGGAGAACTGGGGCTGGCGGCCGTCCACCGCGACCAGCCACATCCTGGTCCCGTCCGCGGAGAAGCCGACGGCGGTGCGCGGCTCCGGCGTGTTGTTCTCCGCCGGGAGCTCGAGCGGCTCGCCGTCAGCGACGAGGAGCTGACGGCCGCTCATGGCCGCCTTGACCTTCATGTCGCCCGGAGCGCGTACGTCGTAGTCGACGGAGACCGGGTCGCCGACCCGCAACGAGGACAGCGCGTCCGCCCCGGCCTCCCGCCCCACCAGCACGAACGCGCCCTCGGCGATCGCGCCCTCGCGGGGGACGTCCACCACCTCGGCCACGACGCCGCCGCGCACCACGACCTCGATGGTCCGCTCGACGCCCTTGACCGGATGGCAGCGGCAGTACGTGCCCCACACCGGGGTGAACATGCCGATCTGGCCGTCGAGCAGTTCCGCCTTGTTCAGCGCGTCCAGGGGGACGGTCCGGCCACCGGGCAGCTCGACGGTCCCCTCGAAGACGATCTCGCCGATGGCGCCCACCTGGTCCTCGGAGAACATCACCGCGGTCCGGTCGGTCTGCGTCGCCTTCGTGTTGGGCAGGGGCGACTGCAGGAGCTCGCCGTCCTGGATGGCCACACCCCACGGCGCGCCGGATGCGGAGATGTCGAAGTAGTCCGCGTTCACCGCGGCGACGGCGCCCGCTTCCCGCGCCATGTCGAGGAGCGGACGTCTCGCCGCGACCCGGCCGGGAAAGAGCCGGCCGATCTGTACGCCGGACGTCAGGTCCACGGACATCTGGTACGTCTGCAGCCAGCCCGGCTCCCCGGTGGCGCCGTCGGGACCGTGCAGTTCGACCGTGCTCAGCTCGACCCCCGGAGCGACCGGCCGGGACTCGCGGTAGGTCTCGGTGCGGCCGGTGGTCCGCGGCGCGTCGAGCGTGGCCGCGACGGCGGGCGCCTCCGTCCGCGCGTACGCCGGGCCCGTCAGGACAAGGGCGAGAGCCGCCGATAACAGGGCGGAGGGAACTTTCCATCGCATCGAACCGCGACGAGACATACTCATCTCCTTATCCAGCGATGCCGGCTGCGCGCCGGAGCATGAACTCGGTCACCGGGGCGAACTCGGCGGGCGTGAAGTTGTCCTCGATGGGGAGCACGGGTTCGTGCCGTCCCCGGGCCCGGGCCAGGAACAGGGCGATGTCGTTGGCGTCGGCTATCGACAGCGTGTTCAGGCCGGCGGCGATCGCCGCGCCGGCCATGCCGTGGTCGGCGATGACGAGATCGATCCGTACGCCGTCATCGGCCGCCGCGGCGATCATGGCCTCCATGTACTCGGGCCGGTGGGTGTGCAGGATCGCCTCGTCGTGGAAAGCGCACCCGACCCCGCCGAAGAACCGGATCCCCGACTCACCGGCGGAGTGGGCGCCGACGGCGAGGCCGAGACGGTGGTCGTCGAGGACGCGTACGATCCGGTTGCCCGCGTTCCGCAGGGCGCGCGCCAGCTCGGCGTAGTGCTCCAGCAGCCCGGTCGGGTGCCCGGTCGCCAGCAGCACCGCGGCGCCGCCGTCACGCAGGAAGGGAGCCAGGGCGTCGGCATGGGCCCGGATGCCGGCCAGCGTGTTCTCCGGCGCGATGTACCCCAGGTCGGGATCGCCGTGCGTGATGCGGTCGCCGATGCCGGCGTCGACGGCGGTCACGACCTCGTCGACGGTCGCCGTACGCCAGTCCTGCAGCCCGAAGGTGTTGTCCGGATCTCCTCCGAGCATCTTGAGCGCGTACGCCAGCGACTGCCGGCGGGTGGTCCGGATGTCGCCGGACAGGCTCCGCTCGACGAGCAGCTCGCGCAGGTCCGCCTCTCCGTGTGCGGTGCGCATGCCGTCAGCTCGCCGCGGTCGCGACGGCGCTCCCGGGCCGGGCGGCGGCAGCCGGTGGGCGCCACGCCCCCTCGGTCCTGGCGAAAGCCCGCGCCGCGCCGTTCCCGACGGCCAGCCGGACGGCCGCTCCGGGAGACCAGTCGCTCTGAGCCGAATGCACGATCACGACCGAGCCGTCGACGTCGACGTACGTGCGGACGACCGGGCCGAGGAACTGCACGTCGCGGACGACGCCGCGCAGCGCCCGCCCGTCGGTGGCGTCCTCCTCGGTGAGGGACACGTCCTCAGGGCGTACCGACACGTCGACGAGCGAGCCGGGAGCGACGGAGGCCGACGCGCCCGCGGGCGTCGCCGGGAGCGCCGCGCCGGCGACGTCGACCTCCCATGACCCGGCCGACTCGCCGGCGAACTCCCCCACCAGCCAGTTCGTGATGCCGACGAAGTCGGCGACGTACCCGCTGGACGGGGCCAGGTAGATCTCGTGGGCGCTGCCGAGCTGTTCGAGCGAGCCGTCCCTCATGACGGCGATCCGGTCTCCGAGGGCCAGCGCCTCCTCCTGGTCGTGGGTGACGTAGACGATCGTCGTCCCGGTGTCGCGCTGGATCTCGCGCAGCTGGGTGCGTAACTGGATGCGGGTCTTCGCGTCGAGGTTGGACAGCGGCTCGTCCATGAGGAGCACCGACGGCCGGATCGCCAGCGACCGGGCGACGGCGACGCGCTGTTGCTGCCCGCCGGAGAGCTCGTTCGGCCGCCGGCCGCCGAGGCCCGTGAGGCCGACGAGTTCGAGCGCCTCCTCGGTGCGGCGGGCCCGCTCGTCCCTGGCGAGCTTCTGGGCCTTCAACCCGAACTCGATGTTCTCCGCGACGGTGAGGTGCGGAAAGATCGCGTAGTCCTGGAACACCATGGACGTCGGCCGGGCGTCCGGGCCGAAGCCGGACACGTCGACGCCGTCGATGAGCACGGTCCCGCTGTCGGGCCGGACGAAGCCGGCGATCATCCGCAGCGTGGTGCTCTTGCCGCACCCGCTGGAGCCGAGGAGGCAGAGGAACTCGCCGCGGCCGACGACGAGGTCGAGGTCACGGACGGCCGGCACCCCGTCGAACGACTTGCACAACGACTTCAGTTCGATCATGGAATCTCCATCAGCAGGTGTCACAGGTCGTAGAGCCGCAGCCGGGAGCCGAGGGCGAGCTTGGCGACGGCGAGCCCGGCGAAGCTGACCACCATCAGGCCGGCCGCGACGCCGGTCGCGGCGCCCCACTGGCCGAACTCGGCGAGGTTGACGATGGTGGGGGCGCCCAGGCCGATTCCCGGCGACGTCAGGAAGATCACGGCACTCAGCGTGTTGATCGCGTGGAGGAACCCGAACACGAGCGACGTGGTGAACGCGCCGCCCAGCAGGGGGAACATGATCTGGACGATGACCCGGGCCCGCGAGGCGCCGAGATCGGTGGCGGCCTCGTCGATCGACGGGCTGATCTGGTTGATCGTGGTCACGGCGGTCCGGTAGCCGACCGGGATGGCGCGGACCACCATGACCAGCACCAGGATCAGCGCGGTGCCGGTCAGAGCGAGCGGCGCCTCGTTGAACGTGAGCAGCCACGAGATGCCGATCATCGTCCCGGGGATCGCCGACGGCAGCACCGCGAGCCCGTCCATCACGCCACGGCCGACGACCTTCGTGCGGTGCACGACGTAGGCGGCGACCAGGGTGCTGATCGTCGTGATGATCGCCGCCGTGGCGGAGAACAGCGCGGAGTTGCGGATGTCGTCCCCGCGCAGGAGAGCCGTCTGCCAGTGGTCCAGCGTGAGGCTCCAGTCCGCGCCCCACGCCCGGGTGAACGAGCCGACCAGGATGCTCCCGTAGATGAGGATCATCAGGACGCTGACCATGCCGAGGACGGCGAGGAGCCCGCGCCGCACCGTCGCGGGGAGCGGCGCGGGAGGCAGGCTCCCGGTCTTCCCCGACACGGTCACCGCGGAGCGCCGCGCGAGGACGCGGCGCTGGATCAGGAAGAGGACAAGCGTCGGCACGAACAGCAGCACGCACAGCACCGCCGCCATCCCGAAGTCCTGCCTGCCCACGGCCTGCACGTAGGCCTCGACCGAGAGAACCTGGTACCCGGCGCCGATGAGGACGGGGTTGCCGAAGTCGGTGATGACGAACATGCCGACGAGGAGCAGCGCGTTCAGGATCGTGGGGAACGCCAGCGGCAGCGTGACCCGGCGGAAGGTCTGGAACCACGTCCAGCCGAGGTCCCGGCTGGCCCACTCCAGGGTGGAGCCGATGTTCTTCAGCGTCGGCAGCAGGGTCAGCGTGGCCATGGGGAAGAAGGCGAGCGTCTGGACGAGCCAGAGACCGCCGAGTCCCAGGAGGCTGACGTCCAGCCCCAGCAGCTCGTGCGTGACCAGCCCCCGCCGCCCGAACAGCAGCAGCACCGCGAGACCGACGACGAACGGCGGCGAGATCAGCGGGAGGAGGGCCATCACCCGCAGCACGGCCCGGCCCCTGATGTCGGGCCGGCTGAGGGCGTAGGCGAACAGGAAGCCGACCACGGTGGCGCTCAGCGTCGAGGCCACGCCGATGACGACGGTGTTCTTCGCGGCCTGGGCCACGCGCGGCTCGGCGAGCCCGCTCCATGCCTCGCCGTCGGGCTCGAACAGCATGGCCACCGTCGGCACCAGGACGAGGAGGATGAGCAGGCCGCCGACGTAGACCGCGAGGGTGCCGACCGTGATCCGGTCGGCCAGGAGCCGCCTGCGGCTGCGCCGCTGCCAGTCCGGCCGGGTCCCGGGTGCCGGCTCCTGCTCGGTCCGCTGTTCCTGGACGGCGCGTCGGGTCGTCGAGGGCACGGCGTCAGACCCCGTACCGCTTGGCGAACTCCTTCGACACCGCGTCGCGCATCTCGCCGGCGCGCACGGGGTCGTAGTCCACGAGGTCGAGCTCGGCGAGCCCTTGCGCGCCGTCGGGGAGGTCGACGTCGTTCCGCACGGGGTACGAGTGGACCAGGTCGACGATCATCTGGGACGCCTTCCTGCCCTGGAGCCACTGGATGAACTTCTCGGCTCCCTGGGGATTCGGCGACCCCTGGACGAGCGCGTTGCCGGAGATGACGACGCCGGTGGGCTTGGGGTAGACGAGTTCGATGGGGAACCCGGCCCCGCGCACGTTGAGCAGGTCGTGGGCGAAGGACACGCCGGCCGCGTACTCACCCGTGGCGACCAGCTGGGACGGCGCTCCCCCGCTGTCGGTGTACTGGCCGACCAGCTCGTGGAACGAGTCGAGGAACTTCCACGCGGCCGCGTCGTCGCCGTGCCGGAAGAACTGCGTCGCCACGAACGTGTACCCGGTCCCGGACAGCGTCGGGTTCGGCATGACGAGCTGGCCCTTCAGGTCCGGGCGGAGCAGCTCGTCCCACGTCTTCGGGAGCGGGGCCCCGCCGGTCTCCTCCTTCCACCGCTCGGCGTTGACGCCGACGGTCATCAGGATGAGCTCGTTGGCGTGCCAGTAGCCGGCCGGGTCGACGAACCGCTTGTCGACGCCCTCGACGGTGGACTTGTGGGGCCGGATCAGCTTCTCCTTGGCGAGCGGGCCGGCGTCCCCGCTGGCCAGGCCGATCACGTCGGCCGCCGGGCGGCCGGCCTCGGCCTTCAGCCTCGCCAGGAGCTCGCCGGCGCTCTGCCGCAGCACCTCGACCTCGATCCCCGACTCGGCCTCGTACGCCTCGGCCAGCCGTCGAGCGGGTTCCTCGGGCATCGGCGTGTACCACGTCACCGGGCCGCCGGACGCGGACGCGGCGTCATCGTCGCCGCCGGATCCGCAGGCCGCCGACCCGAACATGAGGAGTGCGAGAGAGAACGCGCCTGCGGCGACGCGTAACAGGGGTGTGCGCATGAGTGACCGCCTTCGGATCGATAGGCCCGCGAAGAGAGGGGCGCAAGGTCACGCTGCACGAAATGGTGATATCTAAGGCCCTAGGTGTCAATACCTCTTGTACACCAATTGCAGTCGCCGGAGGGCCGCCGTCAGCCCAGGGACGTCGCGGTGTGCGTCACCCCGCGGGGGTGCCCGAGGTCCTCTTCCGGCGTGGCCGTCAGGTCCAGCTCCGATGTGATCATGTACCGGTCGCCTCTGAACAACGTCCGGGTGAACTCGACGGGAACGCCGTCCGACGTGCGGGTCGCGGTCCGGAACAGGAACGCGGGAGAGTAGGGCGGCGCGTCGAGCATCGCGGACTCCTCCGGGCTGAGCACCGTCGGTTCGATGGTCTGGGTCCCCGAGGCCACCTTCAGCCCGTACCGATCGGCGAGCAGCCGGTAGAGGGACTTCTCCTCCAGCTCTCCGGCGGGCAGGCCGGGGACCAGGGCGTCCGGCAGCGTAGTGGTGGCGATCGCGATCGGATCGCCGTCGGCCAGCCGCAGCCGCCGTACGGTCACGATCGCGTCGGAGGGCGCGATCTGGAGCCGCCAGCTCAGCCGGACGCCCGCGTCCGAGCGCTCCACCCCGACGACGCGGGTCGACGGCGTGATCCCCCGCTGACGCAGGCTCATCGAGAACGACGACGCCGCCGGCGACTGCGTGATCGTGGGCCGCGCGACGTAGGTCCCGCTGCCCTGCCTGCGGATGAGATGACCGTCCCTGACCAGGTCGTCGACGGCTCGCCGCACCGTGAGCCTGGAGACCCCGCAGTCCTCTTCCAGCACCCGCTCCGGCGGGATCGGATCGCCCACGTTGAGGTCCTCGAGCAGGCTCATGATCCGCTCCCGGACCATGTTGTGCTTGCGCCCGCGACGAGCGTCTGCGTCGCTCACGTCCACCCCCTCCAGCCCTTCACGGCGGCACCCTCGCTTATCCCGCATTTTACGCCACGGCCATGAAGTGGTATTGACGACTTGTATACCAGCTCATAAAGTCACCGAGGAATCATGACCTCCCGGTGAACCATGGCGGAGCGCCGACGCACCGCCACTCCTCCGTCCCACGGCTGGCCGCGACCGTCAGGCCGGGTCCGATCATCGTCGCATCAGGGCCGACGCATGACCACCCTGCCTCGACCAGCGCCTTCCCCGTCCGGCCCGAGCCCTGAGAAACATCGATCGACAAGGGAGCACCGATGGGAAACCACATGGTCAATCGCCGTCACCTCCTCGGACTCGCCGGCGCCGGCGGAGCCGCCCTCGCGATACCCGGCCTGTTACCCACGCCGGCCCACGCCGCCCCGCAACCGCCCGCGGCGTGGCCCACGGAGTTCGTCGAGGTGACGCCCACCGTCGAGGGCGACGTCGCCTGGTACGACGTGTCCCACTGGGGCGTCGAGGGCAAGGGCTGGTCCGACACGGCAGCCTTCTACGACCGGCTGCCGGCCAGGGCCGAAGGCCTCGTGACCCCTGAGGTCTGGGTGCGGAGCAGGAACTCCTCCGGGATCTCGACCCGGTTCGTGACCAACTCGACGATCTTCCGAGCCCGCTACCGGCTCAACCTGGCCACCACCGCGATGTACCACATGCCGGCCATCGGCCACAGCGGCGTGGACCTGTACGCGCGCACCGGAGCCGGGCAGGACGCCTGGCTGGCCAACACGCACCCGACGGCGCAGACCGTCGACCAGCAGATGGGCCTCGCGGTCGACCCCGGAGAGCGCCTTTACACCGCCTACCTCCCGCTGTACAACAGCCCGCAGCAGCTCCAGATCGGCGTCGAGGCCGGCGCCTCGTTCGCCGGGGTCGCCCCGCGCACCGCCAGGCCCGCGGTCTTCTACGGCAGCTCGATCATGCAGGGCGGGGTGGCGTCCCGGCCCGGCATGTCCATCACGGCGCTCCTGGGCCGCCGCTTCGACATGCCCACCATCAACCTGGGATTCTCCGGCAACGCGAGGATGGAACCCGAGATCGCCGAGCTGATGACCGAGCTCGAGGCGTCGGTCTACGCCGTCGACAGCTCCCCCAACATGAACCCGCAGCAGATCTCCGAACGCGCCGAACCCTTCGTCCGCATCCTGCGCGAGGCGCGCCCGGACACCCCCATCCTCCTCGTCGAGGACCGCCGGTACGGGGACGGTCAGTTCGTCCAGTTCCGCCGGGATCGCAACGCCCAGAACGCGGCCGCCCTCCACGCGGCGTACATGAACCTGCGCGCCTCCGGCGTCAAGCACCTCTGGTACCTCAAGGCCGACAAACTCCCGCAGGCGGAGGAAATGGTCGACGGATCGCATCCGAGCGACCTGGGCATGGTCACGTACGCCAAGGCGTACGAGAAGGTCCTGCGCCCGATCCTCCACGACAGGTGAGACGGACCGCGCCGATGACCCCGGTGAACTTCGGGTTGTGCCGGTAGCCGGCCTGGAGAACGCTCCCCGGCCGAACTCCGCACCGGCTTCGATCCACGCCCCTGGTTCGCCGACCGCCTCGCGTCGCACGCCCGCCGGACCTGATGGCGAGGCGACGCTCTCCCAGCCCGGCACCGGCCCCCGCGACGCCCCGCGCTCCGCCACGTCCACGGCTTCGCCGCCTGGCTTGCCGGGCCCTCACGTGCCCGTGACGGTCCACTGGTTGTTGGTGCTGCTGTTGGGCGTCCACATCGCCACGGTGGAGCCGACGGTGCTGTTGCCCATCCCGTCCAGAGCGGTCCCCGTGCCCCGGTTGATGATCTGATAGCGCCCGCTGCTCACCGCGTTGAGCCGCCACTGCTGGTTGTTGCCGCCGTTCCAGGCCGCCTGCCGCGCGCTCGCGCCGTTGGCGGTGTCGCCCCAGCTGTCGATGACCATGCCGTTGGTGCGGTTGACGATGCGGTACCAGCCGCCGCCCAGGTCCAGGAGCTGCCACTGCAGGTTGGGGCTGCCGTCATAATTCCACTGTTTGAGCACCGAGCCGGAGGCGACGTTGCCTCCGCTGTCCAGGACGAGGCCGGTGGAGACGTTGGCCAGGCGGACGTAGGCGGCGGGCGGGGCGGACGCCGTCACGCGGTAGGCGCGGCCGGCCTGGCCGGTCAGGGCGACGACGTCGGGCTCGGGTCTGGTGACGGTGACGGCGCCGCCGGTCGTGGTGTCGGTCACCTGGACGGTCCCGGCGTACGAGCGGCTGCGGACGTTGATCGTCGCGTCGCGGTCGAACGTGACGAGGGTCTCGGTGGCCGCGCCGGAACTCCAGGTCACGTCCACCGTGTAGCCGCCGCGTCCCCGCAGGCCTCGCACCGTGCCGGTCGGCCAGGCCGCCGGCAGGGCGGGCAGCACGTGCAGCTCGCCGGCGTGGCTCTGCAGCAGCATCTCGGCGATGCCGGACGTGGCGCCGAAGTTGCCGTCGATCTGGAACGGGGGATGCAGGTCGAACAGGTTCGGCGCGAGCCGGTCCGTCCGCACCAGGAGGCGGAGCAGCGCGTGCGCCCGGCTGCCCTCCTCCAGCCGCGCCCAGTAGTTGATCTTCCAGGCGAGCGACCAGCCGGTGCCGTCGTCGCCGCGCAGTTCGAGGGTGCGCCGGGCGGCGGTGTGCAGGGCCGGGGTGCCGCGTCTGGTGATCTGGTTGCTGGGGTGCAGGCCGTAGAGGTGGGAGACGTGCCGGTGGCTGGTCTCGGGCTCGATCCAGTCGTGGAGCCACTCCTGGACGTTGCCGCGCGAGCCGATCTTCATCGGCGGGAGCCGGTCCCGGGCGGTCAGGACCCGTGTCCGGAAGTCGGCATCGGTGCCCAGAGCCTGGGAGGCCCGGGCGCAGCCGTCGAACAGGTCACGCAGGATCTGGTTGTCCATCGTGGGGCCGGCGCAGACGCTGACGCCCGAGTGGTGGGCCAGCTCCGGGGAGTTCGACGGGTTCGTGACCAGGTAGCGCAGGCTCGGCTCCTCCACGAGGGTGTCGAGGAAGAACTGCGCGGCGCCCTTCATGGCCGGGTAGTGCCGCCGGAGGAAGTCGAGGTCGCCGGTGAAGGTGTAGTGGTCCCAGACGAGGGTCGCCAGCCACGCGCCGCCGGTCTGCCACATGCCCCAGAACGCGCCGTCCACGACCGATGTCCCCCGCCAGGCGTCGGTGTTGTGGTGGGTGACCCAGCCGCCGGCGTCGTACTGCACCCGGGCCGTGCGGGCGCCGCTGGCGGCGAGGTCGTTGATCATCTCGAACACCGGCTCGTAGCATTCCGCCAGGTTCGTGGTGTCGGCCGGCCAGTAGTTCATGGGCAGGTTGGCGTTGATGGTGTATTTCGAGTCCCACGCCGGCGTCAGCGAGTCGTTCCAGATGCCCTGCAGGTTGGCCGGCTGGGTGCCGGGCCGTGAGGAGGAGATCAGCAGGTAGCGGCCGTACTGGAACAGCAGCGCGGAGAACTGCGGGTCGTCGGTGTTCGCGTGCTGCGCGATGCGCACGTCGGTCGGCTGGTCGGCGGCCGCGGTGCGGCCGAGGTCGAGCGTCGTGCGCCCGAACAGCCGCTGGTAGTCGGCGACGTGCCGGTCGCGCAGGTCGTCGTACGCGCTGCCGGCCGCGGCGTCGAGATGGCGCCGGGCGATGCCCCGGTGGTCGCCGCCGACGTCGTCGTAGCTCACGTAACTGGAGCCGATGGAGATCAGCAGGGTCACGCTGTCGGCGTCGGACACCTGGAGCGTGCCGCCGGAGCTGGTGACGGTGCCGCCCTCGGCGACGGCCCTGGCCAGTGCCAGGAAGCGGACGGAGCCGGTCACTCCCTCGAAGTCGCCCGAGACGCCGTCGAGCGCGACCGTCGCCGCGTCGGGGCTGGAGCGGGTCGTCCGCTGAGGGCTGCCGAACGTCGCGGAGAACGTGATCGAGCCCGGCCGGTCGGCGGTCAGGCGGACGGCGATCACCTGGTCCGGCGCGCTCGCCAGCGCCTCGCGCCGGTGGCGCACGCCGTTCTGCAGGTAGGACACGGACGTGATGGCCGTGGTGAGGTCCAGGTGCCGGGTGTACTCCGAGACGCCGGCGGTGCCGCCGAAGGCGAGCCGCAGGTCGCCGACGGTCTGGTAGGCCAGCTGGCCCGCGGGCCTGCCGAGCATGTTCTCGTCGATCAGGGTCTGGGCCTGGTTCCACTGATTCTGGAAGACCAGTTGCCGGATCTGCCCCAGCGCCGCCGCCCCCCGGGGGTTGCTCTGGTCGTAGGGCCCGCCGGCCCAGACGGTGTCCTCGTTGAGCTGCAGGCGCTCGGTGCCGGCGTTGCCGAACACCATGGCGCCCAGGCGGCCGTTGCCGATCGGCAGCGCGCGCAGCCAGTCCGTGCCTGCCTCCTCGTCGTACCATAGCGCCAGGTCGTTCGCGGCGCGCACCTCCGCGGGGGGCGCCGAGGCGGCTCGGGCGGCGGCCGTCCAGGACAGCGGCAACATCGCGGCTCCGGCGCCGGCCGCGCCGAATCTCAGCACTTGTCTTCGCGATAGATCAGACATCTCGCTTCTCGTTCCATGAGGGGTTGCGCTCGGCTCAGTCCTTCGGCACCAGCCCGCCGGACACTCCTGGAGGCCGGGTGGTCCGTGTGCCGTCACGGGTGGCGGGAGGGCCTGTCAGCCGACCCGCACGAGTTGCCATTGCTGGTTGGCGCCGTTCCAGTCGTCGTACTGGACGATGCTGGCGCCGTCGGCGGTGGAGGCGTTCTGGACCTCCAGGGCCTTGCCGCTGTGCCTGCTGATGAGGCGGAGGTAGCCGCCGCTGTCCGCGGTCCGCCACTGCTGGTTGGCGCCGTTGTGGTCGGCCCACTGGACGATGGCGCCGCCGTTGGCGGTGGAGAAGTCGTAGACGTCCAGGACCTTGCCTGAGTGGCGGGACTTGACGCGGTAGTAGCCGCCGCCGGAGTCGACGAACTGCCACTGCTGCTGGTTGCCGTTGTTACGCGACCACTGGGTGATGCGCCCGCCGTCGGCGGTGGACAGGTTGTAGACGTCGAGGGCCTTGCCGCTGTTGCGGTTGACCAGCACGTACCAGGCGCTGGTGTCGATGCCGCCGGGGGTCTGGGTCACGCCGGTCACGAAGGTCGTCACGCTGCGAGCGGGCAGCGTGGCGGTGAAGGAGCCGTTCGACACGCCGGTCGCGCCCTGGGAGGCGAGGTTCCTGCTCGCGTCGGTCAGCCAGGACGAGACGCTGGACGCGGAGCTGTTCGCCAGGCTGAACTGCTGGCTCGTCGCGGAGGTGCCCTTGTTGACGGCGACGATGACGACCGTGGAGTCACCGCCCGCGTACGCCGAGACGTAGACGTTCGACGCCGGGTTCGCCGTCGCCTCGATCCGCGCGTACCCCGGCCGGACGAACCTGGCGAAGTGCGCCATGCAGGCGCCGCGCTTGCTGATCTGGCCGTCCTCCCGCATGGGACCGTAGCTACGCCGGATGTACCACCAGATGTACGCCTGGAACTCGGCGTCCACCATGGCGTGGTGGATGTGCTCCCCCACGTCGAGCGCCTGCGGCCACAGGTCCGCCGAATCGGAGCTGTTGGGGTGGTAGACCTCGGTCATCCAGAGCTCCTTGCCCGCGCCCCTCTGCTGGAAGAGGGGGTAGGGGAAGTTCGCGTACGGCGTGCCGTAGAGGTGGGCCCCGATGATGTCCACGTTGGCGAGCGCCGCGGAGTCGTTGAGGATCGGATCGGAGATGTTCTTCAGGTACTGGAAGGACTCGGGCGCGATGACCCTGGTGCTGATCGAGCCGGCGTTCTCGCGTAAGAACCGCACCATTTCGGTGGGGGTCCACCACGTCCAGTCGTGCGCGTAGTCGGGCTCGTTCTGCACGGATATGCCGTACAGGTTCACGCCGTTGTTCCGCATGTGGGCGGCGAAGTCGTTCAGGTGCTGGGCATAGGCGCCGTACATGTCGTGCCTGAGGCGTCTGGCGTCCGTCTGGCTGCCGCGGACGAAGGTCTCGACCATGGAGGCGGGGGGATTCCAGGGCGACGCGATGACCGTCGCCCCTAGCTCGACCGCGCGCCTGGCCGTCGCCAGGTCACGGCTCCAGTCCGCCTGGTTCTCGGGGACGGGGATCCTCAGCACGCTGAACCCCAGCCGGCCGTCGCCTGTGCCGAACGCCGTCTCGCGCTGGGCGGCCGTCAGGTCGCCGATCCACGCCGCGTGAGCCATGCCGCCGAAGCCCCGGATCGTCTGCCGCCGCGCCGTCGGATCGATGACCGCCGTGGCGGCCGCGGCCGGCGCGGCGGTCGCGGCCGATGTCAAGGCCGTGAGGACCGGCAGGGCCCCCATCGTGGCCAGCACGCTTCTCCGGCTCGGCCACATCCGCTCCCTGCTCGCGGGCTCTTTCCGGACATGCGTCATGTCTCCTCCTCTGGCTTGTCGGCGCTGATCCGCGCCCCCTTGGCGCCCGTCGGTTCGGGTGATCGCGGGCGACACCGGTATCGGGAGCGCTCCCATCCGGAATGGCCCGCGCCGGTTCCCAGACGGGGGATGCTGTCGAACGATGTCTCGGCCGGGCCCGCAGAACGCGAACAACAGGTCCGGCACCGGGCGTCGCGGACGAGCGACTGTCTCCCTGGCACCGTTGTTCGCGCCAACGCTTTCTGGAGGGAAGGTAAAGGCCCCTGACGCGGCTCGTCAACCGTTCGCCTGACAGAAACTTAATGAAGATCATCCACCCTTTCTGTCCCGCGCGCTGTTGAACGCCACCGCGCCACTCCTGACGTCGCGATAGGACGCGCACCGACGGATTCGCCGAAGCCCTCGCGCCGGCGACGGCACCACGCTGCGGTATCGGCCCGGCGGAAGAGCCGCGGGCCTTTTGCTCGGCGACCGCGGTGACACGCCTGCTGGACCGCTGGGCAGGGCCGGTGCCCCGGCGTGGGCGGCAGCAACGTAACTCCAGATCCGCCACAAGCTATAGGGCGCCGACGAGTGAAACTTTCACCTGCACGGTCGGTGCGACGCGTTCTCCGTGGAGACGAAACTCCAGGCGAGAGGCATTCCGGCGGCAGCGTCTGGGATCGGCAGGGGTTCACCCTCGTTGACGACCAGCCGGCCGGTCGGATGTACTCCGCGGCAACACGTCACCAGAAGATGCCCATGCGTCCCTGCAGGACAGAATGTTAGCGTTAACATTTCCCCTTGCGCCCCCTGATCCGTGGAAAGGAATTCCGTGCCCCTGAGCGCAGAGCCCGCCCGAGCCCGCCGAGGGCACCCTGACCCCTCGGAACCTGCACGGCGACCATCCGCGTCACCAGCACCTGGCAGGGCGGGTTCCATGACGGTCCGCAACGAGTCGTGGAACGGCTCGCTCGCGGCCGGCACGAGCACCACCTTCGGCTTCACCGCCACCGGCAGCGCGGCGACTCCCCGCACTCACCTGCGCCTGACCGGCGGGCTCAGGGGACGGATCCACAGCCCTGTCCCCTGAGCCGGCATTTCCGACCCGTTGAGGAGAGACATCGATGAGCAGGAAACGACTCGCCTTCAGCGTCACCGTGCTGCTGGCCCTGACGACGGGCGCCGCGGCGGCCGGCTCGGCTCTTCCGGCACAGGCGCTGGACAACGGCGTGGGCCGCACCCCGCCGATGGGCTGGAACACCTGGAACACCTTCGGCTGCAACATCAACGAAACGCTGATCAAACAGACGGCCGACGCGCTCGTCAGCTCCGGCATGCGCGACCTGGGATACGAGTACGTCGTGGTCGACGACTGCTGGTTCGACCCCAACCGCGATTCGGCCGGGAACCTCCAGGCCAACCTGTCGCGGTTCCCCAGCGGCATGAAAGCGCTCGGCGACCACCTGCACGCCAGAGGCCTGAAGTTCGGCCTCTACCAGGCGCCGCTGGACAAGACCTGCGCCCAGTACTTCGGCGCCTACCCGGGCGCGACCGGCAGCCTCGGGCACGAGGTCCAGGACGCCCGGCAGTTCGCCGCCTGGGGCGTCGACTACCTCAAGTACGACTGGTGCTCCCCCACCGGCACCATCGACGACCAGGTGCGCACCTTCGCCAAGATGCGCGACGCGCTGGCCGCCACCGGCCGGCCGATCCTCTACAGCATCAATTCCAACAGCATCCACGACAAGACCGGCCCACAGCGGAACTGGGGCGACGTCGCCAACATCTGGCGCACGACCGAGGACATCACCAACGCCTGGAACACCGGTCAGACCAACGGCTACCCGATGGGCATCCAGAACATCGTCAACGTCAACGTCCCCCTCGCGGGCAACGCCCGGCCCGGGCAGTTCAACGACCCCGACATGATGGTCGTCGGCCGGGGCGGCATGAACGACACCGAGATGCGCAGCCACTTCGCCCTCTGGGCCGTCATGGCCGCCCCGCTGATCGCCGGGAACGACGTCCGGAACATGGACGACGCGACCGCGACGATCATGAAGAACCAGAATCTGATCGCCATCAACCAGGACCCGCTCGGCCTCCAGGCCACCCAGGTCACCAACGACGGAACCCGCCGCATCCTGGCCAAGCGGCTGAGCGACGGCGACGTCGCGGTCGCGCTGTTCAACCAGGGCGGCAGCACCACCACGATCAGCACCACCGCCTCCGCCATCGGCCTGACCGGCGGCCCGTTCACACTCCGCGACGCCTGGACGAACGCCGTCACCACGACAACAGGGAGCATCTCGGCGAGCGTCCCCGCGCACGGCACCGTCGTGTACCGGGTCAGCGGCGGCACCGCCACCCCGCCCGCCACCCGCGTCCAGGGGGTCGGCTCCGGCAGGTGCCTCGACGTGAACGGCGCCTCCCAGGCCAACGGCACCCAGGTGGTGATCTGGGACTGCCACCAGCAGAACAACCAGCAGTGGACCTCCACCACCGCCGGCGAGCTGCGCGTCTACGGCAACAAGTGCCTGGACGTCAACAACGCCGCCACCGCTGACGGCACCAGCGTCATCATCTGGGACTGCAACGGCCAGAGCAACCAGCAATGGCGCTTCAACACCGACGGAAGCATCACCGCCGTCGGGGCGGGCAAATGCCTGGACGTGGCGGGCAACGCCACGGCCAACGGCACCAGGCTGCAGATCTGGACCTGCACCGGCGCGTCCAACCAGCGATGGACCCGCACGTAGGGACTGCCGCTCGGCGACACCGACACTGCGTTCACCGTCACGCTGTCGCCTCCCTCGGACGGCGGATCCCATCCGGGGCAGGCCATGGAGCCGGTCCTGACCGGCCGCGAAGGCACACCGGCACACCGATGTCCGGACGCACCCGGCCCGTCGGACGTTCCCGCCGTGACCACCGCGACCGCGAACGATCCGGTGGGAGCGGGCCGCCACACCAGCTGCCGGGCCGCGGGTTCGTAGGCTCCTCCCGGCACGACCGCCTGCCTGGAAGATCAACTACTGGGCCAGGCTGGAGGAGGGCGGGCGAGCTCACGACATGGTCAGCGCCCTCGTCACGCCGGCCCGGCTCGCGCCCAACAGGTTCGACCTGCACCGCCCCGTTCCAGATCGACGGCAACTTCGGCGCGACCTCCGGCATCGCCGAGATGTTGCTGCACAGCCACACCGGTGAACTGCACCTGCTGCCGGCCCTGCCGGAGACCTGGCCGAACGGCAGGGTGCCGGGCCTTCGCGGCCGTGGCGGCCACACCGTCGGGGCGGCGTGGAGCGAGGGGCAGGCCGACGAGTTCTGGCGACCGTCCCCCAGCTGGGCCTGGTCAGCAGCAGTAGCGCAGGTATTCCTGCAGGTCGGCAAGCGCTTGGACGACGCGCTGTTTGTCCGCGCGATAGAGCACGACCTTCCCTTGCTTGCGCGAGGTCAGGATGCCGCCGCGTTTGAGCTCGGCGAGTTGCTCGGAGGCGCGGGGCTGGCCGATGTGAGCCAGCTCGGCGACCTGGTTGACCGACAGTTCGGCGCCGCGGGCGAACAGCAGCATGATGCGCTGGCGGGCTGGGTTGGCCAGGGCCTTGAGGAAGGCATGCACGGCCGGGCTGATCTCGGCGGTCGCCTCCGGCTGCGGGGCGGCCGGGCAGCACTGAGCGCTGTCCGGCGCGGCTTCGGCGCCGGGTGCCGTCTGCTGGGCCATCACCACCTCCTGCCGAGTCATTCCACCACCATATCTATGCTTTGACATATCTAAAAACAGAGATATATCGTCCCGGTCATGCACAGATCCCCTGACCCGGTCGCCATCGTGGGCGGCGGCCAGTCCGGCCTGGCCGCCGCCCACGCCGTCCGCGACGCCGGCCTCACCCCGCTTGTCCTGGAGGCCGGCGACCGGCCGGCCGGCTCCTGGCCCGGCTACTACAACAGCCTCACCCTGTTCTCGCCCGCCCGCTTCAGCGCCATGCCCGGCCTGGACTTCCCCGGCGATCCCGACCGCTACCCCCGCCGCGACGAGGTCGCCGACCACCTGCAGAGATATGCCGCCGGCCTGGACGTGGAGATCCGCACCGGCACGCGGGTGCAGGCGGTGGAGCGAGACGGCCGGGCGTTCGTCGTGCGCACCGCCGACGGCCAGGAGGTGAGGGCCGGCGGCGTGGTGGCCGCCAGCGGCTCCTTCTCCCGGCCCGTTCGTCCCGCCTGGCCGGGCCAGGACGGCTTCACCGGCCAGGTGCTGCACGTGGCCGACTACCGCGACCCGAGAGACCTGGCCGGGCTGCGCGTCGTGGTGGTGGGCGGCGGCAACTCCGCCGTCCAGGTGGCCTACGAGCTGGGCGAGGTCGCGCGGGTGAGCATCGCCTCGCGCCGGCCGCTGGCCTTCCTGCCCCAGCGGCGCGACGGCCACGACGTGCACCACTGGCTGACCAGCAGCGGATTCGACGACCTGCCGCCCGAATGGCTGATCCACAGCGTGCGGCAGACGCTGGTGATGGACACCGGCGACTACCGCGCCGCGCTCGAGTCCGGCCGGCTGGAGCGGCGGGAGATGTTCACGGGCTTCGACGGCGACGCCGTCGTCTGGCAGGGCGGCGAGCGCGAACCGGTGGACGTCGTCCTGCTGGCCACCGGCTATCTGCCGAGCCTGGACTACCTGCGCCCGCTCGGCGCCCTCACCCCCGAAGGCCTGCCCGTGCACCAGGGCGGCGTCTCCACGGTGCTGCCCGGGCTGGTCTATCTGGGGCTGGAGTTCCAGCGCTCGTTCGCCTCCAACACGCTGCGCGGCGTCAGCCGGGACGCCGCCTACGTCGTCGGCCCGCTGGCCGCTCACGTGCGGGACGCCCCCGCGCAGGCCGGCCTCTGACCATCTGCTTCGACGCGCGGCTAATTTGACAATCCTCTAATCAGCGGAGCATGATGGCCACTGGTTAGATGAACTTCTATTCAGGAGGTGGCGATGCGCGCTCTGTTCACCCTCCCGCGCCGGAGCGCCTCGCCCACCTCGGACGTCATCTTCGACGCCAGGGCCGCTCAGGCGTGCGACACCACCCGCCGCGCCGGTGCCGCCGGCGAGCGCGCCCGTACCTACAGCCTGTCGTACCGTTAACCCCGCCCCCTGCATGGAGAGCAGTCATGAGCAACAGTTGCTGTGGCACCACCACCATCGAGATCGAGCAGTTCACCACCCCTCAGCAGACCGGCGCGCTGCCGGTCGTCGTGATCGGCGCCGGTCCGGTCGGCCTGGCCGCCGCCGCCCATCTGGCCGAGCGCGGCATCGACTTCCTGATCCTGGAGGCGGGCGACCAGGTCGCCGCCTCGGTCGCGCAGTGGGGACATGTGCGCGTGTTCAGCCCGTGGAAGTACAACATCGACGCCGCCGCCCGCCGCCTGCTGGAGGACGGCGGCTGGATCGCTCCGGACGGCGAGTGGCTCCCCACCGGCGCCGAGCTCATCGATGACTACCTCGCCCCCTTGGCCGAGCTGTTCGGCGACAGGGTGCGCCTCGGCGTGAAGGTCACCGCGATCAGCCGCCTCGGTTACGACCGCGTGCGCACGGCAGGTCGCGAGGAGGTGCCGTTCCTGATCCGCCTGGAGAGCGGCGAAGAGCTGCGGGCGCGGGCGATCGTCGACGCGTCCGGCACCTACACCAGTCCGAACGTGCTCGGGGCGAGCGGCCTGCCCGCGCATGGCGAGGGTGCGGTGTTCGTCGACCACGCCCTGCCCGACGTGCTCGGCGCGGACCGTGACCGCTACGAGGGCAGGCACACGCTGGTGGTCGGGGCGGGGCACTCGGCCGCCACCACCCTGCTGGCCCTGGCCGAGCTGCCGGACACGCCGATCACCTGGGCGATCCGCGGCGGCAGCGCGAGCCGCACGTATGGCGGCGGCGACGCCGACGCGCTCCCGGCCCGCGGGGCACTGGGCACGCGGCTGCGTGCTCACGTCGAATCCGGCCGCATCACCCTGCTGACCGGTTTCTTCACCCATCGCGTGAACGCCACGGCGGAAGGCGTCGAGGTGGTCAGCCGCGACCCGTCCGGGCACGAGCAGAGCGTGACGGCGGATCGCATCATCAGCGCGACCGGCTACCGCCCCGACCACTCCATCGCCTCCGAACTGCGTCTCGACCTCGACCCGGTCCTCGGCTCCACCCGGCGGCTGGCACCGCTGATCGACCCCAACCAGCACTCCTGCGGCACCGTCCCGCCGCACGGCGCGGACGCGCTCGCGCACCCGGAGCTCGGCTACTACGCGGTCGGCGTCAAGAGCTACGGCCGCGCCCCCACGTTCCTCATGGCCACCGGGTACGAGCAGGTCCGCTCCGTGGTCGCCGCCCTGGCCGGCGACTGGGAGGCCGCCCGCGACGTCCAGCTCGACCTGCCGGAGACCGGCGTGTGCTCCTCCAACCTCGCCGAAGCCCAGGAGCAGCGCGTCGGCCTGGCCACCGGCATCAGCGGCGGGCTGCTGTCCGCCCCGCTCCCGCTCGCCACGGTGGGCGCCACCGCCCCGGCGGAGTCCGGCGGCGGCTGCTGCGGCTGGAGGGAACGCTGAGCATGTCCGACGGATACCCCACCGGCAACGGCGCGTGGGCGGCGACCGCCGGCGAGCGGGGGTCCATGTCCTGCTCCAGCGAGCGCGCGTGAGCGCCACAGCCGGCAGCGCCGTCCCCGCCGTCGAGGGCGGCGCTCCGTCGCGCGGCAGGTCGGTGGTGGCCGCGCTGGCCGTCACCCAGACCATCGGCTACGGCGTGCTCTACTACGCCTTCTCCGTCTTCCTCGCCCCGATGGCCCGCGACCTGCGCGCCACCAGCGCCCAGGTCGCCGCCGCCCTCACCCTGTCCGTCCTGATCGCGGCCCTGTGCGCGCCGCTGGTCGGCCGGTGGCTGGACGCCCGGGGCGGGCGCGCCCTGATGACCGCCGGGTCGTTGCTGGGCACCGGAGCGGTGCTGGCCTGGTCCAGGGTCGAGAGCCTGCCGCAGCTGTACGCGGCGTTCGCCGCCATCGGCGTCGCCTGCTCCATGGTGTTGTACGAGGCCGCCTTCGCCGTCATCGTCTCGATCTTCGCCGGCGACGAGCGCGGCCGGGCGAACGGGCTGCTGGCGCTGACCGTCGTCGCCGGGTTCGCCTCCTCGATCTTCCTGCCGCTCACCGGCCTGCTCGTCGACCGCCATGGCTGGCGTACCGCGCTGGTCCTCCTCGCCCTGATCTACGGCGTGGCGGCGATCCCGCTGCACGCGTTCGTCGTGCGCCGTCGCACCGTGACCGGCAGGGCGGAGGCGTCCGCCGCGGCCGAGGAGCGGGCGGGGATCGTCGAAGAGGCCACCCGTGGCAGGCCGTTCTGGCTGCTGGTGATCGCCTTCACCGCCAGCGGCGGCGCAGTCGCCGTCATGGCCGTGCTGCTCATCACCTATCTCATCCACCTCGGGCACTCGCCCGTCCTGGCCGCCGCCCTGGCCGGGCTGCTGGGCGTGCTGTCGGTGACCGGCCGGGTGATCATCACAGGCCTGCGGACCCGCCTGCCCGCCGCCCTCATCGCCGCCGTGATCTTCGCCCTGCAGGGGGTCGCCGCGATGCTCCTGCCGCTGATCGGGCACACCGTGACGGGCGCGATCGGTGCGGTGCTGCTGTTCGGGCTCGGCTTCGGCATCGCCTCCGTCACCCTGCCGCACCTGCTGGTCGAACGCTACGGCACCGCCGCCTACGCCTCCCTGGCCGGCCGGATCGCCGTCTTCTCCGTCTCGGACAAGGCCCTGGCTCCCCTCGGCGCGGTCGCGCTCGCCCAGGCCGCCGGGTACGGGTGGGTGATGGGCGCGGTGTCCGCGGCGTGCGCGATGGCGGCGTTCGCGCTGCTCGCCTACCACCGCCTATAATTTAGACCGACATCGAATTAAGGAGTCGCGTCATGGCCGCCCCCGTAACCATCCAGTGCTGCGCGCCCATCGCCCGCGAGCCGCTCTCCGAGAACGACGCCGCCGAGCTGGCCGCGCTGCTCAAGGCGGTCGCCGATCCGGTGCGGCTGCGCCTGCTGTCGATGATCGGCTCGCACGCCGGCGGCGAGGCATGCGTCTGCGACCTGACCGACGCCTTCGACCTGACCGCCCCCACGATCTCCCACCACCTCAAGGTCCTGCGCACCGCCGGGCTGATCGACGGCCAACGCCGCGGCACCTGGGTCTACTACCGCATCATCCCTGAGGTGGTGAACAAGCTTGGAGCGCTGTTCGCCCCGCTCGCCGCGACGGCTTCGGCCTGCGGTTCGGTGGACGTGGAACCCCTCACCGTATGAGTGCGGCACCGCGGCCGGCCGATGTCGTGATCATAGGGGCCGGGCAGGCAGGGCTGGCTGCCGGCTACCACCTGCGGCGAGCAGGCGCCGACTTCGTCATCCTGGACGCCCAGCAGGTCCCAGGCGGCGCCTGGCAGCACGCCTGGCCGTCACTGCGGCTTTTCTCGCCCGCGCAGTACAGCTCTCTGCCCGGCCGCATGATGCCGATCCCGGCCGGCGGAGGCTATCCGGACGCCGCCCATGTCGTCGCCTACCTCACCGACTACGAGCAGCGCTACCGGCTGCCGATCATCCGCCCCGCCACGGTGCGGACCGTGCGACGCGCCGGCGCGCGGCTCGCCGTCGAGAGCTCAGCCGGCACCTGGCACGCCCGCATCGTCGTCAGCGCCACGGGCACCTGGTGGCGCCCCTTCGTGCCGCACTACCCCGGCATGCGCGACTTCCGCGGAGAGCAGGTGCACACGGCCGGCTACCGCGGCCCCGAGCCTTTCCACGGCCGCAGGGTACTGGTCGTCGGCGGCGGCAACTCCGCCGCGCAGATCCTCGCCGAGCTCTCCCAGGTCGCCCAGACCACCTGGGCGACGCTGCGCCCGCCCCGGCTGCTGCCCGACGAGGTCGACGGCCGCGCCCTGTTCGACCTGGCCACCCGCCGCCACCGGGCCACCTTGGCCGGGCAGCACCCCGTAGGCGCCGGCGGCATCGCAGACCTGGGCGACATCGTCGCCGTCGCGCCTGTTCGGGAAGCTCGCGACCGCGGTGCGCTCAAGGCCGAGCCGATGTTCTCGCGCATCACCACCACCGGGGTGGCGTGGGCCGACGGCAGCGCCGCGGCCTTCGACGCGATCCTGTGGTGCACGGGCTTTCGGCCCGCCCTCGCCCACCTGGCCCCGCTGCGGCTGCGCGGCCCCAGCGGCCTGATCGGCACCGACGGCACCCGAGCCCTGGCCGAACCGCGCCTGCACCTGCTCGGCTACGGCGACTGGACCGGTCCCGCCTCGGCCACCCTCATCGGCGCCGGCCGCACCGCCCGGCAGCTGGCCGGCGAGATCACCGCCCAGTTGTAGGGCACGACGCGGCTCCGTGGCAGGACGGGCCGGTGCGGGAGCGGCGTGGGCGTCAGTGGCTGCCGGACAGTTCGCCGGACAAGGTGGCGTGCATCTTGGCGCTGGCCTGGTTCAGCCCGATGATCCGCACGGTCTTGCCGCGGGCGGCGTACTTGGACTCGACGGCGTCCAGGGCGGCCACGGAGGAGGCATCCCAGATGTGGGCGTCGGTCAGGTCGATGACCACGTCGTCGGGGTCTTCCGCGTAGTCGAACTGGGAGACCAGGTCGTTGCTGGAGGCGAAGAACAGCTCACCGGTGACGGCGTAGACGACCTGGCCGCCGTCCGGATCGATGACGGCGGAGACCTGGGCCAGGTGGGCGACGCGGCGGGCGAAGATGATCAGGCCTGTCAGGGAGCCGACGACCACGCCGATGGCCAGGTTGTGCGTGGCGACCACGACGGCGACCGTGATCACCATGACGGTGATCTCGCCGGCGGGCAGCCGCCTGAGCGTGGCGGGGGCGACGGAGTGCCAGTCGAACGTGCCGAACGAGACCAGGATCATGACGGCGACCAGGGCGGCCATCGGGATCTGCGACACCCAGGGGCCGAAGACGATGCACAGCACCATGAGCATGACGCCGGCGGTGAAGGTGGACAGCCGGGTGCGGGCGCCGTTCTTCACGTTGATCATGGTCTGGCCGATCATGGCGCAGCCGCCCATGCCGCCGAAGAAGCCGGTGACGATGTTGGCGATGCCCTGGCCGATGGACTCGCGGGTCTTGGAGGAGCGGGTGTCGGTGATGTCGTCGACCAGTTTGGCGGTCATCAGCGACTCCATCAGCCCGACCAGGGCGAAAGCCAGCGCGTACGGGGCGAGGAGGGTCAGGGTGTCCAGGGTGAAGGGCACGTCGGGCAGGCCGGGCACGGGCAGCGCGGACGGCAGCGCACCGCGGTCGCCCACGGTCGGCACGGCCAGCGCGGCACCGACGGTGATGGCGGTCAGCGCGGCGATGGACACCAGCGGAGCCGGGACCGCCCTGGTCAGCCGGGGGAAGAACACCATCAGCGCCAGCCCGGCGGCCACCAGCGGATACACCGTCCACGGCACGTCGACCAGTTCGGGCACCTGCGCCATGAAGATCAGGATCGCCAGGGCGTTGACGAAGCCGACCATGACGCTGCGCGGCACGAACCGCATCAGCTTGGCCACGCCGAGCGCGCCGAGCGCGACCTGGACGAGGCCGCCGAGGATGACGGTGGCGATCAGGTGGCCGAGGCCGTATTCGCGCGCCAGCGGCGCGACGACCAGCGCGATCGCGCCGGTGGCGGCCGAGATCATGGCGGGGCGGCCGCCGGCGACGGCGATGACGACCGCCATGGTGAAGGAGGCGAACAGGCCGACGCTGGGGTCCACCCCGGCGATGATGGAGAACGAGATCGCCTCGGGGATGAGGGCGAGCGCGACGACCAGGCCGGACAGGATCTCGGTACGGGCCACCGAGGGTGTCAGCCAGGCCGGGCGGCCGGGCGGCAGGCGGCCGGCCGGGGAAGCAGACGGGCGGGCGGGCACAGGGGAACTGGGCAACAGACGTCCTTCAACATGGATCGGCCCCGCACGGGCCGGCGGGCGACACGCCACCAGGCACGGTGGCAGCGGGTGAGGGAGCGGCCGGGCAGAGGGCCGCCTGCCTTCGATTCGGGGCACGCTCGCGGTGCGTGCCCCGAATCAGAGGCGGGCGGCAGGCCGGGGGATGCGGGCGGTGCTATCGCAGGCGGGTCACGGCGGGAAGCAGGCGGTAGCGATCAAGGACATGCGCGCGTCGATGTTCCTTACCGTGTGAGGAAGGGGTGCTCGGATGGCGCCGATGCAGGTCGTCGGGCCGGCGATGTGCCAGAGTGAAGGGCTGCCCGGTCTGCGCCGAGACATCCGACTTGGCTCGCCCATGGACGACTCTACCCTAACGTTAGGGTAGAGATTCGGCGGGGAGCGGGCGTGGCTACCCGTACCGCCCTACCAGCTGAGCAGTGAGGTCGTGCAGAAGATGGACGGACCGGCGCTTTCCGCCACCGGAGGCGAAGTCCCGGCTTCGCCGGACGGTGGCCGAGATCACATGCACATCGGGCAGGTGGCGGCGCGAACCGGGCTGTCACTGCGGACCATCCGGCACTACGACGAGGTGGGGCTCGTGCGGCCCTCGGCGCGCAGCCAGGGCGGCTTCCGCCTCTACACCGAGGCCGACGTCGCCCGGCTGATGGTGATCCGCCGGATGAAACCGCTCGGCTTCACCCTGGAGGAGATGGGCGAGCTGCTGTCCATCACCGACCGGCTCGACATCAGTGGCGCGACGGCCCCGGAGGCGGCCGAGCGCGAGCAGATGCTGGCCCGGCTCGGCCACTTCGAGCAGGCCACCCGCGAGCGCTGTGAAGCCTTGCGCGCACAGCTGAGCAAGGCCGAGGAGTTCGCCGCCGACCTGCGGCGCCGCGCCGGCCAGCTGACCGGCGGCCGGGCTGACCAGGGGCCGGGCTGACCTGACCGGTGGCCTCGAGGACGGCGGCAGGACGTCATCGGGCAGATCGTGCGGTCCGGCTGACGACACCGCGGCGCCCGGCAGGTGTCACCAGGTCACGGGCAAGGAGGTCACGCCTCCCGTCAGCGTCGGGCGCACTTCGAGGTCGTCGAGTTCCGCGGCCAGGCGCAACTCCGGGAGCCGTCGGGCCAGGGTCGCGAACACGATCCGCAGTTCGATGCGTGCCAGGCTGGCACCGATGCAGAAATGCGCGCCGTGCCCGAAACCCAGGTGTCCCTGCTCACGGCCGGGGGCGAACCGCTCGGCCTCGGCGTAGACCTCGGGATCGCGGTTCGCGGCGTTGATCGACAAGATCACCGCGTCTCCACGGCGGATGGTGACCCCGGCGGCCTCCACGTCGGTGCGAGCGTAGCGGAGCAGTCCGAGATCGCCTGGAGCTCCCAGCCGCATGATCTCTTCGACACAGGCGTCGGTGCGCCCGGCAGGATCGGCGACCAGGCTCTTCCACGCGTCGGGACGGGTCAGCAGGAACAACGTCCCGAGGCCGATGCGGTTGACCGTGGTTTCATGGCCGGCGAACAGCAGCCCGACACACAGCCTGACCATGTCCGCGTAGGTGAACCCCGCATCCTCGCTCTGCGCCGCGACCAGGTCGGAGATCACGTCTTCCCCCGGCTGCGCCCGCTTGGCTTCCGCCAGGCCGGTCATGTAGCCGGAGAACTCCCTGCGTGCCGCCTGCGCATCTTGCTGGTCTGTCACCCCTGCCATCCGCTCGGACAACGAGCGGAACCGTTCCCCGTCGTTCTCCGGCACGCCGAGCAGGCGGCAGATCACCGCCACCGGCAGCGGGAGCGCCACGCCGGCATGCAGGTCGACCACCCCGTCCGGTGCCGCGTCGTGCGCCCGGACGAGGTCGTCGACGTAGCCGTCAACCAGGTGCTGAACGTGTCCGGAGAGCATCCGCATCCGCTTGGCCGAGAACGCCGGCGTCAGCAACCGCCGCATCCGCGTGTGGTCGGCTTCCTCCGTCTCGTAGGAGCCTGTGGGCCCGTCCTGTATGGCCGCGGTGCTGATGCGCGCGGCCTTGTCCGGCTCCGGGTGTGACCTGCCCAGGCGCTTGTCGCTCAGCAGTTGCCGGACCTCGCTGTATCGCGTCACCAGCCAGGCGGGATCGCCGGCCGGGGTGGTGACCGGGGTGATGGGCGCCTCCCGGCGTAGCACCTCGTACAGCGGGGAAAGATCGAGGACGTTCGGGCGGGGGAACGGCAGGTGCGGTCGTTCAGAGGTCACGGTCATGGTTCTCTCCTAAGCCGACGGAAGCCGTTACGGACCCTAACACGTTTATGGCACTAACTGCCAATAACCTCGATGGGGTAGTCTCCCAGCACACTCATCAGGCATTGAGGGCGGTAGCAGTGAGTTCTGGGCGCGGCGGCACGGCCAACCTCGGGGGGCGTCCGCCACTCAGCGACGAGGCCCGGCGCCGGCAGGGTCTGAAGATCTCCCGGGCGGCGGTCCTGCTCTTCCGGGAACACGGGGTCGCCGGCACCTCCGGAGCACAGATCGCCAGGGCGGCCGGCGTCTCCGAGCGCACCCTGTGGCGGCTGTTCCGCACCAAGGAAAGCTGTGTCGAGCCCTTGCTGACCAAGTCGCTTGACGCCTTCCGCGAGGTGTTACGGACCTGGCCGGCCGACCGCGATCTGCCCGACCATCTGCGCGCGAACTACACCTTCGTGCCGGAGGACTCCCGCGCCGACATCGACGACCTGCTCGCGGTGGTTCGCATGAGCCGCAGCGAGCCCGCCCTGCGCGCCGCATGGCTCGTCCTCCAGGAGCGCGCGGAACCGACCCTGGCCGACGTCCTCTCCGGCCGTCTCGGGCTGGCGCCGGACACGCCGGAGGTCCGGCTCGCCGCCGCGACCATGAACGCCGCCCTGCGCCTGGTCACTGACGACTTCGCCTGGGCCACCGCCAACGGCGTCACCGCCGACGAGGTCACCCGGCACCGCAAACGCCTGGCCGACACGCTCCGCGCGTACACGTCCCGCATGCTCTAGCGGGAGACCTTCCCGCCTGTCCGGCTACGGCACGCCGTTGATCGCACACTTCGGAATCTAGACGCGCAGCACCCTGGGGCCGGATGCGCCGTAGCGCTGCGCGGTGGCTCGGGACAGCTGCTTGCCGGTGATGACCCAGGCCAGCTGCCCGATGTCGGCGAACTTGGCGAAGCTGGCCACGCCGAACCGGGTGTGCTCGCACACCAGCACGGTCTGGCGGGCCGCCTGGATCGCCGCCGTCTTGGCCTGCGCCACGGCCGGGTCAGGAGTGGTCAGCCCACGGTCGATCGACAGCCCGTTGGTGCCCATGAACGCCAGGTCGACATTCAGCTCTGCGAGCATCGCCGTCGCCCATCGATCGACGGTGCCCATGGTCGTCGTTCGTAGCCGGCCGCCGACGATGATGACGTCGTGGTCGGTCTGGCTGCAGAGTTCGGCGGCGATGGTCACGGATCGGGTCACGACGGTCATCCGCTGCAGCCGGCGCATCGGCCCGACCAGATCCTCCGGCAGCGCTCCCTCGTCGAGGAACACCGTGCCGACGTCGGCCATCATGGCGACCGCCGCTTCGGCGATCACCAGCCGCTCCTCGGTCTTGGCCTTGCGCCGGTGCTCCACCGGCGTCTCGTAACGGCCGATGTCGGTGGGGTAGAAGACGCCGTAGGACCGGGCGATCAGCCGCTGCGCCTCAAGCGCCCGCAGGTCCCGGCGCAGCGTCGCGGGCGAGATCGCGAACAGGTCGGCGATGTCGGAGACGACCGCGCGGCCTTCGCTCCGGACATAGCTGAGGATCCGCTGCTGACGATCGAAGGCACGGCCGTGAAACGAGCTCGACATCCTTGCTGACACCCTTGCACATGTGGTGGAAACGTTCGCGCAATGGTCACAGATTTGCCGCCATATGAACAGATTTGAGCACGAGACCGCCAGTAAAGTCTCGACCTGTTCGACCTCGATGCGGATGGGTGGTAGCCCGTGAGCAGTGGAGCAAGCGATCTCGATTCGAGATCAGCACTCTCCGACAGCCCCCGCCAACCGGCCGATGCCGGGGGAACGACGTCCGCGGGGCGGCGCGCCGCGGCCCGCCGCCGCCGGCGCGGGTACCTGCTGTTCGTCGCCTTCGCACTGCCCAACCTGGCGTTGATCGCCGTGTTCTCCTACTGGCCGATCGTCGAGAACGTCTATCTGAGCCTCACCACCTGGGACTTCATCTCGCCGCGGGCCGAGTGGGCCGGCCTGCTCAACTACCAGGCCCTGTTCAGCAGCTGGTCCTTCCCCGAGGTCCTGTTGCGCACGCTGGTGTGGGTGGTCGTCCTCGTGGTCGTGACCCTGGTGCTCGGCCTGGCGCTGGCGATGCTGTTCGCGCAGCGACTCCGGGGCAGCACCGCGGTGCAGACGCTCGCGTTCGCCCCGCACGTGCTGTCCGGGGCGGCGATCGCGACCATCTGGCTGTTCATCTTCGATCCGAATCACGGCCTCAGCCGGCTGGTGTTCGAGGCGTTCGGGACGAGCTCGCCCGCCTGGACGACCGACGACGACTGGGCGCTGTGGGCGTTGATCATCGTGTCCATCTGGAAGGGGCTCGGCTTCGTCGCGATCGTCTACCTGGTGGGCATCCAGCAGATCCCGGCGGAGGTGCTGGAAGCGGCCCGGATCGACGGCGCCGGCCGGTGGACGCAGTTCCGGCGCATGATCTTCCCGCTGCTCTCCCCCACCACCTTCTTCCTGGTGATCACCCAGACGATCTCGGCCTTCCAGGCCTTCGACGTGATCGCCATGATGACCGGCGGCGGACCCGCCCGTTCCACCACCACGTTGAGCTGGTTCATCTACGACGAGGCGTTCAACCGCAGCAACGTCGGTGTCTCCAGCGCGGCTTCCATGATCATGTTCGTGGTGCTGATGGCGATCACCGTGTTGCAGTTCCGATTCGTCGAGCGGAGGGTTCACTACTGATGACGGTCATGCCGGCCGCTGCGGCGACCGGGCCCGCCCCGCGAAAGTCCGGCTCTCGCCGTACACGCTGGTGGGGCGTGCTCTCCCTGGTGATCACGGCCCTGGTCTTCCTGATCCCGCTCTACCTCTTCGTCAGCACGGCGTTCAAGACCAACGCCGACATCAACAGCTGGCCGCTGCGGCTGATCCCGCGATCGCTGACCCTCGAGAACTTCGTCAACGCCTGGACGCTGGCCCCGTTCGACCAGTTCCTGGTCAACTCGGTCGTGGTCGCGGCGATCGGGACGGCGCTCAAGGTGGTGCTGGCCATCTCCACCGCCTACGCCTTCGCCTTCCTGCCGTTCCCGGGAAAGCGCTACCTGTTCATCTTCATGCTCGGCGCGCTGATGGTTCCGGGGCACGTGACCCTCCTGGTGAACTACATCACCGTCGGCCAGATGAACCTGCTGAACACCTATGCCGGCCTGATCCTGCCGGGTGTGGCGTCGGCGTTCGGCACCTTCCTGCTGCACCAGTTCTTCCGGTCGCTCCCGTACGAGGTGCTGGAGGCAGCGCAGCTGGACGGCGCCGGCCACCTGCGCACGATCTTCTCGATCATCGTGCCGATGTCCCGGCCGGCGATCATCACGGTCGGGCTGATCGCCCTGATCGACGAGTGGAACGGCTTCGTCTGGCCGCTGATCGTGACCAACTCGGTCAACATGCGGACGCTGCCGATCGGGCTGCTCTACCTCAAGGAGAACGACGGCATCAACGACTGGGGGGCGCTGATGGCCGGGACCCTGTTCGTCGTCCTGCCGGTGGTGATCGTCTTCCTGCTGGCGCAGCGCTACATCGTCGCCGGTCTGGCCGGCAGCGCGGTTCGCCGGTGATCACCATGTGCGTGCGATCCGGTTCGATCAGAGAGGACCCAGCGTGACCGGGACGAGTTTCAGCCGGCGCCGGCTCCTGACCGGTGCCACCGCGGCCGTGGCCAGTCTGGCGCTGACCGGCTGCGTCGGCCGCATGGAAGGCGATTACGCCCAGGTGAGCGGGCAGGTGCCGGAACGGTTCGCCCGCCGCCGGCGGGTCGTGCTGTGGAGTGCGTTCACCTCGCACAACGCCGCGGTCCTGCAGTCGATCATCGACGGGTTCAACGCCTCACAGCAGGACATCTTCTGCGAGATCCAGCTGTTTCCCGGATACCCCGCGCTCGACTCGAAGCTGGCCGCCAGCTTCGCCGTCGGGCAGGTTCCCGACATCGTCACGCTCAGCGACGTGAACTGGAACCGCTACTTCCTCGCCGAGACGCTGGAACCGCTGAGCGGCTACTTCGACGCCGGCTTCGGCGCGGACGCGTTCCATCCGAGGTTCCTGGCCGAGGGCACCATCCGGGACCAGGTCTACTGGCTGCCCTGGGCTCGCTCGACGCCCCTCTTCTACTACAACAAAGATATCTTCGCCGGCGCCGGGCTGCCCGACCGCGGGCCGAGGACGTTCACCGAGCTGCGGGAGTGGGGACGCGAGCTCAAAGGCTTCAAGTACCACGGTTCCCCGATCAAGATGCGCGGCTACACCGGCAAGGACGACTGGTACTTCCAGGGGTCGAGCTGGGCCTTCGACGGCAGCTACTCCGAGGGCATGGCGTCGAGGCTGGACTCCGAGCAGACCGTCGCCGCCCTGGAGTTCGACCGGGCGTTCATCCACGACGACCAGATGGCCTACCTGGCCGACGACATCAACGGCGACTTCGCGGCCGGCGTGACGGCGACCATCTGCAACTCCACCGGCGCGCTGACCTCGCTGCTCAAAGCGGCCACGTTCGAGTTCGGCGCGGCCTTCCTGCCCGAGCAGGACGCGCCCGGCGTGCCGACCGGAGGCAGCGGGCTGGCGATCATGCGCAACGCGACCAAGGCGCGCAAGCAGGCGACCTGGGAGCTGGTCAAGTACCTGGCCGAGAAGGGCGCGCCCGAGTGGAGTCTCAACACCGGCTATCTCCCGGTGACCACCAGCTCGCTCAACTCACCGGAGATCAAGGAGCGCAACGCCGCGACGCCCGCGTACCAGGTCGCCCAGGATCAGCTGAGTCGCGCCCGCCAGGCGGACGTGATGCGCCGGTACGTGAACGAGACGATCTCCGACATGCTGATCGTGCTGCAGAAGGTGTACGCCTCCAACGCCGACCCGGGCGAGGCGCTGCGCGAGGCGAACCGGAACCTCGCCCCGGCCGTCCAGCGGGTGCTGCCGAAGTATCGGCGGCTGGTGGCGTCCTGACCCCCCTGAACCTTTCGTGCCGCCGCTCCGCCGGCCGCCGGCACGAGATCCCACTGGCAAGACAGATCACAGCGAGAAAGGAACATCGTGGCATTTGCCATCGTCGGACACCGCGGCGCCATGGCCGAAGCACCCGAGAACACCATCGCGTCGTATCGCGTGGCGGAAGAGGTCGGCGTCGACGAGCTGGAGACCGACGTACGGATCAGTTCGGACGGGCAGCTCTTCATGCTGCACGACGCCACCCTGGACCGGGTCGCGGCCGATCCGGCCGGCCGGGATCTGGGCCCCGTCGCAGAGCTGACCTGGTCGGAGATCAGCTCGGTCGACGTGGGCGGGGGTGAGCGGGTGCCCACGCTGGAGCAGATGTACCAGGCGACGACGCGGTTCGTCCAGCTGGAGATCAAGGATCTGGCCGCCATCGACGGTCTGGCCGACTTCCTCCCCCGCCATCCCGGCTACGCCGAACGCACGATCCTGACCGGATTCTCGGTCGAGGCGATGGCCACCGTGGCCGAGAAGCTGCCGGAGATCCCGCGGGGCATCATCGTGTCCAAGTGGACCATCGCCGAGTCCCACCCGGGCGGTTACCGCAAGCTGATGGAGGACACCGGGTCCTGCCGGATCCACAGCGGCGCGGAAGGGCTGACCGCCGGCGTCGTCCGGCAGCTGCACGACGAGGGCTTCCCGGTGCACGGCTGGCCCACCCGCGATGAGGACGATCTGCGGCGCTGGCTCGAGCTCGGCGTGGACGGGACGACCAGCGACGATCCCCGTACGGCGCAGCGCTGGCTCGCCGAGGCCCTCCGGTGACGAAGGACACGGCCGCACCGGGCGCGGGCCCGCCGGCGGCGGCGCTGTTCGACATGGACGGCACGCTGTTCGACAGTGAACCCCTCTGGGACGTCAGTCTCGCCGATCTCGCCGAGAAGCTCGGCGGCACGCTCCCGGCCGAGACGCGCCGCCGGGTGGTCGGCCGGAACCTGCGGGACACCGCCCGGATCGTCCAGGAGGACCTCGGCGTCGAGGCCGACGCCGAGGAGTCGGCGCCTGGCTGCTGGAACGTACCCGGCAGCTGTTCGCCCTCGGGGTACCGTGGCGGCCGGCCGCACAGGCGGTGGTGCGGTCCGTACGCCGGCACGGCGTTCCCACGGCGCTGGTGACCTCAAGCCATCGCGTACTGGTCGACGAGGTGCTGGCCCAGCTCGATCCCGGCATGTTCGACACCGTGGTCTGCGGTGACGAGGTGACGCGCCCGAAGCCGGATCCGGAGTCCTACCTGACGGCGGCCGGACGGCTGGGCGTCGATCCGCGCGACTGTGTGGCGCTGGAGGATTCCCGGCCGGGCATCGCTTCGGCGCTCGCCGCGGGCTGCCTGGTCGTGGCCGTGCCCGAGAATGGCGAAGCGCTGGGCGACGGTCACGGTGCCGTGGTGGTTCCGCTGGAAACCGTCACCGTCGATCGGCTGGTCTCGCTGCTGGCTGCCCGGATCGGCTGAACGGACGGAACACGGACGGAACACGGACGGAACACGGACGGAACACTGCGCGACGCCGGCGCGGACGTCGCGATGGCCGCGGAACTCCTGGGTGTCCGGGAGCCCGCGGCCTGCGGTGTCTTCTAGAGGGCCCGGTCGAGGGCTTCGGTCAGTGCGACGGGGGTGACCACGAGGCGGTCGAAGCGCCAGCCGTCCTCGGTGCGGCGCGCCCGGTAGCGGTGGAACCCGGCCGCCAGGGCCTCGGTCTTGTCGTCGATGACGAACACGGCGATGTCGTGGGCCCGCACCGTGGCGGTCTCGCCGTCGACCTCGATCACGAGGTTGGACTTGCTGTGCAGAGTGCGGACGTACGTGTCGTGGCCCCTGCGCACGAGTTCGACGAGTTCCTCGATGCCGCGGGCCTTCCCGCGCGGGGACTCGACGACGACATCCTCGGTGAAGAGCCGGTCGGTCTCGCCGTAGCGGCGCTCGTCGATCCACAAGCTGTGACGGGCGACCAGGTCGGTGAGTTCGGCGCGGTCGGCGAGTGCGCGGATCAGGGTTTCGGTGCTGGTCATGATGGCCTCCTTGAGTGGTTGGACCGGCTGGCGTTCTCGTCACTTGACGTGGTCGAGGAAGAAGTCGCGGATGTCCTCGGCGAGCAGGTCCGGTGCCTCCATCGCGGCGAAGTGGCCGCCGCGCTCGAACTCCGACCAGTGCCTGATGTCGTACAGCCGCTCGGCCAGCGGTCGTACCGACTGGGTGATGTCGTGCGGGAACACCGCCACGCCGACCGGCACCGGGCACGGCTCGATCCGCCGCGGAGTCTCGCGCGACAGCCGCGCCGACGAGGCCGCGGTGGCGGTCAGCCAGTACAGCGAGACGTCGGTGAGCATCCGCTCGTCGCTGATCGGCGAGCGAGGATCCGTCCATTGTGCGAAGCGCTCGGCGATCCAGACCAGCTGGCCGACCGGCGAGTCGGTCAGCGCATAGCCGATGGTCTGCGGGGTGAGAGCCTGCAGGGCCTGGTACGGCGGACGGTTCGCCATCAGCTGCCTGACCTTGTCCAGCCGGGCCTCATCAGTTTCGGACAGCTCGAGGTCGGCGTCCGGGACCGGCCGGGTCGGCAGGTAGTTGACGTGTACCCCGGCCACCCGCTCGGGGGCCTCCGCGCCGAGCGCCAACGAGATGCCCGCACCGAAGTCGCCGCCCTGCGCGCCGTAGCGCTCGTACCCGAGACGGCGCATCAGCTCGGCCCAGGCCCGCGCGACCCGGACGATGTCCCAGCCGCGCTCATGGGTCGGCCCGGAGAAGCCGAAACCCGGGATGGACGGAATCACCAGGTGGAAGTCGCGCGACAGCGGCTCGATCACGTCGAGGAACTCCAGGAAGGAACCGGGCCAGCCGTGGGTGAGGATCAGCGCGAGCGCGTCCGGTTTCGACGACCGAACGTGGACGAAGTGGATGTTCTGGCCCTCGATCTCGGTGGTGAAATGCGGAAGCTCGTTGAGCTCGGCCTCGTGCTCGCGCCAGTCGTAGCCGGCCCTCCAGCATTCGGCCAGTTCCTTGAGCCGCGCCAGCGGGAAGCCGTAGTCCCACCCGGCGTCGGCGACCTCGTTGGGCCAGCGGGTGCGGGAGAGCCGGTCGGTCAGGTCGTCGAGGTCGGCCTGGGGGATGGCGATGCGGAACGGCTTGATCATGCTCTCAGCTCCAGAGAATCATTCGTTGGATGAACGTTCATAACATAAACGTTTATAACCCGAACGATACCACGATCGTTCGGGACTCTAACGATTCGCTAGACTTGCCACGTGGAGAACCCGTCCGAGAAGACGCCTGCCAGGTGGGAGAGCCTGCCCAGCTGGCTGCTCACACAGACCGCCGGCCACGCTCAGCGCCTGGTGGGCGACGGATTCTCGGCGGTGCAGGCGCGCGGCTACCACTACCGCCTGCTGGCGACGCTGGAGGAGTTCGGCCCGGCCAGCCAGGCCGCGCTCGGCCGCCGTAGCGGCATCCACCTCAGCGACATGGTCGCGGCGATCAACGAACTCGCCGATCGCGAGCTGGTCGAGCGCGCTCCGGACCCCTCCGACCGGCGGCGCAACATCATCTCGCTGACCACCGGGGGCAGGCGGCAGCTGCGGCGGCTGGAGAAGCAACTGGCCGAAACCCAGGATGAGCTGCTGGCTCCGCTGTCGCTCGAGGAGCGGCAGCGGTTGACCCGGCTGCTGTCCAGGCTGCTGGACTACCACGACCGGCGCACCGGCACCCCCGATGAGCTGTGACGCTGACGGGGGAAGCGCACCCGGAAATTCCTCGAAGGCCCGCCGCCGGTCCACCACGACCCCGTCACACGCTCTCGGCTACCGGGGTGACCTGCGCGCCGCCGCCGAACTCCTCGCTCCACCCATGCCGGGCAGGACCTTCACCTTCTGTCGGCCAGGATCCGGGCGAACAGGTCGGGGCGCTGCAGGGGTATGCCATGGCCGCATCCCGGCACGGAGGTCATCTCGCTGCCCGGGAGGGAATCGTGGATGTCGCGTGCGGAGGCGTGCATCAGCTTCCGCTCGTGCTCGCCCACCATCACCAGCGCCGGGTTCGTGAAGCCGGCCCAGCCGGCGGGGAGGGTGAAGCGGATGTTCTCGCCGACGCCGGCGAGCAGAGTCTCACGGCTTGTGCGAGCGCTGTCGCGAAGGTAGTCGGTCAGGAGCTCGTCCGGGATGAACAGGTGCTTCGCCTGGAGCTTCGCGAACCACCGTCGTCGTGCGAGCGGTGCGGTCGCGGCGAGGAGCCCGAGAGTCGCCTGGGGGAAGCGAAGAGGCTTCGCCTGCGCGCTCACGACGACGGCACTCGTCACGAGATCGGGCCGGGTCGCGGCGAGCAGGATCGTGAGCTGCGCACCCAACGAGAACCCCGCGACCATCGCGCCGTGCGGCGCGCGTTCCTCCAGGACGACCGCCAGGGCCTGGGCGGTCATCTCGTGCGATCGATACGCTTCGGCCGCGCTGCGGCCGTGGCCGGGAAGATCGGGAATGATCACTCGGGCGTTCGTTCCGAGCCGCTCCAGTGTCGGGCGCCACATCCATCCCGCGACGCCGCCGCCGTGCAGTAACAGGATGGGAGAAGCGTGCGCGTCACCGGCCTCATGGACATACATGCCCCGCATCCTCCCGCACTGCCACGGGGCTCGCCGAGGCGGCGGCACAAGTATCGCTGGAAGGGCCGCCGGGTGCGCGACCTGCCGGCACCGGTCGCCGGGACGGCGCAGCTCGGGACCGCCGAGAGGTCAGCCAGCTCGCCGAGCGGTGCGGCGGGCTGGCCGCCAGGCGAGGGCGGCCGTCATCGGCAGTAGAGTGATCACGGTGACGGAGATGCGAGTGACCACGCACCGCGCCGTTTCCGCGGCCCTGGCCCGCTACGACGACCGGAAGCTGGCCGAGCTGCTGGAGCGCGAGGCCGTGCCCCTCGGCACCGGCATCGGCGGGGCGTCCGCGCGGCTCGAGGTCGGCGGCGCCTCGGTCTTCGTCAAGCGTGTGCCCGTCACCGAGCCCGAGCTGCGCCACCCGCACTCGACGGCCGACCTGTTCGGGCTGCCGCCCTTCTGCCAGTACGGCATCGGCTCGCCCGGCTTCGGCGCCTGGCGCGAGCTGGCCGCGCACTCGATGACCACCGGGTGGGTGCTGACCGGCCGGTTCCCCGGCTTCCCGCTGCTGTACCACTGGAGGGTGCTGCCCGACGCCGAGCCCACCCCGCTGTACGCGGAGCTGGCCGACATCGATCGGGCGGTCACCTTCTGGGAGGGCGCGCCCGGCGTGCGCCGCCGCCTGGAGGCGCTGGCAGGGGCTCCGGCGAGCCTGACGCTCTTCCTGGAGTACTTTCCCCACAACCTGCACCAGTGGCTGGACGAGCAGGTGCGCGCGGGCGACGCCGACCGGGCCTGCGCCCTGGCGGACCAGGGGCTGCGTGAAGCAGTGTCCTTCATGAACGCGGGCGGGCTCCTGCACTTCGACGCGCACTTCGGGAACATCCTCACCGACGGGCGCCGCTTCTACCTGACCGACTTCGGGCTGGCCACCTCCACCCGGTTCGACCTGTCAGAGGAGGAACGGGCCTTCTGTCGCCGGCGCCTCACCTTCGACCGCACCTACACGCTGACGTACCTGGTGAACTGGCTGGCCGGCGCCTTCCACGGCGCCGACTGGCCGCGGCGTCGCGAGCTGGTGCGGGAATGGGCGGCGGGAGAGCGGCCCGCCGGCGTGCCCGGCGGGGTCGCGGCCCTGCTGTCGCGGCACAGCCCGCTGGCCACCGTGCTGAACGACTTCTACCACGCCCTGCAGAGCGAGAGCAGGAAGACGCCGTACCCGCTGGAGGAGATCCGCCAGGTTGCCGGACGGCACGCCCTGCCGCTCGAGTAAAGGGTCACCCACCGCTCGAGGGACGCGCACGCCGCTCGGGTGCGGCTCACTCGCCGCTGGGGCGGTGTCCTTCCCGCCGCCCGGTCCGACGCCCGACGGGTATTCGCAGGTCAGGCGGGTAGTGCCTCCCGCAGGGGGACGAATGCTGGGGTTGCCTGAGGGGATTCGCGGGTGCCTGTTCGACATGGACGGCGTGCTGACGCGCACCGCCACCGTGCACGCCGCGGGAATGGGCCCGCATCTCGGGGACCGCCTTCGTGCCCTTCGACGCGACCGCCGACTATGACCGCTACGTCGACGGCAAGAAGCGCGTGGACGGGGCGCGGAGTTTCCTGCGGGCGCGCGGCATCAGCCTGCCGGAGGGGACGCCGGACGACCCGCCCGACGCGATGACCGTGAACGGGCTGAGCAACCGGAAGAACCGGCTCGTCCAGGCGATCATCGACCGGGACGGCGTGCAGGTCTTCCCCGGCTCCTCCCGCTACCTCGCCGCGGTCCGGGACGGGGGACTGCGCAGGGCCGTGGTGTCGTCGAGCGCCAACGCCGTTCACGTCCTGACCGCCGCTGCGCTCGTCTCGCAGTTCGACGCCCGGATAGACGGCGTCGTGGCCCGGGAGCGGCGGCTGGCGGGAAAGCCGGCCCCGGACATGTATCTCGCGGCTGCCGAGGCTCTGGCGCTGAAGCCGGCGGAGGCGGCGGTGTTCGAGGACGCACTGGCGGGAGTGGCGGCCGGCCGCGCGGGAGGGTTCGGCTTCGTCGTCGGCGTCGACCGGGTGGGGCAGGCCGAGGCGCTGCGTCAGCACGGCGCGGACGTCGTGGTCACCGACCTGGCCGAGCTGCTGGGGCAGGGCGCCAGATGATCCGGCACCCCGCGTTCGAGGTCGGGCCATGGACGCTCCGGGAGCGCCGGCTGGATCTGGACGTGCTGGCGCAGAGCGAGTCGGTGTTCGCGCTGTCCAACGGACACATCGGTTTGCGCGGCAACCTGGACGAGGGCGAGCCGCACGGGGAGCCGGGCACCTACCTCAACGGGTTCTACGAGCTGAGGCCGCTGCCGTACGCGGAGGCGGGCTACGGTTACCCGGAGTCGGGGCAGACGGTGGTGAACGTCACCAACGGCAAGCTGATCCGGCTACTGGTCGGCGACGAGCCCTTCGACCTGCGGTACGGGACGTTGCACCAGCACGAGCGGGTGCTGGACCTGCGCGCCGGCACCCTCACGCGCACGGCGCACTGGAGCTCGCCGACCGGGACCTCGGTGCGGATCAGGTCCACGCGGCTGGTGTCGTTCACCCATCGCGCGATCGCCGCGATCCGCTACGAGGTCGAGGCCGTGGACCAGCCGACCCACCTCGTCGTCCAGTCGGAGCTGGTCGCCAACGAGACCCAGACGTCCGCGGGCGGTGACCCGCGGGCCGCCGCGCCGCTGCGGTCCCCCTTGGTCCCGGAGGAGAGCGTCGTCGACAGGAACGGCCTGGCGATCATGGTGCACCGCGCCCGGGTCAGCGGGCTGCGGGTCGCCGCGGGCATGTGGCACGAGATCGACGGGCCGGACGGCACGCTGACCGAGGCGCAGGGCAGCGACGACGTCAGCAGGGTGACCGTGGCCACGCGCCTGTCACCTGGCCGGACGCTGCGGCTGGTCAAGTTCTTCTCCTACGGGTGGTCGGCCAGGCGGTCGCGGCCCGCCCTGCACGATCAGGTGGCCGCGGCGCTGGCGGCCACCCGCCTGGTCGGCTGGGACGGCCTGTGCGCGGGCCAGCGGCGCTTCCTGGAGGGGTTCTGGGCCGGTGCGGACGTGGAGGTGGAGGGCGACGCCGAGGTGCAGCAGGCCGTGCGTTTCGGGCTGTTCCACCTGCTGCAGTCCGCCGCGCGTCTGGAGGAGCGCGCCATACCGGCCAAGGGCCTGACCGGGTCCGGCTACGACGGGCACGCCTTCTGGGACACCGAGATCTTCGTGCTGCCCGTGCTCACCTACACCTATCCAAGAGCCGTCGCCGACGCGCTGTCGTGGCGGCGGTCCACCATTCCCCTGGCGCGGGCGCGCGCCAAGCAACTGGGGCTGCGCGGCGCCACCTTCCCCTGGCGGACCATCCACGGCGAGGAATGCTCCGGCTACTGGCCCGCGGGAACCGCGGCCTTCCACGTCAACGCCGACGTCGCGCACGCGGTCGCCCAGTACGTCGACGCCTGCCAGGACGTCACGTTCGACAGCGACGCCGGCCTGCACGTGCTCGTCGAGACGGCCCGGCTGTGGTGCTCCCTGGGCCACCATGACGTCTCCGGGCGGTTTCGCATCGACGGCGTGACCGGACCGGACGAGTACACCGCCGTCGTCGACAACAACGTCTACACGAACCTGCTGGCCCAGCGGAACCTGCGCGAGGCTGCCGAGGCGGCGGACCGCCATCCGGCCCGCGCGGAGCGGCTCGAGGTCACGGCGGAGGAGATCCGCCGCTGGCGCGAGGCGGCGGAGGCGATGACCGTCCCCTGGGACGAGCAGTTGGGGGTGCATCCGCAGAGCGAGGACTTCACGCAGCACGCGCTCTGGGACTTCGCCGCCACCGGTCCCGATCGTTATCCGCTGCTGCTGCACTTCCCGTACTTCGATCTCTACCGGCGGCAGGTGGTCAAGCAGGCGGACGTGGTGCTCGCGATGCATCTGCGCGGAGATGCCTTCACGCCTGACCAGAAGGTCGCGAACTTCGCCTATTACGAGGCTCTGACGGTGCGCGACTCGTCCCTGTCCGCCTGCACCCAGGCGGTTATCGCCGCCGAGGTGGGACATCTCGAGCTCGCCTATCGCTACCTCGGCGAGGCGGCGCTGATGGACCTCGCCGACCTGGAGAAGAACACCGTGGACGGTGTGCACATGGCGTCGCTGGCCGGGGCGTGGATCGCCCTGGTGGCGGGATTCGGCGGGATGCGCGCGGGCGAGGGACGGATGTGCTTCGCGCCCTCTCTGCCCTCCGGCATCACCCGGCTCGCCTTCCGGCTGCGTTACCGCGGCAGCCTGGTGAGCGTCAGCGCCACGAAGGAGGCGACGGCCTACCGGCTCCTGGAAGGGCCGCCGATCGCGCTGAGCCACCACGGCGAGCAGTTCGACCTGGGTCAGGAGGAGGTCACCCGGCCCAATCCGCCGCGGCCGGCGCCGGAGCGGGAGGTGCGCCAGCCACCCGGCCGCGAGCCCCTCCCGCGCCGTCCCCACGCCGGCGGCCGGTTCGGCGGGTGACGCTCAGCTCCGGACGCGGAACGGCACGAAGCACACCATCGCGCTCGTGTGGTCGCGCAGGGACGCCGCCAGGAGCAGGTCACGCTGCGTGTGCAGGAGCCGGTAGCGGGGATGGGGCGGCTCGATGCGCGGGATCACCACCGCGATCCACCGGCCGCTCGCCTCCTGGCGGCGCACGTACTCGACGACGGGGCGGACCACCGCGTGACGGGGACTGTCCAGGATCTTCAGCCGGGCCTGCGGGTTCCATCGCTCCCACTTCGCGCGCAGGTCACCGAGCTCGTCGGGGGTGTCGGAGACGACGACGGCGACGATCTCCCCGCCGAGGGCCAGTGCCGCGCTGAGCGTCCGTCCGGACAGGGCGCTGATCGCCGACGCCGGGCTGATCGGGACGATCACCAGCCGTTTGCCCGGCTCGGGGCGGTGCGGCGCCGCCGGCGGCCGGCCGAGCCCGAGCGCGGCCGTGATCCGGCCGTAGTAGCGCTCGACGCTCCTGAAGAGCAGGATCAGCAGCGGGACGGCCACGAGCACCGCCCAGGCGCCTTCAGTGAACTTCGTGACGAGCAGCACCAGCGTGGCCACCGTCGTCGCGACAGCGCCGGCGCCGTTCAGCAGCGCCTTGCGCGCCCACCCTGGCGGGCGTTCCCGCGTCCAGTAGCGGACGAGCCCCGTCTGGCTGATGGTGAACCCGGTGAACACTCCGATCGCGAACAGCGGGATCAGCCGGTGGGTCTGTGCGTCCAGCGTGATCAGGAGCAGCGCGGCGAGGACGGCCACCGCGACGACGCCGTAGCGGTGGACAGGCCGCTCGGAGCGCAGAGTGAACAGGTGCGGGAGCCGGTGATCCTTGGCCAGCAGAGCCATCAGCACCGGTAGGCCGCCGAAGCTGGTGTTGGCGGCCAGCCCGAGCGCGAGGGTGACGATGATGTTGACCGCGAGGTAGAGCCAGCCCGTGCCGTAGGCGCCCGCGGTGAGCTGGGCCAGGATGGTGACGCCCGAACGCGGCACGACGTCGTCGCGCCGGATGAGCAGCGCCGTCCCGATCAGCATCGTCCCGAGCAGCAGGCCGAGCATCAGCTCGGTCCGCTGGGCCCGGCGCACCCGCGGCCGGCGGAACATCGGCACCCCGTTGGCGATGGCCTCCACGCCGGTCAGCGCCGAGCAGCCCGAGGAGAACGCCTTCAGGATCAGCAGCACGCTGAGCGCCTCGTGCGCGGGCAGGGGCTCGGGGGTGCCGACGATCGCCGCCGGGTGGGAGCGTGCCAGTCCTATGACGACCATGCCGAAGATGCTCGCGATGAACAGCAGGGTCGGCACCATGAGCCAGCGGGCGCTGTCGGCTATGCCGTACAGGTTCAGCGCGGTGAGCACGGCCAGCCCCACCAGGCAGGTCCCCAGGAGATGCGGACGGAGGACGGGCAAGGCGGAGGCGAGGCTCGCGGCGCCGGCCGCCAGGCTCACCGCGACGGTGAGCACGTAGTCCACGACCAGCGCGGCGGCGGCCAGCAGGCTCACCATCGGGCCGAAGCTACGCTTGGCCACCGCGTAGGAGCCGCCGCCGTCGGGGAAGGCGGCGATCACCTGGCAGTAGGAGGTCACCAGCAGGACGAGCAGCGCGGCGATGGCCAGCGTGATCGGCAGCGTGTGGCCGACTGCGGCGCTTCCCGCGGCGACGAGGACGAGGGCGATCGCCTCCGGACCGTAGGCGACGGAACTCAGAGCGTCGAGGGAGAGCGCCACCAGCCCTTGGAGGCTGGTCAGGTGGCTCTTGGCGCCCTCACCGTGCCGGAGCTGGACCTTGGGCGCCCGCTTCGTTGACAGGAGCGCGCCCGTGGTGGCGACGGCGCGGTCCGCCGACAGGCTCGCCTGCCGCCGGGGGCGGGCTGCCGGGGCGTCGTCGGCATCCGGTTCGCGATTGGTCACCGAGCGTCCCTTCGTCAGCCCCATCGGCTGTCCGGCGGCCCACCCGCGCGGAGATCTCGCTGTGTCCCGCCCCGGGAACCGTCCTGCTCAGGGTTTGCGCCGGCCGGGCGCGGGATGTCCCACGATCAGCCGCCGGGCGAGATCCCACAGCTGCCTCGACGGGCTGACCTTGCGGCCGATGTTCAGCGGGCCGGGTGCGCAGGTGGTGCCGCGGGTGCCGTCAGCAGCGGGTCCAGCGCCGACGTAAGCACCCTGTTCGTGATCGTCCGTCCAGTAGCCGGACCGGGGGTCGACCTGGCTGACACCTCCGAGGGTGCCGAGAGGCATGCCCGAGACCTTTTCGCGCATGCCCGTCCACTCCTTCTGTCCTTCGCGGCTTGAACCATCGACGTCGTTCCCGCAGTTCTGTCCGGAGAAAGTCGTATGACGGTCGAGAGATTCTCTGATCGCGGCATTCTTCAGATCGACCGGCCCAGCAGACAGCACGGGGTCACGGCGGCCAGGCCCGGACGAGGTTCATGGCGATGTCGATCAGCGCGCCGCTGTCTCACCGCCGGGGGGACGTTCGGTTGCGGCGGTGTTGACCGCGCCTGCGGCTCGTGGTTGGCAGCGCCCAGATCCGAGGGGCACCGGCCGGACCCGGCGGCGGACGCGCTCGAACGTCGGCTCGCCCGCGGCCGTGGTCATCCGGAGGCCCACACCCGCTCGCCGCCCACCCAGGTCGAGCGCACCCGGGTGGCCGCGATCTCGTCGGGCTCGACGGCGGTCAGGTCGGCGTCGAGGACGACGAAGTCGGCCACCTGGCCGGGAGAGAGCCGGCCCCTCCGGCGCCCGTCGCCGGTGGCGTGCGCCGAGCCGTGCGTGTAGACGCCGAGCGCCTCGATCACGCCGAGCCGCTGGGCGGGGCCGAAGTCCAGGCCCGCGGCCGACCTGCGGGTGACCATGCTCTGCACGCCGAGGAGCGGGTCGATGGGCACGATGGGGTAGTCGGACGAGCCGGCGACCTCCAGCCCGGCGTCCAGCATCGACCGGTGCGCGCAGATCCGGCCGGCCCGCTCCTCGCCGTAGAAGCCGGTGAGCGCCTCGCCGTACAGATGGGCGAAGGCGGAGAACGGCACCGGCGTGACGCCGAGCGTGACCAGCCTGGCGATGATCTCGTCGTCCACGATGCTGCAGTGCTCGACGCGATGGCCGGCCCCGGTGGCGGGCAGCGATGCGAAGACGTCGAGCAGCTTGCTGATCGCCAGGTCGCCGTTGGCGTGCACCGCGATCCGCGCTCCCGCGGACGCGACGGCGCGCACCCGGCCGGCGAACTCCTCGTCGGTGAGGATCTGCAGGCCGTTGTCCGTGCCCGTGCCGCTCGGGTAGGGGTGGAGGCACAGGCAGGTGCCGCCGGTCAGCGCGCCGTCGTACATCAGCTTCACGCCGCTCAGCTGCAGCCGCTGGTCGGCTTCCTGGCCGGGCCAGGTCGCCGGGTCGAAGTAGGTGTGCCACAGCAGCATGCTCACCCGCGGCGTGAGCGCGCCACGGTCGCGTGCCGCGGTGTACATCCGCTGCTCCACCGGGGTGACGATCGCGTCGCAGTAGGAGGTGATCCCGGCCCTGTGCAGCCCGTCGTTCACCTCGGCCAGCGCGGCCACCTGCGCGGCGAGTTCGCCGGCGGGCGCGATGGTGTCGCGCCGCGGTCCGGGCAGCCACGGGTCGAGCCAGGCGCGCTCGATCAGCCGGCCGTCGAGCCGGCCGGCGGCGTCGGTCATGAGTTGCCCGCCGTCCGGCGCGTCCGCGGCGGTGCGGTAGCCCAGCAGTTCGAGCGCCCTGCTGTTCACCACCGCCCGGTGGAAGGAGTAGTGGATCAGCACGACGGGGTGATCGGGCGAGACGGCGTCGAGGAAGTCGCGGTCGACGCCGGGGATGAGGCGATCGTCCAGCGGCTGCCCGACGACCCACTCGCCGGGCGGCGTCCGTGCGGCCCTGGCCCGCAGGGCGGCGGCGACCTCGGCGGAGCCGGCCGCGCCGGCCAGGTCGACGCGGACCCTGGCGAGCGCGGCCTGCGAGACGTGGCAGTGCGCGTCGTTGAACCCGGGCACCACCAGCGCGCCGTCGAGGTCGACCCGTTCCGCGTCCGGATGCCGCCGGGTCAGGCCGGCCCGCGTCCCCGTCGAGACCACGACGCCGTCCTCGACTGCGAACGCCTCGGGCTCGGTGCCGTCCAGGGCCAGGATCCGCCGCGCCGTGAACAGCTTCACGGCGCCACCACGGCGCCGTAGGACTCGGGCCTGCGGTCGCGGTAGAAGGCCCAGCGATCCCTGATCCGCCTGATCTCGTCCAGGTCGAGGTCCTGGACGACTAGGTCGGGGTCGGTGTCGCTCGCCGTGTCGCCGATGACCTTGCCCTCCGGGCCGACGAAGTAGGAGGTGCCGTAGAAGTCGTTGTCGCCGTACTCCTCGACGCCGACCCGGTTGATCGCGCCCACGAAGTAGGCGTTGGCCACGGCCGCGGCCGGCTGCTCCAGCTGCCAGAGGTATCGCGACAGCCCGCGATGCGTCGCCGACGGGTTGAACACGATCTCCGCGCCGCCCAGCCCGAGCGCCCGCCAGCCCTCGGGGAAGTGCCGGTCGTAGCAGATGTAGACGCCGATGCGGCCGACCGCGGTGTCGAACACCGGGTAACCGAGATTCCCCGGCCGGAAGTAGAACTTCTCCCAGAAGCCCGGCAGGTTCGGGATGTGGCTCTTGCGGTATTTCCCGGCGAAGGAACCGTCGGCGTCGATCACCGCGGCGGTGTTGTAGAGCACCCCCGGCTGCTCCTCCTCGTACACCGGGAGCACCATGACCAGGCCAAGCTCCGCCGCCAGCGCGCGGAAACGCTCCACCGTCGGCCCGCCGGGCACGGCCTCCGCCCAGTCGTAGAACCGTTGGTCCGTCACCTGGCAGAAGAACGGGCCGTAGAACAGTTCCTGGAAGCAGATCACCTTGGCACCCCGCTCGGCGGCGCGGCGCGCGGCGTCCTCGTGCTCCCGGATCATGCTCTCCCGATCACCTGTCCACCGCGTCTGGTACAGCGCTGCCCGGACGACCCTGCTCATCGTGACGGCTCCCTTCGTCTGTGACTTCACGGTTCTCGATGTTCTCCCCGTCGAGTGGCTTCGCCGGCGCGGCGGAGACCGCCACCAGGGTGATCACCGCCACCACCGACAGGTATGCGCCGACGGCGAGGCTGTTTCCCGTCGACTCGAAGAGCCAGGTCGCGAGGAACGGCGCGGGCGCCGATGCGACGATGCCGCTCAGCTGGTAGGACAGTCCGGCGCCCGTGTAACGCACCCGGGTCTGGAACAACCCGGGGATGAAGCTCGTCAGCACCGCGCTGGAGAAGGCGTGGCCGATCGGCAGGGCGAGCACCGTGGCCAGCAGGATGCCCCAGGCGGTGCCCGTGGCGAACAGCGCGAACATCGGCACCCCGATGACGATCCCGATCACCGCGCCGAGTTGCATCAGCCGCCTGCGCCCGATCCGGTCGCCCAGCATCGCGACCAGCGGCAGCGAGACGATGTCCAGCGCCGCGGCCAGCATGAGCATCAGGAGGATCTGGCCGCGGTCGAAGCCGAGGTCCTGCGGCCCGTGCGCGAGCATGAAGACGGTGGACAGGTAGAAGACGGTGTTGCCGACGCCGACGGACAGGGTGCCGATCAGCACCGCCCGCTTGTGCTCGCGCAGCACCTCGAGCAGCGGTACCCGGCGCTGCCGCTTGCGCCGGGCCTCCGCCTCCCGCATCTCGGTGAACTCCGGCGACTCGCTGACCTTGCTCCTGACGTAGAAGCCGACCGCGATCATCGCCGCGGACGCGAGGAACGGCAGCCGCCAGCCCCAGGACTGGAACTGCTCCTCCGGCATGCTCTGCACGAGGAAGAACGCGCCGTTCGCGAGCAGCAGCCCGGCGGGCACCCCGGCCTGCGGCCAGCTCGCGAAGAAGGCCCGCTTGCGTCGCGGCGCGTGTTCGAGCGCCATCAGCGCGGCGCCTCCCCACTCGCCGCCGACGGCCACACCCTGCACGATGCGCAGGATGACCAGGATGAGCGGCGCGGCGATCCCGATCGTGTCATAGTTCGGCAGCAGGCCGACCAGGACCGTGGCGATCCCCATGCCCAGCAGCGACCAGATGAGCATCTTCTTGCGGCTCATCCGGTCGCCGAAGTGGCCGAACAGCACGCTGCCGAGCGGCCGGGCGACGAACGCGATCGAGAACGTGGCCAGCGAGGCGAGCGTGCCGGCCGCCGGGCTCAGCGTGGGGAAGAACTGCCCGTTGAGCACGAGCACCGAGGCCGTGCCGAAGAGGATGTAGTCGTACCACTCGATGGTGGTGCCGACGAAACTGGCGAACGCCACCCGCACCGGAGGCACGGCAGGCGGGTTGGAGGTGGAGGACATGTGGTCACCTCTGCAAGCTCACGGATATGTGTTTGCGCTGGGTGTAACTGTCGAGCATCCCCTCGAGGGAGAACTCGCGACCGATTCCGCTCTGTTTGAAACCCCCGTAGGACTGCCCGAGGACCTGCCCGCCCCCCTGGTTGACCTGCACCCACCCGGCCTCCAGCGCGTGCGCGGTGCGCAGCGCCCTGCTCACGTCGTGCGTCCAGACGAACGCGGCCAGCCCGTACGGCGTGTCGTTGGCCATCGCGATCACCTCGGACTCCTCGCGCCACGGGATCGCGCACACGACCGGTCCGAAGATCTCCTCCTGCGCGATCCGCCAGTCGTTGGCGACGCCGGTGAAGACCGTGGGCTCCACGAAGTAGCCCTTGGACAGCGGGCCGTGCTCCGGGGGCAGGCCGCCCAGGGCGATCCGCGCCCCCCGCTGATCCATGCCGTCGCGGATGTAGCCGCAGACCTTGTCGAACTGTCCGGCGTTGACGATCGCGCCGATGTCGGTGGACTCGTCGAGCGGGTCGCCCACCGTGAGCGAGCCCAGCCGGGTGGTGAGCTTGCCGACGAACGAGTCGAAGACCGTCTCGTGGACGAACAGCCGGGAGCCCGCCGTGCAGGACTGGCCCTGGCGGAAGAAGCGCATGCCCGCGATCACGCCGTCGACCACCCAGTCCTCGTCGGCGTCGGGGAAGACCAGTTGCGGGCTCTTGCCGCCGAGTTCGAGCGAGACCGGGGCGACGCGGTCGGCTCCGGCGCGCATCACCTGCTTGCCCACGGAGGTCGAGCCGGTGAAGCTGAGCTTGGCGACGCCGGGATGCGCGGTCAGCGCCGCGCCCGCCTCCTCGCCGTAACCGGTCACGACGTTGAGCACGCCGGCCGGCAGGAACTCCTGGCAGATCCTGGCCACTTCCAGCACCGCGAGCGGGGCGTCCTCGGCGACCTTGAGCACCAGCGTGTTGCCGGTGACCAGCGCGGGGGCGATCTTCAGGGCGGAGAGCATCAGCGGGGCGTTCCACGGGACGATCGCGCCGACCACGCCGAGCGGCTCGCGCCTGGTGTAGTCGAGTACGGCGTCGCTGAGCGGGATCGTCTCCCCCTTGGCCTCGCCGGCCAGACCGCCGAAATAGCGGAAGCAGTCGACGACGAACCGGGCCTCGCCGCGTGACTGGGTGCGCAGCGCGTTGCCGTTCTCCAGCGAGACCAGCCGGGCGAGCTTCTCCACCTCCGGTTCGAGGCTGTCGGCCACGCGGCGGAAGAGATCGGCCCGTTCGCGCGGCGGGCGCGCCCGCCAGGCAGGGAGGGCGCGGGCGGCCGCGTCGACCGCGCGCCCGACGTCGGCGGCGTCGCCGCGTGGCACGCGGGCGACCGTGGTGCGGTCACCGGGGCTCTCCACCTCGATCCACCGGCCGTCGCCTGCCGTGACCCACTCGCCGTCGATCAGCATCGGTCGCTCGGACACGTGCTCCTCCTCAGCCGGTGACGTACTCGTCGGCGATCTTGAGCGCCGCGTCGTAGACGGCGAGCCCGCGGTCCAGCTCGTCGTCCTCGATGATCAGCGGTGGCGCGACGTGCAACCGGTTGAAGTGGGTGAACGGCCACACGCCGCCCTCGCGGCAGGCAGCGGCGACCCGCGCCATCGGCTCGTTGGCCTGCCCGGCGGCGTTGTACGGCACCAGCGGCTCGCGCGTCTCCCTGTCGCGGACGAGTTCGATCGCCCACATCAGGCCCATCCCGCGCACCTCACCCACGCTGGGGTGCCGCTGCGCGATCTCGGCCAGCCGGGTTTCCAGCCGCTCGCCGAGTGCGCGCACCCGGGGCAGGATCCGCTCCTCCTCCAGGACCTTCATGTGCTCGACCGCCACCGCGCAGGCCAGCGGGTGACCGCTGTAGGTGAGCCCGCCGGGGTAGGCGCGGTCGCCGAAGAACCCGGCCACCTCGGCCGAGATGATCACACCGCCGAGCGGGACGTAGCCGGAGTTGACGCCCTTGGCGAAGGTGATCAGGTCGGGCCTGACGTCCCATGCCTGGCAGGCGAACCAGTGCCCGACGCGGCCGAATCCGACCATGACCTCGTCGCAGATCAGCTGGATCCCGTGCCGGGTGCACAGCTCGCGCACGCCGCGCAGGTAGCCGGGCGGCGGGACCAGGACGCCGTTGGTGCCGACCACGGTCTCCAGGACGACCGCGGCCACGGTGTGCGGTCCTTCGAGTGTCACCACCTCGTCGAGGTGACGCAGCGCCCGCGCGCTCTCCTCCTCCGCGCTCGTGGCGGAGAACGCGGAGCGGTAGGGGTAGGGGCCGAAGAAGTGCACGGCGCCGGGCAGGCCCGGCTCGCTCGGCCAGCGCCGTGGTTCGCCGGTCAGCGAGATCGCCCCGGTGGTCGCGCCGTGGTAGGAGCGGTAGGTGCTGAGCACCTTGTGCCGGCCGGTGAACAGCTTGGCCATCCTGACCGCGTTCTCGTTGGCCTCGGCTCCGCCGTTGGTGAAGAAGACCTTCGCCATGCCCTCGGGTGCCCGCTCGACGATCATCCGGGCCGCCTCGCTCCGCACGTCGACGGCGAACGAGGGCGCGGCGTAGGCGAGCCTGGCCGCCTGGTCGCCGATCGCGGAGATCAGCCGGGGATGGCCGTGTCCGAGGTTGGAGTTCACCAACTGGGAGGAGAAGTCGAGGTAGCGGTTGCCCCCGTAGTCCCAGAAGGTCGACCCCTCCGCGCCCGCCACTGGCAGGGGGGAGATGTGGTCCTGCGCCGACCACGAGTGGAAGACGTAGCGGCGGTCGTCGTCGGTCACCTGTCGCGCGGTCACTGATACGCCCTTTCGCTGGTGGGTGGCATGAGATTACGTGCAGTAATGCCGGTAGACAATAGAAAGTTTGTTATAGTACAAACAGCTGTGGACATTTCTGCGTCGGTGAGCGACCGCACGGCGGCCGGCATCGCCAAGACGGTCGGCCGCCTGATCACCAGCGGAGAGCTGCCGGCGGGCGAGCGGCTGCCGACCGTCAGGCAGCTCGCCGAGGCGCTCGGCGTGAGCCCGGCGACCGTTTCGCAGGCGTGGCAGCGGCTGCTCAGAGCGGGCCTCGTCCGCACCGACGGCCGGCGTGGCACGGTGGTGCGCACCCCGGCGAATTTGACCGGCCCGACCAGATACAGCCGGCTGCGGGCCGAGGGCTTCGCCGGCCTGCTCGACCTGTCGGAGAGCTGGCCGGATCCCGCGCTCCTGCCACGCGTGGAGTCCGTGCTGGAGCAGCTGAGCAGGGATCAGCGCACGAGCAGCTACTTCGACCCGCCGCTGCTGCCCGGCCTGGAGGAGGTGTTACGGGCGGACTGGCCGTTCCCGCCCGCGGTGCTCGCGCTGGTCGACGGGGCCATGGACGCGGTGGACCGGCTGCTGTCCGGGCTCGTCCGGCCCGGCACCAGGGTCGTGGTCGAGAACCCGACCTTCCCCCCGATCCTCGACCTCCTCGAGCTGTTCGGAGCCGAGGTCGTCGCGCTGCCCGTCGACGACCGCGGCATCGAGCCCGGCGACCTCGGCGCCGCGCTGCGCGAGGCCGACGCGGACGCCGTCATCCTCCAGCCGCGCGGGCAGAACCCCACCGGTCACAGCATGGACGAGCCGCGCGCCGCGGAGCTGGCGGCGGTGCTGCGCGACTCCACGGCACTGATCATCGAGGACGACCACTCGGCAGGGATCTCCGTGGCCGAGCCGGTGAGCCTGGGCCACCACCTTCCCGAGCGGACCGTGCACATCCGCGGCTTCTCCAAGTCGCACGGCCCCGACCTGCGGATGGCCGCCGTCGGCGGCGCCGAGGGACCGATCATGTCGCTGCTGCGTCGCCGGATGCTCGGCTCCGGCTGGACCAGCAGGCTCCTGCAGAACGTCCTGCTGCGGCTGCTCACCGGTCAGGAATCCCAGGAGCAGGTCGCCGCGGCACGGAACGAGTACGCCGCGCGGAGATCGGCGCTGCAGCGGGCGCTCACCGCACGCGGCGTGACCGCCCACGGCAGGGACGGCACCAACCTCTGGGTCGGCGTGCGCAACGAGCAGCAGGCGCTGGTGTCGCTCGCGCTCAACGGCGTGGCGGTCGCGCCCGGATCGGCGTTCATGGCGACGCGGCTGCCCGGTGACTTCCTCCGCGTCGCCTGCGCGCCGCTCGACCAGCACGACGTCGACGGCGTCGCCGAGACCATCGCCGAGGCGGCGCACGCCACCCGCCGCCGCTGAGCCGGCCCCTGATTTCGCGCGTCGGCCGCGGAGCTGCGCGGGCCGGCGGGGTCCTGAACGCCCTCGCAAGGTCAGGGCGTGACGATGGCGAAGTCCCGCGTGGGCTCCTCCAGGACGGCGGTCAGCCGGTGCAGGACGGTCATGTCGCCCCAGTCACGATATCTATCAGAATTGACTTATATAAGTATCAGCTGAGATTATCAACCCGTGCACGCGGCGATGTGCTCGGCGGCGCGGCCGGTACCTCCGGCGCCTGCACGGCGTCGTCCCCGCACCACTCAGGAGGCCCGCATCCGGCTGGAGCGTTGTCACCGGTTCTGGAGTCGGCGCCTTGACGCGCTGGGCACCGAACTCGCGCGGGCCCAGCGCGAGCGCCACCACCCGCTTGACGAGAGGCCGTCCGCGGAGCGACGACCATGCCCGAAGGACGAGGAGGAGGGAGCGAACGAATGATCGACGTCGTCGGCCAGATCAACGCCACCCAGCCGGTCGCCGCCGGAGCAGGACGCTCGCACCGCACCGACGGCCTGGGGCTTCGGCCGCGTCCAGATCATCGAACGCGGCCGGCGCGGCGGCCACCAGGTACCGAGTCCGCCGGACGGCGACTCGCCGACACTCATGAGGAGTAGACCCGATGACCGAGAACCTCACCACTACGGCGTCCGGCGGGGCGGCGCGGACGCTGCTGCTGTGCGGCATCGCCGCAGGCCCCCTCTACATCGTCGTGGTCCTGCTGCAGATGCTCACCAGGGACGGGTTCGACATAAGCCGGTACCCGGCCAGCATGCTGAGCAACGGTGACCAGGGATGGATTCAGATCGCCAACTTCGCGGTCAGCGGCCTGCTGTTCATGGCGGGAGCGGCCGGCCTGCACCGGGCACGCGGTTCGGCAGGCCGGGCCGGCACCTGGGGGCCGCGGCTGGTCGGCGTCTTCGGCGCCGGGATGGTCGCCGCCGCCTTCTTCTCCGCCGACCCTGCCGACGGCTTCCCGCCGGGGACGCCCCTCGGCGCGCCCACGAGCATGAGCACGCAAGGGATGGTTCACTTCCTCGTCTCCGCGGTCGCCTTTCTCGCGCTGATCGCCGCGTGTTTCGCGTTCGGCCGACGGTTCGCGACGACCGACCGCCGCGGCTGGGCCGCCTTCAGCATGGTGACCGGTGCGCTCTTCCTGGCGGCCTGGATCTCGATCTTCGCGACGCAGGGCTCCCGGGTGGCCAATGCCGCCTTCGCCCTCGCCATCGCGCTCATCATGGTGTGGGCATCGCTCCTGGCCGCGTACCGGCTGATTCGGCCCGGCGTGGCGGCACCGGCCTGACCTTCCGAGGGCGGCGGCGACGCCCGGGGCAACAGCGGAAAAGCCTATGGACGCTTTGAGTGACGTGATGAATACTCTACGTGCCATGCTCTTTCGCCCTCGCAACCACTTCCTCCAGCACGGCATACGCCCCGCTCGACACGTCAGCGGCCGCGCAGCAGGGCCGGATCAGGCTGCCGACCCTGGATCCGGACCTGGCCTACCGCGTCGAACCCGTCCCGCTCTCGGCCGGCGCCCTCGTGCGCACCCACAGCGGGAAGCCCTCCTGGTGGCTCGACCGTCCCGTCATCTCCGGCAGGGCGCTGGAGGCCGTCGGGCTGCAGGGACCCATGCTGCACCCCAAACAGGCGCTCGTCTTCCGCCTGGTCGCCGATCAACCCACACGACAGAGGAGCTGAAAGCCCGTGGGACACCTTGTACGTTTCTCCTCGCCAGGCACGGTCGACGTGGTCGAGGTCGAGGACCCGTCACCGGGTCCCGGGGAGGTCCTGCTGGAGACGGCGTACTCCGGGATCTCGCCCGGCACCGAGCTGACGGCCTACCGAGGCACGAACCCCTACCTGGCGAGTGAGTGGGACCCGGCCCGCAAGCTGTTCGTCCCGGGCGGCGCCACCAAGACCTACCCGATCGACGCCTGAGGTTACGAAGAGGTCGGCCGGGTGGCGGCAGTCGGGTCCGCGGGCGACGAGGACCTGGTCGGCAAGCTGATCTGGGGATCGTGGGGTCACCAGTCGAAGGCCGTGCGTCCGGTCGGGTACGCCAGGGAGCGGCTCCTGCCCGGCGTCGAGCCGATGCTGGGCGACGTCCGTTCGCTGCACGCGGACCGCACGCAGCGGCTCCCGTCAGACCCCGCGCACCGGCTCAACAACCCCGACCTGGCCGGCGGCTGCCTGCTGGACGTCGGCGTCTACCCGGTGTCCTTCGCCCACGACATCCTCGGGGGCTCCCGTGGAGGTCACCGGGCGCGGCACCCTGAGCGACACCGGCGTCGACGTGTGCGTGGCGACGGCCCTGCGTCACCGCAACGATGCCCTCTCGACGTCGTACTCCTCCATGGAGACCAGAGGCCCCAACACCGCCGTGGTGCTCGGGACCGAGGGCCGGATCGAGATCGACTCGGTCTGGTACTTCCCCGCGGTGGTGACTGTCAAGAATGTGACAGGGCAGGAACTGGAACGGTTCGACCAGCCGGTGAGCGGCAGAGGCATGCAGTACCAGGCCGCGGAAGCGGAGCAGCTGATCGCTGAGGGCGAGGTCGAGAGTCCGCTGATGACCCACGAGCAGTCGGTCGCGGTGATGGCCACGATGGACGCCGTCCGCGAGGAGATCGGGGTGCGCTGTCCCGGCGAACAGCGCCGGCAGAAGCCGGCCGGGTGGCCGGGACGGCGCGCACGCCGCCCCGGACGCTGCTGGGCTGGGATGAGCGACGTGGCGGCGACCGGGGTGGGACGAAGCCCGCCAGCGCGGTGAACCGCCGGTCTCAGCGATCAAGATGCGGCGGACCCGGGCCCTTTCCGGACCGCGTGGTGCTAGTTCGAGGGGCAGAGGATCGCTTCGGCGGCCTTCTCCATGAGGGGATCCAGCTCGGGATCGAGGTTGGAGGCGGCCAGGGTGGCCGACAGGGCGAACTGCACGCGGCCGTCGGGGGTGTTGTAGGTGGTGGACTTGTTTCCGGGGCCGCCGCCCGTGACGCCGAAGTAGCCGCCCTTGCCGTCGCAGATCCGGCTGTTGGCGGCCGGCTTCGACGCGGTCTTGGCCGGTTGCTCCTTGGGCAGCAGGCGGCCCAGCAGCACCTGGGTGAGTTCCTTGGGCAGCAGCTGGTTCTTGACCAGGGCGCGGTGGAAGGCGCTGACGTCGTCGGAGGTGGAGATGACCCCGGCGGCAGCGTAGCCGTGGCTCATGTTCTGGCGGTCGACGTCGCGCAGCTTGCCGTCCTTGTCGGGGTAGTAGCCGTGGCCGTGCGGGCCCTTGATGCCGCCGGGCGGTTTGACAGGCAGGTAGGTCTTGTCCATGTCGAGCTCGTCGAACAGGCGTCGTTCGAACTCCGCCGCCACGGTGTGCTTGGTGTACCTCTCGATGATCAGCCCGAGCAGGAAGTAGTTGGTGTTGGAGTAGCTGAACTGGGCGCGGCGAACTTCTTCTCCTTGACCAGCTGGAGGATCACGGTGCCGGTCATCAGCTTGGTCTGTGAGCCGATCCGGTAGCGGGCGGTGGGAGGGATCTTGCCGCCCTTGTCGTCCAGCAGGCGGGTGCCGCCGGTGCCCTGGTCGACCCGCCTGCCGTCGACGTAGACGGCGCCGATCGCGCCCACGACCTTGGAGCTGGCGGCCAGTTCTGTGAGCGCCTTCTGCACGTCACCGAACCGGGCGATCCGAGCCGGTGGCGGCGGCGGGTGCGGTGACGCCGAGCGTCAGCATCGCGCATGCCAGACCGGCCAGGCCGACTGCTGTCGTACGATTCACGATTGAAATTTCCTCCTGTCCAGACGCGCAAGCATGGGTGGCTTGATCGCCTTCAGCGCGTGGTCCATGTGTAGTCCTGACAGGGTTTCCTCCGCGTTTCCGACCGGCGCGGTCAGCGATCGGCCGCCGTCGGCGTGCGATGATCGTGGCACCTGCAACGGCCACTGCGGCCGCTATGGAGGCGAGTTCGCGCCGCATGCGTCCGCCTGATCGCCTGATGCTCCAGTGGCCTCGCGGATGAGCAGCGCGCCGGCTCCGTACGAGGGAATCGTGAAGACGTCGGTGCAGCGCCCGGAGGCGCCACTACCAGGTGACCGGAAGGGCGGCCACGCCGTAGATGGTGGCCCGCGGCCGCAGCGGAACCTCCGCAGCGGGTACGGCCAGCCGCAGCCCGGGGAAGCGGCGAAGCAGCGCCGGATAGGCCAGCCGCATCTCCAGCCGGGCCAGCTGCTGGCCCAGGCACTGGTGGATGCCGTGGCTGAAGCCCAGCTGCGCTCCCGCCTGGCGGGTGACGTCGAAGCGGTCGGGGTCGGGGAACCGGGTCTCGTCCCGGTTGACGGCCGGGATGGAGATCGTCACGGTCTCCCCTGCCTTGATCGTCCGCCCGGCGAGCGGCACGTCGGCCCTGGCGACCCGGATCGGGCCGATGTGGGTGATGCTGAGGTACCGCATCAGCTCCTCGACAGCGCTCGCCGCGACGCCGGGATCGGTGCGTACCAGCTCCGCCTGTTCCGGGCGGCACAGCAGCAGGAACGCGCCCAGGCCCAGCATGTTCGCGGTCGTCTCATGCCCGGCGGTCAGCAGCAGCGTGGCCACGCCGGTGAGCTCGTCGTGGGTGAGTTCGCCGCCGGCGGCCAGCCCGCTGATCAGGTCCTCGGCGGGTTCCGCCCGCTTGCGCCCGACCAGCTCGGACAGGTAGCCCATCAGCTCGGCGTGCGAGGCGCCCCGCTGCTCGGCGGAGTTGTCGAAGTTCACCGCCCGCGCGGTGGTGTCCTGGAAGTGCGCGCGCTCGCCGTACGGCACGCCGAGCAGCTCGCAGATCACCAGTGACGGGATCGGCAGCGCGAACGCCTGGACCAGGTCGGCGGGAGCTCCCCCGCGGGCCATCTCCTCGAGCCGGCCGTCGATGATCTCCTGGATCCTGGGCTCCAACCGCCGCATCTTGCGCATGCTGAAGTGCCCGGTCAGCAGCCTGCGGAAGCGGGAGTGCTCGGGATCGTCCATCGCGATGAAGAAGCCCGGCGGGATCACCCAGTCCGTCAGCCCTTCGGGCGGCATCAGCTCCTTGATCGGCGGCGCGCCGCCCCCGCCCTGCGTGCTGTTGCTGAAGCGGGGGTCGTCGAGCACCGCGCGTGCCTCGGTGTAGCCGGTGACCAGCCAGCCGGGCCGTCCGTCGGCGTAGGTCATCGGGTGCAGCGGTCCCTGGAGCTCTTTCAGTACGGCGGGCGGCTCGAATGGGTCCGTCCGATCGAGGGGCAGCGTGTCGAGGGTTTCCATACCTCACAGAAAAGCGCACAGACTGCGAATTTGCAACATATGCATAAACGCAGAGACTGCGATAGGGTGGCGCCGTGGAAGGCCATCGCGAACGCAAGAAGATCCGCACCCGCCGTGCGCTGCTGGAGGCCGCGGTGCGGCTGTTCAGCGAGCGGGGCTACGAGCAGACGACCGTCGCCGAGATCGCCGCGGCGGCCGACGTGGCACCCCGCACCTTCTTCGCGTACTTCGCGAGCAAGGAGGATGTGCTCTTCCTGCACGTCGAGGATCGCGAAAAGGACATGCTCGACGTGATCGCCGGGCGGCAACCGGGCGAGCCCTTGGGAGCTCTGCTGGGCCGGATGTTCGACGCGCTGGTGCGCAGTATGGGCGAGGACGATGAGCTGGACTTCGCGCTGTCACCGCTGCGGGCGCAGCTGATGTTCACCGAGCCCGCGCTGCGCGCACGCGGGCTGACGATCATGATGGAGGTGCAGCCCCGGGTGGCCAGGGCTCTGTGCGAGGTCTATCCCGGGCTGGATCCCGTGTCGGCCGGGGCGGCGGTCGGGAGCTTCATGGGCGCGCTGGCCACCGCCGGCCTGGTCGCCCAGCAACAAGGCGCCTCCAATCAGGACGTCCTGACCGCCGGACGACGCGGCATCCAGATCGCCGTCAACGGGCTGTCCAGCCTCGACGACTCGTGACACACGCCCCCGGCCACGCTCTCACCCAGGAGAGGACGTGGTGACCGACCGGGAGGGCAGCCGGTCGATGCCGGGGGGCGCCGTCGGCTCAGCCGGAGCGTCCGGCCGCGCGGGTGTGCAGGTCCCGCATCTCCTCGTCGAGAGGGGGCACCGGTCCTGTGACCGGGATGCCGGGTGCGATCTCAGCGATCGGCAGGCTCCGCACGGGTAAGGCGGGGCGCCCGAGCGCCGCCCGCCACTCGGCGAGTTGTGCGGCGGAGTGGACGTAGACGATCCGGCCCAGCCCGACCCAGGCGTGCGCCGCCGAGCACATCGGGCAGTGTTCGCCCGACGTGTACACCGTGGCAGTCGATCGTTGCCGTGGCGTGAGGTTCGCCGCCGCCCATCGGGACAGGGCGATCTCCGGGTGGGCGGTCGGGTCATCGGTGGTGGCCTCGCGGTTGCGTTGCTCGGCCAGGACGGCTCCGTCGGCGTCGGCGAGAACCGATCCGAACGGGTCGTCGCCCCACTCCAGAGCCTCGGTGGCGAGCTCGACGCAGCGGCGCAGATGCGTCAGATCTGTGGGTGTGAGGTCATCGACGGACATCGTGGTCCCCCCGTTCACGCGAGCCGGAGTTCTCCACGGCCGGTGACGATCCCGGACCCGGAGATCCGCACCCGGTCGCCGTCGACCTCGAGCTGGATCCGGCTGGGCCGCCCGAGGCGGTGGCCCTGCTCGATGACGACCAGCCCGCCATCGGCCCGTTGATGACGAGTGAGCAGGGCGGCGAGCGGACCCGCGGCCGTGCCGGTGGCCGGGTCCTCGACGATGCCCACGGTGGGATTGAAGAACCGGCTGTAGGCGTCCGCTTCGGGCTCGCCGGGTGCGGTGGTGTAGACGTAGCAGCCTTCGGCGCCCACCTCGGCCAGGATCGCGGCCAGGGGCCTGCTGTCGGCGGCGGTGCGGTCGACAGCGGGGCGGTCGGCCAGCGGGACGAGCAGGTGAGCCACTCCCGTGGAGACGACCTGCGCCTGCCCATCGGCGGACAGGTCCGCAGGCTCCAGTCCGAGCGCGGCGAGGAGGCGCCCTGCGTCCTCCACCACGGGCCCGAACACGGGCGCCGACTGCTCCATCACGATGCGGACGTCGCGCCCGGGCCCGCGGACCACTTCCACCGGCAGCACGTCCCCGCCTATTTCCTGCATCAGCGTCCGCGACGGTTCGTCTCCGGTCAGCCCCTGGTCGGCGAGCCACAGCCAGGCGCCGAGCGCGTTGTGGCCGGCGCCGTCGACCTCGGCGCCGATCGGGGTGAACGACCGCAGCCGCCATGCGGCGCCCGGCCGGGTGGGCCGCAGCAGGAAGGTGGTCTCGGACTGGTTGAACTCGCGGGCGATGTCGCGCATCTGGTTCACCGTCAGGTGGTCCGCGTCAGGAACCAGCGCCAGCGGGTTACCGGCCAGCGGGCGCTCAGCGAAGACGTCGATGAAGAAGAACGGTGTCGTAGTCGTCATGAGGACAACGCTAGGGAGCCCGAATCGCGGTTCACACGCGCAATCGTTCGACCATTGGGGATATCGACGCAGAATGTGCGGAATCCTGCACCTATGACGAACACGCCAGACGTCAGGCCACTGGATGACGTGGACCGCGCCCTGATCGCCGCCATCCAGACCGACGGACGCGCGACCCTGGCCAGGCTCGCCGAGATCATCCAGCTCAGCGTCTCCGCCACGCGGATCCGGCTGCGCGCGTTGGAGGAGCAGGGGGTCATCGCGGGCTACCGGGCCCGTGTCGAGCCCGAAGCCCTGGGCTACACCCTGCGCGCGATCGTCCGGATGAAGGTCCACGGTTCGCTCTACGACAAGGTCAAGGCCATCCTGGCCGACCGGCCGCAGATCGTGCGCTGCCTGCGCGTCACGGGAGAGTCCTGCTACGTGATGGAGATCGTCGCCACCGGCATGGGCGACCTCGAGCAGATCACCTCCGAACTCGCCCGTGTCGGCTCCATCACCACCGACCTGGTCTACGAGATGGTCGTCGACCGCCCTGTCCCCCTGCTCACCTGACCCTGCTCACCTGACTTCGGCGCCGGTCGCGCCCGCTCGTACACGCCTGCCTCGCGTCTTCACGACGCCAGGAATAGCCCCATCAGGCGTTGCCATGACGTCATAAAGGTGCCACTATGACGTCATGGACCTTGCGCCGTATGTCGATCACCTCCGCCGCGAGCTCGCGATCGCCGCGGGGGCGGGCGGCGAGGAAGCGCGTGCGCTGGCGGAACGTCTCGCCGCGACGCTCGAGTCGGCCGCCCGGCTCGCGCTGCTGGAGGCTCTGTCAGCCGCCGCGGACGAGATCACCCAGGACCTCGCACCAGGCTCTGTCGAAGTGCGCCTGCGCGGGCGCGACCCCGCTTTCGTCGTGACGCCACCGCCGGACGCCCGTTCGTTCGCGGAGGAAGGCGGGACCGGGCAGGCCGACAGACCGCCCGCCCCGTTGCCGCCCCCCGACGCCGACGACGGCGGCACGTCCCGGATCTCGCTCCGGGTCCCCGAGCACCTCAAGCCGCGCATCGAGGAGGCCGCCACCCGGGACGGGCTGTCGGTCAACGCCTGGCTCGTCCGGGCCGTCTCCGCCGCACTCGATCCCGGTGACGCCGATCGCCGCTCCGGCCGGCGCCCGGCGCAGCGGAGCGGCAACCGCTACAGCGGCTGGGTGCGCTGATGACCATGCCGACCCACGACAAGGGGACCGCCGTGCCGACCTTCGACACCCCCGAACCCATCTCTGCCGTCATCGACCTGCCGGCCGCCACCATCCGGATCAACGCGAGCGACCGCACCGACACGGTCGTCGACGTCCGCCCGAGCGACCGGCTCAACGACGCCGACGTGCTGGCCGCCGAGCACACCGAGGCCGACTACGCCGGCGGCAGGCTCCTCGTGCGGACCGGCAGGGAGCATGCCGGCCCAGCCTCCGGCTGGGGCCTGTCGCTCGACAGGCTCGTCGAGTCGCCCGCGAGCTGGGCACGTTCGCTGCTGCACGGCCCTGGCTCGGTCGACGTGACGATCGACCTGCCGGCCGGCTCCCGCCTGGATGCCAGGACGGCGTCGGCCGTCCTGTGCCGGGGATCGCTCGGCGAGGTGACGATCAGCACCTCGCATGGAGACATCCGGATCGAGCAGGCCGGCCGGCTACGGCTGAAGAGCACCTATGGCGACATCTCGGTCACCCGCGCGACCGGGCACGCCGAGGTCACCACGACCCACGGTGGCATCCACATCGGCGAGATCGACGGCACCGCCGCGGTCAAGACCTCCCACGGCGACGTCCGCCTCCGCGAGGTGACCGGCGACCTGCGGCTGAACAGCGCCCACGGCGACATGACCGTGGACCGCGCCCTGGCCGGCGTCACCGTCAAGACCGCGTACGCCGGCGTGGAGATCGGCGAGGTGGTGTCCGGCTCGATCACCATGGAGACCACCGGCGGCGGCCTGGATCTCGGCATCCGCGACGGCACCGCCGCCTGGCTGGACGTGAGCTCCACGTACGGCACCGTGGACGTCTCCCTCGACCCCGGCGACGCCCCCGCCGAGACGGACCAGGTCGTCGAGGTGCGGGCCCACACCACCCACGGCGACATCGTCATCCACCGTTCCTGACCGACCGAGGAGATTCTCATGCCTGACGCGATCGTGGCCGAGGGACTGGTCAAGAAGTACGGTGACGTGGCCGCCCTCGACGGGATGGACCTGGCCGTTCCCGAGGGAACGGTGTTCGGGCTGCTCGGCCCGAACGGCGCCGGCAAGACCACCACGGTGCGCATCCTCACCACGCTGCTCAAGCCGGACGCGGGGCACGCCACGGTGGCCGGACTCGACGTGGTCCGCGACGCGCGCCGGCTGCGCGCCCGCATCGGCGCCTCCGGCCAGTACGCCGCCGTCGACGACCACCTCACCGGCGCCGAGAACCTGGAGATGGTCGGCCGCCTCTACCATCTGGGCACCAGGCGCAGCCGGCAGCGCGCCCGCGAGCTGCTGGAGCGCTTCGACCTGGCCGACGCCGCCGATCGCCCGGTGCAGGGCTACTCCGGCGGCATGCGACGCCGCCTCGACCTGGCCGGCGCCCTGGTCGCCGACCCGCCCGTGCTGTTCCTCGACGAGCCCACCACCGGCCTCGACCCCCGGGCCAGGATCGGCCTGTGGGACGTCATCGCCGAGCTCGTCGCCGCGGGCACGACGGTGCTGCTCACCACCCAGTACCTGGAGGAGGCCGACCGGCTCGCCGACCGCATCGCCGTGGTCGACCACGGGCGCGTGATCGCGCTCGGCACCGCCGACGAGCTGAAGGACCAGGTCGGCGGCGACCGGATCCAGCTGTCGGTGACGAACGCGGCGAACCTGGAGACCGCCGCCAGAACGCTGGCGCCGCTGGCCCTCGGGGACATGCAGATCGACGCCGCCGCCCTGCGGGTGACGATCCCGGTGGCCGGCGGCGCGGCCGCACTGACCCGGGCGCTCGGCCACCTGGCAGCCGAGCGGATCACCGTACGCGATGCCGGCCTGCGCCGGCCGACCCTGGACGACGTGTTCCTGAGCCTCACGGGACACCAGTCCGGCGAGACGACCGAGGAGAGCCTCCGATGAACGCTTTGCGGCTGGCAGCCGCTGACGGCATGACGATCGCCAAGCGCAACGCCCTGAAGATCCGCAGAGCTCCCGACCTGCTGGGCGGCGTGGTCATCCTCCCGATCGTGTTCGTGCTGCTGTTCACCTACGTCTTCGGCAGCATGATCAGCCTGCCCGGCATGTCGTACGCGGAATACATGCTCCCCGGGATCTTCGTCATGACGATCACCACGAGCGCGCAGATCACCGGCTACACGCTGACGCAGGACCTGCAGAAGGGCATCTTCGACCGGTTCAGGACACTGCCGATGTCGCCCTCGGCGGTGCTCACCGGCCAGACCGTCAGCGACGTCATCATGAACCTGACCAGCATCGTCACCATGACGCTGGTCGGGCTGCTCGCCGGGTGGCGCATCAACAGCTCGCCGTTGGAGGCCGCCCTCGGGTTCCTGATGTTGCTGCTGTTCGCGTACGCCTTCTCCTGGGTGACGGCCACGGTCGCGCTGGCCCTGCGCACGCCCGAGGTCTTCAACAACGTCGCCACCATCGTGTCGCTCCCGCTGGTCTTCCTGTCCAACGCCTTCGTCGACAGCGCGCGGCTGCCCGGACCGCTGAAGCCGATCGCCGAGTGGAACCCGGTCTCCACGCTCGTCCAGGCCGCACGCGAGCTGTTCGGGAACACCAGCCCGGCCATCCCCGCGCCCGGTGCCTGGCCGCTGCAGCACGCGGTGCCGGTGTCGCTGCTGTGGTCGGTCCTGCTCCTGGCCGTGTTCGTGCCGCTGGCGACGCGGCTGTACACCAGGGCCGTCAGCCGGTGAACCACGACGTCGTCGGCAGGCGCGGATCAGGGCGCCCACTCGTACGACATCGCGGGACGCAGCCGCCCGTCCTCGACGACCAGCAGCCGGTCGCCCGGCTCCGCCGACGGGGACCGGTGGGTGATGACCACCAGCGCCCTGTCGCGGCAGTGGCGGCGGAGGACGGAGAAGACGTGCTCGGCGGTCACTCCATCGAGCGCGCTCGTCACCTCGTCCACGATCAGCAGGCCGCACGGGACCAGCAGGGCGCGGGCGACCGCCAGGCGCTGGCGTTCGCCGCCGGACAGCTGGTGGCCGTCCTCCCCCACGGGGGTGTCGAGACCGTCCGGCATCGCGTCGACCAGGCTGTCGAGGCTGACGGCCGCGAGGACGGCGCGCATCTCCTCCTCGGTCACGCCGTCCCGGGCGAAGGCCAGGTTCTCCCGGATCGACCCGCTGAACATCGTCGTGTGCTGGGGGACGAGCGTGGCGACGTCGCGCAGCCTGGCGGCGCCGTCGACGAGGACCTCGCCTCGTGCGGGGGTCAGCAGGCCCGCGAGGACGAGCCCGAGCGTGCTCTTGCCGGAGCCGGTGCGGCCGGTCAGGACGGTGACCGTCCCGGCGGCCACCACGAGGTTGACGTCATCGAGGACCGGGCGGCGGCCACCGCCGTAGTCGTGGCCGACTCCGATGAGGACCGCCGACACGCCGGTCACGGCCTCACGACGGGGCGGTCCGGGGCGGTCGATCGGCTGCGCCTCCGGGATGTCCAGATATTCGGCGATGCGCTCGAACTTGGCCACCGCGGCCTGCACGGACCCGCTGAGCAGCAACAGCGTCTCGATCGGCGACGACAGCCGCATCTGCAACAGCGCCATGACCACCACCGTGCCGACGGACAGCCCGTCGAGCACCGTCCCGGCCAGCCAGAAGATCATCGGTGGCACGCAGGCGAAGGACGCGCCGATGGCCATGTAGGCGAGCGCCCCCGTGACGCGCTGGCGGATCGTCACGTCACGCACGTCCTGGCACACCTGCGCGAAGCGCTGCCGCTGTGCCGCCGTACGGCCGAGCGTGCGGCCCAGCAGGACGCCGCCGGCCGACAGGTCCTCCGCCGCGTACCGCATCAGCGTGGTCAGCAGCCGTTGCCGTTGCCGGGCCAGCCCACGGCGGCGCAGCGTGAAGCGGTGGTTGAGCAGGCTCAGCAGCCACGCCAGGGCCAAGGACACCAGCGCGAGCGGCCAGCTCAGGATCGCCATCGCGAGGGCGGCGGCGGCGAGTGAGGTGATCGCGCCCAGCGCCTGCTGCGCCGTACCCGTCACCAGCTTGTCGACCCCGTCGACGTCACTGATCAGCCTGGCCTGCGTCTCCGCGGCCGACCGTTCGGAGTAGAACCCGAGTGGCCGCGAGTTGACACGGTCGTACAGGTCCATGCGCAGCTGTGCGCTCACTCGTTGCCCCACCCAGTTCGACCAGGCGATCTCGCCGACCGCGAGGACGCTGCCGAGCAGGCCGAGGGCGACGAGCAGGCCGCACAGCAGGGCGAGCGCCGCTGCGTCGCGGCTGGGCAGCGCCTCGTCGATGACGACCTGGATGAGGAGCGGCGACGCCACGCTCACCGGCACGGACACCAGCACCAGCGACAACGACCCGATGACATGGCGCCGGTACGGCCGGAACCAGCCGCCGATCCGGCGGGCGGCCCCCCAGGTCGTGAGCTCGGGCCCCGTCACAGGCGCGGTCATGGGCGCGGTCATGGGAACGGATGGGGATGCGGGTTGACCTCGTCGGCGCGCAGCGGCCGGTCGAGGTGGCCGAGCAGGCGCGGCACCTCGTACAGCCGGGGCAGGCCGTCGACGCGCCGATGGTCGTGGCCGAAGGTCATCGGCAGCGTGCCGGGCACGATGACCTTCACGGAGACGAGGCCGGCCGCCCGGTGCTCGGCCGCGGTCTGGTCGACCACGATCACGTCCATGCCGCGGTCAAGGTAGCGGCGTGCGGCGTTCATGGCGTCGTCCCGCAGGTCCGTTCCGCCGTACTCGGTGATCTGCGGCATCTCGGCCAGCGTCCGCCTGCCTGGCGAGTCCGTCAGGAACGACAGGCGGCCGGCGGTGCCGGGGTCGCCGTACACGAGTGCGTGATCCTCCATCTCGCGGACCTGGCGCGGGTCCGCGGCCATGGTGCGCGCACGCGCCTCCTGCCCGGGGTAGCGGGCCAGCAGCGACCGCGTCCCGGGTCCCAGCTCGGTCAGCGCGTTGCGCACGGCACGCACCGGATCCGGGTGGGAACCGGCCGCGCACGCCAGCGCCGGGCCGGCCGGGTCCGGGTTCACGGCCATCGCCCACACGCACGGGATGCGCTGCTCGACGGTGATGTCGAACAGGTGCACCTCGAAACCCGTCTCGGCTTCGATGGACGCCCGGATCAGGTCCGATTCGGCATCGTCCCCGCGGGTGACGAGCCGTGGCGCGGGAAGCCTTGCGTACCAGGTGAGCAGGAACGCGTCGCGCTCGGCCACCTCCATGAGCCCGAACAACACCGCCTCCTCCAGGCAGGAGCCGAGCGCGCAGCCGTTCGACACCTCGTAGACCAGGCCGTGCTCGTGCCTCCCTCCGGTGTGCGCCGCGGCGAAGTAGGCGTGCGAGCGCGGCACCAGGATGGGCCGCTCGCGCGCCAGGGAATGCCCCCACACCCAGGTGATGGGCTCGTCCTCGGTGAACGGCCGGAACCCGAAGCCGTCGAGCGCGTACCGCTCCGGCGGGTAGAGCCCGAGGGCGCGCGGGTCGAGCGCCCTGTCCGAGACGTCGGCGTAGGCGGCGTGGACCGTGCGCGGATGGGAGGGGGACGCGCCTCCGTACCGCTCAAGCGCCTCGAGCAGGGCGACGAGGCGGCTGTGCCGTACCGTGCCCGCCCGGCCGTAACCGTTCTCCGTCTCGCCGCCCCGCAGGCCGACGGGGGCTTCGGTGAGCACCAGCCCCTCGCCCGCGAAGGTGTCCAGCGAACGCACGAGTCCGGTGACGGGGTCGACGTAGAGCTTCTCCAGGGCTTCCAGCCGCTCGTCCATCGGGCGGGCACGAAAGGTGTGGAGCCCGTGCGCGGACCTGGCCGACAAGGACACCGGGTCCGGTTCGTCCGCCCCGCCGCACACGCGGCACAGCGGGTCGGGGAGCACGGGGTGCCGGCTGACGGCGAGCGTCTCCAGGTCGAGCAGCAGGAGAGCGCCCTCCGTTGCCGGTCGCCCGCCCGTCCCGATCCGCATGGCGTCCTCGGCCACGAGGGTCGCCGCCGCCTCGGCGCCGAGCGCGGTGAGCGAGGGCGACGGCCGGGTGCTCAGCCGCGCGCGGTTGCGGCGGAGCACCTCGCGCTGGACGCGCCGGTGGGGGTTCGCCCGCCGTCGCCGGGCTTCCGCGCAACTCACGCATCCGGGCCGGCCGGCGCTCTCCAGCGGCCCGATCACGATGCGGCCGAGTTCGGCGCGCACCCGGAGCCAGGGGAGGCCCAGGCGGGCGCCGGTCGCGCGCGCCGCCGCGGTGCGCGCGGTGTTCCATCCGTCGTCGGCGGCCACCAGCAGGTACGGCTCACCCGCGGCCCCCGGGGTGGCGGGGCTCGTGGCGATCCCCTGTTCCTTCAGCGCGGTCGCGATGCTCGTGCTCAGCAGGCCGTCGCCGGTGAGCAGCACTTCGTCAGGCATCGCACAACACCACGTGCACGAGATAGGGCATGAGTTCGGCGACTTTCCTGTCGTGGTCGAGTGGTACGGCGACCGGGACGCGCCCGGCCGCGCGCAACCGGGCCGCGGCCTGCGCGGGGCCAAGCGCGGGACGGACGGGCGAGGCCGGGTCGCCCGGCGAGGCGCGGCGGGATGCGGGCAGGTCGGGTACGCCGGGCGGCGCGTACGCGGGCCGGCCGTCCGCCTCGGACTGGATGGCCTGGAGCACCTTGCGCAGCCCGTCGCCCAACGCGGCGGCGGGATCGAGTGCGGCGGCGGCCAGCGCGGTCCCGGCGCGGCGCAGCACGTACACCGGCACGCCGAGAGGCCCCGTGACGTCGTAGACCTCGACGTCCTCCCCGAGCACCCGCAGGAACGCGCGGGCGCGTTCGCCTTCCGCGTCCAGTGCCGCCCCGTCGAGGTCGACGCGCGGATGGCGGGCGGCGGTGTGCGGCAGGGCGGCGAGCGTGAGCCTGGCCGCCTGGGCGGCCAGTGCCGCGCCCACGGCCTCGGCCCAGTCCTGGCCCGCCGCCACGCCAGGACGCGGCCAGCCGCCGGTCACGTCGGGGACGTCGGGGAAGCCACCGGCTTTCGCGAGCGGATGGCCGGGGAACACCTGGCCCGCCGGAACCGGCCGGACCCGTTCCGGCTCGTCCGGCTCGTACCCGTGGATCAGGCCGTCGGCGGTGAGACGCCGCGGGTCGCACACCAGGGAGCCGTAGGCGGCCAGCGCCCGCAGCGTCATCCGGGCACGCGCGTGGTCGTCGTGGAATCCGGAGCCGTCCACGACCAGTGGGCCGGCGCTGCCCGCCGGGTCGGGGACCAGGGCCCTGCGGACGCGCAGCGGGAGCTGCGCCCAGTCCGTCTCGACCGGCGTGAAGCAGCCGAGCAGCCGGTCTCCGGCCTCCGCGCCCGCCTCCAGCACCCGCGCCCGGCTGAGCCTTTCCCCCGACGGCGGCGCGGGCGTGCGGCGCGCGGCGTCCGGAGCGGTCGCGGGACGCGCGAGGGGATGGGGCGCGCAGCGGTGTTCCGTGCTCTCCATGGAATCGGTGGCGACCCTGGTCAGCAGGCCGCGCGAGGCGGGCGGAACGGCGCCGGTCATCGTGCGGAACGCCGCCTGCACGAGTCTGAGCGTCAGCAGGCGCCCCGCATGCGCGGGCGGCTCGGCGCGGGAGTCCGGGCGTTCGCCCCCGACCGCGCGCAGCCGCGGCCAGGCACCGGCCCAGTCGGCGTCCGGCGGGACCAGCCACGCCTCGTCCCGGCGGCTCAGCACGAGCTGCGCCAGCGGTACGCGCGCCTCGCGGCAGGCCTCCGACAGGCGGGCCGCCCGTGCGGCGTCGGACGTCACCTGAAGCACCAGTCCGGTCTCCGGGGGCAGCTCGGCGAGGGGGTCCCCGGTCCAGCACCGCACGCTCTGGCCCGCGTCGCGGACCGCGATGTCCCGGCGGGGCGCCTCGCCCTCCCCTGGCGGCTCCTCGGCGACCGTGACGCTTTCCAGGCCGGAGGCCAGTGCGGCCGCGGCCAGCTCCTCCAGCAGGCGGCCGGCCCCCGTCACCAGGGTCGCCGTAGCCCGGTAGCCGAGGAAGGCCCGGCGGTCGTGGACGCCGTGCGCGGCCAGGAAGCCGATCTCGCGGGCGTACTCCCGGCTCAGCGCGGTCGGCGCGGGGTCGTCCGGCGGTTCCGTGACGATGCCGCTCTGCCGCAGCGCACCCACCAGGCGCTCGACGTACGACGTGCGGTCCGGATCGAGCGTGGCGGTGAGGTCGGTCAGGGTGCTCCGCCCGTCGAGGCGCGGCACGAGCCGCTCGATCCACCGCCCGACCGCGGCCCCTTCGAACCGCACCTCCCCTCTGGAGGTGAGGAAGCAGGCTCCTTCGTCCGTGACGGCGTAGTAGACGTCGTCCCGCAGCCAGAGTTTCACGACACGACCCTCCGCTCCGGCAGGCGGCTGCCGAGCGCGAACTCGCCCACGCTGCCCTCGACCATCGGATCGAGCCCGGTGGCCGCCTCGAAGGCTCCCGCGTCACCCACTCCGAGCGCGCAGGGCGCCAGTCCCATCGCGGTGGCCACCAGGTACATCGTCTGGAAGAGCACGCCGACGTCCTTGAGGATCAGCGAGTAGGACATCTCCCTGTAGGTCCACATGACCCGCCCGAACCGTGCCGCCACCACCAGCACGACCTGCGGGTCGGCGGCGACCCGCCCGTGCAGTGACACCGAGGCGTCGCGCAGCAGCCGGCGTACGGGGTTCGTCATGGTGCCGGCCTGTTCGAGCCGGTGAGCCTGCGGGTCGTAGCGGTACAGGCCGGGCTCGACCCCGGCCACCAGCCTGATCACCGGATAGATCTCCAGGGGGTACGCCATCCCGCCGGACGGATAGGGCCGCCGCACGTGCTCCTCGTCCGTCGTCGGCTGGTTGCGCCCGCACCTGAACAGGAACTCGCCGAGCTCGGCGGCGGTGAGCGGCCGCTGGTCATCGTGTTGCCTGATCGAGCGGCGGCGGCCGATCACGGCGGCGAGCGGCGGGTCTCCGGCCCCCAGCGCCGTCGTGTCGGGCCGATGCAGGGCGACCCCCGGCCCGGGGCTCGATTCGCGGACCGGAGGGGGGACCGGGAAGTGCCCCGCCGCCCAGTCGGTGCGCCCGTGCGTGCGTCCGAGTCCCGTCGTACGGCGGCTGCGGCCGTGGAACCACAGCTCGTGCGCCGACCACTGGCTGAGCGGCAAGGTGTCCCCCTCGGTGCCCGGCAGGGCCAGCAGCCCGGCGCGCCACAGCCCGGCCCTGAGCAGCCGTCCCGCCCGGGACCGGGGCTCGGGGTCGAACGCGTCCGGCAGGCACGACATGTCGTGCAGCAACGAGGTGCAGCGGGCGCGTGGCGACTCCGCTTCCATGCCCTCCCTGCTCCGCCGGATCACGGCGAACCGCGACAACACCGCCTCCGGCGGCACCGGCTGCTCCGCCTGGACCGGCGGCATGGGGGTCAGCGTGTACAGCGGGCGGCCGTCGAGCTCCACCGTGACGCGCAGCCACCCGCCCGCGCGCAGCGTGGCGAGCAGCTCGTCGTCCTGGCCGGCCGGGACGTCCTCGTCGGCGAGCCGCAGCAGCAGCGCCCGCTGCCGTGGGGTGATCACGCCGAGGTCCTGGGCGTGCGGCCAGCGCACCAGGACGTACCCGTCGTCGGTGACCGTGCCGGTCACACCGTGCCGCAGCCGTACCCTCTCCTCGGTCCGATCGCTCACGTCCGCGCCGACCGGGCTCGCATCGTGGGTCATGCGTCCTCCCGCCGCTCGCCGCCGGTCGACTGGCGCAGGGCGTCCAGGGCGGTCACGCCGCAGACCCTCTCCCCCGCACCGGCCGCCAGGTGGCAGAGCAGGAAACGTTCCGCGGGGGTCACGCCCAGCCGCGTGAGCTCGCTGTAGGTGGCGTTGAGAAGCAGCCTGTTCATCGCGAACGTCGCCGAGTCGCGCAGCTCGGGCCACCCTCGTTCCGCCGCGAGGGCGCGGTGGAACGGGCTGCCGGGCTCCGGGCCTTCCCACCCGCTGTCGTCGCCGTCCACCCGGAGCCGTCCCGCGCGCAGCTCCGCCCGGGCACGGCGGGCATAAGCGGTCAGCGCCCGGCTCCACGCCCGCGTGAAGGGGGCGGCGCCGGGCGTCGCGAGGCGCCGGGTCCGCTCCACCAGGTCGGCTTCGTGCGCGGCGAAGTGCCCGTCCCACAGGTCGCGCCGGCCGTCCCCCTCGGGCCAGGTCGCCAGGAAGGCCTCGGCGTGCGAGCGGAACGACACAAGCCCAGCGCTCAGCCCGCCGCCGAGCAGGCCAGCCGTCGTGATCATCAGGTCGAACGCCACGGCCAGCCTGCGGCCACCGGCCATGACATGACCGGCGATGTCGAAGGCCAGCGGGGTGGTCGCCGCGAGGTGCTCGGCCAGCAGGCCGGCCGCCACCGACGCGCCCCCGTAGGTCCGCGGCCCGGCGTACGGCGCCTCCTCGACGCTGTTGTCCGGTGCCCACGGCGCCAGCGGGCCGGGTTCGCCCTCCAGCTCCGCGAGCCTCCGGTGCAGGGCCATCTCCGCCTCCGGCCGCCGGGGCGCCGCGGAGGGCGCGGCGGCCAGGAAGGCTTTCATGTGCTCGTCCACCGCCTGCCGTGCCAGGTCCGTGCCGCCGGGCCGGGTGAGCAGGTTCAGCCGCAGGTGGGGCCCGCGACGCCAGTGCCTGACGAAGTAGGCGCGGTGTCCTGGACCGAGCTCCCCGGCGAGTGCGGCGAACAACGGCCGGACACCTTCGGCGACCAGGCGGTCCTGGTCGCCGCCGTAGAACACGTGGAAGCTCTGCCAGCGCATGCTCACCCCTTCTCCCTGGCAAGATCGGTGACGGCTCGCGCGGCCAGGTAACGCAGGAGCGCTTCGGTGCTCACGTCCACTCCGAGGCGGTTGCAGGCCAGGTGGGCGCACGAGTTGAGGATGGGGAAGAGCGCTCGTGGTTCGTCCACGTGCGCCGCCAGCGCGTCGACCGAGGTGGTCCACGCGGTGAGCGGCCCCTCGTCCCACCGCCCGTCCGCTGCTCTCCGCGTCAGCTCGGCGATCGCCTCGCGCCGCTGCTCGTGGACCTCGGCGAAGGCCGGGTCCACGTCCAGGGCGCCGACCACCTTCTTCGCCCGGGCCAGCCGGGCCGGATCCGGCCGGCAACGCCACCAGGTGCTGAGGATCATGGACAGCGCGACGGTCATCCGCCGGGTACCGCTGAGCCCGCCGGTCACCAGCGGCAACACGATCCGGCTCGACTCGGTGAAGTGGCGTTCCACGGCGGCCATGTAGGCGCGGCCGTACCTGACGTACTCCGGCTCGTAGCCGACGAACGCCAACGTGTTGTTGGCCGCCGGCTCCGCCGCGTAGGCGGTGACCTGCTCCAGCCTGGCCATCTCGGCGGCCTCGCGGGCGTAGTCGGCGGGGTCGAGCGTGAACCTGGCCGGCCGGTCCCTGAACAGCTCGGCGCACCGGCGTTCCAGCTCGCGCCGCACTCCGGCGGTGGTGTGCGGCTCGGTCGCCACGCGTACCCTCACGTGCGGCCCGCCGTCCCAGTAGCGCAGGAAGAACAGCTCGGCTCCCGCGCGAGCCAGGGGGGCGACGATCCGGACGATCACCTCGTCCAAATTGCCGTGGTAGTAGATGTGGGCGCTGAGCCACTGGCGCTCACTCATGGCGCATCCTCGGATCGGAGATCTCCAGCAGGACTTCCGCCACCTGGCGGGTCCCCTCGCTCCCGGCCGTCGTGGCGGGGTCGGGAAGCGCCTCCTCGAAGGCGACGGTCCCGGTCGCGCGTCGCAGCAGCGACTCGAAGACCTGGACCAGCGGCCAGGAGCGGAAGTCGATGTAGAAGGGCTTCTCGGTGTTGCCAGGGGCGCGGCGCCGCGACGGGGCGCGCACGAAGCAACGGTCGGGGAGGCCGTGCCGCCGGCGCCAGGCCGTGAGGCGCACCAGGTAGGCGGCGTCGGACTCGCCTCGCGTACGCGCGGGCACCTCGCCGGCCGGGGACTCCCAGCGGGCACGCCAGACGACGACGTGCCCGGCGGTGAGGCGCGGCACGACCCGCGTCGGGCTGCCGGGCACGGGTTCTGAGGGGGCCAGCCGGGCGGGCGTGAGCGGGGCCTGCTCGCCGAACGCGCCGAGCAGCACCCGCGCCACCGGCGGCAGGATGGAGGTGGCGCACATGCCCAGATGCAGCACCCGGATGTCGTCCGGACCGGCCGGGTGGCTCAGCCGGAGCCGGCCGCTCTCCTCCTCGCGGGTGACGAGCAGGTCCCTGAGCGGCAGCCGGGCCACGCCGGGCCGCGGTACCGTCCCGAAGGGGTAGTCGAGCTCGTACGGCAGGCTGGGCAGCCGCTCGTTGAGCGAGAACCCGAACGTTCCGCCGAACCCGGCGAAGGCCGGGCCGTCATCGAGGCGGCTCCGTCCCTGCTCAGGCCAGCGGCCACCGCCGGTGCGCACCAGGTGCCCGACACGAGCGCGGCCCCGCCCGAATCCGATGTCGACGGCGTTGACGGCGAACTCCGTGGCTCCTCCGCCGGGCAGGAGCTGGCCGTAGACGCCGATGGAGTGCAGGCGGCCGGCCCAGCCGGGACGCCGCGCCGCGGCGGCGGCGAGGACGCCCGGCTCGACCCGGCCCGCTCCCGCGACCTCGGCGATCTCCTTCATGCGCAGCCCGTCGAGCTGCTCGATGACGGGAAAGGCCTGGTGGTCCTGATCGGAGGCGCGGGCCGACAGCAGGGAACGCAGCGCCCGCCCGGCGGGCGAGCCGGATCGTGTCTCCTCCGCGACGGCGCGGTAGAAGGTGATGAACGGGACGGGGCCGCCACCGGGGAGGGCGCCACGGGCCCACTCGGCCATCGCGAGCCGCGCCCCGAGGCCCAGGTCGAACAGCGACAGCCAGGCCCGCACCGCCTGCAGGTCGTCGAGCACCGGCTGCCAGGCGGTCAGCGCGAGGCCGGCCAGCGGGCGGTGGCTGACCGCGGTCTCCAGCGCCACCCCCGCGTGCTCGCGTCCGGCCCCCCGCACCGTGACGCCCCGCAGGGCCACGCGCTCGCGCAGGTCACGGTGCCTGCTCCGGTGTCCCGCGAGGTCGGCGACGGCGGTCTCCGGGCCCGCCGGCTCGACGGACGGCACGTATCGCAGCAGCCCGATGGCGAGCAGGCGATCCAGGAAGGCGACCACCTTCTCGGGCGGCGCGCCGCCGGTGGCCGCGAGCCGGTCGCGCAGCCGTGCGAGGGGAACGGGTTCGGCCGCGGCACGCAGGCACGCCCTCAGCGCGGGTGTCTCCTCGACGCGCACCACGGGCTCCTCCGGCGGCGACCCGACGTAGCGGAGAACGTCGCCGTCCCGCGTCCAGGCCGGCGTGGCCAGCACCGGTGTCGTCTCGCGCACGGCGGGATCGCTCAGCCGCGCGGCCACCAGGTCGGCGCTGACCTGGTCGAACAGTTCCGTGACGCAGTGCGCCGAGTGCCAGGGATCGCCCGTGACCGTCAGGGGCGCGCCGTCGCGGGTCCACTCCCCCGTGCCCGACACCATGAACGTGCCGTACGGGCTGGTCTTCGTGGCCGCACGGACGGCGTAGCGGGTCAGCGCCGTGATCGACTGGTGGCGCGGGGTCCGGGACTCGTCCGCCAGCCACCTGTCCAGCTCCGCCGACAACGCCGGGCTGGAGTGCCACAGCGCCCGGCGGAAGTTGGGGGCGGCGACGATCTCACGCAGCCGAGCGGGCACCCGGTCGGTCTCCGCGGCCAGGGCGAGGGCGATCTCCGCCTCGCCACGTCTCCACGCCGCCCGCCGGGCGATCCAGACGCCCACCCGGGCCGCGACGTCGTCCGGCACCAGCGCGGCCGACCCGTCGCCCCACTCGCGCGGCCCAGGGGCCCGCCGTCCGTGCAGCGCGCGCCGCAGGCCCACCAGCGCCGGCCTGCCCGGGTCTCCGGGCGTCAGCCGGCCGATCACCTCGTGCAGCAGATCGCCGAGTGCGCCGCCCTCGGCCGCCAGCCAGTCTCCCAGCGCGAGATGCTCGTCGACCGCTCTCGCCGTGTCCACCGTGCGGAGCCCGTCGAGAAGCGTCGCCGGCAGGCCTGCCAGGCGCACGACCGGCGCGACCGGCGCGGCCGGAGGAGCTGGAGGCGCTGGGGGCGCGACCAGGCGGTCCACCAGGCACTCGTCCCGGCTCGGGACCGTCCGCCCTGACCGAGCAGCAGCGCCGAGACCCCGGAAGGAATTCACCGGATCGCGCCCTCCGTTCGCGGGGACCTATTCCTCTTCGCCCTCGTCCCAGTCGACGCAGTTGCCGTTCGAACTGGCGCAGGCGCCGCAACTGCACACCATGCTGCAGGCCGAGCATCCACCGCAGATGCCGCAGCTGGACGCGCCGTTGTCGAACATGCCGTGGCCTGTGGTGAGCGAGTCCAGTCCCAGCCCGGAGCCGCTCACGTCGAAGACGTCCACCGGCAACTGCCGGACATCGAAGTCCAGCGCTGTCATGGCATCCATGTCATGCCTCCTTGCATCGGTACATGTGACGCCCACTCTGCTGCGGCGACCTCGCCGCAAACCTTGACGAAACCTGACGCGACGTGCGGCTCAGCCGGATCGCAGCAACTCCTCACCCGCCCGCGACCAGGGTGGGTCCATGGAGATCCGACTGCTCGGCCCCGTGGAACTCGTCGGCACGCCGCGACGGGTCGCGCTGGGCACGCCCCGGCAGCGATGCGTGCTCGCCGTACTCGCGATGACGCCAGGACAGGTGGTGCCCATAGAGGCGATCGTGGGCCGGGTCTGGGGGCAGGAGCCGCCCATGCACGTCAGGAACGTCGTCTACACGCACGTGTCGCGGTTACGCGGCGCGCTGAAGGGCGTCTCCGCGCACATCGTCAGGGAGGCCGGCGGTTACGTCCTCGACCTCCCGCCGCACCGCGTCGACGTGTACCGGGCACGCAATCTGGCCGCGCGAGCACGTGTCGAGAACGACCGCGCCCGCGCCGCGACGCTGCTCGCCTCCGCCTGCGCTCAGTGGACGGCCACCCCGCTGGCGGGCATCGACGGGGATTGGGCGGCGGCCACCAGGCAGGCACTCAGGCGCGAGCACGCGACGCTGCTGTTGCGGAGATTCTCCGCCGAGCTGAAGCTCGGCCGTACAGGCTCCCTGATCGGACCGCTGTCGGAGGCCATGATCCAGCATCCGTTCGACGAACCGCTGGCGGGTCTGCTCATGGTCGTCCTGTACCGGACCGGGCGGCGCGCCGACGCGCTCGCGCTCCATGATGAGGTACGGCGGCGGCTGCGTGACTGCCTGGGCGTCGAGCCGGGCCACGCTCTGGAGCGCCTGCACGTCCAGGTGCTGCACCGTGCACCGCACCTGGAGGATCAGGACGCGCCGCTGCTCACGGGCGGCTGAGGTGCCGTGCGCCGGCACGCGGCCCGGTCAGTCCAGCACAGGAGACCGGCCGGCTGCCGCACGGCGCCCTTCGAGCCGGGGCACCCCCAGCAGCGCCGCGACGCCGCGCGCGCGGGCCGCGCGTCGTTCCGGCTCGGGATCCTCGGCTTCGGCGCGCTCCAGGGCGAACAGGCGTACCAGGTCGTGACAGCGGTAGCGCGCTCCGGTCACGTCGTGGCCGGCGTACTGCAGCAGCTGGGCGTCGGCCAGATCGCCCGCCAGGGCTTCGGCCTCGTTCTGGGAGACGTCGAGCAACGCGGCCAGCAGCCATGGTGCGACGCCGTCGAGTCTGGCTGCGATCGCGAAGCGGCGCAACGCGGCCCGCTGCCGGTGATCGAGACGCCGGTACGACGCCAGCAGGCTGCCGCGCACGCCGATCTCGCCCAGGTCCAGCTCGTTCAGCCGGTCGCCTTCGCCGTCGAGCCGGTCGGCCAGCTCGGCGAGGGTCCACGAGGGACGGTGCGACAGCCGCGCGGCCGCGATCCGCAGGGCGAGCGGCAGCCGGTCGCACAGGTCGGCGACCCGCCCCGCCGCGGCGGTGTCGAGCGTTCTGCCGGTTCTGTTCAGCATCGTCACGAGCAGATCGCGAGCCTCGCCGGACGTGAGGGCGCCGAGGTGGACGGCGCGGGCTTCCTCAAGCGCGGTGAGCGCGGGGAGGATGTGCCTGGAGATCACGATCACGCGGCTCGGCCCGCCTCCAGGCAGCAGCGGGCGGACCTGGGCGGCGGAGTCGACGTCGTCCAGGATGATCAGCAGCCCGCGTTCACGGGTCAGGGAGCGGAACATCGCCGACCGGTGCTCGGTGTCGGGCGGGATCACGTGCGGCCGCACCCCGAGAGCCCGCAGGAACCCGTCGAGTACCATGCCGGGCTCCGCGGGTGATGTGGTGTCGTCGCAGGCCCGCAGGTCGGCGTAGAGCTGTCCGTCCGGGAACGCGCCACGCTCGCGCCACGCCCAGTGCAGCGCGAGCCCGGTCTTGCCGACCCCCGCCGGGCCGCTCACCGCGAGCACCGTCGGCCCGCCCCGCCCGGCCGTCATCCCGTCGAGCAGGGCCAGCTCGGCTTCGCGTCCCACGAACGTCAAGGGCGGAGGCGGCAACGCGGCGGGCACCGCCGGTATCGCCCCGCCGCGCCACTCGAGGGCTGGCGCCGCGGGGCTCGGGAGCGCGTCGTTGAGGATGGCGTGTTCGAGGCGGCGCAGCTCGGGCCCGGGCTCGACGCCGAGCTCGTCCGCCATCAGACGGCGCCCCTCGCGGAAGGCGGCGAGCGCGTCGGCGGCGCGGCCCAGGCGATACCACGCGACCATGAGCTGACCACGCAGCCGTTCACGGTACGGGTGGGCCGCCACGAGCGCCGCGAGCTCGTCGACGACCTTGTGGTGACGGCCCAGGTCGAGCTCGATCGCGAGCCGTTCCTCGATCACGGTGTGACGCAGCTCGTTGAGCCGCGCGGCCTCCTCCCGGACCAGTGGCAGCCCGTCGCATCCCTGGAAAGCGGGCCCCCGCCACAGGTCCAGTGCCTGCCGCAGCAGCTCTCCCCCCTCCTGCGCCCGCCCCGCCTCGGCTGCCGCCCGGCCTCGGCGGACCAGGCTCTGGAACCGGCCCGCGTCCCATTCGTCGGCGTCGATCCGCAGCCGCCAGCCGTACGCGCCCGAGCACAGACGACGCGGTCCCAGGTCCTTGCGCAGCCGGTACAGGTAGATACGCACGCTGCGCACCGCGGAGGCAGGCGGGTCCTCCGGCCACACGGCGTCGATCAGGGACGGCATCGCGACCTCGGTGTTGGCCCTGGCCAGCAGGGCGGCAAGCAGACCACGTGGTTTGGGAGCGAAGGCGGCGAGCTCGGCCTCCACCGGGCCCAGCACCCGGAATCTCATCGGTGGCGGCCCGCCCGCCCTGGTTCCCTGTACGCCCTGAGCAAGTCTGCGGTCCAGCCGGAAGGGCTCGATGTCTCGTCCCGTTGTCAGTCGTTCCGTCATCCGCGTCGCCGGTCCCCCGTGTGGCAGCGTGAGACGTCGCCGGATCCACGGCACAGCGGCGTCTCCCCCGTAAGGCAACGCGTCCGCTCTCCCAGCGTCGGGTTGCCCGCCGCCCTGACATGGTCCCGCCCCGCGGGCCGATCGGGCCAGAACTTTCGGTTGAGCCCAAAACACACAGGTCAACGGCACGGCCTTGCCGCCGTCGAGGCGAGTGGCGCCGCACGAGCGGTGAGACCCCGCCTCTCGCCACCCATCGGCAAGGGACCTTCCGAACATTTCGCATAAGTCGGTCCCGTGAGGGGGCGGAGATACTGGTAGGCATGACGGGTGGCCTGCTGAGGATCGTTTTCACCGCCGAGGATCTCGCCCGGGTACGCATCGCCTCCCGCGTCGATGTCATGTGGGAGACGGTGATGAGCCTCTACCGCCTGCGCGACCGTGGCGGCGGCCCGGACATGACCGGCTGGCGGCGTCAGGCGCGCGCGAACCTCGCCTCGGCGGGCTTGCTCGAACCCGTACGGCGCACCCTGGTCCCGCTGGCCCCGACGGGCGCGTACTTCCCCGACTTCCTGACCCCGATCGAGGCTCAGGGCGGATTCGACGACGGCATCGCGGCGCTGGTCGACACGCCACGGGAACGCGTCCGGCAGGAGATGACCGTCCTGCACGCGCACGCCGGTCTGCCGGGCGGCCTGGACGACCTGGCCAGGGGCGATCGGCGAGCCATCCGCCGGCTGGCCGACCTGGTGGCCGGCTACAGCCGCACGGCGCTCGGCCCTCTGTACACGACGCTGGAAAGCGTCCTCGGCCACGAGCGCTCCACGCTCGCCCGCCTGCTGCTGGACCACGGCGTGGAGTCCATGCTCGCGGGCCTGGCGCCGGCGCTGCGCTGGCGCCCCCCTGCCCTGGAGGCCTCCTATCCCGCCGGCGACAGGGAGATCCAGCTGGGCGGCCGGGGCCTGACTCTCATCCCGTCGTACTTCTGCCAGATCACCCCCGTCGCGCTGGTCGACGAGCGGCTGCCCCCGGTCCTGGTCTACCCGGCCGTCAACCACCCGGAGCCCGTGCCCGCGGCCGCTCCCCGGGACTCGCTGTCCGTGCTCCTCGGGGCCACCCGTTCCCGGATCCTGCGGTGCATCGCCTCGGGGATGGGTTGTACCACCACCGAGCTCGCACGGCGTACCGGAACGTCGCTCTCCAACGCCAGCCAGCACGCGCAGGTGCTGCACGGCGCCGGGCTGATCACCAGCACCCGTCACGTCAACATGATGGTGCACCAGATCACCGACCTGGGCGCCGGGCTGGTCCGCGGCGGCCGCTCCCGCGACGAGCGGCCTCTCTCGTCCTGACCCGGCGACCGTCGGCGGGGTAGGGCACGCGGGCCGTGACACCAAGGCGGCCGGGCCCCTGCCGAGGTCATTCGAGGGCCGCGGCACTCCCCGGCGGCGCAGCGTCTTCCCTCCGGGCGGCCCGCAGGACGACGGCCATGAAGATCAGGCCCACGCCGATGCTCAAGGAGTGCTGAACGATGGCGAGCATCGTGTACTCGGCGGTCACGAAGCCTCCGGGTCGGAGGATGACCATGGGCAGCTTCCAACCGCTCCACGCGAACATCGAGCCGGAAGCCCCGAAGGCCAGCGTCACCGGCACCCACCGCCGAAGCCGGGCAGGCCGGCGGCGGATGATCGCCCAGATGCTCCAGGCTCCGAGCAAGGCCCACAGTCCCGCGCTCGCGTTCAGCAGCCGCCCCTGGAGATCCCCGTGTTCGCGGTGAGCCGGATCGAGGCCCAGCGTCCCGCCCAGCGCCCAGGAGGACCACAGCAGCCCCAGCCCGGCCGCCACGACCACTGCCGCCGTGACCAGCCCCGATGAGCGGGACGGGCCGTCTTCGACGTGGCCGAGGAAGGCCCGCGGCCACCGTTCCCGCAGATAGATCGGCAACGCCACGGCCAGCCCCACGGCCATCCCGGTGAAGCCGATGGTGAGGAAGACCGTATCCTCTCGCGCAGCCGATGCGATGCCGTCGCCTCCACCCGGATCGGCCTCGAGCACGCCGAGGACGCCGCTGATCACCGTGTAAGGAAGCATCGGGACCAGGAAGCCCGCACCCACCCAGGAGAAGAAGATCAGCCGAGCAGAGCTGCGGCGATCCAGACGATCTTCACTGCCAGGTAGAGCGACATGCTGAACGCCGCGGCGTAGCCCGCGAGCCTGCGCACCGCGCTCCATCGCGCACCCGTACTCATAGCAGCGGGAAACCCGCCCGACCCTGCGTCACCCGCACCCGAACCTCCCGAACCCACCGAACTGGACGCCGTCGAATCTCCCAGGATCGTCGTCCGGACGGGATCCCCCGACGGTGTGAAACACCGGCGGTCCCTTCCCCCGCGCAGGGGAGAATGCAGGTCCGGCAGCGCGCGGTGGATCGGGCGCAGGACGCCGGCCAGGAAGAAGCCGGGCGTTCTGCCGCCGGCGTGCGATCTTCTCCCGCCTTCTCCCGCGTCCGGGCCGTGGCCGCTGGAATCGCCGCCGGCGCATACGTCCGCCTCGTCGGCACGCCCCTGTAAGGTGAGCGGCCATGGCGAGAAAGCTCGGCGTCCTGCTCGTGTCGCTGGCGCTCACCGGCTGCGCCGCCTCGGGCCCGGCCACGTCGCGGCCATCACCGTCGCCGCCCGTACCGCCGCCCGTACCGTCGCCCGGCGCGTCTTCTCCGGCCGCGTCTGCCCCGGCCGCGTCCACCCCGGTTGTGGCCAGCCCGGTTGTGGCCACCCCGGTCGCGGTCACCCCTGCCGCTTCGCCGCCCGCGCCGCCGCGGTGCGCCGGGGATGCGGAGCCCGGTGACCTGAACGGCGACGGGTACGCCGACCTCGCCTTCGTCTGGACGGGCGCGACGGGCGAATCGCTGGAGCGGGGTCAGCTCGTGGTGGTGCACGGATCGGCGCGCGGGCTCGCCCCGTCCACGGCGTACGTCGCCGGCGAGGCGAACATGACGGGTGAGGTGCTCCCCCAACTCGCGGATCTCGACGGCGACGGTTGCGCCGACGTCGTCATCCCGGACCGTTCGCTGTCGATCTTCTGGAGCGGCCTGGGCCCGGCCACCGTTCTGCCGTACGGCAGCCGCTCCGGCCTGGCCGACCTCGACGGGGACGACGCGATCGACATCCTGGCGGCCACGTCGCGCGAAGGCGACACGGACGGCTCCCGGCTCGTCCTCCTCCACGGCCCGTTCACCAGGTCCGGCGAACCGGCCCGCGAGGCGAGCCGCCCGCTCCCCGAAGGCGAATGGCCCGGCAGGCTGGTCACCGATCCGCGCGGGTCCGGCGCCGTCCTGTACGGGCCCGACGACGGCGAGCAGGCCGACGCCTGGCTCCTGACCGGCGAAGCCTTCCGCGAGGTGGCCACGGGCAGCGCGGCCGTGTTCGGCGACTTCGACGGCGACGGACGCCGCGACGTGGCGATCGGCGACAGCGGGGCGCGCAACAACGAGCCCGGCAGCGACACGGAGGCCCCGTCCGTCGACGGCATCACCCGCGTCTTCTACGGCCGCGACCGCGAACCGCAGATCCTCACCGGCCTGCGGGGCAGCCTGGCCTCCGGCGACCTGAACGGCGACGGCCGGGACGACCTCGTCTCCGGCGAGGTCACCGGCAAGAACGCCGTCATCACCGGCAAGGCCGAGATCCTCACCGGCTCCCCGCAAGGCCTGCGCCGCCCCGGCCTGGTCACCACCCACGGCGGACCCGACCGCGCCTCCGCCGGCAAGCCCCTCAAGGAGTGGCAGCGCGGCGCCGTGAAGACCTGGGCCCTGGCCGACTACGACGGCGACGGCAAGGACGAGCTGCTGCGCGTCTGGCGTGGCGGCCTGGACCTCGCCCGCTTCTGGCGGCTCGACGCCGAGGGCAGGACCCGGCAGACCTTCGACCTGGGAGGCAGCGAGGCCGAGGGCCGGAACAGAGAGATGGGCGTCCGGCAATAGCGGGGCGGGCATCCATCCTCACTCCGATCGCGCCGCGGCCTGGACCTGGCGGACCGCCTCCTGCACGCCCCCGCTCCAGGGTGCGCCGTGCCCCGGCAGCACCCACTTCGCCCGCACCTCCGCCAGCCGGTCGAGCGAGGCCAGCGCCTGCTCCCGATCGTCGGTGAACGGCGCCGGCTGCGGCCCGCGCCGTCCGGTCAGTACGTGCCGGGTCGTGAGCCCGTCGCCGACGAACACCGCGTCGGCCTCGGTCACGTGAACGGCGACGCTGCCCGGCGAGTGCCCTGGCAACCGCAGGATGCGGGGCGAGCCCGGCAGGTCGAGGACGTCGCCGTCGGCCACCTCCGACACCTGGGTCAGGTACGTGGTGCGCAGGCCGCCCTTGCGGGCGGCGTACCAGAGAAAGCCGGCCGTGGCGCCGAGCCGGGCATGCCCCCAGCTGTTCTTGACCTTGACCTCGCCCCGGGCGCGCGCGGCGTCGGCGCTGTGGACGAAGACCGGGACGCCGTGGTCCCGGCGGAGCCGTTCGGCGAAGCCGAGATGGTCGGTGTCGCCGTGGGTGAGCACGACGCCGCGGATGTCAGCCGGGGTGCGGCCCAGGGCGGCGAGCTCGGCGGTCAGCTCGCGGAAGTGCCCGGCCAGCCCGGCGTCGACGACCGTCACGCCATCGTCGGTGACGACCAGATAGACCGCCACGATGTCGTTCCCGATGCGATGCAGGTGCCGATCAAGCCTCATGATCCGTCTCCTCGTCGATCCGCCATGATGGCTACGGTACATAGCCATCATAGCTAATGTCCATAGCTATACTGTGGAGGCGACACCGCACCGCCGGAGGAGAACGCATGCCGACGCCCGACCGCACCTCGCTGGACGCCATCGTCGAAGCAGCCCGCGACATCCTGGAATCTCACGGGCTCGCGCAACTGACCATGCAGGCGGTCGCCGGCCGGGTCGGCGTGCGCGCCCCCTCGCTCTACAAGCGGGTGCGCAACCGCGACGCCCTCGTCCGCCTCGTCACCGAGGCCACCCTCCTCGACCTGGAGAAGCACCTCGACGCCGTCCCGGCGACCACCGATCCCCGCGAGACGCTGGCGGCCCTGCTCCGCGCCTTCCGCGCGTTCGCCCACGCCCGCCCGGCCGCCTACCGCCTGATCTTCACGAACGTTCCGGCCCCGGCCAGACCCGACCCGGCCCTCCTGAGCCGCACGGCGAGCCCTCTCCTGCAGATCGCCGCCGACCTGACCGGCCCCGGCCAGGCCCTCGAGGCGGCCCGCACGATCACCGCCTGGGCGCACGGCTTCATCAGCATGGAACTGGCCGCCGCCTTCAATCTCGGCGGCGACGTGGACCGCGCGTTCGAGTACGGCCTGACCCACCTGACGGCCGCCATCACCAAGCCGGCCTGACCTCCACCCGACCGCGCACCGAGCCGTCGACGCCCGAGCGACCGTCGCCGAATGCAGCAAGCTTGTCTTTTACAATCATGCTTGGTCAATCCAAGTCAGCGGTACGATCTGCAGTATGGCGGCTCGCGAATACGGCCAGTTCTGCGGCCTGGCCCGTGCCCTCGAGATGGTCGGCGAGCGCTGGACCCTGCTGATCGTCCGCAACCTGCTGTCGGGGCCCCAGCGCTACACCGACCTGCGCAAGGGCCTGCCCGCCATCCCGACCAACATCCTGGCGGCCCGCCTCAAACAGCTCGAAGAGGCGGGTCTGGCCGTCCGCCGCGCACTCCCCCACCCCGAGCGCGCGGTCGTCTACGAGCTCACCGACTACGGACTCCAGCTCCAACCGGCGCTGATCGCGCTCGGCCGCTGGGGCGCCAGGACGATGACCGGGCCCCGCCCCGGCGAGATCGTCACCGCCGAGTCGGTGGCCATGGCCTTTCGCACCACCTACCGGCCGGAAACAGCCCGGGACACGACCATCGGCTACGAGGTCCGCATGGGTGGCTTCACCCTCCGCCTGCAGATCACCGACGGGGCACTGACCGTCGGCATCGGCCCGCATCCCGCCCCGGACCTCGTCATCGAGAGGCTGTCCGATCAGGGAATCCACGTCCTGATGACCGGCACCAGGACCGCCGGCCAGGCACTGGCCGACGGCAGCGTGCGGGTGGAGGGCGATCCCGAACTTCTCCACCGGTTCGCCGAGACCTTCCGCTTCTGACCGGCCACTGGGCCGGTCACTGGGCCGGTCACTGGCCGGTCACTGGGCCGGTCACTGGGCCGGCCGGTGACCGCCGGCCCGCCCGCACCCGGCCGTGGGTCATACGGGCTGCCCGATCGGCCGGATGGTCAGGGTGTTGAGGTCGACGCCCGCCGGCTGGTCGAGGGCGAAGCAGATGGACTCGGCGACGTGGTGGGGAGGCATGGCGAAGGAGGGTGCGCTGTCGCCTGGCCAGAAGGGGGTGTCGATCATGCCGGGATTGACGAGGGTGACGCCGATGCCACGGGTCGTGGCGTACATCCGCAGGTTCTCGGCCAGCCCGGTGACGGCCCACTTGGTGGCCGAGGAGAGGTTGGCGGGGCTGTTCTTCAGCCCGGCGACGCTGCCGACGAGCACCAGCCGCCCGCCGGTGGCCTCGAGGTGGGGCAGGGCGGCCCTGGCCAGCAGGGCGGGGCCGAGGACGTTGGTGAGGACCATGGGCGGCCACAACTCCGGGTCGCCGTCGCCGAGGGTCGCGCCCGCGGTGTGCTGGTAGTCGCTGGAGACGAATCCGGCGTTGGCCACCGCGGCGTGCAGGGCGCCGAAATGCTCCACGGTGCGGGTCACGGCGGCCTGGGTGGCCGGCCAGTCGGCCGCGTCGGCGATGACGCCGAGCAGCCGGTCGGGGTGGCCGGTCTCGTCGAGGAAGGCCCTGAGTCTGCTCTTGTCGCGGCCGGTGACGGCCACGCGGTGGCCGCGGTCGAGCAGCAACCGTGCGGTGTGGGCGCCGATGCCGCTGGTCGCGCCGGTGATCAGTACGGTCTTGCCGGTCATGGACATGCTCCCGGGTGATGGAGGTGGACGGTCTGCTGGTGGGGCGTCGTCCCGGTGGCACGCGGACGGTCTCCGGCGGCCGAGGTGGGCCGCGAGCCGCTTGACGCACCGCGCCCCGAGCGGGAACGCGATCGACGCCCACAAAACGGTGAAGCCTGCTGGACACCCAGGTCGTGCTGTCCGCGACGCCATGGGCAATTCCAACAATCGTGTTGTTACTACGACCTTAACCCGGGTCGGTTCCAACTGCAACGTTGGTGTTGGACTAGGATGCGCCGCATGGCATGGGATGTCGAGGGAACGAAGCGCCGCATCTACGAGGCGGCGCTGGCCGAGTTCGCCGAGCACGGACCGGACGGGACGACCGTCGACCGGATCGCGAAGCGCGCCCGGATCAACCGTGAACGGGTCTACAACTACTTCGGCGACAAGCCCAAGCTGTTCTCAGCGGTGATCCGCAGCGAGCTGGACAGGATCGCCGCCGCCGTGCCGCTGGTCATCACCCGCGCCGCGGACGTCGGCGAGTTCGCCGGCCGCACGTTCGACTACCAGCGGGCTCATCCCGACCTGGCCCGGCTGGTGCTGTGGGAGGGTTTGTCGGACACCGGCAGCGTGTCGGACGAGGTCGTGCGCACCGAGCTCTACTCCGGCAAGGCCCAGGCCGTGGCAGCGGCGCAACGGGCCGGGCTGATCGACGACACCCTCGACCCCGCCCATCTGATCTTCCTGGTCATCGCGCTGTCGAGCTACTGGTCCGCGGCGCCGCAGATCGCCCGGATGTTGTCCGGCAGCGACGTCCAGGACGGCGCCGAAGCCGCCCGCCGCCGTGCCGCCGTGGTCCACGCCGCCCAGCGGATCGCCGCGCCCCGACCGACCGACGGCACCACGACCGGCTGAAGCCTCTTCGAGGTACGCCTCCTTACGCCGCACCGGACCGGCGGGCGGCTCTCAAGCGGGCCGGCTCGGGTTCGAGAGCGTTTGACCGAGTGCGCCCGCATTCTCTGCGACGCCTCGGAAACGTTACCGACGACACCCCCAAAACAAGCAGGTCAGACACTGTGCCGCCCGGCCATGCCCGGGCCGTCGGCCTATCTGAGATCTTCGCTTCTGTGCCTGCCGCGCCCCTGCCCTGCCGGCACGGACCCTCTACGGCGAACCGAGACAGGAGCACCACCTCGTGCGACACATGACCGCAGCCGCCCTCACCGCCCTCACCCTCACCGGCGCCTTCGCCGCGGCACCTCCGGCCACCGCCGCCGCGCCGGCGGGCAACGCCCCCTCGTGTGTGGCCGTCTGGCAGACCACGGGCACCTTCACCAAGAAGGGATACGCGCGCAACGACTGCGACCGCCGGCTACGGCTGAAGATCAAGTGGGCGCGCGGCACCGACGGCGCCTGCCACACCGTCGACCCGGGACGCACCATCTACTCGCAGGTCGCTCGGGGCCCGCGCACCTTCGACGGAGCCGACACCTGCTGACCGGCACGCCCGGTGGAGGAGGCCGCCCGCCACGCGCGCTCAAGCCGCCCGGCGGCTCATGAGGAGATCCGCGGGGATGCGCACCGGCAGGCACAGGGTTTGACCGTGCTCGTCGAACAGGTCGTCACGGGAGCCGAAGAAGCCCAGGTCGGCCAGGACGTGACCTGAAAGGTCACATGAGGAGCAGGTGCTGCCGTCCCAGTCCACGGCCGTACGCGCGATCGCGTCGAAGAGCGTCTCCCCACCCGCGTTGGTGAATCGGCCTCCCGCCCGCAGCATGCCGAGATCGCCGTAGAGTTCGGAAGCGGTCACCCACCGGCCATCGAGAAGGAACTCCGGCCAGGCCAGCACCACCTGCCGGGGAATCAGCGCGCGCAGCCGGGGGAACTGCGGATGCCAGAAGCGCCCGTCGAGCAAGAATCCTCTGACCCGAGTGGCGATCCCACGGCCGCGCGCCACAGTGCCCGGCCCCCGCTGTCCGCGAGGTGACGGCGCTGCGACAACCCCGTGATCGTGAAGGCGCCTGTCCCACCCGGCGATCCTAACGTGTCCCCTGCCGGTCAACACGTTACGACCTGGCGGAATGCATGGGATCGCCGACGCGTACGTCCTGTACGAGATCCTCGGACAAGACGTCGCCAGAACAGGGGGACATGCATGGGCACGTTGCAGCGGGTGGTGGTGCTCGATCACCCGGAACCGCACGGGCTGGATCCCGCGCTGGTCGGCTCCCAGGCGGAGCTGATCGACGCTTCCGGGCGGGCCGACGCCTTCGAGCTGTGCCACTCGGCCGACGTGGTCGTCACCGACGCCGTCCCGGTGACCGCCGCGCTGGTGGACAGGATGGAGCGTTGCCGGCTGATCTGCGAGTACGGCGTGGGCGTCGACAACATCGACGTGGCCGCCGCGACGGCGGCCGGGATCCACGTCTCGCGGGTGCCGTCTTACTGCGTCGAGGAGCTGGCCGACCACACCCTGGCGCTGATCCTGGCATCGACCCGGGGCATCGTCAGATACCACGATCACGTACGGCACGGCGGATGGGACTACCGCCAGGCCGGGACGCTCCGCCGCACCCGTGGGCAGGTCCTCGGCCTGTTCGGGCTGGGCCGTGCCGGCGGCGCCGTCGCGGCCCGGGCCGCCGCGCTCGGGTTCCGCGTCCTGGCGACCGACCCCGCAGTCGAGCCGGGCGACCCGCACGCGGCGTTCGCCGAACTGGTGCCGCTCGAGCGGCTGGTGGCGGAGGCCGACGTGCTCAGCCTGCACGCGCCGCTGACGCCCGCCACCCGGCAGGTCATCTCCGCCGCGAGGTTGGCGGCGATGAAACCGACGGCCTACCTCGTCAACACGGCACGGGGCGCCCTGGTCGACCAGCCGGCCCTGCTGGCGGCGCTGCGGGCGGGCCGGCTGGCGGGTGCGGCCCTCGACGTCCTGGCGACCGAGCCGCCGGGCGCGCACGAGGAGCTCCTCGCCCTGCCGAACGTGATCGTGACCCCGCACGCGGGCTTCTATTCGGAAGAGTCGCTGGCGAACGTCACCCGGGAGGTGTTCTCGGAAGTCCGTGCGGCTCTGAACGGACAACGGCCGCGGAACGCGATGAACCAACCCGGCGACGGGGGAAGGGTGCGATGACGCCGCGGACTGCTGCTCCCCCGGCGGGGTGACGACGCGGGCTGCAGGGCGCCGGCGGACGCCGTCGACCTGACGCCGTTCACGTGAGTCAGCTCTTCCGCGTGCCTTGCCCGCGCGATCGCCGGGTCCGAAGAACGTCAGGCGCTCTACATCTCCGGGCTCGGCGCGCTGGTGGGGCTGGTCGCGGGGACGGTGACCGGCGTGGCGCTGACCCGGCCGATGACGACGCACGGCGCCGGAGATCCCGCGACGATCGCCGTACCGTGGCCCTTCGTGATCGCCGTGGTGGTGGGACTGCCCGCGCTGGCGACCGTGGCGGCCCTGATCACCCGCACCCGGCTGCCTCTCGCCCGCCGGCTCGTGTGAACACCGGGCCGGGGCGCCGGCGGTGCGGCGGGCCCGCCAGGCGTAACGGTCGCTCGCCGGAAATTCTCAGGCGTTCCTGACGCCCGGACGAGGACGTCCGACCTCCCGCCGCAGAGCATCCAATGTCGGCCGGCGCCACCGTGGCCGCCTTCCCCGGCCCGGCACGGTCTGGAACGCCAGGTCAGCGACCCTGCTACAGCCACGGCACCCCGGGCACGCCGTTGCCGGTCCGCGCCATATCCGTTCACTGGCGACCATTCCCTGTTCACCGATTTTTTGACATCCTACGTTGGACGTAGGACGTCCCCTCACTCTCTCATGCCAGGAAGGGCGAAGACATGCACGATGGTCACCCCCCGCAAAGCCGTGCCCGGCGCTCGCCGCGCCGCCGGGCGAGCGCGGTGCTGGTGCTCGCGGGCTTACTCGTCGGCGTGTTCGGCGCGCCCGCGGCAGCTGCGCCGGCAGAGGACTCCGCGACCGGCGGCACCGCGCCGTTCGTGGACGAGCAGGTGCTCTACGAGCGGGGCGACTTCGGATACGCCTGCTTCCGGATCCCCGCCGTGGTGCGGGCCGCGGACGGCACGCTGCTGGCCTTCGCCGAGGGGCGGGTGAAGGACTGCGGCGACGACGAGGACATCGACCTCGTACTGCGCCGTTCCGCCGACGGCGGGCGGACCTGGGGGCCGCTGCAGGTGGTCTCGGAGGGGAACGGCACGACCCACGGCAACCCGGTGCCGATCGTCGACGAGCGTACGGGGCGGGTCGTGCTGGTGAGCACCCACAACGGCGCCGAGCCGTGCCCGGACGGCTGTGACCGCGATCCCTGGGTGCAGGTCAGCGACGACCACGGGGCGACCTGGTCGGCCGCAAGGGAGATGACCGAGGGCAAGCGTCCGGAGTGGAACCACTGGTACGCCACCGGCCCCATGCACGGCATCCAGCTCAGGCACGGCCCGCACGCCGGCCGGCTGGTCGTCGGGGCGAGTTACGAGAGCTGGGACCGGGTGGGCGCGCACGCCTACGGCACGCACCTGCTCTACAGCGACGACAGCGGGGTGACCTGGAACATCGGCGCCGAGACGTCCTCCGACGACGGCACGATGATCGCCCAGGAGGTCACCGTCGTCGAGCTCGACGACGGGCGGATCTACGCCTCGGCCCGCGAGCGCGGCACCGACGAGGGCAGCCGGGCGTACGCGACCAGCAGCGACAGTGGCGAGACGTGGGACGCGCCGTTCCGCACCATGCCGGCGCTGGCGACGACCGACGTCCAGGCGTCGCTGCTGCGGTTCGGCGAGAAGCACATCCTCTTCTCCTCGCCGATGCACCCGGGCGCCCGGGAGGCGATGGGGATCCGGTCGTCCCACGACGAGGGGCGCCGCTTCGAGAGCTGGAACGAGGGCAAGGTCTTCCACTGGGGGCCGTCGGCGTACTCGGACATGGTGCGGCTGGACGGCGCCGAGGCGGCCCTGATGTACGAGGCCGGCGACGTGTCACCGTACGAGCAGATCCGGTTCGCCCGGTTCAACGAGGCGTTCCTGGAGACGCCGAACGGCACCCCGCCCGGGATCCCCGGGCCGCCCGCGCCCGGCCCGACGACGCCGGACAGGTCGCCGCACGGCAACACGGCGTACGTCCGCGGCGGCGCGCAGACCACCGACGGGCGGTTCGGCGGCGGGCTGGCCCTGGACCGGGTGGACGACCGGGCGGAGGTGGCGTTCGACGAGTCCATCGACCTCGGCGCGAAGGACTTCACGCTGACCTCCTGGATCCGGTACTCGGAGACGGCCGGCTCGCACGCGATCCTCTGGTTCCACCGCGTGGACCGGGGCACCAACCCGCCTGGGCTGTGGCTGCGGGCGGAGCCGGCGAGCAACCGCATCCGGGCGGTCCTCGCCGTCGACCGGTTCGACGTGACCGTGCAGTCGCCGAGCGCGTACAACGACGGGCAGTGGCACTTCGTGGCGCTCCAGCGGGTACGCGGCGAGCTCAGGCTCCTGGTGGACGGCGTGCAGGTCTCGTCGGCGCCGGTGCCGTCCGGTTCGCTGACGCTCGGCAAGGAGTTCGGGCTCGACGGGATCCACGTCGGGCAGCGGCTGGACGGCGCGGACCGGTTCCGCGGGACGCTGGACGAGGTACGCGTCTACCGGCGCGCTCTCACCGGCGCCGAGCTGGACCTGGTCCGGGAGCGGAACCTCCCGATCGGCGGCCGGCTCGGGCTGCGGCTGCCGTTCGACCACGTCGGCTGAGGGGCGCGAGCCGCCCGGCCACGGCGCCCCCGGAGACCCGCGGGCGCCACCGCCGCGCCCGACCATGCATCGGGACGTAGGACGTCCAGCGGGTTGAACGAGCGGCGTGCGTCCGGTGACCCGTCCGTGTAGTCGGCGTAAAATCTCCTCCACCGCCTGGCTTTCGCAGACCGAGAGGTGGGATGTTCGACACGAGGTCTTCGACGAGCCTGGAGGCAGCATGCCTACGCGTGACGGCGCGTCGCTTCAGGAGCGCATCATCGCCCTGATCCACGAGCGCGGGCTGGCCCCCGGGGCGCCGATGCCCACCGAAGTGCAGCTGATGGACCTGCTCGGGGCGAGCCGCAACAGCGTCCGTGAGGCCGTGCGGGCCCTGCGGGCGCTGGGCATCGTCGAGATCCGGCACGGACATGGGACGTTCGTCGGGCACGCGTCGCTCGACGTGCTGACCCCGTCGCTCGCCTTCCAGGTGCGGTCGGGCCAGGGCGGCGGGATCCGCGCGCTGCACGATCTGGTCGAGGTTCGGGAGCTGCTCGAGACCGGGCTGATCGGCCAGGTGGCCCGGAGCACCAGCGTCACCCGCCTCGCCGCGCTGGACGCCCTGGTCAACGGCATGGACCGGGACCCTGGAGCCGATCGGGCGTTCCACGCGCTGCTGTACGAATCGTGCGGCAACGAGCTGGTGCTGCAGCTGATCGGCCTGTTCTGGGACGTCTACCACGAGGTCGAGCCGACGCTCGGCCCGCCGGAGGAGCGGACCGCGGAGATCGTCGTCAACCACCGCCGGATCGTGGCGGCGCTGCGCGCCCGTGACACCGAGGCCGCCCGAGAGGCGATGCGGCTGCACTTCCGCGACGTCAAGGCGCGCATCGCGCGGGCGAAGGCCCGGCCGCTCCCCGCGCCGACCTGACGCGGGCCGTACCCGACGCGGGCCGTACCTGACCCGGGCCGACCCGATCCGGGCCTGGTGTTCTGGTGGTCAGGGGTCGCCCACGCGGAGGGCGTCGAGGTTCCGGCGCCGGCCCATGGCGATGTGCGCGTACGCCCCGAGAAGGGCGCACAGGCCCATCCCGGCCGCCAGCGCCACGGGCGTGAGCAGGCCCGGTGTGTGGCCGGCGACGGGCAGGCCACCGGCGAACGCGGACACGTCCACGCCCGGTCCGAGCGCGGCCGGCAGGACCAGCCCCAGAGCCAGGCCGACCGGCGCGGTGACGAGGACGACGGGCAGCAGCTCCAGCAGGACCAGCCGCCTGGCCTGCCTGCCGGACAGCCCGAGCGTGCGCAGGAGCGACACCGTCCTGGCCCGCCCTGCCGCCCCCGCGACCAGCGACAGGACGATCGCGACCAGCGCGTACGCCCCCAGCGCCACCGTCACCACGACCATCGTCGTGCGGACCGTGCCGGTGAGCGGGTCGGCCTGGATGGCCGCCAGCGCCGCCTCCTGCGTCTCCACGGTGGCCGACGGGACCAGCCGCGCCAGGTCGGCGGGCGAGGCGTCGCCCCTGATCAGCAGGGTGTTGGCCGCGGGCCAGGGCAGCACCTCCCGCGGCACGAGGAGGAACTGCCCGCTGGAGTAGAAACCCGGCACCGCGTCGATCAGGCCCTGGGCGGTCAGCCGTACCGGCGACAGCCACATGATGTCGAAGGCGTCCCGGTCGCCCAGGGCGGGCGAGAGCAGCGCGGACCTGTCCCCGGACAGCGCGGGCAGGCTGATGGGCGCGTCCTCGTTGACCCGCCGCCACCGCGCGAGGTCCACGGCGACGGCGTACGGCCGCTCCCCCGTGGCCCCGATCTGCACCCGGCCCGTCAGCGCGAGCGCCACCTCCTCGACCCCGGGGGCCCGGCGTACGCGCTCGATGGCGTCGGGCGGGATGTCCGCGACGGACGTCAGCTTGATCGGCGCGCCCACCTTCTGCCAGGACGCGAGCCGCTGCGTGGTGGTGATCCCGTCGTGGACCACCGCGGCGTACACCGACAGGCTCAGCGCGGGCAGCAGGACCAGCACCGTCAGCGCGCCCGTGGATCGCCCTCTGGCCGCCCCGGCCAGCGCCAGGAACGGCACGGCCGCCCGCCCCCGCGCGGTCAGCCGGACGAGCAGCCGCAGCGGGTACGGGTAACACCGCAAGGTGATCAGCGCGGCCGCGAGCGCCAGCGCCACCGGGATCACCAGCAGGAACGGATCCTGCTGCGTGCCGGACGGTCCTCGGGCCCGCAGCAGGTACGCCCCCGCCAGCGCGAGCACGACGACCAGCGCCTCCACCGTCACCCGCCGCGCGGACGGCCGGGCGGTGACCAGGTCGGCACGGCGCTCCCCCAGCGGCGTGCGATGCGCGAGCACCAGGCGTGCCGCGGCGAAGGTCACGGCGGCGACGACCACGACCGCCGGTCCGAGGTGCACGATCGGCGGCACGGGCCCCGGCAGGAGGAACGACAGGGCGTACCCGGCCAGGGCCGCGGGCCCCACCGTGAGCGCGGTCAGCGCGGCCCCGGCCGCCGCCACCTGCCGCAGCGCGGCGCCGCGCGCCCGCGCCAGGGCCATCGTGCGCTCCATCCGGTCGGTCAGCAGCCGCACGCCCAGCGCGATCACGCCGAGCGCGACCGCGAACAGGCCTCCGAGAACCAGGTACATGACGGTCCGGGCGGCGGACAGCGTGGTCAGGAAGCCGGCGAGCAGAGAGGGCAGGCCGGTGACCAGGCGGTAGCTGATGCTGCCGCTCCCCTCGACGTCCACCTGCCGCCGGAACGCGGCGACCGCGGCTTCGACGCCCGGCACGCCGGCGGCGCTCGCGGCCCGCCCGTCGAGGGGAAGGACCCAGCGGTAGGCCAGCGTACGGGCTTTGTTGGTGAGCGCGCTGAGCCCGTCGTCCGACATCAGGGTCGTGGTGTGGAACTCCTCCGGCCCGTCCGCCGGCACGACCCTGGTGACGTGCAGGACGTCGGCGTCGTGGCTCCAGGATCGGTCGGCCGGGTCCTTGGCCCTGAAGACGCCGACGATCTTCGCGGCGGTGTGCGCGCTCTCGCCGAGCATCCTCGTCTGGCCGACGCGCAACCCCATCCGCTCCACGGCCTCCTCCACGACGCCCACCTCGATGACCGGGATCGTCGCACCCCGGTACCGCGTGGTGGACGGCTTGCCGGGCGCGCGGCCCCGCACCCAGTCCACCCGCCGATCGGCGTCGGACAGCCAGCCGAGGTTGACGAAGGTTCGGGTGTCGCCCGTCTCGTTGACGGGCGTGCGGAAGGTCTTGGCGCTGATGTGGCCGCCGCGCCCGACCAGGGGCCGCAGCTCCGCCGGGAGGAGCCGGCGCCAGTGGAGGCCGGCGCCCTCGAACTCCGCGCGTGAGTGCAGCTCCCCGGCGGGCAGGGCCGGAGCCGCGGTGACGGTCAGGTCGGTCCGCACCGCGACGGTCGCGGCCAGCGAGCGGCGCAGCGCCTCGTCGAACGACGCCTGCATCGTTCTCGGCAGCCCGGCGACGAGCAGGCAGGCGACCGCCGTCAGCACGACGAGCAGCGCCGACGTGCCCGCGTGCGCCCGAACGCCCAGGGGGATCCTCACCGCTCCTCCAAGGTCTGGCCCCGCCACATGCGCCGGGCCAGCCCGGCGACGATCGTGACCAGCACCGCCGTCACCAGGGCCAGCATCCCCGCGACGGCCGCCCACGGGATGTGGAACAGCACGCCGGGCGTGACCGCCGACGCCTGCCCGGTCATGACGACGCGCGGGACCACCAGGTTCCCGACGACCACGGCGAGCGCGGTGCCGGCGGCGAGCGACAGCCCGATGACGAACGCCTGCTCCGTGGCCAGCATCCCGAGCACCTGGCGGGGGCCGGTGCCCAGCGCGCGCAGCACGGCGAACTCGGCCCGCCGCTCCCGCGCCGCGACCACGGCGTTCACCAGAAACCCGAGCACCGCGAACCCCAGCGCGGCGGCGAACGCCAGGGTCAGCGCGCCCTGCAGGGCGCCGGCCAGCGGATCGTCGCGCAGTTCCGCCGCCAGCTCCCGGCGGTCGACCGCGGTCACGTCCCACTGGGGGTTGCGGCGGAGGATCTCCCGCGCGGGAGCGGTGTCGGGGGCGGCGAGCCACCATTCGGTGGCGGGCCTGGGCGGCTGCGCCGCGGCCAGCTCGTACGCCTGCAGCGTCTCCCAGTCGGCGAGCACGGCCTGCTGGTCCGGGGCGCTCGTGGGCATGCTCGTCACGATGCCGGCCACCTCGACCCGCACGACCCGGCCGGCGAGGCGAACCGTCCCGACCTGCCCGACGCCCAGCTCCAGCGTGGCGGCCAGGCCGGATGTGAGCACCACGGGCAGCGGGCCCGGCTCACGCGGCGGGCCGAAGGTGATCACGCCCCGCGGGCGGGCGACGGCCCCGGCCACCGGCACGTCCCGGCCGTCCGCGCTCAGCCCGGTCAGCCTCAGGGCGGCCTGCTCGCTCGCCACGAGGCCGCGTACGGACAGCGGATAGGTGATCGTGCCGGCGCGTCCGGCGAGCGGGGCCAGGTCGGCCTCGACCCGGTTGCCGCCCTCCCGCAGCTCGCCGAGCGGCAGGTCGAACCACACGCCCAGCGCGTCGGACAGCACCAGCCTGGCCGGCACGGCGGCGCGTGACTCGACCCGCACGGTGAGGGCGCGCGGCCGTCCGGGCAGCTGCAGCCGGCCCGCCCGGTCTCCGGCGAGCGCCGCGGACAGCTGCGGCACCGTCCGCGCCGACAGGTCGGGGCGCAGGCGGAACAGCTCGCCGAGCCTGCCCGCGTCCAGGGCGACGAGCAGCGCGCTCTCGCCGCCCACCCCGGTCGGCGCCCGGAAGGCGGGGGAGGCGGCGGTGACGCCGGGCAGCGCCGTGAACGCCGTGCCGCGGCCGAGCGTCCCCAGCTCGGGCCCCTCGGACGGGCCCGACAGGCGCAGGTCGGCCGCCGCCCGGTGGTCGGCCTGGTCGCGCTGCGAGGCCTGCCAGGTGGCGGTGGTGGCCATGGAGACGACGCCGATGGCGATCGCCAGGGTCAGCAGCAGCGCGGGGCCGGCGTACGTGAGCGGCCGCCTGCTGACCTGCCAGGCCCCCAGAGCGGGCGCGAGGTCAGGCCGGCGCGAGGTCAGCCGCTCGGCCAGTCGCGACACGCGCGGCACCAGCCGCAACCCCAGCAGGCCGCCCGCGAGCAGGGCCAGGGCCGGGCCGGAGACGATCAGCGGGTCGATGCCGAGCCCGCCCGCCGCCGTCGCGGTGACCGGCGCGCCGTAACGCTGGAGCTGCCAGATCGCCAGCCCGGCCACGACCAGCAGCGCCAGGTCCGCGCCCGCCCCCTGGACCAGCCCGCGCCGGCCGCCGCGCCCGCGCGCCGACTGCTCCTCCACGTACGTGCGCCGCGCGCCCGCCACGGCCGGCAGCGCCAGCAGCGCGGCCGCGGCCAGCGCCACCCCGGACGACACGAGGAACGTGCCCGCGTCAACCCGCGGCGCCAGCCGCACTCCCGAGGCGCTGATCCAGGGCAGCAGGCCGATCAGCGCGAGCAGCGGCGGCCCGAGGAACGGCGCCACGACCGCGCACGGCACCGCCACCAGGAGCGCCTCGCCCCCGGCCAGGCTCGCCAGCCGCGTCGTGCCCGCGCCGCGCGAGCGCAGCAGCGCCATCTCCATGCGCCGGTGGTCGGCGAGCAGCCGCGCCGTGAGCATCAGCGCGTACGCGGCCAGCACCAGCAGCTGCAACACCGGGATCAGCACCGTGGAGCGGGCCACCAGGGACGCGGTGTCGAGCTGGGTGAGGAGTTCGGGCAGGTCGCCGGCGGTCAGGCAGTTCACGCATCCGGCCGCCGCCAGCCGCTCGCCCACCCGGCCGACGGCCTCGGCCAGCGGGCGCAGCCGTTCGGGCGTCAGCGCCCCGAGCTCCGGCTCGGCCGCCCACACGGCCCGCACGCCGGTGGCGAAGCGCGCGACGAACGTCTCCTGCGTCACCATCAGGGGCCCGTACGTGGTGTACTCGCCACGCTCCACTCCCCTGCTCAGCAGCTCCTCACCGGCCCACCGCTCGCCCACGGGGTCGTCGAGCCGGAAGACGCCGACGACGCGGACCTCGACCGGGCGCCCGTCGAGCCGCGCCTTCGTGACGAGCTCCTCGCCGATCTCGAACCCGGTGGCGGCGGCGGCCGGCTCCGAGATCGCCGTCTCGACGGCCGGCCCGCCGGCCCGCGGCCACCTGCCCGCGGCCAGCCGGGCGTGCCGGTCGAGCCCGTCGTGGCTGCCGAACCGCAGCAGCTCGGGCCGCTCCTCGCCGTCCTGGCCCGGCATGACGTACGAGTCGGAGCGCAGGCTGGTGGTGACGGCCGGTGGGGCAGCCGGTGGGGCCCCGTGGGCCGCGGCGAGCTCGTCGCGCACCATCCGGTCGTACTCCGGGAAGGTCCTGGCGTTGACCTGGGCGGTGATCGTGGTGGTCGTCTGGCGGTACGAGGCCGTCTCCATCGCCCTGCGCACACCCGCGCCGGCGATGGAGGAGGCGTACATCGTCAGCGCCACCAGCGTGGTCGTCGTCAGCAGGATCGAGCAGAGCGCGGCCAGGAGGAGCAGCGGCTCGCCGAGCGCCCGCTTGACGACCAGCGGCCCCCGCATTCCTCTCTCCTTCCCCGATGTTTAGACCTTCGGGGCCCGGCGGGGCGGGGGCAAGGGTGACGGCACACCTGATATGCGCATGTGATCGTCCGATCTCCGGACGGCGTGAGCGCGCGGGGACGGCGGCGCCCGCCTGCCCGGTCGAAGGGCTCACCGTGGCCGTCGGGCGTTGACACCGACGGAGTTCCACCCCCGGTTCGGCAGCCGGAGTTCTACGCCGTCACGCTCTTCCACGAGGGGGGAGGCTGTTCGCGCTGCCGGCGCTGGTGGGCGCGCACCTTGGTCCGGTTGCCGCAGCGCGCCATCGCGCACCAGCGCCGGTTGTGCGCGGGTGAACGGTCGACGAAGCGCAGGGCGCAGCGGTCCGCGCCGCAGAGGCGGACCCGGCGGACCTCGTCCGACACCAGCAGGTCCACCGCGTCATGTGCGACCAGGCCCAGCCCTGCCGCCGCGCCCTCGGCCCTGTCGCGCGACTCCCCCGGCGCCAGGCGCCCGTCCACGATGGCGACCTGGGGTGCCGGACGGAGGGCCGCCATGGCCGCTTCGTTGATCACGGACAGGTCTCCCGCGTGGGGCAGCTCGCCGCTCGCGGCCGCCATGATCGCCCGGTCGATGGCCTCGCGCAGTCGCCGGGCGAGAACGAGCACGCCCTCGGGCTCCGCGTGGGGCAGGGCCGGTTCGCCGGCCATTCCCGCGGTGTACAGCCAGCGCAGCACGTCTCCGGGCTCCCGGAGCGTCTCACGAGGTTCCTTCCAGCGGTCGCGCAGGGTGTTGACGAAGTCGAGGCACACGCTGCCGCCGTGCCAGAGCCACTCGTCGTCCGCGGTCACCTGTGCCTCCTGTCCACCAGATCGACGGAGGCGCACCGTGTCCTCTCCGGGACACGATCCTGATCGCCCACGCGTGGGACCACGAGGCCTTTCACGAAGGCGCATCCTCTTCCTCCCGGTCTGGGGACGCACGCCGGGACGGGCGAGCATCCTGCGCTCACGGGTGACTCCCCCGGGTGAGGAATCCGCGAAGGTGGTCGAGGAGGATGTCCGGACGCTCCTCGGGGATGAAGTGACCGCAGGCGGGGATCTGGACACCCGTCACGTCGTCGGCGTACTCGCGCCAGATCTCCAGCGTCGGAAGGCGGGCGGGCAACCCGGCGGAGCCCCACAGGGCCAGCACGGGCATGGCGAGCCTGCGCCCCATGACCGCGTCGGCGTCGTCGTCCACGAGGTCCTGCTCCTGGGCGCGGTAGTCGTCGAAGCCGGCCCGCAGGGCGCCCGGCCGGGAGAACGCGCGGACGTAGGCGTCCACGGCATCGGGGTCCAGGCCGTGACGGTTGTACGTCCAGCGTTCGAAGAAGTACTCCAGATATCCGCGTACGTCGTTGGCCACGAGGCGTTCCGGCAGGTCCGGCTGCATGTGGAACAGCCAGTGCCAGTAACCGGAGGCCACCGAGGCGTCCAGCCGCCGGAACATCTCCCGCGTCGGGACCACGTCCAGCACGACCAGCCGCTCCACCTGCCCGGGGTGGTCGAGCGCCCAGCGATGCGCGACGCGGGCACCACGGTCGTGCCCCACGACGACGGCCCGCTCGAAGCCGAGCTCCTGGACGAGCGCGGCCATGTCGGCGGCCATCTGACGCTTGTCGTAGCCGGTGGCCGGTTTGTCGCTGAGCCCGTATCCGCGCAGATCGGGCGCGACGACCGTGTGATCGGCGGCCAGCGGCCCGAGCACCGCCCGCCAGCAGTGGCTCGTCTGCGGCCACCCGTGGAGCAACAGGATCAGCGGGCCGGAACCCGCTCGGGTGTAGTGCACGCGGATTCCGTTCACGAAAGCCACGCCCGTCGTCGTCACGGCGCCGCCCATGGTGCCCCCGTCCCTCTTAACCGTCTTAGATGGTTAAGCTAGCCCTCACCCCTCCGGCGCGGCTAGGAAGCCGGCGCCGGGCGCGGCGTCACCAGCGCGGCAGGGGTTCGTCCTAGCCGGCGAGGTAGCCGCCGGTGGCGTCGAGGTCGTGACCGACGACGGCGCTCGAGTCGTCCGAGGCGAGGAACATGACGACCCTGGCGATCTCCTCGGCCGCGACGATCCGCTTGACGGGGTAGTCCTGGGCGATCTGCTCGTACGTCACCCCGAACGCCTCGGCCGCACGCCGCAACATGGGCGTGTCCACGGCGCCCGGCGCCAGCGCGTTCACCCGGATGCCGTCGGCCGCGTACTCCAGGGCCGCCACCTTCGTCAGCGACGCGACGGCGTGCTTGCTGGCGTTGTACGGCGCGATCGTGGCCCACCCGACCTCGGCGGAGACCGACGCGGTGTTCACGATGGCGCCGCGGCCCCGCTCCAGCATCCTCGGGACCTCGTACTTCATGGCGAGGAAGACGCCTGCGGCGTTGGTGCGCCACACGGCCTCCATGTCGGCGAGGGTCTGCTCGTGCACGCGGACCGCGCGGGGGCTTTCGATCCCGGCGTTGTTGACGGCGATGTCGATCCGGCCGTGGCGGCGTACGCAGGCTTCGACGAAGTCGCGCACCTGGCCCTCCTCGCGGACGTCGGCCCGCCGGAAGGTGGCCCTGCCGCCCGCGGCACGGATGCTCGCGGCGACCCTGTCGCCGAGCGCCTCGCGCCGGCCGCAGAAGAACACCGCCGCTCCCTCGGCCGCGAACGCGCGGGCGGTGGCCTCTCCGATACCGGACGTGGCGCCCGTGATCAGGACGACCTTGCCGGCGAACCGGTCACGTGGCTGCTGGAGCGTGCGGGCGGCGGCGCCGGGGGTGAGGGCTGTGGCCGCCGCCGCGGTGGCGCCCGCGGTGAGCAGGGCCCTTCTCGACGGCGTGTGGAGGTCTGGCTTGCGCGTGGTCATGCCGACAGGCAACCAGCCGGGGGCCTCCACGGGCCAATACCTGTGCCCATACATTTCAGGCATGGACGTGGACACGCGGGTGCTGCGCTACTTCGTCACGGTCGCCGAGCGGCTGAGCTTCACGCAGGCCGCGAAGGAGCTGTTCGTGGCGCAGCCGTCGCTGTCCCGGCAGATCCGGCAGCTGGAGGAGCGGCTCGGCGCCGACCTGTTCACCCGGCCCGAGGTCCGGCTCACCCCCGCCGGCGAGCAGTTGCTGACCGCGGCACGCCGCCACATCGCCGAGTGGCAGGAGACGACGAGGCTCGTACGGACCACCGCCGCGGCCACGCGGAACGTGCTGCGGGTCGGGTTCGTCGTCGCGGGCGGCGGCCCGCTCGCCCGGCGGGCGCGGGCCGCGTTCGCCGTCCGCCGCCCGGAGGCCGCCGTCGAGCCGAAGCGGTTCGAGTGGGCGGGTGAGACGCGGGCGCTGCGGGACGGGCAGGTGGACGTCGCCTTCGTGTGGCTGCCGGCCGACCTGTCCGGGCTGCGCAGCGAGGTGGTCGCCAAGGAGCGCAGGTGGGTGGCGGTGGCCGCGGACCACCGGCTGGCGGGGCGGGAGTCCGTGGACATGGCCGACCTGCGTGACGAGCCGATCGGGTGGACCGAGGTGGCGCCGGCCGCGTGGGTCGACTGGTGGGCGGTGAACCCCCGGCCGGACGGGTCCGCACCGGTCTGGGGGCCCAAGAACGACAACGTCGACGAGATGCTCGAGCACGTGGCCGCAGGAGCGGCGGTGTGCATCGGCGCCCGCTCGATGGCGGAGTACTACGCGCATCCCGAACTGACGTGGCTGCCCATCACCGACGTGGAGCCGCTCCGGATCGCGCTGGCGTGGCCGCCCGGCACGGTGAACCCGCTGGTGGGCGAGTTCGTGCGGGTCGTGCGCGAGATCGTCGCGGAATGACCGGTACGGTTCACCCGCCGGCGCGCGAGATCGCCACGCGGTGGCCTCGACCCCCCCGTCGCCTGACGGCCGTTACGGCCGTCAGGCCCGCTGGTCCGGCTCCGCCGTCACGAGGGCGAAGGTCGCCACCGCGCAGGCGAACAGGCAGGTGACGCCGAGAGCGAAGAGCCAGCCGGGTTCGGCGAGCACGGTCGCGCCCGCGCCGACGAGCAGGGTGGCGAGGGCGAAGCCCGCGAGCCGGCGGCGTCCGGCTCGGCGGGCGGCGGCGGGCGGGGAGGGGGTTCCGGTGTCGGGGGCGGCCCCGGGGTCCAGGGTGCCGCGGAGGAAGAGGCGGAACAGCAGGACGAGCGAGGGAACCAGCACGATCGCTCCGCCGGCGACGGCGACGACGACGGCGAGCAGCGTCGACGGGCCGGCGGCTGCCTGCTCGACCGTGAGACCGGGCAGGAAGCGCGGCCTCTGCGCCATCGCCCAGCCCGCCACGATCGCGGCCACGGCGACCGCCGCCGAGGCGCGGGCCAGGCCGAAGCGCTCGCGCCAGACGAGCAGCAGGGTCGCGATCCCGGCCACGCCGGAGACGGCGACCATCACGGCGCCGCCGTCGCTGGTCAGGCCGGCGAACAGCAGCGGGGCGTCGTACCTGGCGACGATGAGACCGGCCAGCGCGAAAGCGCCCGCGCACCCGCCCGACACGAGGGCGCGGGCGCGGAAGTCGTGCTCCAGGCGTCTGGAACCGAACCGGCGCGCGTCGGCGGCGAGGTAGACGGCGGCGAGATATCCCCCGGCGGCGACCGCGAGCCCGCCGATGAGCAGTGAGGTGGGGTTCAGCCAGCTGGTGACGAGGTTGCCCGCGGCGTTGCCCACCGGGACGCGGCCGGAGGCGATCGCGCCCGCGACCGTGCCCAGCGCGAACGGCGTCAGGATCGAGGAGAGGGCGAACAGGTACTCGATCGGCCGCTCGCCGGCGGCGCCCTCCAGCTGGCCGCGCAGCGCATATGAGGCGCCCCGGAGGATGATCCCGACCGCGGCGGCGAACAGCGGCACCGCCAGCGTGGACGTGATCGAGCCGAAGGCCACGGGATATGCCGTCCAGCACACGACCAGCACGAAGATCAGCCAGACGTGGTTGGCCTCCCACACGGGTCCCATCGCGTGGCGCGCGTGGTGCCGGATCGCCTGGTGACCGGCCTCTCCCCGGCCGGCCAGCAGCGTCCACAGCCCTGCGCCGAAGTCCGCGCCGGCCAGCACGGTATAGGCGGCCAGGCCGGCGAGGATGAACACCATGGGGATCTCAGCCATCGTGGTCCTCGATCGGCACGCGGCTGAAGCGGTGCAGCAGCCATGCGACGCCGCCGGCGAGTCCCAGGTAGACCACGATCAGGGTGCCGTAGCCGACGGGTATCCCGGACGCGTCGGTGACCGCCTGGCTGGTTCGCATGATCCCGTACACGATCCAGGGCTGGCGCCCGACCTCGGTGGTGATCCACCCGCAGAGGAGCGCGACGACCGACAGCGGGCCGGCCAGGACGACCGCGCGGAAGAACCAGCGTGAGCGGGGCAGCCGTTTGTGACGCAACCGGACATAGAGGTAGACGAGGCTGAGCAGGGCGAGCAGCGTCCCGATGCCGACCATGCCCTGGAAGGCCAGGCGTACGACGTTGACCGGCGGCTGGTCCTCGACCGGCACCGCGTTGAGGCCCTGAACCGTCGCGTCCGGGTCATGGAAGGCCAGCAGCGACAGCAGGCGCGGGATCGCGATGCCGTAGTCGACCTCCTTGCCGTCGTACCAGCCCAGCAGGTGCTCGGGCGCACCGCGGGTGGTCTGCCCCAGCCCTTCCAGCGCGGCCAGCTTCACCGGCTGGTGCCGCGCGACCTCCCGCGCGGCCCAGTCACCGATGATCACCTGCAGCGGCGCGGCCACCGCCGCGGCCGACAGCGCGACCGTCAGGGCCGTGCGGCGGTAACGGTCCCGGCGTCCGCGCAGGAAACCCCACGCGTACGGGACGGCGACGAGAAACCCCGCGACGATGAAGCCCGCGAAATACATGTGGACGAACTCGTGCCAGAAATAGCCGTTGGCGAACAACGCCGACCACGGGTGCGCGTCGACGGCGCGACCGTCCTGCATCCTGAACCCCACCGGGTGGTTCATCCAGCCGTTGACGGAGATCACGAACAGTGACCCCATGACCCCGGCGATCGCCACGGGGATGCCCGCCAGGAAGTGCGGCAGTGGCCGCAGGCGGTCCCAGCCGTACACGTAGATGGCGATGAAGATCGCCTCGGTGAAGAACGAGAACCCCTCCAGCGTGAACCCCAGCCCGAACACGTCGCCGAAGCCGGCCATGAAACCCGGCCACAGCAGCCCCAGCTCGAAGCTGAGGATCGTCCCGGTCACGACGCCGATGGCGAACAGCGCCAGCATCACCTTCGACCAGCGCCTGGCGAGCGTGCGGAAGAGCATGTCCCCGGTCCGCAGGTAACGCCACTCGCAGAACAGGACCATCGCGGGAAAGGCGATCCCGAAGCACACCAGCGGGATGTGCACGGCGAGCGACAGCGCCTGCATCTGCCGCGCCTCGAACAGGTAGTCCTGGTCGACGGATGTGAACGCGCCCCCGAGAGCCGCGATCGTCGCGCTCATGTCGTCTCTCACCTCTGGCCGTGTCGACCACGCCCACCGCCGACAGCTGGGTCCGGTCCGTGACGAAGACCTCCGGCATGGTGGAGGTGCCGGTGACCGACACTATAAGCAGCCTTTCGTTACTCTCTGCGAGACTCGCCGGGCCGTCGACCAGGCCGCGGACGCCTCAAGGGCCGCAACGGACCTGATGACCGCCGGGCGGCAACCGCCACCGGCGGCTCACGCCTGGCGCGTCCGGGGGCGTACCACGGCCACCGGGCAGGTCACGTGGTGCAGCACCGCGTGGCTGACCGAGCCGAGCACCGCGGAGGCGAAGCCGCCCCGGCCGCGCGAGCCCACCACCAGCAGATCCGCCGTCCCGCCCGCCCGGATCAGGACGTCGGCCGGATGGCCGACCACCTGCTCGCCGACGATCGCGACGTCCGGGTTCTTCTCCTGCCAGGGCGCCACGCGCTCGGCCGCCCTGCGGATGTCCTCCTCGCGGCTGCTCTCGATGAGCATGCCGTATCCGGCCACCAGCGGCGGGGCGATCGGGATCTGCCAGGCGAACACGACGTGCAGCGGCAGGCCGCGGACGCGGGCCTGGTCGACGGCGTACTTCATGGCGGCCTCGGAGTCGTCGGAGCCGTCGTCCCCGACGACCACCCGCCCGTACTGCACGACGGACGGCCCGCGGACGAGCACGAGCGGTCCGGTGGCGTGCCCGGCGACCCCCAGGCCGACCGAGCCGAGCACGAGCCCGGCGAACCCCCCGAGTCCCCGGCTGCCCAGCACCACGCTGTCCGCGGACACCGACTCACCGATCAGGGTGTCGATCACGTTGCCGGGCAGCAGTTCCGTGGTGACCTCGACGTCGCGCGTCAGGCCCCGTGCCCGGTCGGCGGCCGCGGCCAGCGTCCCGGCACAGTACTTCGTCCCCTCATCCCCGTAGCGCCACTGCTCGCACACGTGCACGATCCGCAGGCCCAGCCCTCTGCGCTGGGCGTCGGCGGCGGCCCATTCCACGGCCGCCCTCGCCGGTACGGACCCGTCCACGCCTGCCACGATGTGTCCGGCCATCACGCACCTCCTCCGCTTTCCTCCAGCCTCGCGCGGCGCCGGCGCCCGGCGCAGGAGCACGAGGTCCCCGACCAGCAGGGCCATTGGTCCTCACCGGCCGCCCGCGGCGCACCCGGTGCACGGACCGGCGCCCACCTCCGGTGGCCGGAGGTGGCGCGCGGGCGTTCGCCCTACTTCAGGTAGGGGTTGCGCCGGATGATCGGCAGGTCGCCGAGTCCGAGCGTGGTACCCGCGTCGGCGAGGGCGAGGCCGACGAGGACGATCGAGTAGACGATGTGGTCGTCCATGAAGGGGTTGGTGGCCAGGGGCAGCTCCGCCGCCCACATCAGCACGAGCATGAGGCTGCCCGCGCCGGCGGCGATGCGGGTGCCGGCGCCCAGGACGAGCGCCAGGCCGACTCCGAGCAGGCCGGCCATGAACAGCCAGTCCACCCACGCCTGCCCGGCGAGGATCGAGAAGAAGCCGCCGAGCGCGTGGTCGCCGGTGCCCTTGAGGAAGCCGGTCGTGGGGCTGCCGCCCGCGATCCAGGCGCGTCCGGCCGGGGTGGCTAACCCCCAGCCGAAGGTCTTGTCCAGAAACGCCCAGAGGAAGATCCAGCCGATCGAGATTCGGGCGATCGCCCAGACGTGGTCGACCGGCCGGCGTGCGGCGGTGGTGGCGCCCGTCTCCCCGATGGGCCTGGTGTCGGCGGCGGCCATGGCGGTCCCCTTTCGGTGCTGACTCGTCGTCCCTGTCGCACCTCCATCACACCGTTGGCGGCCCTCGCGAAGCAGTGCCGTAGGACCCGGGGACCAAGGACCTTCGTCCCGCCGTGGCCCCGGCAGGCGGGTTGACGTGAAGCTTGGGCGGTCCCGCGTCTTTGACTAGTGTCGGAGGCATGATTCGTGTGTTCCTCCTTGACGACCACGAGGTCGTACGACGCGGGGTGGCCGCCCTGCTGGAGTCCGAGGACGACATCGAGGTCGTCGGCGAGGCAGGAACCGCCGAGTCGGCCACGGCCCGCATTCCCGCGCTCCGGCCGGACGTGGCGGTGCTGGATGTGCGCCTGCCCGACGGCAACGGCGTCGACGTGTGCCGGGAGGTCCGCTCGCAGTTGCCCGGGCTGGCCTGCCTGATGCTCACCTCGTTCGCCGACGACGACGCTCTGTTCGACGCGGTGATGGCCGGCGCCTCCGGCTACGTGCTCAAGCAGATCCACGGCTCCGACCTGGTCGGCGCGGTCCGCACGGTCGCCTCCGGGCAGTCCCTGCTCGACCCGCAGACCACCGCGGCGATGTTGCAACGGCTACGCGAGCAGGCCGCCAGGAAGGACCCGCTGGCCGAACTGACCGAACAGGAACGCCACATCCTCGACCTCATCGGCGAAGGGCTGACCAACCGGCAGATCGGCGAGCGGCTGTTCCTGGCCGAGAAGACGGTCAAGAACTACGTGTCCAACCTGCTGTCCAAGCTCAACATGCAGCGCCGCACCCAGGCGGCCGCGTTGTCGGCCCGGCTGCGGGCCGGCAAGCGCGAATGAGCCTGGCGCCGTGCTCAGCACCTCACTGCGTTGCCTTACTGCGTTGCCTCACTGGGCGCTGGCCCGGCACGCGTCAAGGGAGGGGGACGTGCCAGCGCAGCCTGGTGCCGCCGTCGTCCGGGGCTTCCAGCTCCGCGGTCCCGCCCAGGCGGCCGGCCCGTTCGCCGATGTTGCGCAGGCCGCTGCGGCGAGCGCTGTCTCCCAGGCCGACGCCGTTGTCGGTGACCACGAGGGCGAGCTGGCCCTTGGAGGTTTCGACTGAGACCTCCGCGCGGGTGGCGTGGGAATGGCGCACGACGTTGGACAGGGCTTCGCGGAGCACGGCGAGCAGGTGCTCGGCCACGGCATCGGGCACCAGGGCGTCGATCTGGCCCTCCATGCGCAGCCCCGGCATGAAACCCAGGTGGCCGCTCGCTCCCTCCACCAGGTCGACGATCCGCGCACGCAGGCTCGGAGCCGCCTCCTCGCGCGGAGTCTGCAGGGCGAAGATGGACGAGCGGATCTGCCGGATCGTCTCGTCCAGCTCGTCGATCGCGTGCTGCAGCCGCTTGGCCGCCTCCGGCCGTTCCACCAGCCGGACGGTGCTCATCAGCGTCATCGCGGTCGCGAACAGCCGCTGGATGACCACGTCGTGGAGGTCCTTGGCGATGCGGTCCCGGTCTTCCAGCAGGCCGAGCCGTTCGGCGTCCTGGCGGGCCTCGGCCAGCTCCAGCGCGAGCGCCGCCTGGCCCGCGAACGACTCGACCATCTGCTGGTCGGCCCTGCTGAACGGCAGCCGTCCGCTCCGCTTGGCCAGCATGAGGACGCCTCGCACCCGCGGCGGCGTCCCCAGCGGCACCGCGAGGCCGGGCCCGTATCCCGGCCGTCGCAGCGGCGAGTCGGGGTAGGCGGCCAGATCCGGATCGGACCTCGGCTCGCCCCGGGTGAAAGCCTCGCCGGCCAGCGTCGCGCCGACCTCGAATCTCATCGCCAGCGACTCGTCCGCTCCCTCGCCCTCCGCCACGTCCACGGTCAGTGCCTGGCCGGACGGCTCGGGAAGCAGGAGCTGGACCAGGTCCGCGTCGCACATCCGGCGGGCGCGCGCCGCCATGGTGGTGAGCACCTCGCGGGAGCCGACGCCGGACAGCAGGCTCGTGGTGATCTCCGTGGACGCCTGCAGCCAGGTCTCGCGCCTGCGCGACTCCTCGTACAGGCGGGCGTTCTCCACCGCGACGCCCGCGGCGGCCGCCAGCGCGACGACGACGGCCTCGTCCTCCTCGTCGAACTCGCCGCCGCCGCGCTTCTCGGTCAGGTAGAGGTTGCCGAACACCTCGTCCCGCACGCGTACCGGCACTCCGAGGAACGTGCCCATCGGCGGATGGCCCGGCGGGAAGCCGTACGACTCCGGGTGGTCCGAGATGCGGCCGAGCCGCAGCGGCCGCGCGTCCTTGATCAGCAGACCGAGCAGGCCGAGCCCGTGCGGCCAGTGCTCGATCCTCGCGATCTCCTCCTCGCTCAGTCCCACCGGGATGAACTGGATGAGCGTGTGTTCCTCCCCGATCACCCCCAGCGCTCCGTAGCCGGCGTCGACCAACCTGGTCGCGGTCTCCACGATCCGCCGCAGCACGGTCTCCAGGTCCAGGTCGCTGCCCACGGACACGACCGCCTCCAGGAGGGCGTGCACCCGATCGCGCGTGGCCAGCACGGCGTTCAGCCTCGTCTGCAGCTCGGCCAGCAACTCGTCGAGCCGCATCTGGGGGAGCAGCGGATGCTGCTCGCTCTCCGACATACCGCTCAGTTTCGCACCTGGACGGCACGTCGCCCACCGCGGGCCACGGGCTGGGCGGCGAGGTCAGGCGCGGACGACCGCCACCGGGCATCGGGCGTGGTGCAGGACGCCCCGGCTGACCGAGCCGAGCAACATCGCGCTCAGTGCGCCGCGTCCGTGCGAGCCCACCACCAGCAGGTCCGCTCGTTCGGAGGCGTCGGTGAGCGCGTCCACGGGATGCGCGGAGGGAACGTCCTCGATGGTCTTCACGTGCGGATGGCTCTCGGCGAAGGCTGCCAGCCGGACGCGCACGACCTGGTGCTGCGCCGTACGGATCTCGTCCATGTCGTAGACGAGCTCCGGCGCGTAGACGTGCACCGGGAGCTGCCAGGCGTGCACCGTGCGCAGGGCGGCTCCCCGCAGTTCCGCCTGCTGGAAGGCGTAGGCGAGCGCGGGCTCGCATTCGGGTGTGTCGTCCACGCCCACGACGATCTCCCCGTGCACCGGGCGGTTCTCGCCGCGCACGACCACGACGGGGCAGTGGGCGTGCCCGGCCACGTGCGTGCCGACCGAGCCCACCAGGGCGCCGGCGAATCCGCCGAGACCGCGGCTGCCCACCACGACCTCGGTGGCGCCTGCGGCCTGCTCGCGCAGGACCGCGGCGGGCCTGCCCTCGACGTGCCGGGTGGTCACCTCGACGGTGGGCCGGCGCTCGTGAACGAGCTCCTCCGCCTCGCGCAGGATCGTCAGCCCTTCGCGCAGCAGCAGATCGGGCAGGCCGATGCTCGCATATTTGCCGATCTGGTACGAGCTGCGGTCGACCGCGTACACGATCCGGAGCGGCACCCCCATGCGGAAGGCGTCGCCCGCCGCCCATTCCACGGCGGCTCGTGCGGCCACGGAGCCGTCCACTCCCACGATGATCATGACATGTCCTCCTTCGTCGCACCTCCATCGGAACCCGCCCGCCCCGGCAGGGTGCAGGGCCGGAGGTCGGCTTTCCCCGGGCCGAAGGACCCTGTCTGCCGCGGGGGCACGTGGGTAGCGTCATCGTCGTGACCACCACCGGAAGGGAGACACCCGCATGACAAGCAGTGGCGACTTCGGGACGTCGCGCACGGGTACGGCCGGATCCCCACCGGAAGTGCTCGATCGCGAGGAGTGCCTGCGGCTGGTGGCGCCCGGCGGCATCGGCCGCGTGGCGTTCACCGGCTCGCAGGGGCCGACGGTGCTGCCCGTCAACTACACGGTCCACGACGGCGCCATCGTCTTCCGCACCTCCTACGGCGGGCCGATGGACCAGGACCTGCGCACGGGCCTGGAGGGCGTGGACATCAAGATCGGTTTCCAGGTGGACCAGATCGACGTGGCCCGGCGGGAGGGCTGGAGCGTCCTCATCCAGGGTCCGGCCCACCATGTGCCGCACGACGAGACGCCGGATGCCGACATCACCCCGTGGGCGGGCGGCGAGCGCCACCTGTACATTCGCGTCGTCCCGCACCAGGTCACCGGCCGCCGCATCCACGGCCTCTGAGGATCCCCGGGGTCAGCCCCGCTCGGCCCTCACCACACGACCTCGGACAGGGGACGGCGCACCGAGCCCTTCTCGTCGAAGGTGACGCCCAACCTCATGAGCATCTGCGGGTGCTCGCCCGAGCAGAGCCCCTGCCTCATGAACTCGCGCAGCAGGCCCATCTCCAACGCCTGGGTGTGAAAGGCGGCGCTGACGCCGTACGCCGAAGCACGCAGCAGAACGTGCTGCAGCGCCTGCCCCGCGGCGATCCAGTCCTGGCGGCCGTCACCCGGCGTGGTGAGCAGCGCCACGACTCCGACGGCCGCCGCGCCGCGCGGGTCGGCGTCGTAGCCCCAGTCATGCCGCCAGGCGTAGTCCCGCTGGGGGAAGCGCGGCTCGGTCGGCGCCGCCGCGCGGGGGTAGCCGTCCGCGGGCACCCCGTCGGTGCGGCTGCTGCCGGGTGGCCTGGCCCAGCGGATCACCTCGAGGCTGAAGCGCCGGTCCTGCGCCTGGACGCCCTGGGCGGCCTGGGTGAGCGCGGCGAGCACGTCGACCGCCTCCGGGGCGCGGACGGGCGTCAGCTTGGCCCCTTCGCTCAGTGCCGCCGCGCTCAGCCGGTCGATGAGCCTGTCGGGCACCGGCACGTCGGCGAAGCCCGCCCGGTGGGTACGGCGGTGCCGGATCTCGCCGGCCAGCACCGCGGTGGACTCGTCGGGCTGGATCCCGGCGCCCGGCCGGAGCGTGGCGAGCAACGACGGGCGGTCCGGGTCCGGCAGGACGCGTACGACAGGCTCGAAGCCTTCGTGGCGCAGCACCGTACGCATCGTGAACAGGGCAGCCCCGCAACTGATCAGCACCTCGCGGCCCGTGGTGTCGCTGACACGCAGTTTCCTGTCCGGGTCGGCCCGCAGGCTGATCGTCTCCTCCGACACCGAGAAGGTCCAAGGCTGCGTATTGTGCACGGACGGTGCCCAGCGCGCCGCCTCCACCGCGGCGTCAAGCACCCGCTTCGCCGAAGGGATGGCCATGACTCTCACCTCCATAGGGGTCAGGCTCAGCGCATCACGCGGGAGGGGTGCCCGGTCAGGGCCGAAGGTCCCGGCCTGGAGGGTCGTCGGCCCTCCGGTCCGCGAGAGCCGCGGCGGGAACCAGCATGAACCCCGTGACGATCTCCGGCTCGATGCGGATCACCTGGTCCATCTCGCCCGCCACCCACGGGAGCAGCATGGTCTTGAGCCGGGTGGCCTCCCGGGGATCGGTCACGAGGCGCGCCACCCCGGTGACGATCACGCTCCAGCCCAGGCGCTCGTGCCCGTCCAGCTCGTCGGCTTCGAAGGCCACCACGGCCTGCGCGGGCGCCACATGGGTGCTCACGATCGTGCCCGGGTGGGACCGGATGACGATCCGCCCGTCCACCACGAGGTGGTTCACCGGCCGGACCGCGGGCAGCGCGTGGCGGGTGAAGACGATCCGGCCGAACGGCACGCCCGCCAGCAGGCGCATCGCCTCGCCCTCGGGCAGTTCCCGCAGGCGCCGAGCGCTCGCGCCGTCGAGCCGTTCGCCGGAGTGGTACGTCACCCCACCACCCTCCCGCCCCGGCCGCGGCGGAGAACAGGGACCAAAGTCCCTTTCCGCGGGAAAGCTCCTTGTGTGTCATCCAACGGCCGGCCCCGCGACCGGTGATCGGCGGCGGTAGGCGTGAAGCGCCGCCGCCACGGTCCTGGCTTCCGTGGACCTACGTGAGCACGGCGCGGCAGGCGGACACGATCAGCTCGTCGACGGACGGCGGTGGCGATCGCCGGCCCAGCAGGTGGCGCCGGACCGCGCCGTAGGGGACGTCGACCACGGCGAAGGCCAGCCGTTCAGGGTCCACGCCGGAGCGCGCGGCGAAATCGTTCAGCGCGGCCGCCACCCGGGCGTCGCACCGGTCCAGGTCGTGACCGAGCTCGGCAGGCCATCGAGCGGCCAGGTCCTCGCGACGGTGCAGGAGAAGCAGCGCCGCCTCGGCGGGATGCGCACGGCACCAGCGTGGGACGTGCAGCGCGGCAGCCTCGGCACCCGCGTCCGCCAGGGCGGAGATGAACCCGTCCTGGAATCGTCGGACAGTACGCAGCCACAGGGTGGCGATCAGCAGATCACGCGAACCGAAACGGTGGTAGAGCGAGCCGGTCGGACCACCGAGCCGGGCGGCGATGGCCGCCATCGTGGCGGTGCCCGGTCCGCTCCCGGCCACGATCGCCAAGGCCGCGTCCAGGATCTGGTCCTGGCTGAACTTGGCCGGTCTTCCCATGGGACGGGCCTCCTGATATTAGTTGACAGATTCTAGAATATCGCCACTAGAAAGGGGATGACATGTCCACGACGACCGCTGTGGTCGAGCGGTTCGGGCACTACCGGGGCACCGCCCGTGCCACCGACCGCGCTCATGAAGCCGAGTTCGTCCATCTGTGGCAGGTCACCGACGGCCGGATCTCCTGGCTGCACCAGTACACCGACACCGCCCGCTGGCACCAGGCGCTCTCTCCTGAGGCGGCATGAAAGCTCGGACATCGGGTGGGAGGCCACGCCGGTGCGCGCGCTGGTGCTGACCGGCCCGGGCCAGGCCGGCGTCCACGAGGTCGAGCCGCCGGCCGCGGCACCCGGGGAAGTGATCGTGGACGTCGAGCGGGTCGGCGTGTGCGGGACGGACGTCGAGCTGTTCACCGGCGGGATGAGCTACCTGCGCAGCGGCCGGTCCTGGTATCCGTTACGCCCCGGCCACGAGTGGTGCGGGCGCGTCGCCGCGGCCGGGCAGGGAGTGGACGGCGACTGGCTCGGCCGCCGCGTCACGGGCGACACCATGCTCGGTTGCGGACGTTGCGAACGCTGCCGCGGCGGCCGCCACCACGTCTGCGCCGACTCGGCCGAGATCGGCATCAGCCGGGGCCGCCCGGGCGCGCTGGCCGAACGGCTCGCGGTCCCCGTCACGGCCCTGCATCCCCTGCCGGACACCGTGGATCCCACGCTCGGCGCGCTCGTCGAGCCGGGAGGCAACGCGCTACGGGCCGTCCGCGCCGCCGAGCTCGGCTCGGGCGAGCGGCTGCTGGTCCTGGGCACGGGCACGATCGGCCTGCTCGTGGCGTTGTTCGCGCGTGCTGAGGGAGTCGACGTTCACCTGATGGGCCGCGACGAGGAGGCCCTGTCTCCGGCCCGGCGGCTCGGCTTCGCCAACGTCTGGACCCGCCCCTCGCTTCCGTCGCTGCGCTGGGACGCCGTCATCGACGCCTCCAACGCGGCCGGGTCGCCCGGCCTCGCGGCGCGGCTGGTCGAACCCGCGCGGCGCGTGGTCTGCATCGGGCTGGCCGGCGCCCCGTCCACGATCGACACCCGCGAGCTGGTGCTCAAGGACGTCACCGCCGTCGGCATCCTGGGCGGCTCAGCCGGGCTGGAGGGAGCCATCGCCGCCTACGCCCGCGGCTCGGTGGACGCCCGCCCGCTCGTGGCGGCCACGGTCGGCCTCGCCGAGACCGCCGGAGTCCTCGCCGGCCACCGTCCTCCCGGCGCAGGCCCCGGCCCGAAGATACACATCGACCCACGGCGCTGAACCGGCCGCGGCTGGACGGTCTCTGGCGTGGAGATCGTTTATGGCGTAAAAAGCCCATATGAGATCGTTTGCGCGTCGTTTATCTTCCCTGTCGGCCGCCGGGGTCGTCGCAGTGACCCTCGCCTCGGGCCCGGTGGCCGCCACGACCTCCGAAGGGGGCGACGGCCTGCGCTTCACCGTGCTCTCGTCGCGCCCGCAGGTCGTCTCAGCCGGTAACGCCCTGGTCCGGCTCGACGTCCCGGGCGGATCCGTCCAGAAGGTACGGGTGACACGCGACGGGACGGACGTGACCTCGAGCTTCCGGCCCGTCGACGGCGGCAGGGCGCTGGAAGGGCTGGTGACGGACCTGCGGGCCGGGCGCAACGTTCTCACCGCGTCGGCGCGCGGCGTCCGGCCGGCGCGGATCGTTCTCGACGACCACCCGGTGACGGGACCGGTGTTCTCGGGGCCGCACGAGCAGCCGTTCATCTGCGACACGGCCGAGTTCACCACGGTGACCGGAAGCAAGCTCGGCCCGCCGGCGGACGAGGACTGCTCGATCGCCACCCGGGTCGACCACGTGTACCGCACCACGGCCGGGAAGTTCGCACCGCTGCCCGCGGGCCAGACCCGTCCGGCCGACCTCGCCTGGACGACGACGAGCGAGGGCCGCCGGGTGCCGTACATCGTGCGGGTGGAGACCGGCACCGTCAACCGGGCCGTCTACGAGATGTCGATGCTGGCCGATCCCGCCGCCGATGAGCCGGATCCGTGGCGGCGCTCGCCCGGCTGGAACGGCCGGCTGATCTACACCTTCGGCGGCGGCTGCTCCAGCGGATGGTACGTCCAGGGCCGCAACACCGGCCACGTGATGGACGACAGGATGTTGCGCCAGGGGTATGCCGTGGCGTCGTCCTCGCTCAACGTCTTCGGCAACAACTGCAACGATCTCCTGGCCGCCGAGACGACGAGCATGGTCAAGGAACGCTTCGTCGAGGCGTACGGCGCCCCGGCGTTCACGATCGGCTGGGGCTGCTCGGGCGGGTCTTACCAGACGCACCAGATCGGCGACAACTATCCCGGCCTGCTCGACGGCATCGTCTCGGGATGCAGCTTCCCCGAGGTCGGCTTCGGCACGGTCAACACGATCACCGACGCGCGCCTGCTCGACCACTACTTCCGCGAGGTCGCGCCCGACGCCTTCAGCCGGGAGCAGCAGCAGGCGGTCTCCGGCTTCGGGCGCTGGGAGAGCATCGCGAACCTCGGCCGGGGCGGCGGCCGGATCGACCCGCGGATCTTCTGCCCCGGCCAGCTGCCCGCGCCGTTGCGCTACCACCCGGAGAGCAACCCGACCGGCGCCCGGTGCGACGTGTACGACCACACCGTGAACGTCTACGGCCGCGACCCGCGGACCGGGTTCGCCCGGCGGCCGCTGGACAACACCGGCATCCAGTACGGGCTGGGCGCCCTGCGGGACAAGGCGATCACGGTCGAGCAGTTCCTGGACCTCAATGAGCGGATCGGCGGCTTCGACGCCGACGCGAACCACGTGCCGGAGCGGACGCGGGCCGACCTGGCCGCGACGCGCGCGGCGTACCGGAGCGGGCGGCTGCTCAACGCGGGCGCCGGCCTGGCGCGCATGCCGATGATCGACTACCGCGCCTACACCGACGACGCGCCGGGCGGGGACATCCACATGCGGTTCCAGTCGTTCTCGACCCGGGAGCGGCTGCTGAAGGCGAACGGCACGTTCGACAACCAGGTCATGCTCGTCGAGGACAACCGGTACGGCGGGTTCTCGCTCAACAGCCCCGTCCTCCTGGACGCGCTGACGCAGATGGACCGGTGGCTCACCGCGATCGCCGCCGATCACGGCCCCGGCCGCCCTGCCGACAGGGTGGTGCGGAACAAGCCGCGCGAGCTCACGGACGCCTGCTGGACCCGTGACCCCGAACCCCGGAAGATCACCGAACCCCAGGTCGCGGGCAACGGCACGACCACCTGCAACACGCTGTACCCGGTGTGGACCTCGCCGCGGCTCGTCGCGGGCGGCACGATGGCGAACGACATCGTCAAGTGCCGGCTGCGGCCGATCGATCCCGCCGAGTACGGGACGCCCCTGACGAAGCCCCAGCTCGACCGGCTGCGGAAGATCTTCCCCGGCGGGACCTGCGACTGGAGCGCGCCCGGGGCCGGGCAGCAGGGCCTCGCGGGTACCTGGCAGTCGTTCGGCAAGCGCTGACATGTGACATTCGTCAGGGTTCGGCGGGAATGGTCGCTGGCTAGAGTGGAACGCATGAAGGGCCGCCTGTGGACCTCCGTCTATCTCGTCGTCCTGGTGTGGCCAGTGCCCGCGTTCCTGGCGTCCGCCCCTTCGGGCGTCATGGCCGGGCTGATGTTCGCGGGCGTGGCGTGCTTCGTGCTCCTCTACCTGCGGGTCGTGTGGACCGCGCTGGAGCGCCCGCACCGCAACGCCACCCCGTACGCCCTGATCCTGCTCTACCTGGTCGCGGCCGCGGTGGCGCCCCTTCTCGGTGAGATGTGGGTGTTCGCGACGTCGTACTTCCTCATCACCGCCGCGGCCACGGCGCTGCCCGCGCGGGCCCTCCCGGCGGTGACCGGGGCGGTCGTCGGGGCCGTCGCGCTCGCCCTTCCGCTGCTCGGCAGGTCGCTGGCCGACTACTGGTGGATGCCGCTGCAGACCGTCGTGTTCGCCGCCGCCATGCACGCCTTCCTCCAGCTGAACGCCGCGAACAGGGCGCTGAGCGAGGCGAACGTCGAGGTCGAGCGGCTGGCCGTGGACAACGAGCGCCTGCGCTTCGCCCGCGACATGCACGACCTGCTCGGACACAGCCTGGCCGTGATGACGGTGAAGAGCCAGCTCGCGGGCAGGCTCGCCGTCGCCGACCCGGAACGGGCCGGAGCCGAGATGCGGGACGTCGAAGAGCTCTCCCGGCAGGCGTTGTCGGAAGTGCGCGAGGCGATCGCGGGTTACCGGGAGCTGTCGCTGCCCGAAGAGCTCGACGGCGCGCGCCGCGCGCTCGGCACCGCGGGCGTGCGGCTGGAGGTGGCGGCGGACCCGCTCCCCGCCGACGCCGAACCCGTTCTGGCCTGGGTGGTCCGGGAGGCCACGACGAACGTCGTCCGGCACAGCGGCGCCCGCCGCTGCCGCATCCGCCTCGGCGTCGAGGGCGGGCAGGCGTACGCGGAGGTGCTCGACGACGGCCGCGGGCCCGCCGCGGCCGCGGACGCCGGCGGCAACGGGCTGCGCGGCCTCGCCGAGCGCATCCACGTGGCGGGCGGCACGTTGCACGGCTCGGCCGCCGAGGGCGGCGGTTTCCTGCTGACCGCCCGGCTGCCCGTGGCGGACGTGCCGTGATCCGCATCCTGCTGGCCGACGACCAGCACCTCGTACGCGAGGCGCTGGCGGCGCTGCTCGGCCTGGAGCCCGACATCGAGGTCGCCGGCCAGGTCGGCCGGGGCGACGAGGTCGCGGACGCCGTCGCCCGGCTCCGCCCGGACGTCGTGCTGCTCGACATCGAGATGCCGGGCCGCGACGGTCTCACCGCGGCGGCCGAGCTCACCGGCGTACGCGTGATCATCCTGACCACCTTCGGCCGCCCCGGCTACCTGAGGCGGGCCATGGACGCCGGCGTCGCCGGCTACGTGGTCAAGGACGCCAGGGCCGGGGAGCTGGCCGACGCCGTCCGTCGGGTGCACGCCGGCGAGAGGGTGTTCGACCGCAAGCTCTCCGCCGCCAGCCTCTCCGCCGGCACGAATCCGCTCACCAGCCGCGAGCGCGACGTGCTGCGCGCCGCCAACGAGGGCGGCACGATCGCCGACATCGCCCGCCGCCTCTACCTGTCCGACGGGACCGTACGCAACTATCTGTCGTCGGCCATCGGCAAGCTCGGCGCCCGCAACCGGGCCGAGGCGGCGCGCGCCGCCGAGTCCAAGGGCTGGCTCTGACGAATGTCACTACCGGCCGCACCCCTGGCCTGGCGAGGCTGGGAGGCATGGGAAGACGTATCGCGCCCGCGCTCGGGCTCTTCTTGCTGTCGCCGCTGATCGGCGAGTTCCTGCTGGGCAACCTGCCCGTCACCATGCTGGTCGCGCTGATCACGCTGGCCCCGCTGTACGGGGGCGGCGCGCTGCTCGTCCGTGAGCTGGCCAGGCGCCGGGGCGCCGGCTGGCCGGGCATCGTCCTGCTCGCCATCGCCTACGGTCTCGTCGAGGAGGGCCTGGCCACCCGTTCCCTCTTCGACCCCGGCTACGCCGGGATGGACCTCGTCTCGTACGCGTGGATCCCCGGCCTGGAGGTGAGCGCCTGGTGGGTGAGCTTCGTGCTGGGCGGCGTGCACGCCGTGGGCAGCATCTGCGTCCCCATCGCGATCATGGAGTCTTACGTGCCGGCCAGGGCGACGGAGCCGTGGCTCCGCCTTCCCGGGCTGGTGACCGCCGGGCTCCTGTTCGTCTGCGGGGCGGTGGCCGCCGCGCTGTTCGACCCGGCCGCGTACGAACCCTCCATCGCGCAGGCCGCCGCCGTCGTCGTCCTGGCCGGGCTGCTGGTCCTCCTCGCCCTGCGCCGCCGCGGCCGGGCCGTCGGGGCTCAGGTCCTGGCTCAGGGGCGGGCTCCCGGGCCGTGGCCGGTCCTCGGCTTCTCCCTGGCGGCCGGGGCGGTGTTCTGGCTGGCGGCCCTGGCTCTCGACACGCTCGGCGCGTGGCCCGTCGTGGCCGTCAACCTCGCCGTGTACGCCACGGTCTGCACCCTGGTGACCCGCTGGTCCGGGCGGCACGGGTGGGGCCCCGTCCAGACGTTCGCGCTGGCGGCCGGCGGCGTGCTCACCTACGCCTGGCACGGCTTTCCGCAACCGCCCGCCGTACCCGTGGAACCGGCGATCGACCTGGCGGGGAACACCGTCTTCGCGCTGGCCGCCGTCGCGCTGCTCGCCGTGGCCGCGGCCCGGCTGCGAGCACCGCGGCCGGGCCGGGAGGGAGCTCCCGCGTCCATGGAGGGATCTCCATGAACGCCTTGTTCCCCTGGATATAGTCACACCGTGTTCACCCTTCGTTCGCTGGTGGCTCGTTCGTCCCTCCACCTCACCGTGCTGGTCACGGGCAGGCCGGACGCGATGGACGAGCCGGTCGCCTGGGTGCACAACACCGAGCTGCCCGACCCGTCCCCCTACGTGCGCGAGCGGGAACTGGTGCTGACGAACGGCCTGTGGCTCGACCGGGTGTCACCCGCGCGGTTCGTCAGGAGCGTCAAGGGCGCCAGGGGCAGCGGCATCGTCTTCGGCCTGCGCGCCGAGCTGCCCGCCACTCCCCCGGACCTGGTCGAGGCCTGCCGGGAGGAGGAGCTGCCGCTGCTGGAGATCTCCATCGAGGTGCCGTTCACGGCGGTCTCCCAGGCCGTCGCCGACATGCTGGCCGACGAGCGGAAGCAGGCGCTGGTCGGCATGGTACGCCGGGGCGACGCGCTGGCCACGGCCATCTCCCGGGGAGCCGGCGCCTACGGGGTGCTCGACGTCATGCGGCGTGACTACGACCTGCCCCTCGCCGTGGTCGACAGGATGGCCCGCTCGCTCGCGGCGGTCGGCGCCGACCTCGACGCGGACCAGCTGCACGCGGTCGCCACGGGGCTGGCCAAACGCCCGCCGGCTCTGGAGGTGGAGCTGGGGGACGCGGGGCGTGCCGCGCTCTTCCCCGTGGGCGCCGTCGGCGACATCGACGCCGCCCTCATCTGCCTGCGACCCCTGCGCCGGCTCACCTCGGCCGAGCGGGAGGGGCTCGAGCAGGCGGCCAGGTTCCTGAGCCTGGAGGTCGCCAAGCAGCAGGCCGTCCAGGCGATCGAGATGCGCTTCGCCAGCGAGCTCCTGGAGATGGTCCTGTCAGGGGGCAGCCGGGCGGCCGAGGTGCCCGGCAGGCTGCGCGCCTTCGGCGTGGACCCGGGCGGCCCGCTGGCCGTGTGCGCCGTGGCGTTCGCCCAGCACGAGACCGCGACGATGCACGGGCTCGCCGAGGCGATCGGGGAGTTCTTCGCCGCCGAGGGTGTGCCGGTGGTGGTCGCCGGCGGCACGCAGGACGTCGTCGCCGTACTGCCGTGGCGCCATCCGGAACACGGGCTGCCGCCGTTCGCGCAGCGCCTGGTGCGCGGCGTCGAGCGGCGCTTCCCCGGCCTGCGCCCGGTCGCGGGGCTGGGCGGCATCGCCTCGCAGGCAGCCGAGCTGCGGCCCGCCCTCCTGCAGTCCAGGGAGGCCTGCCGCGTGCTCCTGCGCGCCCGCACCGGCCCCCGCGTGCGCGCCTTCTCCGAGCTGGGCACGCACCGGCTGCTCCTCGGGCTGCTCGACGCGGAGACGTCCCGCCGGTTCTCCGCCGGGCTCCTCGGACCGCTGAAGGACCACGACGCCCGGCGGGGCGGCGACCTGGAGCTGACGCTGCGCACGTTCCTCGATCACGACGGGCAGTGGGCGGCGACGGCCACGGCGCTGCATGTCCACGTCAACACCCTGCGCAACCGCCTGGCCAAGATCACCGAGCTCACCGGCAGGGACGTGGGACGCACCGAGGACCGGGTCGACCTGTTCCTGGCTCTGACCATCGACGCGATGGACTGAGCTCAGTCCGGGTAGACGTCCGGCGAGACCTCGGGCGGCCGGTGGCGGCGCACGGCCAGCCCGGCGTCCGCGGCGGCCGACTCGGCGACGTCGCGGCAGCGGGCGAACGACACGTCGGCGCAGCTTCGCGCGTACTCCAGGAAGCGCCGCAGCGCCAGGGCCCGCCCCGGCCGTCCGGACAGGAACGGATGCACGCACAGGTTGAACAGGCCGCCGTAGTGGCGCATCCCGTCCAGCTCGGCCCGCCACAGCTCCAGCACCTTCGCCGGGGACTCGATGACCGAGCCGACGTGCGGAGCCGGCAGGAACGCGTACTGCTCCCAGTCGTCGAGCGACCAGTGGACGGGCAACTCGACGATCTCGCCCGCCGGCGTCCCCACCTTGTACGGCCGGTCGTCCCCCATGAGGGAGGAGTCGTAGCGCAGCCCGTGCTCCGCGACCAGGTCGCCGGTCTGCCAGGACGCCTCCCACAGGGCGGCCCGGTGCCCCCTGATCTCGATGCCCTGGCGGTCGAAGACGGCCAGCGCCCGCTCGAAGTCGGCGCGCTCCTCGCCGGCCGTCATCGACGTGGGCGGGCGATGGCTGTAGGAGTGGTGCGCCACCTCATGGCCCCGCCCGGCGATCGACGGCGCCAGCCACGGGCGGTGCTCGGCCACCCAGCCGGGCACGAAGAACGTGGCCGGCACGGACACCTCGTCGAGGAGGTCCAGGATGCGCGGCAGGCCGACCTCGGGCCCGTACGCCTGATGGGACATCGTGCTCGCGTGGCCGGCGTACCGGCGGCCCCGCGCCAGCACGGGCGTCTCGGCGTCCACGTCGAAGGTCAGCGTGACCACCGCGGCGAACCCCGCACGCCAGCCCGGACCACCGGGCCCCGAGTCCGCGCCCGGACGATCGCCCTGGACACCGGATCCCGGGGCCGCGCCGTCACCCCGGCCACCGGACCCCGGGGCCGCGCTCAAACCGTCACCCCGGCCGCGGGACGCCACAGCCTGGCGTTGTTCAGCGTCGCCATCGGCTGGAGCATGTGGTGGTCGAAGTCCGCCATGGGCAGCCCCTGAGCCAGGCGCCGCGGGAAGTCCGGGTTGGCGAGCGCGCCCCGGCCCAGGGCCAGCACGTCGGCGTGGCCGTCCGCCAGCACCGTGGCCGCCTGGTCGGCGTCGTGCATGCCGCCGTTCGCCAGCACCGGCAGCCCGGTGACCTTCCTGGCCAGGCCCGTGATCGTCATTCCCCCGTCCAGGGTCGCCGTCTCCACCCAGTCGCGTCCTTCGCTGGCGATGTGCAGGTAGCTCGCGCCCGCCTCGGCGAGCGCCGCGAAGATGATCTCCGCGTCCCTGGCACCGCCCGCCCATCGGTGGGTGTGGTCGTTGACCTTGCCCTGGGACAACCGGATGCCCACGCAGAAGCGCGGGCCGACCTCCTCCCGGATGGCGGAGACGATCTCCGCCGCCAGTCGTACCCGGCGGGAGACCGCGCCACCGTATCGGTCGTCACGGGTGTTGGTGTAGTCGGTCAGGAACTGGTCGATCAGGTATCCGTTGGCGCCGTGCACCTCGACTCCGTCGAAGCCGGCCCGCTCGGCGCGGACCGCTGAGGCCACGAAACCCCGCACCGCCAGGTCGATGTCGTCCTGGCGCATCGCGCGGGGCGTGGACCAGGGCCCGTGACCGCCGTACTCGGGCATCTTCTCACCGCGCGGCGGCACCGCCGACGGCGCCATCGTGTCCTCACGGTAGCGGTTGCCCTGCGACAGCGCGCCCGCGTGCATCAGCTGGAGCACGATGGCCGCACCGGCGGCGCGCACCCTGCCCGCGATCTCCCGCCAGCCGGCCTCGTGGCCGTCGCTGACCATGCCGGGCTGGTTGAAGTATCCCTGGCTGTACCAGGTGTCGGTGTAGGTCCCCTCGGTCACGACGAGGGCGAACCCGCCGCGGGCGAACGCCGCGTAATAGTCGGCCATCTCCTCCGTCGGCGTGCCGTCGGAGGCGGCCGACACCCTGGTCATGGGCGAGACCGCCAGCCGGTTGGCGAGGCTCAGCTCGCCGATGGTCTCGGGACGCAGGGCGGGGTGCTGGACGTCCTTCATTTCACTCGCTCCTTGGCTGGTGTTCGTGGTCGCTGAGGAGATCGATCGCCAGCGGCGTCGGCCGGTGACTGTTGATCTCCACCAGGTCCTGGGGGCAGGCCGAGACGGCGAGGACGCAGTCCACGGCCGCCTCGAACGTGATCGCGTCACCCGGGCGGCTGATCGCGCTCAGCCAGCTCAGCCGGCCGTCGCCCGACACCGGGATCCTCATGAACAGGTTGACCGGCTGCGGGGTGCGCGGAGTCGCCAGGCCCAGCGAGGCCAGGCTCCGGCGCAGGTTGTCCGCGCACGAGGCATGGAATCCGGTCACGCCGAGGGCCCGGTAGCGCTCCGGGTCGCAGGCCGCGATGAGCATGTCGTGACAGCCCGGCGAGGTGTCGCCCACCAGGGTGAGAATCGGCCTGCGCCGATCGGTCACGAACTGCTCGCCCACCGCCGGGAACAGGCGGCTGGTGGCGGCCCGCGTGTGAGACGCGCTGAGCTGCTCGGCCGGGTCGTCGGCGGCGAACGCGAACAGGTCGCCCACCTGACCTCCTTCGAGGTCGGTGACGCGTACGCGCTGGCCGGCGCCGACCTTTACCGCCCGCCCTTCGGCGGCGGGCACGATGACTCGCATGGCCCCACACAACCAGCCGCCACCCGCCCACACCATGGAGATTCCCACCACGTCCAGCACCGCCGATGGACGAACCTCCACCACGGGTGCTCACCAGAGGCGACGCTCGCCCGCGCCGCCGTCCTTGCACGTGCACCTACCTACGGTAGTCACCGGTCGTGACGTCCATGAGAAATCACCCTATAAGTACACAAATCACGCGCCACCCATCCCTGACAGGAGAAGATCCTCATCCCTCGGAGGAAAATCCGTATCTGCACATGCATTAGCACGTGCGTCCGAGCTCCCCAACCGCCATAATTTGGGACCACGACGGACGAGAGCACCCAGAAGTACGGTTATCCATTCACGATTCATTTGACCGAAATGAGAAGAAATGAGCGTAACCACACGTATCGCGCTCTGCCTGGCCATCGACCTGCTGCTTTCGCTGGTGATAGCACTCATCGCACTCATCGTCGCGAGGGAGAACGACGTCCTGATGGCCGGAGCGCTTGTGTGGAGCGGAGGCACGTTCATCGCGACGGCCACCCTGGTGACATCGATCATGAACCATACGGGGGCATTCGACCGCGGACAGACGAGCCCCTGACCGGGCACCGCCCGGCCCGGGCGCACTACAGTGGAGCCGGATCCGGCGGGTGGGGAGCGAGGCCATGCAACGTGTGCTGACACCGAAAGGGCAGGCCACCCGGGCGCGCATCGTCGAAGGCGCCGCCGAGGTCGTCCGGGACAAGGGCGTCACCGACGTCACCCTGGACGACGTACGGTCGCGGACCGGCACGAGCAAGAGCCAGCTCTTCCACTACTTTCCCGAGGGCAAGGACGCCTTGTTGCTCGCGGTGGCGCAGTACGAGGCGGATCAGGTGCTGAGGGATCAGCAGCCCCACCTGGCCTGCCTCGACACCTGGGAGGCCTGGTACCGCTGGCGCGACGCCCTCGTGGAGCGTTACGAGTCGCAGGGCGACCAGTGCCCGCTCTATACGCTGTTCCTGCAGGTCGGGCGTAACACGCCGGGCTCGCGGGCGATCGTCGGCGAGCTGATGAGACGCTGGCAGCAGAGCCTGGCCGGCGGAATCATGGCGTTGCAGCGTAACGGCCTGCTGTCCGCGTCCGTCGACGTCGACGAGAGCGCCGCCGCGCTGCTCGCCGCCATCCAGGGCGGCGTGTCGATCATGCTGTCCACCGGGGAGTCCGCCCATCTGCGCACCGCGCTCGACTGGTGGATCGCACGGTTGCGGGCGGCGGCACCCCTGGCCGGATGACCTCTCGGTTCACGGCAGGAGCAGCAGCTTCCCGACCGTACGGCGGGATTCGAGGTCCGCGTGCGCCCGCGCCGCGTCCGCGAGGGCGTAACGCCCTCCGACGACCGGCCTGAGCCGTCCGTCGCCGACGAAGCCGAACACCTCGGCCGTACGCGTGAGCAGCGCCGTCGGGGTGGGCACGTGATCGCGGACGAGGGGATAGGACAGCAGGACGCTGTTGGGCAGTTCCGCCGGGGTGAGCGTGGGGACGCCCATGAACGGGCCGTAGAAGGCGTGCACACCGTGCCGGCGCAGGGCCGCCAACGACGACCGGAACGTCGGCGCTCCGCCTCCGTCGTACACCACGTGCGCGCCCTCCCCGCCGGTCAGGTCCCGCACCCGTTCCTCGAAGCCGCCGCCGCTGGAGACGATGACGTGGTCGGCGCCGGCCTCCTTCGCGACCGGCACCTTCTCCTCCCGCGAGACCAGCCCGATGACGGAGCCGCCCCTCGCCTTGATCAGCTGGGTCAGGACGAGCCCCACTCCCCCGGCGGCGGCGTGCACCACCGCCGTGTCACCCGGCCTGATCGGGTAGGTCTCGGTGGTGAGGTGGTTCGCGGTGAGACCCTGCATCATCACCGCCGCCGCCGTCTCGTCGTCCACGTTCTCCGGGACACGCACCAGCGACTCCGCCGGGATCGCGAGCCGCTCCGCGTAGCTGCCCCGGTGGTAGTACCAGGCGACCCTGTCGCCGGCGGTGAAGCCCTGCACGCCGTCGCCGAGGGCGGCGACGTACCCCATGCCCTCGACTCCCACGATCGCGGGAAGGGTCCAGCCTGGAGCCGGGCCCGTCCGGACGCCGACGTCCATGTAGTTCACCCCGGCGACGCCCAGCCGGACGAGCACCTCTCCCGGCCGGGGTTCTGGATCGGGCAGCTCGGTCCAGCTCATGACCTCGGGACCGCCGTACTCGCTGACACGGATCGCACGCATGGTGAACCCCTCGTCTCTCGTCGCCCTGCGGCACGCCGTCCGACGCCGCATCCCGGGACGGTCACAAGGTAATGAGCGAAAAATGGACCAGCAAGTCCAGAAAACCGCGGGCGACCGTCACTCGCCGGCGGGGCCGCCGCGTTCCACCAGCCGGCCGCCGGACAGCTCCAGCCAGCGGCCGACGTTGATCTCCGCGAGGAACCGCTCGTCGTGGCTGACCACCACGAAGGCCCCTTCGTACGCGCCGAGCGCGCTCTCCAGCTGGCCGACGCTGACCAGGTCGAGGTTGTTCGTGGGCTCGTCCAGCAGCAGGAGCTGGGGAGCCTCATCCGCGCACAACACGCAGGCCAGCGTGGCGCGCAGGCGTTCGCCGCCCGAGAGCACCCCGACGGGCAGGTGGGCCCGCGAGCCCCGGAACAGGAAACGGGCGAGCAGGTTCATCCGTTCGGACTCCTGCATGCCGGGGGCGAACGCTGACAGGTTCTCGGCCACGGTGCGCTCGACGTCGAGCAGGTCGAGCCGCTGCGACAGGTAGGCGACCCGGCCGCCGGCCCGCCTGATGGTGCCGCCGTCCGGCTCCAGCTCACCGCTGATCATGCGCAGCAACGTGGACTTGCCCGCGCCGTTCGGACCGATCAGCGCGATGCGCTCGGGCCCGCGGATCTCCAGGTCGACGCCGGGCTCGGCGAACAGGCCGCGCGCCTGCAGGCGTTGGCCGAGGAAGACCGTACGCCCAGCGGGCACGTTGGTCCCGGGTAGCTGCAGCGCGATCCGCTGGTCGTCGCGCACGGCACGGCCCGCCTCCTCGAGCCGGGCCCTGGCGTCGCTGACGCGGGCGAGGTGGGTCTGGCCGGCCCGCCCGGCCGACTCCTGGGCGCCGCGCTTCATGTTTCCCGCGAAGATCCTCGGCAGGCCGGCGTTCTTGAGGTTGCGGGCGGCGTTGCTCGCCCGGCGGTCGGCCCGCTCGCGGGCCTGCTGCATCTCCCGCTTCTCGCGCTTCAGCTCCTGCTCGGCACTGCGCACGGTCCGCTCGGCGGCCTCCTGCTGCGTGCGTACGGCCTCTTCGTACGCCGTGAAGTTCCCCCCGTAGAAGCGGACCTCGCCCTGGTCCAGCTCGGCGATGCGGTCCATGCGGTCGAGCAGGGCCCGGTCGTGGCTGACCACGAGCAGGCAGCCGTTCCACTCCCCCAGCACGTCGTAGAGCCTGCGGCGCGCATCGAGGTCGAGGTTGTTCGTGGGCTCGTCCAGCAGCAGGACGTCCGGCCGCCTGAGGAACTGCGCGGCCAGGCCGAGCGACACCACCTGGCCGCCGCTCAGCGTTCGCAGGGACCGGTCGAACGCGAGGCCCCCGAGGCCGAGCCGGTCGAGCTGGGCCCGGGTGCGCTCCTCGATGTCCCAGTCGTTGCCGATGGTGGCGAAGTGCTCCTCGCTCGCGTCGCCCGACTCGATGGCGTCCAGCGCGGCGATGACGGGGGCGATGCCGAGCACCTCGGCCACGGTCAGGTCGCCCGAGGCGGGCCCAGAAACAGGCGCAGAAACGGGCGCCGAGATGGTCAGGGTCTGCGGCAGGTATCCGAGCACGCCCTCGACGGACACGCCGCCGCCCTGTGGCCGGTGTTCGCCGGCGATCAGCTTGAGCAGCGTGCTCTTGCCCGCGCCGTTCGGTGCGACCAGGCCCGTACGGCCGGCGGCCACGGTGAAGGACAGGCCGGTGAAGACGGGGGTGTCGTCGGGCCAGGAGAAGGACAGGTTGGAGACGATGATGAACGCGTCGGACATGGGGAAGGACCTCGTAGGAGAACGCGGGGCGCGCCGAAAGCCGCCCGGCGGAAGGGGACAGGGATTCGGGAACGACGACCGGGGCCACGTCGGCGGCGGTCATAGCGCCTGCCGGGGCCCGTCACTCTCCGGTATCACCCGGAGATGTCGTCGTCACCTGCCACGTCTGGTCTCCTCGTCCGGTCACAAGTGCCCTACACCATAGCAGCCGCCGGAACCCGTACGACGCGCGGCGTACGCGTCCTCCCCGTCCGCTTCGCCCCTGCCGTCCACGGCGAGGAGGACCACGGCTTCGTCGCCATCGTCGCGCGGGCCGCCCGGCGGCGCGGAGCCTGCGCCTACCCCGGCGAGGGACACAACCGCCGGCCCGCCGTGCACCGGTCCGACGCCGCCCGCCTGGTCCGGGCCGGTTTTCTGTCCGCCGACGTCCCCGCCACGAGCACGATCGCCCGCCACCTCGCCAGGTGGGGCACGCCCGGACGATGAGTTTTCGCGCCCCCGCCGGTCACCACGGTCATGACAACCTTCGTTCTCATCCACGGCGGCGGTGGCAGCGCCTTCGACTGGCACCTGGTCGAAGCCGAGCTCCGCGACCGCGGTCATGACACGATCGCGGTGGACCTGCCCATGTCCGATCCGGGAGCAGGGCTCTGGGACTACGCGGACGCCGTCGTCCGGGCGGCCGGCGAGCGGCGGCCCCTCGTGGTGGTGGCCCACTCGTGGGGCGGCCTCGTGGGCCCGCTCGTCTGCGCGCGCACAGGAGCCGCGGCGCTCGTGCTGGTGACCGCCATGATTCCGAGCCCGGGCGAGCCGCCGGACGACTGGTGGGAACGCAGCGGCTGGGTCTCGCCTGACATCGACGACCAGCACGAGCTCTACCTGCACGACGTTCCGCGCGAGCTGGCCGAGCGGGTGCTGGCCCACGACGGCGCGCTCGCCGAGACGATGAGCATGGAGCGGGCGTGTGGCGAGCCCTGGCCGCTGGCCGCCTGGCCGGACGTCCCGACGCGATATCTGCTCTGCCGCGACGACCGCTTCTTCACGCCCGGCTTCGTGCGCCGCCATGTCGAGGAGCGGCTTGGCATCACCCCGGACGAGATGCCCGGCAGCCACATGGTGATGTTGTCACGCCCGGCCGAGCTGGCCGGCTATCTGGTCCAGGTCCGGCCGTGAGGCCGCCCGCTCCGGTCAGGTGAGGCCCGCGTCGTGGGCGAGCAGCGCGATCTGGATGCGGTTGCCCAGGTCGAGCTTGGTCAGGATGCTGGAGACGTGGGCCTTCACCGTCGTGATGCCCATGGCCAGGTCGGCGGCGATGTCGGCGTTCGTCCTGCCCTGGCCGATCGCCACCGCCACCTCGTGCTCGCGCGGGGTGAGGGCGGCCAGCGCGGCGCGGGCCTGCTCGTACGCCCCGGCCTGGGCGACCGTGCGCTCCATCAACCGCCTGGTGATGCGCGGGGACAGGATCGGGTCGCCTGCCGAGACCCGGGTGACCGCTTCCACGATCTGCGGTGGCGAGGTGTCCTTGAGCAGGAACCCGGCGGCACCCGCGCGGAGCGCGTGCAGGACGTTCTCGTCGGTGTCGAACGTGGTCAGCACGATCACCTCGGGCGGCCGGGCGCGGGCGCGCAGCCGGCGGGTCGCGGTGATGCCGTCCACGCGGGGCATGCGCAGGTCCATCAGGACGACGTCGGGGGCGTGGGCGTCGGTCGCGGCGATGGCCTCCTGGCCGTCGCCCGCCTCGGCCACGACAGAGATGCCGGCCGCGCCGTCGAGCATCATGGACAGGCCGGCGCGGACCAGGGCGTCGTCGTCTACCAGGAGCACGCGGATCACGCGGGCCATGGTAGCCGGGCCTGAAGCCGGAACTCACCCCCGGTGCTCTGGTGGTCCAGCTGCCCGCCGGCCAGGCGTACCCGCTCGGTGAGCCCGACCAGGCCGAGCCCGCTGCCCGGCGCGACGAGGGCCGCGTCCGCCGGGGGCAGCGGGTTGCGCATCTCGATCAGCAGGAGCGTGCCGGGGGTGCCGCGCAGCAGCACCTCGATCGGCTGGCCCGGGGCGTGTTTGCGGGCGTTGGTCAGCCCTTCCTGCACGACGCGGTACGCGGTCTGCGACGCGGCCGCCGGCAGGGCGTCGACGTCGGCGACCTCCTCGTGGAGCCGTACCGCCTGGTCGGCCTGCCGTGCGTCGGTGATCAGGCCTGGCAGGTCGGTCAGGCCCGGCCGGGGCTGCAGGTCGTCCGTCCGGTCGTCCTGCTCGCGGAGCAGGTTGATCACCTGGCGCAGCTCCTCCAGCGCCTGGTGCACGCCGGCGCGGATCACGCCGGCGGCCCGGGCGCGCTGTTCAGGGGAGGAGTCGGGGCGGAACTCCAGTGCCCCCGCGTGGGTGGCCACCAGGGAGAGGCGGTGGGCCAGCACGTCGTGCATGTCTCTGGCGAGCCGGCGGCGTTCGGCCATGCGCGCCTCGGCGATCCGCCGGCCCTGCTCGGCCTCGGCGCGGTGGGCGCGTTCGCGCAGCGACTCCAGCAGGGCGCGGCGGGAGCGGGCGAACGCGCCCCAGCCGAGCAGCGCGCCGTAGGCGACGCAGATCAGCAGCAGCCACCAGCCGAAGGAGATGCCCGAGTTCGGCCGCCACAGCCCCTGGACCACGTGGGCCGCGATGCCCGCCCCCGTCACGGCCGCCGCGACCGGGAAGCGCCTGCGCTGGGCCACCTGCAGCGCCCCCATCGAGGCCGCGGGCGTGGCCACCGGGGAGAGCGTGGCCAGGAGGGTGGCGGCCAGCGCCCCGGACGCCGGCCACCGCAGCTGGGCGAGCGCCGCGCCCACGCTCACCGCCGCGAGAGCGAGGTCCATCCCCCAGGTGGGCCGGCCCGCCAGGCTCCACAACGACACCGCGGTCAGCGCGCCCATCACGATGAGCACTCCGGCGACCGCGGCCAGGTGCGGGGGTCGGGTCTCGTTCACCGGCCCAGGCTAATCTCCGGTACGGCGGAGCCGTCACCTACCAAAGTCGGACCCGCGCCCCACCGGTGGAGGAGAGGGCGCGACGCGCGCCCGATGCGGCGGACCGGGCCGGCGGCATGAACCTCTCCGTCAGGCGGGAGAGCCGGGTTTCCTGGGGCCGGGCCGTGCAGCCGTCGCACGGCGCATCCTCGCGGGTGTCCGTTACGCCGGCCACGGCCTACGCTCGACAGCACCAGGCACAGGGAGGTCTCGGCGTGAACGACGGGCTCGCATCGCCGCAGCCGCCGCCCGGCTACCTCTTCCGGCCCTGTGCGGGCGGCGAGGACCACGGCGCGATGGCCGCCGTGCGGCGGGGCTGCGCGGCACAGGATCGGATCGACGCCCGATCGGTGGTCGAGGGACTTCCCGCAGCAGCCGAGATCGCGGATTCCTGCGCCACGCTGACCAACGCGTCCGAGAACCAGGTCCTGGTGGAGCACGACGGTGATGTCGTCGGCCACGCGACGATCACGTGGTGGGAGGAGCAGGACGGCACGTGGTTGTACCTGCACCGGGGCTATCTGCTGCCCGGCCACCGGGGCCGGGGCGTGGGCTCGGCCATGCTCGGCTGGGCCGAAACCCGTATCCGCCGGCTCGTGCGACAGCACGGCACCACGCGGACGGCCGTGTTCGGCGCGAACGCCACGGCTCACGAACATGAGGCGACGGCATTGCTCCTCGACGCCGGATACCGGCGTGTCTTCAGCCTGGTGGAGCTGGTTCTGCCGGACCTGCGTCACCTGCCCGGCGGCAGCCGCGTGCCGGGTGGCATCCGGCTCGGCGCCGTCGGACCGGACGACTTCCACGCGGCATGGACGACCGTGACCGACGCGTACGCGGATGCCGCCTTCACCGGGACGTGGACGTTCGACAGCTTCCTCGCCACGGCCGACCCCGCCTGCTGGCGGGGCGCCTGGGCCGGGGACCGCATGGTCGGCGTCGTCCTGTGCTCCGTCCGCCGGCGGGACCACGCAACGGTGGGCGAAGTCGAGGAACTGAGCGTCCGGGCCGGGTCGAGACGTCAGGGACTCGGCCGAGCCCTGCTGCTGGACGGGTTGCGGTGCCTGAGGGAGCACGGAGCCGAGACCACCCGGTTGTACACCGGCACGTCGAACCCCTACCGGTCGTACGACCTCTACGAGAGTGTGGGCTTCCGGCGCCGGACCGAGCACGTCCGCTATCGCAAGCCGATCGACCGCCTGCCGGGGTCCGGACAGACGCGCGGCGTCGTCCCGCCGATGCCGCCGCCATCACCGCCGACGAGCCTCGCGACCTGATCCGCGCCGCCCTGGACGTCTGCGGCCGTCTCAGCCGCAGGCCTTGCCCGTGGTGCCGCTGCCCTTGTTGGTGCGGCCGATCCCGTTGGTCACGCTGCCCGAGGCCTTGGCGCAGACGCCGCTCGGGGCGTAGACCATGTTGCCCCAGTGGTGCCCGCCGTTGCCCGCGCGGTAGGTGAAGGACCGGCTCCTGGAGCTGGTGAAGACCGTGATCTGGCCGGTCGCGTGCTTGGACACCCTGGCCTCGCCCCAGTTGGTGCCGCACTTGCGGGAGTAGTAGAGCCGGATCGTGCCCAGGCTGTCACCGATCTCGTTCTTCAGCGAGGCCTTCTCGCCGGTGTACACCTTGGAGGCGGCGCACCCGCTCCGGTAGGGGTCCTTCCCGTCGTACGGGTGGGCGCTGGCCGGTCCCGCGGCCAGCAGGAGCGTCGAGATCGCCGTGACGGACACCGCGGCCGCTGCTACGTGGATCTTCATGTCGGACGGACTCCTTCATGGTGAGGCGGGCGTGGGGCCGCCCGGGAAGCTTGTGGTGAAGGGTTGCCGGGGATCATGGACCCCGGCCGTCAGCAGTTCTTGCTGATGTTGGTGAGGTCCTCGGCCAGGCCCTTGCGGAACTTCTTCTTGCCGTTGGTGCCGCCGTTCGTGGCGAGGCACTCCGTCCTCGTCCCCGCGGGGCCCTTGAAGTGCACCTTGGCGTACACCCGGTGGGAGCAGTGGTTGTTGAAGTAGACCGTCGTGGAGGAGTTGCCGTTCTTCCAGGAGTAGTTGGTCTTCCTCCCGCTGGGCTTGATGCAGGCGGTGCTGTCCCGCTGGACCGCCTGGGCGGCGGCCGTCGCGGCGGTGACCGTCCCCGCCGCGGCGGGCGCGGACAGCAGCGCCAGCGCGGCGCCGCAGCCCGCCAGGGCCGTGGTCAGCTTCTTGCCATTCACGTTCTCATCCTTTCTTTCCACGAGAAAATCGCGCCGGTACGGAGCAGCACGCAACACGGCGCCGTACCGGAGTAAGGGGGGAACGGTTCCGACTATGCCGGGCCCGCTCGGGCAGCGGCAAGCGCCATTCGTCTGAGAATTGTCCAAACAATGTCCAGCCATCGGCCTGGACAATGAAACAGCAGCTCAGCAGCCCGATGAGGAATTATTGGAAAAACAATGGGCGCCTGCTCATGACGGCCGAGAGCGCGTTACTCGGGTGTATTCCCGTTGGCGCCGCACGCGTCGATACGGGCGACCGAGGCGCGCGGCGCCGGCGCTTCACCAGGTGACCGGGAGTTCGTGGGCGCCGTAGATGATGGACTCGGCCTTGAGGGACAGCTCCTCGACCGGCACGGCGAGCCGCAGCGTGGGGATGCGGCGGAACAACGTGTCGAAGACGATCTGCAGCTCCATCCTGGCGAGGTTCTGCCCGAGGCACTGGTGCGGGCCGAACCCGAAGGCGAGATGGTGGCGGGCCTCGCGTTCGACGTCCAGGGCCTCCGGGTCCTCGAACACGGCGGGATCCCAGTCGGCCGACAGGCTGGAGATGACGACTCCCTCGCCGGCCTGGATGTCCGCCCCGCCGATCCGCACGTCCTCGGTGGCCACCCGCGAGGTGACCGTGTCGGTGATGGTGAAGAAGCGCAGCAGCTCCTCCACGGCCATGGGTGTCCTGGCCGGATCGGTTCTGATCAGGTCCAGCTGTTCGGGGTGGGTGAGCAGCCCGATCACGCCGAGCGAGATCATGTTCGCGGTCGTCTCGTGCCCGGCGGTCAGCAGCAGGAAGGCCATGCTGGTCAGGGCCGCGTGGTCGACGGCGCCGTCCTGGCGTTGCCGGGCGATCTGCCGGCTGAGCAGGTCGTCGCCCGGCTCGGCCTCCTTGCGGGTGACCAGTTCGCCGAGGTAGGCGCGCAGTTCGAGGAAGGCCCGCTGCCGCTCCTCCGGCGACGAGGTCCGGCGCACCGCCACGGCGGTGCGCCTCTGGAAGTAGTCGTGGTCGGCGTAGGGCGCGCCGAGCAGTTCGCAGATCACCAGGGACGGCACCGGCAGCGACAGCGCCTGCACCAGGTCGACCGGCCGCTGCTCGGAGGCGAGCATGCCGTCGATGAAGCGGTCGACGACGTCCTGGATCCGCGGGCGCAGCGCGGCCAGCCGCCGCACGGTGAACTCGCTGATCAACGGGCGCCGTGCCGCGGCGTGTTCCGCGCCGTCCATGCCGACCATCAGCGGCGGCTGGCTGCGGAACTGGCGCAGGGTCGCCGCGTCGACGTTGAGGATCGGGAAGCCGTCCTTGCGCCGGTCGGAGGAGAAGCGGCGGTCGGCGAGAACGGCTCGGCCTTCCGCGTGCCCGGACACCCACCACGCCTCGGCGCCGTTCACCAGCCGGACCTTGCTGATCGGCGCCTGCTCGCGCAGCCCTTCGTAGGCGGCGGGCGGCGCGAACGGGCAGCCCCGCTCGACCGGCAGCTGCACGCCGGCGAGATCGCCCGGTGCGTCCTTCGTCATCGATGACCTCTCAAAAGTCGGATCGGATCGAGCCCGGCGGGCAGGGCGAACGCCTGCTCGCCCGCCGGCGTCAAGTGCGGGCCGGTGTTCATCGCCGGGTGAGCAGGGTCTCGGACTCGACGCGGGTCAGCTTCTCGGGGTTGCGGACGTAGTAGAGGCCGGTGATGCGGGCCCCGTACCCGGCCCCCTCCTCGGCGGCGTCCTCGACGCTGATCGTCAGCACGCCGTCGAGCTCGCCGTCCAGGCGCAGGACGAGTGCCGGGTTGCCGTTGACCACGGTGGGAGCGGTGGTGATCGTGCCGTCGTACCTGCCGATGCCGCCGACGATCAGGCGGCTCACCTTCCAGGCGCCGATGACATGCTGCATCGCCGCCTGCTTGACCCCGCCGCCGTCGGCCACCAGGACGACCTCAGGAGCGAGCACGTCGAGCAGGCCCTGCAGGTCCCCGGTCTCGACCGCGCGCTGGAACGACTCCAGAGCCGCCCGGGTCTTGCTCGGAGGGACCCCCTCGCGCGGGCGCCGGGCGCTGACGTGCCGGCGGGCGCGGTGGGCGATCTGGCGGACGGCCGCGGGGCTCTTGCCGACGGCGGCCGCGATCTCGTCGTAGCCGACGTCGAAGGCCTCGCGCAGGACGAAGACGGCGCGCTCGGTCGGTGAGAGCGTGTCGAGGACGAGCATGAGCGCCATCGACACGCTCTCGGCGAGCTCGGCGTCGTCGGCCACGTCCGGCGCGGTGAGCAGCGGTTCGGGCAGCCAGGGACCGACGTAGGCCTCCTTGCGGCGCGTCATCGTGCGCAGCCGGTTGAGCGACTGCCTGGTCGTGATCCTGACCAGGTAGGCGCGCTGGTCGCGCACCTGAGCGAGGTCGGCCTTCACCCACCGCAACCAGGTCTCCTGGAGGACGTCCTCGGCGTCGGCCGCCGACCCGAGCATCTCGTAGGCGACGGTGAAGAGCAGATTGCGATGGGCGACGAAGGCTTCGGTCGCCGGATCAGTGGTGTGGTCGCTCATGCCTCGACTCCTCTCCGTCGCGGCAGGCGCTCGCGTCTGTTCACCACGGTAAGGTCCTTTCGCTGGTAGCCGGCCGGCCGCCCCCGGCGGCCGGGAACGGGACCGGTCAGCGGATGGCCGTCGCATCGCCGCGCCTGGCCGCGAGTGCCTGCCCGCGCTTGGTGTCCTTGGCCCAGCTCGGGAAGTTCAGCGAACCCGGCCTGCGTGCCTGGTTCGCCAGCTGCCAGAGGATGCCCTTGCAGATGGACTCCTTGAGCATCGCGCCGGGGCGGCCGCCGATGTGGAGGCCCATCGCGACGTCGTCCCTGTGGGCGAGCTGCATGATGCCGGCCCGGCGCCCCAGGCTGATGCACTGCGAGACGAGCGCCATGGCCAGGGGCGCGGGGCGCCCGCCCGCGATCCGGCTGAGCACCGTGTCGGCGGCGTGCGGGCCCAGCTGGACGGCGGCCTGGCAGCTCATCCGGAACGGCAGGTCCGACGGCGCCGCCGCGTCGCCGGCCGCGACGACGCGCGCGTCGTCCACGCTGGTCAACGTCTCGTCCGTACGCAGCCGGCCCAGGGCGTCGGTGCTCAGCCCGCTGCGTGCGGCCAGGTCGGGCACGCCGAAGCCGGCCGTCCAGATGGTCACGTCGCTCCGCAGTTCGCGGCCGTCGCCGAGCCGCACGGCGTCGCCGGTCACGGCCGTCACCGTCGTGCCGGGGCCGTCGAGCACGGTGACGCCGAGCTTGGCCAGCTGCCTGGCGACGGAGCGCCGCCCACGGGGGTGCAGGTAAGGGCCGAGCGCCCCGCCGCACGCCAGGGTGACGGCGCGGCCGGCCTCCGCCAGTTCGGCGGCGGTCTCGATGCCGGTCGGACCGGCTCCCACCACGGTGATCGCGGCCGTGGCGGGCGCGGCGCCGAGGTTCTCCCGCAGCCGCCGCGCCTCCTCCAGGGTGGCGATCGGGTAGGCGAACTCGGCCGCTCCCGGCACACGCGGGTCGGCGCTGCCGCTGCCCACCGCGTAGATCAGGTAGTCGTAACCGGCCGTGTCGCCGCTCGCCAGCATCACGCGGCGCCCGGCCGCGTCGATCCGGGTCACGGTGTCGACCACCAGCCTGACCTTCTCCGCCAGGACGTCGCGGTAGCCGGCGACCGCGCTGTGGGACCCGCCCACCAGCTGGTGCAGGCGGATCCGCTCGACGAAACGCGGGCGCGGGTTGATCAGGGTCACCGTCACGTCGTCGCGCTGCGTGAGGCGATTGGCGGCCAGGACGCCGGCATATCCGCCGCCTATCACAACGACCTGGGCGTTCTCGGTCATGGTGCTCCTTCATCCCGAGAGGGGTTCGGGCATAGGACACCACCCGCTCCCCCGGTGTGACCTGGTGTGAGACAGATCACTCCGGGAGCTCGCGGCCTCCCGGACGTGCACGGCTGCTTCCGGGCCCTGACCGCCCCGCACGCCGGAAGGACGGCTCGGTGACGGGTGGCCCCGCAGCGCCGCGGTCACCGTCCGGGATCAGCGGTAGGTCAGCCCGCGCAGCAGGGTCTCCGCCGGACCGCGTACGCCGGCGCGGTCCATCAGGAACGCCGCCGCCACGGTGAGCAGCCAGGTGCCGAGGGCCACGAGCGCCGCCGACCAGCTCGACAGGTGCGCGCCCAGGCCCAGGCCCCAGGCCGCCAGGAACGGCCCGAACACCAGCGACTGGGCGAGGTAGCCGCTGAGGGAGCGACGGCCGAGGGCCACCAGCGCACGGACCGGCAGCGGCTCCCGGGTGCCGCGCGCGGCGATCCGGTGGACGACGAGGCCGAAGAGCGCGGCGTAGCCCACCCCGGTGAAGATGCCGGTGTAGAAGTGCGGCGCGGACAGCGCCGCCCCGGAGGGGAGGCCGAGGACGCCCACGTGCCGCAGGGCGAGCGCCGCTCCGGTGAGCCAGCCGGCCGAGATGCCGAGCACCGCGACCCGCCGCAGCAGCGGCAGGTGCCGGGACGGCTCCTCGAGGATCCGGTGCCGTGCCGCGAGGACCCCGATGAGGAACGCCGCCGGCAGGGCGAGGGTGACCAGCCCCGAGACCAGCTGGGCCAGCCACTGGGCCACGCGGATCGCGGCGGAGAGCAGGTAGGCCGGCTCGGCGATGCTGATCCGCTGCGCTTCGGCCGCGACGGCCGCGGATCCGCCCGGGACCGCCAGGGCCATGATCGTCGTGACGGCCGCGGCCAGGGCGCCCAGGGCCAGCAGGGCGCCCACCCAGATCCCGAGGGTGCGATCGCTCCGGCCGAGGAACAGCGGCACCATGACGAGCCCGATCAGGCCGTACATCCCGATGATGTCGCCCTGCCACAGCAGGGCGGCGTGCACCGCGCCGAAGACGAGCATCCACAGGTGCCGCCGGCGCAGGAGCCGGCGGGCCTGCTCCGGGCTCGTGCCGCGCGACCTCTGCCGGGCGTACAGCTGCCCGATGCCGTAGGCGAACAGGAAGCCGAACATGGTGTGCGTACGGGCGTCCACGACGATCAGGGTCAGGGCCTGCGCGATCCTGTCCGCGAGGTTCCCGTCGACGGGGTGCAGCATGATCGTGCCCGCCGGTGACTCGTAGAGGAACCACGGCACGTGGGCCAGCGCGATGAGCACCAGCATCATGCCGCGGGCGAGGTCCGGCGCGAGAACCCGTTCCGCCATCGGGGTCGGGCGCGGCGGGGCTCCGGCGGCGGGCTTCGAGGGCGGGCCGGTACGGGGTGTCGAGGACATGCCGTCGATCTCAGCCGTCGCCGCGCTCATCTGCCAGTGAGCCCATGTCACGACCTGGCCGTGACATTCCCGCAGGTGAAGTCATGACGTGATGTCACTGGTGACGCCGCGGGGCAGGCAGAATGATGGAGCACGCGAACCGGCGCCCGGCCACCAGGAGAGGACCAGTGAGCCCGACGAACGCGGTCTCCGAGGAGTCCGAACCCGCGCGCGGGCAACTGCGCAGGCTCAACCTCACCATGTTCCTGCCGATGCTCGTCGCCGCCGGTGCGCTCGTGGTGGCGACGGACGCCCGCTCGTGGTGGGACATCCTCGTCCTGGGCGCGGGCGTGGTGGCGGCCCTGGTGGCCTTCGTACGGTGGGCGGCCGGCGACGTCCTGCGCGTCGCGCTCCCCTGCCTGGTCGTCGCCGCGGCCGTGTGGCCCTTCTCCGTGCTGGTGATCGACGGCAGCGCGGCGTTCTTCGCCCTCTCCTGCGTGGGCGCCTTCGTCGTCCCGCAGCTGCCGCGTCACCGGGGCGCGGCGGCCTTCGCGCTGACCGCCTACATCGCGGTGGTGGGCGCGTTGAGGCTGCCAGGGGCGCACGACGTTTCCGCCGTGCTGATCCCGTACGTCCTCATCCCCACGGGCGTCACCGCGGCGCTGATCGGTCTGAGGTTCCCCAACAAGCGCTTCTACGACGTCGTCACGGAGCTGGAGGAGGCACGGGAGCGGGAGGCGGAGCTGGCCGTCATCCGCGAGCGCGTCCGGTTCGCCGGCGACCTGCACGACATCCAGGGCCACACCCTCCACGTGGTGAAGCTGAAGACGGCGCTCGCCCGGAAACTCGTCGACAGCGACACCGAACGCGCCAAACAGGAGCTGCGGGAGATCCACGCCCTGGTGAGCGACACCATCACCCAGACGAAGGAGCTCGCCTACGCGCAGCGGCGGCTCAACCTCTCCGCGGAGCTGGAGAACGCGAGAAACCTCTTCGAGGCCGCGGGCATCCGGGTGCGCGTCGATCGCGAAGCGGACGTCGACCCGGCCGCGGGCGAGCTGCTCGGCCAGGTTCTGCGCGAGACCACGACCAACATCCTGCGCCACGCCCAGGCGACGCGGGTGCGGATCACCCTGTCGGAGTCGAGCATCACCGTCGTCAACGACGGGGCCCAGCAGGCGCCGCTGCCCGAGCTGCGGGGACTGGCCGCCCTCGAGCAACGCCTCGCCGCCGACGGAGGCGAGCTTACGGTCCGCCAGGACGGCGGGGAGTTCCTGACGGCGGCGGCGTTCCCGCACCGGCGTTGACGACAGCGCCGCCCGGCGGCGCGCGGCCGTCCGGGCGCCGCGGGGCCCGGACGGCCGCCGAGCCTGGGGGGCGGACGTCCTGCGGTGGACGCCCGCCCCTGCCGTCACTGCTCGACGTTGGCGTTGTACTTCTGGATGGGCGTCTGCAGCGTGGCGGCGGCGTTCTGCATCGCCTGCTCGGCCGGGGTGCGAGGCTCCTGCCCCTCCCCGGCGGGCACGGCCTGCTCGAGGCCGACCTCGGCCGCCTTCCTGGCCTCGGGCATGACGCCGAGGAGGCAGCCCGACGTGGCCGCCGACGGCTGCTGGGCGCGCAGTTGCGTCACCGCGACCTGGAAGTTGGGGTTGTCGTTCGCCTTGGCCTGCGGGTTGACCGGCACGTATCCGGTCGCCTCGTGCCATTTCGCCTGCTGCTCGGGCGTGTTGGAGAACTTCACGAACTCCCAGGCGGCCCGCTTCTCCGCGTCGCTGTGCCCCGCCGCGTTGATCCACAGGGAGGCGCCGCCGATGATCGTGCCGCCGCTGGAGGAGTCGGACACCTTGGGGAACGGGGCGGTCTTCAGCTCGAACTTGCCCTTCGCGGCCTCGGTGTAGCCGCCGAGGGCGGAGGTCGACTCCAGGTGCAGGGCGATCGTCCCGGTCTTGAACGCGTTCTGGGCCTGGTCGGTCGGCCGGCCGGTGTTGGTGGCGTAGCCCTCCTTCACCAGGTCGCCCAGCCACTGGGCGAACTTGGGCCCGGCGCCGGTGCCGAAGTTCACCTTGGTGGCCAGGCCGTTCCTGCCGTTGCCGTTGTCGCAGTACTCGGCGTTGTCCTGGGCGGTCAGCTGCTCGACGAACCAGCCGTAGAGCGCGGCGTTGAAGCCGAACTGCTTGACCGTTCCGCCCTCCTTGACGGTGAGCTTCTTCGCCCACTCGCCGACCTCGTCGAGCGTGGCCGGCGGCTTGTCCGGGTCGAGCCCGGCCTCCTTCACGGCGTCCGCGTTCATGTAGAGCAGCGGCGCCGAGGAGTTGAACGGCATCGACCAGAGCTTGTTCTTGATCGTGTAGTAGCTGGCGATGTTGGGCTCGATGTTCGCGTTCTGGTCGAACTTGTCCTGCTCGATGAACTTGTACATCGGGACGACCTGCTGGGAGTCGTACATGAACCGCGAGCCGATGTCGTAGATCTGGACCAGCGGGGGCGTGGCCTCCTGCTGTACGGCCTGCTTGTAGGCGACGACCATCTGATCGTAGTCGCCCTTGAAGACCGGCTTCACGGTGATCTTGTCGTTCACCTTCTTGAAGTCGTCCACCATGGCCTTGATGGCGAGCTCGTTCTTCTCCTTCATCGAGTGCCAGAACTCGATCTCGATCGGTTCGGTGATCGCGTCCGCGCCGGGCGCCGTGGCGGCCTCGCCGCCTTCGCCCGAGCCGGCGTCGCCACCGCAGCCCGTCAGAGCGAGGGAGAGCGCGGCCGTGACCACCAGCCCGTCGCGCGTACGCCGAAATCGGGGTCGTGCCATCTGGGAACTCCGTTTCTTGTTCACGATTACTTCACCGCGCCTGCGGTGAGGCCGCGGATGATGAAGCGCTGCCCGAAGATCACGAGTACGAGGGTGGGCAGCAGCGCGAGGGTGACCCCGGCCAGGATGAGCGTCGGGCTGGACGATTCGGCGTCGTTCAACATGGAGACGCCGATCTGCAGCGTCTTGTACTGGTCGTCGTTGCCGAGGATCAACGGCCAGAAGTACTGGTTCCACGTGGTCATGAACACGTAGACGCCGACGGCGGCGATGGCCGGTTTCGACAGGGGAAGCAGGATCCGCCACAGGAACCGCAGGTGGCCGCATCCGTCCATCACGGCGGCGTCCCGCACCTCGATCGGGAACTGCAGGAACGACTGCCGCAGCAGGAACGTGCCGAAGGCGTGGGCGAGGAAGGGCAGCGTGAGCCCGAGGTAGGTGAGCGGCCCCTTGGTCAGCCCCAGGTCCGAGATCAGCAGGTAGTTGGGCAGGATGATCGCTTCCCACGGCACCATGAGCGTCACCATGAACAGCGCGAACATCGCCGTCTTGGCCCACATCCGCAGGAACGCGAACGCGTAGGCGGCCAGGACGCTCGACAGGAGCTGGCAGATGGTGACGATGCCGGTCTGGATCGCCGAGTTGAGGTACTGCCTGGCCAGCGGGATGGTGTCGAGCGCCGAGCCGTAGTTGCCGAGGTCGATCCCCGTCGGGAGCAGCTTCGGCGGATAGCTGGCCAGGTCGCTCGGCGTCATGATGCCGCCGATGAACGCGTAGTAGAGCGGGAAGACCACCGGGATCGCGCACACGATGAGCACGAGATAGACAACGATCTTGCTCGCGACCGAGGAGGAGGTGGTGCTCATCGGTAGTGGACTCTCCTTTCCAGCACACCGAACTGGATGCCGGTACACGCCAGGACGACCACCAGGAGCACGATCGCTGCGGCGCTGGCCGTGCCGAAGTCCGACGACCCGTAGCTGAAGGCCTTCTCGTAGATCCAGTAGACCAGCGTGGACGTCGCGCCGTCGGGTCCGCCCTTGGTGAGGATGTGGATCTGCCCGAAGCTCTGCAGCGCGTGGATCGTGGAGATCACGATGAGGAAGAAGAGCTGGGGGGAGAGCATGGGAACGGTGATCCGGCTGTGCAACCGCCATCCCGTCGCGCCGTCGAGCCTGGCCGCCTCCACCACCTCCGTGGGGATCGCGCCGACGCCCGCGGAGAGCACGAGGACGTTGTAGCCGAGCGTCATCCAGACCGTGGTGATCGAGATGGAGATCAGGGCCAGGTCCGGCTCGGTCAGCCAGCCGATCCGGTCGACGCCGACGTAGCTGAGGATGCCGTTGGCCATGCCCACGGCCGGGTTGTAGATGAGGGCGAAGATCACCGACGCGGTGGCCACGGAGAAGGCGAACGGCAGCGCGAACACCGTACGGAACATCCGCTGCCCGCTGATGCGCGACTCCAGCAGCAGGACGACCACGAGCGCGCCGACGATCGCCGGGACGACGGTGAAGAGGGCGAACAGCGCCGTGGTCCCCAGCGCCTTGTAGAAGGCCTGGTCGCTGAACATGCCCGCGAAGTTGTCGAGCCCGACGAACTTGTTGGCCCGCCCGATGATGTCCGTCCCCATCGTGGACAGGTAGAACGTCCTGCCCAGCGGATAGAAGACGAAGATGGTAAAAATGATCAGCGAGGGCGCCAGATAGAGCAACGACAACCGGCGCTCGCCCGTCGGTCCCCGTTGCCTGATGGTGCGAGCTTCCATCGTCGCGCAGTCTCACTTTCCGTCAACCTGGGAGGTTATCTTCGTGCTCGCTGGATTCTTCCTACTCAGGACCTGTTTCGGTAGTCCTGGGCACCGAAGCGCATGATGAACGTTCGCGGAACGTTATCCGCGGCGGCAGCCACCACCGTCGGGCGATACGGGTACGCTGGCGCGCGCGAGGCCGGGCCGGCGCGCCCTCACGCGTCGGCGGCGGGGGCAGCCGGGGTGCCGGCCCCTCGACCCTCGGGAACGCGGCCGAACTCGACGTCATGGAGCGGCGCGGGCCGGCCGTCAGGTGGGGGTCTCGCGCAGGCGCTCCACGCGGATGCCGCGCAGCAGCAGCTCCGACACGACCACCGCGGCCAGCAGGCTGATCAGGAGGGCGGCGCCGGCGACGAGGACGACGGGCACCGCCGCCACCTCGTGCGGCAGCGGCGGCGTGACGGGCGGCGAGGTGAACTGCGGGATCCTGCCGAGCGCCACCCGCGCCGCCACCAGCCCCGCCAGCAGCCCGGCCAGGGTGCCCGCCGCGATCGTGATCACCTGCTCCAGCAGGAGCGCCACCCGCAGCGCCGCCACCCTGGCACCGGACGCCTCCAGCGCGGCCAGCTCGTACCCGCGCCTCCTGGCCGACGTGTGGAGCGCGAGCACGGTGCGCCCGAGCGCCAGCGCCGCCGCCGCCAGCGCGGACGCCAGCAGCAGCAACAGCGCGAGCCCCGGCCCCTGCCCGGCGAACGACGCGGTCAGGTCGGCCACGTGCCGCCGCGACACCACCGACAACCCCTGCCGCTCCAGCTCGCGCTCCAGCGCCGCCGTGTCGGTCAGGCCGGTCCACACCTGGTACGCGGCCTTGTCGTGGACGCCGTACGCCATCCGGTCGGCCTGCTCCAGGTTCACCAGGACGCCCGCGTCGGTCAGGCCGGGCGCGGCGGCGGACGCCACGACGGTGCGCACCGGGCCTGCGTAGGCGTTGTCGAGCCCCGGCACCACCCGGGTGCCGATGTCCCCGACCGCGACCGCCGGCGGCCGCTCGTCGTACGTGGCGGGGCGCAGCGTCTGGTTGTCGACCATGGTGATCGCGAACGTGCCGTCGCGCCGGCCCGGGTCGGCGTCCCAGCGCGGCATGGCCAGGGAGCGCCAGCGGCCCTGATCGCGTACCGCCATCCCGGTGACGGTCACCCGTACGAACGCGGGGTCCTCGAACTGCTCGGGCGGGACCGGCTGCCCCCGGAAGGCGCGCAGCTCGCACCGGGCCTGCCGGCAGGCCGGCGGCAGGTTCCATTCGTGCACGCCGGAGCGTCCGGCGAGGTCGCCGAGCGGGAGCTGGGCGGGCCGCAGCTGACCGGGCACCCGGAACGTGACGAACAGCTTCATCGTCCAGCCCTCGGGCGGCCGGTCGTGTTTCACCTCGGCACGGAACCTGTCGCCGCGCACCCACACCCGCGGCTCGGACGGGGTCGGCAGCTTGGCGGCGGCCTGGGCCAGGTACGCGCCGGCCGCCAGGTCGGGCCGCCAGGCCGCGCCCACGGCGGCCAGCCGCTGCGGGTCCGTGGCGATCAGCTGCGGCGGTCCCGTCACCTTGATCACCGGCGCGGCGGTCCGGCCGCCGGGGTCGGCGGCGGCCACGGCGTCGATCAGCCTGCTCGGCTCGACCGGCCGGACCGTGATCGCGGTGGCCGCGCCGTTGTGGAAGCGCGCCGTCTCCGCGTAGTCGCCCGACGTGGCGCTCCACGCCGACACCGCGAACGTGGCCAGCCCGAACGCCGCTCCCAGCACGATCACGCTGCCCGCGGTCACCGGCCCTCTAGCCACCTGCCGCAGCGCCAGGAACGGCCCGAGCCCGCCGCGCCGCCTGGTGACCGGGAACAGCCGCCTGGTCAGCACCGGCAGCGCCCGGGCGGCCAGCAGCGCCACGCCCAGCGCGATCAGCCCGGGCACCGCCAGCGCGCCCGAACTGCTCCCCGACACGTCCGTGATCAGACCGGTGGCCAGCAGCTCGACCAGGCCCACCGCGGTGACCGCGAGGACCACGGCGTCCAGCACCCAGCCGCGGGCCGTACGGCGGGGCGTGTGCCGCCACTCCTCGGTGACCGGCCGCGCCGCCGTACGCCAGGCGGCCATCGCCGCCGCGAGCACGCCGCCCAGCATCGCCGCGACGCCGGCCAGCCCCGCTTCCGGCGGGAAGGTCACCGGGATGCCCGCGGGCAGCAGCGCGCCGATCATCACGCCCGCCGCGGCGTGCCCGGGCAGCAGCCCGAGCGGCACGGCGGCGGCGAGCAGCAGCAGCGGCTCGGCCAGCGCGAACAGCCACACCCGCGCTCGCCCGTGCCCGCGCAGCCGGGCCAGCGCGATCTCCGCGCCGCGCGCCCTGACCAGGTCGCCCACGGTCTGGAAGAGCAACATCCAGCCGAGCGCCACCACCTGCGCGATCACCAGGAGCGTCGGCACGCCCAGCGCGCCGGCGCCCGCGGTCACGGCCCTGACCGTGTCCGCCACCCGGGAGAACACGATGTCGCCCGAGGTCCGGCCCGTGGACTCGGCGGTGGCCTGCATCGCGGCGAGTTTCGCGAGGTCGGTCCCCTCCAGCCGGTCCGCGACGATGGAGACGACGGCGTAGTCGGTCCAGCCGCCCTCCTCCCCCTGCCCGCCGGAGACGTTGTACGTCTCCAGCCGGGTCTCCGGCACGGTGAACAGCGCGTCGGCCTTGTCCTGGCTCGGCTCCCCTGTCGGCGAGAACAACGTCCTGCCGAACCAGAACGGGTCGCCGGCCGGCCCCGGCCGGTAGATCCCGACCACGGTGAGCGACGCCGGCTTCCGCCCGGTGGGGGTGTACTCGACGTCCACCACGGCCGACAGCCTGATCTTCTCCCCCACCTTGAACCCCGACGCCTGGCTGGCCATCACCTCCTTGGCCGCGTCCGGGCAGCTGCCCTCGACCAGCGGCAGGTGCCGGCACTGCCCGTCCTGCCAGACCAGCGAGAACGCGCGCCGGTCACCCGGCCGGCCGCTGCTCGCCTCCATCCCGAGCACCGGCGGGCCGGTGAAGTCCGCGCCCGCGGTGAACGCCGCCACCTTGCCCTCGATGCCGCCCTGGGTGGTCGTGTACCGCCAGCCGCGCCCCTCCAGCGGCGCCGCCTTCACCGCGTCCCTGGCGATCGTCGTGCGGGCGGCCGCCGAGTAGATCGGCCCCACGGCCGCCGACGCGATCGGCACGATCGCGATCAGCAGGACGACCAGCGAGAGCGTACGGCGTTCCCAGAGGCCGCGCAGGATCACGGCTCCGCCCTCCTGAGCGCGATGCCGTCGTCGAGCGTCTCGATCCGCGCCATGGAACCGGGCGGCAGCAGGTGGTGGTATTCGGGCGGCACCTGAACGGCGCCCTCCCGGCCGACGACCACGAAGTCCTCGCCGCGCCTGCCCTCCGCGCCGACCCGGCCGTCCCTGATCGTCACCGTACGGCTCAGCGCCTCGCTCACCGCGGTGTCGTGCGTGACCACGACCGCGGTCGTGCCGTCGGCCGCGGCGACGTCCTTGATGAGCTCGATCACCCGCGTGCCCGACTCCTCGTCGAGCTGGCTGGTGGGCTCGTCGGCGAGCAGCAGCCTGGGCGCGTTGGCCAGCGCCACGGCGAGGGCGAGGCGCTGCTGCTCGCCGCCGGACATCCGCCCGGCCGGCCGGTTGCCCGCGTCCGCCAGGCCGACCCGGGCCAGCAGGTCGCGGGCACGCCGGCGGGCAGGGACGCGGGCCCCATGGCCGGCCCTATGACCGGCCCTATGACCGGCGCTGTGACCGGCGCTGTCGACGGCGCCGGCGCCGCGGCGGGCACGTCCGACGGCGCGCTGGGCGAAGGCGATGTTCTGGGCCGCGGAGAGGTAGCCGATGAGGTTGCGTGCGGGGTTCTGCACCATCATGCCGATGTGCGCCGCCCGCAACCGGTCGAGCCTGCGCTGGTCGAGCCGCCCCACGTCGGTGCCGTCCAGCCACAGGCGGCCCGCGCTCGGGCGCAGCAGCCCGGCCAGCAGCCACAGCAGCGTCGACTTGCCCGCGCCCGAGGGTCCGAGCAGCGCGACCGTCTCGCCCGCCTCGATCGTCAGGTCCACGTCGCGCAACGCGACGACCTCGACGTCCTGCGCCTTGTAGATCTGCACGATCCCGTCGCACCTGACGACGCTCATGTGCGGCCCTCCCGGGTGCCACGGTCGCGGCTCATGGACGGGCACGGCTCATGGGTGCCCGCCGCGCTCACAGGGCGCTCCTCGACTGCCGGTGGGCCCGGGCGCGCAGCTCGATCACCCGGTCGCAGCGCTCGGCCACCTCGGTGTCGTGCGTGGCGATCACCAGCGTGGTGCCGTCGTCCGTCGCCGCGAGCAGCTCGTCCAGCACGAGCGCGCGGTGCGTCTCGTCCTGCTCGGCCGTCGGCTCGTCGGCCAGCAGCACCTGGGGCCGCAACGCCAGCGCCCTGGCCACCGCGACGCGCTGCTGCTGCCCGCCGGACAGCTCCTCGACCAGGTGGTCGGCGAACTTCGACACCCGCAGCCGCTCCAGCGCCTCCGACGCCAGGCGTACCGCCTCGCGCGGCGTCCGCCCCGACGCCCTGAGCGCCACCTCGACGTTCTCGGCGGCGGTGAGCAGGCTGAGCAGCCCGTACGACTGGAACACCAGCGCCAGCCCGGCCCTCAGCTCCGGCTGCTCGTCGAGGGGCACGCCGCGCACCAGGACCCGGCCGGCGGCGGGCGGGAGCAGCCCGGCCAGCGTGGTCAGCAACGTGGTCTTGCCGGACCCCGACGGGCCCATCAGCGCCACGCGCTCGGCTCGGTCCAGTTCGAGGGTGAGGTCTTCGACGATCGTACGCCCGCCCGCCCGGCAGCTGAGAGCGCGGCAGGCGAGTGTCGGTCCAGGCACCACCCGCGGATCATCCTCCCGACCGGTGATCCACGTCAACGGCGGGGAGGACGCGACCGGGTTGCGAGTCGGCCACGCCGCCCGCCTCCACGCGCCGGGCCGTACGGCTCGGGTGGATCGGCCGGTGAGCCGGAAAGCTCTTCGAGCCCGCTCAGCGCCGCCAGACGACGGGCTTGTCGCGGTAGTCGTCGTCGTCGAACTTGGCGCCGGTGATCGCGATGCCGGTCCTGGCGCCGCCCAGCCTGCAGGACGTGAAGGTCGCTCCGGCCGTGGAGAAGTCCCTGGGCGCGCTCTCGCGCTCGCAGCCCGGCATGCCGCCGGTGACGATCGCGCCGGTGCCGCTGCCGTCCGCGGTCACCAGCGACAGGCTGGGGCCCGACGAGTAGGAGTGGTCGGTGCCGTCCACGTTCTCGACGGTGAAGCGGATGTAATAGGGCGTGATGCCCTTGGCCTGCTGGCCGCGTTCGCGTACGAGGTCGGCCGGGTCGCCCTTCTCCACGGCGGTCACGGTGACGCCGATCGTGCCCTTCCTGAACGGGACCACCGCGCGCTCGCCGAGCTTGAGCCGCGTGCCCGCCGCAGTGGTCTCCGTGGTGGTCTCCGCGCTCGTCCGCCCGGTCTCCTGCTCGGTGCTCTCCTGCTCCGTGGCTTCCTGGGGGGCCGGCTCGCTCTCCTCCGTCTCGGCGGGTGCCGCCGGCTCGCGCGCCGGAGCCTGCGCCTGTGCCCGGTTCTCGGCCGAAGGCTGGAGCGCGCCGCAGCCGGCGACCGTGAGGGCGGCGGCCATGCTCAGAACGCCTGCCAGCGCCCGTCGCAGGACCGCGGGGTCATGGGTGATGAACATGGCAAACGATCTTCACGCACCCGTGCGGCGGACGTCGATGGCACAGAGTCCACGATTGTTTAACCGAGCGTCCCCGACCGCTGTCAGGCGGGCAGCAGGCGCATCAGGAGGTCGCGCGCTCCCGTCAGGCGGCCGGCGACGGCCAGGCGGGTCATCCAGCGCGACGCGGTGACGATGCGCTGGGCGGCCGGGCGCCTCCGGGCGTCGTAGGAACGCAGTGCCCGCGCCACGTCGCCCGCGGACGCGTGCAGGCGGTCGGCGAGTTCGATCGCGTCGAGCAGCGCCTGGCAGGCCCCCTGTCCCAGGGCCGGCGCCATCGCGTGCGCCGCGTCGCCGATCAGCGCCACGTTTCCCTTCACGTACGACGCCGGCGGCGGCGCCAGTTCGTGGACCTCGTGCCGCAGCACGGCTCCGTCGTCCGCCTCCGCCAGCACGCGGGGAATGGGATCGTGCCAGTTCGCGAAGCGGGCACGCAGGTCGTCGAGGCTCTCGTCGTTCCCCTCAGGGACCCGTACGGCCGCGTACCAGTTGGTCACCCCCGGAGCCTGCGGCGTCATCCCGAACATCTGCCCGTGGCCCCAGGTCTCGCCGTAGTGCGGGGGTTGGTACCCTTCGATCACGCCGCGCCACGCGACGATGCCCGCGTAGCGCGGCCGGGTCTCATCGCCGAAGAACGCCTGGCGGACGGTGCTGCGCACCCCGTCGGCGCCGATCACCAGGTCGTGGCAGACACGCAGGGCGGAGGGGTCGGTGATCTCCACGCCTGTGCTGATCGTCGCGGGGTCCACCTGCCGCAGCAACATCTCGATCAGCGAGGCTCGTGACAACATCCGGACCGGTGTCCCCGCTCGCCGTTCGATGCGTTCCAGGGGCAGGCCGGCCAGGCGCCTGCCGTCAGGCCTGCGGACCTGGGCCTGCCGGTAGGGGACGGTGCGCTTGTGCAGGTCCGCTCCCAGCCCCAGGCTCGCCAGCCCGGCCTGGGCGTCCGGCTGGATGCCGAGCGCGGTCCCTTCGGCGACGACCTCGGGCCACCGCTCGTAGATGGAGACCTTCCAGCCGATCGCTCGCAGGGCGATCGCGGTCGTCAGCCCGCCGACGCCGGCGCCGACGATGACAGCTCGTTTCATTCGATCACAGTCCTACAGTCCTATGGTCGGACCCCGGCTCACGCGCCGGTGCTCCTGCTCTGCTCTTCCTCGGCCTGGGACGCCACGCGGCCGTCCGGGCGTGACATCCCGTTGGCCGCCGGCGGGATTCTTCTCTCCAGGGCGAGCGCCATGGCACAGAGCGCCAGGCACCCCACGACCATCAGGCCGACGTACGCTGCGGCCAGGTCGAGGCCCAGCAGCAGGCCGGCGAGCGCCGGCGCGGCCATCGCCCCGCCGTTGAACGCCGCCGCGTTGAGCGCGTTGTACCGGCCGCGGGCGTCGTCGGTGGCCAGGTCGTTGGTGACCGCCGGAACCGTGGGCTGCAGCAGGGTCTCGCCGAAGGCGAACACCGCCATGAAGGCCAGGAGCCCGGCGGTCGCGACCGCGCTGCCGAGCCCGGACCCCGCGGCGCCGAGCAGCAGCCACGCCCCGGCCCACGAACCCGCCATCACGATCATCACCCTGGTGCGGCGGCGGCCGCTGATCCGCGCGAGCACCGGCAGCTGCAGGACGACGATCATCGCGGTGTTGACCGCGTACGCGACGCCGATGGCGCTGGTGGAGACGCCGGCGACCTCCCGCGCGAAGCTGGGCACGCCGGCCTGGAACTGGCCGTACCCCACGAGGACCCCGGTGAAGGTGAGCGCGGCGAGCCAGCGCACCGGCGGCCGCCTGAGGATGGCGCGGTAGCCGGGCGCCGCCGCACGCGGTCCCGGGTCGCTCCGGTCGGGCCCGCGCACGTTCCTGAGCGGTCCCAGCAGCACCACGATCGGCACCAGGGCGGCGGCGGCCTCGGCGAGATAGATCGTGGTGAACGTGGCCGGGACGTCCACGTCGACGAACAGCCCGCCGACGACGCCTCCCACGCCGATGCCGGCGTTCATGAGCGCGAAGTGCACGCCGAAGAACCGTTGCCGCACGTCTCCGTCGACGACCGCCGCGATCAGCGTGTTGAAGGCGGGAAGCGCCGCACCGAAGTTGAGCCCGATCAGGACGAGCGCGACGGCCGCTGTCCAGGGCCCGGTGGCGAACGCGAGCAGCACGCTGCCGGCCGTCATGGCGCCCTGCCCGCCGATCAGGACGGCGCGGGTGCCGTACCGGTCCACGAGCGAGCCGCTCGGGACGGTGACGACGAATCCGGCGATCGCGACCAGCGACATCAGCGCTCCGGCGACGCCGAGGTCAAACCCGCGGACCTCGCGCAGGTAGATGATCGTGAAGGGGAGCGTGAGGCCGCGCCCGAGCGTCTGCACGGCGATGATCGCGAGCAGCCACCGCCCCTCGATCGGCAGCCCTCGCCAGAACGTGCGCAGCCAGGCCACGCGGCATCACCTTTCCCGGCCCGCTTGCCGTCAGCTCGCGCGGGCGGCGAACTCGGCGAGGCCGGCCGCTCCCGAGGCGGCGCGGACGGCGATCTCCTCCCCGTCCTCGGTGCGCAGGCCCACGCCGTGCAGGCCGGGACCGCCCGAGACGAACCGCAGCGGCAGCGCGTCGAAGGTCTCCTTGCCCACGTGCTCCTCGACCTCGGCGGGATCGTTGCCGATCTCGAGCCAGGCGACCGCGACCAGGGGACGCTCGTGCGTCATCGGCGCCCTGCGCGCCGGGTGCCCGCTCATGTCCTCGTGGTAGTACCAGTTCGGCAGCCCGCGCGCCCAGGTCATCCCGGCGTCGCCGGGCGCCATGACCGTCGTCGCGGACGATCCGTCGGGGTGCTGGGCGCCCTGGGAGGTCACCACTTCCCCGCCGAGGCGGCGTGCCACCTCCTCGAGGTCGGCGTAGCTGCGCGCCCGCAGGTTCCACGTCATCCAGTGGTCGGCCTGCCGGGTGGTCTGCTCGAACCAGGTGCGGAACGCGCCGACCCCCGGGGGCAGCTCGGCGTAGTGGTCGATGACCGACTCGACGTTGATGAAGGCGTCGCCGGGCAGCGGGATGACCCGGTGAGCGGTGGGCATGACCTGCAGCCACCCTCCCTCGTGGCTGCGCAGCCCGGTTTCGCGGCGCAGCCGCTCCGCGCTCTCGTAAAGGTGACGTACGCCGAGGGTGACGTGGTCGAGATCGTACACAGGCATGTGGGGCCTCCAGGCGGTCCGATGACACCAAAAGCAAATCAGGTTTGAAAGCAAACCTAATGCCCTCGCCGGCACGCCGTCAACGCGCTCACAGGTTTCGCGGAATTCGCCGGCGGATCGCATGCCGATCGGAACACGGTCCCCATTTTCCGGAAGAGCGTTCCGTTTCAGTCGCTGACGCTGTTCGGGGGCGGAGCACGGCCTCCGCCCGAAGGGATCCGCCGGCACGGCTCCGGCCTCCGCCGTCGCCGGCGCGCCGGGCTATTCTCCGCCGTCGCCGTCGCCGTCGCCGTCGGAGCCGCCGGGCCAGCCCGAATGGCGCTCGGCGTCCCCGCCGCTGTCCGGCCAGCCGTCCTGTCCCTCATCCGGCCAGCCGTCCTGTCCCTCATCCGGCCAGCCGTTCTCGAACGTGTAGCGCGTCTCCTCCGTCACGGCCAGATCGCCGTTCCGCGCCGCGAACGCCCAGACCACGCCTCCGTGGCGCGGGCGCAGCCGCGCCGGGCCGCGTACCGAGGGGCCGTCGAACAGATCGACCTGCACCGAGCCCGCCGGCAACATCGCCGCGTCGTCGGCTCGCGCGAACGCCAGACGGATGTACTGCGCGCGCCCGTCCACCCGGGCGACGACGGTACGCACCGGGTAGCCCGCCACCGTCCGGCCACGTCGCAGCGCCACACCGGTGAGACCCCGCACCGCCTCCCCGCGGCTCGCGCGCTGCCACGCCCGCCGCATCCTCAGCCTGACGGAGGCCTCGCGCACGCCCGAGGTCCCCGTGATGGCGGCGAGCACCGCCGGGAAGAGGATGAAGACCACCGAGTCGGGCGTGAGGGACCCGTCGCCCTGCCCCGACACCATCATGGTCACGAAGTACACCAGCAGTCCCGTGGCGACGGCCGCGACGCCGAGTGCCGAGGTGGGATCGGGCGCCCCGCGCATGCCGGCACGGCGTGCCGCCCGGAACGCCCTGCTGTCCTCCCGCACGCCGGTCATGCCGAGCCGGCGGCCGGCAGACGAAGTGTCATATGGATCACGAGACATTAGATGCCGGTTCGATGGGCTCGGTTCTCGGCCTCCGGCGCCGCGCCCTTGCCGGCTCTTTGGCCCGGCTTCCTGCGGTGGTGAGGGCCGGGTCCTGCGGACGCCGGTCAGTCGGGCTGGCGGGTGCGCTTCATCGTCTCGCGCTCGTAGGTGAGCAGCGCGTCGATGACCAGCTGCCGCTCCGAGGGAGCCAGGGGCTCCAGCGCGGTCCGCCACGCGTCCGCACCCGCGGCCAGCCAGCCCTCGATCGCCCCGCGGTGCTCGTCGGTGATGCTGACGATGGTCCGCCGCCGGTCGCGCTCGTCCTCGTGCCGGGCGAGGATGCCCTTGCGGCTCAGGTCGCCGACCATGAGGCTGACCGTCGTCGAGGCGACCTCCAGCCCTTCCGCCAGCGTCTTGACCGTGGCCGGGCCGTCGTGCAGCAGGAGAGCCAGCAGCGACAGGTGGCGCGGCGTGAGCGCGAAGTCCTGCAGCTGCTCGGGAACCGGCATGCGCTTGGACCGCGCGATGAGCCGCGGCATCAGCAGGATCATCTCTCGCACACCTTGATCGACGGTCGGGCCGTCCGTGGGCATCGAGTGGTCCCTCTGACTCGCTGGCGGATGTGTCGTGGCTGCTCGGGCACCAAGTATCACGGAGGACGCGGCCCGTTGTCCAACGATCTCCATGGCCGCGTGCCCCTCAGTCCCACCAGCCTCCGGCGAGCTCGACGCCCTCCTTCTCGAGCGCGTCGTGCCAGACGGGGTCACGCAGCAACCGCGCCTCCCAGGCGCGCACGACGCCGTCGGGTCTCGTGACCGCGTCCTCGCGCGACGGGTGCAGGAACAGCTCGCTCGTGCCCTCGGGGAGCGCGGCGAGCCGGCGGAGGTAGTCGTCGCGGAGCCGCTCGTAGGCGCCGAGCTCGTGCGCCGTGCGCCGGTTGGTGGCGATGGTCTGCGGGATGGCCACGCCGAGCGCGTCGGCGAGGGCGACGGCGCGCTCGTGCGCCTGCGCGAGCTGCGGCGGGAGCCGCCCTCCGATGTACGGCTCGGGGTCGCGCGGCAGCCGGAAGGCGAGGCCGTGGCGCGCGCACCACTCGAGCGTCTCGGCGAGCCACGACCGGCCGTGCAGGCCGTAGAGGGTGCCGGCGTGGGAGTCTGCCGCCTCGGGCGCCAGGCTCCGGCCGCGCATCCAGTGCAGCTGCGCGTCCGCCTCCGCCATGACGTCGCGCGCCTCGCCTCGGGCTCCGAGCACGAACGGATCGTCATGGAGGGTCCCGTCGGAGCCGACCAGGCCGGCCGCGCCGTGGGCGACGGGACCGTCAGCACCGACCAGGCCGGCCGCGCCGTTGAGCGGCCGCCAGCGCGGGAGCCCGCGCTCGCTCGTGAGGGTCACGTGCAGCCGGGGCACGACGCCGAGCTCCTCGACCCTGGCCGCGGCCTGCTCGGAGGCCGGCGAGACGCAGATGAGCGTCGTGGCGGTGACGTGGCCCTCGGCCAGCAGCGCGACGATGACCTCCGTCGTGCCCTGCTCCCTGCCGAGGTCGTCGGCGGTGATCACGACGCGTCGGGTCATCGGGGACGCTCCGGGGCCGGCTCGTCCGCGTGGCCGGCAGGCCGCCCCGCCGGCCTGGCCGGCTGGCCCGGCTGGCCCGGCGGCCCGGTGGGCGGTGGCCCGGCCGGCTCGGCTGCTTCGGGCGGTGTCTCGGCCGGGACGGAGACGAGTCGCGCCGCGACCGCGCCGATCGCCGTCAGCACGAACGGATAGACGCACAGGTACATCCGGAACGCGAGGCCCGGGTCGGCGCCGGGGTCGTCACCCGAGTTGTAGCCGAAGAACACCCCCAGCGAGGTGAGCGCGAGCCCGGTCACGATCCCGTTGAGCCGGCCGAAGAAGCCGAACGCGGACAGGAAGAGCCCTTCGCGGTGCTCCCCGTTGCGCGCCGCGTCGGCGTCCAGCACGCGCGCGACGATGAGGTCGTTCGTCGCGAGCATGCCCGACCAGCCGGCCCCGACGAGCACGCCCGCGGCGATCGCGGTGACGAGGCCGGTGGCCAGGAACAGGGCGGCGAAGCCGGCCGCGAGGACCGCGAAGGCCAGCCGCCAGGCCCACAGGGCGCCGCGGCGCGCGACGACGCGCGTCCACACGACGAGGCCGCCCGCCGAGATGAGGATGACGATGCCCTGCAGATAGAGCGCGTTGCCGACAGGGAGCCCGAGCGAGTAGCGGACGTACAGCTGGATGCCCGACAGCACCAGCGCCATGGCCATCCCGTAGCAGGCGCCGGTGAGCCCGACCGTCCAGAACATCGGGTTGCGCACGATCGACCACACGCTGGGCAGCAGCCGCGGCCGCTCGCGCGTGGAGTAGCGGGGACGCTCGCGGGCGCCGAGCGCCATGAACACGATCACGACGAGCGCGATCGCACCGTAGATGACGGCGGTGATCTGGAAGCCCCGGGTGGACTCCTCGGTGCCGAAGACGCTCGTCGTGAGCAGCGGGGTGACCGCGAGCGAGATCACCAGCGCCACGAGCTGGAAACCCTGGCGCAGGCTGTTGGCGACGGCGCGGTCGCGCTCGCGCGGATAGAGCTCGGGGAGCAGCGCGCCGTAGTTCGCGTTGAGCATCGAGTCGAAAGCCTCACACAGGATCGCGAACACCGCGAACCAGAGCACGAGGCCGATGCCCCGCAGGGAGTCGGGCGCGGAGAAGAACGCGATCATGCAGGCGGCGAGCATCGGCGCGCCGGCGAGCAGCCAGGGCCGGCGCCTGCCGAACCGGCTCCTGGTGCGGTCGGAGAGGTGGCCGAGCAGCGGGTTGTCGAGCGCGTCGATGACCGCGTAGATCACCATGACCACGCCGTACGCGCGCACGTCGAGCCCGAGGATGTCGACGTAGAAGAGGATCGTCGATCCCTTGATCATGTTGATCGGGATGGACGTGCCGAACATCCCGATGGCGTAGCGCCACGCGGGAGTCCGCCCCTGGGCGGCGCCCTCACCGGGCTGGGACACACGATCACCTTCCTTGCTGAGCCGACGATGCAGACAACCGGCACAGGATGTCAATGGTGGGATCGTGGCGCTCGCGACGCCCCTGCCGGGGTCAGAGGCCGTAGACGCGGGTGGCCGTCGCCGCGAAGACGTCGCGGATCTCCCCGGCGGATCGCCCGGCGAGCGCGTCCTGCCAGGTGGACAGCAGCGTGGGCAGGTCGGTCCAGAGCTTCTCGACGGGGAAGTTGCTGCCCCACATGCAGCGGCCGGAGCCGAACAGGTCCAGGCACGTGGCCGCCACCCGCTCGATGAGCGGCCGGTCCACGCGGTGCACGAAGGTGCCCTGGCCGGTGAGCTTCACCACGACGTTGGGCTGTTCGGCGAGGAGCCTCATGCCCCGCGTCCACCGCGCGACGGCGGGCGGGGCGGAGTCCACCGGCATCCCGGCGTGGACGAGCACGAACGTCAGCTGCGGGAGGCCGGCCACCAGCTCGGCGGCGTCGTCCATCTGGGCCGGGAACACCTGGAGCTCGAACAGCCAGCCGAGGTCGGCGACCACGGCGAGGTTGCGCCGGAAGACGGGGTCCCGCATGCGGTCGGGGGCGGCGGCGAAACGGAACTCGGGCCGCTCGTGCCAGTGCAGTTGCAGCCGGGTGCCGCGGACGAGCGGGGTGAGGGCGGCCTGGCGGCGCAGCACGTCGGGGGCGTCGTCGGCGAAGAGGTCGGCGCAGCCCACCACGGCGGTGGGCCAGCCGGTCTCGGCATGGACGTCCCGCAGCCAGCGCACCTCGTCCACGGAGCGGTCGAGCGGCCAGTTGGCCTGGACGTAGACCGCCGAGGAGATGCCGCAGGGGGCCGCCTCCGCGACGTACTCGGAGACGAGGTAGTCGCGGCGGATCGGCTCGTACGGGCCGAAGATGCGCGGGACCATCTCCCCTTGCAGCCAGGGCAGGTCGGCGGCGCGCCAGATGTGGTGGTGCGAGTCGACGATCCCGGTCATCGCGGTGCTCCCGAGGGGGTCGTGGGCCAGTGGCGCGCCGCGGTGTGGCGGCGGCCGGACAGGACGGCGGGCAGGCGGCGCACCTCGTCCAGCGCGGTGGCCAGGTCGCGGACGCCGCCGAGGTGATCGAGGCTCGGGAGCTGGGCGGACATGGCGCGCGTGGCGGGGCGGTAGGCGGGCGAGCAGGCCAGCGGGGACCACCAGACGAGCCGGTGGCCGAGCCGCGACAGCCGGGCGGTGGCGCGGACCATGGGGGCGGGGTCGCCGCGTTCGAGCCCGTCGGACAGGACGATCACGAGCGCGCCGCGGGCGAGCGCGGCGAAGCGCGGGTTGGCCAGGAAACGTTCCAGCGACGCGCCGATGGCCGTGCCTCCGTCGGCGTCCGTGACCAGCGCCGACACCGACGCCAGCGCCTGGCCGGCGTGCGGGTGCGCCAGCGCGGCGGTGACCCGGGTGAGCCGGGTGCCGAAGGTGAACACCTCGGTGCGGGCCGGCGCGGCGCGCAGCGCGGTGTGCGCCACCCGCAGGAGGTCCGGGGTGTGCTGCCGCAGCGAGCCCGAGACGTCGACCAGGATCAGCAGGCGGCGGGGGCGGGGCGGGCGGACGAGGTGGCGCAGCTCGATGATCTCCCCGTCGTGGCGGTGGGCGCGCCGCCACGCGTGCCGCACGTCCAGCCGGTCGCCCGACCCGCCCGACCGGGCCGGGCGGCGGCGCCGTGACGCGGTGGCGGGCAGCGCGGCGGGCCAGGCGGCTTCGAGGGCGCGCATGAGCGTGCCCTCGCGGGTCCGGCCGAAGTCCCGCGTGCCGTAGGTGCTCAGGGTGCTGGCCTCGGTGCCGTCACCCGGCCGGGCCTCGCCGGCCGGCGAATCGTCCTCGCCGGGACCGCCGGGGGACGGTACGCCGTCGTCCCTCGGGACCGGCGGGTCACCGGGGGCGCCGTGCCGGAACCAGGCGCCGAAGACGCGGTCGAAGGCGGGCAGGTCGGCCACGTCCTGGAGCAGGGTGACCCGGGCGGACCAGTACAGCGCGGTCATGCCGGACGGCGGGGACTCCGCGATCACCCGCAGCAGGTCGGCCCGCTTGGCCGGCGCGGTGCGGAGCCCGGCCTCGCGCAGCGCGGCCAGGAACCCCCACAGGTGATCCGCGGCGAGCCCGGCCGGATCGGCCCCCGGCCAGCCACTCGGGCGGGCGTCAGGCATCGCTGAACACGTCCTCGGCGTGGCCGAGGAGGAGCCGGGTGTCCTCCTCGTCCTTGATCAGCAGGCCGAGGGCCCGGCGCAGGGCCAGGGGCCACGGTTCGCCGCCCTCCGCCAGCGCCAGGGCGCCGCGGGCCCACTCCACCGACTCGGCGATGCCGGGCCGCTTGAGCAGCGGCAGCCCACGTACGCGCTGGACCGCCCGGACGAGCCCGTCGGCCGCGCGCTCCTCCAGCCCGGGCACGGACGCGCGGAGGATCGCCCGCTCGCGTCCCGGTTCGGGGAAGGCGATCCAGTGGTAGAGGCAGCGCCGCTTGAGCGCGTCGTGCAGCTCGCGCGTCCGGTTGGAGGTCAGCACCACGATCGGCGGCGTGCTCGCCCGCACGGTGCCGAGCTCCGGGATCGTGATCTGGTGGTCGCCGAGGAACTCCAGCAGGAACGCCTCGAACTCGCTGTCGGCCCGGTCGATCTCGTCGATCAGCAGCACCGCGCCCCGCTCGGCCTGTACGGCGCGCAGCAGCGGGCGGCGCAGCAGGAACTCCTCTCGGTACAGGTCGCCGACGTCCTGGCCGCGGCTCTCGGCCACCCGGACGTGGAGGAGCTGCTTGGGGTGGTCCCACTCGTAGAGGGCCTGGCCGGAGTCCAGCCCTTCGAAGCACTGCAGGCGGATCAGCTCCAGGCCGGTGATCCGCGACAGCACCGAGGCCACCTCGGTCTTCCCGACGCCCGGCTCGCCCTCCAGCAGCAGCGGCCGTCTCAGGCGCAGCGCCAGGTGGATGGCCGTGGACAGCCCTTCGTCCGCGAAATAGCCCTCCCTCTCGAGCGCCGCGGCCAGCTCGCCGGGGCCGGGGGTCACAGCTGCGCGTGCTCGGTGGTCAGCAGGTGGATGCGCGAGGAGGTGTGCGCGGACGCGTCGGCCGCCGCCGCCTTGCCGTGCTCGGAGCCGAACGCGGCGGCACGGGCGTCCTCGTCGTCGAAGTACAGCTCGTGCACCGAGTCGTACGCCGCGCCGTCGCCGTTGACGACGTTGACCGTGTACTTGCGCAGGCCGGGCAACTTCCTGGCGAACTCGACGTGTTCCTCCAAGGCCCACGTGGCGTAGTCGTCACGGGACAGGCCCTCGGCGCGCTTGAGCAGCGACATGACCTTCAGCATGGTTCCTCCGTCCTCAAGGCGTCCAGCCCTCGCAGGACGCGTTCCGGGGTGAACGGCATCGCCGTCAGGCGCACGCCGCAGGCATCGAAGATCGCGTTGGCGATGGCCGGGATCGGGGCGTTGGCCGTCATCTCGCCGATCCCCTTCGCTCCGTACGGCCCGTTCGCGGCCGGGCGTTCCAGGAGCAGGCTGTGCTGGACCGGGAGGTCGGCGGGCCCCGGCATCAGGTAGGAGGCGAAGTCGCGCGGACCGTGGTCGCGGAGCGGGTAGTACGGCTCGGTGGTCTCGAACAGGGCGTGCGACACGCCCATCCACGCCCCGCCCTCCACCTGCTGCGTCGCCATGGCCGGGTTGAGCGCCCTGCCCACCTCGTAGGTGTTGAACAGCTCCAGCACCTCGACCATCCCGGTCTCGTCGTCGACCTCGACGACGGCGACCGTGCACGCGTGCGCCTGGCAGGAGTCGGGGTCCATCTCCCCCGTCTCGGGGACGGGCGCGCTCGGCTCCTTGAGGTAGACGCCGCGGCCGGAGATCGTCCGCCCGTGCCTGAAGTGCGCGGCCATGGCCAGGTCGGTGACGTGGATGCGCTTGTCCTGCGCGCCCTTGACCATGACGAAGCCGCTGCCGTCGGTCTCCAGGTCCGCGGCGTCGACCTCCAGCTCCTCGGCGGCCACCTCCAGCATCACGCCGCGCGCCTCGGCCGCGGCCATGATGACGGCGTTGCCGACGCGGTGGCTGCCGCGGCTGGCGAAGGTGCCCATGCAGTGCGGGCCGGTGTCGGTGTCGGCGGTGTCGACGAGCACGTTCCCGATCGGCAGGCCGAGCGTCTCCGCGGCGCACTGGGCGGCGATCGTCTTGATGCCCTGGCCCAGGTCGACCGAGGAGAGCGAGACCACGAACGTGCCGGTGGTCGTGGCGTGGACCAGCGCCTGCGAGGGGTCGCCGCCCAGGTTCATGCCGGTGGGGTAGTTCACCGACGCGTACCCCCTGCCGCGCAGCTTCGCCATCGCTACAGCCCCTCTCGGGTCGTGGAGGACATCCTGCGGTACGCCTCGGGCAGCTCGTGCCCGGCCAGCTCCGCCGCCTTCTGGATCACCTCGACCAGGGCCGTGCCCTCGGCGATCTTGCGGTGGGCCTTGAGGTCGCCGTCGCGATAGGCGTTGAGCAGCCGGAGCTGGAGCGGGTCCATGTCGAGGGCGCGGGCGATCCGGTCCATCTGCGACTCCAGCGCGAAGTCGGCGATGGTCACGCCGAACCCGCGCATGGCGCTGGACGGCGTGCGGTTGGTGAACACGCAGTGGCAGTCGGCCCACACGTTGGGGATGGCGTAGGGGCCGGGCAGGTGCGCGGCGGCCTTGGTGGTGCCGTACGGGCTGTGGCGGGCGTACGCGCCGGCGTCGACGTACAGGGTGACCTTGCGGCCGATGATGCGGCCGTCGTCCATCACGGCGTCCTTGATGGAGATGCGCTCGGCCGCGCGCGGCGAGGAGACCTGCATCTCCTCGGCCCGGTCGTAGACGAACTTGACCGGGCGGTCGACCGCCATCGCGGCGACGCACGCGATCGGCTCGGCCACCACGTCCACCTTGCCGCCGAAGCCGCCGCCGACCGTTCCGCCCACGATGCGCAGCCTGTTGAACGGCACGCCCAGGATCAGCGCGGTGTTGTCCAGGGTGAAGAAGCACGCCTGGGTGTCGGAGTGGATGCGCAGCCGCCCGTCGGCCTGCGGGACGACGACGCAGCCGGTGGTCTCGACGGGCGCCTGCTCGATCGGCGACGACTGGTAGCGCCACTCGAAGACGTGGTCGGCCCGGCCGAACGCCTCCTCCACGTCGCCGAACCGGATCCGCCGGCAGTGGTGGCCCTCGTAGACGAAGTGGTTCTGCCCCTGGTACTCGTTGACCAGCGGCGCGCCCTCCTTCAGCGCCTCCTCGACGTCGAAGACGGGCGGCAGGTCCTCGTAGCCGACCTCGATCCTGGCCGCGCCCTCCAGCGCGGCCGCCTCGGTCTCGGCGACCACGGCGCAGATGGGCTCGCCGAGGTAGCGCACCTTGTCCACGGCGAGGACGGGCTCGTCGTCCGGCTCGACGCCGATCAGCTTGAGCACGGTGTAGACGTTGTTCGGGACGTCGGCGTGGGTGAGGACGCGCAGCACGCCGGGCACGGCCAGCGCCCCGGTCACGTCCACGTGGGCGATCCTCGCGTGGTGCCGGGCCGAGCGGTGCATCCTGAGGTGCGCGAGCCGCGGCGGAGCCACGTCCTCGAAGAACTCGGTGCGTCCCGTGACGTGCCCGCGCGCGTCGGCGCGCTGCACCACCGAGCCGATGACGGTGAGGTGGCCGCCGTCCCGCTCGGCCGCGAAGGCGCCGGTGTCGATGGGGGCGGGCCGGTACGTCATCGCGGCACCTCCTGCTCCCGGCGCCGCCTGGCCGCCTCCATGATGGCGACCACGATGGGCCGGTAGCCGGTGCACCGGCAGACGTTGCCCGAGATCGCCTCGATGACGTCGTCCTCGCTGGGGTCGGGGTTCCGGTCGAGCAGCGCCTCGGCGACCATGATCATGCCGGAGGTGCAGAAGCCGCACTGGGTGGCGAAGCAGTCGATGAAGGCGCTCTGCACCTCGTCCAGCTCGCCTCCGGCGGTGACACCCTCCAGCGTGCGGACGGATCCGCCCGCGACGGTCTCCACCGCGACCAGGCAGGCGGCCTCGGGCCGGCCGTCGACGAGGACCGTGCAGGTGCCGCAGGCGCCCTGCGCGCAGCCTCGTTTGGCCGCGATCAGCCCCAGCGATTCGCGCAGGCAGGCGAGCAGCGTGGTCCCCGGCGCGGCGATGAACTCCCGCCGCTCACCGTTGACGACGAGCGAGACGATCTGTGACGGCACGATCCCACCTCTTCTGGTGCGGGCGCTTCACGGGGGGAGGACACGGCGGGTGCCGGCGCTTCACGGGAGGAAGGCACGGCGCAGGTGCACGGGCAGGACTCGCGCCCGGTACCACGCGCTGGCGTAGGCGTCGTCGAAGGGGTCGATGTCGGCGCGGGCCGCCTCGCCCGCCTCGGTGAGGCTCTCCGGTGTCAGCGGCCGGCCGCTCAGCAGGCGTTCCGCGGACACCGCGCGCACGGGACGCGGGGCGAGGCCGCCCAGCGCGATCCGGCGGTCGCCGGCCGAGGTCACGGAGGCGACGGTGACGATGGCCGCCGAGTTCAGGCGGCGGCGCATGGCCTTGTGGTAGTGCCAGGCTCCCGGCTCCGGCAGCGTGACCCGTACGGCGACGACCACCTCGCCCGCGGCGATCCCGGCGGCCAGGATGTCGGCCACCGGCGCTGCTCTCCGGCCTGCCGGGCCGGCGATCTCGCAGGTCGCGTCGAGGGCGAGCAGGCAGACGGCCAGGTCGCCGTACGGCTGCGCGACGAACAGGTTGCCGCCCACGGTGGCCTGGTTCCTGATGGTCGGCGAGGCGATGGTGCGCAGCGCCGGCCGCAGGAAGGCGAGGCCGGGGTGCTCGCCGACGGCGGTGAGCGTGGCCGCGGCCCCGATGGTGGCCACCCCGTCGTTCACCTCGACGCCGCCGAGCCCGGCGCGGCGCAGGCTGACCAGTTCGGTCGCTGCCGCGGACCCGCCGGCGACCAGGGGCATGACGACCGTGCCTCCGCCCATGATCTGACCGCCCCGCGCCGAGCAGGCGACCACGCCGTCGAGGGACTCCGGTACGTGCACCGCCTGGATCGCCATGCGCGGCCTCCCTGCGCCGAGGTTCCCTGATTATCGATAATTGATTATCGACAGGAAGGCGTCAAGAGATCGTGCTTCATCGATAATCGGTAGGATCGTTCCCGTGACCGAAGAGCCCTCCAAGCTGCCGCGTCTCACGCTGGCCCGGCAGATCCGCGACTCGCTGGTCGGCAGGATCGTCTCCGGCCAGGTCAGGCCCGGTGAGCGGCTGGTGGAGACGCGGCTCGCGGCCACCTACGGCACCAGCCAGGCGCCCGTACGCGAGGCGCTGCGCGAGCTGGAGGCCATGCGGCTGGTGGAGACCCAGCCGCGCAGGGGCACCTTCGTGCGGCCCTTCATCCAGGAGACGCTGCGCGAGAGCTATGTCGTGCGCGCCGCGCTGGAGGAGACGGCCACCCGGCTGGCCCTGCTGGCCGGCACCGTGCCGGTGGAGTCGCTGCGGGCCGACGTGGAGGCGATGCGGACCGCCGCCGCACGCGGCGACAGCGAGGCGGCGACCCGGGCGAGCGTGTCCTTCCACCGGCACATCGTCGAGGCCGCGCACAACGAGCTGCTCAAGCTCACCTGGGAGGGCCTGCAGATCGAGGCACGCACGTCGGTCACGATGGTCGCGACCGAGGTCGACCTGCACGACATCGTCCGCGACCACGCCGAGCTGCTGGCCGCGATCGAGGGCGGTGACCTGGAGACGGCGTGCCGTCAGGCCCGCGACCACCAGTGGCACTACGCCGACCTCCCGCACGACGCCCACGGGCGCATGCGCGACTCGGCGACGGGCTGACCGCGCCGCCCTGGCCGCCCGGGCCGGCGGCGTGCTTTCCGGCTCGGCGACGGGCCGGTCGGGTCACGCGCCGCCCGGCCCGGTGGTGCGCTTTGCAGGCTCGGGCACGGGGTGGCCGGGTCACGCGCCGCCCGGCTCGGCGGCGCGCTCCCACATCGACCTCATCTCGGCGAACCCCTGCTCCATGATCTCCACCATGGCCTGCCTGGCCCGCTCGCCGTCGCGCCGCTGGATCGCGTGGGCCACGTCGGTGTGCAGTTGCAGCGCCTGCTCGTCCGGGTAGTGGGGCATCAGGTGATAGTGGTGACGGCCGGCGAGCACCTCGGCGACGATCAGCTGCAGCTCCTCGAACATCTCGTTGCCCGAGGCGGCCAGCACCCGCCGGTGGAAGTCGATGTCGAGGACGAGGAAGCGCGCCTCGTCACCGGCCTTGCCGGCGGCCCACAGCTTGGCCGAGACCCCGACTAACTCGCTCGCCTCGTCGTCGTCGATCCGCTCGGCGGCCAGCGAAGCGGCGTGCGGCTCGATCGCGGTGCGCAGCTCGGTGATCGAGCGCAGCTGCGCCATCCGGGCGTCGGAGGCGAGCCGCCAGCGGATCACCCGTGGATCGAAGACCTTCCACACCTTGGCCGGCTGGATCATGACACCGACCCGGCGCCGGGACTCGATGAGCCCCATGGACGCGAGCACCCGCAGCACCTCGCGGATCACCGAGCGGGAGACCTGGCAGCGGTCGACCAGGTCGTCGATGCTCAGGACGGAACCGGCGGCCATCTCGCCGCTGCAGATGGCGGTGCCGAGGTGGTCGAGGACACGCGCGTGCAGCCCAGCCTCGACAGGGGCACGCTGGGTGGGTGCGCCCCCTGGGGCTGAAGACTGATCCACGGGATAAAGCATATCAGTTAGAAGTCAGCTCTTGAATAAATCAGCTTATTTGTCCTAGCATCCCGGCATTAAGCGGATGCTATGAGAGCGTGGCGCTGTTCCGGGGGGCTGCGGCCATGACAGAAAGGCGATATGACGTGCGACGACGTCGATCGATACTCGGTACATCTCTGGCCGTGGTCGTGGCCATGGGCCTGTCCGCCTGCGGCGGTGGCGGCGACGACGCCGGCGCGTCCAAGACGATCCGGGTCACCCTGGCCAACCACGTGTGGACGGAGAACGTCAAGAAGGCGCTGCCCGAGTTCGAGAAGCAGACCGGGCTCAAGGTCGAGGTCACCCAGCTCGGCGAGGACCAGCTCTCCGACCAGTACAACGTCAAGCTGAACGCGGGCTCGGCCGACATCGACGTGATGATGTACCGCCCGCTGCAGGAGGGCAAGCTCTTCGCCAAGAACAAGTACCTCGCCGACCTGTCCGCCCAGGTGAAATCCGAGACCTGGGACTTCAGCGACTTCCAGGCCGGCCCGGTCGAGGCCACCACGTACGAGGGCAAGCCGGTCGGGATCCCGATCATCACCGAGCAGGAGGTCCTCTACTACCGCAAGGACCTGCTCGACAAGGCCGGCCTGAGCGCCCCGCCGAAGACCCTCGACGAGCTGAAGGCCGCGGCCGCCAAGATCAAGGCCGCCGAGCCCGACGTCGCCGGCTTCGTCTCCCGCACCGGCAAGTCCACGGCGGTCACCCAGTTCTCCAGCTTCCTCTACAGCTTTGGCGGCGACTTCGTCGACGGCGGCGGCAAGGCCGCGGTCAACAGCGCGGCGGCCAAGCAGGCGTACGCCTACTACGGCGGGCTGATCAAGGACTCCGGCCCGGCGAACGTCAGCACCGACATGGGCTGGCCCGAGGCGATGGCCATCTTCACCCAGGGCAAGGCCGCCTTCTACACCGAGGCGAACTCGCTCTACAAGAACGCCACCGACCCGGCCAAGTCCAAGGTCTCGGACAACGTGGGCTTCGCCCCGTTCCCGGCCGGTCCCGCCGGTTCCAAGCCGTACAACATCCCGTCGTGGGCGCTGGGCATCAACGACAGCTCCGAGAACACGGACAACGCCTGGAAGTTCATCGAGTGGGCCACCGGCAAGGAGCAGACGCTCGCCCAGCAGAAGTCCGGCGTGCCGGGCGCCCGCACCTCCGTCTGGGCCGACCCCGAAGGCACCTCCACCTTCCCGGACGACCTGGCGGAGGCCATCGCGGCCAGCACCAAGGACGGGGTCGGGCATGACCGGCCGCTGGTCGTCCAGGTCGCCGAGGCACGCGAGATCGTCGGCCAGCCGATCGTGGACGCGATCACCGGCAAGGACGCCGGCGCGTCCGCCGACACGGCCAACGCCGCGTTCCAGAAGTTCCTGGACGACGAGGCCAAGTAGGCGGAACACGCGGGTGGCGAGGGCGAGCGCCCGCCACCCGCGTACCCCGCCCCTCCCTGGAGACCCCATGGCAACGATCACGACCAAGGCGCCGCGCGGCACGCCCACCGCCCCCGGCACGCCCGGCTGGGTGAGCTGGGTCAACGACCACCGCAAATGGCTGTTCGCCGCGCCCGCGATGACCTTCGTCGCCGCGCTGCTCGTCTTCCCCCTGGCCTGGACCGGCTACCTCAGCCTGACCGACGCCGAGGGGTCCGTGCGCGCGGAGAGCGAGTTCGTGGGCCTGCAGAACTACCTCGACGTGCTCTCCGACACCGCACGGTTCTGGCCCGCCGTCGGCAGGACCGCCGCCTTCACCGGCGTCGCGCTGCTGTTCGAGGTGGTCCTCGGAATGGCGATCGCCCTGCTGCTCTGGCGGCCGTTCAAGGCCCAGAAGTGGGTACGCGTCGCCATCCTGCTGCCGCTGGTCGCCACCCCCGTCGCGGTCGGCATGATGTGGCGGCTCATCTTCGACCCGAACATCGGCCTGGCCAACCAGCTGCTCGGCTGGTTCGGCATCGGGCCGCAGCCGTGGCTCGCCGGCCAGTACACGGCCCTGCCCACCACGATCTTCATCGACGTGTGGCAGTGGACGCCGATGGTGACGCTGATCCTGCTGGCCGGGCTGACATCGCTGTCGGACGAGCCGCAGGAGGCGGCGCGCATCGACGGCGCCAGCACCTGGCAACGTTTCCGGCACGTCACCCTGCCGCTGCTGGCGCCCACGCTGACCGTGGCGATCCTGCTGCGCGGCATCGACGCGCTGAAGACCTTCGACATCCTCTACGCCACCAAGGGGCGGGGCGGCGGCTCGTTCCACGAGGTGGAGACCCTCAACGTGTACGCCTACGGCCTCAGCTTCGACTACAACGAGTACGGCGTCTCCTCCACCGTCCTCATCCTCTTCTTCCTGATCATCATCGGGGCCATGTGGGCCCTGACCGCCCGGCGCAAGGAGGCCCAGCGATGAAGCCACGGCCCGCGTACCGGGTGTTCCGGGTGGTGGCGCTCACCGTGGTGGTGCTCACGCTGATCGCGCCACTGGTCTGGATGATCGCCGCGTCGTTCAAGACCAACGTCGACATCTACGATCCGGGCAAGGCGCTGGTCTTCTCCCCCACCGTGGCCAACTACGCCAAGGTGCTCCAGCAGGCGAACTACGTCGAGTTCATCGCCAACAGCCTCTGGGTGGCGTTCGCCGCCACCGTGGCGTCGCTGGTCCTCGGCCTGCCGGCGGCGTACTCGATGAGCCGGTTCAACATGAAGAAGTCCGCGCTGGTGGTGCTGATGGCCCGGGTCATCCCCGGCGTCTCGCTCCTGGTGCCCTGGTTCTACGTCTTCTCCAACCTGAAGATGGTCGGCGGCTTCGGGGTGCTGATCATCAGCCACATGTTCGTCTCGCTGCCGCTGGTCGTCTACATCATGATGGGCTATTTCGACAGCCTGCCGGCGGAGCTGGAGGAGGCGGCGCTGGTCGACGGGCTGACCCACATCGGCGCGTTCCGGCGCATCACGCTGTCGCTGTCCATGCCGGGGATCGCCACCGCCGGGATCCTGTCCTTCATCTTCTCCTGGAACAACTTCATGTTCGCGCTCGTGCTCTCCGACGCCGGCACCAAGACCCTGCCCGTGGCGATCTTCGACTTTGTCGGCTACGCCAGCATCGACTGGGGCGGCCTGATGGCGGCCACCACTGTGGTGACGCTGCCGATCATGGTGATCGCGCTGTTCGTGCAGAAGTACGTGGTCTCCGGCCTCACGGCCGGCGCGACGAAGGGCTGACCGGCATGACGACCATCGCACGCATCGAGACCTTCCTGGTCGCCCCCCGCTGGCTCTTCGTCCGGGTGGAGACCGGCTCCGGGATCGTCGGATGGGGCGAGGCCACCTGCGAGGGGCGGTCCGAGACCGTCCGCGCCGCCGTGCACCAGCTCGCCGAGCTGCTGGTCGGCCGGGACGCGCTGCGCATCGAGGACCACTGGCAGGTGATGACCAAGGGCTCGTTCTACCGGGGCGGCCCGATCCTGGCCAGCGCCGTGGCGGGCCTCGACCAGGCGCTCTGGGACATCGCGGGCAAACACTTCGGCGCGCCCGTGCACCAGCTGCTCGGCGGCCCGGTCAGGGACCGCGTCCGGGTGTACGGCTGGGTCGGCGGCGACGAGCCCGCCGAGGTGCGCGACCACATCGCCGCCCAGGTGGAGGCCGGGCTCACCGCGGTGAAGATGAACGCCTCCGGCAGGATGAGCCCGGTCGCGTCGGTCGCCGAGCTGGACGGCGTGGTCGCCCGGGTGGCCGCCGCCCGCGAGGTGCTCGGCGACCACCGCGACGTCGCCGTGGACCTGCACGGGCGGTTCACCCTGGCCAACGCCCGCCGGCTGGCGCCGCTGCTGGAGCCGTACCGGCCGCTGTTCATCGAGGAGCCGGTCGTCCCGGAGAACTCCCACCTCATCGGCGAGTTCGTCCGCTCGACCACGGTCCCGGTGTCGACCGGGGAACGGCTCTACAGCCGGCAGGAGTTCCTGCCCGTCCTCCAGGCCGGCATCGCGGTCGCCCAGCCGGACCTCTCGCACGCCGGAGGCATCACCGAGGTACGCAAGATCGCCGCGCTCGCCGACGTGTACGACGTGCAGCTCGCGCCGCACTGCCCGCTCGGCCCGATCGCGCTCGCGGCCTGCCTGCAGGTCGGCTTCGCCACGCCGAACTACCTGATCCAGGAGCAGAGCCTCGGCATCCACTACAACCGCGGCGCCGACGTGCTCGACTACTGCGCCGACAAGACCCCGTTGACCTTCGTGGACGGGCACGTCGAGCGGCTCACCGCGCCCGGCCTGGGCATCGAGATCGACGATGCGCAGGTCCGTGCCGCCGACAAGAAGGGGCACGCCTGGCGCAGCCCTGTGTGGCGGCACCGGGACGGCTCCTACGCGGAATGGTGACACGTCCCAGCATCACCAGCGGGGCTGCCGCGCGTACGCGGCCCGCGGCCCGGCCCCGTCCCCCGCTCGCACCACCCGTGAGAAAGGCACCACGTGAAGATCACCGCTGCGGACGTCATCGTCACCAGCCCCGACCGCAACTTCGTCACCCTCAGGATCACGACGGATGACGGGATCATCGGGCTGGGCGACGGCACCCTCAACGGCCGTGAGCTGTCGGTCGCGTCGTACCTGGCCGACCACGTCGTCCCCCTGCTGATCGGGCGCGACCCGCACCGCATCGAGGACACCTGGCAGTTCCTCTACCGCTCGGCGTACTGGCGGCGCGGGCCCGTCACCATGGCCGCCATCGCGGCCGTCGACGTGGCGCTCTGGGACATCAAGGCCAAGGCCGCCGGGATGCCGCTCTACCAGCTGCTCGGCGGCGCCTCCAGGAACGGGATCATGGCGTACGGGCACGCCTCGGGCCGGGACCTGCCCGAGCTGTTCGACTCGATCCGCCGGCACCTGGAGCTGGGATACCGCTCGATCCGGGTGCAGACCTCCGTTCCTGGCATCGACGCCGTGTACGGCGTGGCCGCCCAGCCGAGCGTCGACGGCAAGCGCTACGACTACGAGCCGGCCCAGCGCACCGCGCTCCCCGCGGAGGAGGACTGGGACACCCGCGCCTACCTGCGCCACCTGCCCGGCGTGTTCGAGGCGGTGCGGGGCGAGTTCGGGCCCGAGCTGCCGCTGCTGCACGACGGGCACCACCGGATGACCCCCATCCAGGCCGCCAAGCTCGGCAAGGCCCTCGAACCGTACGACCTGTTCTGGCTGGAGGACTGCACGCCGGCGGAGAACCAGGAGGCGCTGCGCCTGGTCCGGCAGCACACCACGACCCCGCTCGCCATCGGCGAGGTCTTCAACACCGTGTGGGACTACCAGACGCTGATCCGCGAGCAGCTCATCGACTACGTGCGCTCCGCCGTCACCCACACCGGCGGGATCACGGCCATGCGGAAGCTGCTCGACTACGCCGCTCAGTACCAGATCAAGTCCGGCATCCACGGCCCGACCGACATCTCGCCGGTCGGCATGGCCGCCGCCCTGCACCTGGATCTCGCGATCCACAACTTCGGCATCCAGGAGTACATGCAGCACGGCGCCGCCACCAACGAGGTGTTCCGGCAGTCGTTCACCTTCGCCGACGGCTACCTGCACCCGGGCGAGCTGCCGGGGCTCGGCGTGGAGCTCGACGAGGAGGCCGCGGCGCGCTTCCCGTACCAGGCGGCGTACCTGCCGTTCAACCGGCTCAAGGACGGCACCGTCCACGACTGGTGAGCCGCGGTCCGCCCGGCTCATCGCGGTGCCGGGCGGACGCGCTTGTCCCGGGTGCTACCAGAACTTCACTTCGGGGTACTTCCCTGATGGCTTGTCCAGGATGGGCCGGCGCTCGCCCTTGAGGTGCGTGTCGAGGAACGCGGTGACGTACGTACGCGTGATCTTCAGGGCGCGCCTGCCGTCGATCGGCGTCTTGGGCAGCCCGAGCTGCGGCTGCAGCACCGCAAAGTCCATGAAGCTCATGTGGTCGGCGCCGGTCACGGTCAGCCAGCGCTTCCCCTCGCCCTTCACGTGCGGCCAGAACTGGTCCCACGAGCCGTCCTTGCCGCCCGACTCCGGCTGGTGCCGGGGATTGCCGATCATCATGAAGGGCTTGGCCACCGGCTTGGCCGGCGTCTTGGGGTTGTAGGTGCCGTCGAGGTTGACCGCGGCCTTGATCCGCCCGGACACCGGCAGCAGGTGCGCCGCGCTCTGGCCCCCGACCGAGTGGCCCACCATGGCGATCCTCCTCTCGTCGATCAGCCGGTTCCAGCGCTTGTCCGCTTTCAACCGCTTGAGAACGAACTCGGTGTCCGCGGCCCGCACCCGGGCCACCTTCTCACCCGTCTCAGGAGTCTGACCGGCCTTGCCCGCCTCGAAGGTGACGGTCCTGCCGTCAGGGAAGGTGGTGGCCAGCGACTCGTAGGTGTGCTCGATCCCCGCCACCAGGTAGCCGCGGCTGGCGAACTCCTCGGCCAGCGAGGTCATGCTCGCGCGGGGCAGCGTCATGCCGGGAGACAGGACCACCAGGGGCCAGCCGCCTTTCCGCTGCCGCGCGGGAGCTCCGGCGCGGGCGTGCGTCACGGTCCTGGCGAGCGTGTCCGCCGGCACGTCCTCCAGCCGCGGCTCGCTCCTGATGATCAGCTCCGACTCCTGCGGCGTGAGGTACGGGGCGCGCTTCCCCGCCGCCTTCCGCGCCGGGTACCAGATCGAGACCATCAGCTCGCGCGCGTCCCGGTCGGCGACCCAGGGGTCGGGGCGGCTGGAATCGATCAGGTGCAGGTCGGTCTTGCCGACCGGGTGGTCGCCGGTCGGCGCCGGCAGGGCGGTGACGGGCGCGGCGGCCTCGGCCGGGGTCACGCCCAGGGTGGTCAGTGATGCGGAAAGCGCGAGCACGCTCGCGGCCACGGTCTTCTTCATGCGCTCAACCGTGCCGCGCGGCGGCGGGGAACCGTCCCCGGCGAAAGTCACACGGCCCCTGCGACTTTCGTAGGGGATGGCCGATCCGGCAGGCGCATCGCCGCCGTCAGGGGCGCTCGGGCGGCCGCGGGACCAGCAGCCCCCGGTTGAACGCCTCGCTGACGGCGGCGGCACGGTCGTTCACCCCGAGCTTGGCGTAGATGTTGAGCATGTGCGACTTGATGGTCGCCTCGGTGAGGAACAACCGCGCCGCCGCCTCCCGGTTCGTGGCCCCGGCCGCCACGAGCTGGAGCACTTCGACCTCGCGGGGGCTGAGCGGCCCGGGAACGGGCGCGCGCACCCGGTTCATCAGCAGGGCCGCCACCGACGGCGCGAGCACCGCCTCGCCGCGGGCCGCCGCCCGGACCGCGCGCGACAACTCGTCGCGGGGAGCGTCCTTGAGGAGGTATCCGGTGGCGCCCGCCTCGATCGCAGGAAGCACGTGGCTGTCGGTGTCGTACGTCGTCAGCACCAGCACGCGGGCCTCGCTCCCCCGCTCGGCGAGCTGCCTGATCGCGCTCACGCCGTCGATGCCGGGCATCCGCAGGTCCATGAGGATCACGTCGGGGCGCAACGTCAGGGCCAGCCGTACCGCCTCGGCTCCGTCGGCGGCCTCCCCGAGCACGTCGAACTCGGGGTCGCGGGCGAACATGCTGCTCAGCCCGTCTCTGACCACCGGATGATCGTCCACGATCAGCAGCCCGATCGGGTGGCTCACGCTCATGCCTCCGCCCGCTCCGAGGGGACGCGGGCCGAGATGCCCGTGCCGGCGCCCGGCTCCGACTCGATCTGCAGGGTGCCGGCGACGCTCTCGATCCGCTGCCGCATCGCGATCAGCCCGAACCCGCCGCGATCGGCCCGCGGGCTTTCGCCGACGGTGTCGAGCCTCGCCGGGTCGAAGCCGCCGCCGTCGTCGCGGACGTCCAGAGCCGCCTCGTGCTCCAGATACGACAGGGTCACCCCCACCCTGGTCGCCCGCGCGTGCTTGGCCACGTTGGCCAGGGCCTCCTGCGCGATCCTGAGCAGCGCGGCCTCGGCCTCCGGCCGGATCGGCCGCGCCGTACCGGTCGTCGTCACCTGGACGCGGATCTCGTGCAGCGCCGACCAGCGCTCGGCGACGCCCGCCAGCGCCTCGCCCAGCCGCGCCGAGCGCAGCGGCTCCGGACGCAGCGCGTGCACCGACCGCCGCGCCTCCGACAGGCTCTCCCTGGCCAGCCCGGTCGCGGCGGCGACGTGCCGGCGCCATCCCGGCGGGTCGTCGCCGGCGTGCTCGGCCGCGCGCAACTGGCTGATGATGCCGGTGAAACCCTGCGCCAGCGTGTCGTGGATCTCCCGCGCCATCCGCTGCCGCTCGTCCTGCACCCCGGCGTCGCGTGCCTGCGCCAGCAGTTGCTCGTGCAGGGCCGCGTTCTCCGCCAGCGACGCCACCAGTTTGCGGTTCGCCTCGCGCGCCTCGTCGAGCGCGCGGTCCCGCTCCTCGTTCCGCTCGTCGTCTCGCCAGGCGAACCAGGCGAAGGTGCACATGGGAATGACGTTCGCGGCGATGACGGCGCCGTAGGTGACCAGGCCGGCGACCGTGGTCTTGTCGACGCCGTACGCCTGCGCCGTGCCCGCCACCGCGCCCACCGCGGCGATGCCGACCGGCTGCCACGGCCACGGCAGGACGTGGAAGCCGTAGATGTAGACGGCAGGGGTGAAGAAGCCGAACCACGGCGACCTCACCACGAGGATCGCCCAGAGCACGACCAGCACGGCGAAGAACACCGCCATCACCCGCACCCGCCGGCGCCAGGCCGGGCGGAGCGTGTAGACCCCCAGCATCCACGCCGCCAGCAGCGCGGGCAGGACGAGGTCGGTGAGCCTGGACGCGTCGGACGCCGGCCGGCCGGCCACGGTGACCGCGGTCAGGAACGCCAGCAGCGCGTACGGCCCGACGGCCGTCAGCACGGGCCACCGTGCCACGGGGTCGTTCATCCGCCTCCTCCTCCCGCGCGGCTGGCTCCCAGCCGACAATCTAGCTCCAGCACGTCCTCAACCGGTCATCCGGCCCGGGGAGGCTCGACGGCCAGGGCGTGCCTGAAGACGTTGCGCGGGTCCCATCTGGCCTTCACCCGCTGCAGGCGCGGGTAGTTGTCCTTGTAGTAGAGCGTCTGCGCGGGCACGCCCGAGGTGTTCCACTTCGGGTCGGCCAGGTCGGCGTCGGCGTAGTTGATGTAGGAGCCGTCGTCGACCGCGCCGGGCACGGGCACGCCGCCGGTGCCGGCGTACACGTCGCGGTAGAGGCGGCGCACCCAGGCGAGGTTGGCCGCGTCGTCCTTCTCGTCGCTCCAGATGGTCTGGTAGACCGCCTTCATGACCACGTCGCGCTGGGCGATGGCCGTGGCCCCTGGCGCGACCGTGCCGACCTCGCCGCCGTAACCGATGAGCAGAATGCCGGACTCCGGCCCGCCGGTGGTGTTCGTCAGGTTGCGGTGCACGGCTGCGAGCTGGGCCTCGGTGAACCCCCGTCGCAGATACCCGGCCTTGATCTTGTACCGGCGGGTGAGCAGGTCGCCGGCCTCGCCGGTGCCCGGCCAGGTCATCGGGTGCAACCACGGCAGCGTACGCCGGAGGTCGAGCACCGGCGTCAGCCCGACGCCCGCGGTCACCGCGGACACGAACTCGCTCACCAGGTCGTCGGCCTCGGGAAGGTCCGCGTCGATCTGGACGTTCAGCATGGCGGTGCCGCCGGCGCGGTGCGAGACATGGAGGATGCCGTACAACCCGGCGTGCGGCGAGCCGGGCGCGCTGTTGCGCTCATGCCAGTCCCCGAAGTTGCGCAGCAGCCCGGTGAGCGCCCGTTCCGTCATGCGCTCCCAGGACCAGATGACCGTCTGCTGCAGCATCCGCTGCGGCGACGGCGGCAGCAGTTTCGCCGGATCGGCACCGGCAGCGCCGGGCGAGCGCAGCCAGTAACGGGTGACCACGCCGAAGTTGCCGCCGCCACCGCCGGTGTGCGCCCACCACAGATCACGGTTCGGGTCGCCGGGCTCGCGGGTGGCGACCACGGCGCGGGCGGTGCCGTCGCGGTCGACCACCACGACCTCCACGCCGTACAGGTGATCCACCACCGAGCCGTACCGCCGGGACAGGGCGCCGTAGCCGCCGCCCGAGAAGTGCCCGCCGGCGCCCACTCCCGGGCAGCTGCCCGCGGGGATCGTCACGCCCCAGCCCTTGAACAGCGTCCGGTACACGTGGCCGAGCGTCGCTCCCGGCTGCACGGCGAACGCCCGCCGGCGGGCGTCGTAGGCGACCTCGTCCATCGGTGACAGGTCCAGCAGCATGCGCACCGCCGGGTCGCCGGTGAGGTTCTCGAAGCAGTGCCCGCCGCTGCGCACCGCGACCCGCCTGCCAGACCGCGCCGCGTCCGACACGGCACGCACCACCTGGTCGGTCGAGCCGCACACGCGGATCTCGTCCGGCCGGCCCGCGAACCGGAAATTGTTGCCCCGCAACAAGGTGTCGTAACGGGGGTCACCAGGACGTATTGTCACCGGCCCGAACGCCGACGCGCCCGTTTCCGCCGACGCGACCTCGGCACCCCACGTGCCGGCCACCCCCGCGACCGCCCCAGTGACCGCGCCGGCACCCGCGCCGGCGAGCAGTCCACGACGGCTCATCGCCCTGCGGCCGGGCGCATTCGTGTTCCCACCGCTCGTCTGCGACATGTGTCTCGTTCCCTTCCGACCTGCTGGAGTTGAGGTCGTCAGCCTCCCAATCCGGCAGCGAGGCGCACATCCACCCATGCCATGAACCGGCGGCTGAACCCGCCGCCCCACCGGACGGCTGACCCGCTCCACCGGACGGCTGACCGGTCCGTGTTGAGCGGGCTCCCGCGAGTGGCGATGATCGAGTGCCGGATTCGACGAAAGGACCGTCATGGGGCACGTGCTGGTGACCGGGGCGACAGGAGGGATCGGCGGACCGCTGGTCGGCGCGCTGACGGAGGCGGGGCATCGGGTGACCGCCGTGGGACGCGGCGTCGGACGGCTCGACGTCCCCGGCCTCGGCGGCCGAGCTGGTACGCCTGACGTTGCCCGCCCTACGGCGGTCGAGAGGTCATGTGATCTTCGTCAACGCCTCGCCTGGGATGACCGGGGTCCCCCGCTGGTCGGGGTTCGTCGGCAGCAAGGCGGCGCTGCGGGAGCTGGCCGATTCCCTGCGTGAGGAGGAGGCCGCCCATGGGGTGCGCGTCACCACGGTCTATCCCGCGGCGACGGCGACCGACCTGCTGGGGGAAGTCAGGCGGGCCTTCGGGCGCGCGTACGATCCGGCGTCGTGCATCCGGCCGCAGACGCTGGCGGCGATGATCGTCTGGGTGCTGGGCGCGCCGGCGGACGCCTATCCCAGCGAGCTGTCCGTGCTGCCGTCGCCGCGCTGAGCAGGGCCGGTCCCGTGAACGGGCCGCAAGGCAGCGAAACACCCGACCGGGATGGTGCTCGGCCGGATGCTTCTGAGGTCGATGGTCAGCTCACCGGCGGCGCCGACGCCGCCGGCGCGCACTCGCGCCGGAGCTGTCCGGATATAGATCCGGATTGGGCACTGGCTGGCGTGCAATGCCGAAGTAGCGCAGAAGAGACATGGTGCCCTCCGTCGTGCTCGTGCCGTTCGCGGGACGGTGATGTGCCCGCTGCCAGCGACAACACCCCGCGCTTCCCGAGTCTGCCCATTCGGACAGCTTCTGACCTGGTTTTTACCCCTGAGCTGGGCACGAACACCGCCACTCCTCCACCCTTGATCGGCTGAGGCTCCGCGCATACTCTGCCCGTGCGGATCACCCAGCCCGGCCCCCCACGGACGGAGTCGCATGTGATGCTGATCAGGACGCAGGCTGCGTTCGTGACCTCGCTGGCCGCGATCGCCGTCGCGGTCACGCCGCCCGCGGCGCACTCCCAGGCGACGACGACCCGCGCGGCCTCCTGCCCGCTCGTCTTCGGGCACGGCGGCTATCCTTCAGGGCCCAACCCCTGGGAACGCGACCAGATCCGCCAGCCCAACAACGTCCGCGGCGTGAACGACCAGAAGGCCAGGGGCGCCGACGGGGTGGAAGGCGACCTCCAGCTCACGCGGCACGGCACCAAGGCCGTCATGTGGCACAACACCTCCACCAACGGGCTGACGGGCACGAGGAAGAACATCACCGACCTCTGGTGGGCGGCCGGAAGCGACAACCTGCGCGACCGCCGCATCGCACGCGGCCCGTACGCGGGAGAGCAGGTCTACACGCTGCGGCAGTGGCTCGACCACGTGCGCTCAACCGGCCTGATCGCCCTGCTGGAGGTCAAGACCGAGGCCAGAGCCGTCCTGTCCGACCCCGCCTACGCCACGACCGCCTGGAAGGAGATCTCCGACCCGATCAAAGAACGCCAGGCCTCCCAACGCATCCTGGTCTACTCGCTGGACTCCTGGATCCAGGGCGAGCTCGCCAAGCGCCACCCCGGCCTCCTCAAGGGCTCCGAGGCCCGCTGGACCGACAGCGTGAGCTGGACGGAGCCGCCACCCTCCTGGAACGGCAACGTGAGCCGCTGGCAGGAGGTGCTGGCGCAGGCGCCGAAGAGTGTGATGACGAACTTCACCAGGGAATATCGCGCCTGGCTCACCGGCGCCTGCGGGTAGGCCGGCCGCCGCGCGTCCAGTGGCCGCGCCCCGGATCTCTCAGTCGTAGAGACGCCAGGGCATTCCGTTCGTGGCATGCACCAGCTCGAGCGTCCCCTGCGCGGAGCATTTCGGTGGACCCTCCTCGAACAGCTCCACCCCGCTCACGATTTTGTCGAAATGGTCGTGCTGGGTGGAGCCCCACAGGTAGAGCCTCTTCTTCCGCGTGTCCAGATAGAGCAACGCCGCCCTGTCCCGATCGGCTCGGATATCCTGGACATGCACCAGGGCCGGGTTTTCGGCCGTGAGCTCGTCAGCGAAGTCGGGGTCCGATTTCATGCCATGGACAAGCGCCAGAGAGAGCGCGCCGCCGTCCGCGAAGTGCTTTTTCGCCAGGTCGAGTGCGCCCTGGGTGGCCTCGATCAGATAGTTCTTCTTTCTCGCCTGCCGCTCGTCCTCACCGTCCGCGGCCCTCCGTCCGACCCTGTGCCCGAGCTGGGAGACGTGAGAGACCAGGGCTCCGCCGCCCTCCTTCGAGGTGATGATCACACCGGTGCATCCCGCGAATCCTGTGGTGTAGATATCGATGGCGCCCGTCCGGGAGACGCCGACTCCGCCCTGACTGACGGTGAAAACCTTCACGTCGTCACGCTGAAAATCATTGTTTTCAATCGGATATCGGATCTCCATGATCGCATGGTAGGGCGGCGCCCCGAACACGGTCAACCCCTGCAATCGCGCCTGAACAATGATGCACGTTATCTTGACATGTGCCATGACGAGCTCACCATCCGTGCGGCGGCGATAGAATTCACCGCGCCGCACCGGCCCGAAATGGCGTGGAAATGTTGAAATGAACGACCGATTTCGGAGTGTGGTCAGACCTGGGCCTGCCAATCCTGGCGGCGTTCCGCACATCGGCATTTCACGCATGCACGCGTCGGAGGCCCTGAGCGCCCGCGTCCGGCTCGAGTATCGCTGGAGCGGGCCGGCGGGCCCGGTCCAGCGACGCTCGACGGGCCGTCGTCCGGCCGGCGCGAGCGTCGGGCCATGGGTACTTTCAACGAAGGTTCTGTGACCGGACGCGTGGCGGTGCTGGGCGCGAGCGGCTGCGTGGGGCGGCAGGTGTGCGCCGCCTTCGCCCGCCAGGGGCGGCCGCCGGTGGCGGTGGCCCGCCGCCGCGCCGCCCATCTGGACGCCTACCGGTTCCTGCCGCTGGACGTCGCCGCGCTCTCCGGCGGGGAGCTGGCCAAGGTGCTGGCCGACGAGGGCGTGGAGGCGGTCGTCAACGCCACAGGCGGCTGGGTCGCGGGCGACGAGGAGATGCACCGCACCTACGTCCGGCTCGTCGACCAGCTCATCGAGGCCATGACGATGCTGCCGGGCCCGGCCCGTCTGGTGCACGTGGGCAGCGTGCACGAGTACGGCCCGACGCCGCACGGGCTGACCATCACGGAGCAGCTGCGCCCCGCGCCGCAGAGCGTCTACGCGCGCACGAAGCTGGCCGGCTCCCGCCGCATCCTCGACGCGGTCCGCGCCGGGGAGCTCGACGCCGTCGTGCTGCGGGTGGCCAACGTCTACGGCCCGCACCCGGCCGAGGCCAGCTTCCTCGGCGGCCTCCTCGGCAAGCTGCGCGACGGCGCGGAGCTCGACCTGACGATCGTGGACGCATGGCGCGACTTCGTCGATGTCAGGGACGTCGCCGACCTCGTGGTGGAGGTGACGGCCGACCGCGCCGCCGACCCGCTCGTCAACGTCGGCAGCGGCCAGGCGATCAACATCCGCACCATCGTCGAGGACCTCCTGTCCGCGGCGGGGCGGTCACCGGAGTCGGTACGCGAGCGGGCGGGCGCCGTCCAGGCCAGGGGCGGCGACTGGACCCAGGTGGACATCACGCATGCGACACGCCTGCTCGGCTGGCGGCCACGCCGCCCCCACCTGGAGTCCGTACGGGCCATGTGGGAGGCCGCGGGCGCGCCCGCCGGCGTGCTGTCGTCGCACTCGACCGCCTGATCACCGGGGCCCACGGGCTCTCCACGGGTGCTCGATCGGTTCTCCACCTCATCTCCACCGGCCCTGCGCACGGTCGCTCCCATGCGCATACTCTTCACCACCATCGCAGCCGCGGCCCACTTCCACCCGACCGTCCCCCTCGCCTGGGCGCTCCGCGCCGCGGGACACGAGGTACGGGTGGCCTGCGAGCCCGGTTTCACCGCCACCGTGACCCGGTCGGGGCTGCCGGCGATCGCCGTGGGACAGGACGTCGACCTGCGTACCTTCTGGCAGGGCCACGACCTCGGCCCGCGGGAGGACATGACCGCCGAGGAGCACCAGCGGCTGCGCCTGACCCGCGCCATCGGGATGTTCTCCGGCATCGCGGCCGCGGCCGCCGACGACCTCATCGCCTTCGCCGGGAGCTGGCGTCCGGACCTGGTCGTCTTCGAGGCACGCGCCTACGCGGGACTCATCGCCGCCCGCCGCCTGGGCGTGCCCGCTGTACGGCACCTGTGGGGTCTGGACACCACCTACGGGCGCCGCGACTTCGAGGCGCCGGTCCTGGAAGAGCTGTGGTCGCGGTACGGCCTGGAGGGCGTGGACCCGCTCGGCGACCTCACGGTGGCCCCGTGCCCGCCCAGCCTGGCGGAGCCCGCCGAGCTGCCCAGGAGGCACATCCGGTATGTGCCCTACAACGGGCCGGGCGTCATGCCGTCGTGGCTGCTCCGGCCCGTCGAGCGTCCCCGGGTGTGCGTCACGTGGGGGCACATGTTCGCCCAGCGCACCGGCACCCTGCACGGCCTGGAGCTGGCCGTCGCGGCCCTGCGGCAGCTGCCCGTCGAGGTGGTGGCCGCGATCACGCCCGGCCAGCGGGCCCTGCTGGGCGAGGTCCCGCCCGAGGTGCGGATCGTCGAGTCGATGCCGCTGAACCTGCTGCTGCCCACCTGTGACGCCGTGGTCAACGGAGGGGGCGCGGGCACGATGATGACGGCGCTGGCGTCGTCCGTACCGATGATCATGGTTCCGTCGCACGCCGACGAATACCACTACGCCGAACGGCTGGGCGGCGCGGGCGCCGCGGTGGGCGTGGACTACCGCCGGGCCGACGCGGCCGCCATCGAGCGCGCCGCCGCCACCGTGCTCGGCGATTCCGCGTACGGCACGGCCGCCACCCGGCTGCGCGACGAGAACGCCCTGCTGCCCACGCCCGGCGACCTCGTCGCCGACCTGGAGAAGCTGGCCGTCGCCTGAAGGACCCGGCGGTGTTCCGCCACCCGCGGGTCCATGACCGTCCCGCCGGCGGCGACCTGACGTGCGCCGGCCGACGCCGGCCGCACAGCAGTCATGACGGCGCCTGTACGCCGGGCGTGCGCCTCACCAGGCGCTCGGGACCGGCGCCCGGGCGGGCGGGCCGGCGCCGGGGCAGGAAGGCGGAGATGGTCATCCCGGCCACCCCGGCGGCCACCGAGATGATCAGCGCGTAGTGCAGGCCGTCCCGGGAGGGCAGCGCGGCGGCGCCCAGCCGCACGGTGTGCGCGGCCAGCACGGTGCTGATCACCGCGCTGGCCGTGGCGGTGCCGATGGAGCGCATCAGCGAGTTGAAACCGTTGGCCGCGGCCGTCTCCGAGACGGGGACCGAGCTCATGATCGAGGCGGGCATCGCGGCGTAGCCGAGGCCGGCCCCGGCCGAGACGATGGTGGCGGCCAGCACGACCTGCCAGACCTCCGTCATCGCCGCCAGCGCGCCGGCGTAGCCCGCGACGGCGAGCAGGGCGCCGAGCACGAGGGTCACCTTGGGACCGTAGGCGCCGGTGATGCGGGCCGAGACGGGCGAGAGCACGATCATCATGCCGCCGCCGACCGCCATGCACAGCCCGGCCTCGAACAGGGACAGCCCGAGCCCGTAGCCGGAGGCGGGCGGGGACTGCAACACCTGGGGGAAGACCAGCTGGGTGCCGAACATGGCGAATCCGAAGGCGATGGACGCCAGGTTGGTGAGCAGCACCTGCCGCCGGGTGGTCGTCCGCAGGTCGACCAGGGGGTTCGCGACCCGCAGCTCCACGAACGCCCAGACGGCGAAGATGACGGCCGCCGCGGCGAACAGCCCCAGGGTCAGCGGGCTGGTCCAGCCCCAGCCGCCGCCCTTGCTGATGGGCAGCAGGAAGCACACCAGGCCGGCCGTCAGGCCCGCCGCGCCGGGGAAGTCGAAGCGTCCGCCCGCGCGCAGCGACGAGTCGGGGACGACCGTGAGGGTCAGGACCAGGCCCGTCGCGCCCATCGCCGCGGCCACCAGGAAGAGCATGTGCCAGTCGGCGTACTGCGCGACGACCGCGCCCAGCGGGAGCCCGATCGCGCCGCCCGCGCCCAGCGTCGCGCTCATCAGGGCCATGGCCGAGCCCAGCCGCCCCGCCGGCAGCAGGTCGCGCATGATGCTGATGCCGAGCGGGATCACGCCGACCGCGCAGCCCTGGAGCGTACGGCCGAGCACCACGAGGGGCAGCGCGCTGGTGAAGACACAGATCGCCGAGCCGATGACCATCAGGGCGAGGCTGATCACCATCATGCGGCGCTTGCCGTACATGTCGCCGAGCCGCCCGCTCACCGGTGTGAACACCGCCGAGGACAGCAACGTGGAGGTGATGGCCCAGGACGCGTCCTCCGCCGAGGCCGACAGCAGCCGCGGCAGGTCGGGGATGATGGGCACCATCAGGGTGAACATCATCGACACGACCATGCCGCTGAAGGCCAGGGCGGCGGTGACGAGCGCGCTCGATCTGCTGGGGGTGGGAGGAGGCGCCACCGGGCTCCGTCCGGTCGGGGACGAGACAGCGCAAGGCTGTCAGAGACCCCGAAAGGGATACCCATCCCCCGCCTACGGCAGACCTCCGCCCGGCCACCCGCGCGCCCGGCCAGGAGGCCGCCCGGTCACGGCCGTTCGCCGTCGTTCTCGTCGCGTTGCGCGCGTGCGTACCAGACCCACACGGCCAGCGCGGCGAACAGCAGGGCGAGGAACGGCGATCCGGCCAGCAGCAGGATCACCCCGAATCCCGAGCTGACGACGAGCATGGTGGTATAGGCCCGTCTCGACAGGTCGGTGGCCGCGGCCCGGCGCAGTCGTCGCGTGCCGGTGCCGAAGGACTTCGCGAAGTCGGGGTCGTCGACCCGCAACCGGCGCTGGATATTGCGCAACGTTTCACGTTCGTGGTCGTCGAGCACGACACACCTCCGGGGGCCAGGTGCGATCCATCACCCTTCTGGACGATTTCTATCGTAACACGATATAAACTGGAGTCCACGGGTACGTCGGCGGAGGAGGACGGCAGGGCGATGGACGACCAGGCAGCGGAGCGCACGCCCCTGACCAAGGACGACTTCGAGGCGCTGGCCCGCTTCCGCTTCGGCATCCGCAGCTACCTGCGCTTCAGCGAGGAGGCGGTGCGCGCCGCCGGCCTCACGCCGCAGCAGTACCAGCTGCTCCTGGCCCTCAAGGGGTTCCCGGGGCGCGACTGGGCCACCGTGCGGGAGCTCGCCGACCGGCTGCTGCTGCGCCACCACAGCGTGGTCGAGCTGGTCAGCCGCGCCCAGGGTCAGGGGCTCGTACGCCGGGACGCCCATCCCAGCGACGGCCGGGCGGTGCGGGTGACGCTGACCCGCGAGGGGGAACGGGTCCTGGGGCGCCTGAGCGCGCTGCACCGCGACGAGCTGCGGCGCATGGACACCGCCCTCCTGCCCCCGACCTGGCACGAAGCTTCTCCCGACGCCCGGGGAGACGGCCCCGGCACGCCGCCTTCGTAGGAGTTCCACGGCACCGGCCACCCACACGGTTGAGGAAGGGATCATGGACACTGCGACCACGCCGACCACGCTGACCTCGGAGCACGCTCTCCTCCTGGCCCACGTCACCGACCGCGCCCGTCGCGTCCTGCGGATCGCCTCGGAGAACCGGTGGCCCCGCGGGGAGCTGGCGGCGCTGGCCCGCTATCTGCGCGCCGAGCTCATCAGGCAGGTCACCGACGAGGAACGGCTGCTCTTCCCCGCCAGCGAGGCCACCCCCGAGCTGTCGCGCCTGGCCCGCGACCACGCCCGGCTGCGCGCCTGCGTGGACACCATCTCCGTCGCGGCCCGCGGCGACGGCACCCGCTCCCCCGCGCAGCTGGCCACCATCGTCCGTGACCTGCTCACCCAGCTCGAACGCCACTTCGCCGTGGAGCAGGCGACCCTGGCCGCGCCGGGCAGGCCGACGATCTCGACCGCCTCCCTCGGCGCCTGCCCGCACCGGTGGTTCGCGCTCACCGAAGGCCCCGTCATCGAGCTGGACGCGCTGCCCGCGGACCGGCTGCTCGACGCCGTCGGAGACCGGCTGCGCAGGCTGGCTCCGGGCGAACGGCTCGACCTGTACGCGCGCACTGACCCCGCCGGGCTCTGCGCCGCCCTGGCGGCCGGCGACCCGAACGTCGGCTTCGCCTACCTGGCCTGCGGGCCGGTCCGGTGGCGGGTGCGCGTCACGCGCCGGCCCGGCAGATGATCCGGACGGCCGCGCAGCGCCCGCGTGCGCTCCGGCCGTGCACGCCCGCCGGCCATCCCGCCCCTCGTCCCCGGGCCGCCGCGGCCGGGAACGGTCTCACTTCTGCGGGCTGATCCCCCGCACGGCCAGCTCGAGCAGCCGGTCCGCCGCGGCGGGGGGATCCGGCCGGCGCTCCGTGGCCAGGACGATGCCGGTGATCAGCGCGAGCAGGTCGGCGACGGTCACGCCGGGATCGACCCCGCCGGCGCGTACCGCGCGTCGCAGCAGCGGCTCCCCCGCCTCGGTGAGTGTCACCGCGCAGGCGCTCACCTGCCCGGATCCGAGCAGCCCGTCCTCCACCAGCGCGGCGGCCATCCCCTGCGCGCCGGCGGCGTACGCGGTGACCGCGCCCAGCCACTCCAGCAGCGCGGCCCGCGCGTCCGTCGCTCCGGCCAGCTCGTGGGCGCGGGCGCTCAGGGCGTCGATGCGCTCGCGGAAGACCGCCTCCAGCAGCGCGCGCCGGCTGGGGAAGTGCCGCCGCACGGTGGCCGAGCCGACACCCGCCGTACGGGCGATCTGCTCCAGGGAGGCGTCGGCGCCGCGCGCGGCGACCTCCGCCTCCGCCACGGCGAGGATGCGCGCGTAGTTGCGCCGGGCGTCCGCACGCCGGCCGGGCATGGGCGTCACCTCCGGGAACGTCAAGTGGCGGGCCCTCCGCACCGTAGCGGAAACAAGCGGCGCGCGGGACGCGGGTACCGCGAGCCGTCAGGGACGGCCCGCGGTACCCCTGTCAGGCGCAGGCGATGGAGCCGGTGAACGGGCAGGGGTCGCCGGGGGCGGTGTAGGCGACCCGGTCCACCTGGAACGTGAGCGTCCTGCCCGGGTCCTCGAACGGCCCCATGTGCTCGGTCAGCGTGTCGCTCCCCCACACGTTGAGGAACAGGTTGGCGTCGAGCTCGGGCAGCCGGGCCGCGTCCGTGATGGAATGCACCTTCGTGCCGTTGACGTAGTAGTCGATCTTGCTGTCCGACCACACCATGCCCACGTCCACGAACCCTTCGGGGATCGGCGCCAGCGTCTCGCCCAGCGGCATCTTGTCGTCCCAGGCCATGAGCTTGACCTTGCCGGGGTCTCGGCCCATGACCTTGATGTCGATGGCCTCGCCGGTGACGTAGGTGAACATCGCCGACATCAGACCGGACCCGGCGACCCCTTTCAGCCTGGCCTCGTAGGTGCCGTGACCCAGCCGCCGGCGGGTCTGGACCTCGGCGCAGGCGTACTGCCGGTCGCCGGTCGCCTTCTTGGTGAACGACAGGTTGAGCATGCCTCCGGAGGCGGAGACCTGGTCGCGGGCCCAGGTGCAGTTCTGCTGGGCGCCGTTGTTCCAGCCGTCGGAGACGTACCAGCGCGAAGTGTCGAGGGTGTCGAAGTCGTCGACGAACGACGTGGTGACCGCGCAGGCGACCGAGCCGGTGAACTGGCACGGGTCACCGAGCCTGGTGTAGGCGATGTGGTCGTAGGACGCCTCGACGGGGTGGCCGGGGTAGGCGAAGGGGCCCATCCAGCCGGTCAGCGTGTCGCTGCCCCAGATCTGGGCGAACAGGATCTGCTCGTGGGTGGGCACCTGGCCACCGGTCAGGGTCTTGACCAGCGTGCCGTTGACGAAGAAGCGCAGCCGGCCGGGCTCCCACACGTACGCGAAGTCGACGTATGCGGAGGCCGAGTCGGCGGGCAGCGCGACGGGGAATCCGCCGGAGGAGGTGCCGTTGACCCACGAGTTCACCTCGACCTTGGTGGTGTCCTTGCCGAGCACCTCGAAGTCGATCTCGTCCCACGGCTGGTCGTGCACCGGGCCGATGTAGGAGAAGAAGGCGGAGTTCAGTCCGCTGCCCTTGCCCGCCTTCATCCGGGTCTCGAACGTGCCGTAGCCGAGCCGGGCCCGCGACTGCACCTCGGCGCAGGAGTAGTCGCGCTCCCCGTACGCGTTGTCGTCGAAGGTGATGGTGAGCGCTCCGCCCTCCACCCGTACGTTGTTCCTGTTGAACTGGCAGTTCTGGTGGTCGCCGTTGTTCCAGCCGTCGGAGACGTACCAGCGGCTGGTGTCGAGGGCGCCGTCGAAGCGGTCGATGAACGACTCCCCCGCGGCGGCGGTGGCGGGCTGGACGGGGATCAGGGCCAGCAGGCCGAGGACGAGGGCGGTCACTGTGGTGGTCACTGTGGCTGTCACGGTGGCGCTCAAGCGGGACATGGGCTCCTACTCTCGATGGGTACGGATCTCTTCCGGCCAGGCGAGCGTGATGCCGAGCGTGTCGCTCAGCAGGTGCTGGTAGTCCGACAGCTGCGCGGCGTCGGAGCGGACCTTGCGCGGCGGCAGGTCGCGGTCCAGGCAGAAGGCCGCGAGCGCGCCCACGGCCTCGCCGATGGCCCACTCGACGGGATGCAGCCGGTAGCAGCCGTTGGTGATGTGGGTGGTGCCGATGTTCTTGTTGGCGGGCAGCAGATTGTCCACGCGCACGGGGACGAGCGCCCCGAGCGGGATCTGGAAGGGGTACGCCTCGATGTCGACGTAGGTGCGCCCCGCGGTGCTGGGGTGCAGGTCGATGCGGTAGCGGCCGAGGCCCACGCTGTCGTGGAAGACCTCGCTGCCCGCGCCGTCCGGCCTGGCCTGCACGCCGACGTGCTGCTCCAGGACGGTGAACTCGGCGACGATGCGGCGCGACTCGCGGATGTAGGGGGTCTTGGCCAGCCCGTCGCGGGTGCCGGTCACGTCGGGCCGCAGCCGCAGGCCGGGGTAGCCGCCCTCGGTCTGCATCCAGTACAGGAACGACAACGACAGCTCCCGGCTGCCGGCCAGGGCGACGGCGGGGTCGGCGCCGAGCAGCGGGCTCTCCCAGTAGTCGATCTGCGGCCAGTTCACCATGGTCAGGTCGGGCAGCCCGGTGAACTGCTCGCCGGCCAGGATGCGCCGGAACTGCCACAGGTCGAAGTGTCCGGTCCCGTCGCCGAACAGCCGCCACTCGCGCCGCTCCAGCGTGATGGGCACCACGTCCGTCCAGGACAGCTGTGGCCCCGGCCAGAACGGCGCGGCGGTGTCGCGCCAGTGCTCGTAGCCTTCGGGCCGGTCGATGACGTGCTCCTCCCCCGGCCGGTGCTCCAGCGCGAAGCACCACGAGATGGCCTGCTGGTCGAGGGGGTCGGCGGTGTCGGGGGCGTGCGGCTCGCCGGTCGTGTCGCGCCCTTCCGCCCCGACGACGTGCTCGACGTCCGCGAGGTGCAGCAGGTCGCCCAGCTCGGTGGCGTCGACCACGTACGGCGCCGCCACGGTCAGCTCCCCGCCCGTCTCCAGGTCGCGCAGCGTGACGGCGTCGATCCGGTCGCCGCTCGTCCACGCGGAGACCGGCTCGTGCCGGAGCAGGACGGTGATCAGACCCGACGCCCGCCAGGGGGCGAGCATCTCGTCGAGGACGGCGACGGCCACGCGCGGCTCGTGGTTCATCCTGCTGACGATGCCGAGCCCGGGGTCCGTCAGCGGGCCGGCGCCCGGGCGCACCGGATAGTTGCGCCGGTAGTAGTCGCGCACCCGGCGCCGCAGGTCGGCGTAGCCCGGCGGGGCGAACTCCCGCTCGATCCAGGGGTGCTCGTCCGGCGGCACGGCCTGCGCGGTCAGCTGGCCGCCCAGCCAGTCGGTGTGCTCGGTGACGATCACTTTCCGGCCGAGTTCCGCGGCGGTGAGCGCGGCCGCGACGCCTCCCAGGCCGCCGCCGACGATGAGCACGTCAGTTCGGAGTTCCGTCATTCCCCGTGGGCTCCTTCGTGTTGTGTAGAGGGCCGCGTCGATGAGGACAGGGGCCATCGCCGGGTCGCGGCGCGGCCCGGGTGAGGTGGTCGCCAGGGTCTAGAGCCGCTCGTCGCGGGCGGCGGCGATGGTCGTGCCGGGGACGATCGGGCAGGGGACGAGCAGGCTCTCGGGTGGCTGGTCGGGGTGGTCGAGCATGGCGATGACCCGGTCGACGGCGATGCGGCCGATGGCGACGCGCGGGATCTCCAAGGAGTCCCACCGGGCGGAGGCGCCCTCCCAGGTGGCTTCGAGCACGGCGACGGAGACGTCCTCGGGCACGCGTACACCGCGCTCCCTGAGCCCGCCCAGCAGTTGCTCGGCCAGCCGGACGCTCTCGGCGACCACGGCCGTCTCGCCGCCGCGGACCAGCTCGTCGATCCAGTCACCGGTCAGTCCGCTCTCGCCGCGGAAGCCGGGCGACCTGTCGGTCAGGCCGAGCCGCTCCACCGCCTCGCGGTAGCCGTCGCGCCGGTCGGCGTACGGCTCCATCTCCATGGGCTCGCGCAGGTACGCGAAGCGGCGGTGGCCGTGCCCGGCCAGCTTGTCGACGATGCCGATGGCGGCGCCACGGTAGTCGGGGATCACGCACGGGATCTCCGCGCCGGGCACCTCCCTGCGGCCGATGTGCACGAACGGGTAGCCGTCGGCCCACAGCCTGGCCAGCTCCGCCCGGTCGGTGGAGACGCCCAGCAACACGCTGCCGTCGGCCAGGTTGAGCCGGTTGGTGCCGTCGCGGTAGACCCTGCGCCGCCCGTCGCCCGCCCCCGTCGAGGTGAACAGCACCAGGTCGAAGCCGGTCTGCTCGGCCCGCTCCTCGATGCCGAGCAGGAACTCGAAGTAGAAGTCGTCGCGGGCGTGCGGGAAGACCGCCTCGAAGGTGTGCACGCCGATCAGGCTGTTGCGCTTGTTGCGCAGGTTGCGCGCGGACGCGTTGGGGACGTACCCGAGCTCCTTGATCGCCGCGAGCACCCGCTGGCGGGTCTCCTCGGGGATGCGCGCGGAGTCCACGTCCCCGCTGATCACGCGGGACACGGCCGACTGGGACACCCCGGCCAGCCGGGCCACGTCGGACTGGCGCGGGGCCTGCCCGCGGCGCTTGGGCGTCATGGCCCTTCCTCCTCTCCCGAGCCGCCGGCACCGGCGGCTCGCAGGGCCAGAGCGGCCGCGTGGGTGGTGGCATCGAGCTCGCCGGCCCGGCCCTTCTGGTGCAGCCAGCAGTGCGCCCAGTGCCCGCCGCCCAGGTCGGTGCGCGGGGGCGCGCTCTGCTCGCACTCGGGCATCGCGAACGGGCAGCGCGGGTGGAAGCGGCACCCGGCGGGCGGGTTCACCAGGCTCGGCGGCTCCCCCAGCTCGTCGGCGCCGTCGAACAGCGCGGCGCGGTCGTCCTCGCCGCGCTGTTCGACGGGGCCGGGGTCGGGCGAGGACTCGACGAGCAGCTTGGTGTACGGGTGCCGGGGCCTGGCGATCACGTCTTCCTTGGGCCCGCCCTCGATCATGCGCCCGGCGTACATGACGACGATGTCGTCGCAGAGGTAGCGGGCGCTGGCGATGTCGTGCGTGATGTAGAGCAGCGCCAGCCCGTCCTCGTCGCGCAGCCGGGCGAGCAGGTTGAGCATGTCGAGCCGGATCGACACGTCCAGCATCGAGATGGGCTCGTCGCCGAGCAGCACCTTCGGCCGTACGGCGAGCGCGCGGGCGATGACGACCCGCTGGCGCTGGCCGCCGGACAGCTCGTGGGGGAACTTGTCCACGAAGTCGGCGGCGGGGCTGAGGCTGACCCGTTCGAGCAGTTCCAGCACCTGCCGCTCCAGCTCCCGCCGGTCGCGGGTGCGGTGGTGCAGGCGCAGGGCGCGTTCGAGGTTGTAGCGGACGCGGTGCAGCGGGTTGAGCGACCCGAACGGGTCCTGGAAGATCAGCTGCACGTCGCCGTGGTAGCGGCGGCGGCCGGTGTCCGCGCGGCCGTGCAGCAGCACCTCGCCGCTGGTGGGCGGGTAGAAGCGGGCGAGCACGCGGGCCAGCGTGGTCTTGCCGCTGCCGCTCTCCCCCACCAGGGCCACGATCCGGCCGGGCAGCAGCGCCAGGGTGGCGTCCTCCACGGCCCGCACGACGCCGCGCCTGCCGGCGGGGAAGTGCTTGGCGACCTCACGCGCCTCGAGCACGGGCTCGCTCATCAGTGATCACCTCCAGCAGGGTAGAGCAGGCAGGCGACCTCGTGACCGGCGGCCGGGACGAGCTCGGGCAGGGTCGCGTCGCAGCCGTCGAAGCGCTCGGGGCAGCGGGGGTGGAACGCGCACCCCGGCGGTGGTTTGCGCAGGTCGGGCGGGCTGCCGGGGATGCCGGTCAGCGGCCGCAGCGGGGCGTGCAGCGGCGGGAACGAGTCGCGCAGGCCCTGCGTGTACGGGTGTTTCGGGTCGGTGTGGAGGGCCCGGGCGGTGCCGATCTCGACGATGCGGCCCGCGTACATGATGGCGATCCGGTCGGCCACCTCCAGCAGCAGCGACAGGTCGTGGGTGACGAACACGACGGCGAAGCCCAGCTCGTCGCGCAGGCGCAGCACCTGGGAGAGGATCTGGCGCTGCATGACCACGTCCACGGCGGTGGTCGGCTCGTCCATGACGACCAGGTCGGGCCGGCAGGCCAGGGCGAGCGCGATGGCCGCGCGCTGCCGCATGCCGCCGGAGAGCTGGTGGGGGTAGCCGCGCACCCGGTCGGCCGAGATGCCGACCATGGCCAGCAGCTCGGCGGCCCGCTGCCAGGCCTGCTTCCTGCTCATCCGCCGGTCGTGGGCGCGCAACGCGTCGGCGAACTGGGCGCCGAGCCGCATCACCGGGTTGAGCGCGTCCATGGCGCTCTGCAGGACGATGGACAGGCTCGTCCAGCGCAGGCCCCGCAGGGCGTGGTCGTCCAGCGTGACGAGGTCGACCGGGGGGCCGCCGTCGCGGCCGTGGTAGAGGATGCGGCCGGCGGTGGTCACGGCGGGCGGGCGCTGGAGCCGGGTCAGCGCCGTGATCAGGGTGGACTTGCCCGACCCCGACTCTCCGGCCACGCCCAGGATCTCGCCGCGGCGCAGCGTGAACGACACGTCCACGCACGCCCGCACCTCCCCGCCGTACTCGACGCTGAGCCCGTCCACCCGCAGCACCGCGCGGTGGGCGGCCGGGGTGGCCGGCGCGTGTTCCTGTGTCTGGGAGGTCATGCCGCCTCGCTCCTCGCGATCCGTGGCCGGCGGGTCCTGACGACCCGGAGTTTGGGGTTGGCCACCTCGTCCACGCCGAAGTTGACCAGGGCCGCCGCGGTGCCGATGAGCGCGATGCACAACCCCGGCGGCACGAACCACCACCACAGCCCGCGCAGCACCGCGCTCTGCTGCTGCGCCGCCTGGATCATGGTGCCCCAGCTGATCGCCGCGGAGTCGGAGATCCCCAGGAAGGCCAGCCCGGCCTCGGCCAGCACCGCGCCGATCAGCGCGTGCAGGAACATCGAGGCGATCAGCCCGGTCAGGTGCGGCAGCACCTCGAAGAAGACGAGCCGGCGGTTGCTCTCGCCGAGCAGCCGCATGGCGCGGACGAAGTCGCGTCCCGCCACGCTCATGGCCTGAGCGCGCAGCGTGCGGGCGCCGCCGGCCCAGCCGAACAGCCCGATGATGAGCGCGATCGTCCACAGGCCCGTGCCCCGCAGGTAGCCGGCCACGACGAAGATGAGCGGCAGCACCGGCATGACGAGGAAGAGGTTGGTCAGGAAGTTCAGCACGCCGTCCACGCCGCCGCCGAAGTAGCCGGCGGTCACGCCGACCAGCACCGCCAGCGCCGTGCCGATCGCGGCGGCCAGGAAGCCCACGAACATCGAGCCGCTCGCCCCCGCGATCACCTGGGCCAGCACGTCCTGCCCGAACTGGGTGGTGCCGAGCAGGTGCTCCGCCGACGGCGGCTGGGCGATGGCCTGGATGTCGTTGGCCCGGAGGTCGAGCCCCAGCACGGTCTCGCTGAACCAGCCGCCGAAGATCGCGACCAGCGCGAAGAAGGCGATGATGGCCGAGCCTGCGCGTACCTTCATGCGCGCTCCCTGATACGCGGGTCGAGCAGCGCGTACACCGAGTCGGCCGCCAGGTTGGCGAGGAGCACGGTGAGCGTGATGAGGAAGAAGACGCCCTGCATCACCGGGTAGTCGCGCTGCTGGAGCGAGATGAACAGCAGGTAGCCGATGCCGGGGTAGCTGAAGACGATCTCGGTCAGCAGCGCGCCGCCGACGACGCCGCCGAGCGCGAGGGCGAAGCCGGTGAAGTTCGGCAACATGGCGTTGCGGGCGGCGTACCGGAGCATGACCCTGCGCGGCGACAGGCCCTTGGCCAGGGCGAGCAGCACGTAGTCCTCGCGGACCGTGGTGACGGTCATGTTGCGCATCCCGAGCAGCCAGCCGCCGAACGCCGAGAACACGATCGTGGCGGCGGGCAGGGCGCCGTAGTGCAGGACGCTCAGCAGGAACGGCGCGTTGAACCCGACGGGCAGGTCCGGGTCGTAGCCGCCGGCCAGCGGGAACCAGCCGAGCAGGAACCCGAACGCCCACAACGCCAGCAGCGCCACCCAGAAGTACGGCACCGACGACACGAACGTGGTCAGCGGGCTGACGATCGAGTCGAACCGGCCGCCGGCCCGCCACCCGGCGATCACGCCGAGCCCGGTGCCGGCCAGGAACGCCACCACGGTGGTGCTGCCGACCAGCAGCAGCGTCCACGGCAGACCCTGCCAGACCAGGTCGCTGACCGGGGTCGGGAAGTTCCTGATCGACACGCCGAGGTCGAGCCGGGCGAGCTGGCCCAGATAGTCGAGGTATTGGGAGCCGAGGTTGGCGCTCGGGTCGCCGAACAGGCGCTGGATGGACTCCAGCGTGCGCGGCGGCAGCGACTGGCCGCTGACCCGCTCCAGCTCCTCGATGATCGCCAGCGACGGGTCTCCTGGCATGAGGCGCGGGATGAGGAAGTTCAGGGTGACGGCCGACCACACGGCGGCGGCGTAGAAGCCGAGCCGTCCGGCCAGGAAGCGTCCGCCGGTCACGGGGCGGCACGCTTGAGGTTCATCAGCGTCATCGTGGTGTCGGGGCCCAGGCCGGGGAACGGGACGTGGGTGAACTTCCCGGGGGTGGGCCAGCCCGTCCACCGCCCGGCGTTGATCGCCACGAACCAGTACGAGTTGTAGATCGGGCTGAAGGGCACCTGGTCCACGACGATCGTCTGCATCTCCTGGGCGTACTGCCTGAGCTCGCCGGTGTCGTCGGTGCCCATCAGCTCGGCGAGCACGGCGTCGGTCTTCGCGTCCTTCCAGCGGCCCGGGTTGGTGGCGGCCTTCTTGCCGACGGGCTTGACGGCGCGGCCGGCCAGCATGCTGTAGACGCCGCTCACGCCGGCGCCGCCGGTGGTGGCGATCGTCAGGTCGAACTTGCCGAGCTGCTGGCTCTCGTACAGGTTGGCGCCGGGGGCTCCGGCGGACTTGACCTGCAGGCCGAGCGCCGACTTCCAGCTGTTGATCATGATGTCGGCGTAGGGGGCCCAGCCGAAGTCCTGGTTGAAGGAGAGGGTGGGCGCGTACGCCTCGCCGTCCTTGACCAGTTTGCCGTCGGTGACCGTCCAGCCGCCCTCCGCCAGCTCGCGCCTGGCGCCTTCGGCGTCGACCTGCTGCACCTTGCCGCGGTACTCCGGCTTGATCCAGTCCCGGTAGACGAGGTCGACGAGGCCGGTGGGGCCCGCCTCGGTGCCGGGCCGGTTGAGTGTGGTGACGATGTCGCCGCGCGGGATCGTCATCGCCAGCGCGCGGCGCACGTGCACGTCGTCGAAGGGCGGCTCGGCGGTGTTGTAGAGCATCGAGTACGCCCCGCCGGTGGCGTACAGCTGGTAGAGGTGCCTGCCCGGGTCCTTGGCGACGTACTCCTGCTCGGCGCCGGGCCACGACTGGATGGCCCAGTCGACCTCGCCGCGCAGCAGCTGCGCCTTCACCGCGTCCTGGTTGGTCGGAATGATCTTCAGGTGCGTCATGGGGAACGTGCCGCCCCAGTAGTCGTCGCGGGCGCGCAGCGTGATCTGCTGGGCGGCGAACGACTCCAGGACGAACGGGCCGGTGCCCACGGGGTCGGGGTTCGTCCAGGTCTTGAGGTCCTGCTTCTCCCAGATCTTCTTCGGCACCATCGGCAACGACGGCGAGGCGAACTGGTTGATCTCGCTGAACCCCGACTTGGCGAACGTGACCGCGACCGTGGACTCGTCCACCTTCTCCACGGCCGTGTACGTGGTGCCGCCCAGGTTGAAGTCCGGGTTCTCCAGGGGGAGGTTCAGGGAGAACACGACGTCGTCGACCGTCAGCGGCGCGCCGTCGGAGAACGTCACGCCCTGGCGCACCTTGATCGTGAGCCGGGTGCCCTTCTCGTCGAACTCGAGGCTCTCGGCCAGCCACGGCTTGACGGTGCCGCCGTCGCTGTAGTCGATGCGGGCCAGCGGCTCGTAGATCATCTCCGCGTTCGGGGTCTTCTGCGTCGCGGGCCCGACGACGTTGTAGTTGCGGATGTACGTCGTGCCGGCGTCGGTCTTGCCGAAGACGATGGTGTCCGCGCGGGCGCCGCCGGCCGGCTGGTTCTGGACGCCCGCCGTGCACGCGGTGGCGAGCACCATCACGACGGCGACCAGGAGTCCTCTTGTTCGCATGTGTGTCTCCAGGGGGTGCGCATACGTATGCGCAGGCCGGCCGGACGGGGGAAGGCCGGTTGCTTCTACGTATGAACAGGGACGGTATGGACGTTACGGCCAGGCGTCAAGGGCGTGACCGGAACTTTTCGTCTCCCCTTGACGGGCGAGCGTTCTGTGCTTAGCGTCCCGGATCAACCCATTCTGCAGATGTGCTCATACGTATGAGCAGCGGGAGGCCTCCGTGCACCAGATCGACCGGCTCCTCGACAAGCTCACCCTGGAGGGCAAGGTCCGCCTGCTGACCGGCGCGGACGAGTGGAGCACCCACGCCGACCCCGACATCGGGTTGCGCGCCATGGTGCTGTCCGACGGGCCGTCCGGCATCCGCGGCGTCACCTGGGACGAGCGCGACCCCGCGGTGAACCTGCCGTCCGCCACCGCGCTCGCGGCCACCTGGGACGTCGCCACCGCCCACGCGTACGGGGCGGCGCTGGCGGCCGAGGCGCGGCGCAAGGGCGCCCACGTGGTACTCGGGCCGACGATCAACCTGCACCGCAGCCCGCTCGGAGGGCGGCACTTCGAGGCGTACTCCGAGGACCCGCTGCTGACCGCCGACCTGGCGGCGGCGTACGTGCGCGGAGTCCAGAGCCTCGGCGTCGCCGCGACCCCCAAGCACTACGTGGGCAACGACTTCGAGACCGAGCGCTTCACGGCGAACGTCGTGGTGAGCGAGCGGGCGCTGCGGGAGCTGTACCTGGCGGCGTTCGAGAAGGCCGTGGTGGAGGCGGGGGCCTGGGTGGTGATGTCGGCGTACAACGCGGTCAACGGCGCCACCATGACGGAGAACCCGCTGCTGGCCGAGCCGCTGTGCGGCGAATGGGGGTTCGACGGGGTGGTGGTGTCCGACTGGTGGGCCGCGCGGTCGACCGTACCGGCCGCACTGGCCAGGCAGGACCTGGCGATGCCCGGACCGGACGGGCCGTGGGGGGACGCGCTGGTCGCGGCGGTGCGCGACGGGCTCGTCCCGGAGGCCGCGGTCGACGAGAAGGTACGGCGCCTGCTGCGGCTGGCCGCCCGCGTCGGCGCCCTTGACGGCCTCACCCCCGCCCTCACCTCCGGCCTCACCTCCGGCCTCACCCCCGGCCTCACCCCCGGCCTCACCCCCGGCCTCACCCCCGGCCGCACCCCCGGCCTCGACCCGGCCACCGGCACGCGGAATGCTTCCACCCCCGTCCCGGCCACCGGCGCGCAGGACGGCTCGGCCCCCGCCACCGACCCGGGTACCGGAACGCGGGACGGCCGCACGCCCGCTTCCGGCACGGCCGCCGGCGTGCCCGCTTCCGGGACGACCGCCGGCGTGCCCCCGGCGGCGGCGGCTTCCGCCGACGAGGGCGCCGCGCTGGCGCGGCGGGTGGCAGCCGACGGGATGGTGCTGGTGCGCAACGAGGGCGAGCTGCCGTGGCCCGCTCCCGGCCCTCGGTCGGTCGCGGTGATCGGGCACAACGCCCTCCAGTTCCGCAGCCAGGGCGGCGGCAGCGCCACCGTGACCCCGCCGTACGTCATCTCCCCGCTGGACGGGCTGCGCGCCGCGCTGCCGGACGCCGAGATCACGTGGACCCTCGGCGCCGTCACCCAGGAGGGCCTCGCGGCGCTGCCGATCGCGCGGCTGACCGACCCCGTCTCGGGCGAACCCGGGGTGCGCGCCCGCTTCCTCGACTCCTGCGGCCGGGAGCTGCTGAGCGAGAACCGCCGCTCGTCCGACCTGGCCAGGTTGGGCGGATCACGCCCTTCGGGCACGACGTCGGTGGAGGTCACCACCCGCTACCTGGTACGCGAGCCGGGCACCGCGCGGCTCGGCATCGCGGGAGCCGGGTTCGCCACGCTGGCCGTCGACGGTGTGCGGGTGCTGGAGCGGGAGCTGGTGCACGGGGGCGAGGACTTCGGCGGCGGCCTGGTCTCGCCGCCGCACGCCTCGGTCACGGTCGAGCTCGCCGCCGGAGCGGCCGAGCTGACGGCCAGGCTGGACGGCGTGCCGCAGGGCAACGGCCTGACCCTCACGCTGGGCGAGGACCTGGCCCCCGCCGGCACGGCACGCGCCGGCGGCATGGACGCCGGGAAGGCCGGGACGGACGCCGAGGGGACGGGCGCCGGCGAGACACGGGCGGGCGCCGGCGAGGCGGCGGGGGTCGAGGCGGCGGTCGAGGCGGCGGGCGAGGCGGCGCGGCGGGCGGAGGTGGCCGTGGTCGTGGTCGGCACGAGCCCGGAGATCGAACGGGAGGCGGCCGACCGGGCCACGCTGGCGCTTCCCGGCGCGCAGGACGGGCTCGTGCGTGCGGTGGCCGCCGCCAACCCGCGCACGGTCGTCGTCGTCAACGCGGGCGCGCCCGTGCTCATGCCGTGGCGGAACGAGGTGGCCGCCGTGCTGCTGGGCTGGTTCGGCGGGCAGGAGTTCGGCGACGCCCTGGCCGACGTGCTGCTCGGGACGGCCGAGCCGGGCGGCCGGCTGCCCACCACCTGGCCCGGCGAGGAGGCGGACGTGCCGGTCCTGCGGACCGCTCCTGCGGACGGGGTGGTGGCCTACGAGGAGGGCGTCCATGTCGGCTACCGCGCATGGCTGCGCGCCGGAACCGCGCCCGCCTACCCGTTCGGGCACGGGCTCGGCTACACGAGCTGGGAGCTGACCGACCTCGCCGCCACCCCCGGCGAGGTGAGCCTGACCGTGCGCAACACCGGCGGGCGCGCGGGCAAGCACGTGGTGCAGGTGTACCTGTCACGGGAGTCGAGCGCGGTGGACCGGCCGGTGCGCTGGCTCGCCGGATACGCGGTGGTGCGCGCCGTCGCGGGGCAGTCCGATCGGGTCACGATCCCGCTCCCGCGCCGCGCGTTCCAGCATTGGGACGGCGGCTGGCGGACCGAGCCGGGCGAGTTCACCGTCCACGCCGGCTCCAGCGTCGCCGACCTCCCCCTCACCGCCCGGATCAGCGCGCCGTAGGGCGACCGGCCCTCCCGAGACCGGTCCTCCCCCACCGCCCCGATCCGCGTTCCGCAGGGCGACCGGCGGGTAGGCGCTCTCCCGATTCCGCCGGCGGGTGCGGATGCGCGCTAGCGCGGGAAGTCGTCGAGTTCGCGCACGGCCTGGTCGAGGTCGTCGGCGACGCCGCGGCGCAGCAGCCTGGCGTAGAGCCCGTCGCCGGTGACGCCCAGCCGGCGGATCAGGGCCGCACGAGCGCGCATCTGCGCCTGGGCGTCGTCGATGAGGGTCTTCGTGCGGCCCTTCCATCCGTACGCGTCCAGGAACCGGCGCAACCGCGCGGGCCGCGTGTCGAACTGGGTGAACCCCTCCGCGGCGGCCACGTGACGGGCGTGCAGCGGCACCCAGCACAGCGCCAGCGCCGCCACGTCGGAGTCCACCGTGGTGGGGCCGGCGAAATCCCAGTCGAAGAAGCCGACCAGCCGCCCGGCGTGGTAGGCGGCGTTGAACGGGCTGGCGTCGTTGTGTGCGATGACCAGCCCGGGCTCCCACGGCCGGCCGGTGCGCCAGTGAGCGTCCGCGGGGGGCACGAAGTCGGTCACCGTCTCGTGGTACGACCTCAGCCATGACGCCACCTGCACGAGCGTGTCCTCGGTGCGGGTCCACCAGGGCCACACCAGGGCGTCGCCGACGGTGTCGCCTTCGAGATAGGTGAGGATCTCGCATCCGTCCGCGTCGATGCCGAGCACGCGGGGAGCCCCGTCGAATCCTCTGTTCTCCAGGTGCCGCAGCAGCTCGTGAACGGACGCCGTCCACGCTCGCACCGGCCGCCGGACCTGGGATCCCACGCGCACGGCGCCCCCGTCGTTTCCGCCTCCGAGCCGACTCCCGGTCACGAGCGCCTCCCAACGGGCTCCGGCCGGGCGGCTCACGTCGATCGATGGTTCCCTGCTCCGTCCTTGCGCCCCATGAAATTTCGCACGGGACCGCGTCCGCAGCAAGGCCGCGGAGGACCGTCCCCCGGATGCCCGGGAGGCGGACCGTGCTCACGACGCCGGCGCCGGAAGACGGTGGTTCGCGAACAGAGACAGAAAGGAAACAGAAAGGAAACAACGACCGCCCTAGAAAGATCGTGTTCCGCCATGCACCGATCGAGGAGGTTTCCTGGTGAGGCATGCTCCCCGTCACCACCGGACGGCCACGGGCGTGGTCGTCTTAGGGCTGGTCGCCGCCGTTGTGCCGCTGGCCGCCACCCCTGTGTCGGCGCACAGAAAGGACTACGGGCAGAAGTGGTCGAACTTCAGCTACCACCACGTGACCGGCTACAACGATCAGTGGAAACCACCCATGACCAAGGCGCCACAACGCTGGTCGAATCACGCCAGGGTGGCCCTGCGCAACGATTCGGGCGCCAACTGCAACGTCAAGGTGGGACGCTACAGCTCATCAGGCTTCGGGCACTACTACAGCTACCACGTCAACGGCGGGTCCACGGGCTGCTACATCACGCTCAACGCTCGCACGATCGCCAACAAGGCCAGCCGGTTCCAGAACTACGTGCACAGCGTCTTCACGCACGAGCTCGGCCATGCGCTGAGTCTGGGACACAACGAGCGCAACGACTCGATCATGTGTAAGTGCCGCAACCGGAACACCATGACGCGCCGCCAGTCGCACGACAACAGCGACGTGACGGATTACTACACCACCGGCTACACGAGGAAGTTCTGATGGCGAAGCGACACCTTGCCACGCTCGCCTTAAGCGCGGGCCTCGTCTTCTCTGTGGCGGGATGCGGAGGTGGAGCCGCCACGACGACGGCGGTCTCCATGGACGGGGCCGGCCCGCGGGAGGCGGTCGTGTCGGCCGACTATCCGGCTTTCGCCTCCGTGAAGGAGATGTGGGACGACGCCGACCTCGTGGTGCAGGCCAACGTCACCGGCATGCGAACCGCGAGGGACAAGCCCTCGAAGATCCTCGAACCCGGCGACGAGGGGTACGACGACCCCAAGGCCAACCCCCTGTACGGGCTCACCCCCGACGAGCTGGCCGAGGCCAGGAAGGTGGCCGAACAGGAGGTCGGCGACATCGTCACCATCGCCACGGCGGACATCACCCACGTGTTCAAGGGCGATCCGGCCGGCGTGCGCTCCGTCGAGGTCCGGCAGCTCGGCGGAGAGCTCGGCGGAGAGAAGCTGACCGCGCTCGACGAGGTCAAGCTCGCCCAGGACAGGAGTTATCTGCTGTTCCTGCACGCCTGGGACGACACCGGGGACCACACCATGGTGAGCCCGGAACAGGGGCAGTACGTCGCGACGGGCCCGGACGGCAGGGCGGCGACGTCCGCGAAGTCGGGCGACACGTACGCCCCGCTTCCCGGCAACCGGCTCCAGGTCACCCGCGCCGCCCTTGACGAGCTCGCGAAGTCGGACTGATCGGCGCCCCGGCCGGGCCGGCGACCCAAGGCTCTATAAAGTGTAGTACTACATTTAGTAGAGCCTTGGAGGCCGCCGGTGCGGGTGCTTGTAGCGGGAGCGGGGATCAGCGGGCTGGCGGCGGCGCGGGGACTGATCGCCGCCGGGCACGAGGTGGTGGTTCTGGAGCAGGCGCCGGGGCTGCGCCTGGAGGGCGGGGCCATCACCCTGTGGTGCAACGGCACCGCCATCCTCGGGGACGTCGGCGTCGACCTGGAAGGCACGGGGCAGCGGCTGACGGCGATGCGCCTGCGGACCGCGGGCGGCCACCCGGTGCTGGAGCTCGACCTGGAGGCGCTGGCGGAGCGGTTCGGGTCGGCGGCCCGGGTGCTGCCGCGCGGCTCGCTGATCACCCTTCTGGACCGCGGGCTGCCGGAGGGCACCGTACGGTTCGGCGCGCGGGTCACGGAGGTGCGGGCCGACCGCGACGGCGTACGGGTGCGGACACGGACGGGCGAGGAGCACAGCGGCGACTTCCTGGTGGGCGCCGACGGCGTGCACTCGCGGGTGCGGGCCCACGTCCTGGGCGACGCCCCGGCGGCGCTGACCGGCGCGGCGATCTGGCAGGGTCTGACGCCGGCCCCGTTCGACCTGGGATCGGTCACGACGCTGATGGTCGGCCGGCAGGGCGACTTCGGGTACGCGAGCGCGGGCGACGGGCTCATGCAGTGGTTCTTCGACGTGCCGTGGTCGCCTGACGCGCCGAGGGAGGACAAGCCGCTGGAGATGTTGCGCCGGCGGTTCGCGGGGTGGGCCTCCCCGGTCGAGCAGGTGCTGGACTCGCTGCGCGACGGCGACGCCGAGTTGTTCCCGCACACCCGGCACAAGGTGCCGTGCCGCTGGGGCGAGGGGCGGTGCGTGCTGCTCGGGGACGCGGCGCACGGCATGCCGCCCGTCGGGGCGCAGGGCACCAACCAGGCGCTGGAGGACGTGGCGACGCTGGTGGACTGCCTGGCCGCGGTGGCCGATCCGGCCGACGTCGTCGGCGTGTACTCCGCCAGGCGCAGGCGGCGGGCGGCCCTGGCCTCCACCGTCGCCTCGAACACCCTCGCCGTGTCCGGCCCGCGGACGCTGATGCAGAGCGAGCGCCTCATGCGCATGAACGGCGCCGCGCCGCCGCGGCTGGCCACCCGGGGGTTCGGCCGCCTGCTGAGCGCCCTCAGCGACCGGATCTGACACCCTTCGGCGGCGGGGGTGTCAGACCCGCCGCCCCATCTCCTCGATCACGCGCCGGGCCCACGCCACTTCGAGCTTTCCCGTGGGCGTCCTGCGCAGCGCCGGGAGGAGCACGACGGCGCGCGGGACCTTGTAACCGGCCAGGCCGCGGCGGACCCAGCCCTGGAGCTCCCGCTCCGTCAGGGTGCCGTCCGGGGTGGCGACCACCGCCGCGACGCGCTCGCCCCACGTCTCGTCCCGGACGCCCACCACGATGCAGTCCGTCACGCCCGGGTGGGCGAGCAGCGCGTTCTCGACCTCCTGGGGGAACACCTTCTCGCCGCCCGTGTTGATCACACCGGAGCCCCTGCCGAGGAACCGGATCGCGCCGTCCGCCTCGACCTGCGCGAGGTCGCCCGGGATGGAGTGGCGGACACCGTCGATGACGCGGAACGTGGCCGCGGTCCTGGCCGGGTCCTTGTGGTAGCCGAGCGGCAGCGGGCCGGCGTAGGCGAGCACCCCCGTCTCCCCGCTGCCGGGGACGACCTCGGCACCCTCGGGCGAGACGACCTTGGTCGCGGGGACCGGCAGGAAGCGGCTCGGCAGGTCGCCGGCGGAGGAGGTGACGGCGAAGGCGAACGGCCCGCCCGCTGCGCGGCGACGGTCTCCCAGACGTGCCGCGCGTCGAGCCCGCCCTCGCGCGTGGTGATGACCCGGCCGCCGGTGAGCAGGGCGCCCATCGCGTTGAACAGCCCGGTGGCGTGCATGAGCGGGACCACCGGCATCGTCGCGGGCGCCCGGCCCCGCGCACGCGCGCTCTCCGCGATCCGCGCCGCCTCGTCGAGCGTCGAGGGCGGCTCGCACACGCCCAGCGGCCGGAAGACCGGCACCGTCAGCGAGTGCAGCAGATCGCCCTGCCGCCAGATGACGCCCTTCGGCCGGCCCGTGGTGCCGCCGGTGTACATGAACAGCCGGTCCGAGCTCGGCCGCGACGCCGCGGGCCTGGGCTCCGTGGCGGCGAGGAGATCGTCCAGGCCGGCCGCGGGAGGGCCGGCGGCGCCGTCCGCGGGCGCGCCGGCCCGTACGAGCAGGCGCAGCGTGGGCACCGTACGCGCGGCGTGGCCGACGTGGGCGGCCAGCTCGCCGCTGAAGACGATCGCCGCCGCGTCGGCGTCCCCGAGCACGGCGGACAGTTCCTCCCCGGTGTAGCGGTAGTTCGCGTTGACCGGCACGGCGCCGAGTTTGAACGCCGCGAACACGGTCTCGAGGTAGGCCGCGCCGTTGTGGAGGTAGCAGGCCACCGTGTCCCCCGGCCCGACCCCGGCCCGCTCCAGCGCCGTGGCCAGCCGGGCCGCCCGGTCCTCGAACTCGGCGTAGGTGCGGTCGCCCCCCGGCTCCGAGATGGCCACCGCGCCGGGAAGGCGGCGGGCGACGGCCTCCCAGATCGTGCCGATGGAGACGTCCATGGATCAGTCTCCCTCCCGACCGCGCCGGCGCCGCCCGCGCCACATGGTAGGCACGGACCTGATCCGGGCGACACCGCCCAAATGACCGGGCGGTGGGTGGACAAATGACGTAGCCGCCTGGATTCTCCCTCTCGCGGGGGACGTTCCTCCCCGGGCCAGGGGAAGAGGACCGCGGCGAGCGGCGTCTACGGTGACGGCCATGACGCGTTCTGATCGGCCACGACGCTGGCCCGCGTACGCGGTGGCGGGGCTGTTCCTCGGTTACGCCGCCGGGAAGGCCGCCTTCGCCACGCAGGCCCGGCTCGGGTTCCCCGGCGGCCCGCCGGTTCGCGGCCTCCGAGGCCGCGAGCTACTTCGTGACTCCTCCGCTCCCTGAAGGAAGCGGCTTCTCGCCCCGCTTACGCGGGAGACGACGGCCAAGCCCTGACCGATGCCCGAAAGCACAAGCACCATCCTATCCGCAGGAGGCGACGGTGTCCGAGGTTCTGCCACTGAACGCCCGAGCCTTGGCGGCCCTCCCGCTCCCGATTTCCCCCATCGCCCGAAGGCGACGGTCCCCTCAGGAGGCTCTGATGGACGCGGCCACGGCGCAGTGGCTCGCAACCGCGTCCGGGGTGGCGGGGGCGGGGATCGTCCTCCTCACGGTCCTGCCGCTGGGCCGCCGGGTGCCCAGATGGCTGATGCTGCTCGTGCTCGCCGGGCCGGGCGGCGGCGATTTGTCGGCGGTCGGACCGGGCCCTAAAGTCACGCCACGTGAGACTTTTCATGATCACGGCGCTGGCGGGCACCCTCGCCGCGCCGCTGACCGGGCCGACGACGCACGCGGCCGCCGGGGGAACGACGGTCCACCCCGTCGACCGCAACGAGCTGACCGCCAACCCGCTCTACCAGGCGGGTCCGCTGCCCAGGACGACCTGCGGGGAGCCCCCGGTCAGGCGCGGCGACCGCAAGCTGGCGCGCGCCTACGTCAACGCGGTCGTCGCCTGCCTGGAGCGCACCTGGAAACGGCACCTCACCGGCGCGGGGCTGCCGTACGAACCGGTCCGGGTGCTGCACATGAACCGGATCCCCAGGAACCACTGCGACCTGGCGGTGGACGGCGCCGACTCCCAGGCGTGGTACTGCGAGGAGAACCGCACGCTGATCTTCCAGATCGGCGAGGAGTGGGCCGCCAACCCCTCCGACCTGTGGTTGTTCCACACGGCCGCCTCCATGTACGCCTACCACGTGCAGTACCTGACCGGCATCTCGGCCGCCCTCGGCGAGCTGTCCGCCGACGGAAAGGCGGAGTACCGCGAGCAGTCCCGGCGCTACTTCCTCCAGTCCGCCTGCCTGGGGGGCGCTTTCATGAAGAGTGTCTGGCCCATGAAGGGGCGCGCCGCGAAAGACTGGCACCGCTTCAAGTCCCTTCCCGTCGGCGACCAGGACGGCAGGAACAGCTGGTACGGCACGACCGCCACGGTCCGCTCCTGGGTGGCGCGCGGTTTCGCCACCGGCCACCCGGGTTCGTGCAACACCTGGGAGGCCGCGTCCGCCAAGGTGACCTGACCTGCTCCTGCCCACCCCCCGCGGAGCCCCCCTGCGGCCCGCGCCGGTCAGCCGGGGATGCGCAGGGCGAGCATGGCGACGTCGTCGTCGTTGTCGGAGGGGCGCACGCCGGCGAGGAGCGCGTCGCAGATCGAGCCGAGCGGCTGGTCGACCAGGGACGAGGCGTACCTGGCGAGCCTGGCCAGCCCGTCGTCGAGGGAGTGGCCAGGAGACTCGATCAGCCCGTCCGTGTAGAGCAGCAGGACCGAGCCCGGCAGCAGCTCGACGGCGGCGTCCTCGCGCGCGGCAGGCAGCCCGGTGCCCAGCATCAGGCCGCTGCCGTCGTCCAGGAAGCGGGCCCGCCCGTCGCGTTCGACCAGGAGGGGCGGCAGGTGGCCCGCGTTGGTCCAGCGCAGCCGCCAAGCGCCTGCCGGCTGCTCCACCCGGGCGAAGATGACGGTGGCCATCGTCGTCTCGGCCATCCGCACCACCGCCTCGTCCAGCCGGTTCACGATCTCGCTGGGAGGCTTCTCCACCTCCCCGGCGTACGCGCGCAGCATGTTGCAGACCTGGGCCATGCCCGCCGCGGCGTCGAGGTCGTGGCCGACGACGTCGCCGATCACCAGGCCCGTCGCCCCGTCGGACAGGACGAAGGCGTCGTACCAGTCGCCGCCGACCTGGGAGGCGTCCGGCGCGGGCAGGTAGCGCGCGCTCATCAGCACGCCCGGCACGCGGGGCAGCGTCGGCAGCAGGTGGCGCTGCATGGTCTCCGCGACCCGTCGCTGCCGCTCGTACAGGCGGGCGTTGTCGAGCGCGAGCCCGGCACGGCGGGCGATGTCCTCGACCAGCAGGAGGTCGGCCGACGTGAACGCCCCGGACCGCTCGGAGCGCCCCAGGGTCAGGGCGCCCACCACCTCCCGGACGCCGCGGATCGGCACGATGGTCGCGGAGTGCATGCCGGTCTCCTCGAACAGCTCACGCTGCCTCACCGCGATGTCCGAGTCGGGACTCCCCTGGTAGTCCTGCGGCCCCACCAGCGCGGGGGTGACTCCGCGCAGCGCCCGCGACAGGGGCATCGACGATTCCTGCGGCACCGGCGGCATCGGTCCTTCCAGGTCCCGCCGGTGCACCCGTACGCCGTGCTCGTAGTGCACCACGGCGACGCGCGCCACCCCGCCCTCCTCGGTGAGCAGGTCCACCACCCCCCAGTCCGCCAGCAGCGGCACGACGAGGCGGATGAGCTGGCGCACGGTCTCGTCGACGTCCAGGCTGGAGGTGAGGGTCGCGGTCGTCTCCGCCAGCAGGGCCAGCCGGTCCAGCTCCGGCATCGACGACGCGGACGGCCTGGGTTGCCCCTCGGCGTGGGTGGGTGCGGATTCCCCGTGGAAGAGCACCAGCGCGCCCTGGCCTCCCTCGCCGATCCGGCAGGGAGTCACCATCCAGGAGACCGCGATCAGCGAGCCGTCCCCGCGCTCCATCCATTCCTGGTGGCCCTGCCTGGTCTCGCCGGAGATGAGGGCCTGACGCATCACGCACCGGCTCCGCGGCAGGGATTCGCCGTATTTCCCGCGGTGCAGCAGGTCGTGGGCATCCTTTCCCAGCAGGGTCGAAGCGGCGCGGTTGAGCATCTGCTCCGCCCGGGGGTTGATGCCGACGATGTGCCCCGCGTCGTCCACCACGTAGGTCGCGGCGTCGGAAAGGTCTCGCAGCTGGAAGGTGCGCTCTCCCTCCGCCGCCAAGGACCGTCCGGCGTCCCCTGCTGGAACGTTCATGGGCGGCTCCTTCCCCCGTGCTGCGATCTCTACCCAGCGACCTCCCATATCACCATCTACCTATTACGGACATTTCATGACAGCGTGCGCTTATCACGCGAACCGGTGCCGGCAGGGCTCCTCAAACGCGACCGGCCTACCAGTCGCCCGGATAGAGCTGGCCGCGGATCGCTCCGCCGGGGAACTGGGCGGTGTGCAGGTTCGCGTACCAGTTCCGCGGGTTGTCCCGGATGCGGCGGGCCAGCGCGGCGGAGGTGGTGGCGCTGCCTGCGACGCCGTCGACCCCGGCCGGCAGGCCCTTCTTCGCGGCGAGGAAGGGCACGGAGGGTGCGCAGGTTCATGATGGCCCTTTCGGTGGTCTCTCGGCCTGGTACGGCCCCCTCCCCCGCCGGGGTTCAACCACCGTCAGACCGGGCGCTGGCCGCCCGTGATGAGCCGGCGTTCCAGATGGAGGATGGGCTTGGTGGCCGTGCTGTCGTAGTTGCCGAGGGTCACCGACACCCAGTCCAGGTCGGGATAGACGTTGTACGTGTCGCCCACGCCCGGACCACCTCCCGTGTGGCCGAAGAGGCGCCGGCCGTCGAAGATGTTCGCCGCGAACCCGTACCCGTAGTGGGAGCACAGCAGCAGCGGGTCCTGGCCCTCCTCGGGCGGCACGACGGTCTTGCCGCTGGTCGCCATCTCGACGGTCGCGTGCTCGAGCAGCTTGCCGTCCTCCGCCAGAGCCTGCACGAACGTCAGCAGCTCCCCTGTGGTCGAGTAGGAGCCGCCGGAGGGCAGGCCGACGAACGGGGCCCGCTCGCTCGCCGTGAAGTCGTAGCGCTCACCGGTTTCGCGGTCGGTCGTGTAGGAGTGCGCGATGTCGTCCGCGGCCAGAATCTGCGGCCTGGTGTAGAAGTCCGTGCGCTTCATGCCGGCGGGGGCGAACACGTGCTCGCGCACGTAGTCGTAGTAGTCCTGCCCCGACACCTCGGCCACGATGGCCCCGAGCACGATGAACCCGTCATTGCTGTACTTGTACCTGGTGCCCGGCGTGAACTGCGTCGGCAGCGGACGGATGGCCTTCAGCGTGCCCTCCCACACCTCCTCGACCGAGTCCCACGCCTGCTCGTCCTTGTCCGGCGGTCCGCTCGTCTTCGGCGGCCTGCCCACACCGGAGGTGTGCGTCAGCAGCTGGTGGACGGTCACGTTCGCGGCCACCTCGGCGGGGAACCCGTCCAGGTAGGCGCCCAGCTTCTCGTGGAGTGCCACCTTGCGCCGCTGCACCAGCTGCAGCAGGGCCGTGGCGGTGAAGCACTTGCCGATCGAGCCGAGGTTGAAAAGGGTGTCCGTGCGATTGGGCGTCTTCCGCGCCCTGTCGGCCATGCCGTAGGCGCGCTCCAGCACGGGTCTGCCGCGGTGGGCCAGCAGGACCGTGCCGGAGAACTCGCCGGCCCTGGCCCGGGCGGCGATGTACCGGTCGTACTCTCCGCCGGGGCGCAGCTCCTTCGGTATCCGGCCGCGGCGGGACGGGGCGGCCGACGCGGGCCCCGCCACCATGCCACCGGCGACCGCGAACGGCGCGGCTCCCATCACTCCCAGCAAGGACCGTCGCGATGCCACAGGTGATCGACGTTCCATGACCATGCCTCCTCCAAGAAACGACCGGCGGGGTTTCCCTCCTGGCCCGCGATCCAACACGGGTAGGCGTTTCCCGCGCGTTACCGCCGCCGGGTGGGGCGCGGGCATGGGGGCGGGCTACCGGCCCGGAAGGACGCCCGCCGCCCCCTCCGGAACCCGGCCGGCGCCGGCCTGGCACGCTATGCCTGACACCCGGCCGTAGGGAGACGTATATGAAGATCGTGGTCGACGACCTGTCCAGCCCGGAGATCGCCAGATTCCTTGACGAACACGTCCAGCAGATGCGATCCATCACGCCCTTGGAGAGCAAGCACGCGCTCGACCTCGACGGGCTGCGCGAGCCCGGAGTCACGTTCTGGTCGGTCATGGACGGTGACACGGTCGTCGGCTGCGGAGCGATCAAACGGCTGGACGCCGCCCATGCCGAGGTGAAGTCGATGCGCACCTCGCAGGCGCGACGGCAGAGCGGGATCGCGTCCCTCCTGCTGGATCACATCATCACCGAGGCCCGCCGCATGGGTTTCACCCGGTTGAGCCTGGAGACCGGCTCGGCCGAGTTCTTCCTGCCCGCCCGCCGGCTGTACGAGAAGTTCGGCTTCGCCTACTGCGAGCCGTTCGCGGACTACGAGCCTGACCCGCACAGCGCGTTCATGACGAGAACCCTCTGACGCGCGATCGGCGCTCGGTACGGGCCCGCCAGGGACGCCGGCCCCTTCCGCGTTTCCTCGTGTGTGATCGCTACTTCCGCGGGCGGAGCCCGGAGGAGTCGCGGCAGGGTCCGGAGCGGGCGTACAGCGCCCTGCCGGTGATGGCGGACGCGGCGTCCGAGCACAACCACAGAACGGTATGCGCGACACCGTCAACGCCGCCGTCCGGACCGATCTCCGCGCCGCCCGGACCGACGCCCGCGCCGGCGAGCGGACCTGCGACCGGGCCGGTCGCCACGGCGTTGACCCGGACGCCGGAGCCGGCCAGGTCCAGCGCCGCCTCGCGGGTCATCTCGATCACGGCGGCCCGCGGGGCACCGGACGGCACGAGGTTGACGATGCACCCGCCGGTCCGGCGCATCGCCTGGATCTCGTACTTCAACGCCAGGGACAGGCCCCGCACCTGAGCGGCACAGTCGCACCCGCCGTCGCACCCGGCAGCGGCACAGGGAGCGGCGGCGCCGGAGGCGGCAGGGCGGCAGGCGATGTCGTTGCAGGCGGCGTCGAGGCGGCCGAACGCGCCGAGCGTCTGCTCGACCAGCCGCCGCACCGACACCGGGCTGGCCAGGTCCGTCGGGACGGCGACCGCCTGGCCGCCCGCCGCGCCGAGTTCGGCGGCCAGCGCCGCGAGGGCCTGGCCGTCGCGGGCGGCGAGCACCACGCTGGCGCCCGCCCTGCTCAGCGCGCAGGACGTGGCGGCGGCGCCGTGACCGATGCCGTGACCGGCGCTGGCGACGATGGCGGTACGGCCGCTCAAGGCTCCGCGCGTCATGGTGGCCTCGCCCCCGGTTCGTCTCGCAGGTCCGGTACGCACCCGACGCTAGGAGCCCACCGCCGCACCCCGCATCGGCGAAATCGCCGGTCTCGTTGCGGGGCACGGAACAGCCGCTTCGAAGCGTTCACACCACGCACGCCGAAGAAGGTCCCGGCTTGGGATGTTTGTCATGGGTGCCGGTGCTTTCTATGCTCGGCGTGTGCTGGGGCGAGCCGACGAGACGGAGTTGCTGGACTCGTTGTTGCGGCGCGCCGCGGACGGGCACGGCGGCGGGGTGGTGCTGCACGGCGAGCCGGGCATCGGCAAGACGGCGCTGCTGTCGTACGCGGAGGAGCGGGCCGCCGGTTTCCAGGTGCTCCGCGCGGTCGGCGTCGAGCCCGAGGCGGATCTCGCGTACGCGACCCTGCACCAGCTCCTCATGCCCGTGCTCGGTTCGGTCGGCGCGTTGCCTGGGCCGCAGGCGCAGGCGCTGAACATCCTGTTCGGGCGAGCGCACGGCGGCGCGCCCGATCCGTTCCTGGTGGGCCTGGCGAGCCTGTCGCTGCTGTCCCTGCTGGCCGGGGAGCGGCCGGTGTTGTGCGTCGTCGACGACGCTCACTGGGCGGACCAGCCGACGCTCAAGACGCTGGCGTTCGTCGCTCGCCGGCTGGACGACGAGCCCGTCGCGCTGATGCTGGCCGCGCGGGCCGACGAGGGCCACGGCACCGACCTGCCTCACCTGCGCAGGGTCCCGCTCATGGGCCTCGGCGGGGAGGCGGCCACGGCGCTGCTGGCCGAGCGCGCGGGCGGGCGGCGGCTGACCGACGGCGAGCGCCGCCACCTGCTGGCCGCCACCGGCGGCAACCCGCTGGCCCTGCTGGAGCTGGCGGGCAAGGAGCTCCCGCCGGAAGGAGCGCAGGAGCCGCCGGCGTTGACCGACGAGTTGCGGCGCTCGTTCCTGAGCCGGGTCCGTGCCCGGCACGCGGAGGCGTTGCCGCTGCTGCAGCTGGTCGCCGCCGACGGTTCCGGCAGCGTGGAGACGATCGAGAAGGCGGCCGTCGAGCTGCGACTCGACGCCGGGCCGCTGCACCGGGCGGAGCTCGACGAGCTGCTGACGTACGACGGGCCGAGGCTGGTGTTCCGGCATCCGCTGATGCGGTCGGCGATCTATCACAGCGCCACGCCGGGGCGGCGCGCGGCGATCCATCGTTCCCTCGCCTCGGCCTTCGACGCTCCGGCCGACCAGCACCGGCGGGCCTGGCACCGCGGTCAGGCCGCGACCGGCCACGACGAGGAGGCCGCGGAGCTGCTCGAACGCTCGGCCGAGCAGGCCGCGCTGCGCGGAGGCCCGGCGGCGGCCATGGCCGCGCTGTCGCGCGCCGCCGAGCTCACCGCGGCCGGCCCGCACCGGGGGCGGCGGTTGTGGAGCGCGGCGCGCGCCGCCGTTCGCGGGGGGTTCACCGCCACCGCCGGGGAGTTGCTCGACCGGGCCGAGCGCGAGCCCCATCTGGACGAGGTGGACCGGATCTCCGTGGCCGCGATGCGGGCCGTGGTGACCGAGTTCATCGGCTCTCCCGAGGACGCGATGGACCTCGTCAGGCCGTGGATCCCGCGGGCGCTGCGGGTCGACCGGCGCCGCTTCACCCCGACCGTCGCGATGTACGGCGACCTCGGAACCCGTACCAACCGGCCAGGGGCCTGGTCCGAGCTCGCCGGCTGGCTCGACGAGGGCATGCCGGAGCAGGACGCCCGGGACGGAGGGGGCGGTCCTGAGGAGGCGGTGCTGCGGCTGCTGCGCGCCGCCTGCCTGGCCCGCGCCGGCCACGACCCGGGACCCGCCGTACGGGACGGCGCCGGCGTGGACGCGCTCACCGATCCGATCACGATGACCCTGGCAGGGGCGATCGCCCGAGGGCTCGGCGACCGCGAGCTGAGCCGGCGCCTGTACCAGAACGCCGGGCGGCTGGCCCGCGCCGGCGGCTCGCTGGGCGCCCTCGCGTGGAACCTCGAGTACCAGGCGGCCGACGAGCTCGCCCGCGGCAGGCTCGGGCTGGCGGAGGCCCACGCCGAGGAGGGCTGCGCGTTCGCCGCCGAGGTCGGCCAGCCGAACACGGCCTGCCGCAACCGGGGGCTGCTGGCCTTGTGCGCCGCGATCCGCGGCCGTCCTGAGGCCGGTGAGCTGGCCGCGGAGGTGCTGGCCGAGGCGAGCGAGCGCCGGCTGGCGGATGCGACGGCGTACGCCAGGCGGGCCCTCGGGCTGGCGGAGCTGGTCGCGGGCAGGCACGGCGAGGCCGCGCGGCACTTCGAGGCGGTCGGCGGGTGGGACGCGGACCAGCCTTCGGACCTGGCGATGGGCCTGGTCCCCGATCTCGTCGAGGCTCTGGTCAGGGCCGGCGAGCACGACCGGGCCGCCGTGGCCGCCGCCCGCTACGCGCGGTGGACGGAGCACACCGCGTCGCCGGAGCTGGGCGCGCTCACGGCGCGCTGCCGGGCGCTGGTCCGCGACGACGGCGGGGCCCACTACGCGGAGAGCCTGCGCCTGCACGCGCTGGCCGACGCCCCGCTGGAGCAGGCCCGTACCGAGTTGCTGCTGGGCGAGCAGTTGCGGCGCGACCGGCGGCGCTCCCAGGCGCAGCAGCACCTGCGCGGCGCCGCGGAGACCTTCCGCCGCATCGGCGCGATCGCCTGGGCCGATCGCGCGCTGGGCGAGTTGCGCGCCACCGGCGAGTCGGCGCGCGCCCCCGAGGCGGGGGCGCTGACCGCGCTCACCCCCCAGGAACTGCGCATCGCGCTGGCCGTCGGCGAAGGGCTGACCAACCGGGAGATCGCCGCGCAGCTGTTCCTCAGCCCGCGCACCGTGGACTACCACCTGCGCAAGGTCTTCCAGAAGGCCGGCCTCACGTCGCGGGCCGAGCTCATGCGCATGGTGCTCGCCGAACGCCCGACGTAGGGCCGGACGTAGGGCCCGACGTGGGGCAGGGCGCAGGACCGGCGTGATGACCGGCGACTTCACTGATTCGGTGGCGCGCCTGCCTTCCTAGCGTGAGGGGCCTCAACGTCCTTCACGTCAGGAGCCCGGCATGACGAACCACGAACGTCGTCCCGGCGGGGTACGCACCGCCGCCCGCCTCGTCTGGCACTACCTCGAACTGGTCATCGCGGCGGCCCTCGGGATGGTGCTGCTCGACCCCCTGTGGATCTCGGTGCTGGAGGTCGCCCGGTTCGACGTCTACCTCCTGCTCATGGCGGCCGGCATGGCCGCCGGTGTGGCGCTCTGGATGCTGGTGCGCCGGCATGCCTGGCCGCGGATCGCCGAGATGAGCCTCGCGGTGTTCCTGCCGTTCCCCGTGCTGCTCGTTCCTTTCTGGCTCGGTGTGTTACCGGCCGGTCCGGTGACGCTCATCGGGCATGTGATCCCGCTGGTGCTTCTGGCGGCGGCGATGATCTGGCGGCGCGCGGAGTACGCGGATCCCCGGCACCGGTTCAGGTTCCGGGGCAGGTGGCTCCGCGGGACGGCCGTCGTCCTGGCGGCGCTGCTGCTTCCCGGCGCGGTCTCCGCGGTGAACACCGTCGGCAAGTTCGGCGACCTGTACACGGCCCGCGCGGACGCGGTGACCGTCCGGCCGGCGCCGAAGGAGCACGACCCGGCCAAGCCGACGGTGGCCCTGCTGGCCGGCGGCAGCGGCACGAACGTGGCGGACCTGCTCGGGCCGTACGAGGTGCTGGCGGGCACCGGCCGGGTCAACACCTACGTCGTGTCTCCCGGCTCGCGGCCGGCGCCCCTGACCGGCGGCCTGGATCTGGTGCCCGACCTGACCTTCGGCGGGCTCGCGCGGCTGCTGAGCGACCGGAACGACAAGCTCGACGCCATGGTGGTCCCCGCCATGGACGACCCCGGCCCCGCCGAGCTGGGCTCGATCACCCGCTGGCTGCGGGAACAGTCGGCCGCCGGCGCGGTGGCGATGAGCGTCTGCAACGGGGCTCGCACGCTCGCGGCCAGCGGGCTGCTGGACGGCAGGCCCGCGACCTCCCACTGGTTGCGCATGGCCGGGCTGCGCGACGACTTCCCCCGCGTCGGGTGGGTGACCGGCGTGCGCTACGTCGACGACGGGAACCTCATCACCACGGCCGGCGTGTTGTCCGGCATCGACGGCGCCCTGCGCGTGCTCGAACGGCTGGTCGACCCCGGCACCGCGCGGGAGGCGGCGCGCAGGGTGCACTGGCGGCACTACTCCCCCGGCGCTTCCACGCGGATCCCCGCGTCCGAGCTCCAGCCGCCTGACGTGGTGGTCGCGCTCAACTCCTCCTACCAACCGGGGCCTTCGTCCATCGGCATCCGGGTCGCCGGCGGCATCGGGGAGCTGGAGCTGGCCTCCGCGTTCATCTCGTACACCGAGCACGCCATGGTCGGGCGCACCGTCGCGCTGGGCGACGGGCCGTTCCGCTCCAGGCACGGGCTGACCTTCGTGCCGCGCTCGACGGTCGCGGCCGCGGCGGACGTGCTCGACCGCCTGCTCGTGCCCGGCCTGGACGCCGCGCGCGCGAAGGCGGTGGACGGCGTGGCGGGGCTGCGGCCGGAGTACCTCCACACCGAGGAGGAGTTCGCGTTCGATCCGGTGCTGCGCGACATCGCCCGTACGTACGACGTGCAGACGGCCCGCTGGACGGCGAAGACCTTGGAGTATCCGGTGGCCGGCGTCGGGCTGAGCGGCAGCGCCTGGCCGTGGCCGGCGACGATCGTGCTGCTGGGGCTGGTGCTGCTGGGGGGCTCCGCCGCCGTGGTCGCCCGGCTGGTGGTCCGCCGGATCCGCACGCGCCACTGATGGGCGAGTCGCTCCTGCGCGCGGGCTGACCTCCCGCTCCCGGAACCCTGCCCGGAACCCTGCCCGCCCGGCGCGTGCCTTCGCCATGTCAGGGCATGTGCCGACGTTGGGGGTCGAGACCGGTGGAAGCCGGCCTGACAGGAAGGAGACGGGGGATGGACCGCGAGAAGGTCAACGAGTTCCTGGGCCGGGTCGTGGCCGACATGGCGGCCACCGAGGCCGCCGGCTCGGTGGTGGTCGGCCAGCGGCTGGGCCTCTACCGCGCGCTCGCGCAGGGCCCGGCGACACCCGAGGAGTTCGCCGAGCGCACCGGCTGCCACCCGCGCTACCTGACCGAGTGGCTGCGGGGCCAGGCCGCCGGCGGGTACGTCGGCTACGAGCCGGAGACCGGCCGGTTCTCGCTGAGCGAGGAGCAGGCGTTCTGCCTGGCCGACCCGGACGGCCCGAACGTGCCGGCGGCGTTCCTCATCGCCCTGGGGATGCTGCGCTCGGAGCCGCGCATCACGGAGGCGTTCCGCACGGGCGCCGGCGTCGGCTGGCACGAGCACGACGAGGACGTCTTCGTCGGGTGCGACGCGTTCTTCCGCGCGGGGTACACGGCGGAGCTGATCCCGCACTGGATCCCGGCGCTGGAAGGGGTCGACGCGAAGCTCACCGCCGGGGCCAGGGTCGCCGACGTCGGCTGCGGCCTCGGCTCGTCGTCGCTGCTGCTCGCCAAGGCGTACCCGCGCACCACGGTTCTCGGCTCGGACTACCACACCGAGTCGATCGCGCTGGCGCGCAAGCGGGCCGCGGAGGCCGGGCTGGCCGACCGGGTCGGCTTCGAGGTCGCCGGCGCGCAGGACTTCAGCGGCACGGACTTCGACCTGGTGGCGATGTTCGACTGCCTGCACGACATGGGCGACCCGCTCGGCGCGGCCCGGCGGGTGCGCGGGGCGCTGGCCCCTGACGGTACGTGGCTCCTGGTGGAGCCGCTGGCCGCGGACCGGGTCGAGGAGAACCTCCACCCGCTGGGGCGGCTGTACTACAGCGCGTCCACGTTCCTCTGCGTGCCCAGCGCCCTGTCCCAGCCGGGCGGGTACGCGCTGGGCGCGCAGGCCGGGAGCGCCGCGATCCGCGAGGTCGTCACGGAGGCGGGCTTCACCCGGTTCCGCGAGGCGGCGCGGACGCCGTTCAACCTCGTGTACGAGGTGCGCCCTTAGGCGGGCACGTCAGCCGCCCGGAGGTCACAGGCCGTACTCCTCCGCGGTGACGTACGTGACGCCGTCCTGGCGCGGGGGCCGGGCCTACCGCAGGGGATCCCGCCGCCACATCGGACATTTGTCGCGGTGAGGCCGGTTCCGATGCACGACGACACGCGCTCACGCGTCCGGTTCTACTGGTGGGCCAGGACGTCGCCGCCCCGTCGACAGGAGAGCCATGGAATTCCTGGTGCGCACGGAGAACCTGCTGCCGCCCGACACGCCCGACCACACCCGCGACCGCCTGCGCAGCGCCGAACGCGAGCGGGCCCAGGAGCTGCGCGACGCGGGCGTGCTCAAGCGGCTGTGGCGGGTTCCCGGCCGCAACGCCACCGTCGGTCTCTACGAGGCCGGCGACCCGGCCGAGCTGCACGACGCGCTGGCGTCGCTGCCGATGTGGAAGTGGATGGACGTGACTGTCGAGGCCCTGGCCACCCACCCGCAGGAGCGGAAGGAGCCTCGCGGCTTACGAAAGTGACACGAGTCATCCTGCTCCTGGCATAGAGCATCCGGGCCGTCCGCCGGGCCGGCCAAGTGTTGGCCAAGCCCTCTCGGGAGCGTGCCGGCCTGCGGGACTTCTCCCTCCATGAGCGGTCACAGTGGGTGAGTTCACGCCTTTCTTCCCGGAGCGGAACCAACACCCACGACACGGCGAGCGCTCCGGGCTCTTGCGGACAAGGGAGTCAGACATGCTCGAGCGCGTCCTCACCGCTACCGCGGCGACCGCGGCGACACTCGCTCTGGCCGCCGCCCCCGCCCTGGCGGGTGACGGGCCCCGGGTGGCCACCTACGACGCGCGCGAAGGCTCCGTCCTGGTGGACGCCGACCGCAAACGGATCACCGTGTGCGACAAGGTCCGCGACGACACCTCCATCAGGACCGAGTACACCACCACCCGCGACCAGGAGTGGACCGCCCAGGCGCCCCAGGGCGGCTGCCGCACGCGCCGCACCTGGCTCACCAGGATCACCGGCTTCCGGTTCTGCACCGGCCACATCAACCTGGGCCGCATCGCCTGGGACGGGTGCCGCCAGCGCGTCAGGACGCCCGCGGAACTTCGAGACTGGCCCAGGCGCCGCTGAACCCGGTGGCCCTTCGGCCACCACTTTCGTGGCCCTGGACGAGACATCGCAATCGAAAGTTTCGGCTACAGATTAAAATTTTCCCTGTTGCATCGGCCCCCGGATTGCCTATTCTGCCGGAGAAGAAGAGCGATCCGGGGCGTCGGCCGACCTGGATCGTGCGCGCGGACCGCCGATGTTGCCGATGCCGCCGATGCTGCAGATCAGGGAACAGATCATGGTGTCGAAACTTTTCGGGAAACGATCGTGGTAGGCCACGACCCCCGGCTCACGCTCCCCGACGTGCTGGCACGCCGCGCGCAGGAGGAGCCCGACCGTCTCGCGCTCGTGGTGGCCGGGGCCGGGGAGCTGTCGTTCGGCGGCTGGGACCGGCGCGCCGACACCATCGCCCACGCGCTGATCAACCGTGGGCTGCCGGCAGGGCACCGGGTCGGGCTGCTGTTCGACGAACGGGACTGGATCGACTTCGCCGCCGCGTGGTGCGGCGTCATGCGGGCCGGGTGCGTCGCCGTACCGCTGTCCGGCCGCCTGGCACCCGCCGAGGTGCGGCACGCGCTGACCGACTGCTCCGTGACCGCCGTCCTGCGCGGCTCCGGCGCCGAACCGCCCGACGTCGGCGTGTGGCAGGCCGTCGCGGCCGAGCTCGAAGGCGACGGCACCCCCGTACGGCGCGGCGTCTCCCCCGGCGCGCTGGCGCAGATCATCTACACCTCCGGCACGACCGGGCGGGCCAAGGGCGTCGGCGCCACCCACGCCAACCTCGCCTACGGCGTCACCACGAACCCCCGGCGTCGCAAACTCGCCCACTCCCGGCACTTCCTGCACGCGTTCCCGATCGGCAGCAACGCCGGCCAGACCATGCTCGTCAACGCCCTGGAGGCCCGGCCCGCCGCGCTGACCCTGCCGATGTTCACGCCGGCCCGCTTCGCGCGGCTGATCGAGTCGTACCGCGTGGGCACGGTGTTCGTCGTGCCCGCCATGGCCATCGAGCTGCTCAACGCCGGGGTGCGGGAGAGGTACGACCTGTCGAGCGTGCGGCTCCTCGGCTCCACCGCGGCCGGCCTGCCGCCCGCCGTGGCCGCGGGCATGGCGGAGGCGTTCCCCAAGGCGACGATCGTCAACTACTACACCTCCACCGAGGCGGCACCGGCGCAGACCGTGATGATCGTCGACCCGGCCAGGCCCGCGTCGGTGGGCCGCCCTTCGGCCGGCGGTGAGCTGAAGATCGTCGGCCGGGACGGCGGGCCCGCCCGGCCCGGCGAGCACGGAGAGGTCTGGTTGCGCTCCCCCGCCGGGACCCGCGCCTACTACCGGGACCGGCGGCTGACCGACGACGTCTTCAAGGACGGCTGGGTGCGCATGGGCGACGTCGGCTACCTCGACGAGGACGGCTACCTCTATCTGGTCGACAGGGAGAGCGACGTCATCAAGTCGGGCGCGCACAAGGTCTCCACGCTGCAGGTCGAGGCCGCGTTGTACGAGCATCCCGCGGTCGCCGAGGCCGCCGTGGTCGGGATCCCGCACCCGGTGCTCGGCCGCGTCACCGGCGCCGCCGTCGTCACCCGCCACCCCGTCACGGCCGCCGACCTGCGCACGTTCCTGCTCGACCGGCTCGCCGGGCACGAGCTGCCGAGCCGGCTGTTGTTCCTGCCCGAGCTGCCGAAGAACCACGTCGGAAAGGTGGTGAAGCCCCGGCTCCTCGACCTGCTCGGCCCCACGGACCCGCCTCCGGCGGCCGGCTCCACGTGAGACCCCCTGGCAGCGCCGGCCGGCTCCTGAAACGGCGGCCCGGCCAGCGGACGGAACAGAGAGAATGCACATGACGCACCGCCAGGAAAGCCTTCCCGCTACCTTCGCCCAGCAGGGCATGTGGATCGGCGCGCACATGGGCGCCGGCCCGGCGTACCACATGCCGCTCGCCCTCTGGCTCCACGGTGACCTCGACGTGGCCGCCCTGGTCGCCGCGTGCGCCGACGTGGTCGCCCGGCACCCGGTGCTCGCCACCACCGTCGTGCGGCAGCGTGACGAGCTCCGCCTGGCCCCCGCAGCCGAGCCTCCCGTGACGTTCGCCGCTCCGGCCGGGCGCGACGCCCTCGACCGGCTGGTCGCGGACGAGATCGCCCGCCCGTTCGACCTGGAGACGGGGCCGACCGCCCGGTTCACGCTCGCGCCCGCCGGGCCGGCGCGGCACCTGCTGCTGTTCGTCGCCCACCACCTCGTCTTCGACGGGATGTCGAAGGACATCCTCGTACGGGACCTGGCCCGCTGCTACGCCGCCCGCCGCGACGGGCACGACCCACGGGTGCGGCCGCTGTCCTTCGCCGAGGCGGCCGCCGCCGGCCACGAGCGCGTCGCGGGCGCGCTGCCCGCCGCCAAGGAGTTCTGGGCTCGGCGCCCCGCTGAGCCCGGCCGGATCGTGCTGCCGGGGCCGCTGCGTCCCACGCCCCGGTTCGGGGTCGGCGTGGAGATCGGCGCCGGAGTCGACCGCGAGCTGGGCGGGCACGCCGCCGAGGTGGCGAGGGCGGCCGGGGCGACGACGTTCGAGGTGCTGCTCGCCGCCGTCCACGCGCTGCTGTTCCGGTACGGGTCGGGAGGCGGCGCGGACAGCGACACCGGAAACGACGCGGGCGGCGGTGCCGGGACGGTGGCGGTGGCGATCGACGTGACCACGCGCGGGCCCGAGACCCGGGAGCACATCGGCCCGTTCGTCACCGAGCTGCCCGTGTCGTCCCGCCCGGCCGGCGAGCAGCCGTTCCGCGAGCACGTCGGCGCCGTACGGGCCGAACTGCGCGAGCTCTACCGTTTCCGCGAGGTGCCGCCCGCCCGCGCCCTCGGCGGGCCTCCGGCCGTCCTTCCCGTGTCGATCAGCTACCGCAGGCGGGAGACGGCGTCCGAGCCGGAGTTCCCCGGCCTGGAGGTCACGGTCGACCGCATGATGTTCGCCGGAGGGTCGCGCAACGCCCTGCACCTACAGGTCGTCGACGGGCCCGGCGGGCCGGCCGCGAGCCTGCGCTTCGACCCGGCGGCCCTCGACCGCGGCACCGCCACTCGGTTCGCCGGCGGCCTGCGCGCCCTGCTGCGGCACGCGGCCGAAGACCCGGGCGTACGCCTGGCCGACCTGGACGTCCTGCCCGGCGACGAGCGGCGGATGTTGGTCACCGGGTGGAACGACACGGCGGCCGCCTATCCCGCCGGGGCGACGCTGCTGGGACTGTTCGCCACGCAGGTGGACGCCCGCCCGGACGCGCCCGCCGTGACGTTCGAGGGCAGCTCGCTCACCTACGCCGAGCTGGACGCCGCCTCCGACCGGCTCGCCCACCGGCTGCGGCAGGCGGGCGTGGAGCGCGGCGAACTGGTCGCCGTACACCTGCCGCCCTCTTCCTTGCTGCCGGTCTGCCTGCTCGCCGTGCTGAAGGCCGGCGCCACGTACCTGCCGCTCGACCCCGGCCATCCGGCGGAGCGGCTGTCGATGATCGTGGCCGACGCCCGGCCGCGGCTGCTGCTGTCGGAGACGACCGCGGCCGGATACCTGCCGGCGCCCGTGCTGGTCGTGGGCGAGGAGCACGGGAGCGCCGTCACCGGCGGGCGTCGTACGGCGCCGCGGCCTCCCGCGCCGGCCGCAGGCGACGAACCGCGGACCGGCCCGCCGGCCCCGCCGCCCCGGCCGCCGTCGGCCGGCGACCTCGCGTACCTGATCTACACCTCCGGCTCGACCGGCCGGCCGAAGGGCGTCGAGGTCGGCCACGGCAACCTCGCCAACCTGCTGCTCGCGATGCGCGACCGGCTCGGCGCCGGGCCGGGCGACACCTGGCTGGCCCTCACCTCGCCCGCCTTCGACATCAACGCCCTCGAGCTCTACCTGCCCCTGATCACCGGCGGCCGGGTGGTCGTCGCCCCGCGCGGCGCCGTACGCCGGCCGGAGGCGCTGGCCCTGCTGGCCGCGGAGCAGGGCGTCACGCACGTGCAGGCCACCCCGTCGGTCTGGCGGCTGCTGCTGCCCGGCGGGCTCTCGGGGACGACCGCGCTCGCGGGCGGCGAGGCGCTGCCGCCCCGGCTCGCCGCCGAGCTGCGCACCCGCTTCGACCGGGTGGTCAACGTGTACGGCCCCACGGAGACGACCATCTGGAGCACCGCCGGCGAGCCGGGCGAGACGGTCACCATCGGCCGGCCCATCGCCAACACCCAGGTCCACATCCTCGACGCCCTGCTGCGTCCCGTCCCGGTGGGGGTCACGGGTGAACTGTGCGTCGGCGGCGCCGGCGTGGCGCGCGGGTACCGGGGCAGGCCCGGCCACACGGCCGAACGGTTCGTCCCCGACCCGTACGGGCCGCCCGGCGCCCGCCTGTACCGGACCGGTGACCTGGCCCGCTACCGGGCCGACGGCGAGATCGAGTTCCTCGGCCGGGCGGACGGCCAGGTCAAGCTGCTCGGCCACCGGGTGGAGCTCGGCGAGATCGAGGCGCGGCTGCGCGAACACCCGCACGTCGCCGAGGCGGCGGTGATCGTCAGGAGCGAGGGGCCCGACGATCACCGCCTCATCGCGTACGTGGTGCCCGCGCCCGGCCAGGCCCCTGAGCCCGCCGCGCTGGCCGCCCACCTGGGCCGTACGCTGCCGTCCGCGATGTCGCCCGCCGCCTACGTCCTGCTGGACGGCCTCCCGCTGACCCCCGTCGGCAAACTCGACCGTGCCGCCCTTCCCGGCTCCGCGCCCCGCCCCGCCGCCGCACCTCCCACCGGTCCGCCCCAGGACGCCGGCCGGGCCGAACGGGCCGGGGGGATCGAGGGAGCCGGGAGCCCCGGCCGGGTCGGCGAGGACGGGCCGGCCGACGAGGTGCGCCGGATCTGGCGGGAGGTGCTCGAACTGGATGACGGGGACGAGATCGGCATCGGCGACGACCTGTTCGACCTCGGCGGCCACTCGCTCACCATGACCCAGATCACCGCGAGGATCGGCGAGAGCCTCGGCGTCGAGGTGTCGCTGGACGCCTTCTTCGACGACCCCACGATCGGCGGGCTCGTCGAGGAGATCGCCCGCCTGCGGGAGGAGGACACCGGCACCGGCGGGGAGGGGCACGCCGCCCGGCAGGAGATCCGGCCCCGGCCGGCGGGGACGAACCCGCCGTTGTCGTCCGCGCAGGAGCGGCTGTGGTTCCTGCAACGGTTCGACCCGGACGACGCGTCGTACAGCATGTATCTCGTGCTCCGGTTACGCGGGGCGCTCGACACCGGCGCGCTCCAGGCCGCGCTGGACGCGGTGGTGGCGCGGCACGAGAGCCTGCGCACGTCGTTCGCCGACGTCGACGGCGAGCCGGTCGCCGTCGTCCACCCGCCGGGGCCCGTGCCGGTCGAGCGTCTCGACCTGACCGGCTCGCCCGGCGCGGAGGAGCGGGCCAGGAGGCTGGTCGCCGAGCGCACCAACGCGCCGTTCGACCTGGCCGGGTCGCCGCCGCTGCGGGTGAGCCTGCTCGCGCTCGGCCGCGACGACAACGTGCTCTGCTTCGTCCTGCACCACATCATCGCGGACGGCGCGTCGCTGGGCGTGCTGTTCGACGATCTGTTCGCCCTCTACCTGGCCGAGGTCGAGGGGCGCGAGCCCGTTCTCGCGCCCCTGCCCGTGCAGTACGGCGACGTCGCCCTGTGGCAGCGCGAGCGGGAGTCCGGCGCGGCGGCCGGTGAGGCGCTGGAGTACTGGCGGCGCCGCCTGGCCGACCCGCCCGCGCTGGACCTGCCCGCCGACAAGCCGGGCGCGGAACGGCCCGTGGGGGCCTTCCACCCGTTCCGGATCCCCGAGGACGTCGTGGAGCGCCTGGACCGGCTGGCGCAGGAGCACGGCGCGTCCCTGTTCATGGTGCTGGTGGCCGCCTACCACGTGCTGCTGGCCCGGCACACCGGCCAGAGCGACGTCCTGGTCGGCACGCCGTGGGCGTCCCGTGACCGGGTGGAGCTGGAGCCGGTCATCGGCTATCTCACCGACACCCTGGTGCTGCGCGGCGACCTCTCGGGCGATCCGGCCTTCCGCGATCTGCTGGCCGCCACCCGCCGCGGCGTGCTCGACGCCCACACCCACCGCACCGTGCCCTTCGAAAGGCTCATCGGCGAGCTCGGCGTGCCGCGTGACCTCCACCGCAACCCGCTGTTGTCCACCATGATCATCCTGCACAGCCAGGCGGGCGACGGCACCCCGCCCGAGCGGATCGGCGAGCTGGACGTACGGTTGTTCGACGGCGGGTACCGGCAGGCCAAGTTCCCGCTGTCCCTGGAGACCTGGCGGGACGACGACGGGCTGCGCGCCGTGCTCGGCTACGACACCACCCTGTTCCACGCGGCCACCGCGGAGGGCCTGGCGGACCGTTTCACCGTGCTGCTGCGCGGCGTCGCGGACGCCCCCTGCACCCCGGTCTCCCGGCTCCCGCTCCTGACCGGCGCCGACACGGCCGCCCTGGCCGCCCGCGCCACCGCACCCCCTCACCACACGACTGGACCGGCCCACGGCTCGCCCGCACCGGCCTCCGACGTGCACCGCCCGGCCGGCGGCATGCCGGAGCCGGGGTACGCGGCGGCCGGGCTGGTGCCGGAACTCTTCGCGAGGGTCGTCGCCACCGCGCCCGAAGCCACAGCGCTGGTGTGCGGCGAGGAGCGGGTGAGTTACGCGGAGCTGGACGCCAGGGTGGCGCGGCTGGCGGCGGCGCTGCGGCGGCGCGGCGTGGCCGACGGGTGCGTGGTCGGCGTGTGCCTGCCTCGGTCGGTGGACGCGGTGACCGCGCTGCTGGCCGTCTGGCGGGCCGGCGGCGCGTACCTGCCGCTCGATCCCGATCATCCCGGCGAACGGCTGGCCTTCCTCGTCGAAGACAGCGGCGCCCGCCTGGTGGTGAGCGACGCCGCGCTGGCCCCCCGGATGCGGAGCACGGTTCCCGTGCTCGTCCCCGCCGGCCGGCCGGACCGAGGGGACGGACGGTGGCTCGGCGGGTGGGAGAGCGTCGAGCCGGGCGACCCGGCCTACGTGATCTACACCTCCGGTTCGACGGGCACGCCGAAGGGGGTGCTGGTGGAGCACGGCGCCCTGGCCGCGCGGGTGCGCTGGATGCGGGAGGCGTACGGACTGGGCCGGGACGACCGGGTCGTGCAGTTCGCGTCGCTCGGTTTCGACGCCCACGCGGAGGAGCTGTACCCGGCGCTGGCGGCGGGCGCGTCCGTGCTGCTGCTCCCCGGCGGCGCCCTCACGTTGCCGGACGTGCTGCGGACCCCGCACGGCCGTCAGGTCACCGTGCTGGACCTGCCGACCGCGTACTGGCACCGCCTGACCGAGGCGCCCGGCGACGTGGCCTGGCCGGACGCGCTGCGGCTGATGATCATCGGCGGCGAGCAGGCGCAGGCCGCGGCCGTGGCACGGTGGCGGGACCGCTTCGGCGACGCGGTCACGCTGATCAACACGTACGGGCCGACGGAGGCGACGATCGTCGCGACGGCGGCCGTCCTCGGCGCCGCCGGCGCCGGCTGGCCGCCCATCGGCCGGCCGGTGGCCGGCGCGACCGCGCGTGTGCTCGGCCCCGGCGGGGAGCCCGTGCCTCCCGGAGCCCCCGGCGAGCTGTGCCTGGGTGGCGCCGGGCTGGCCCGCGGCTATCCTGGCTCTCCCGCGCTGACCGCTGAGCGGTTCGTGCCCGACCCGTACGGCCCGCCGGGGTCGAGGCTGTACCGGACCGGGGACCGGGTGCGGTGGCGACCGGACGGGAACCTGGAGTTCCTGGGCCGTTTCGACGGCCAGGTGAAGGTGCGCGGCTTCCGGGTGGAGCCCGGGGAGGTGGAGGCGGCGCTGCTGGCCTGCCCGGGGGTGCGCCAGGCGGCGGTGCGGGCGGACGGCGAACGCCTGGTGGCGTACGTGACCGGGCCTGCTGAGCCGGACGAGCTGCGCCGGCGCCTGGCGGCGAGCCTGCCACCCCACCTGGTGCCCGGCGGCTGGGTACGCCTGGACGCGCTGCCCCTGACGATCGCCGGCAAGGTGGACGTGTCCGCCCTGCCGCAGGCCGCACCCGAGCCGGCCCCCGCGCACGTGCCGCCCCGTACGGACGCCGAGACGCTCGTGGCTGAGGTGTGGGCACAGGTGCTCGGCCTGGACGCCGGCCGGATCGGCGCGCTGGACGACTTCTTCGCCCTCGGCGGCCACTCGCTGCTGGCGACCAGGGCGGCGGCGCTGCTGCGGAACGCGGTCGAGGTCGACGTGCCGATCCGCACCCTGTTCGACCAGCCGACCGTCGCGGGGCTCGCGTCCGCCGTCGAGGGCCTGCTGATCGAGCAGCTGTCAGGCCTGTCCGACGCGGAGGCGGCCCGCCTGCTGGAGACGGAGGTGCCGGGATGAACGAGGCACGCGGACGGACGAACCGCCCGGACGACGCGGAGGAGAGTACGTGACGCGCCCTGATGCCCTTTCCGGCGCCAAGCAGGAGTTACTGGCGCGGCGGCTGCGACGGGGTACGGCGGCGGCGCCCCGCCGTACCGTCCCGCCCCGGCCCTCCGGGGAGCCGCCGCTGTCGCACGCGCAGGAGCGGCTGTGGTTCCTGGAGCAGTTCGCGCCGGGCACCACGCAGCTGACCATCCCCATCCGGCTGCGGCTGCGCGGCCCGCTGGACGTGCCCGCGCTGGCCGCCGCGCTCGACGCGGTGGCGGCCGGCCACGACGCGCTGCGCACGCGGTTCCCCGCGACGTGGGACGGCCGGCCGAGGGTGGAGCTGGCCGAAGGGGGCACGCTGCCGCTGACCGTGAGCGACGCTCCCGACGAGGCCGGCGCCAGGGCACGGGCGGAGGAGTTCCTGGCGGTGCCGTTCGACCTGGCCGCCGGGCCGGTGGCGAGGGCCCTGCTGGTACGGCTGGCCGCCGACGATCACGTGCTGGTGATCGCGGTGCACCACATCGCCGCCGACGGCTGGTCGGCCGACCTGCTGCTGCGCGAGGTGTTCGCCCGCTACGACGGCGCCGCGCCGGCCGCCCCCGAGGTGGGGTACGCCGACTACGCGGCCTGGCAGCGCGGCCTGCCGCCGTCGCGGCGCGACCTGGACTTCTGGCGGGAACGGCTGGCCGGGCTGGAGCCGCTGGACCTGCCGGCGGACCGGCCGCGACCGCCGGAGCGCACCTACGCCGGCGCGGCGCACACGTTCCCGCTGGACGCCGAGGTCGCCGCCGCGCTGGCGCGGCTGGGCCGCGAGCACAGCGCGACGCCGTACATGACGATGCTGGCCGCGTTCGCCGCGCTGCTCGGCCGGTACGCGAGCACCGACGACGTCGCGGTGGGCTCGCCGGTGGCCGGCCGTCAGGTACCGGAGCTGGACGGCGTGATCGGTTGTTTCGTCAACATGCTGACCATGCGGGTGGACCTGTCGGGCGACCCGGCGTTCGCGGAGCTGCTGGAGCGGGTGCGCGACGCCGCCGTGGACGCGTACGCCCACCAGGACCTGCCGTTCGAACAGCTCGTCGCGGAGCTGGACCTGCCCCGTGACGTGTCCAGGTCGCCGTTGTTCGGCGTCATCCTCGCGATGCAGAACTACCGTGGCGCCTCCGTCGAGGCGCCGGCCGGGCTGTCCGTGGCGGACTTCCCCGTGGACTCCTGGGCCACCCGCTACGACCTGGAGCTCTACGTCGGCGACGGCTCCGGCGGGATGTTCGTCTACAACACGGACCTGTTCGACGCGGCCACGATCGAGCGGTTGGCCGGGCACCTGCGCGCCCTGCTGGAGCAGGTGGCGGGCCGGCCGGGGCTGCGGCTGTCCGAGATCGACCTGCTCTCCCCCGGCGAGCGCCGCCTGGTCGTCGAGGGCTGGAACGACACCGCCTGGAGGTTCCCCGGCGAGGCCACCCTGCACGGCCGGATCGAGGCCCAGGCGGCGCTCACGCCGGACGCGGTCGCGGTGCGCTTCGAGGGGCGGTCGCTGACGTACGCCGAGCTCTCCGCGCGGGCGGACCGGGTCGCGCACACGCTGCGCGATCTCGGCGCGGGTCCCGGCTCGGTGGTCGCCGTCTGCGCGGAGCGTTCGCTGGAGCTGCTGCCCGGGCTGCTGGGCGTGCTCAGGGCCGGCGCGGCGTACCTGCCGGTCGATCCCGGCTATCCGGCGGAGCGGGTGGCGTTCATGCTGGCGGACGCCGCGCCGGCCGTCCTGCTCACCCAGAGCACGATCCGCCCGTCACTGCCGGAAACGGCGGCCGTCACGCTCGACCTGGACGACCCGGACGCCTGGACCGGCGGCCCCGGGCCGCTTCCCGCGGTGCGGCCGGACGACGTCGCCTACGTCATCTACACCTCGGGCTCCACCGGCCGGCCGAAGGGCGTGGCGAACACGCACGGCGGCATCGCCAACCGCCTCGACTGGATGCAGGAGCGGTTCGGGCTGGGCCCTGGCGACGTGGTGGCGCAGAAGACGCCGCTCAGTTTCGACGTGTCGGTGTGGGAGCTGTTCTGGCCGCCGCGCTGCGGCGCGAGCCTGGTGCTCGCCACGCCGGGCGGCCACAAGGACGCGGCGTACCTGCGCAAGCTGATCGTCACCGAGGGCGTGACCACCGCGCACTTCGTGCCGTCGATGCTGGCGGTGTTCCTCGGCGAGGAGGGGGCGGCGGGCTGCGGCTCGCTGCTCCGGGTGATCTGCTCGGGTGAGGAGCTGCCCGCCGACCTGGCACGCCGCTGCGTCGCCACGCTGCCGGGAGCCGAGCTGCACAACCTGTACGGCCCCACGGAGGCGGCCGTCGACGTATCCGCCTGGCACTGCCTGCCCGGCACGCTCGCCTCGGCGGCCCGGGTGCCGATCGGCGCGCCCATCGCCAACACCGCCCTTCACGTGCTCGACGCGACGATGGCCCCGGTGCCGGTCGGGGTGCCGGGCGAGTTGTTCATCGGCGGCGCGGGACTGGCCCAGGGGTACCTGAACCGGCCGGGGCTGACCGCCGAGCGGTTCGTCCCGGATCCGTTCGGACCGCCGGGCTCGCGGCTGTACCGCACCGGCGACCTGGCCAGGCGCCGCCCCGACGGCGCGCTGGAGTTCCTCGGCCGGCTGGACGGCCAGGTCAAGCTGCGCGGCCTGCGGATCGAGCTCGGCGAGATCGAGGCGGCGCTGCGCGCGCTGCCCGGGGTCAGGGACGCGGCCGTGGTCGTGCGCGAGGACCGCCTGGCCGCCTACCTCGTCCCGGACACCCCCGAGAACGAGCCGCCCGGCCGGCCGCACGACGAGCCCGACGACCAGCCCGACGGCCACCCCGACGACCGGCCGCACGACCGGCCGCCGGACCACGCGGCCGTGCGGGCCGGGCTGAAGCGCACGCTGCCCGACTACATGGTGCCGAGCGCGTACGTCACCCTGGACTCCCTGCCGCTCAACCCGAGCGGCAAGCTGGACCGCCGGGCCCTGCCCGCTCCGGTCGCCGGCCGTGACGCCGGCGTCGAGCTCGTCGCGCCCGGGACTCCCACCGAGGCGGCCCTGGCCGCCATCTGGGCGGACCTGCTGGGTCTCGACGTGGTCGGCGTGGACGACGACTTCTTCGACCTCGGCGGCCATTCGCTGCTGGCCACGCAGGTGGTGGCGCGGCTGCGGGCGCAGACGGGCGCCGGGGTCAGCGTGATGGACGTGTTCAAGCACCGCACCGTGCGCGAGCTGGCGGCGCTGGCCGACACCCCGGCCGAGCGGCGCGGGCCGCGTACGCTGCTGCACCGGCTGACGCCCGAGCGCAGCACGCCGCCGGTGCTGACGTACGTGTGCGTGCCGTACGGCGGCGGCAGCGCCGTCGTCTACCAGCCCCTGGCCGACGCCCTGCCCGACGGGAACGCGTTGTGGTCGGTGGCGATCCCCGGCCACGACGTCGGCGTGGACGAGGAGACGTCGTCCTTCGACGATCTGGCCGCCGGGTGCGTGCGGGAGATCCTGGACAAGGTCGAAGGCCCGGTCGCGCTGTACGGGCACTGCGGCGTCGGCTCGGCCCTGTCCGTGGAGATCGCCCGCAGGCTGGAGGCCGCGGGACGGCGGCTCGTCGCCGTCTACATCGGCGGGATCTTCCCGTTCGCCCGGCCGAAGGGCGCGCTGCTGTCGCGGATCGCCCGGTTCGCCGAGGCCGAGCAGCTCCGCGGCGACCAGCGCTACGTCAACTGGCTGATCTCGCTCGGCCTCGACATGAACGAGGTGGACCCCGCGCAGGCCCGCCGCATCGTACGGAACATGCGCCGCGACTCGCGGGAGGCGGAGGACTACTACACGCGCCTGTTCGCGGCCGGCACCGAACGGCTGGACGCGCCCGTGATCAGCATCGTGGGCAGCGAGGACCCGGCGACCGACTACTACGAGGAACGTTTTCGCGAATGGCACTTCCTGTCGTCGACGTCGGCCGTGGTGGTGCTCGCGGAGGCAGGCCACTTCTTCCTGAAATATCGGGCGGACGAGCTGGCCGCGATCATCACCGCCACCCATGACGCGCTGGACGAGCCGCCCCGGGACCGCGACCCCGGCGCCACGTGGTGGCTGCACGACGTGTCGCGCTCCGGCACGCCGCGCGCTCCGGCGGGAGCCCAGCCGAGCATCCCGAGGTTCCTGGCCGTCGCGCTGAGCCAGCTCGTGTCGGTGACCGGGTCGGCGCTGACCGAGTTCGCCGTGCCCCTGTGGATCTACACCACGACGGGCTCCGTGGCGAAGTTCGCGCTGATGGCCGTGGTCGGCCTGGTGCCGGGCATGCTGGTCGCGCCGCTCGCGGGTGCGATCGTCGACCGGGCGAACCGGCGTACGGTCATGCTGGCGGGCGACGTCGCGGCGTTCGCCATCCAGCTCACGATGGGCGTGCTGCTGTGGACGGGGAACCTGTCGGCGGAGATGCTCTACCCGTTGCTGGGCTGCCTGTCGGTCGCGCTCACGTTCCAGCGCATCGCGTACCTCTCGGCGATGCCGCAGCTCGTGCCCAAGGTCTATCTCGGGCACGCGGTCGGCATCATGCAACTGGGCAACGGCACCGCCCAGCTGCTCGTACCGATCTTCGCGGTCGGGCTGCTCGCCACCGTCGGGCTCGGCGGCATCCTCCTGCTGGACGTGGCCGGCTACGCGGTCGCGATCGCCGTGCTGCTGGTGGTGCGCTTCCCCGGCAGCATGCCGTGGCGGCGCAGGGAGTCGATGAAGGCGGAGATCCTGGGCGGGCTGCGCTATTCGCTCGGCCACCGCGGCTTCCGCGCGATGTTGCTGTTCTTCGTCGTGCTGAACGTGTTCCTCTCGCCGCTGCTGCTGATGTTCGGGCCGCTGGTGTTGTCGTTCGCGGGGCTCCCCGACGTGGGCCGGATCTCGTTCCTGGCGGGCGTCGGCACGTTCGCGGGCGCGCTCATCATGATCGTCTGGGGTGGGCCGCGCCGCCTGCGGCTGCGCGGGGTGCTGCTGTGCACACTGGCCCTGGGCGTCTTCTGCCTGGTCACCGGCGTACGCGCCGACCTGGTGGTGATCGCCGCCGGCGTGTGCGGCATGACGGCCTGGCTGACCCTGCTCAACGGCATCTACGCCACCATCGTGCAGGTCAAGGTGCCCCAGCGGTTCCACGGCCGGGTGTTCGCCATGAACACGCTCGTCGCCTGGTCCACGCTGCCGATCGGTTTCGGCCTCGTCGCCCCGTACGCCGCCTCCGTACTCGACCCGCTGCTCCTCGACGGCGGCGCGCTGGCGCCTACCGTCGGCGCGCTCATCGGCACCGGTCCCGGCCGCGGCATCGGGTTCATGTACGTGCTCTTCGGCGTCGCCATCCTGGTGATCGCGCTGGTCGCGATGCGGATCCCGGCCCTGACCCGGTTCGACCGCGACGTGCCCGACGCCGTCGCCGACGACCTCGTCGGCGTCCAGGCCCTGCGCGGCGCCACCCCCACGAAGCCGCTGGAGAAGACGACGACGGAGGCAGCACCGTGACGCAACGACACCAGGTGGTCGTCAACGACGAGGACCAGTACTCGCTGTGGCCGGCCGACCGGCAGCCCCCTGACGGGTGGCGGGCCGAGGGGTTCGCCGGCTCGAAGGAGGAGTGCCTGAGCCACATCGACCAGGTCTGGCGCGACATGCGCCCGCGCAGCGTACGGCTGCGCCAGGAGGACGCCGGGGGCGACACCGCGGGCAACGCCGGGGGCAACACCGCGGGCGACGCCCCCGGGGGTGCGTGGTGACGGCGGACGCGGGACGGCTGGAGCGGGAGCTGGCCGACCTGATCGCCGGCGTGTCCGGCGGCGAGATCAGCCCCGAGGAGGTGCTGGCGGGCGAGCATCCGCTCTCGGCTCTCGGCCTCACCTCGCTGGCGCGCATCCACCTCATCGACGAGATCGAGGACGCGTACGGCGTCGACGTCGACCTGCGCGGCGATCTGCCGTCCTTCGAGCACGTCGCCACCCTTGCCGCCGCCCTGGCGTCGCTCCTGGAAGGAGACCCGGCGTGACCGGGCGCGCCACGGTGACGTTCGGCGGCCCCCGGGCTGGCGAGGCGGCCCTGACGTGGGGGCAGCGGCTGATGTGGCGGGCCGTGCACCTGATGGGGGACAGCCAGTCGTTCCTCAACTGCCCGTGGGTGCTGCCCGTCTACGGGCGGCGTGACCTGCCCGCCGTGCTGGAGGCGCTGCGCACACTGATGGAACGGCACGAGAGCCTGCGCACCACGTTCGCCGGCACTCCGGACGGGCCCGTCCAGCGGGTGGCGCGCGGCGGCGAGCTGACCGTGGAGCTGGTGGAGGCCGGGCGGGAACGCCCGCTGAGTGCCGCCGAGCGGATCGCCGGCGAGCTGGGCAGGACGGTCTTCGCGCACGGCGAGGATCTGCCGCTGCGCTGCGTGGTCGTGCTGGACGGCGGCCGGCCGAAGGCGCTGGCGTTCGTCTTCTCCCACCTGGCGGTGGACTTCCAGGCGCTCGGCCTGCTGTCCGCGGAGTGGCGGGCGCTGCTGCGGGGTGAGGAGCTGCCGCCGCCCGCGTGGCAGCCCATGGACCAGGCGGTCCTGGAGCGCGAGGAGGCGTTCCAGGCGCGTTCCGCGCGCTCGATCCACCACTGGCGCTCCGTGCTGGACGAGGTGCCGCTCGACGTGTTCGACCATGCGCCCCACGAGCCGGAGGAGCCCCGGTTCATCGAGGTCGGCATGGAATCGGTGGCGCTGGCCGCCGCGGCGGAGCGGCTGGCGGCGCGCTGGACGATCGGCACCACCAGCGTGCTGCTCGCCGCGTGCGCCACCGTTCTCGCCGAGGTGAGCGGCCGCCGGCGGGCCGTCATGCAGCTGGTGCACAGCAACCGGCGCGACGCGCGTACCCGCTCCATGGTCGGGACCGTGGGGCAGGACGGCCTGTTCGTGCTCGACCTGCCCGCCACCGACTTCGCCGCGACGTGCCGGGCCGCGCAGCGCAACGCCCTGGTGGCCTACCGCAACGCGCACTACGACCCGTTCGCGATGCGGGCCATGCGGGAGGAGGTCGGGCGGCGCCGCGGTCGCGAGCCGGACCTCGACGCGTTCTTCAACGACCGGCGCGGCGCCGGCTCCTGGCCGAGCCTGCCGCGCGCCGGCTCCGACGAGGACGTGGCCGGGCTCACCGGGAAGACCCGTCTCCATGTCGCGGACGCGTGGCCGGGGGTGCGGTTCAAGGTGTTCTTCACCGTGGGGACGGCCACGGACACCGGTCAGCTCAGCCTCATCGTCGACACCGCCTATCTGCGGCGGGACACGGCCAGGGCGATGTTGCTCGCCGTCGAGACGCTGCTGGTCCGCAGCCTGGCCGGGGACGTGATGATGGGCGAGGTGCCCCGGCTCGGGCGTCGATGATGCTGGTGCCGAGCTTGACGCGCTCCGTGAGCGCGGGTGGTGCGCAATGACGGACGACGTGCCGATCAGGTCGGGAAGTCCTTCGGGTTGACCGAGCGCGTCCTGGCGTTGCCGCCCCTGACCTGGTTGAGCGTCAGGCTCCAGCCGCTGGTGGAGGTGAACCTCAGCCGCTGGTCGAACCGCTGGTAGGAGGCGTTCCTGGTGAACGTGCGCTTCTTGGTGTTGAAGCGGTAGCCGGTGGTGAAGTAGATCCGGTAGGTGCCGTTCCTGATGTCGTTGATGCTCGCGGACGACCGCGCGCGGACGTAGATGCTCACCGCCTTGGTCCTGCCCTTGACCAGGGTGACGACGCCGTCCTTCGAGGTGCCGTTCCTGATCTTCAGCCGTCCGCCGCCACCGGTGTAGCGGTCATAAATGATCTTTCCGTTACGCGGGCGCGCAGCGGCGGTCGAGGCGGCCGCCTGCGACACCGAGACGACCGCCTGCCCGCCGGTCGCCGCGGCCGATCCCGCGGAGGGCGCGGCCAGCATGCCGCCGGCCAGCGCGACGGCGACAACACCGGCGCGCAGTGGGGTTCCTTCGAGAAGTCGCTTCACGGTGAACATCTCCCTAGGGGTATGTGATCATGCCAAATGTAAAGAAACTAATCTTGATCGGCCACCTAGTAGATACCAGGATGGACAGGGCGGCCATCGCCGAACCGCAGGAGTCTTCGGCTGTTCACCCGTACGTCACCCGAAAGTCTGTCGCATTTGTTAGCCGTCGTCCGGAACACCCAAGTTTCCGCAACCTTGTCATCAGAACCCGGTAATGCGGGTTCTTGATCTGAAGTAGGGGCACTTAACGTTGGCCTATGGCTGGTCATGGGAGCGCAGCACCGTCGTCGTCACGAGCCGGAGCGAGGTAGGCCGTGCAGGACGGCGTCGTCAGCGCTGCCGCGCACCATGCCTTCGAAGTGGACGAGGTGCTGGCCCGGGCCGTACGCGACACAGGGGCGCACATCGGGGCGGTCTACCTGCTGGCCGACGACGGCCAGGTCCTGCTCATGGAGACGGAGACCGGGCTGCCCGCCCAGATCGTCAAGCCATGGACGCGGGTGCGGGTGAGCGCGGGCGTCCCGGTGTCGGCCTCCGTACGCGAGCGCCGGCTCGTCTGGGTTCCGGGTTACCAGGAGCTCGCCCACCGTTACCCGGCGACGGCGATCGCGCTGCCGTACCCGTTCGCCGCGGTCGCCACCCCGATCCAGTCGAACGGGGACGTGTGGGGCTCCCTGGTCCTGATGTGGCCGCCGTCGCACCCGCCGGACCTCGCCCCGCACGAGCGGGACACCATCGACTACGCCACCCGCAGGCTCGGCGACCTCATGGAGCAGGCGACCCGCGGCGGGAGACCGACGCGCTCCGGGGACGAGCCGCGCGTCCTCACCCCCCCGTGGGCCGGGGTGCCGGACGTGCACCATGCCCTGGCCTCGGCCGGCTATCTGGACCGGCTCCGCGACGGCTGCGTGGGCCTTGACCTGGACGGCCGGCTCACCTTCGTCGGCGCGGGGGCGGCCGGCCTGCTCGGCGAAGACCTGACGGGCAAGCTGGGCGAGCCGCTCTGGGAGGCGGCGGCGTGGCTGAAGGACCCGCTGTTCGAGGACCGCTGCCGCGCGGCGGGCGTCAGCCAGGAGGCCACGTCCTGCCTCGTCCGGGGTCCGGCCGGCCGGCCCCTGCACATCAGCCTGCATCCGGACCCGTCCGGCCTCAGCCTGTACATCACCGAGGCGGCGGCCGACCGATCGGCGCGGCGGCGGGACGCGCCCGGCGCCGGCAGCGTCAGCCTGCCCCGCGCCGACGTCTTCTACAACCTGCTCCACCTCGCGGCGGCGCTGAGCCGGACCCTCGACGTGCAGGAGATCGTCGACATGGTCGCCGACCACGTCATGCCGGTGTTCGACGCGCAGGCGCTGGCGATCATGGTGGCCGAGGGCGGGAGGCTGAAGGTCGTCGGCTCGCACGGCTACGATCCCGGCGTCCCCGAACATTTCAACCGCCGGCGGCTGACCTCGGCCAGCCCTTCGCAGGACGTCCTGCGCACCGGCGAGCCCGCCTTCCTCTCCGACGCGGACGAGTTGCGCCGGAAATATCCGCGAGCCGAGGTCCGCGACGGGATGGCCGCCTGGGCGTTCCTGCCGCTGCGCACCTCCGAGACCGTCGCCGGCGTGTGCCTGGTCTCGTTCGACGAGCCCTACGCGTTCACCGACGAGACGCGGGCCAGCCTCACCGCGATGGCCGGGCTCATCGCCCAGGCCCTGGACCGGGCCCTGCTCTACGACGCCAAGGACCGGCTCGCCCACACCCTCCAGACCTCGCTCCTCCCCCGCAGGCTGCCCCGGATCGACGGGCTGGACGTGGCCGCCCGTTACGTGCCCGCCACCCGCGGCGTGGAGATCGGCGGCGACTTCTACGACCTGATCCGTCTGGGCGACACCAAGGCCGCGGCGATCATCGGAGACGTCCAGGGCCACAACGTGACGGCCGCCGCGCTCATGGGGCAGGTCAGGACCGCCATCCACGCCTACGCGGCCGGGGGAGCGAGCCCGGGCAACGTGCTCAAGCTCACCAACCGCCTGCTCATGGACCTGGACCCCGACCTGTTCACCAGCTGCCTGCTCATCTACTTCGACCTGCGGCTGCGCACGCTGTGGGCCGCCAGCGCGGGGCACCCGCCGCCCCTGCTGCGCCCGCCGGGCCAGCCCGCCGAGGTCATCGACGTGCCCGCCGGCATCCTGCTCGGCGTCCAGGCCGACGCCGAATATCCCACCGTCCAGGTGCCGTTCCCGCCGGGCGCCGTCCTCGCCCTCTACACCGACGGCCTCGTCGAAACCCCCGGCGTCGACCTGGGCCAGGCCATCGGCGAGCTCGCGGAACACTTCGGCCGCGCCGCGGGCGAGCCCGTCCACGAGCTCAGCGACACGCTGCTCAACCACGCCCCGCACACCAGCCAGCGCGTCGATGACATCGCGCTCCTCCTGGTGGAGCACCGCGCGCCCGCGGGCTGACCCGTTTCGCCCCCGCCGTACGGGGCAGGGGCGGGGCCGCCTGAGGCGGACCGAGGAGGTGTGACCCATGGCGAAGATCTGGCGAGGGCGCCCCGCGGCCGGCGGGGACCGCGGCCGGCCGGGCGTTCACGGCGCACCGCACACGACCGGCAGCCGGTCCCCGGGCATTCCCAAGCCGGACGAGGGGCCCACGTACGGGCGGGGAACCGGTGGCCGGCCCCTGTGGAGCGAACGCGACCGCGACGCCGAACGCATCCGCGCGCTCCTGCGCCGGTCGGGGTGCGCCGCGACGGGCGGCGCCGACGGGTTCGCCGTCGAGGGCGGGCACGACGGCGTCTTCCTGGTCACCTTCGCCGAGCGGTACCCGCCTGCCGGGGACGGGCTGGGCGCCTGCGTGCGCGCGCTGGTCCGGGCCGGCATGTCGGTGGAGCGGCAGCCGGGCGACGGGCGCGCGCTCCGCGTCAGAACCCGCGGTGCGCTCCCGACCGCGATGAGAGCCCGCCGCCCGCGCTCCTGACCGCGGGACGGGAGGCGGGCGGTCAGTCCAGCAGCTGGGGCGCGTGGTCCTTCAACACCTGCAGGAACGCCGCCGCCGGCCCGCTCTGGTAGCCGCGCCGCCTGCGGATGACGACCACGGGCAGTGCGGCGTCCAGGTCCGCCACCTCGACCGCCCGCAGGCTGCCGATCCGCAGCTCCTCCCGGACGCTGCTGACGGGCATGAGGGCGACGCCGAGACCGGCCTGCACCAGGCGCTTTTGCGCGGTGAGGCTGTCGACCCTGGTGATCGGCGCGCCCACCAGCCCCGACGCGGGCAAGCGGTGGTCGAGGAGGTGGCCGAAGGAGTCGGGCTGGCCCCGCTCGGGCGGGAAGCCCAGCCACCGCTCGCCCTCGAACGCCCGCAGGTCCGGCAGGCGGCGGGCGGTGACCGGATGCGCGGCGGGCACGACGACCAGGAGCTTCTCGACGCCGAGCGGGATCGACTCCAGCTTGGGGTCGGCGTCGGGGAAATAGCGCAGGCCGAGAGCCGCCTCGCCGCCGCGGACGAGCGCGCTCACCTCGCGGCTCGTCGCGGTGCGCAGCTCGACCGAGGCCTCGGGGAACCTCGACTCGAACGTGCGCAGCGCGTCGACGATGTGCGAGTCGGCCAGGGTGCCGACGATCGCCAGGCTGAGGGTCTGGGCGCCGCCGGGCCGCTCGACCGCGTCGCGTACGGCCCGCTCTCCGTCGCGCATCGCGGCCAGGGCGGCCTCCGCGTACGGCAGGAGCGCCCGGCCCGCGTCGGTGAGCGCCACCCGGCGGCCGGTCCGCTCGAACAGGGCGGCGCCCAGCGACTGCTCCAGCTCGCGGATGCGGCGGCTGATGGCGGGCTGCGACCGGTTGAGCTTCCTGGACGCCTCCGTGAACCCGCCCAGCTCGGCGATGGCGGCGAACGCCTCGATCTCCTCGACTGTCACTCCATCAGTATTCCTGATAGGACGCATCATTATCATGCATTTGACTGATACATCGAGGAGGGGCGAGAGTGAAGCCGTCACCGCAGCTCACGACGGGAGAGCACCATGACCGACCAGACGGCCCGCGCGACGCGGTTCCGGGCCCTCCACGAAGGCCCCGGGCCGCTCCTGCTCCCCAACCCGTGGGACGCCGGCACGGCCCGGCTGCTGGCCTCCCTGGGCTTCGACGCCCTGGCCACCACCAGCCTCGGCGTGGCCAACCAGGCCGGCCGCGCCCGTGCCACCCGGCAGGACGTCCTCGACAACTGCCGCGTCCTCAGCGAGGCGACCCCGCTGCCCGTCAACGCCGACCTGGAGAACGGCTTCGCCGACGACCCCGCCGAAGCCGCCGAGATGATCGCGGACGCGTGCGCGTGCGGGGTGGCAGGCGCGTCCATCGAGGACGCCACCGGTGACCGCAGGGCACCGATCTACGACTTCGGGCTCGCCGTCGAGCGCGTGCGGGCGGCCGTCGAGGTCACCCGCGGGCTGCCCGTCCCGCTCGTCCTGACCGCCAGGGCGGAGGGCCTGCTGTACGACGCCGGCGACCTCGACGACGCCATCAGGCGCCTCCAGGCCTTCGAGGAGGCGGGCGCCGACGTCCTCTACGCACCGGGGTTGCGCACGCTGGACGAGATGCGGGCGGTCGTCTCCTCCGTCGGCAGGCCGGTGAACGTGGTGATGGGCTTCGCCGACCCGGCGATCACGCTGGAGCAGCTCGCCGAGATCGGGGTGCGGAGGGTGAGCATCGGGGGCGCGCTCTCCCGGTTCGCGCTCGGCTCGTTCCTCGACGCCGCCAGGCAGATGCGCGACGGCCGGTTCGGGTTCGTGGCCGACGTGCCCCCGATGTCCGAGATGTACCGCGCGTTCCAGCCGTACTCCACCCCCTGAAGGCCGCCTCGACGGCCCATGGCATGATCGGCGGCAGGACCATCGCCGGGCGCGTGACAAGGAGCGGGACATGACGGATCAGCAGGGCCGCCGGGTGCCCGGCCTCGACGGGCCCCTCCAGCCGCTGACCGTCGGCACGTCGGCGCTCGGCGCGAACCCCGGCGACGAGGCGCTGGCCGAGAAGATGGTGTCGGGCCGCTTCCGCCAGCTGGACACCTCCAACAACTACGCAGGCGGGCGCTCGGAGGCGCTGATCGGCGCCGCGCTCAAGCAGGCGCCCGACGGCGTGACGGTCTTCTCCAAAGCCGACCGCGACACCGGCACCGGCGTGTTCGACGGTGACCGGGTCATGCGGTCCTGGGAGGAGACGATCTCCCGCCTCGGCGTCGAGACGTTGCCGATCTACCACCTGCACGACCCGATGACCATCACGGTCAGCGAGGCGATGGCCCGCGGCGGCGCCGTGCCCGCCCTGGTGGCGCTGCGCGAGCAGGGGCTCGTCGGCGCGATCGGCATCGCCGTCGGGGGCGGCACCATGGTGGAGGACTACATCCGCACCGACGCGTTCGACGCGGTGCTCACCCACAACCGCTACACCCTGGTCGACCGGCGTGCGGAGGAGATCCTGCGGCTCGCCACGGAAAGGGACATGACGGTCTTCAACGCCGCTCCGTTCGGCGGCGGCATCCTGGGCGGCTCGCCACGGCACGCCACACGCTACGGTTACCGGCGGGTCTCCCCCGAGTTCGCGGCGCACGTCGAGCGGCTCAAGGCGCTGTGCGAGCGGTGGGGCATCACGCTCGCGGCGGCGGCCCTGCACTTCTCCCTCGCCGAGCCACGCATCCACTCCACGGTCGTCGGCGTCACCTCGGCCGAACGGCTGGCCCAGCTGGAGAGCCTCGCCGGCACGGTGATCCCCGACGGGTTCTGGGCGGACCTGGCGGCGCTCGGCTCCCCGCCTCCCTCCCCGATCGACTGACTGCCGCCGTTTGGCCACCCGCCGCCGGATGGCGGAGAATCTCCCGGCATGACCCACCAGTCACGCGAACAAGGAGCTGGGGCAGGCATGACGGTTGACATCGTGGACTACGACGCGGCGTGGCCATCGCTGGCGGAGCAGGCGTGCGAGGAGCTGGTCGCGGCGCTGCCGGGCGTCTTCCTGGAGATCGAGCACGTGGGGAGCACGTCCGTGCCCGGCCTCGCGGCCAAGCCGATCATCGACCTGATGGCCTCGGTGCCCGCCCTGGAAGCGGTGGCCGACCGCGAGCGGGCGCTGACGGGCCTCGGCTACCGGAGCGAGGAGACGGGCATGCGGGAGCGGCTGTTCTACTTCCGTGCCGACGCCTCTGGCCGGCGCAGCCATCACCTGCACGTGGTGACGGCCGGCACGTGGGACACCCGTAACGAGCGGCTGCTGCGCGACCACCTCAGGGCCGACCCGCGGGCGGCCGCCGAGTACGCCGCGCTCAAGCGCCACCTGGCCGGCGGCGACGTGGACGCCGCGGCCTACACCCGGGGCAAGACCGACCTGATCCAGCGGCTCGTCGACGAGGCCCGCGATGCGCGCGGCCTGCCCCGCGTCCCGGTGTGGGAGGAGTGAGCGTCAGCCGCCGCGCGGCTCCGCGATCCGGGTGCGGGCCCGCACCCGCGCCGCCTGCCGTTCCAGGGCCAGCCGCACCGCCAGCGGCGCGAAGGCGAGCAGCGGCACGATCAGGTAGACGGCCCCGGCGAGGCGCTGGTCGGCCTCCGGCACGCCGGCCGGGGCCACCTGCAGGAACCAGGCGGCCGCGACGCGGGGCCCGGCCAGCAGGTACGCGCCGAGGGCGAGGTGCACCGCGGCGGCCACCGCCAGCAGCCGGGCCCGCGCGGCCCACGGGAACGGCCGGGGCAGCGGGTCGGCGCCCGCCAGCACCCACGACACGGCCAGCCCGAGGCCGAGGAACAACGCCTCGGTGGCCAGGTGGGAGCCGTAGGCGGACAACGACCAGGGCAGCCACGCGGTCCCGTACAGCAGCAGGAACAGCACCGGGTAGGCGGTCAGCAGGAGGGCCGGCCGGGTGATCCGCCGGCCGAAGGCGCGCGAGCCGAGGTGGCCGTACTGGGAGGAAGCGGTCGTGGCCCGGCCCGCCAGGGTGACGGGCGCGCCCAGGCAGAGCAGCAGCGGAGCGATGACGGTGAGCGTGACGTGCTGCAGGGCGTACGCGGACGCCATCGCCCGCGCGTAGCCGCCGACCCCGCCGACCAGCACCAGCGCGACCAGTGCCAGACCGGCGTGCCAGGCGATCGCCCGGCCCGCGGGCCACGCGGCCGTCCTGCGCATGCCCGCGAGATATCCGGCGGCGGGCAGGGCGAGCAGCAGCAGGACCAGCGGATCCAGCCGCGCCTCGGTGACCAGCGCGCCCGGGGTGAACGGCGCGAGCGTGAACTCCAGCATGCCGTGCGCCACGTGGCCGCCGTCGCCGCCCGCGGGCGGCGGGGTGCGGGACAGGCCGACGGCCAGCCCCATCGCCGCCGCCATCACGGCCGCCTCGCCGACCGCCAGCCGGACGAAGGTGCGCCGCACCCCGCGGTCCGCCACGCCCGTGACGGTGCGGCGGCGGTGGTTCCAGCCGAACCATCCGAGGACCGCCAGCACGGCGACCTTGCCGAGCAGGAGCAGGCCGTACGCGCTCTGCCACAGGTCGGACGGCGTCCCCAGCCGCACCCACCCGCCGGCCAGCCCGGAACAGGCCACCGCGACGAAGCAGCACAGCGCGATCGTGCTGAACCGGGACAGCACCACGGGCAGATCGCCGGACCGGCGGAAGTGCACCAGCACCGCGCACAGTCCGCCCGCCCACACCGACACGCCCACCAGGTGCGCCATCAGCGCGGAGATCGCGATGTCGTGATCGGCCGCCGAGGAGGCGTGGCCCACGTACGCGGGCGGCAGCAGCGCGCCCACGGCCGGCACCAGCGGGATCCACCGGGGCAGGCGCGGCACGAGCGTGGCCAGCGCCACGACGAACGTCGCGGCCACCACGACCAGCAGCGCCCGGGTCTGCGGGAGCGACGTGCCGTAGCCGAGGAGGTGCGCGGCGGCGACGACCCGCGCCGGAGGCAGGGCGAAGAAGGTCGACAGGGTCAGCACGTAGCCGGCGAGGGAGGCGAACGCCCAGCCGAGCGCCCACCAGCCGGCCGCGCGCACGCATCGCGCCGGCTCCGGCGAGCCCGCGGGGGCCAGGACGCCCGCGGCCAGCAGGGTGCCGACGCACCCCACGGCGCACAGATCGTGCCCCAACCGCACCAGCGGCAGGCCCCACTCGTCCAGCGGCCCCGCGGAGGGCAGCCCGGCGATCTCCGGCGTGCCCGCGCCGCCGCCGAACCACAGGACGGCGACCAGCACCACGACGCCCACGCCGACCACGACACCGGCATGGACTCGCGCGGAAGCCCTCATAGCCACCCCGCAACGTCCGTCGGGACCACCCGGCCGAGGACGCCAGCGGTCCCGGCGACCGTGGTGCGTGGCCCACATGCTCCCACAGCGGACGACCCGTGACCATGCTGGCGGCAACGCACATTTGAGGTACGCACCGTCCGGCAGGGCGGTTCACCGCCATCCTCACCAAAGGCGGCAAATAGTCACTTATGACCTAGAATCCGTCAGATGTTCGCGGCCCCCCACCGGCTGGCCTGGCTGGACGCCCTGCGGGGGCCGGCAGCGCTGGCCGTCACCATGCACCACGCCGGCTGGACCTACATCCCCGCCGCCTGGGCCGAAGTGGACCGCCTGATCGATTTCGGCACGTGGGGCGTGTTCGTGTTCTTCCTGGTCAGCGGGTACATCATCCCCGCCTCCCTGGAGCGGCGCGGGGACCTGCGCGCCTTCTGGGCCGGCCGGGCCTTCCGCCTCCTCCCCCTGCTGCTGGCTGCGTGCGGCCTGGTGCTCCTGCTCGCCTGCGCCGGCCTGCTCGCCCTCGAACCCGGACTCGGCCGGCGGCCACTGGCGCTGGTCCTGCTGGGCAACCTGACGATGCTGCAGGAGCTGCTCAACCTGCCCGCCGTCATCGGCGTGATGTGGACGCTCTCGTACGAGATGGCGTTCTACCTGATGTGCGTCGCGCTGTTCACGGTCCGGCAGGCGCAGCGGTCGGCCGGGCTCGCCGCCGGCCTCGCGCTGCTGGCCGTCCCCCTGGGACTGCTGCTGCCGAAAGCCTCGATCAACGGCGCCGCCGACCTGGCGGCAGCGCTGCTCGGCCTCTCGGCCGTCGCCGCCATCGCGGCGACCGCCTTCGGCCGGGGCCGGGCCCAGGCCGTCGCCGCGGTCGCCGGCGGCCTGCTCGGGCTCGCGCTCGTGATCCTCGGCAGCCGGGGCGGCACCTGGCAGGGCGTGATCATCCTGGCGTCGATGTTCGCGGGCACTGCGGTCTACCGGGCCGAGCGCGGCACGATCTCCTGGCGTGCCGCCGCCCTCGCCACGGCGGCGGTGCTGGCGTGCGGGATCCCCGCCAAGGACGATCCCGCCTGGGCGACGGCGCTCGTGCTGGCCTTCGGCACCTTCGCGCTCGGGCTCGCGCTGCGCGGGCGGGCGTTCCCCCGCTGGCTGCCGCAGCTCGGCGTGATCAGCTTCTCCCTCTACCTGCTGCACCCGATCCTGCTGCACGTGCTCCCGGACCTGGCGCTGTACTTCCTCGTCCTGATCCCGCTCAGCCTCCTGACCCACCGTCTCATCGAGGCCCCCGCCCAGCGCCTCGGCAGACACCTGACCGCCGCCCGCCCGTGACGCCCGGACACCTGTGCCCGCCGGCACCGCACCTTCCCGACGCGCCCGGCGGGGGATTGACCTGGAGCGCACTCCAGCCGACAAGGTGTACTCATGCGCAATTCCCGCACAACACGCGCCATCGGCCGGCGCCAGGTCTCAGCCATCGGGCTCGGCGCCATGCCCATGTCGGTGGCCGGGCACATGCCCGACGAGACCCAGTCGATCCGTACCATCCTCGCTGCCCTGGACGCCGGCGTCACCCTGATCGACTCGGCGGACGCGTACACCCCTTCGCACGACGACGTCGGCCACAACGAACGCCTGGTCGCCAAGGCCCTGGGCCTGTGGGCGGGCGACGCCGGCACCGTGCTCGTCGCCACCAAGGGCGGGTGCATCCGCACGCCGGACGGCGGCTGGGGCAGGGACGGCCGCCCGTCGCACCTCAAGCAGGCCTGCGACCGCTCGCTCAAAGCTCTCGGCGTCGACAGCATCGGCCTCTACCAGCACCACCGGCCCGACACGGCGGTCCCGTACGAGGAGACCATGGGCGCGCTGAAGGACCTGCTCGACGCCGGCAAGATCCAGATGGCGGGCATCTCGAACGCCGATCCGCAGCAGATCAGGCTCGCCCGCGACATCCTGGGCGACGGCCTGGTCAGCGTGCAGAACGAGTATTCGCCGCGGTTCCGCTCCAGCGAGCCCGAGATCGACGTCTGCGCCGAGCTGGGCCTGGCCTTCCTGCCCTGGTCTCCGCTGGGCGGCATCGGGCGCGCCGGTGAGCTGAGCGAGCGGTACGCCGCCTTCTCCGAGATCGCCAAGGACCGCGGCGTCTCCCCGCACCAGGTCTGCCTGGCCTGGGAGCTCGCCCGCAGCCCTGTGGTCATCCCCATTCCCGGCGCCAGCCGCCCGGAGAGCATCCTCGACTCGATCGCGGCCGTGGATCTGGAGCTCAGCGCGGAGGAGCTGGCCCGCCTCGGCTGAGGCACCCGGCGGGCGCCGCCGTTGCACGCGCGGGCGCCCGCCGCGAGCACGGCGGGCGCCCGCGCCGGAGCGGCGGCTACAATCCAGGCATGAAAGCCGCGGTGCGATTACGGTACGGCTCGCCCGACGTGGTCAGCGTGATCGAGGTGGAAAAACCCGAGGTCAAGCCGGACGAGCTGCTCGTCAGGGTGCACGCGACCACGGTCAATCGCACCGACTGCGCGTTACGCGCCGCCAAGCCGTTCCTCTGGAGATTCTTCGCGGGTTTCTTCCGGCCAAGGATGCGCGTTCTCGGCAACGAGTTCGCCGGGGAGATAGCGGCCGTCGGCGACGAGGTCACCGCTTTCGAGGTCGGCGAGCGGGTGTTCGGCTACAACGACGCCACGTTCGGCGCCCACGCCGAGTACATGACCATCTCCGCGGACGGCACGCTCGCCACCATCCCCGGCGGCCTGGGCTACGACGAGGCCGCTCCCAGCACCGAGGGTTCTCACTACGCGCTGTCCATCATCACGGCCGCGCAGGTCAGGGAGGGCCACGACGTCCTGGTCTACGGCGCGACCGGCGCCATCGGCTCGGCCGCGGTCCAGTTGCTGAAGGCCCGCGGGGCCGTCGTGACGGCGGTCTGCGACACGCGGACCATGGAGCTGGTACGCGGTCTGGGCGCCGACCGGGTCATCGACCGCACCGCCGTCGACTTCACCCGCGACACGGAGAGGTACGACGTCGTCATCGACGCGGTCGGCAAGAGCACGTTCGGCCGCTGCCGCCGGCTGCTGAAACCGCGTGGCGTCTACGCCGCCTCCGACGTCGGCCCGTTGTGGCAGAACGTGTTCCTCCCCCTCGTCACCCGGCCGCTCGGCGGCAGGAAAGTGCTCATGCCCCTGCCGAGAAACGACCGGGAAACGGCCCTGTATTTCCGCGACCTGATCGAGTCCGGCCGTTTCACCCCGGTCATCGACCGGCGATATCCGCTGGCCGACATCGTCGAGGCGCACCGTTATGTCGACTCCGGCCGGAAAATCGGCAACGTCGTGATCACCATTGACCATTCCAGCTGACCGCCGCCTCCGGACCGGCCGTCACGGCCACCCGGCCGGGTACCCGTCAGAGGCCCATCGGGTGCCAGACGGTCTTCGTCTCTACGAAGGGCCGGATGCGGGCCACGCCGGGGTCGGCGGCGGACCAGTCGTCGTGGCGGCCCGGCCGTACGACCCGCTTGAGCGTGCCCGCCGCCAGCTCCTCCAGCTCGGCGGCCAGGCCGCCCGCCCCTGCCAGGTCCAGGGCGTTCACGTCGGCGTGCCCGGCCAGCGGCGGCGCCAGCTCACCGAGCCGGCCGGTCAGGACGTTGACGACGCCGCCCGGCAGGTCGGAGGTGGCCAGCGCCTCGGCGAGCGTGACGGCGGGCAGCGGGGCCCGCTCGCTCGCCACCAGCACCGCCGTGTTGCCCGCGGTGATCACCGGCGCGAGCACCGCGACCAGGCCGAGCAGCGGGGAGCCGTCGGGCGCGAGGACGCCCGCGACCCCGGCCGGCTCGGGCTGGGAGTGGTTGAAGTAGGGGCCCGACACCGGGTTGGCCGCCCCGAGGACCTGGCCGAGCTTGTCGGCCCAGCCGGCGTAGTAGACCCAGCGGTCGATCGCGGCGGACACCACCCCCTGGGCCCGCGCCTCGCTCACGCCCTGGGCGGCGGCCACCTCGGCGGCGAACTGGGCGCGCCGCCCCTCCATCATCTCGGCGATCCGGTAGAGGATCTGGCCGCGGTTGTAGGCGGTGCGGCCGGACCAGCCGGGAAAGGCCTTGCGCGCCGCCACGACGGCGTCGCGCACGTCCTTGCGCGACGCCAGGGCGGCGTTGGCGAGGTGGACTCCGCGGGAGGATGTCACCGGGTACGACCTGCCTGATTCCGAACGCGGGAACGCCCCGCCGAGATAGAGCTTGTACGTCCTGCGCACGGCCACGCGGGCCGGCGCGGAAGCGGTCCTGTCAGCCAAGGTATGCCTCCAGCCCGTGCCGGCCGCCCTCGCGGCCGTAACCGGACTCCTTGTAGCCGCCGAACGGGCTGGCGGGATCGAACACGTTGAAGGTGTTGGACCACACGACGCCGGCGCGCAGCCGGCTCGCGGTCCACAACATGCGGGAGCCCTTCTCCGTCCACACCCCGGCGGACAGCCCGTACGGCGTGTTGTTCGCCTTGGCGACGGCCTCCTCGGGGGTGCGGAAGGTGAGCACCGACAGCACCGGGCCGAAGATCTCCTCGCGGGCGATCCTGTGCGCCTGCGTGACGCCGGTGAACACGGTGGGCGGGAACCAGTAGCCGCGCTCCGGGATCGGGCACGCGGGCGACCAGCCGCTCGCGCCCTCCGCCTCGCCGGCGGCGGCCAGGTCGCGGATCCTGGCGAGCTGCGCGGCCGAGTTGATCGCGCCGATGTCGGTGTTCTTGTCGAGCGGGTCGCCGAGCCGCAGCCGTTCGATCCTGGCCCGCAGCCTGGCCAGCAGTTCCTCGGCGATCGACTCCTGGACCAGCAGGCGGGAGCCCGCGCAGCACACGTGACCCTGGTTGAAGAAGATTCCGGAGACGATGCCCTCCACGGCCTGGTCGATCGCCGCGTCGTCGTACACGATGTTGGCGCCCTTGCCGCCCAGCTCCAGGGTGAGCCGCTTGCCGGTGCCCGCCACGGCGCGGGCGATCTCCTTGCCGACGCCGGTCGAGCCGGTGAAGGCCACCTTGTCCGCGTCCGGGTGGGCGACCACGGCCCGGCCGGTGCCGCCCGCGCCGGTCACGATGTTGACCACGCCGGGCGGCAGCTCCGCCTCCTGGCAGATCTCCGCGAACGCCAGGGCCGTCAGCGGGGTGGTCTCGGCGGGCTTGAGCACCACCGTGTTGCCGGTCGCCAGCGCGGGCGCGACCTTCCACGCGAGCATCAGCAGCGGGAAGTTCCAGGGGATGACCTGCGCGGCCACGCCGAGCGGGCGCGGTGAGGGGCCGAGCCCGGCGTGCGCGAGCTTGTCCGCCCAGCCCGCGTGGTAGAAGAAGTGCGCCGCGACCAGGGGAAGGTCCACGTCGCGGGTCTCCTTGACGGGCTTGCCGTTGTCGAGCGATTCGAGCACGGCCAGCTCGCGGGCGCGTTCCTGGATGATGCGCGCGATCCTGAACAGGTATTTGCCGCGCTCCGCGCCGGGCAGCGGCGACCACACCCGTTCGTGGGCCCGGCGGGCGGCGGCGAAGGCGCGGTCCACGTCGGCGTCGGACGCCGCGGCCACCTCGGCGAGCGGCTCCTCGTCGGCCGGGTTGACCGTCACGATCCGCTCGTCGCTCTTGGCCTCGGTGAACTCGCCGTCGATGAACAGGTCGTACGCCGGGCGGATCGTCACGATCGACCGTGATTCCGGCGCGGGCGCGTAGTCGAAGATCTCCACGGGTCCCCTCAGTCGATCGTGTAGTAGTCGGGCCCTGCGTAGTGCCCGGTGTCGAGCTTGGCGCGCTGCATGAGCAGGTCGTTCAGCAGCGTCGAGGCGCCGAGCCGGAACCGCGCCGGGTCCAGCCAGCTCTCCCCGGCCACCTCCTTGACCAGAACCAGGTAGCGGATCGCGTCCTTGGTGGTGCGGATGCCGCCGGCCGGCTTCACCCCGGCCTGCCGTCCCGCGGCGGCCCGGTAGTCCCTGACCGCCTCCAGCATGACCAGGGTGACCGGCAGGGTGGCGGCGGGCGCGACCTTGCCGGTGGAGGTCTTGATGAAGTCGGCCCCGGCGTGCAGCGCGAGCCAGGACGCCCGCCGTACGTTGTCGTAGGTGACGAGCTCGCCGGTCTCCAGGATGACCTTCAGGTGCGCTGGGCCGCAGCACTCCTTGACCGCCACGATCTCGTCGAAGACCTTGCGGTAGTCGCCGGCGAGGAACGCGCCCCTGTCGATGACCATGTCGATCTCGGTGGCTCCGGCGGCGACCGCCGTACGCGTGTCGGCCAGCTTCACCTCCAGCGACGTGCGCCCGGCGGGGAAGCCGGTGGCGACCGAGGCGAGCCCCACGCCGCTGCCCGCCAGGACGGGTGCGGCCACCGGGATCATGTCGGGATAGACGCAGACCGCGGCGACCGGGGGCGCGGTGTGGTCGGCCGGGTCGGGCCGCATGGCCTTGGCCGCCAGGGCGCGGACCTTGCCGGGGGTGTCGGCCCCTTCGAGCGTGGTCAGGTCGACCATGCGGATGGCCAGGTCGATCGCCTGGCGCTTGGCCGTGGTCTTGATCGACCGGGTGGCCAGGTCGGCGGCGCGGCGGCGCACGCCCACCTCGTCGACGCCGGGCAGCCCGTGCAGGTAGGCCCGCAACGAGCCGGATGGAAGGGTGTCAGGCACGGGCGCCACGCCTTTCGATCAGCATGTTGAGTACGAGGGCGACCAGCAGGATCAGGCCGGTCACCACCATCTGGAAGAAGGAGCCCAGGCCGAGCAGGTTGCACAGGTTGCGCAGCACCGACAGCAGCAGCACCGCCACGAAGGTGCCGAACACCCCGCCCCTGCCGCCGAACAGGTTGGTGCCGCCGAGGACGACGGCCGCGATGGCGTCCAGCTCCAGCCCGTTGAACGCGGTGGGCTGGCCGACGGTCAGCCGCGAGGTGAGCAGCACGCCCGCGAGCGCGGCCAGCGCGCCGGACACCGCGAACACGGTGGTGATCACGCCGCGCACCGGCAGCCCCGACAGCCGCGCGGCCTCCTTGTTGCTGCCGACGGCGTAGACGTACTCGCCGAAGGTGGTGCCGCGCAGCACCACGGCGGCGAGGATCGTGATCGCCACGAAGATGATCCCGACGATCGGGACGTAGCCGACGAACCCGCCGCCGAGCAGCTGGAACGACTCCGCCCCCGCCGCCTCCGCGGGCTTGCCGTCGGTCAGCAGGTACGTGAGCCCGCGGATCGCGGTGAGCCCGGCCAGCGTGGTCATGAAGGCCGGCAACGCCAGGTACGCCGACAGCCCGCCCATGATCGCGCCGAACACGGCGCCGGCCAGCACGCTGAGCAGGATCGCCGGGAGCACGGGCACGCCCGAGGTCATGAGGATTGCGACCGTCATCCCGCCGAAGGCGGCCACGCTGCCGACCGACAGGTCAATGCCCGCGGTCAGCACCACCATGGTCATGCCGATGGCGACGATCCCGGTGAGCGACGACTGCTGCAGCAGGTTGGCGATGTTGCGGCCGGTGAGGAACTGCGGGGCCAGCAGCGTCGCGACCACGCACAACGCGAGGAAGACCAGCAGCAGGTTGGACTTGACGATCAGGTCGGCGCCGCGCCGCGACCGGGCGCCGCCGGCCTGCTCGGCGGACGCGGCCACCGAGGATCCGATCGAGGTGGTCATGGTGTCGCTCCTGTGATGACGGCGTGCGCTATGGCGCTCTCCGGGCTGACCCTCGGGTCGAAACAGGCGATGTTGCGGCCCTCGTACAGGACCTGGATGCGGTCGGCGTTGGCGGTCAGCTCGTTGAGCTCGCTACTGGCGAGCAGGACCGCCACGCCCTGGCCGGCGAGGTCGCGTACCTGGCGGTAGAGGTCGGCCTTGGCCCCGACGTCGAGCCCGCGGGTGGGCTCGTCCAGCAGCAGGACCCTGATCCCGCCCCTGGTGATCCACTTGGCCAGCACGACCTTCTGCTGGTTGCCTCCGGACAGCTGGCCGACGACCTGGCCCTGCCCCGCGGTCTTGACGCCGAGCCCGGCCAGCGCGGGTGCGGCCAGGCGCCGCCCGAGCCGCCCGGGCAGCAGCCACGGTGGCCGGCCGAGGGCCGCGATCGCCGCGTTGCGGCCCACCGAGAGGCCCAGCATCAGGCCCTGTTCCTTGCGGCTCTCGGGCACCAGCGCGAGGCCGGCGCGCACCGCGGCGGCCGGGTTGCCCGCCCTGAGCGGCCGGCCGTCCAGCCGGGCGGTGACGTGCGCCTTCAGGTCGCCGAAGAGCGCCCGCAGCAGCGTGGTACGGCCCGCGCCGCCCAGTCCGGCCAGCCCGACGACCTCGCCGGGGCGCACCTCGATGTCGCGCACGTCGAGCAGCCCCGGCACGTGGACCCGGTCCACGACCAGCAGCGGCTCGCCCTCGGGGGCGGGATGACCGGCGGGGCGCACGAGCTCCTTGGCCTCGCCGATCATCGCGGCCACGATCTCGTCCTGCGTGGTCGAGGCCAGGTCGTAGACGCCCGCTGTCCGGCCGTCGCGCAGCACGGTGGCGCGGTCGCCGATCTCCTTGACCTCGTCGAGCCGGTGCGAGATGAAGATGACCGAGCGTCCTTCCTCCGTGAGCGACCGGATGACGCCGAACACCGCCGCCAGCTCGCTCTCGCCGAGCGTGGCGGACGGCTCGTCCATGACGATCACCCGCGCGTCGGCGGTCAGCGCCTTGGCGATGGCGGTGAGCTGCTGGGCCGCGATGGGCAGGTCCCTGACGCGGGTGGTCACGGGGAAGCGCGCGCCGACCCGGTCGAGCGCCTGGCGGGCCAGCCTCGCCCGCCGCGCCCTGCGGACGAACGGGCCGAGCCGGGGCGAGCGGCCCAGCAGCAGGTTCTGCGCCACGGTGAGGTCGGGCAGCAGGTCGAGCTCCTGGTAGATGACGGCGACGCCGGCGGCCAGCCCGGCGTGCGGGGTCGAAGGGCTGAACGGCTCGCCGTCCAGCAGGATCGTCCCCTCGTCCGGACGGTAGGAACCGGACAGGATCTTCATCAGCGTGCTCTTGCCCGCGCCGTTCTCGCCCAGCAGGCAGTGCACCTCGCCGGCCCGTACGGTCAGCTCCACGCCGTCCAGGGCGACCGTGCCGGGGAACCGTTTGACGATCCCCGACATCCGCAGCCGCTCGTCCGTCATGCGCCCTCCTTCCACGTGTCCAGCAGGTACGTCGCACTCTGGTCGTCGGTGATCAGCACGTCGCAGAGGCGGCTCGCCACGACGGCCCGGCACACCGCGTGCTTGGCCTCGCCGCTGACGAGCGCGACGGAGGCGGTGGACGCGCGCAGGACGTCCAGTGACAGGCCGAGGGTGCGCCCGTCCAGGCCGGGGTCCACGATGCGGCCGTCGCGGTCGATGAAGCGGCCCAGCGCGTCGCCCACCGCGCCGGCCTCCGCGAGCCTGGACAGGTGGCCGGCGTCGATCTGGCCGGAGTCGACCAGCACGGAGTCGCTGCCCATGCCGCCGGGGCTGAACAGGAACAGGTCGGCCCGGGTGGCGAGGGCGAGCACGTCGGAGACGGCCCGGTCGCTCTCCAGCACGGCCCGGGTGCTCTGCTGCTCCAGGATCGCCGGGGCGGGCAGCAGCGTGGCGGCGCCGCCGCCGTGATGGGCGATCAGGCTCGCCATGCTGTGCGCGCTGGTCGGCTGCCGCGACCGGCTGAGCGCGCCGTTGATCTGCACGACGTTGACGCCGGTGGCCCATCCGGGTTTGAGCCCGCCGGCCAGCCGGTCGAGCGTGCGCCCCCACGACACGCCGATCAGCCGGGGTGTGGGCCGCATCGCCATGAGATGGTCGGCGCCGGCCGCGGCGACCCGGTCGCGCAGGTCCTCCGCGCCGCTGTTGCCGCCGCCGGCCACCACGACCGCGTCCCGCAGCCCGCAGCGCTCCTTGAGCGACTGTTCCAGGGCACGCACCCGGGACCTCGGGTGCAGCACCTCGATCCGGACGATCCCGGCCTGGCGCGCCTCGGCCAGCATCCTGCCCACCTTCCAGCGGGTCAGGTGCAGGGCGTGGGCGATCTGTTCCTGGGTCTCCCCGCCTTCGTAGTAGCGGACGGCGACCTCGTAGAGCTGGTCGTCGTAGTCGGCAGGGACGGTCATGGGTCCTGCCTCCGTTCCGGCGCGTTCATGCGGTGCGCGAGCGGCGTGGTGGCCTCGGTGGCCGCCCGGTAGTCGGCATAGCCCTGCCGGTAGGCGTCCCGGTGCTCGGGGATCGGCTCGATGGTGCGGGTGCGCGGCGCGTACTCGGCCGCCGCCTCGGCGAGCGAGGCGTGCCGCCCGGCGCCGACCGAGGCGATCACCGAGCAGGCGCGCAACGTCAGGTTGTCGCCCGCGACCAGGCTGACCGGCCGGCCGAGCACGTCGGCGGTCGTCTGGAGCCACAGCTCGTTGTGCCGGATTCCGCCGGACAGGAAGATCTCCTCCACGCCGATCCCGCCCTCGGTGAACGAGTCGATGACCTGCCTGGTGCCGTACGCGACGCCCTCCACGGCGGCCCGGTAGACCTGCTCGGGCGAGCTGGCCAGGGTCAGCCCGAGCACCGCCCCGCGCAGCAGCGGATCGCGCAGGGGCGTGCGGTTGCCCATGAAGTAGTCGAGGACGATCAGGCCGTGATCGACCGGCGGCAGCGCCGACGCGGCCTCGATGAGCCCGCCGATCTCGGCTCGCGGCCGTCCCATGAGCCGCTCCCCCGCCCAGACCAGCACCGAGCCCGCGCTCACCTGGCCGCCCTCGACGAGCCAGCGCCCGGTGCGCAGCGCGTCCGGGTACGGCCCCCACACGGTGGGCGGGAAGACCGGTTCGGCGATCTCCGTGACGAACGCGTTGGACGTGCCGCAGACGACCGACACCCGGCCCTCGGGCGCGCCGCCGACGGCCAGCAGCGACAGGTGCGCGTCGATCCCGCCGGACGCGACGACGGCCGGGCCGGTGATCCCCAGCTCCTCGCGGGCCTCGGCGCCGACGGGCCCGATCGGGTCGCCGACGGGGACGATCTCGTCCGGCAGTTTGCCGGCCAGGTCGCCGACGCCGAGCTGCTCGTACAGGTCGTGCGGGAATCCGGCGCCGCGCGGGTCGTAGTTGCTCTTGCAGACCGCGTTCATCCGCGATCCCGCCCACCGCCCGGTGAGCCGCCACACCATGTAGTCGACCGCCTCGGTGATGCGCGCGGCCCGGCAGTAGGTCTCGGGCTCGTGGCGGGCCAGCCACATGGCCTTGGGCACCAGCCATTCCACCGCGTCCGAGCCGCCCGAGTAGCGGAGCACCGGGTGGCCGCTGCGCGCCGTCAGCGCCGACTCCTCGCCGGCCCGGCCGTCCATCCAGAGCAGGGCGGGCCGCAAGGGGCGTCCGTTCCGGTCGAGGACGGCCACCGTGGAGGCCGTGGTGGCCACCGCGACCCCCGCGATCTCCGGGTTCCCCGCCTCGGCGAGCGCCGCGCGGGCGGCGCGGACGCTCGCCCGCCACCAGTGCTCCGGGTCCTGCTCGGCCCAGCCGGGCCGGGGGAAGCTGGTCGGGTAGGCGTCGTCACCCGTCCCGGCCTGCGTGCCCTCCACGGTGTAGACCGCCGCGCGAGCGCCCTCCGTGCCGAGGTCGAGGGCGAGGAAAGCGCTCATCGTCACTCCTCGTTCGGCAGGAAAAGCACCTTGGAGCTGAAGATGGAACGTTCCCCGAGTCCGGCCATGGTCTCAGGCAGCGCCTCCAGCCCCAGCTCATGCGTGATCATGAACTTCCAGGCCAGCTCGCCGGAGGCGAGCAACCTGGCCGCCTCCCGCCACTCCTCGCCGGGAAACGGCGCCGAGAAGGAGTTCCACGCGCCGTGCAGCGTGACCTCGCGGCGCAGGAAGGAGCTGAACGTGGCCTTGGGCAGCACCACGGGCTCGTGCGGGATGCCGATGAACACCGCCTCGCCGTGCCGGGCCGTCAGCGCCACCGCCTGGTCGACGGTGGCCGGCACGCCCGCGGACTCGACGACCACGTCGTACCCCTCGCCGACCAGGTCGGCGGCGGCCTCGGAGCTGGTGGCGGTGTGCGTGGCGCCCGCCTCCGTCGCCATGGCGGCCTTCTGCTCGTTCAGCTCGATCACGAGCACCTCGGCGGCGCCGGCGATGCGCGCCCACTGCACGGCGAACAGCCCGATGGGGCCGGCGCCGACGACCGCGACCCGGTGGCCGCCGCGCATCTTCGTCCGCCACAGGGCGTGCAGGGCGATCGCCGCCGGGTCCAGCATGGCCGCCGCCCTCGGGTCGAGGTCGGCGGGCAACACCATGAGGTTCTCGTCGGGGACGGTGACGTACTGGGCGTACGCGCCGTCCCTGCGGCTGCCGAAGTAGCCGTAGTTCTGGCACAGGCTGAAGTGCCCCTGGCTGCACGGCGCGCAGGCGTGGCACGGGATGAGCGGGGGCACGGTGACCAGGTCGCCCTCGCGCACGCGCCCCGTGGCGGCCAGGCGTTCGCCCATCCGGACCACGTGACCCGAGAACTCGTGGCCGCAGATGATCGGGAAGTGGTACGCCCCCGCGGACAACATGCGCGGGATGTCCGATCCGCACACCCCGCAGGCGGCGACGCGGACGAGCGCCTCGCCGGGGCCGGGCTCGGGTACGGGCACCTGCTCCACCCGGATGTCCCCGGGCGCGTGGAGCACTGCGGCCTGCATGGTCATATCTCCGCCTTCCTGGTATTCGCCGGTCGTCACTGCTCGCGCGCCTGGGCGAACTCTCCGGACCCGGTGTACTGGGCCGCGTTGTCCGGGTCGATCAGCTCGGTACCCGCGTCGATGGAGGGCTCGACCTTCTCGCCCTTGCCGACCTTGAGCACCGTCTCCACGGCCTTCGAGCCGAGCGAGATGGGGTCGTTGAGCGCCGTGGCGACGTACTGCCCGCCGCCGGCGATCTCCTTGACCGCCTCCATGAGCCCGTCCACGCCGGCGACGAGGACCTTGCTCTTGCCGCTCTCGTTGAGCACCTTCAGCGCGCCGAGCGCCATGTCGTCGTTGTGCGCGTAGACGGCGGCCACGCCGGGGTTGACTTGGAGCAGGTCCTGCATGGCCGTGACGGCCTTGGCCCGGACGTAGTCCGCGTACGGCCCCTCCACGATCTTGATCTTCGGGTTGGCCTTGACGGCCTCGTGGAATCCGGCGCTGCGGTCGCGTGCCACGGCGCCGCCCGCGTCTCCCTTGATCTCGATGACGGTGCCGCCCTTGGCGCCGAGCTGCTCGCTGAGGCGCTTGCCGACGAGCTCGCCCATCGCCTTGTTGTCGCGCCCGACGTGGGCGACCGCGCCCTCGGCGACCGGCCGGTCCACGGTAACCACCGACACTCCGGCGGCCTTGGCGGCGGCGAGGCCGGGCTGCACGCCCTGCGGGTCGACCGGGTTGATGAGCAGGACGTCGACCTGCCGGGTGATGAGGTCCTGGACGTCGTTGTTCTGCTTGGTGACGTCCCCGCCCGCGTCCGCGAAGTAGAGCGTGGCGCCGGCCTTCTCGGCGGCGGCTTCGGCTCCTTCGCGCAGCTGCACGTAGAACGGGGACTGCTGGGTCGCCTGGCTGAAGCCGATGACGAGCGGGCCGTCGCCGGCCTCCTGGCCGGCGTCGGCGGTGGACCCGCCGGGGGTGGTCGACACCGAGCACGCGGCCAGGGCGATGGCGGAAAGAAGGAGGACAGGCATTTTGAACAGCCGGAATCCACGCATAGGGACCTCCGTATGTGACGTGGTAACGCACGCTAAGTCGCCCGTTCACCTGGCAGCAACACATGAGCCGAAATTTGCTCATATGAGCACGCGCTACCCGCCACAGCACAAACTGCCTGCACAGAGGTCCCTGCGGCCACCGCCCCCTATGGGGGGAGGGGCGGTGGGCCGGTCAGCGTTCGAGCACCACGGGCAGCGCCTCCAGCCCGCGGACGATCACCAGAGGGCTCTGGTAACGCAACCGGAGCTGCTCCGCCGGGCACGCCAGCCGGATCCCGGGGAAGCGCCCGAACAGGGACGCGAAGGCCACCATGCCTTCCAGCCTGGCCAGCGGCGCCCCGAGACAGAAGTGCATGCCGTGCCCGAACGCCAGATGCGGGTTGTCCCCCCTGGCCAGGTCGAGCTCGCCCGGGCGGTCGAAGCGCAGGGGATCGCGGTCGGCCCCGGCCAAGGAGACCAGCACCAGGTTTCCTGCGGGGATCGTGAAGCCGCCGAGCTCAACGTCCTCCAGGGTGAAGCGGAACGTGGCGTTCTCGACCGGGCTGTCATAGCGCAGCAACTCCTCCACGGCCGAAGGCAGCAGCCCGGGGTCGGCGATGAGCGCGTCGAGCTGGTCCCGGTTGCGGAGCAGGGCGAGCGTGCCGTTGCCGATGAGGTTGACCGTGGTCTCGTGCCCGGCGATGAGCAGCAGCATGAGCGTGCCGCGCAGTTCGTCCTCGTCGAGCTCGCCCCGTTCGTCCGCGGCCACGATCAGAGCGCTGAGCAGGTCGGGCTGGTCCTCGTGCGGCACCTCGCGGTCGACGCCGCTCCTGCACCGCTCGATCAGGCCGGACAGGTAGACCTCCAGCGCCGCCATGCCTTCCTCACGCCGCCGCCTCTCGTCAGGCGTCGAGACGACGAGGGTCATGGCGCGGGTCCAGGCACGGAACCTGTCGCGGTCCTCGACGGGGACGCCGAGCATCTCGCAGATCACGGTGATCGGGAGCTGGAAGGCGAACCGGTCGATGAGGTCGATCTCCTCCCCCGTGGGCAGCGCGTCGAGCAGGTCGTCGGTGATCTGCTGGATGCGCGGGCGCAGCGCCTCCACGCGTCTCGGCGTGAACGCCCTGCCGACGACCCGGCGCAGGCGGGTGTGGTCGGGCGGGTCGCTCGACAACATGTTGACGCCGACGGGTCCCGCCGCCTCGGTGACGAGCCCCGAGTCGCGCAGGAAGCCAGGGGCGTTCTTGGGGTGTTTGGACAGCCGCTGGTCGTGCAGCGCCGCGCGGGCCTCCTCGTATCGGGTGATCATGTACGCCTCGCCGCCCAGCGGCGTGGCGACACGGTGCACGGGGCCGGCCTCGCGAAGCGTCGCGTAGCGGGAATACGCATCGTCCATGTCGCTCTCTTCCCTCTGTAGAAACGGTGTCGTATCTATAAGACGCTACGACTCGGCGTATAGATACGCAAGCGTTGCTATAGTGGGCAGTGTGAGCGACGAGGAAAGCCCGCCCCGCGCCAAGCGTCGCGGCCGCGAGGCCATGCGCCAGGCCATCCGGCAGGCGATGCTCGACGAGCTGGTGGAGCACGGCTACGGCGATGTCTCCATCGAAGGGGTGGCCCTGAGAGCCGGCGCGGCCAAGACCTCGGTCTACCGCTACTGGCCCAGCAAGGAAGACCTCGCCATCGACGCGCTGGAGCACGTCCTGCCCTCGACGGAAGGGCATGAGAGCACCGGCAGGATCCGCGAGGACTTCCGTGCCGCGTCCCGCATGATGGCCCGCTCCCTCGCCGGGCAGGCCGGCGACGTCCTGATGACCCTGGTGGCGGAGCGGCGGCGGCACCCTGCGGTCGCCGAGGCCGTCATGGAGAGACTCGTCCGCCCCCGCCAGCGGGCCATGCTGGAGCTGCTGCGCCAGGCCGCCGCCCGCGGGGAGATCACCGCCGGGTCGGCCTCCGCCATCCCGGTGCTGGTCGGAAGCGGCCTGCTGCTGCAGCACTTCATGCACCACGGCACGTCACCCGACGACGAGCAGATCGACGAGTACATCGACCAGGCCGTCATGCCGCTGCTGGCCAGGCCGGGGCCCTCCGGCCCGCCGGCCTGACGCCGTGCCCGTCCGTCAGGAGCGCGCGGGCCGCCTCACCCGCGTTCCGCGGTCACGCCGAGGGCCCGCAGCAGCTCGGCGCGGATCTGGCCGGCGCCCGCGCCGGCGCCGAGCCGCTGCTCCGCCGCGATCCGGCCCCTGTCGAGCACGAGAACGCGATCGGCCAGCGCGATCGCCTCGTCCACGTCGTGGGTCACGAGGAGCACGGCGGGCCGGTGCTGCTCGACCAGGCGGCGCAGCAGCCCGTGCATCCTGAGCCTGGTCAGGGCGTCGAGCGCGCCGAAGGGCTCGTCGGCGAGCAGCAGCCTGGGCTCGCGCACCAGCGACCGGGCCAGCGCCACCCGCTGCTGCTCGCCGCCCGACAGCTCGTTGGGCCAGGCGCGTTCCCGCCCGGCCAGGCCCACCTCGGCCAGGCTCTCCCGGCCGCGCTCCACGGCGCCGTCGAGGCCGAGCACGACGTTGTCCAGCACCCGCTGCCAGGGCAGCAGCCTGGCGTCCTGGAAGACGACCGACACCTGCGCCGGCACCTCGATCAGCCCGTCGCCCGCCACGTCGAAGTCCAGCCCGGCCAGCGCCCGCAACAACGTGCTCTTCCCCGACCCGCTCTGCCCGAGCAGCGCCACGAACTCTCCTGGCGCGATCTCCAGGTCCAGCCCGTCCAGGATGGCCCGCGAGCCGTAGTGGCGGGTCAGGCCCTCGACGCGGATCAGCTCGCCAACGTCCGTCGCCACGACAGCGCCCTCCTCTCGACGAGCTTGACCCCGGCGTCGGAGAAGAGGCCCAGCAGGCCGTACAGGACGAGCCCGACGAGGATGACGTCGGTCTGCCCGTACGTGCGCGCCAGGTCCATCATGTAGCCGATGCCGCTGGTGGCGTTGATCAGCTCGGCCACGACCAGGTAGAGCCAGGCCGTCATGACGGCGAACCGCAGCCCGAGCAGGAACCCGGGCAGCGCGCCCGGCAGCACCACCTTCCGCACGAACGCGCCACGCCCGAGGCCGACCGTCTCGGCCAGCTCGACGTAGCGGCTGTCGATGGCGCGCAGGCCGTTGTGGGTGTGGATGTAGATCGGCACGAGCACGCCGACGGCGATGACCGTCACCTTCATCACCTCGCCGATGCCCAGCCAGAGGATCAGCAGCGGCATCACCGCGAGCGACGGGATGGCCCGCTTGAGCTGGACGGGGCCGTCGATCAGGGCTTCACCCCAGCGGCTCAGCCCGGACACCAGCGCGAGCAGCGTGCCGAGCGGGATGCCGATCGCCAGCCCCAGCACGACCCGCTGGACCGAGGCGAGCAGGTGGTCCTGCAGCCGACCGGTCCCGACCAGATCGTACGCGGTGGCGACCACGGTCCACGGAGCGGACAGGAAGCGGGGGTCGAGCCGGCCCGTGGCCGAGGCGGCGGCCCAGAGCGCGAGCAGCAGGAACGGGCCGAGCAGGAACCCGAGCCTGATCCGCCGGCCGGGACGCAGGCGGCGGCGGGCACGCGGGCGCGGGGCGGCGCTCGCCGGGCGGGAGGTGACGAGCGTCATCAGGCACCGTCCTTGACCGCGTCGGCGCCGACCGTCTGGAAGCGCGAGTCGTACAGGTCCTGGGCCTTCAGCGGCGGGTTGCCGGTCTCCTCGGCCAGGAGGTCGATGGTCTCCTGGTGCCGGGCGACGACCTGCGACCAGTCTGCCGGGATCTCGGGCTCGCCCGCCTGGTCGACCAGATATCGGCCGTCGGCGGCGGACAGGCCCTGGTCCTTGACGTAGTAGCCGTCGATCCATTCCCTGGGGTGCTCGTAGGTCCAGCGGGTGGCGCGCGCCCAGGCGGCGACGTACTCGCGCAGCGCGGCGGCCTTCGCCGGGTCCTCCAGCACCTGCCGGCGCACGTACAGGTGGGCCGGGTCGTCGCGCAGGCCGTGGCGGACGGTGGTGGCGCCGTCCTTGCCGAACTTCGTGAGGTACCGCTTGATGTTGACGCCGCCGATCGGGGCCACGTCCACCTGCCGGGAGGCCAGCGCGTTCGGGTAGACGTCGCCGGTGCTCGGCAGTTCGACCAGGGTGACGTCGTCCTTGGTCAGCCCAGCCCGCTTCAGGACCCTGAGCATCAGGGCGCCCTGCGCCTGGCCGGGGCTGAAGGCGATCTTCTTGCCGCGCAGGTCGGCCAGGGTCTTCACGTTCGCCCCCGGCGCGATGCCGAGCTCGTAGATCGGGTGGTTCAGCGGGTCCTTGCGGAACTTCGCGGCGACGATCTTCACGGACAGCCCGGTCCAGGTCGCGTGGACGGGCGGGATGTCCGCGACCGCGCCGACGTCGAGCGCCTCCGCCCGGAACGCCTCGCTGGTCTGCGGGCCGCCGCTGATGTTGGCCCATTCGATGGCGAACGAGAACGCGTCGATCTCACCCGAGAGCTGGAGCGCGACCTTGGTCGAGGGGTCACCGATGATCAGCTTGGTGCCCTTGGGAACGGAGCTCGGCAGCGGCGCGTCCGCCGGGAGCGCCGCCGCCGGCCGCTCTCCCGCGCCGGCCTGGGCACACGCGGTCAGAGCGGCGAGCAGGAGCATGGCGAGCGCGGGGCGCGACAGGGAGGGAACAGGCATCCGGCATGGCCCTTCGACGTGCGACAGGAGATCAAGTCCTCCTCACGATAGGCACGCCCCACTCTTAAATCAATATTTCCTACCAATTTTATTGGTAATTACGGGATGGAGGAGGTCGCGAGCCCGTGGGGTCGCAGGTCAGCCGGTGCGCCGGAGCCCTCGGGCCAGGGCGGCGGCCTCTCCCCGGGTGGTGACGCCGAGCTTGCCGAGGATGTTGGCCACGTGGAACTTGACGGTGTTCTCGCTGATGCCCAGCCGCTCGGCGATCGCGCGGTTGCGACGGCCCAGCGCCAACTCGTCGAGGACGTCGTGCTCCCTGGGGTTCAGCGCATCCAGCGGGGCCGCGGGCGGCCCGGCGGCGATCGGGACGGACGCGACGATCGTCGTGCCCCAGCCGGGAACCGGGTCGGCCTCCAGCACCCCGCCCAGCCCGGCCAGGCGGTCGCGGAGCCGGTGGACCGGCAGCGCGTCGGCGGCGATCGTGCCCGGCCCGTCGTCGCGCACCGTCACCCGCAGCACGAGATCCGCCACCTGCCAGGACACCCTGATCCGGCTCACCCCGCCCTGCTGGAGCATGGCCAGCACCGCGCCGAGCGCCACGGATCTGGCGGCGCGCGCCACCACCCCCGGCAGGGGACGGCCCGGCGGCTCGGGCGCCGCCAGATCGAGGGCGATGGCGTCGTACCGGGTGAGCAGCGACAGCTTGTCGGTGAGGATGCCGAACGCCTCGCCCGCGCGCTCCTCTCCTGCCTCCCGCTCGCCGCCGTTGCGCGTCTCGATCAGCGCGGGTACGGCCAGCTCGATGGCGGTACGGCGGGCCGCGGCGTCGTCGAGCCTGCGCGAGCGCAGCACCCCGAGCAGCGCGGTGAGCGTGGCGGCGTGCGCGTCGGCCAGGTCGGTGTCGGGGACCGCCGTGAACGCGCCGACGCGTTCGGCGCCGGTGACCAGGTCGGCGAGGTGCAGCACGGCGACCTCCACGAGCTGCTGGACGAGGCCGCGCACGGCGGGCGAGGGCTCGGCGTCGTCGCCGAGGACGATGGCGGCCATGCCACTTCGCGACTCGGGCGGCTTGACCGCGACCGCCAGCACCTGGCGCGGCTCACCGCCCAGCCGGAGCCGCCCGAGCCACGGCGTGCGCACGTCGACCCGGCCGAGCAGCGGCTCCATCTCATCGGCGGTCACCTCGTCGAGGCCGTGGGTCAGCAGCGGAGACATGAGCACGCAGTCGCCGGCGAGCAGGGCCAGCCCGTCATGCGGCAGCACGGTCGCCAGCACGCGTGACAACCGCGGCAGGATCTCGTCGAACGGCGCCCGCAGCACGTCCAGCACCGCGGACATGGCGCCCGACCACGACTCATCGGCCATGGCGTTCAGATTAGCCCGGCCGTCCGCGGTAACGGCCACCCGTTCGGGTGGGCGCGGACCACCCGAACGGCCGGTTCGCCCGGGACGGCCGCCGCGCCAGGCTGTCGGCATGAGGACTTTGAGGAGAACATGATGACTCTTGTGGCGGTGGCCTACCACAGCGGGTACGGGCACACGGCGCGGCTGGCCGAAGCGGTGCGCACCGGGGCGACGGCGGTGGCCGGCGTCAAGGCCGAGACGGTGCCGGTGAACGGCATCACGGAGGCGCAGTGGTCGATTCTCGACGCGGCCGACGCGATCGTCTTCGGCACGCCCACCTACATGGGCTCGGCCAGCCCCGACTTCCACACCTTCGCCCGCGACTCGGTCAGCCGCTGGCAGGACCAGGCGTGGGAGGGCAAGCTGGCGGCCGGGTTCACCAACTCCGGATCGATGAGCGGCGACAAGCTGCACACGCTCGAATACCTCGCCCTGCTGGCCGCGCAGCACGGCATGCTCTGGGTCGGCCTCGGCCTGAAGTCCGGATGGAACGCCGGCACCGCCTCCGAGCACGACCTCAACCGGCTCGGTGTCTGGCTCGGCGCGGCCGCCCAGTCCAACATCGACGAAGGGCCCGACCTGATGCACGACTCCGACCTGCGCACCGCCCAGCACCTCGGCGCCCGGGTCGCCGGGTACGCCGCCCTCCTCACCGCCGCGAAGGCGGCCTGAGCGGGCGGCGCGCCGCGGGTCACGTGTCGTACACGTGGTGGTGGACGGCCCGGGGCTCCTTCTCCAGCAGGAAGGCGTCGTCGAAGTCGTAATATTTCGCGACGGTGACGTCGTCGCCGGCGAAGGCCTTGATCGCCTCCTCCGAGTCCCAGAACGTCAGCATCTGGAAGTGCGCGACCTCGCCGTCCAGGCGATGCAGCACGTAGGCGCCCCGGTTGCCGGGGGTCGACCGGTAGTCGGGGAGCGCGACCTCCCGCATCAGCTTCAGGTAGTCGCCGGACTTCTCCGCCGGGGTGGCGCCGTTCCAGATGCGGGCGATCATGGGCTTCCCTTCCCGCTCACGCGTTCCTGCCGTACGGGTACACATTAGGGTTCGCCGGATCCGTCACCTTCGCCGGGTCCGTTCCGTCAAGGAAGGGAACGACCCTGATCGAAGGATGACGTGACCGTGGACGCTGACGAGTTCCTGGCCGGACGATTCGCAGAACACCGCACCCACCTGAAGGCGGTGGCGTACCGGATGCTCGGCTCTCTCACCGAGGCCGACGACGCGGTGCAGGAGGCGTGGCTGCGGCTCAGCCGTACGGACTCCGGCGCGATCGGCAACCTGGGCGGCTGGCTCACCACGGTGGTCGGCCGGGTCTGCCTGGACATGCTGCGCGCACGCGCCGCGCGCCGCGAGGCCCCTCTGGAGCAGCGGCTGCCCGATCCGGTCGTCAGCCCCGAGGACGGCGGCGACCCCGAGCAGGAGGCGCTGATCGCCGACGCCGTCGGCCTGGCGCTGCAGGTGGTGCTGGATTCGCTGCGTCCGGCGGAACGGCTGGCCTTCGTGCTGCACGACATGTTCGCGGTGCCGTTCGAGCAGATCGCCACGATCGTGGACCGCTCCCCCGACACGGCCAAGAAGCTGGCCAGCCGGGCCAGACAGCGCGTACGAGGGACGGTCCCGTCGCCCGACCGCGACCCCGTACGCCAGCGCCGGGTCGTCGACGCCTTCCTGGCGGCCGCTCGCGGCGGTGACTTCACCGCGCTGCTCGCCGTCCTGGATCCCGACGTGGTCCTGCGCATCGACGCGGGCGCCTTCGCCGAGGGCGGTTCGTGGACGATCAGCGGCGCCGCCGCGGTGGCCGGGCACGCCCCGAACTTCCAGCGGTTCACGACCACCCACACCGTGCAGCGCGTGCTGGTGAACGGGGCGGCCGGGCTGATCAGCAGCGAGGACGGCCGGCCGCGATCGGTTCTCGGCTTCACCATCGCCGACGGCAGGATCGCCGCGATCGACATCCTCTCCGACCCCGAACGTGTCGCGCGGCTCGACCTGGCCCTGCCGCGGGGCTGACGGGTGGAGTCCGGAACCACGCGGTGCCCCCACCGGCCCGGACGGTGCGCTACGCGGACGGGCCTCAGAGGGCCGGAGCCGGTGGGCCGGCTGCCGCGTCCGGTTCTCCTGATGGCTCTGAGCTGGTCATTTCTCGGAAAGACGGCACCCGGCGCAAGGGTGCGAACCGGGACATCGCAGTAGCGTCGGCGGCATGAAGATCGACGTGGTGCTGCCCTGCCTCAACGAGGCGGCGGCCCTCCCGTGGGTGCTCGGGCGGATGCCGCACGGCTTCCACCCGATCGTGGTCGACAACGGCTCGGCCGACGGTTCAGCGAAGATCGCCGCCGAGCTCGGCGCGACGGTGGTGAGCGAGCCGCGGACGGGGTTCGGCGCCGCCTGCCACGCCGGGCTCGCCGCCGCCACCTCGGACGTCGTGTGCTTCATGGACGCCGACGCGTCGCTGGATCCCGAGCAGCTGCCCCGGGTGAGCGGGCCCGTCATGGCCGGCGAGGCCGACCTCGTCCTCGGCCGCCGGGTCCGCCGGCCCGGCGCGTCGTGGCCGGCGCACGCCAGGCTGGGCAACGCCGTGCTGGCCAGGCGGTTGCGCCGCCGTACCGGTGCCCGGCTGCGCGACCTGGGGCCGATGCGCGCCTGCCGGCGCGTCGCGCTGCTCCGGCTGGGGATCGTCGACCGGCGCTTCGGCTACCCGCTGGAGATGGTCCTGCGCGCGGGGGCCGCGCGCTGGCGCATCGTCGAGGTCGATGTCGACTACCTGCCCCGCAACGGCCGGTCGAAGGTGACCGGCACCGTACGCGGCACCCTGCGGGCCATCGGCGACATGCGGCGGGTCATGACCCGCCAGGACGGAACCGCGTGAACCAGACTCAAATCGTCGTGATCGCCAAGGAGCCCGTGCCGGGGAAGGTCAAGACCCGGCTCGTCCCGCCGCTCACCTCCGAGGAGGCGGCCGCCGTGGCCGGGGCCGCGCTGGAGGACACGCTGCGCGCGGTCGCCCGGGCGCCCGCCGTACGCCGGGTGCTGGCCCTCGACGGCGCGCCCGGAACGTGGCTGCCCTCAGGATTCACCGTGCTCCCGCAGCGCGGCGGCGGCCTGGACGAGCGGCTGGCGGCGGCCTTCGAGGACGCGTACCGGCTGCTGCCCGTCCCCGTCGTGCTGATCGGCATGGACACCCCGCAGATCACCCCGGACCTGCTGGCCGAGGCCGTGGCCCTGCTCGACGGCCGCGACGCGGTGTTCGGCCCCGCGAACGACGGCGGCTTCTGGCTGCTCGGGCTGCGCGACCCCGACCCCGCGCTGCTGCTCGGCGTGCCCATGTCGGAGCCGGACACCGGAGAGGTGCAGCTGCGGCGGATGGAGGAGGCGGGGATGAGCGTCGCGTCTTTGCCGTGCCTGACCGACGTGGACACCATGGCGGACGCGGTCGAGGTGGCGGCGCTGGCCCCCCACTCCCGTTACGCCGCCGCGCTCGCCGGGACCGGGACGCGGTTGTGACCGGCGCCCGTGACCGGACGGTGGTGGTGACGGGCGCCGCCGGGTTCATCGGCAGTCACGTGGTGGCGGCGCTGGAGGCGTCAGGTCACGAGGTCGTGCCGCTCGACCTGCGCTCCGGCGGGGACGTACGCGACCCCGTACTGCTCGACCGGGTGCTGGCGGGCGCCGGCGCGGTCGTGCACCAGGCGGCCAGGGTCGGCCTCGGCGTGGACGTGGCCGACCTGCCCGGCTACGCCTCGACCAACGTGTACGGCACGGCCGTGCTGCTGGCCGCGATGGCCGCCCGCGACGTCAGGCGGCTGGTGCTGGCCTCCTCCATGGTGGTCTACGGCGAGGGCGCCTACGACTGCGCGCGGCACGGCCGGGTGCGGCCCGGCCCGCGCTCGGCCGAGGACCTGGCGCGGGGGTCGTTCGAGCCGTGCTGCCCCCGCTGCGGCGACCAGGTGCGCTGCTCCCCCATCGACGAGGACGCGCCGGTGGATCCGCGCAACGCCTACGCCACCACGAAGCTCGCGCAGGAACACCTCGCCGCGAACTGGGCGCGCGAGACCGGCGGCACCGCGGTCGCCCTCCGCTACCACAACGTGTACGGCCCCAGGATGCCCAGGGACACCCCCTACTCGGGGGTCGCGGCGATCTTCCGGTCGGCGCTGGAGGCCGGTCGTGCGCCCCGGGTGTTCGAGGACGGCGGGCAGACGCGCGACTTCGTCCACGTCCGCGACGTCGCCGGCGCCAACGTGGCCGCCCTCGCCGGTGGCCGGGCGGGGTGCCTGGCGGCGTACAACATCGCGAGCGGAGAGCCGCACACCGTCGGGGAGCTGGCCGGGGAGCTGGCGGCCCAGCGCGGCGGCCCCGAGCCGGTCACCACCGGGGAGTACCGGCTGGGCGACGTGCGCCACATCGTGGCCGCGCCGCACCGGGCCGCCGCGGAGCTCGGCTTCCGGGCTCGGATCCGTTTCGCGGAGGGCATGAAGGAGTTCGCCACCGCACCACTCGCCTGAGCCGGACCAACCCCCCACCACACCACTCCGCCCGAGCCGGACCACCACCGCCACCACACCACTCACCGGAGCGAGAGCGTCATGGCTTCCGCAGCCACTCGCTGGAGCCGGGCCACCGGCGTCACCGCGGCGCCTCGCCCTGCCCAGGAAGACCGGCTACGGTGTCGGGCCGGTGCAGGTGGCGAACCAGCGGCCGGCGACGGTCCACAGGTCGACGGTGGGGAAGCCGCAGCCTGCGGCGAGCGGGCCGATGTCGTCGGCGCAGACGGTCGCCCACCGGAACCACTCGCCGGTGCTGCCACCCTGGCGCAGCCGTACGCGGTCCACCGTGCTCCCCGAACCCGGCGCGCGCACCTCGGCGAGCACGGACCCGCCCGGCCTGACCAGCTGCCGCAGGCGCCGCAGCAGCGCCACGGGATCGCCGCCGATCCCGATGTTGCCGTCGGCCAGCAGTGCCTCGGCCCACAGCCCGGCGCAGGGAACGGGCTGGAAGACGCACCCGAGCAGGGCCAGGCCGCCCGCGCGCCGGGTCAGCTCGACCGCCAGGGGGGTGATGTCGATGCCGAGGGCGAAGACGCCCCTGCGGGCGAGCGCCGCGGTCAGCCGGCCGGCTCCAGAACCGACGTCCAGGGTGGGGCCGCCGCACCGGTCCAGCACGTCGTCGTCGCCGTCGATGGGCCGCAGCCAGCGTTCGGCGGCGAGCGGGCGGACGCGGCCGTCGGCGTACTCGACCTCGACGTACCGTCCTCGCAGGTTGTGCTCGTAGAACGCGCCGATCATGGCGCCCCGGCTCCCGCGGGGGATCGGATCCGTTTCCCCCGAGCGTCCGGCACGATGCCGCGCGCGTCCGGACGCGGGCCGGACGGACCCGGACGCGGGCTGGGTGGGCCGGTGCGCGTTCTCGGTCGCGCGGCCTCGTGACGTGGTGCCGCGGACGCGTCAGGCGCGCGGCCGGGCGGCGTATCCGGCACTCATCCCCCCGAATCCGATGTCGGATGCTGGTGTCCTTACCGGATATACCGTCTGTTATTCCTCGTTCACCCTGAGCATTCGCATGCGCGGGAAAAGCGTTGGCACGCGCGTTCGCCCCGTCGCTAGCGTGTCGCCGTGACGTACGAGAACCCCCTGGCCTACGTGCTCGGCCTCGAAGGCATGGCTCTGATGCGCTCCTTCACCGGCGAGCACGACCGCGCGTTCGTCGAGGCGCGCATCGCCGAGATCCGGCGCCTGCTGGACGATCCGGCACTGGCCGATGCCGCCGTCGACGTCGTCCGCGTCGACACCGTCGAGGGCTACCGGATCTGGTCCCGCACGTACGACGATCCCAACTCGGCCTTCTCCTACGACGAGCCGATCATCGAGGAGATCGTCGGCACGCTGCCGGCGGGCCTAGCCCTGGACGCCGCGTGCGGCACGGGCAGGTTCGCCGCGGCCCTGGCCGGTCGCGGCCACCGGGTCATCGGCGTCGACAGCTCCCCCGACATGCTCGCCCGCGCTCGCGAGCGGGTGCCGGAGGGCGACTTCCGGCTCGGCCCGCTCGACCGGTTGCCGGTCGATGACGCCTCCGTCGACCTGATCGTCTGTTCCCTGGCGCTCACCCATGTCCCCTCGCTGGATCCGGTGCTGGCCGAGTTCGCCAGGGTGCTGCGCCCGGGCGGGCACGTGGTGCTCTCCGACATCCACCCGGAGGGCGTGGCCCGCGGCATCATCCCGTCGTTGCGGCTGCCGGACGACCGGCCCGCCCGCGTGGCCACCTACCACCACCGGATCGGCGACTACGTACGCGCCGCGCTGGGGGCGGGGCTGGAGGTGCGCCGTTGCGAGGAGCCTCGGGAGCCCGGCGCCGAGGTTCCCGAACCGCAGGATCCGCCGAAGGAGCCGGGGACCCTGGGCCCCTGGGACCTGTGGCCGTGGGTCCTGGTCGACCACGCGCCCGAGGCGGCGCGGGCGGCCATCGACGGCGTCCCCGCCGTCGTCGTCTGGCACCTCCAGCGCCCGGCTCTTCGATCGTGAACACGTTCCTCACCGCCTGCTCGCGCGCGTAGGCGAGGAGGCCCGGCGGCCGGTGGCCGGGCGGTCCTCCGTCCGAGACCCCCCGTCCCGTCCACGACGGGACGGAGGGCCGAACCGTCGCACGCCTACGGCAGGCCGTCGAGCCCGCCGGCGAGGGAGCGCAGGGCCACGGGCGGAGGGCGTTCGCAGGTGCTCGCGGTGGTCACCGCCGTGCCGGAGCGCGCCGCGTCCAGCAGCGACTCCATGACGTCGAGCACGTGGAAGGCCAGCGATCCGCCCGCGCGCGGCTCCGCGCCGCCGGCCGCGTGGAGTCCGGCCGACGCGAGGTCCGCCAGTCCCACGCCGCGCCCGGCCTCGACGTAGCCGGCCGCCGCCGGCAGCTCCCGCCAGCCCTCCTCCCCCAGCACCGATGCCAGGACGGCGCCGTCGAAGTGGTTCGGGTCGGGTACGACGAGCGAGCCCTTCTCCCCGTGCACCTCGATGTTGGGTGACCTGGTCGCGACCCCGTCGAAGCTCATCACGAGCGTGGACAGCGCCCCTGACGCGTGCACGAGCACCCCGGTGACGTGGGTGTCGACGCTGACCGGGATCTCCTCGCCCTGCCGGGGGCCCGAGCCGATCGTGCGTTTGGCCCGGGTGCGCCCGGCGGCGCCGACGACGGTCGCGACCGGCCCGAGCAGCGTCACCAGGCAGGTGATGTAGTAGGGGCCCATGTCGAGCAGCGGGCCGCCGCCGGGGGCGTAGTAGAAGTCGGGGTTGGGGTGCCAGCGCTCGTGACCCGGCGTCATCATCGTCGCGGTGGCCGCGACGGGCCGCCCGATCAGGCCGTCGTCGATCGCCTTGCGCGCGGTCTGCGTGCCCGTCCCTAACACCGTGTCGGGCGCGCAGCCGACGCGCACCCCGGCCTCGCCGGCCGCCTGCAGCACCCGCGCCGCGTCGGCCACGTTCGCGGCCAGGGGCTTCTCGCAGTAGACGTCCTTGCCGGCGGCGATGGCCTGCAACGCGACCTCGGCATGGGCCGCCGGGACGGTCAGGTTGAGCACGACGTCGACGCGCGGGTCGGCCATCAGCCCGGCCACGCTCAGCACGTCGGTGCCGGGGTAGGGCCGTACCGCCTCCCGCGCCCTGTCGAGGTCGAGGTCGGCCACCGCGACCAGCCGCACCTGCGGCAGCCGTTCGATGGTGCGGAAATACTGGGCGGAGATCGCGCCGCACCCGACGACGCCCACGTTCACCGGCTCGCCCACACCATGCCCCTTTCGATGACGGTGCGTACGCTGTCGTGCTGGAGCACGTCGACGCTGTGCCCCGGGGTCGCGACGAAGATCCGGCCCTTCCCCCACCGGCGGGTCCAGATGGCGGGCGAGGTCACCTCGCGGTGCCACGGGTCCCACGGGCGCACCCGCTGCGTGGTCGTGGCCAGCACGTCGACGTAGTCGTCCGTCAGCACCCAGTACTGCTCGGTGACGAGGTCGAAGTCGGCGATGCCCTCGGTGATGGGGTGGCCGGCCGCCTCGGGCGACATGTTCACGGTGTACGGGACGAAGTAGTGCTCCTGCCTGCCCACGTCGTCGGCGTCCGGGCCCTTGCCCGGGTGGCAGGCGAACTGCCCGCCGACGAGGTGCAGGTAGTCGGATGAGTTACGGAAGGAGTCGGCGATGCCGCCGTGCCAGCCCGCCATCCCGGTGCCGGCGCGGATCGCGGCCTCCAGCCCCTGCAGCTCGGCCCGCTCGATCGTGCCCATGGTGTAGCACTGCACGACGAGGTCGACGCCGGACATGAACGCGGGGTCCGCGTACAGTGCGGGAGAGTCCGCCTTGACCACCTCGAATCCCTGCTTCTCCAGGAAGGGCACGAAGAGTTCCGTGGCCTCGACGGGGGCGTGCCCCTCCCAGCCTCCCCGCACCACAAGGGCCTTCCTGCCGTTCTCACCTGTCATGCCATCACCCATCGTTCTGTGGTCAACGACTCCGATGGTCGCATCCCGCCCCGCGTTCCAGGAGGCCGGGCCGGTGAAAGGATCGTGACCTCAGCTGAGCGAAAGGCACATGAGATGGCTCCGAACATCGCTACCGCACGCCGCGTCGAGCTGCCCGAGCTGCTCGACTTCCTCCGCCCCAGGCATCACGGCCTGCTGTCCACCACCCGCGCCGACGGGCGGCCGCAGCTCTCGCCGGTCTCCTGCGGCGTCGACGCGGGCGGCACGATCGTGGTCTCCACCTATCCCGACCGTGCCAAGGCGCGCAACGCCCGCCGTGACGAGCGGGCGTCGATCTGCGTGCTGTCCGACGACTGGAACGGCCCGTACGTCCAGGTGGACGGCCGCGCCGAGGTGCTCGACATACCGGAGGCCCTGGAGGCGCTGGTCGAGTACTACCGGTGCATCGCCGGCGAGCACCCCGACTGGGACGAGTACCGGGCGGCCATGCGGCGCCAGGACAAGTCGCTGATCCGCCTGCACATCGAGCGCTGGGGGCCCATCGCGACCGGCGGGTTCCCCGCGCGTCTGGTGTCCGGGGACTGAGACCCGGACGTCTCGACGATCGGGCGGCGGCACCGGCCGCCGCCGCCCGATCCCCTGAACACGGCGCTGAGCACGGCGCTGAGCACGGCGCTGAGCACGGCGCTGAGCGGCTGGGCGCGGCGCGCGAAGCCACGACCTCTCGTCGGAATGTCCGCGTAGGTCCCTTGACATCCGCAATTGGGCGAGTTAGCGTCCTCGAAACCTGGAATTAACGTTCACGTGAACGTTCATCCTCCCCAGGGAATTGTCGACGAGAAGGACGCCCCCTTGAGCGTGGACACCACCCGTGTTCCGGCCGACGACCTCCGGCGCGCGCTGATCGCAGCAGACCCCAAACTCTCCAAGTTCAACCCGCTCCCCCGCATACTCGCCTTCGACGAGTTCAATACAGGAACGCACGGCTGGTGCGAACTCATCGGAAACCACGACGGCCACGGAAATCTCGACACGGTCGACGTGCACATGCGCGACTTCCGCCCGCCGCAGCTCAGCGCGTGCGATTTCTTCGACATCGGCACGCACGCCGCGATGAGCGGGAATTACGCGCTCAAGGTAGCCACCCGGCCGGTGACCGGCCACACCGCGGTGGCGATCCGCCGGCTCACCATGGCCAGGCGCGGAGTGGTGCAGTTCGAGACGTACTTCACCTACAAGAGCGAGGCGGCCACCGCCGAGTCCTCGCTCGGCAACAGCTTCGGCGACATCGAGTGGGACGGCAACCTGCACCCGTCCGAGGCCCAGTTCGGGGCATTCACCGTGGCCACGGACCTGTGCGACGGCGAGGGCATCCGCTATCACTGCGTCGCCCGCTACCAGAACACCGACCTGGACCACAACTTCACCAGGCGCTGGATGTACCCCGTGGTGCCCGAGCCGACGCCCAGGGAGAACCTGCACAACCAGGAGAACCTCTCGCCCACCGAGGACTTCACCGCGCCGAACCCCGAGGACTGGCGCCCGCTCGACGAGGAGCCGCAGTTCCTCTGCTACAACGAGGTGCCGACCAAGGTCAACTGGCACTATCTGCGCTGGCAGTTCGACACCAGGACGCGGACGAACATCGAATTGCAGGTCAATGACCGGATCATGGACATGCGCCAGGTCCCGGTGCCGGCCTATCCCGACAAGTACGACGGCCTGGAGAACCTGCTCAATTTCTACGTGAGCGTGCGCACCCATTCTCCGGTACGCAACTTCCTTTTCCTTGATTCCGCACTGATTTCCGTGGATTGGTGAGCACCGGCATGAGGCACGCTCTTACCGCCGTTCTTGAACGCAACACCACTTTCACCGCAGATTTCGCGACCGAGCCGTACGAAGCGGGCTGGGCCGCGGAGGCGCGCTGGTTCGTCCGGACCCTGGCTCTGGAGGGCGACGCGCCCGCCCTGCGGCTGACCGCCCAGATCTCCCCCGACGGGCTGCACTGGTGCGACGACGACGGGAGCACCGAGCAGATCGCCACGGAACCCGGGCTGGTGTCCATGCGGGTGCGCGAGTTCGGCCACTGGTTGCGCCTGCGCGCCACGCTGACCGGCGGCGACCCGAAGGCCAAGGTCCTGATCTACCTGGCACTCAAGAGCTGAGAGGAGCTCGACATGACGGCAACGGAGGGAGTGGGCAGGCGGCGGTTCCTGGCCCTCCTGGGAGCCGGGGCCGCCGGCGCCTCCCTCCCCGCCCTCGTCACCGGGTGCGCCCCCGGCGGCAAGGGGACGGGACCCGCCGCAGGAGGGAACCGGCCGCTCAGCGCCGCGTTCTACCAGGCGATCAACGACCTGGACCCGCACGGCCCGAGCGCCGTGGACGAGGCGTCGCTGCTCGCCAACCGGCAGATCTACGACACGCTCGTCGCCTGGGACGGCGAGAAGGCGGCGCCGAGCCTGGCCACGTCGTGGCGCCAGCCCGACGAGACGACGTGGGAGTTCACCCTCCGCGACGGCGTCGTCTTCCACGACGGCGGCAAGCTGACCTCGGCCGACGTCAAGGCGTCGCTGGAGCGCCTGGCCGCCTCCGACGGCCCGCAGAAACCGCTGTGGTCCACGGTGGACACGATCAAGGCCCCCGGCCCCCGCACCATCACGATCACCACGAAGGAGCCCGCCGGCACCCTGCTGGTGAACCTGGCCCTCGCCTTCATCCTGCCGGCCGCCCAGATCGGCAAGGGCGACCTGTCGCGCAACGCGATCGGCAGCGGCCCCTTCGCCGTCGAGTCGTTCACCCCCTCGTCGCAGCTGCTGCTCAAGCCCGCGCCCGGCTACTGGGGCGGGGCGCCCAAGCTGGCCGGCCTGCGCCTGCCGTACATCCCCGAGTCCTCCACGCGCATGACGTCGCTGCAGAACGGCGAGGTGGACGTCACCTGGATCATCCCGCCCGACGAGCTCGGACGGCTGCGCGGCGTCGACGGCGTGAAGATCGAGAGCAAGCCGGGCGTCAACTACTTCCTCACCTGGTTCAACTGCGGCAGGAAACCCTTCTCCGACCCGCGCGTGCGCCGCGCGCTGCTCCACGCGCTCGACGTCAAGACCATCGTCTCCAGCCTGTACGGCGACGCCGCCGCCATCATGGACGCCCCGATCCCGTCCGCCGTCTTCGGTCACGCCCCCCAGAAGCCCTACGAATACGACCCCGACCTGGCCAGGCGCGAGCTGGCCGAGGCCGGTCACGGCTCCGGGATCCGCACCTCGATGATGTGGTTCAAGGACACCGGGCCCCTCGCCACCGAGCTGGCCCAGTCGATCATCTCGGCCTGGGCCAAGGTCGGCGTGGTCGTCGAGCCGCAGCAGATCGAGAAGGCGGCCTGGCTCAAGCGGCTCACGGCGCTCGACTGGGACATCGAGCTCCAGGTCAACACGGTGACCACCGGAGACGCCGACTACACCCTCGGCCGGCTCTACACCAGCGAGGCCAACCGCATGGGCTACGCGAACAAGGAGCTCGACGGCATCCTCGCCAAGGCCAAGGCCACCTCCGACCAGGACGAGCGCAAGTCGCTGTACGGCCGGGCATGCGAGATCATCTGGCGTGACGCGGTCGGCGTCTTCCCCGCGGCGCTGGCCGCCACGTACGGGCTGCGCTCCACCGTCGCGGGATTCGTCCCCGCGGCCAACAGCCAGCCCGAGTTCCGCACGGTGTCGGCCACCGGGTGACCCGTGCGAGACCAGACCCCAGCCCGGGAGCGCCATGCGTGAGGCACGCCGTACGACACTGAAGGACATCGCCGAGAGCCTCGGCGTCTCCGTGAACACCGTCTCCAGAGCCCTCGCCGACAAGGACAGCGTCGGCCTGGAGACGCGCAAGCGGGTGAAGGCCGAGGCCGAGCGGCTGGGCTACGTGCCCAACTCCACGGCCAGGTCGCTGGTCCTCGGCTCCGCGAGCACGCTCGGCATGGTGATCACCAATCCGTCCAACCCGTTCTACGCCCAGCTCATCAGCGGGATGGAGCAGCACTGCCGGCGGCACGGCTACTCCTTACTGCTGATGGCGACGGAGGAGAGCCTGGCCAACGAGCGGCGCGCGGCCGAGGAGCTGCTGCGGCGCGGCGTGGACGGGGTGCTCGTGGTGACGGTGCAGGAGGGGGCCGAGCACTGGCGGCGCTTCCGCGCGGCCGGCGTCCCGCTGGTTCTGATCAACCGTGACGTGCCCGAGCTGAACGCCGACCTGGTGGGCGTCGACCACGTGAAGGGCGGCTACGAGGCCGCCAGGCACGCCGTCGCCCAGGGCGCCAGGAAGATCTACTTCCTGGAGGAGGACCTGGGCGTCTCGGCGGTCGCCGACCGCGTCGAGGGTTACCGGCGGGCCATGGCCGACAGCGGCCTGCCCGTCGAACCCGACACCGTGATCAGGGTGCCGACCCGGCGGCTGGAGCAGAGCGCGATGCCGTGGGACCCGAGCGAGGCGTACCGGCTGGCCAGGGAGGTCGTGCGGTCCGCGCAGCGCCCGATGGCGTTCGTGGCCGGCAACGACTACTTCGCGCTCGGCGTCTACCGGGTCGCCGACGAGGCCGGGCTGCGGATCCCCGACGACATCCTGGTCGTCGGCTACGGCGGCCACCCGTTCGCCCCCTACGTGATCCCCTCGCTCACCACCGTGGAGCTGCCCGCCGCGGACATCGCCGTGTCCGCCGTCGACCGCATGTTGCGGCGGCTCGGCGCGGCGGCGGGGGCGCCGGAGCAGGTCCTGTTCCCGCCCCGGCTGGTCGTGCGGGCGTCGAGCGGCGGGGGCGGCACATGACCGCCTACCTCGGACGGCGGCTCGCCCAGGCGCTGCTCCAGATCTGGGGCGCGATCACGATCGTCTTCATCGCCCTGCGGGTGCTGCCCGGCGACCCGGCCGAGCTGATCCTCGGCAGCCAGGCCACGCCCGAGGCGCTGGAGGAGCTGCGCGGCAACCTCGGGCTCGACGAGCCCCTGCTCGTCCAGTACGCCACCCACATGCGGGACGTCGTCGCCCTCGACTTCGGCCACTCCTGGCGGCAGAGCGTCAGCGCCCTGGACGCCTGCCTGGAGCGCCTCGGCTCGACCCTGTCCCTGTCGGCGTGGGCGATGGTGATCACCATCGTGCTGGGCTTCGCGGCCGGTACGTTCGCCGCCCGCCGCGCGAACACCTGGGCCGACCACCTGGTCTCGGTGTCCTCGCTGGTCGGCCAGGCGCTGCCGCCGTTCTGGATCGGCATCATGCTCTCGCTCATCTTCGCGCGCTGGTTGCAGATCCTGCCCAGCACGGCCGACGGCACCATGGTCAGCCTGCTGCTGCCCGCGTTCACGCTGGCGCTGCCGTTCGTGGGCTGGCTGGGCCGGCTCGTACGCACCGGAATCCTCGAGGAGATGAACCAGGACTACGTCCGCACGGCCCACGCCAAGGGCATGAGCCCGCGGGTGGTCTTCTCCATCCACGTGCTGCGCAACACCCTGGTGCCGGTGGTGACCATGCTGGGCCTGCTCATGGGCTACTTCATCGCGAACGGCGTCATCGTCGAGGTGATCTTCGCCTGGCCCGGGATCGGGTCGCTGCTCATCGACTCGATCACCTTCCGCGACTACGCCGTGGTCGAGGCCGTCCTGACCGTGATCACGGTCTGCTACATCCTGCTCAACCTGCTGGTCGACGTGCTCTACGTGTATCTCGACCCCAGGATCCAGTTGGAGAACGCCTGATGACAGTGAACGTGCGAGGCGCGACGCTCGCCGGCCGGCTGGCCGCGCTGCCCCTGCGCGCGCACCTGGCGCTCGGGACCGTGCTGCTGTTCGTGCTGGCCGGCCTGCTCGGGCCGCTGCTGGCGCCGTACGACGCGGCCCGCACCAACCCGGTCGACCGGCTGCTGCCGCCGGGCGCCCGGCTGTCCGACGGCGCGACGGCGTGGCTCGGCACCGACCAGGTCGGGCAGGACCTCCTGGCCGAGGTGCTGGCCGGGATGCGCACCTCGCTGACCGTGGCGCTGGTGACCGTGGCCGTCGGCGGAACGGTCGGGCTGCTGCTCGGCATGCTCGCGGGCTACTTCGGCGGCTGGGCCGACGGGATCATCTCCAGGGTCGGCGACATCCAGCTCGCCTTCCCCAGCCTGCTGCTGGCCATCCTGCTGGCCGGGGTCCTGGGCCCCAGCATGGTGAACGTGATCATCGCCCTGGCGGTCACCAGATGGGTGATCTTCGCCAGGGTGGTGCGCGGCTCGGCGCTCGCCGTGCGCGACCGGGAGTTCGTCGACTCGGCGCGGGTGATGGGCGCCTCCCACGCCCGCATCCTCGCCGGCTACATCCTGCCGTCGTGCCTGCCGCCGCTGATGGTCGCGGCCACCGTGCAGGTCGGCCTGACCATGGTCGCCGAGGCGTCGCTGAGCTTCCTCGGCCTCGGCGTGCCCGCCGGGCAGGCGTCCTGGGGCTCGACGATCGCCGAAGGCCGCGACTACCTCGCCTCGGCCTGGTGGATCGCGGCCGTGCCGGGCGCCGCCCTGGCGCTCGTCGTGGTCAGCATCGGCGTCCTCGGCGACCTGCTGCGCGACGCCTCCGACCCGATGACGGAGCTGTGACGATGAGTGAAAGGGCGAACGGATCCGCAGCCCCGCTGCTGGAGGTCGAGAACCTGGCCGTGGAGTTCGACACGCCGGCGGGGCCGCTGCGGGCCGTGCGCGGGGTGTCCTTCGAGGTCGGCGAGTGCGAGACGCTCGCGATCGTCGGCGAGTCCGGCAGCGGCAAGAGCGTGACCGCGCAGGCCCTGATGGGGCTGGTGCCGCAGTCGGCGCGCATCGCGGGAGGGCGCGTCTCGATCGAGGGCCGCGACGTCGCCGGGCTGTCCGGCCGCGAGTGGCAGGCGCTGCGGGGCGAGCGCATCTCCATGATCTTCCAGGACCCGCTGAGCGCGCTGAACCCGTCGCTGACGGTGGGCTACCAGATCGCGGAGATGTTCCGCAGGCACCGCGGCACCGGCCGGGCGGAGGCCCGCCGCCGGGCGGCGGAGCTGATGGCGCAGGTGGGCATCCCCGATGCCGAGCGGCGGCTCGACGACCATCCGCACCGCTTCTCCGGCGGCATGCGGCAGCGGGTGATGATCGCGATGGCGCTGGCGCTCGACCCGCGGCTGCTCATCGCCGACGAGCCCACCACCGCGCTGGACGTGACCGTCCAGGCGCAGATCCTGCGGCTGCTGCGGCAGCGGCAGCGGGCCGAGCGGCTCGGCATGGTCCTCATCAGCCACGACCTCGGCGTGGTCGCGCGGGCGGCCGACCGGGTGGCCGTCATGTACGCGGGCCGCATCGTCGAGACCGGCACCGTGGCCGAGGTGTACGAGCGGCCCGCCCACCCGTACACGCTGGGCCTGATGCGGGCGGTGCCCGACCCCCGCGACCTCGGCGCCCCGCTGGAGGCGATCGACGGCCGGCCGCCCGACCTGGCCGCGCGGCCCGCCGGCTGCGCCTTCCACCCGCGCTGCCCGTTCGCCAGGGACGTCTGCCGCACCGACGACCCCGCCCCGCGCGAGCTCCGCGCTCGGCGTACCAGTGCCTGCCACTTCGCGGAGGAGGTGATCGCGCATGGCCGGGGCTGAACCCCTGCTGGAGCTGTCCGACCTGGTGACGAGCTACCGCCTGCGGCCGGGGATCGGCCGGCGCGGGGGCGAGGTGCGGGCCGTGGCCGGCGTGAGCCTGACCGTCGGCGCGGGCGAGACCGTCGGGCTGGTCGGCGAGTCCGGGTGCGGCAAGTCCACGATCGCGCGGACCATCGTCGGCCTGGTGCGCCCGTCCGGCGGCAGGGTCCTGTTCGACGGCCGCGACCTCGGCACCCTGCCCGCCAGGGAGCTGCGCAGGCTGCGCCGCGACATCCAGCTCGTCTTCCAGGACCCGTACGCCTCGCTGAACCCGCGCATGACCGTCGCCGCCCTCATCAAGGAGGCGTGGCGCATCCACCCCGGGCTGGTGCCGCGCGAGCGGTGGGACGAGGAGGTGCGCGCCCTGCTGGAGCGCGTCGGCCTGCGCCCCGAGCACGCCGGCCGCTACCCTCACCAGTTCTCGGGCGGGCAGCGCCAGCGCATCAGCATCGCCAGGGCGCTGGCCGTGCGGCCCCGGTTGATCGTCTGCGACGAGGCCGTGTCCGCGCTCGACGTCTCGGTGCGGGCGCAGATCCTCAACCTGCTGCAGGAGCTGCAGCGCGACCTGGGCGTGTCGTACCTGTTCATCTCGCACGACCTGGGCGTCGTCCGGCACCTGTGCGACCGGGTGGCGGTGATGTACCTGGGCAAGATCGTCGAGACCGGTTCCAAGGAGGACATCTACCGGAACCCGGCCCACCCGTACACGCAGGCCCTGCTGTCGGCGGCGCCCAGCCTGGACGACTGGCGGCCCGGCGGCGGGCGCGACGAGATCGTCCTGACCGGAGATGTTCCCTCACCGTTGCGCCCGCCGACAGGCTGCCGTTTCCGTACGCGCTGCTGGCAGGCCCAGGATCGATGCCGCGACGAGGAACCGGCGCTGGTCGAACGGGACACGGGTCACCCGGTCGCCTGCCACTTCCCCGGAGCGCTTCCGCCCCCCGCAACGACGGCGCCCGAGAGCGGCCGTCCCACAAAGGAGTGATCCATGCCAGGCACGTTCCTGCCCGCGCTCGCCACAGGCGCCCTGATGGCCACCACCGTGCTCGCGGGCGCGGGCCCGGCCGCCGCCTCCGCGAGCACCTGCGCGGACGCGCCCGCCACGCCGGTGACGACGGCGGCCGTCTTCAACGACCCGATGAGCGGGGACGGGACGGCGCTCGTCCAGAAGCTCTGCGGCCTCGTCAAGCAGACGCCCACGGGCGCCCGCATCCAGGTCGCCCACTTCGTCATGTCGGGCGCCGCGGGCACCGAGTTCGCCGACGAGCTCGTCAAGGCGCACCAGCGCGACGTGGACGTGCAGGTCGTCCTGGACGGCGACAGGCGCGGCGCGGCCGTCGCGGAGAAGCTGGCGGCGGCGCTGGGCACGGACACCTCGGCGCGCTCCTGGCTGCACGTGTGCACCGGCCCGCCCTCCGGCGGCACCGCCGCCTGCATCGGCAACAAGGGCCAGCACAACAAGTTCTACCTGTTCTCGCGCACCGGCCACGCCTCCGAGGTGGTGGTGCAGTCGTCGGCCAACCTGACCGACCTCAACTCCACCACGTACTGGAACAACGCGGTCGTCCTGCCCGGCAACCGGCGCCTGTACGACGCCTACGCCGGCTACTTCTCCGACCTCGCCGCGGAGCGCAAGAACCTCGACTACTACCGGGTCGTCCAGACCGGCGGGCCCGGCGGCTCCGTACGGGCCGGCTTCTTCCCCAAGGCGAGCGGCGACCCCGTCGTCGACGAGCTCGGCAAGGTGTCCTGCCGGGGCGGGACGACGATCAGGGTCGGCATGTCGGAGTGGGACGCCTACCGCGTGGCGATCCCGCGGCGGCTGCGTGACCTGGCGGCCCAGGGCTGCACGGTGCGGATCGTCTACGGGATCATGGACGACGAGGTCAAGGAGCTCCTGCTGGCCGAGCCGCGCGTCGAGGTGCGCGCCCTCGGCGACGGGGCCGCGCTGCCCGGCCGCGTGCACTCGAAATACCTGCTCGTCGAGGGCTCGTACGACGGCGACCGCCACGCCCGCCGGGTGTTCACCGGCAGCCACAACTACAACGAGACCTCGCTGCGCCGCAACGACGAGGTGCTGCTGCGGCTGAACAACCGGAAGGTCTACGAGCAGTACGTGGCGAACTTCGAGCGCATGCGCGAGGTGGCCGCGCCGGCGACCCAGCCGTAGCAGGACGCCCGTGGCGGGACGGGCGGCCCGTCTAGCCGCTGCGGCCCTCCAGGCCCGCGATCGCGATCGTGCCGGACGTGCCGCGCAGGCCGAAGCCGTGGCGGAAGCCCTCGCGGGCCTGCGGCGTGGCGAGGGTGCCGCCGATCGAGGCGGTGCGCAGCCGCCGCCACTCGCCGGGTGCGCCGCCCGTCGTGGACCCGCCGGCCGTTCCCGCCGTCCGGGCGAAGGAGGTGATGGTGTCGTCGGACAGCACCAGCGCCAACCGGTCGCCGGGCTCCAGGGTCAGCGCGGCGTCACCGGGCGTGTCGAGGAACCGGCCGCCGACCCGCACGTTGATGCCCGACTGCTTGCGGGTGTGGTTGTACCAGGCGGTCACGTAGTTGTCCTGGTCCTTCACCCAGCCGACGAACACGCTGTCCTCGGCGCTGCCGGTGCCGGCGAAGGAGCCGGCCGTCACCACGCTGATCGCGTCGGCCGACGACGGCCCCGCCGGTCCCGCGACCACGCCGAAGAACGGCCGCGCGCCGCTGCCCGCGAACCTGCCCCCGCCGACCGTGATCTCCGGCTCGGCCTCGCCGCCTTCCGGCCGGTGCACGGTGTAGCCCGCGGAGGTGTCGGTGGCGAACGTGTCCTCCACCTCGACCTTCGCGTACGCAGCCGGGTCGAGCTCCCGCTCCACGTGCGCGTACGCGCTCACCGCCCGCACCTGCCGGTCGTAGGTCGCGAAGGCCCGCACGGGGTGGACGTCGGGGCGCGGCCCCTCGCCGTCCGGCGGCGACACCCGCCAGCGCACCGCGAACTCGCCGCCCGGCCGCACCACGGGAGTCTCCGTCCTGCCGCGCGGCTCGGCGGACCAGCCGGGCGGCACGGCCAGCTCGACCTTCACCTTCGTGGCCGGCCTGCGGCCGTGGTTGGCGAACGTCGTGGTCACGGCGGCGGGCGTGCCCTGCCCGGTGACGGTCGCGTCGAGGCTGGTGTCGCCGGCGGCGGGCGACCACGCCTGCAGCTCGGTGACGCCGACGTACGCGCCGGGCTGCGGCACGAACACCAGCCGGATCGCGGTCGTGGTCAGCTCGGGGAACGTGACCCGGTTCAGCGCCGCGCCTGCGGGCCGCTCCGGCGTGCGCGCCTGGCCGGGCACCTCGCGCCACGCCCCGCCGTCAAGGAACTCCAGCCGGTACGACGCCGGCGCCCGCACCTCGCCGCCGTCGTCGTAGCTGTGGAACCGCACGTCGCTCACCCGGGTCGGCACGCCGAAGTCGACGCCGAGATGGTCCTCGGGGTTCGGCGAGCGGTGGTTCGTCCACCGGCTGTGCGGGATGTCGTCGTAGAAGATCCGCCCGTCCACGGCGTCCCACACGTTGTCGATGGCGCCCGTGTAGGAGGCGAACGGCTTGGGGTGGCCGGTGCCGTGCGGGTTCGCGGCGTCGTTGCTCGGGCGCTCGGCGCGGTCGGGAGCCGGGCCCGGCACGCGGGCGGCCAGCTCGCCGAGCCCTGGCCGGGTGGCGGCGAGCCTGCCGTCCACGTAGAGGCGCAGGCCCTTGCCCTGGCCGTACCTCGTGCCGTCGTGGTCCCACAGGACCGTCACGTTGTGCCCGTGGTAGGGCACGTTCTCCAGCGCGAAGTGCGTCCACCCCGCGGGGGCCAGCGGGTTGACCACGACCTTGCCGCCCGCCTGCGGGCGCAGCCCGATCAGGCCGCTGATCACCAGGTCGTTGAAGGTGGAGTGGTTGTAGTGCTCGCTGTGGCCCTTGCCGTCGTAGATCCAGCGCGGCTCGTCGGGGTGGTGCGCCTCCGCGACGTACGGGCGGCCGTCCTTGTACTGGGTGAGCGCGTACCCGCGCAGCAGGCGGTAGTAGTCGGCGGCGGTCACCACGTCCTGCTCGCGCCCGTTGAGCAGGTTGGCCAGCCCGGTCAGCGTGGTCGACGTCGAGTACGGCCAGCTCGGCCCGTTCCAGCGGCAGCAGCCGCTCAGCGCGTCCTTCATGAACAGCGGGCTGCGCCGCTCGGCCGTGGCCGGCCCGTACGGCGCGGCGAACCCCTGCGGGTCGAGCAGTTGCGCCCACGCCCGCTCGGTGCCGGGCCTGGCCATGCCGAACGCCCACGGCACGAACCCGATCTGCTCCCTGGTGGTCACCAGCTTCTGCTCGGGGTCCAGGTCGGCGCGGGCCTTGTGGTAGAAGAACCGCCGCTCCGGGTCCCACAGGTGGCGGTGCAGGGCGTCGCGCAGCGCGTCGGCCCGCCGCTCGAACGTCTCGGCCAGCGACCTGTCGCCGCGCATCCCGGCGATCGCCGCGATGGCCCTGGCGTCGCCGTACTGGTAGGCGTTCAGCGTCGGCCGGTAGCCCGCGCCGCCGTGATAGGGGTCCTCGGGGTCGGTCTCGTAGGAGGAGGCGGTGTACTCCATCGCGTCCCACACCGGCACCGACCAGTAGAGGCCGAGCCGCTCGTCGTACTGGCCGCCCCACTTGTCGTACTGGCGGACCAGGTCGGGCAGCAGGTTCTCGACGAAGGACGCGTCGCCGGTCACGAGGTAGCGCTGGTAGGCGGCGTCGGCCGCCCACCACGCGTACTGGTGGGCCCAGTCGTCGGTGTCCTCGTTGACGAAGTCCTCCTTCGGCTTGGGCCCTGCGCCGGGGCCCCGCAACCAGTAGGTGAGGTAGTCGTCGATCGGGCGGGGGTCGCGCAGCCAGCGGCCCTCGTACACGTGGTGGCCCGCGGCGGCGACGATGCCGCCCAGCGGCGCGGCGTAGCCGGGGGCGTTGTGGAACTCGGTGATGATGTGGCCGGTCGCGGAGTCGGTGTAGCGGATGTGCCGCTTGAAGGTGCTCCAGCGGTAGTAGTAGACGTCCTGGATCTCCTGGTCGGGCACGTCCAGGAAGGGGATGTTGGCTTCGTACCACTTGGGTTCGGCGAGGCCGGCCAGCAGCGCGCGGTGGTCGAGGAAGTCCGTGCCCCTGCCGACCTCGGGATACGTCGGCGAGGGCTCGGGGGCGGCGGCCGCCGGGGCGGGGATCAGGGCGTGCGGCGCGGCGAGCACCGCGAGCATCGCCAGCGCGGCGGCCGTGCGTCTCATGGTCACCTCGGGCGTTCTCGGGGGGTGACGGCGACCGGGCGGCACCCGGGCCCGCTCAGTTCCGGTCATCTGATCGACCGAACCTGACCGATATTGCTCAACTATTGACCACTCGCCGGCGATACGCAAGATTCGCCCGTCCGGGAAACCGCTGTCGTCGCCGTGGTGGCGCTCGGCGCGGTGGAGCAGGCGCCGATCCGTGCGGGCGGGCTCCCCGGCGTCAGCCGCTCCCCGGCGCCTCCGCCGGGGCCCCCGTGGGCACGCGGGAGGTGGCCGGGAAGGCGCCGGAGCGGCGGTGGCCGGGGAGGAACGCCGCGATCGCGAGCGCGACCAGTGCCGCGCCGCTGCCGATCGCCATGACCAGGCGGAAGCCGTTCTCGGACGGCGCGGTGAGCGCGCCGAAGGTGACCGTCAGCTGGGCCAGCACCACGCCCGCCACCGCGCTGGAGACGGACGTGCCGATGGAGCGCATCAGCGTGTTGAGGCTGTTGGCGGCCGCCGTCTCCGAGACGGGGACGGCGGCCATGATGAGCGCGGGCATGGCGCCGTACGCGATGCCGATGCCCGCGCCGATCACGGCGGAGACGAGCACGAGGTGCCAGATGGCGGACATCAGCACGACGCTCAGGCCGTAGCCGGCGGCGACCACGGCGGCGCCGAGCATCAGCGTCACCTTGGGGCCCCTGGCTCGGGACACGCGCGCCGACACCGGCGCCATGGCCATCATCACCAGGCCGGACGGCGCGAGCACCAGGCCCACGGCCAGCATCGTCTGCCCCAGGCCGTAGCCGGTGGCGACCGGCAGCTGCAGCACCTGCGGGAGCACCAGGGACATGGCGAACATCGCGAAGCCGAACACGGCGGAGGCGAGGTTGGTGAGCAGCACCTGGCGGCGCGCGGTGGCGCGCAGGTCGACCAGCGGCTGCCTGGTTCGCAGCTCCCACCATCCCCAGGCCGCGAACACCACGGCCGACGCGGCGAACAGGCCGATCGTCAGGCCGCCCGCCCATCCCCAGTCGGCGCCCTTGGAGATGGCCAGCAGCAGGCAGATCAGCCCGGCGGACAGGCCGGCGGCGCCGACCAGGTCGAATCGCCCTCCGCTGCGCACACTGGACTCGGGCACGAGCTTCACCACGAGCACGGCGGCGAGCACGCCGAAGCCGGCCGACGTCCAGAACAGCACGTGCCAGTCGGTGCTCTCCGCGAGCAGGGCGGCCGCGGGCAGGCCGAGCGCGCCGCCGACGCCCAGCGAGGCGCTCATCAGCGCGGTCGCGGAGCCGAGCCGCTCGGGTGGCAGCTCGTCGCGCATGATGCTGATGCCCAGCGCGATGACGCCGGCCGCCAGGCCCTGCAGGGCGCGTCCCACGACCATGGGGGCCAGCGTGTCGCTGAGGCCGCCGATGGCCGAGCCGGCCACCAGCAGGGCGAGGCTGACGAGGAGCATGCGGCGTTTGCCGTACATGTCTCCGAGCCGCCCCACCACCGGCGTCGCGACCGCGCCCGCGAGCAGGGTCGCGGTGATCACCCAGGTGGCGTCGGACGCGGTGGCACCCAGGAGCGCGGACAGCTGCGGGATCAACGGGATGATCAACGTCTGCATGAGCGCGACCACGATCCCGGCGAAGGCCAGCACCGCCACGACGACGGTGGGCCGGCGTGGCGGTGCGGCGGGCTCGGCAGGGACGTGGGGCATGTGGTGCCTCCGTGGGTGGCGAAACAGGACGGCGCGCCATCTTAAATCAGTCGCTTGACTTAAGCTAACCGGCCCGGTTAACTGGCGGCGAAATCCGCGGTCAGTCCAGAGGAGGTCGTGATGGGCCACGACGACGTGGAACAGGCGTTGAACTACCCCATTCCCAGCGAGGCCGCGCTCGAGCCGCCCGCCGAGTGGGCGCGGCTGCGCGAGCGCTGCCCCGTCGCGCGGGTGACGCTCCCCAGCGGCGACCAGGCCTCCCTGCTGACCAGGTACGACGACGTCAAGCTGGTGCTGTCGGACCCGCGCTTCACCCGGCAGCTCAACGCCGACGACGCGGCCCGCATCGCGGCCAACGAGTCGGGCGGCGTGTTCAACAGCTCGATGGCCACGACCATCCCGCAGGGCGGCGAAGGGCACCAGCGGTGGCGGCGCATGGTCGGCAAGTGGTTCACGGCCAAGCGCATGGCCGCGCTGAAGCCCGGCATCGAGGAGATGGCCGAACGGCTCATCGACGACATGGTGGCCCAGGGCCATCCGGCCGACCTCAAGGCGAGCCTGGGCTTCCCACTGCCGGTGTGGGTGATCTGCGACCTGCTCGGGGTCCCCGACTCCGACCGCGACAAGTTCGCGTACTGGTCCGACACGCTGCTCAACCTGACCCGCTACACGCAGGCGGAGATCGACGCGGCGCAGACCGAGTTCGTGGCGTACATGGGCGAGCACGTCGCCGCCAGGCGCGCGCGGCCGGGCGACGACCTGCTCAGCGAGCTCATCAAGGGCGCCGACGCCGCCGGCGAGACGATGCCCGACACAGCGTTGGTCGCCACCGGCATGGGGCTCCTGGTCGCCGGGCACGAGACGACGGCCAACATGATCGGCAAGATGGTGGCCATGCTGCTCGCCGACCGGCGGCGCTGGGAGCGGCTGCTCGCCGATCCTTCGCTGGTGCGCTCCGCGGTGGAGGAGTCGCTGCGGTTCGACGCCAACCCGGGCTTCGGCATGCCGCGCTACATCGGCGAGGAGGTCGAGGTCGCCGGCGCCGTCATCCCCCGGGGCACCACCGTGGTGTGCAGCATGGCCGCCGCCAACCGCGACGAGAACGCCTTCGAGCGCGCCGGGGAGATGAGGCTGGACCGCGTCCCCAACCCGCACCTGGCGTTCGGCTCCGGCGCGCACTCATGCCTCGGGCAGTCGCTGGCCCGCACCGAGCTGCAGACCGTGCTCGAGGTGCTGCTGCGCAAGCTGCCCTCGCTGGAGCTCGCCGTCCCCGCGGAAGACCTGCACCGCGTCGAAGGGCTGGCCGTCGGCGGGTTGCGCGAGGTCCCGGTGCGGTGGTGACCGTGGCCGCCAGAACCCCGAGGGCCGGACGGGCCAGCGCGACCCGGGAGCAGATCCTGGTGGCGGCGGAGCGGCTGTTCGCCGAGCACGGGGTGTTCGCCGTGTCCAACCGCCAGGTCAGCGAGGCCGCCGGCCAGGGCAACAACGCCGCCGTCGGCTACCACTTCGGCACGAAGGCGGACCTGGTGCGGGCGATCGCCCGCAAGCACGCCGAGCACACCGAGCGCATCCGCGGGCGGATGGTGGCCGAGGTCGGCGACTCCGCCGAGGTGCGCGACTGGGTGGCCTGCCTCGTACGCCCGATCGCCGAGCATCTGGCCTCCCTGGGCAGCCCGACCTGGTTCGCCCGGTTCGGCGCCCAGGTGATGACCGATCCCACGCTCCGCGAGATCATGGTCGAGGAGTCGCTCACCTCCCCCTCCCTGCAGCAGATCATCGACGGGCTCGACCGGTGCCTGCCCGCGCTGCCCGCGGACGTGCGCGCCGAGCGCAACGACATGGCCCGCCAGCTGATGGTGCACATGTGCGCCGAGCGCGAGCGCGCCCTGGCCGAAGGAGTCCCGACACCCCGGGCCAGCTGGCAGGACGCCGCGACCGGACTGATCGACGCGATCGTCGGAATGTGGCAGGCGCCCGTCACGCGCGCTCCCTGACCTGCCCTGTCGATTGGCCCCGTCGATTGGCCCCGTCGACCAGTCCTGTCCCGACCGATGCACGAACGAAGGGGAACCCATCATGAGAATCACCGTCGATGAGGACAAGTGCTGCGGCGCCGGCCAGTGCGTGCTGCTCGCGCAGGAGGTGTTCGACCAGCGGGAGGACGACGGGGTCGTGGTCCTGCTCGACGCGGCACCACCCGAGCGGCTGCACGCCACCGTGCGCGAGGCGGCCGACGTCTGCCCGGCGGCGGCGATCGAGCTGAGCGAGTGAGCGTACCCTCCGGCGTCCTGGTGGTCGGGGCCGGCGCCGCCGGGCTCGCCACCGTGGAGGCACTGCGGCGCAAGGGCTACCGGGGCGAGCTGACCGTCATCGGAGCCGAGCCGCACCCGCCCTACGACCGGCCGCCGCTGTCGAAGCAGGTCCTGTCCGGCGCCTGGGAACCCGGGCGCGCCCGGTTGCGGACGGAGGCCGCGCTGGAGGCGCTGGAGGCGGAGTTCGTCCTCGGCGACCCGGCCACCGGCCTGGACGTCGCCGCGCGCACGGTCCGCACCGCCTCCGGGCGGGTCCTGCGGGCGGGCGCCGTCGTCATCGCCACGGGGCTGCGGCCCCGGGCGTTCCCCGGGCAGGACGGGCTGGCCGGGGTCCATGTGGTGCGCACCCTCGACGACGCGCTGGCGCTGCGGGCGGAACTGCGTCCCTCCGTCCGGCTCGTGGTGGCCGGGGACGGGGTGCTGGGCGCCGAGATCGCCGCCACCGCACGGGGGCTGGGGGCGGAGGTCACGCTGGTCGGGCCGCAGCCCGCGCCGCTGGCCGGTCAGCTCGGCTCGGCCGCCGCGGCGCTGCTCGCCGGCCTGCACACCGAACGCGGGGTCCGCCTGCGGCCCGGCACGGGGGTCGCCGGGCTCGCCGGCGAGAACGGGCAGGGCCGGCGGAGGGGTCGGGTGACGGGCGTGTGCCTGGACACCGGCGAGGTGCTGGCGGCCGACGTGGTCGTGGTGGCGATCGGCGCCGACCCGGCGACCGGCTGGCTCGCGGGCAGCGGCCTGCGCCTGGAGGACGGCGTGGTGTGCGATCCGCGCTGCCGGGCGGCCGAAGGCGTCTACGCGGCCGGCGACGTCGCCCGCTGGCACCACGACGGGCTCGGCACGTCGTTGCGGCTGGAGAACCGGACCAACGCCACCGAGCAGGCCGGGATCGTCGCGGCCGGCATCCTCGGCGAGGATCGTGCCTACCGCCCGGTGCCGTACTTCTGGACCGACCAGTTCGACGCCAGGATCCAGGTGCACGGGACGCCGTCCGGCGAGGCGACCGTCGTGGAGGGGGACCCGGCGGAGCGCCGGTTCGTGGCGCTCCACCGGGAGGGCGGCAGGGTCACCGGCGTGCTCGGCTGGAACATGCCCAAGCAGGCCCGCCTGCGCCGCAAGGAGATCGACGCGTTCGCGGGGCTCACCGCGGCCCGGTGACCGACCACTGTGGAAGGACACATCACACGATGACGGCCATTTCCGACGAGAAAGGGATTCCTGGGTTCCCGATGGACCGGGCGGCCGGGTGCCCGTTCGACCCGCCGCCGGAGCTGCGCTCCCGGCAGGAGGAGGGCCCGCTCACGCGGGTCCGGCTCTGGGACGGCAGCACGCCGTGGCTGGTGACGCGCTATGCCGAGCAGCGGGCGCTGCTGGGCGACCGGAGGGTCAGCGCCGACGTCACCCGTCCCGGCTATCCGAGCCCGGCCAGGATCAGCGGCGGCTCGTCCATCGGCTTCATCCTGATGGACGACCCCGCGCACGCCCGGCTGCGGCGCATGGTGACCGCGCCGTTCACGGTCCGGCGGGTCGAGGCCATGCGGCCTGACGTGCAGAAGATCGTGGACGACCTGATCGACGAGCTGCTGGCCGGTCCGAAGCCGGTGGACCTGGTCGAGGCGTTCGCGCTGCCGGTGCCCTCGCTGGTGATCTGCCGGCTGCTCGGGGTGCCGTACGACGACCACGGGTTCTTCCAGGACAACAGCAAGGTCGTCATCAGGCGGGACGCCACCCCAGAGCAGCGCGCCGCCGCCGTCGGGCGGCTGGCCGCGTACCTGGACGGCCTCGTGGGCGACAAGCTCGCCGCGCCCGGCGACGACCTGCTGTCCCGGCTGGCCGAGCGGGTCAAGGCCGGGGAGCTGTCGCGGCAGGAGGCGGGCCAGATGGGGGTGCTGCTGCTGATCGCCGGGCACGAGACCACCGCCAACATGATCGCGCTCGGCACGCTCGCCCTGCTGGAGCACCCCGACCAGCTCGACCTGCTGCGCAGCGCCGACGATCCCCAGCTGATCGCGGGGGCCGTGGAGGAGCTGCTGCGCTACCTGCACATCACGCACAACGGGCGCCGCCGGGTCGCGCTGGAGGACATCGAGATCGCCGGCCAGGTCATCCGCGCCGGCGAGGGCCTGATCCTGGCCAACGACATCGGCAACCGCGACCCGGCCGCCTTCCCCGACCCCGACCGGCTCGACCTGCGCCGCGAGGCCCGCCACCACGTGGCCTTCGGCTTCGGCGTGCACCAGTGCCTGGGCCAGTCGCTGGCCCGGATGGAGCTGCAGGTCGTGTACGGCACCCTCTACCGGCGCATCCCGACCCTGCGGCTGGCGGCGGATCTGGAGCGGATCCCGTTCAAGCACGACGGGTCCGTCTACGGGGTCCACGAACTTCCCGTGACCTGGTGAAACTCGTCCGTGCCCGCCGCCCGGCGGGCACGGTCACGCGCGGTCGGTGCAGATCGTGAGCGGCGGATCCGGGTAGACCAGGTAGATCGGGCGGGCCAGGTCGTTGCGCACGGGGTAGGCGGCGTCCTCGCCGCACAGCTCCTTGTCGGCGGTCCCGTCGACCCGCTTGACGATCTTGTACGTCGCCGACGGCCCGCACGCCACCTTGGTCGCCTTGCCGGTGGGGAAGCCGACCTCCTGATGGAAGCATTCGCCCACCTCGGCGTTGAGCGTCAGGCACAGATGCCAGCCGCCGCCCCTGACGTATCCGCTGCTCGCGTAGCCGTAGGTGGTGCTCCCGCACGACCGCTCGCCGCGCTTGAGCCGCATGGCCACCCGGTACGCCGCCTCCGGCGCGGCACAGCCGACGATCCGGAAATCGGTGGTCTTCCTTCCCTCCCCGAGCGCCTCCAGGCAGTCGCCCTGCCGCGCCCGCGACGGGTCGTTCTCCGCGGCGCATCCGGTAAGGACCGACGCGCCGATCATCGCCAGTAACACGATCTTGCCCTTCACCACCGTCCCATCTTGGCAGCAGACCGGACCGGATCCTCATCTTCGGTTAAGAATGACCGTTTACCGTGCGACTGTGCTGGTTCAACAGGACGCGGAGGCGGCGCCGGAAGCGCCGCCCCGTCGCCGCCGGGTGCGGGGAGCGCGGCCGGCCATCGCGGTGGCCGTGCTGTTCGCGCTGGGAACGGCCGTACGGGCCGGAGGGCTGGAGACGGGCGCCTTCCTGGTGCCGATGGTCTCTTTCACGCCCTATTTCACGGTCGCGGCACTGGCGATGCTGGCGGTCGCGGTCGCCGTGCGCAGCAGGGCCGCCATCGCGCTCATGCTGGCCGTGTGCACGTGCCTCATCTGGTGCGTGGCGCCGCGGACGCTGGGCGGCCCCGGCTCCGCCGAGGGGCGGCCGCTGCGCGTGCTCACCGCCAACCTCAACGGCGGCCGCGGGGACGCCGCCGTGCTCGTCGACCTGGTGCGCCGGCTGAACGTCGACGTGCTGAGCCTCCAGGAGGTGACCTGGTCGGCCGGTGCGCGGCTGGCCGCCGCCGGGCTGCCGGCGCTGCTGCCGTACCAGGTGAGCCGGCCGATGTTCCGCGGCCCCGAGGGCAGCGGCGTGTACGCGCGCCACCCGCTGCGGGAGCGGACCGGCCTGTTCCAGCCGGTCGGGCACCACATGCCGGTGGTGGAGGTGACGCTGCCCGGCGGCTCGGCCGTGGAGGTCGTGGTCGTGCACCCGGTCGCGCCCGTGCCCTCGACGGTGCCGGAGTGGCACGCCGGGGTCGCCGCGCTGCCTCCCGCACCTGCCTCCGGGCCGCCGCGCATCCTGGCCGGCGACTTCAACGCGACCCTCGACCACGCCGTCTTCCGCCGGTTGCTGGCCACCGGCTACACCGACGCGGCCGCGGCCACCGGGCAGGGCCTGGTGCCCACCTGGCCGCAGGGCCGGGGGCTGCCCCCGCTGGTGGCCATCGACCACGTGCTGACCGACGGCCGGGCCGGCGCGGTCGCCGTCCAGGTGCACGACCTGCCGGGCTCCGACCACCGGGCGCTCTTCGCGGACCTGCGGCTGCGACCGTAGCCGGCCGTCAGGTCCCCCGCGGGCGGGCGCCGTATTTCCAGCCCTTGAGCAGCAGATCTGTTATCGGGGGAAACTCAGCGACGGAGCGGCCAGGGGCCAAGGCCACCACAAGGATCACGAGGAGGGCGTCGAGCGCGATCAAAATGAGCCCGAACACGACGGCGACACTCGCGATCAATGCCATGACCGTGGCGACAACCAGCAGTATGAGCAGGGGTATCACGATCCGCCGCCGAGCGGCCCGGCTCTTGCAGCGAGCACAGCGCGGCACGGGGATCGTGGCCGTCCGCCACGTGGTTTTCCACTGCAGGTGGTTGACATCCCCGTACATCTTGTGCTCCAGGGCGGCCGACAGGTCCGCGTCCCGGCCGCAGAAGAAGCAGGCGTGCAGGGAGAGGTTGCCGCTGATGATGTCGATGTTCTCCTGGACCCGGTCGCGGACGGGGTCCGTGACCGCCAGGGCCAGCGCGTGATCGAGCAGGTCCAGTGCACGCCGGTTCTCCTTCGTCGCGTTGACGAAGGCCACCACGCAGGCGAGTGCCGCATGGGCGAGATCGTCGCCGGCGTCCCGCACCGCCCAGTGGTCGTCGGGCAGCACCTCGGTGAGCACCCTGAGCAAGGGCTTGGCCTCGTCGAGGAGCCGCTCGGCGATCTCGTCGCCGCGGCCGGGATCCGGCTTGAGCTGCTGGTACGCGTCCTCGCAGAGCGCCTTCATCCTGGACGCCTCCGGCTCCAGCGCGGCCCGTAGGGCGTCGTCGACCAGCTGGGACGCCTGCCCCAACCCCCTCATGACTCCGGCGTGCCTGCGCGCGTCCCGTAGCCGCCCTTCTCTGACGGCCCTGGCCGCGAGCTGGGCGCTGATCGACAGCAGCGCCGCGGGCAGGTCGTCGCGCATCCGCCGGACCGTGCGCGCGGTCAGCCGCGGATCGTCGATCTCCTCCGCCCGGGCCCGCACCAGGTCCCAGAAGGTGTCGTCGGCGATCACCTTGGCCCAGCACGCGTACGCCCGCCGCCACGACCGCAGGCGATCGTCGTCCAGCTCGTCCGATTCGAGCGCCTTGACCAGGGAGAACACCGCGAGGTTGTGCGTGGCGACGGCCCCGGCAGGCCCTCGCTCGGCGTGCTCCCACATGTGGAGCGCCTCGTCCGGTTCGCCCCGCAGCAGCGCGGCCATGGCGGCGTCGTCACCGTCCACGGGCCACAACCAGAAGAGCTCGTCCACCAGCCGGACCACCGGATCTCTGAGGCGCTGCACCGCCCGCTGCGTGGCGTCGTCGTCGAACGGCCGCTCCGGCGGCAGCATCCCCTGGGTCGTGCCCGCTTTGCCGAGGCGTTCCATGACAAGCAGCCGGTCGGTGTGCCGCCGGACCTCGCGCGCCGTCGCGCGCACGGGCAGCCCGGTGATCCGGAAGGCGTTCTGCCGGTAGAGGTCCGGCTTGAGGTCGGCAAGCGTCATCGGGTGGCTCCGGAGATGCGCAGGGTCACCGTGCGGTTGCGGGCGTCGTCCCGGAACGGCGGCATGAGCCCGCCCATGGACGACACCGCGAACCTGGTGGTGGGGATGCGCGACGCGGCGCGCAGCACCTCACGCACGTAGACGGCTCTGGCCAGGCCGAGGTCGGTGTTGCTGGCGTACTCGCCGCCCGGCAGGATCGCGTTCCTGTCGGTGTGGCCGATGACGGCGACCTCGATCTCACCCGCGTACGGGCGCAGGCGCGCTCCCAGATCGCCGAGCACGGCCCTCCCCCTGCGGGTCAGGGTGGCGCCCTCGCTGAACAGGGCGTCCTCGAAGGCGACGGAGATCTCCTGCCGGGACCGGCTCACCCGCACGCCCGGAACCTGGAGTCGCACGCCGGCCAGGACGTCACGTTCGGCCGGCGGGGAGGGCGAGGCCGGGACCGTCTGCGTGACGACGACGGGCGCGGCAGGCGGCTGCGCCGCCCCCAGCCTGGCCGTCTCCATCCGGATGTCGACGAGCAGGGCCAGCGCGGCGGCCGTGACCAGCACCGTGCAGCCGGCCAGCAGCGCCCGGCCGGTCCCGCGCCGCCGGCCGACCGGGCGCATGGCCGCGATCCGGCGCCGCCCCGCCGCGATCTCGGTGGCGCCGGGCGCGATCTTTTCCGCCTCCGCCCAGCACTGGTCGGCGCGGTCCAGGTCGCCCTGCTGGGCGTGCACGCGGGCCAGCAGGTCCAGCACCGCCACGCTGGTGTCCCCCGGGAGGTCCTCCAGCAGGTCCACGGCCTCGGCGTACCGTCCGTCCCTGGCCAGGGCCCTGGCCTGCGCGAGAGTCAGCTCGCGGGTGATCGACGGCGGCATGGTCACGAGCCGTTCACGACCGTGCTGCTGAGGTCGAGCGGCGGGGGCTCCGGCAACATTTGCTCCAGCTGGCGGTTGACGTCGCGTACCGTCCTGACGTCGCCCTGCTCGACCGCCTTCCTGCCGGTGGCGATGAGCTGCGCGGCCTCGCCCCTGTCACGCATCTCCGGCTGCAGGCTCCGGAGATGGTCGAAGCGGATCACCGGCAGCTCGTTCGTGCGGTCCAGTACGTCCCCCGCGAGCTCCCAAAGGTCCCGCATGCGCCTGCCCAGCAGGGCGGTGTCGTGCGCCGTGATGGCCTCCCGCGTCGCGGACTCGAGGGAGGACAGCGTCCGCTCGTCGTTCGAGTCGCCCCTGGCCAGCACGATCTCCCTGACGCCCGCCATCGCCTCCTTCGCCTCCGCGACCAGCTTCGGCCACTCCATCACCTCCTCCACCCCGTCGACGGCGGCCTGGAGGTCGCGCAGCCGCTTGCCGCAGGCCGTCGCCGCGTCCGGATCGGCGCGTGCCGCGTCGGCCAGCGCCTCGACGTCCGCGACCGTCGCCTCCGCGTCGATCGTGGCGAGCAGCGCCTGGGCCCGCGCGTCTCCGAGGTCGGCGGCCTGGGTGCGGGCCTCGCTCAGGCGGTGCTTCTCCGCGCGGATCCTGCCCGCCAGCTCGTCGTACGTGGGGGCCGTCTCCGTACGGAGGTCGGCGACGTGCTCGAACTCCTCGTCGAGCAGGGGGATGTAGGCCCGGGCGACGACCAGCCTCGACTGGTCGATCACCACGGAGAACTCCACCTCGCTGCCCGCCGGCACGTCGCGGGTGACCTGGCCCGGATCGATCTGCAGCCGGCCGATCCCCCGGTTGCGGTCGGCCCGCGGGTGCTCACCCTCCAGGATGGGGATCCTGATGAAGCCCTGGTTCTCGCTCCTGCTGAGCGCGACGGTGGTCCACAGCCGGTGGCTGCGCCGCGCCGGCAGCGGGGTGCCCCGCTTGACCAGCTCGCTGAACTCGTTGTTCTCCAGCCCGACGCCGATGGAGTTGGTCAGCACCGGCTGGGAGTCGACGGTACCGACGCGGTAGGTGAGCCGGTCAGGAGAGAGCTTCCGGCGCGTCCCCGCGGCGTCGGTGAGCTCGATGTGGAACGTGTTGGCACGCCCGCGCTCGGCCCAGAGCGTGGTGGTGAACGTCCCGTCGGAGTCCAGCACGATCTTCCCGCTCGACCAGGGCGGCTGCGCCTCGGGGTTGACCAGCCGGATCGCGAACCCCTCGGTGCCCGCCCCCGACACCCGGCCGCCGATGAGCGGCTCGGTCTCCGGCCCCATCGGCTCGTAGGCCAGGTCGACGGCGTACTCGCCGGCGGCCGGCACGCGCAGCGGCTCCATGCTGTCCAGACGCTGCGTCCCCGCGAAGACGGCGGCGCCCGTGGCGACGGCCGTGATCGGGTCCCTGCTGTGGTCGAGCGGGATCCCGAGCCCGTCCCTGGGGTCGGCGAGCCGCTCCCTCAGGTAGGGCGACAGGGTGGGCCCGCCCACCAGCAGCACCTTCTCGATGTCGGCCGCGCCGAGCCCGCGCTCCTCCAGCGCCTTCCTGCACAAGTTCACCGACCGCACGACGAACGGCTCGGTGAGCCGCTCCACGTCCGCCCGCCGCAGGTCGTACTCGAACTCGACCAGCTCGCCGCGGTCGTCCTTGAGCTCGATGGTGATGTCCGCGAACTCCGCCCGCGAAAGCCTGATCTTGGCCTGCTCCGCGGCCTGCTTGAGCTGGGCGATGACGGCGAGCGACCGCGGGTTTCCCCTGCGGAGGTCGGCGAACCGGTGCTGCCGGGCCAGCGCGGGGATGAGCAGATCCTCGACGATCTTCCAGTCGATCAGCTTGCCGCCGAGGGTGTTGTCGCCCCGATGGTTGACGACGGTGAACTCGCCGTCCCTGATGTTGACCACGGCCGCGTCGAACGTGCCGCCGCCGAGGTCGTACACCAGCCAGAAGGCGTTGTCCGCGGTCGACTGGAACCCGTAGGCGAGTGCGGCGGCGGTCGGTTCCTGCAGCAGGGGGGCGTGCGCCAGTCCGGCGAGCCGGGCGGCCTGCTCGGTCGCCTCGCAGGCGCTGAGCTCGAACGCCGCGGGAACCGTGATGACCGCCGCCCGCAGGTCCTCGCCGTACCGCTGCGCGACGTCGCCCTTCAGCGACTTCAGCACCTCGGCCGACAACTGCTCGGGGGTCATCGACCGGTCGCCGTTGGGGAAGACCTTGGCCTGGCCGGTCATGCCCATCTTGCTCTTGAACTCGATGCAGGTGTTCGCGGGGTCGATCTCGTTCTTCTTCTTGGCCCGGTCACCCACGTAGAGCCGGTCCCTGCGGTCGATCCAGATCGCGGAGGGAGTGCTCTCGGACTGGTCGTCATTGTTCTTGATCACCTCGACGTCGACGCCGTTCAGCACGGCGATCGAGCTGTTCGTGGTGCCGAGGTCGATGCCGTAGTCGATCGTGGTCCTGGTCACTGAGCGGCTTCCTTCGCGACGGGGTCGGGGGTGCCCACGATCACCTCTCCTCGCTGGATCATCTGGTCGTTCAGGTAAATGCTGGGCCGGATCGTCTCGACCACGCGGTCGCGGTCGAGCTCCGGCGCGGGCTGGTAGGACAGCACCTTGATCGAAAGTCCCGGGTCGAAGGGGTCGTTCAGATGGTCCTGGATCTTGACGCCGGCCTGGACGAGCGAGTCCCACGCCATTTCCAGATGGCGGGTCGCGGATCGGGTCACCCCGGGCACCCGTCGTACCCGCCGGTCGAGCCGCCAGATGCACGTCACCACATCGGCGACGGATGAGCCGGAAAGGGTGTCGTGCTGGATCCGCTCGGAGCCGCTCCGCGCGGGTTCCGCCGGCATGGGCTCATGAGCCGTTCTCACGAGCTCGTCGGCTGCCAGCCGTTCGAACGCCGCAAGGGCGTCCGCCGGCCACACGGCGGCGTGGATCCTGAACTCCCGAGGATGCTGCAGTTGCCGCATGTGGGCTCTGATGGAGCTCAGCAGGGCCACGTCAGCCCCCCTTTTCTGTTTGTGCAAGTTGGCAAAGCAAGATAGTGCGGTGGCCCTGGGACCGGTCCCAGGGCCACCGTGCTATGAAGGAAAGTTCAGGCGCGTCAGGTGGCGGACCGCCGGCAACACGCGTGCGGAGGATTCGGCCAGAACGGCTTGGGCGTTCGCCCTATGTCCTCAGTCATCGGAGAGAACCAGAACCCCCAGGCGGGCATGCTTTACCCGGTTTTATACATACATATGTCCCTTTTGCGGTGCACCGGGCAGTGAGCCAGGGGCTGCGACAAGCCACCCGAGGGGAAGACATGTCCGAAAACCTGCCGGAGCCGGCTGCAAGCCGCCCGGCGCCGTCTGAGGCGAACTCGTCAGGCGGTGCCGTGGACCCGGACGTCTACCTCGACGTGCCGATCGTCAAGGTCGACGAGATCAAGCTCGAGGTCGATGATCTGCGGGCACGCGTGTCGCTGGACGCGGACGTCCTCGACCTGCTGCATCTGCACGTAGGGGCGGACGTCGCCCTGGGCCGGGTGAACCTCGAGATTCTGGGGGTCGAGGCGCAGGCGCTGCTCAAGGTCCGGCTCGACAACGTCGCCCTCATCATCAGGGACGTCCTGGAGACGATCGACGACAATCCCCAGCTGATCGAGAACATCACCCGGGGGGTCGGTGCCGCCGTCCGCGACGTCGGCTCCGGCGCCGGCCGGGCGGTGCACGACGTCGGCACGGGCGCGGGACGTGCTGTGAGCGACGTCGGAGCAGGCGCGGGACAGGCCGTGGGAGACGTCGGAGCAGGCGCCGGACAGGCCGTGGGAGACGTCGGAGCAGGCGCGGGCCGCGCGGTCGGCGATGTGGGCGCGGGCGCCGCGCAGGCCGTGGGAGAGGTGGGCTCGGGCGCCGCGCAGGCGGCCGGCGATGTGGGAGCAGGCGCCGGGCGAACCGTCGGCGACGTCGGCGAGAGCACGGGCTCCACGCTGCGGGGCACGGCGGAGCAGGTGGCGGGCACCGCCGGTGGCGCGGCGGAGCAGGTGGCGGGCGCTGCCGGTGGCGCGGCGCGAGAAGTCCCGGCCACCGCTCAGCAGGCCGCCGAGGACGCGGCGGGCACCGCCCCGGCGAACGCGGAAGCCGCGAAGCCCCAGGGCGCGGACGGGCTGCCCGGCGAGGACGAGAAGCCACGCACGCCGCATGACGAAGAGCCGGGGCTCCGGGAACCACAGGACGGGGGACCACAGGACGGAGAGCCGCGGAAACCGGCACCGACCACGCTCGGCCCTGCCCTGCGCGAGCTGGGGAGAGCCGCGCGGCGCGCAGGCGTACGCCGGCTACGCAACCTGGCTCAGAGCCGCGGCCGCAAGTGAGGACAGGACGGCAGCGCGACCGGAGGAGGCGGGACGGACATGGGTGACGAGCGCCGCGACAGGCGAGCCGGCGAACCGCACGAAAGGCGTCCCGACAGGCGGCCCGACAGGCGACCGGGTGCGCGGCTTGTCGCGGATGCGGACATCGTCTTCTCCGCGACGGTCCGCGCCGACAGCGTGGCGTTCGAGGAGGCGCCTTCGGTGGCGGTCACGTTCTCTGGTGAACCGGCCCACGAGTCCGGGTCCGGCAGCCGCCGTACCGGCCTGCCCGAACACGTCTCCGAGGGAGAGACCTACCGCGCGGTCCGCGTCGACTACGTGATAGCGGCCAGGGTCATGGCCGACGAGACGCCGGCGGCGGACGAGGACGACCCGTGACCCGGCTCGTTCCTCGGGTCGCTGCGCGAAGAACACGCACTCCCTCCCGGGCCGGTCCGGAGCCCCGCGAACCTCCTTCACCGTCTACCCGTGCTCGACCAGCCGCGCCCCGGCCTCGTCCCGCTCGCGGAAGCGCAGCGTCGAGTTCGACGTCACCACCGCGCCGTCTCAGCACCGCGACGTCCGCCGCGAACGCGCGCCCGGCCGGATCCCGGGTCTCGGACACGAGGTGACCGCCTGGGCGGACGCCGGACGCGCCGAGGTCAGGAGGGCGCGGTGCGCGTGCGGGCGATGAGGAGCGCGATGTCGTCCTCGGAGGGCGTGTCGTCCACCATCGTGCCGATCACCCGGGCGCACAGGTCGTCCAGCGGGAGGGTGGGTGCGGCCAGGGCGGTTCCGAGGCGCTGCAGGCCCGCGTCGATGTCGGCCCCGCGCCGCTCGACCAGGCCATCGGTGTAGAGGGCGATCAGGCTGCCCTCGGCGATTTCGACCTCGACGCGTTCGTAGGAGCCGAGCCCCAGGCCGACCGGTGTGCCGCTGGGCAGGCGGGCGAAGCGCACCTCCCCGGACGGGTGCACGATCGCGGGCGGCGGGTGCCCGGCCCCGGCCATGGCGCAGCGCCGGGTGACGGGATCGTAGACCGCGTACACGCAGGTGGCTCCCGTGGTGTCGAGGGGCGCGTCGCCCGCGCCCGCGTCCTCCTCCGCCAGGCGCACCACCATGGTGTCCAGGAACGCGAGCACCTCGTCGGGCGGCAGCCCCTGGTACGCGAGGGTGCGCACGGCCGTGCGCAGCCGTCCCATCGTCGCCGCGGCGTTGATGCCGTGGCCGGTCACGTCGCCGACCACCAGGGCGACCCGGCCGTCGCCCAGCGGGATCACGTCGTACCAGTCGCCTCCGACGGTGCCGATCACGTTGGAGGGCAGGTAACGCCAGGCCAGGTCGACGGCTCCCCCGCCCGAGAGGTTGCGCGGCAGGAGGTCGCGCTGCAGGGCCAGGGCGGCGGTGCGCTCGCGGGTGTACTGGCGGGCGTTGTCCAGGCTGAGCGCGGCGCGGGCGGCCAGCATCTCCGCGAGGTTCAGGTCGTCCTCGGTGAACGGCGCGGGATTCTCGGTGCGGACGAACACGGCGACGCCCAGGATGTCCCCCCTGGCCTGGAGCGGGACGATGATCAGGCTGTGCATCCCCGTCTCGTGGATGACCTCCGCCCGGTCGGGGTCGACGTCGAGCCAGGTGCAGGGCGAGGTGTCCATCACGGGCTCGAAGTGGGACCGGCCTGAGGACAGGACCGCGGTGAAGGGGGACGACGGGGGGACGAAGACCACCTCGCCGCGCCGCCAGAGGGACTCGGGGAACTCCCGGTGGATCGAGGCCGCGCCCGCGCGGTGGAACACGGGGACGCTCACCTCGGTGGCGTCCATCCGGCGCAGGGGCTCGTCGTCGGGCAGGACGTGTTCTGACACGTCGACCGTGACGTAGTCGGCGAGGCCCGGCACGGCCAGCTCGGCGAGCTCCTGCGCGGTCTTCATGACGTCGAGCGTGCTGCCGATCCTGATGCTGACCTCTCCGAGCATGGCCAGCCGGTCGCGGGCCCGGCTGCGGCTCGTGTCCATGGCCAGCGCGCACACGCCCAGCGGCCGCCCGTCCGCCCCGTCGAGGCGGTAGAGCGAGGTCGACAGGGTCTGCTCGGCGGACTCGTCCTCGGACGCCCATCGGCACTCGCGGTCGAGCACCGGCGTCCCGTCGTCGAGCACCCTCCGCATCGCTCCCGCGATGGCCTCCCCGTCGAGGCCCGGTGTGCTCTCGGGCCGGCTGCCGAGCCGGTAGTGGGGAAAGACGTCGCCCAGGCGTCGGGCCGTCTCGTTGAGCCAGACGCACCGCAGGCCGGCGTCCCAGACGCCGATGGCCACGGGCGCGCGGCTGAGGATCGGCTCCGTCACCGGCGGGCCGTCCGCTGCCAGCGTCAGGAGCCAGCTCTCGCGCTGCGCCGCGGCGTGCAGACGGGCGCCATGGACGTGCAGGAGGAGCGGGCCGTCGTCGCGGTGGCGGGCCATGACGAGACCGGACCAGCGCCCGCCGTCGCCCCGAGCGCTCCGGTCGCCCGGCTCCAAGAAGATCGAGCTCGAACGGTGCAGGACCTCGCCGGCGTGGTATCCGAGCAGCTTCTCCGCGGCATCGGTCCAGCCGGTCACGATGCCTTCGGCGTCGGTCATCACGACCGCGGGGACACCTGACTCGTCCCAGGAAAAGGGATTCATCACTCTTATTGTAGCGATGACCTGCGATGATACCGGTTGTGATCATGATCCTGTCACGCCTGGCGGCGCAACCCGTCGACGAGGTCGGACAGCGTGAACGTGGCCGCGGTCAGCGCCGCGGCTCCCGGCGTGCTGACATAGGGGACGGTCATGAAGTCGGCGCTGAGCGCGCCGGGCGTGACCACGACCATGAGGTAGCCCCTGCGCCGCAGGTGGAACTTCAGGTGGGGGTTGGCGGCCAGCAGCGGGTCCGTGGCCGGATCGTCGTCGCGGCCGTCCCCGCCGCTGGCGATGGAGGTGACCGCGAGCTCGGCCCCGACGGGACGCGCGCCGGGATCGTCGTAGTCGAGGACGAGGTCGCCCGCCCAGTGCGCGTGCACGTCGCCGGTGAGCACGACGACGTTGCGCACGCCCGCCTTGACCCAGCCCTCGGTGATCCGCTGCCGGCTGCCGGTGTAGCCGTCCCAGGCGTCCTGCCGGACCAGCCGGCCCTCGCCGGGGTCGCGGTCACGCTGGCCGAAGAAGACCTGCTGCCCGACGAGCTCCCACCGGGCACGGGAGCGCCGGAACCCCCTGAGCAGCCAGTTCTCCTGGTCCAGGCCGATCATCGTACGGGCGGGGTCGGCCGGCGCCGGGCACGAGCTGTAGCCCGCGCCGCACAGGTGCGGGTCGCGGTACTGGCGGGTGTCCAGCATGTGCAGCGTGGCGAGCCTGCCCCAGCGCAGTTGCCGGAAGAGCTGGACGGCGGTGCTGCCGGGACGGGCGGGCGGGCGCAGGGGCATGTGCTCGTAGTAGGCGCGGAAGGCCGCCTCCCGGCGCTGCGGCGGGATCAGGTTGGTCCAGTTGTTGAGCACCTCGTGGTCGTCCAGGATGGCCGCCCACGGGGCGGCGGCGTGGGCCTCCCTGAGGTCGGGGTCGGTCTTGTAGAGCGCGTGCCGGCGGCGGTACTGGGCCAGGGTGACGACCTCCGGCCCCTCGTGCGCGCGGACGTTGCCGCCGGGCAGCGCCACGTGGTCGCTGCCCTGCTCGTAGATGTAGTCGCCGAGGTGCACGATCAGGTCGGGGCGCTCGCGCGCCATCCTGGCGTACGCGGTGAAGTGCCCGTGCTGGTAGTTGGCGCACGAGCAGACGGCCACGCGCAGCGACCTGGGCATCGAGCCCGGCACGGGAGCGGTCAGCGCCCGCCCGGCCGGCGAGACGTGGGGGCCGGCCTTGAACCGGTACCAGTATTCCCGTCCCGGCTGCAGGCCGGTGACCTCGACGTGCACGCTGTGCGCCCATGCGCGGTACGCCACCTGCACGCCGTGGCGCACCACGTTCCTGCCCGCCGGGTCGCTGGTGACCTGCCAGTGCACGGGGACGGGCGCCGCGGGCATGCCGCCGAACCCGTCCTCGGCCAGCGGCTGCGGGGCCAGGCGGGTCCATGCCACGAACCCGCCGGGCTGGGGGTCGCCGCAGGCCACCCCCAGGGTGAACGGCTCGCCGAAAGCGGCGGACGGCACCAGGGGCGGCAGGCCCGACGCCAGCCCCATCGCGAGAAACGACCTCCGGTTCAGCACAGGAAGAATGATCGCCACAAGCGCGGGTTACCGGTGCGCGGACACGCCAGCCGGCGCCGCCCCGCATGACACCCGTCACGGCCATGCGCGATGACCCGGCAAGATAGGACGATGACCGACATCAGGGAGGAAGGCCGCCGCCGCCGGACGTTCGCCGTCATCAGCCATCCGGACGCGGGCAAGTCCACGATGACCGAGGCGCTGGCGCTGCACGCCTCCGCCATCACCGCGGCGGGGGCGGTGCACGGCAAGGCCGGCCGGCGCGGCGTCACCTCCGACTGGATGGAGCTGGAACGTTCTCGCGGCATCTCGATCACCTCCGCGGCGCTCCGCTTCGACTACCGGGGCCACGTGTTCAACCTCGTCGACACCCCGGGCCACGCCGACTTCTCCGAGGACACCTACCGGGTGCTGGCCGCCGTCGACTGCGCGGTGATGCTGATCGACGCGGCCAAGGGCATGGAGCCGCAGACCATGAAGCTGTTCCAGGTGTGCCGCCATCGCCGCATCCCGGTCATCACCTTCGTCAACAAGTGGGACCGTCCCGGCCGCGACGCCCTGGAACTGCTCGACGAGATCGAGGAGCGCACCGGGTTGCGGCCCACCCCCGTCACCTGGCCCCTCGGCGCCGCCGGCCACTTCCACGGCGTGATCGACCGGGCCACCGGGCGCGCCGTCCGCTACACCCGCACCCCCGGCGGGGCCACCCGGGCCCAGCAGGACGAGCTGACCGCCGAGCGCGCCCGCGCCGAGCTGGGGCATGACTGGGAGCAGGCGGGCGAGGAGGTCTCGCTGCTGGCGGCCATCGGCGCCGACCACGACCAGAAGTCCTTCGAGGCCCACGAGTCGACCCCGGTGCTGTTCGGCGCGGCGCTGCCGAACTTCGGGGTGGCCCGGCTGCTGGACGCCATGGTCGAGCTGGCTCCCCCGCCCGACGACCGGTCCGACGTCGCCGGCGCCGTGCGCCCGCTGGACGCGCCGTTCTCCGGGCTGGTGTTCAAGGTGCAGGCCAACATGGACCGGGCGCACCGTGACCGGATCGCGTTCGTACGCGTCTGCTCGGGCCGGTTCGAGCGGGGCATGGTGCTCACCCACGCCGCCACCGGACGGCCGTTCGCCACCAAATACGCGCAGAGCGTGTTCGGCCAGGAGCGCACCACGCTGGACGAGGCGTACCCCGGCGACGTGGTCGGCCTGGTCAACGCGACCGCGCTGCGCCCCGGCGACACCCTCTACGACGGGTCCGCGGTGACCTTCCCGCCGATCCCCAGCTTCGCGCCCGAGCACTTCGCCGTCGCCCGCGCCCGCGACTCCAGCAAGGCCAAGCAGTTCCGGCGCGGCATCGACCAGCTCGACGCCGAGGGCGTCATCCAGGTGCTCCGCTCCGACCTGCGCGGCGACCAGGCGCCGGTGCTGGCGGCGGTCGGGCCGATGCAGTTCGAGGTGGTGCAGCACCGCCTGTCCGCCGAGTTCGGCGCGCAGATCAGCCTCGACCGGCTCGACTACACCCTGGCCCGGCGCACCGAGGCCGCCTCCGTGCCGCTGCTGGCCGGCCGGCGGGGCGCCGAGGTGCTGGAGCGCGGCCGCGACCAGGCGCTGCTGGCGCTGTTCACCGACCAGTGGCGGATGCGGTCCATCATGCGCGAAAATCCCGGGATCGTCCTGGAGCCGCTGATCGCCGACACCAGCCAGGAGCCCGGGTGATTCCCCGCCGTCTGGTGCCGCGCCCGGCGCAGTGATATGAACCCTTTCGGAGAGCCCGGCCCGCAGGGGGAGTGAGACGTTGGTCAAGATCGCGTTCCTGCTGCTCCTCGTCGGGCTCGGCTGGGCGGCGGCCGACCTCGGCGACGTCACGGGCCTGGAGCATTCGGGCGCCTACCTGCTGCTGAGCAGCCTGCTGCTGGCGGTGGGGCTGTACGGCAGCACGCACGGCATCGACCGCACCGAGGCCCGCCAGCACGGGAAGCTGATCCTGCTCGCGGTGACCGTCGGCGTGCTGCTGAAGGCGGCCTTCATCGCCGGCGTGATGTATCTCGTCACCGGCGACCCGCGGGCGATGATCCTCGCGATCGCCGTGGCCCAGATCGACCCGCTGTCGGTCGCCGCGGTGATGGCCGACAACCGGTTGTCGTCACGCGCCAAGACCATTCTCGGGGCGTGGTCCTCGTTCGACGACCCCGTCACGGTGATCCTCGCGTTCTACGCCGTGTCGCTGACCAGGCCCGCCGAGGGCGGGCTCACCCTCTCCTACCTGGCCGACCTGGGGCTCAACGCGCTGTTCGCCGCCGCGGCGTACGGGGTCTGGCGGCTGATCAGGAAGGCTCCGCCGCTGCTGAGCTACCTGGCGGCGGCCACCGCGGTCGTCTCCGCGGCCTGGAGCTCCCTCATGCTGGGCGTGGCCACCGCCGGCCTCTACCTGCGGATGCCCGACTCGCGGTGGCTGGCGCGAGCGGTGACCGCGGCGTTCGCGCTGTCCGCGTTCCTGATGGGGCTGCTGCTGGTGGGCGGGGCGAACCTGATGAAGGGCATGCTGCTGGGCCTCGCCGCGTTCGCCGCGCAGATGCTCGCGGCGCTGGTGCTCACCCACGGGCTGCCCGTCACCGACCGTGTGCACCTCGGGCTGGCGCAGCAGAACGGGATCACGGCGGTGATCCTGGCCGTGGCGTTCGAGCGGGAGTTCGCCGGCTTCGTGGGGGTGATCGCCCCGGCGATCGTGACGGTCAACCTCATCTACGTCGTGGCCAACCGCATCGCCGACCGCTGGGGCCCGTTGCGTCCCCTGCCTTCGTCGCCGGAGTGATCCGGTGGCGCCCGCCGCGGCTCAACCGACGATCACGGGTTCCTCCGGAAGTTCGTAGCGGCGGGTGCGCTGTTTCAGCGCGAGCGCCGAGCCCAGCGTCAAGGGCCCGATGCGGCCGACGAACATCAGCAGGCTGAGCAGCACGTGCCCGGCCAGCGGGGTGCTCGCGGTGATGCCGGTGGACATCCCGTTGGTCGCGAACGCCGAGATCACCTCGAACAGCACCTGGTCCAGGCCGTGGGAGGTGATCGTGAGCATCAGCAAGGTCGAGACCATGACCAGGAAGACGCCCAGCAGGCTGATGGACAGCGCCTGGCGCTGGGTGGCGGCGGGCAGCCGGCGGTGGCCGATGTTGACCTGGCTCTCACCGCGCAGCTCGGCCCAGACCATGAACAGCACGAAGCCGAACGTGGTGACCTTGATGCCGCCCGCCGTGCCCGCGCTGCCGCCGCCGATGAACATCAGCACGTCGGTGACCAGCCACGACGACGGGTTCATCTGGCCGATGTCGAGGGTGTTAAACCCGCCGGAGCGCGGCATGACCGCGGCGAAGAAGGCCGACAGCAGCTTGGCGGAGTCGTCCAGCGGGCCCATCGTGCCGGGGTTGCGCCACTCGGCCGCGAGGAACGCGATCGTGCCCGCCGCGATCAGCAGGGCGCTGAGCCCGACGGTGACCCGGGTCAGCAGTGACCAGCGGCTGGGGCGCCGCCAGTGGCGCAGCAGGTCGAAGACGACCGGGTAGCCCAGCCCGCCGACGACGACGGCCACGGCGACGGTCAGGCAGATCCACGGATCGGCCACGAACCGCATCAGGTTGTCCGGCCACAGCGCGAAACCGGCGTTGTTGAACGCCGACACCGCGTGGAAGACGCCCAGGTAGGCCGCCCGGCCTGGCGGCTCGCCGTACCCGACGACGAAGCGGACGGTGAGCACGGCGGCCACGGCCGCCTCGCACACCAGGCTGAACAGCACCACCTTGCGCAGCACCTGGCGCAGGTCGGCGGCCACCACGGACTTCGTCTCCAGCTGCGCGCTCAGGCGGGCGCGCAACCCCACCCTGCCGGAGACGATGACCATGATCAGCGTGGCGAGCGTCATGATGCCCAGCCCGCCGACCTGGATGAGCAGCGCGATGACCACCTCGCCGAACACCGACCAGTGCGTGGGCGTGTCCACCACGACCAGGCCGGTCACGCAGACCGCGGAGGTGGCCGTGAACAGCGCGGTCAGCCAGTGCGAGGGCTCGCCGCCGGCGGTGGCCGCAGGGGTGGCCAGCAGCAACGTGCCGACCAGCACCGCCAGCCCGAAGCCGGTGGCGATCACCACGGCCGGATGCCGGCCGCGCCCCGGCACCGCCGGCCGGCGCGGCGTCATCCCGCCTCCCGGCCGCAAGGGCCGCCCGCCCCACCGCCGCTGTCACTCATGTGGAGCCTCCGTCGAGTCGCCCGGGCTGACGCGCCGACCTCACCCGCGGCACTCCGGGCCATACGCTAGCGCAGCCCGCGGCGGCGCCGCCAACAGAGGTCGGGCGCCCGCCACCTGGGCGTCTGCCCCTTCTGAGGCTTAGGGAGGGTTGTACGCGGATCATGGCGCCATGCCCATGACTTCCCGGCTCCGTTGCACTGTGCAATCATGGGGGCGACCCCGATCGCCGCACGTCCCGGGCGGGGACGTCGCGGATGCTGGGAGCGGAGGAGCGGCATGGGGAGCGAAGACCGGACCGGGTTCACCTGCGTCGTCACCCAGCGCGATGGAGCCGCCGTCCTGACGGTGACGGGCGACCTCGACATGACCTCGGCGCCCGAGTTCCGCCGTGGCCTGCTGCAGGCGATGTCACGCCGCACGCCGCCCTTCATCATCGCCGACCTGCGTGAGGTCGGCTTCTGCGACTCCTCGGGGCTGGGCGCGCTGATCTCGGCCGCCAACACCGCCGAGGCCGCGGGCGGCCGCCTCGTGCTGAGCGGGGTCCAGTCCCGCCTGGCCCGACTGCTCAAGGTGACCGGGCTGGACAAACGTTTCCAGTTCTGCGACCCGCCCGGCGGTCTCCTGGCCACGCTGACCCGGGTCCACAACGCCGGCACGGCGGTATGGAACTGACGGGGACGTCCCTCACCGTCCGCCGGTGAAGGCACACCGCCGCGGCGGTGGATCCCCGGAGGCGTCCTCGCTGACGCGAGCTCCACGTCGTGCGCGAGCACCGTGCCCGTGCCGTCGAGCCGGCAGGTCGCCGGGTAGCCGTACACGCCGAACGCCGTGGACAGGCTCTCCCCGCGGCGCTCGGTGAAGACGCGGGCGACGGGCCGCAGGGCGCCGGCCGGCTCCACGGTCTCCCCGGGCTCGCCGACGACGACGGCGATCACGTTGTCGTGCCGCGCGGCCAGCTCGATGAACCGGGGCAGCCGCACGGCGCACACGGGACCGGTCGCGGAGAAGAAGCCCACCAGCCCGGCGCCGAGGTCCTGCCTGGACATCTTCGCGCCGTCGACGTCGGCCGCCACGAAGTCACCCGGCGCGCCGCCCACCGGCAACATCACCGGCGGGCGGGCGTCGGCCGCCCGGATGGGCTCCGCCGGAGCGAACAGCACGGCGATGTCCTCGAACCGCAGCGCGGCCACGGCGCAGATCACGGCCGCCGCACCGGCGAGCCCTCCCCCACCGCCCCGGCACTCGCGTCCGCGCCCCCGAACAGCCCGGACAGCGCCACCGCCGCCAGAACCGTGTTGCGGACGATGTGCGGGTTCCCGATCGGCAGCCCGCCGGGCACGGCGCTCCACGACGAGCCGCCGAGCCTTCTCGCCGGCCCCGCCCCGAAGCAGTCGCAGGGCACGGCGAGCCCTCGCCGCCGCGTCACCAGGGCGACCCCGGCGAACACGGCCAGCACCGCCGCCGCGAGAGCCAGCCCGGCCGCGCGCCACGGGGTGAGCAGCAGGACCGCCGTGACGAGCTCCGCACCCGCCTTTGTGCCCGCCACTGTGCCCGTCACGGTGCCCGCCCACCGGTCCGGGAGCAGCCGCAACGCGCGCACGGAGGCGGCGAAGCCGCGGAACGCCTCCGCGCCGGAGACCTTCGCCAGCGACGAGACCGCGAAGACGACCACGAGCAGCACCGGCGGAAAGACCCGGAGGAACTCCCCCATCCTCACCCCCGGCCCGTCGGCGTCGCCATCGGCACACCCTGCACCTGGCCGTTGGCGTCCGGTTGGTCCTTTCCTGGCGCGCCTGGACGGCCGCGCCCTACCGGAGCGCGATCAGGTCGGCGTACCCGGGGTTCCACAGGTCCTCGGCCCCGTCGGGCAGGAGCAGCACCCGGTCGGGCCGCAGCGCCTCGACGGCCTCGGGGTCGTGCGTGACCATCACCACGGCCCCCCGGTACGCCCCGACCGCCGCCAGCACCTCGGCCTTGGACGCCGGGTCGAGGTTGTTGGTCGGCTCGTCGAGCAGCAGCACGTTGGCCCGCGAGCTGACCAGCCCGGCCAGCGCCAGCCGGGTCTTCTCCCCGCCCGACAACACTCCGACCGGTTTGTCGACGTCGTCGCCGCCGAACAGGAACGACCCGAGCACCGTCCTGGCCTCGCCGCCGGTGAGGTGCGGGGCGACGCCGGCCAGATGTTGCCCGACGGTGTGCGCCGGGTCCAGGGTGTCGTGCTCCTGGGCGAAGTAGCCGAGCCTGAGCCCGTGGCCGGGCACGACCCGGCCGGCGCTGGGACGTTCGTGCCCGGCCAGCAGCTTCAGCAGCGTCGTCTTGCCGGCGCCGTTGAGCCCCAGCACCACGAGCCTGCTCCCCCGGTCGATGGCCAGGTCGATCCCCGGCAACACCGGCACCGTGCCGTAGGACTTGGTCAGGCTGATCGCGCCGAGCGGCATCCGGCCGCAGGGCGCGGGCTCGGGCAGCCGGATGCGCGCCACCTTCTCGTCCCGCCGTACGGGCTGCGTCTGGGCGAGCATGCGGTCGGCGCGGCGGGCCATGTCCCTGGCGCGCACGGCGGTGGCCGACCTGGCGCGCATGCGCCCGGCCTGGGCGTGCAGCGCGGCGGCCTTGCGCTCGGCGGCGGCCCGCAGCCGGGCCCTGCGCCGGTCGTCGGCCTCGCGGTCGGCCAGGTAGGTGTGCCAGCCGGTGTTGTGCACGTCGAGCGCGGCCCGGTCGCCGTCCACGTGCCAGATCCGGTTGGCCACGTCGGCCAGCAGCCCGGTGTCGTGGCTGATCACGACCAGGCCGCCCGGGTAGCCGGCCAGGAAGGAGCGCAGCCAGGCGATGGAGTCGCCGTCCAGGTGGTTGGTCGGCTCGTCGAGCAGCAGGACGCCCTGCTCGGCGAAGAGCGCGCGGGCCAGCTCGACCCGGCGGCGCTGCCCGCCGGACAGGGTGCCGACCGGCCGGGCGAGGGCCTGGTCGGGCAGGCCGAGCCCGGCGGCGACCCTCGCGGCCTCGGCCTCCGCCGCGTAGCCGCCGCGGACCTGGAACTCGGCCTCCGCACGGGCGTAGCGGGCCATCGCCCGCTCGTCCGCGGCGTCTGCGAGAGCGCTCTCGGCGGACCGCAGGGCGCGTACGGCCTGGTCGAGCCCGCGGACCGAGAGGATGCGGCCGAGGACGGCGGTGTCCGGATCGGCGGCGGCGGGGTCCTGCGGGAGGTGGACGACCGGGCCCGAGCGGGTGACGGAGCCGGCCGCGGGCTGCGCCTGGCCGGCGAGGATCTTCATGAGGGTGGTCTTGCCGGCGCCGTTGCGGCCGACCAGGCCGACGCGGTCGCCGGGGGCGACGTGGGCGGTGACGCCCGACAGCAGGAGGCGGGCGCCGACGCGCACGTCGACACCACGGAAGGTGATCATGGGATGACGCTCCGGATAAGCTCAAGGACACACAGGTGACGCGGAAGCGGGTGTCCTGGCTAAGAGATCCGGGGCGTAGACATGCGGCCAGTGTACCGGCCGCTTCGCGAACCTTCCTCCCCTTTACCGCCGGGCCCGCGCGGCACGCCGGTCCTGTTACGCGGACGAGGCATTGACGTTTCTGGAAGCAGGGCCGATGATGCTCTGCAAGCCGATGTCAACGTTGACATATGTCAACGTTGACACTCGCACTCCCCGAGATGGAAGGCCCTGATGTCATGAGACGGCTCGCCCGCGGCTTAACGTCCCTCATCGCGCTCACCGGCATGGTCGTCGCCGCGGCTCCGGCCGCCGCCCAGGCCCCCGAGCACCCCGAGTTCCCCTACCAGCCGACCACGTACACCGAGCCGTACCGGGGCCAGTTCCACTTCAGCTCGCGGGGCGGCTGGATGAACGATCCGAACGGGCTCCTCCACTACAAGGGCACCTACCACTTCTTCTACCAGCACAACCCGCACGGTCTCGGCTGGGACACCATGCACTGGGGCCACGCCACCAGCACCGACCTGGTCCACTGGACCCAGAAGCCGATCGCCCTCGAACCCGGCGTGCACCCCGGCGACCTGTGGTCAGGGGCAGGAGTCGTCGACGCGGCCAACACCTCCGGCCTGCGCGAGGGAGCCGAGGACCCGCTCGTCGTCTTCTCCGGCACCAACGGCGTCTCGGTCTTCTACAGCACCGACGCGGGCCGCACCTTCAAGGCGTACGACAACGGGCGCAAGGTCGTGACCATGCCCGGCACCAGCCGCGACCCCAAGGTGTTGTGGCACGCCGCCACCAAGCGGTGGGTGATGCTGGTCTGGTCCGACGCGGGCGGCAACGGCGTCAACATCTACTCCTCCCCCGACCTGCTCGACTGGACGTTCCAGAGCAGGTACGCGGCCGACTGGCTGTTCGAGTGCCCCGACTTCTTCGCCCTCCCCGTCGACGGGGACAGGCGCAGGACGAAGTGGGTGCTCACCGACGCGAGCGGCGAGTACGTCGTCGGCGACTTCGACGGCACGGCCTTCACCACCGGCTGGGACAGGCCGCAGCGCATGGACCACGGCACCAACCACGCCGGCGGCTCCTTCTACGCCGGGCAGGTCTTCAACGACATGCCCGACGACAGGGTGGTGCAGATGGCCTGGATGGGCGGCAACCAGGGCGCGACCTGGACGGGCAACGCCAGCTTCCCCACCGTGCTCGGCCTGCGCACGACCGGCGACGGCGTCCGCGTCACCCGGCAGCCCATCAAGGAGCTGGAGAAGCTGCGTTACCGGACCTCCTCGTGGCACGGCCGCGGGCTCACCCCGGCGTCGGCCGCGAAGCTGCTGCGGGACCAGTCCCTCGACACGTACGAGGTGGAGGCCGAGTTCGACGTGAGAGGCGCCACCGCCAAGCGGTTCGGGTTCAAGCTGGACGTACGGCCGGGCGGCGACGCCGGGAGCGAGGTCCTCTACGACACGGCGGCCCGCACGCTCATGGGCGCTCCCCTGGAACCCTCCCGCGGCCGGGTCACGATGCGGCTCCTGGTGGACCGGGGGCAGCTGGAGGTGTTCGGCAACGACGGCCTGGCCTCGATCACCAGGAACGTGGCCTTCGATCCGCGCGCCGACAGCAGGGGCGTGGCGCTGCACGTCGAGGGCGGCGGTGTCAGGCTCGTCTCGCTCCGCATCCACGAGCTCGCCCCCGCGTGGGGCATGGGCGAGCCGACGCTGGAGCACAACCTGCCCGGCCAGTGGCGGGTGGTCAGCGGGTCGTGGACCGACGTGGCGGCCGGCAAGCAGGGCTCGGCCGGCGGCGACGCGTTCTACCTCAGCGACCACACCGGGTCGGACTTCACCTACGAGGGCGACGTGCGGCTGGTCGACGGCACCGCGGCGGCGCTCACGTTCCGGGCCGACCCGCGGGCGGGGAGGCACTACACGGCCAACGTCGACAGCAAGGCGGGCGTGGTGAAGTTGTGGCGGCCCGGCCGCGACATCGCCACGTACAGGGCGCCCATCAAGGCGGGTCAGACCTACCATCTGAAGGTCGTGACGCGGGGGCAGAACATCAAGGTCTATCTGGACGATCGTGCCGAGCCCGTCATCGACGCGCAGGACGACCAGTACGCGAGCGGCCACTTCGGGCTCAACGTCTTCGACGGCACGGCCCAGTTCCAGAACATCCGGGTGAGCTGACCACGAAAGGCCACGGCTCCAGGGCTGCGAGGCAGCCCGCCACCTCCGCGAACTTGGCATCGAGTCCCCGGCCCACCGTGCCGAGGTCCCGGTGCGTCCGGGGTCACGGGCTCGGCCTCGTCACTTCCAGGACAGCAGGCGGTTCTTGAACTTCGGATGCTTGGTCTCCCAGTAACGCCAGCCCTCCACCCGGGAGGGGACGTTCGCGATGCCGGTGCCGACCTCGACGTGGCGGCACGTGCCGAGCACTCGCCAGGCCGACCAGCCGACGCGGTAGCCGAAGACGCGGTACCACATGTTGCCGTACTTGCCTTTGGTGATCTCCCGGGTGTATTCGTGCCCGGTGAAGACCATGTGCCGCTCCTCCAGGTGAGGAAGCCCCATCTTGCGCAGGGCTCTGACCACCTCGGTGACGTGGAAGCGCGAGGGGTCCTCGGGGGTACGTGTGGAGGTGACGTCGATCCTCCTCTCCCGCTCGGTCTCGAGGAAGGCGAGCACCTCGTGCTCGCGCGTGACGGACACCGTCATCGAACCGCCGGGGCCGTCGATGAAGCGGGTGCGCGGCACGAAGAAGTTGCGCGGCGAGAGGCGCTTGACCCTGAAGAACGTGTGCGGGCTGCACCGTCCGTGGTGGTCGCGGTGACGGAACTTGCGGAGGCGGTCGTCGTCGTCCTTCGCGAGCGCCGCCGGGGCCATGGTGACGACCAGGGCCATGGTCAAGGTGCCGTGCACTGTCGATTTCGTCATACGCCGCAGCGAATGTCCCATTCTGGACCGGGCGGACATAGCTGTTTTCTCGGTTCGGGGAATAAGCGTGAACATGTACCGTTCCTTTCGGAATGCGACCCGTGGCCGCGACTGTCGGCCGGGCAAGCCAACGAGATCGGTACGATGCTTACAGTTGCCGCGACCTGCGCAACAACGCCACGCCGCGCCCGAAGTCCCAGCACCGGGAAAGAACTAGTGAAAAAAAGTCAATATCGACTCATCAGCTCGATACGGGCACTCCACGCAACCCTACTCAAGACAAGTCGACATGGCACGAAATAACGGACATTCGCCTCTATATGTTAGGCGCGACAAGAAAACGCGAGAAACTGTGATAACGCTTGATAACTGCGATCGCACGGAAACACGAAAGGGCCGCGAGCGGATCGGACGCTCCGCTCGCGGCCCGCGGCGGCGCTAGGCCGCCGTGGACAACATGTTGTGCGGGTCGAGCACGTACTTGCGCGCGGCACCCTCGTCGAACTCGTGGTAACCCTGCGGCGCCTGGTCCAGCGAGATGGGCGTGGCGTTGACCGCCTTCGCGATCTGCACCCGGTCGTGCAGGATCGCCATCATCAGCTCTCGGTTGTACTTCATGACCGGGCACTGGCCGGTGACGAAGCTGTGCGACTTGGCCCAGCCGAGACCGATCTTGATCGACAACGATCCGTGCTTGGCGGCCTCGTCGGCCGCACCAGGGTCTCCGGTCACGTACAGGCCGGGGATGCCCAGCGCACCGCCCGCCCGCGTGACGTCCATGAGCGTGTTGAGCACCGTGGCCGGATGCTCCTCCTCCGACTCGCGCCCATGGCCGCGGGCCTCGAAACCCACGGCGTCGACGGCGCAGTCGACCTCCGGCGCGCCGAGGATCTGCTCGATCTGGTCCTTGGGCTCGCCGGCGGACACGTCGATGGTCTCGCAGCCGAAGCTGCGCGCCTGGTCCAGGCGCTCCTTGTTCAGGTCGCCGACGAACACCACGGCGGCGCCGAGCAGGAACGCCGACGCGGCGGCGGCCAGCCCCACCGGGCCGGCGCCGGCGATGTAGACGGTGGATCCCGGGCCCACGCCCGCGCTCACGCAACCGTGGAAACCCGTCGGGAAGATGTCCGCGAGCATGGCCAGGTCAAGGATCTTGGCCATGGCCTGGTCCTTGTCCGGGAACTTGAGCAGGTTCCAGTCCGCGTAGGGAACCAGCGCGTACTCCGCCTGTCCTCCGACCCAGCCGCCCATGTCGACGTAGCCGTACGCCGACCCGGGACGGTCGGGGTTGACGTTCTCGCAGACGCCCGTCTTGCGCTCCTTGCAGTTGCGGCAGCGCCCGCAGGAGATGTTGAACGGCACGGACACGAGGTCGCCGGTCTTGATGAACTCGACGTCCGGCCCGGTCTCCACGACCTCGCCGGTGATCTCGTGGCCCAGCACGAGGCCCGGAGGAGCCGTGGTGCGGCCGCGGACCATGTGCTGGTCGCTGCCGCAGATGTTGGTCGCGACGGTCTTCAGGATCGCGGCGTGCGGCAGTTTGCGCCCCACGTTGCCCTGGTTCACCCCCGGACCGTCCTTGAGCTCGAACTCGGGGTAGTCGGTCTCGTGTACCTCGACCTTGCCTGGACCTTCGTAGACGACGGCTTTGTTGCCAGGCATGACGTTCCTTCCCTCGCGCAGTGGAGTGACGGTCTTCTCGGAGAGAGGGCATCACCTCCAGCCGCCGCGGCTGTGCCGCGATCTGCGGAATTCATACCTCAATGCCCGATTCTACCCGTCGCGACGGGAGTCACCCAGGAGCCGGACAGGGCCGGCCTCGGCGGCACGGGCGGGCCGCCGGTTTCGCCGAGCCGGCACGCATGCCTTTTCCCACTGTCTGGGCTATGGTCGGCCTTATGACGGGACCGTGGAGAACACCACGCGGGCCCATCGCGTTCACCAGCGTGATGGGCCTGGTCCTGCTGTCCCTGTTGCTGGTCGGATCCACCTACAACTGGCACGGCGGCGGCCGTGCGTACCAACCCGGCCTCGGCGCCACGCAGACGTGGACACCGGAGGCATGGGACGCGCAGCTGTCGAGCATGCCGCCGCAGACGGCGACCGGCGAGCGGCAGGTGCTGCCGTTGTGGCCGCCCCTGCGCGGTGAACGCCGCCACGAGGCCGGCCGGCTCGCGATGTCGCCCGCGTCCGGGCTCGACCCGGGCGGGATCCGCGATCCCCAGCAACTCGCGCACCGCACCGCCGGGTCGCGCAGCCCGCCGCTGATCTAGCGCTCCTCTTCTCCTGCCGCTCGCGCGGCGCCAGGCCCGGTCACGCATGCCCGGGCCCGCTCGCGAGCGCTCCTTCGGCCACCCCGGAGGTGTGCCGTTTCCCGCAAGCAAGGAGCCGAACATCGACATGGCCGACGTCAGATCAGTCCACACGCACCTGCAGCACTACGAGCGGCACCTGGCGCGGCTGGAAGAACTCCGTGAGCTGCTGCAGGACCAGCTCGCGGCCGCCCTGTCCCGCCCCCGGCCGGCGGATGCCACCCCTGGCGTCACGGCCGATCCGCGCACGTCCGAGATCGAGGCCGCGCTCGACCGCATGGACCGGGGCATCTACGGCACGTGCCGGTGCTGCGGGACTTTCATCGCCTACGAACAGCTCCTGCGGAGGCCGTACCGGAGCATCTGCGACCGGTGCGCGCTCCAGAGAGGACATCAGCATGACTGACACCAACGGAACGACCCACCTCAGCAGCGTGCAGGCCGAGACGCTGCGTCAGGAGCTCCAGGAGCAACTGTCCCGGCGCAGCAACCAGCTGACCGGTCTGCAGGCGGCGGCGCGCGAGGGCAGTGGTGCCGACGACACGTGGCAGGAACTGCTCGTCAACATCGCCGCCGCCGACCGTGCCATCGCCGAGCTCGGCCAGGCCCTGGAACGACTGTCCGAGGGCACCTACGGGCGCTGCTCGCACTGCGAGGCGGGCATCCCGTTCGAGCGGCTCAAGATCCGGCCGCTGGCCCGCTACTGCATCGGCTGCCAGCGTCGGCACGAAGCCGCCTGACGGCGCCGGGCCGGGAAGAGCGGAGTCAGCCCCGCTCTTCCCGGCGCGACCATCGGGGCGCCGGCCGGCCGTACGGTTCGGCGCGCGGGAAGTACGCGTGCCACGCGCCCGGCCGGGCCCCTGGCAGCCGCCCCTTCTCCCATTCCAGGAGGAACGGCGCGGGAACCGGCCGGCCCTTGTCGACGGCCACCACCCGCTTGCCCGCGTCCTGGGCGTCGCGCACGGCGGACGGCGTCTCGTCGCCGCGCGGCCAGTCCAGCACGGTGTGCCCGTCGCAGCCCAGCCGGTAGGCGATGATCACCGCGTGCTCGCCGTACACCAGGCACGGGCCGTGCACACCGGCGGCCCGCAGGGCGCCGGCCACCTCGACGTCGGCCTGCCGCTTGGTCACCCGAAGGGCAACGACCTTGTCGAGCGTGAGCCCCTGCATCGTGAACTGGGCGAGCAGACCGGCGGCGACGAGGCCGAACCCGGCCCGCCGCGACCTCTCCAGCGCCCAGACCGCACCGTACGCGATGGGCAGGGCCAGCAGCGCGTACGCGGGAAGCAGGAACCGGGGCGCCGCGTAACCGACGAGGAAAACGTACGGCACGGCCAGCGCCAGCCCGGTGGCGGCAGGCAGCGCGCACTCGGCCAGGAGGGCCGAGCGCCGAGCCGCGTACAGGCCGAGCAGGACGAGGACCGGGATCGTGCTCCACCACACCAGCCAGGGCAGTACGACGGGCCCGCAGTGGGCGGGCGGCCGGCACAGCAGCGGCCCGTTGAGTGCCCGGGCGTGCTCGTACAGGGAGACGTGCAGGCCCGTCTCGTTCGCCGCGCCTGCGGCCTGCCAGCGTGCGGCGAGCCCGCCGAAGCGCACGTACGCCTCCACGATCCAGTCGGCCCAGCCCGCGGCCAGGCCCGTTCCGAGCGCGATCACGGCCTTGACCCGCCGCCGGCCTGGTGTGATCAGCAGCGCCACAGCCAGCGGAAGGGCGAGCCAGACGCTGTCCGGCGGGCGCAGCAGCCCCACCGCGGCCACACTCGCCGCCAGCCCCAGCAGCGGGCCGAGCCCGCCATCTTGGCGCAGGCAGCGCACGCACCACCCGGTCGCCGCGACCGCCGAGAACGCCACCCACAGGTTCGGCATGGCCTCGTTGCCGTAGAACAGCGACGACCACAAGGACGCGAACAGCAGGGCCGCCATCGGCACGACCGGTCCTGGGCGCACCCGCAGCCAGGTGCCGAACGACACGGCCAGCGCCAGCGCCGACAGCACGCACAGGTAGATTCGCAACGCCTCCGTCGACGACGTGACCAGCACGAGAGGGGCGACGATCAGGGTGATGCCGCGGGCGCGCGGCGCGATGAACTCAGCCGCGGGCACACGCGGGTCGACCTGGCTGACGTAGACGACCTCGTCCCAGCCCAGCCCCATTCCCGGGCCGACCAGGAGCAGTTGGGCGATCCCGTAGGAGGCGGCCACCAGAACGAGCAGCACGCGCCACGGGTCGGCGCGCGGCCGTGAACGCAACGATGAACTCACCGGCATGTTCTTAGCGCGCGACGCGGGCGCGGGACGGCCGTAACGGCAGGACTTTTCCGAACGTATGCCCGCCGGTGACGCTCACCCTCGATGGGCGCGCATGTCGAGGTGGAGATGCGAGCGGTGCAACCGCCGCGTCCGCAGCAGCCGCCTGATGTCCCCGGCGGACTGGTGGCTGAGCTGCCAGTGGAAATAGTTCACGTACTCGGCCACCGCCAGCAGGTAGAACAGGAACCCCGGCGCCGACCCGAACCCCGGAGCCTCGCGCGCCACGGACACCGCGAGGATGACGAGCCCGGCGATCAGGCCGGCCTCGCACAACCGGCGCAACCACCCGAAGGCGCCGATGAACGGCGGCTCCGGCAGCCGCGCGCGCAGTTGCCGCACCTTGATCGCCCAGTAGCCGCCGCCGATCAGCAGGTGCACGGCCACCAGGACGAACCCCGTCACGTTGACCGCGTTCAGCGGCGCGGGCAGGAGCACGAACGCCACCACGCCGAAGATCACGATGTTCACCGGCTCGAGCACCGCCAGGTTGCGCAAGCGGCGTACGAGCATGGTGCGGGGGATGCTCCTGGACGTCACCCTTGAGAGGATGCCTCACGCCGCCACGCGGCGCATCACCGGCCGGTCGCTCCAACGGCCGCTCTAGCGGTCGCGGGCCGCCTCGACCAGCGGTGTGTCCACGAGGTGCTCGATGAGGAACCACGTCTGCAGCTCTCCCGTGCGGATGACGTCGGAGACGAGCAGGTCGTTGGTGCCGTCGTCGCCCATCTCGGCGGCGCGGGCGGCCGCGTCGTGCGCCGCCACCAGGATCGCCTCGTGCGCCTCGATCAGCCGCGACAACATCGCGGGCACCTCCTCCGCGCCGTCCGGCGGGCGCGGGATGACGGTGATCTCGGAGACGTGCCGCGGATCGCCGACGGCCACGCCGCCGAGGGTCTGCACCCGCTCGGCGAGCGCGTCGACGAGCTCGAGCTGCTCCGCGGCATGCTTGTCGAGCAGCAGGTGGAGCTGGTAGAAGGTCGGGCCGCGCATCAGCCAGTGGTGCTTCTTGTACAGGCTGTAGAGGATCTGGGTGTCCGCGAGCACCTGGTTGAGGCGCTGGCAGGAGTACATCCGCGCTTCGTACGTGAGCCCGAGCGGGAACATGCGGACCGTGCCGAACTCCTGGATCTCCACGCCGTCCTGGTGAATCCACGGCTGGCTGGACCCTTTCCGGCGAGACTTGGCGGTGCGTTTGATGGTGGCCACGGTCCGATCCTTCCTGTACGGGTCACGTCGGACCGAACATTCCCCTGGACCAGGGCGTACGAGCACCACGTTCGCCCATCAATCGGAAAAGACCCGTGCGCCCGCTACAGCAGGTCGCCGGCGCCGGAGCGGGTGAGCTCGGCGAACGCGTCGTCGACGGAGTCCACCTGGTCCAGGGCGCCCAGCTCCAGGCGCTGCGCCCCGCCGCCACCCGCGACGATCATGCGCCCGCCCGACGCCCGTGCGTGCCGGTCGGCCGAGCGCAGCGTCTCGCGCCCCGAGTCGTCGGTCTCGGTGAGGCCCTCGACGTTCACGATGAACAGCGGCGGTATCCGGGCGACCAGCACCTTGACGAGGTATTGCTGGAGGACGAGCGATGCCACCCCGGCGAGGCGGCCCTTCAGGTGCAGGAGCGCGATGCGGCCGTGGCGGTCGAACCCGATGTCGAAGTCAGGATGAGCCCCGTAGGCGCCTGGTTCCATCGGGTTCATGGCATCCGTCCAGGTGGGGGGAGCGTGTTGTGCGAGCCCACCCTAGCAGTCCGTTGCTTCGCGCAACGGACTGTCGCCGCATTCCGGCCCAACGCCTCGCGCCTTTTCGGCCCGCCACCTGAACGCTTCTCGCGGACGCCGCGTATCCCGTAGTGACCCGGCGCAGCCCATGCAGGGCCCGAGCCCTGAAACCCAGAGGGGATGACGGCACATGCGACTCCGACGCAGCCGTCCGGTTATCGTCGTCTGCGGCCTGGCCGCGATGGTCCCGCTCGGCGCGTGCGCCCCGTCGTTCCCCGCGCAGAGCGCCGGCCTGCCTGATGTCGCCGCCGTGCAGACCACCGCCCCGCTGCCGACGGACACGGCGTTCCCCGAGGAGACGCAGGACGCCGCGGAGACCCCCAAGGCGGATCAGGAGGGCGATTCGGGCATGTGGCTCACCAAGTGGGGGCCGCTGTCGGAGACGGACCGCTCGCTGATCAAGAAGGTCCGGCTCGCCACCCTGTGGGAGATGGTCATCGCCCAGGAGGCCGTCCAGAAGGCGAGCACGGCCAAGGTCCGCAAGATCAGCTCCGAGATCGCGTCGCAGCACCACGAGCTCGACGAGGCGGCACGCGACCTCGCGACCAAGCTGAACGTGGAGCTGCCCGTCAGGCCCACCGACGACCAGCAGAGCTGGATGTCCGACATTTCCGGGCGCACGGGGATCGACTACGACACCACGTACGTGAAATGGCTGCGCCTGGCCCATGGCCAGATCTTCGGCCTCATCGGCACGGTCCGCGGCAGCACGCAGAACACCCTGGTCAGGGCGTTCTCCGAGCAGTGCAACGCGGCCGTGCTCAACCACCAGCGCCTGCTCGAGAGCACCGGACTCACCACGCCGGAGAGCTTCCCGACCCCGAGCGCCTGACGCCGGGCAGCCCCTGTCACAGCGACCCCTCCCTGGGCGACATGACCGGGCGGCCGTCCGGCACCAGGCCCAGCGAGATGGACAGCTGGCGCGCCGCCTCACCGACGGCGGCGCCGATCTCGTGCAGCCGGGCCGCCGTGTGCGTCCGGGTCACCGACACGCTGAGCGCCGCCGTGATCAGCCCCCGGTGATCGCGTACGGGCGCCGACACCCCGGCCTTGCTGTCCTCCAGCTCGACGTCCGTCACGGCGTAACCACATGACCGTACGTGGGCCAGGTCGGCCAGCCACTCCTCCGTGCCGCTGACCGCCGAGTCGAGCCCGGAGGGCAGGGTGGTGGCGCGCAGCAGCTCGCGTATCCGCTGGTCGTCCCAGTCGGCGACCAGGGAGCGGCCCGCGGCGGCCATGAGCAGCGGCACGGAGATGCCCTCCCAGACCCGGTGGTAGACCCGCGACGACGGCACCGACATCAGCGTCAGCACCAGGTTGCCGCGCAACACGCACAGGTAGGCGTCCTCGTCGAAGGCGGTGGCCAGGCCCCGCAGGTAGGGGGCGGCGACCTGGACCAGCCTGGCGTGCTGGGTGCGTGCGGCCAGCGCGAACAGCCGCCACCCGAGGCGGTAGCGCCGGGTGATCGGGTCGCGTTCGACCATGCCTTCGAGTTCGAGCGCGCGCAGCGCTCTGGACACCTGGCTCTTCTCCCGGCCCAGCCGCTGCGCGATCCAGCTGACACCGAACCCGTCGGCATCGCGGCCATCCCCGTGACCTGCGAGAAGTTCGAGGATCTCCATGTCCCGGCGTAGACCTGCCGAGGGCACCATCGGCTTGTCCGTCATCCCTATCCGTTCATAACAGAACCATTGCACTACTGTTGCGCTAGTTGCACCTAGTTTTGCGCTCACCGCAACTAATCGCATACGTTTGCGAACCCATGCAAGCGTAAAGGAAGCCGGTACCCCCATGAATTTCAGCGAGTACGTGGTCTCACGCTGGGACACCCTCTCGCTGGCTGCAGCCGAGCACGCCCTCGTCGTGGGGATCGCCATAGCGATCGCCACCGTGGCCGGCGTCGGGATCGGGCTCCTCGCCTATGACGCCCCGAAAGTGCGGAGCACCTCGGTGGCGATCTCCGCCGGGATCCTGACGGTCCCGTCGCTCGCGCTGCTCACCCTCCTCATCCCCATCGTCGGACTGGGCTGGGGATCCACGCTGGTCTCGCTGACCGCCTACGCGTTCCTGCCGATCATTCGCAACACCGTCACCGGGATGCGCGGCCTCGACGCGGCCACCGTCGAGGCGGGCCGCGGGATGGGCCTGAGCCGCACCCGGCTGCTGCTGCGGGTCCAGCTTCCGCTGGCCTGGCCGCTGATCCTGACCGGCGTGCGCATCTCGACGCAGATGCTGATCGGGATCGCCGCCATCGCCGCCGTCGTCGACGGCCCTGGCCTGGGCACGCAGATCTTCGAGGGCCTGTCCAGGCTCGGCTCGGTGAACTCGCTCAACGCCACCCTCGCGGGAACGCTGGGCATCGTGGTCATCGCCATCCTGTTCGACCTGTTCTTCTTCGCCGTTCGCTACATCACCACCCCGAGGGGGCTTCGTGTTCGACCGTGACACCGAAGGCGTGCGCATCGAGCTGCGCTCGCTGACCAAGCACTATCCGGGCCAGCCCGCCCCAGCGGTCGACAACGTCACCCTCGACATCCCGGCCGGCGAGCTGGTCGTCTTCGTCGGCCCCTCGGGCTGCGGCAAGACGACCACCATGAAGATGATCAACCGCCTGGTCGAGCCGACGTCCGGCGAGATCCGCATCGGCGGGCAGGACGTGCTGAGCCTCGACCCCGACCAGCTGCGCCGCCACATCGGGTACGCCATCCAGCAGGTGGGCCTGTTCCCCCACCAGACCATCGCGCAGAACATCGGGCTGGTCCCCAACCTGCTCGGCTGGACGGCCGACCGGATCTCCGCCCGCGTCGACGAGCTGCTGTCGCTGGTGAACCTGGAGCCGTCGGCCTTCCGCGACCGCTACCCCCGCCAGCTCTCCGGAGGCCAGCAGCAGCGCGTGGGCGTGGCCAGGGCGCTGGCCGCCGACCCGCCCGTGATGCTCATGGACGAGCCGTTCGGCGCCACCGACCCCATCACGCGCGAGCACCTGCAGAACGAGTTCGTCAAACTGCAGAAGCAGCTGCGCAAGACGATCATTTTCGTCACGCACGACTTCGAGGAGGCCATCAAGCTGGGCGACCGCATCGCCGTGCTGCGCGAGGGATCGCACATCGCGCAGTACGACACGCCCGCCGCCATCCTCGCCGACCCCGCCGACGACTACGTCGCGAGCTTCATCGGGCAGGACGCCACGCTCAAGCGGCTCGCGCTGATGCGCGTGTCGGACGTGCCCGCCACGGGCTCGCCGGCCGGCCCGGGCCTGCCGCGGGTGTCCGCCGACGCCAGCCTCCGCGAGGCGCTGGACACCATGATCGCCCATGGGGCCGACAGCTGCGCCACACCGGCCGGGGTGCTCACCTACTCCGCCCTGTGCGAGGCCGTGGGCACCCGGTCCGGCGCGCAGGAAGACGTGGTGTCCAGTGACCGCTGAGACCCTGGCCGTCGGGCGGTCCCGGAAGCTCGGCCGTACGTTCGGCGCGCGCCACCTGTTCACGCCCGTCGCCCTCTGCGCCGTCCTGGTCGCCCTGTACGCCTGGGTCAGCACGCTCGAACTCGACTCGATCGAGCAGCGCAGCCTCAACCAGGCGGTGATCCTGGCCAAGGCCGTCGAGCACATCCAGATGACGGTGGCCGCCACCACGCTCGTGGTGATCATCGCGATCCCGCTGGGCATCGCCGCCTCGCGGTCGAGGAACCGGCTGATCACCCCGATCATCCTCACCGTGGGCAACCTGGGCCAGGCGGTCCCGTCCATCGGCCTGCTCGTTCTGGCCACGTTCCTCATGGGCGTCGGCTTCCAGACCGCGCTGGTCGGCCTCGTCGCCTACGCCGTGCTGCCCGTCCTGCGCAACACCATGGTCGGGGTCCAGCAGGTCGACCCGGCGCTCATCGAGGCCGCCCGCGGCATGGGCATGACCAGGGGCCAGATCCTGCGCCGGGTCGAGCTCAAGCTGGCCGTGCCCGCCATCCTGGCCGGCCTGCGCACCGCGCTGGTGCTGACCGTGGGCGTCGCCACGCTCGGCGCCTTCGTCGCCGCCGGCGGCTTCGGCGAGCTGATCGTCAACGGCCTCAAGCTCAACCGCATGCCCGTGACCATCGTCGGAGGCGTGCTCACCGCGTGCATCGCCTTCTTCATCGACTGGCTCGGCGGGCTCGCCGAGGACCTGCTCAAGCCACGCGGCATGTGACCACGCTTTCGGTAATCACCCGATCACATAGCAAGAAGGTGCTTCGAATGTTCTCCCGCCCGCTTCGACGGACGTTCACCCTGCTCGCAGCCGCCGCACTCTCGATCACGACCCTGAGCGCCTGCGGTTCCTCCGACGCCGTCGAGGCCGGCAGCGCGGGCGACGAGCTCAAGGGGACCAAGTACATCGTCGGTTCCAAGGACTTCACCGAGAACATCGTCCTCGGCAAGATCGCCGTGCACCTGCTCAAGGCGCACGGGGCCGAGATCGTCGACAAGACCAACCTCGGCGGTACGGTGCCCAACCGCAAGGCCCTGGAGTCCAAAGAGATCGACATGTACTGGGACTACTCCGGCACGGGCTGGATCGAGTTCCTGAAGAACACCAAGCCGATCCAGGACTCCGCCGAGCAGTTCAAGGCCACCGCGGAGGCCGACCTCCAGAAGAACAAGATCCACTGGATCGGCCCCACCCCGCTGAACAACACCTACGCCCTGGCCATCCGCTCCGAGAAGGCCAAGGAGCTGGGCGTCAAGACGGTCTCCGACGTGGCCGAGCTGGCCAAGACCAACCCCAAGGAAGTCACGATCTGCATCGAGACGGAGTTCTCGACCCGTGACGACGGGCTGCCCGGCCTGAGCAAGGCGTACGACATGACCATCCCCAAGGACAACATCTCCCTGCTCGACACCGGCGTCGTCTACACCGAGACCGACAAGGGCGAGACCTGCAACTTCGGCGAGGTGTTCACCACCGACGGCCGCATCGCCGCTCTCGACCTCACCGTGCTGGAGGACGACAAGAAGTTCTTCCCGATCTACAACGCGGCCATGACCCTGCGGGAGGAGACCTACCAGAAGAACCCGGCGATCGAGAAGGTGCTCCAGCCCGTGATCGCCAAGCTGGACGACGCGACCATGCAGCAGCTCAACGCGCAGGTCGACGTCGAGGGCATGGAGCCGGGCAAGGTCGCCGCCGACTGGCTGGACAAGCAGGGTTTCCTCGGCAGCGCGGCCTGACCCCCTGATCGCGCGGTCCGTCACCTGGGGTCCATCAGGTGACGGACCGCCGGACCCGGCGCTCGCCCAGGTTGCGGGCCCGTCGGGCCGGGTGGCACGTGGCGTGCCCGCTCAGGCGTCGGGCCAGCCGAGCGGGTGACTGCCGGCTCCCAGGGCCGGCGCCGCCGGCTCGCCGCCCGCCTCGTTGAAGGCCGTCATCGCCGAGACCAGCGCCTGGCGCTCCGCCGGCGACATGCGCGAGACGATCGCCGCGATCTCGTCCCGGCGGCGGGCTGTCACCTGGCCCACGATGCGCCTGCCCTCATCGGTCAGGCGCATCAGGCTCTCCCGCCGGTTCATCGGATTGACCTCGCGGACCACCAGTCCCGCGGCGGCGAGCCGGTCGGCCATCCGCATGGCGGTGGAGGAATTGACGTCGAGCAGCTCCGCCATGGTGACGAGTTTGGTCTCGCCGTGTCCCGAGAGCACCACGAGCATCCGGAACTGCGGCAACGTCACCCGGTCGGCGACGGCGCCGAGCGAGCGCGCCGCGATCGCGACCAGCAGCCGCGAGCCCGCCAGCACCGCCGAGATGACAGCGGCCTGATCCTCACCGTTCATCTGGGCGGATTGACGCTCTGGCATAGAACTGTTCTACACGGTCGAGGCCGTGGATCCGCAGGGCGACCCGGCTGCCGATTCCGTGGATCCGCAGGTCGCGTGATCGCGGGCCGGCCTCGACAACCACGGCGCGCCACGCGCGCGGGGACGGATCCCGGAACTCCGCCCGCGGTGACAGCGGAGTCACTAATGTTGCATACTGCAAGAATGTGGAGAGCCACGTTGGGAGTCCCTCAGGTGCATGTGCCCCCTCTCCAGACCGGCCGCCGTTCCCGTCATGTGGAGACGGCCTGAGACATGGCGATGTCCAGAGACGAGCGGCGAGCGCTCGCGGAGATCGAGGAGCGGCTGGCGCACGAGGATCCCGTGCTCGACAAGCTGCTGGCGGGGCCGCGCGGCAAGGGCGTCGAGCCCGATCCGCCCCGCGGGCTCGACGCCCTGAGCACTCCGGCGGTCGTGTTGTGGGCGCTGGCCGCGGCCACCAGCGTCGTCCTGGTGCTCGCGGTGGCCATCCTGCTGTCCTACCAGGACTGGTCGGGCACGCTGCGGCCGTCTCCGACCGCGATCCCCTTCAACGGCCCCTTCCCCGGCCCCGGCGCCACCGAGCTCAACGACCAGATGAGCTGACGCCGCTCCAGTGAGCGGCGGTGGAGGCGCGTTCGACCAGGTCGGGCTGGTAGACGACCTGGCGATGTTCGTGACCGGCCGGCTGGTTGGCCTCCTCCAGCAGCATCAGCGCGGCGGTGTGGCCGAGTTGCTCGCGCGGCTGCCGGATCGACGACAGCGGCACGGCAGCCGCGGCGGCGAAGTCGATGTCGTCATAGCCGAGGATCGCCACGTCGGCCGGCACCCGCAGGCCCCGCTGGGTCATCTCCTGCAACGCCCCGATCGCGACCAGGTCGTTGGCGCAGAAGAGCGCGGTGGGGCGTTCGTCGGGAGGGAGCCCGGCGATCTCCGCGCCGGCCGTGCGCCCGGTGACCACCGTGAGGTCGGGCAGCGGGATGACGGTCAGCGCGTCGGCCGGGCCCAGCACGCTCGCCAGACCGTGGTGCCGCTCGCGCACCTGGCGGACGGTGAACGGCCCGCCGGCGAAGGCGATGCGGTGATGCCCCCGCTCGCGCAGGTGCAGCCCGGCCAGGCGCCCGCCGAGCACGTCGTCCACGGCGACGGCACAGCCGTGGCTGTGCGGGGCGGAGCTGTCGAAGCGCACCACCGGGATGCCGCGGGAGAGGAGCCGGCTCAACCGCTCCTCCTCGCCGCTGTCGTTGACCGGCGTGATCAGCACGCCCAGCGGTCGCTGCTCCTCGAACGTCTGCAGCAGCCCCGCCTCGCGGGCGGCGTCCTTGTTGCTGTTGAAGACCATGACGTTGACGTCGAGCGGCTGTGCCGCGGTCTCCACGCCCCTGAGCACGTCGATGAAGAACGGGTTGGCCAGATCGAGGGCGACGACGCCGAGGGTCCGGCTGCGACCGGCCCGTAACTGCCGGGCGGAGCCGTTGCGGACGTAGCCGAGCCTGGCGATCGCCGCCTGCACCCGCAGCCGCGTCTCGGGGGCCACCATCTCGGGCCGGTTGAGCACGTTGCTCACGGTGCCGACGGAGACCCCGGCGAGCCGGGCGACCTCTTTGATGCTCGACATCGTTCCTCGTGTCCGGTGGTCACCGCTGATCCTACCGCTTCTTCGCACGGTTGTTCCTGGACGCTGCGCCGACCCGCGTCACTGCGTGGACGTGCCTTTTGTGGGTACGTGGAGCGGACACTCGTACCGTGGGGAGGGCGGATGCGCTCATCCATCAGTCTCGGCCGGATCGGGGGGATTCCGGTCGGGCTCAACGCCAGCGTGCTGGTCATCGTGGTGATCCTGCTCGTCGGGCTCGCCTTCGGCCGGTTCCCCGCGGTCTTCCCCGGCTACTCTCCCGTGGTGTACCTGCTGGCCGGGCTGGCCACGGCCCTGTTGTTCCTGGCCTCGCTGCTGGCCCACGAGCTCTCCCACGCGCTCATGGCCGAGCGCCATGGCATCGACGTGGCGCACATCACGTTGTGGCTGCTCGGAGGGGTGGCGGAGCTGCGCGGCGAGCCGCGCTCGCCGGGCGCCGACCTGAAGATCGCGGCGGTGGGCCCGCTCACCAGCCTCGTGTGCGGCGTGATCTTCGGGGCCATCGCGCTCCTCGTCGCCGCCGCCGACGGGGCGCCGCTGCTGGCCGGGATGTTCGTCTACCTCGCCGCGGTCAACGTGATCCTGGCCGTGTTCAACCTGATCCCGGCCGCGCCGCTGGACGGAGGGCGCGTGCTGCGCGCCGCCCTGTGGTCGCGGTGGGGCGACCGCACCAGGGCGGCGGTGACCGCCGCCCGCGCCGGCCGGGCCTTCGGCTACGTCCTCATCGTTCTGGGCTTCCTGCAGATCGTCACCGGGAGCGGGTTCCAGGGGCTGTGGCTGGCCCTGATCGGCCTGTTCCTCGTCAACGCCGCCAGCGCCGAGGAGCAGCAGGCGCAACTCGGCTCCGCGCTGCACGGCGTCAGGGTCGGGGACGTCATGTCGGACCGGCTGGTCATCGCCCACCCGGACGAGACCGTGGCCGAGCTCGTCGACCGGGTCGTCATGCGCGAGCGGCTGTCGACGTATCCGCTGGTGGAGCACGACATGCGCTTCCTCGGGCTGGTCACGCTCAACCGCATCCGGCAGGTGCCGCCGGACGCGCGGCCGGTGACGCGGCTGCGCGACATCGCCTGCCCTCCCGGCCAGGTGCCCGCCGCCCGGCCGGACGAGGCGCTGACCGACCTGCTGACCAGGATGGGCGGGTGCGCCGACGGCCGCGCCGTGGTGCTCGACCCGGACGGGCGGCTGATCGGGCTGCTCACGCCCAGCGACATCAGCCGCGTGATCCAGACCGCCGGGCTGCACGCCGGCGACCCGTACCACGCCCCCCGGGGCGCCGACCTGACGACGCGTCATCCGGACCGGCCCCTCGACCGCTCAGGCCGCTGACCCGCCGCCGCGCAGGATAGGGCAGCCGGGTGCGCGTTCCCGCACGGGGAAACGCGCACCCGCCGGGCTTACGGTTGCCTCGCAACGCACGCCGAGAGGACGGGGAGAGTAACGTGCGAGCGAGGACTGCGGCCGTCGCGGCCGCACTTTCACTGACAGGGACCCTGGTCGCGGCGAGCCCCGCGGCGGGGTCGGCGTCGTCCACCTTCTCCTTCAGGCCCGCGGTCACCACCCATGAGGCTGGCACCGACAAGTGCCCGGGCACCGACCAGTGGTTCAGGGACTCCGCCGAAGGCAAGGGGATCGCCTGGACGTGGACCAACGGCAGGCATGTCTGCGTCCAGGTCGCCTACATGGTCAGGTACACCTGGACGACGTGCGACTTCTTCTTCTACGTCCCGCCGAAGCTCGCGACGGCGGTCGTACGGTTCCACATCCGTGGGGACGGTGACTTCCGCCCGGCACGCAGTGTCGTGCGAGGGCCGGGCATCCCGGTGAATGAGGAACCGGTCAGTGGCTGGGTGCGGATCGGAAGCGGGAACCGGGTCAGGTCGATCCACTTCACCGACGCCAACAGGCAGGACTACCGGGCGGCGCGCATCGGCTGGGGCATGGAGGCCGACAACGGGATCAAGCAGGTGTGCGGCCCTGAGCGCCGCCGCCCGCTCTAGCGGACGCGGCGCCGGACAGGCGGAGCCGGCCGCGGATGTCGCCGAGGCGCTCGGCGGCGTGCGCGGCCAGCACCGAATCGATGGTGCCCCGGTGCCGGCGCAGGCGTTCCTCCGCGGCCCGTACGTCACGTTCGACCAGCTCAAACACCTCGGCCCGCCCCCGCGCGTGGCCCTCGCGCTCGGCGGCCCGCCGGCGGCGGGCGATGAGGGCGTCCAGGTCGGCGGAGTCCTGGCGCAACATCGTCCGCACGCCCGTCGCGCCCACGGCGAAGATGGCCGGCCACACCAGGATCACGAGGTCCCGCGGCTGCGGCGGCGCGGGCAGCAGCGCCGTCCCGGCCGCGACGATGGCCGCGGACGCGGCGACGGCCGCCCACCGGTGCTCGCGGCGCAGGTCCGGCCAGGAGAAGACGACGAGCGGGATGACGAAGTCCAGGAAGTAGAGGAACGGCGCGCGGATCAGGCCGCCGCTGGCCACGTTGCTCATCAGCAGCGTGCTGGTGATCGCGTCCACGGCGCCGAAGAGCAGGGCGGCCGCGACGACGCCGGGCCGCGCCGCCGCTTTCCCCGCGCGTACGGCGAGGTGCGCGCGCCAGGCCAGCAGGAGCCCGGCGCAGGCGAGGGCGACGCCCGCGGGCCACGGCACCGCCTCGAACGACGGCAGGCAATGGGCGAGCGAGCCCAGCGTGCTCAGCCCGATGATGAGCGGGCCCAGATCGTACGGCCCGGCCACGCGTCCCGGGTCGGCCGCCAGCCGCACCGACCGGCCGTCGACGACGAGCCGGCGCTCCTGCCCCAGCGGGCCCGTGCCGCGCGCCGACACGGTGACCCGGCCGCGCGGCCGCAACTCCGTCAGCACGTGACCGAGCAGCTCGACCTGGCTGGGGACGAGCAGCAGCGTGCCGTCTCCCTCCCTGACCCTGAACTCGACGTCGTGGGTGAGGTCGGGATCGGCGCTGTTGTGCAGGACCTGCCACGCTGCCCTGCCCGGCCAGCCGCGCCCGGCTCGCGGTCGCCTCCCGCTCGGCGTCCGCCTCCCGCAGCCGCTGGGCGAGCTGCCGGTCCAGTTGACGCGCTCCCCGGCCTGACGGCCGGGGATTCAGCCCGTGCCGCTTCATGCGGCACCTCTGAGGCTTCCTGCTTCACCGGCCTGCGCCACCGTGAGCGGTGGTCTTACCTGGCCTCCACAGGCGTTTAGCCTCTCCGCCCGTCCGGCGGCGAGGATGTTGAGCGCGGCGTTGACGTCCCGGTCGTGGTGCGCGCCGCACGGGCAGGCCCACGACCGGACGTCCCGAGGCATGGACTCGGCAACCGCGCCGCAGGCCGAGCACAGCTTGCTGCTAGGCAACCAGCGGTCGACCTTCACCAAAATCCGGCCGTGCCGGGCGGCCTTGTAGGCGAGCATGTTCACGAACGCCGACCATCCGGCGTCGTGCACACTCTTGGCCAGCTTCGTGCGGGCCAGGCCCTTCACAGACAGGTCCTCCACCATCACCGCTTGGTTCTCACGGATGATCCGGGTGGAGAGCTTGTGCGCGAAGTCCCGGCGCGCGTCGGCCACCCTCGCGTGTGCGCGGGCGAGGCGGACGACGGCCTTCTTCCTGTTCGCCGACCCCTTCGCCTTCCGCGACAGGGCCTGCTGTGCCTTGCGCAGCCGCCGCTCGGCGCGGCGCAGGAACCGCGGGTTGTCGATCTTCCGGCCGTCCGAGAGGACCGCGAAGCGGGTGAGCCCCAGGTCGATACCGACCTCGTTCGTGGCCTCTGGCAGCTGCTCGTCTCCGACCTCGACCACGAACGAGGCGAAGTATCGCCCGGCTGCGTCCACAACGACCGTGACGCTGGAGGGCTCCGACGGCAGGGAACGCGACCAGCGCACCGGCACGTCCCCGATCTTCGGCAGGCGCAGCTTCCCACCCGCCGTGACCGAAAACCGGGAGTTCTTGGTGAACCGGATCGCCTGCCGCCGATCCTTGCGGGACCGGAACCGGGGCGCGGCGGCCTTCGGCCCCTTGCGCTTGCCGGTGATCGAGGCGAAGAAGTTGCGGTAGGCCGTGTTCAAGTCGGCCAGCGCCTGCTGCAGCACCACCGCCGACGCCTCGCCCAGCCAGGCCCGCTGCGAGGTCTGCTTCGCCTGCGTGATGACCCGCTTGGACAGCTCAGCGTCCGAGACGTACGGCAGTCCCTGCTCGCGGGCGTCCTGCCGTGCGCGCAGCCCGTCGTTGAACACCGTCCGCGCACACCCGAACGCCCGCGCCAGCGCTTGACGCTGACCGGCGGTCGGGTAGAGGCGGAAGTTGTACCGGAGCTGCACGGTACGATCCTATCCGATATGACACTACGATGGTGTCATGATTCGGATGACGCTCCGGCTGCCCGACGACGTCCACGCCCGGGTGGCCGCCCGCGCCGAGACCGAGCGGCGATCCCTGAATTCTCAGATCGTGCACCTGCTTGAGATCGCGCTCGCCGCCGCCGAGGCGCACCACGAATCGCCTTGACGGCGATTCGTGGTTCCCTGCCCCGCTACGCGGGAGAGTCCGCTTCACCCCCGGCCTGAAGGCCGGAGCACTGCGGACGAACCCGGTAGCGGCTGATGACCACCCCGCCGAGCACGCCCGCGGCCGGCCAGAGGAACAGCGCGACGGCCGGCTGCGAACCCGCCACCACCAGGGCGACCCCGGCAAGTTCGGGCGCCAGCGAGCGCAGGCGGGCCAGCGTGATCTCCTCTCGCCCCGTCACAACGCGACCGGCCGGGCGAAAGGTTGCAGGCTCGCGCGGGGTCAGGCCTGGCGCCACTCCGCGACGCCGCCGGGCTCGTGCAGCGTGAGGTCCGGCGCGGCCTCCAGTGCCTTCTCCTCTCCCCCGGGCGTGTACGTGACGATCAGCCGCAACGGCCGCCAGGTGGTGTTGTACGTCGAGTGGTAGACGCCCGCGGGGATGTGCACCGTGTCGCCCTCCTTGATGGTGAACTCCTCGCCGTCGTCCACCATCTGGCGGCCCTCACCCGAGATGACGTAGATGATCTCCTCGGCGCCGGGGTGGTGGTGGCGGGCGTGTCCGCGGCCCGGGTTGACGATGACCTCGCCCAGGGTGCTGCTCGCCCCCTCGACGGCCGACGGGGTGACGAACCACTTGATCGATCCCCAGTCGAAGGCCATCGTCGGCACGCTGTTGGGGCTGACGTGCATGTCGGGTTCCTCGCTTTCAGAACGTGAGGGACTTGAAGGCCCGTACCTGCTCGGTGATGGCGCGCTCGGTCGGCAGCCGCTCGACGGACGAGGCGCCGAAGAAGCCGACCACGCCCTTCGTCCGCGACAGGACGTAAGCGGCGTCGTCCGGCTCGGCGATCGGGCCGCCGTGACAGAGCACGAGCACGTCGGGCCGGACGGCGACGGCCGCGTCGCGCATGGCCTGCACGCGCTCGGCGGCCTCGTCGAGGGTCAGCGCGGTGCCGGCGCCGATGCTGCCCTTGGTGGTCAGCCCCACGTGCGGCACCAGCACGTCGGCGCCCGCCTCGGCCATGGCCCGCGCCTGGGTCTCGTCGAAGACGTAGGGGGCGGTGACGAGGTCGCGTTCGCGGGCCTGGCGCACCATCTGCACCTCCAGGTCGTAGCCCATGCCGGTCTCCTCCAGGTTCTGGCGGAAGGTCCCGTCGTACAGGCCCACGGTCGGGAAGTTCTGCACGCCGGCGAACCCCATCGCCTTGAGCTGGTCGAGGAAGAGCGGCATGACGCGGAACGGGTCGGTGCCGCACACGCCGGCGAGCACCGGCGTGTCACGCACGACCGGCAGCACTTCGGCGGCCATCTCGACGACGATCTGGTTGGCGTCGCCGTACGGCAGCAGCCCGGCCAGCGAGCCGCGCCCGGCCATGCGGTAGCGGCCCGAGTTGTAGATGATGATCAGGTCGACGCCGCCGGCCTCGGCGCACTTGGCCGACAGGCCGGTGCCGGCTCCCGCGCCGACGATCGGCTGCCCGGCCGCGACCGTGCTTCGCAGCCTGTCGAGCACGTCCTGCCTGTTCACGTGGCACCTCCGGAGATCATGTGGTGCAGCCGCTCCGCCATGGCGCGGCCGAAGGCGGGGTCGTTGACGTGCAGGTCGAGCTCCTCGACGGGCACGCCGGAGCCGCGCAGCCCTTCGGCCATGGCCTCGAAGCAGGCCTCGTCGGCCTTCGGGTCGGCGAAGGCGCCGCCGGGCGCGTCCAGGGCGGACACGCCCCGGCGGGGCACGAACAGCACGGTGGGACCGCTCGCGTCGCGGAGCTTGGCGGCCACCCTGCGGCCCAGCTCGGCCATCTCCCCTGCCGTGGTGCGCATCAGCGTCACGGTGGGGTTGTGCACGTACAGCAGGCGCTCCTCGAACTCGGCGGGCACGCTGTCGCGGGGACCGAAGTTGACCATGTCGAGCGCGCCGGGCGCGACCACCTGCGGCACGCCGTGCGCGCCGGCCGCGGTGAGCCGGTCGGGCCCCGCGGACAGGACGCCGCCCACGAGGTCGTCGGCCAGCTCGGTGGTGGTCAGGTCGAGCACGCCGGCCAGCATCCGGCTCGCCGCGAGCCCTTCGAGCGCCCGCCCGCCCGCGCCGGTCGCGTGGAAGACGAGCACCTCGTAGCCGAGCTCGGCGAGCCGTTCGCGCGCGGCGTCGACGGCCGGAGTGGTCACCCCGAACATCGACGCGCCGACCAGCGGCCGATCGGATCCGCCCGCGGTCAGCCGGGCCCTGGCGAGCTGGTGCGAGCGGGCCATCCCCGCGGCCGCGGCGGCGGCGTTGCCGAGGACGGCTCGGGAGAGCCGGTTGATGCCCGCGATGTCGACCACGCTGTACATCATCGCGACGTCCTTCGCCCCGACGTACGGCGAGACGTCTCCCGACGCCATCGTGGACACGATCAGCTTGGGCAGGCCGATGGGCAGGTCGCGCACGGCCCGCGCGGCGATCGACGAGCCGCCGCTGCCGCCCAGCGCCAGCACGGCGTCGGCGCGGCCGTCGGCGTGCAGCCGGGCCAGGATCTCCGCCGCGCCCTGGCCCATGGTGGTCACGGCGGCGCCCCGGTCGCCGGCGTCGCGCAGCGCCCGCAGGTCGCCTCCTCCCGCCTCGGCGACCTGCTCGTTGGAGACGTCGGCGAGCAGCGTCTGGCTGGGGACGCCGACGCCGGCGTCCACCACGACCACGTCGCTGCCCAGCTCCACGAGCCGGTTGCGCAGCCACGCGTACTCCTCGCCCTTGGTGTCGAGTGTGCCGATCAGCACGACGGACGGCATGTCCTGCCACACCCCTCTGTTCGGAGACCTCCTGGATGTTGCCCGCCCCGGCGCACTCCCACGCCTGGCCCGGCAAGGCCGGCGGGCCAGGCGTGGGAGGGCGCCGGCACCCGCCCGATAACCGGTGTCGGCGGCGGGCGGCTTTCGGATAGATTCGGCACCCCGCCGGCCCAGAACCGCAGGAGCGCACATGACCCACGACCGGGCGGCCGACTTCGCCGACGTCTTCCAGCACTTCGCCGTCGGGGAAGAGGGCAGGCCCGAGCGCTCCTTCTATCCGTACGCCCCTGTCTTCCCCGTCCGGCTGAACGGCGCCAAGGCGGTGATCAAGCGGACCACCGGCCCCGTGTCGGCCGCGGCCGCGATCGCCCGATGGGTGGAGGCGCTCGCCGGGGAGGACGTCGGCGTGGTCACCCCGCTCCCCCTGCGCGTCGACAACCCGGCCCAGGTGGGCGACCGGGTCTGGGTGGCCTACCCGTGGGTCGACGGCCGCCCGTACACCGGCTCCCCTGACGACGTCGCCGCGGCCGGCGACCTCCTCGGCCGCATCCACGCCGCCCGGCCGGCCGGCGACGGCATGCCGGAGTTCGGCTGGCCCGATCACGACGCCGCCTCGGTCGAGGAGGACGTCACCGGGCTGCGGCGGGTGCTGGGCGAGCACGCGCCTGACCTGCGCGACGAGGTGACGGCCCGCTTCGAGCCGTGGCTGGAGTCCTTCATGGCGCAGACGCTGCCGCCGGTGCGCGACGGCGGGCTCCCGCGGGCCGCGGTGTCCATGGACTACAAGGCCGGCAACCTGGTCTACGTCGACGGGGCACCCGTGCTGATCGACCCCGACAACGCCGAGTACGCGCCGCGCATCCTCGACCTGGCGCTGGCCGCCCTGCTGTTCCACAACGAGATGGCCACCGCGCCGCCCCGGCTCTTCACGGGCGGCGAGTGGTCGGCGTTCTCCTCGGCGTACCGGCGGCACGTCCGGCTCACCGAGGCCGAACTGGCGCTGTGGCCGGTGGCCGTGCGCTACATGCTCCTGGAATGGGGCGTGTGGACGCTGATCGACGCCGCCGAGTGGAACGACTGGGACGACCCCCGCAAACGCGGCTTCCTGCGCGACCTCGCCACGGTGGACCCCGGCCGGTTCCCGCTGCGCTGACGGCAGGCGCCCGGCGTCACCGGAGCGCGACGTCCCGCAGGGCGAGGGCGCGCTCCTCCCCGAGCCGGAACCCGGTCTCGCGGTGCACGGCGAGGGCCTGCCCGGCGCACTCCGCCGAGCGCCTCGGGTCGCCGAGGGCACGGTGGATCTCGGCCATGGTGGTGAGGGCGTTGCCTTCCTCGACCCGGTATCCGCCGGCGCGCGCGATGGCGAGGGCCCGGCTGACCTGCGGCATCGCCGTTTCCATGGAGCCGAGGCCGAGGTAGGCGCGGCCCAGGCCGAGCAGCGTTCTGACGATCACGTAGTTCATGCCGGCGGCGCGCGCCTGGCCCAGCACGGCGGTGTGGACGCCGGCGGCCGCCGCGTGATCGCCGGCGGCGGTGTGCACCGTGCCGAGGATGGTGGTGACCAGGCACAGCGCGTAGCCGTTCCTGACCTCCCTGGCCAGGCGCTCGGCCTGCCGCGCGTGGTCGAGCGCCAGGTCGAGGCGGCCCGCGTCGCGGTGGATCTGCGCCAGGACGCCGAGGCTCTTGGGCACCTCCACGGAGCGGCCGCTCTCGCAGTTGCTCTCGAGCCCCCGCCCGGCGAGCTGGAGCGCCTCGTCGATGTGCCCGAGCAGCCGGCGGACGCTCGCCAGGTTGGTGAGCTCGATGCCGTTGAGTCCCTCGCCGGCAGCCTCGCGCAACCTCTCGGCGTCGCGGATGTGCGCCTCCGCCTCATGAAGCGCGCCGAGCTGCAGGCAGACCGCGCCCAGGTTGGAGGCGACGACCGCCTGGGTCCTGAGCTGCCCGGCGGCGTGGTAGATCTCCCGGGCGGCGTGCAAGGTCCCCTTCGCCTCCCGCAACGCGCCCCGTTCCACGTGGACGGCGGCCAGGTTGTTGTGCGCCGCGGCCGCACCCTGCGGCCAGCCGGCCCGCCGGGCCAGCACGGCGGCCGCCTCGAAAGCCGCCACCGCCTCGGCGTAGCGGGAGCGCAGGCGGCTGGTCATGGCCAGGCTGAGCTGGGCCGTCACCTGGCCCAGCGGCTCGTTCTCCGCGGCGGCGGCCCGCATCGCGGCCTCGGCCAGCGCCTCCGCGTCGGCGGGCTCGGCCCCGAAACCGAAGTAGGGGCGCAGGACTTCGGCGATCTGCCAGGCGAAGCGGCGGGGCCCCTCGTCGGCGGCGTGCGCCGCGACGGCGACGAGGTTGGCGCGCTCGACGTCCAGCCAGGCCACCGCGTCGGCGCTGCTCACCGGCTCGGGACCGGAGCTCGCGGACGGGCTCACCGGCTCCTGGCGGGACCCCGCGGGCCGGCTCACCGGCTCCTGGCCGGACCCCGCGGAGCGGCTCACCGGCTCCTGGCCGGGCTCCGCCGCTGTCGGTGAGGTGGTGGGCGCCCAGGTCCGTGACGGGTAGGCGACGCGGGCGACGCGCGTCGCCGTCGAGACGTACCAGGAGCAGAGCCGTTCGACCGCCGCGAGCCGGTCGGCGGGCGCGTCGTCCTGCTCGGCCTGGCTTCTGGCGTGTCGGCGCATCAGGTCGTGGAAGGCGTAGCGGCGTGGCAGGTGCTCGTCGACGAGGTGCGCGGCGGCGAGCCGGTCGAGCAGGCGGGCGGCCTGCTCGGTGCCGGAGCCGGCCAGGGCCGCCGCCGCCTCGGCGGTGATGTCGGGGCCGGGCGCGAGCCCGAGCAGGCGGAACAGCCGCTGGGCGCCGGGAGCGAGCCGCGCGTACGACAGGCCGAAGGCGGCGCGCACCGCCGACTCGCCGTCGATCTCGAGGGAGCCCAGCCGGTCGGCGGCCAGCGCCGCCGCGTAGCCGGCGATCGACCAGTGCGGGTTGACGGCGATGTTGGCGGCGGCCACCCCCAGGGCCAGCGGAAGGTGGGCGCAGAGCCGTACGAGCTCCACCGCGGCCTCCGGCTCGTCGGCCACGCGGTCATGACCGACCGCGGAAGCCAGCAGGGCCAGCGCGTCGGCGTGGCCGAGCACGTCGAGCTTGAGCTGCCGGGCGCCGTGGCTGGCGACGAGCCCGGCCAGCCGGCTGCGGCTCGTGACCAGCGCCAGGCAGCCGGGAGCGGCCGGCAGCAGGGGGCGTACCTGCTCGGCGGTCAGGGCGTTGTCGAGGAGCACGAGCACACGCCTGCCCGCCAGGCACGACCGGTAGAGCCCGGCGGCCGCCTCCTCGTCCGGCGGGATCTGCTCGGCCGGCACGCCCAGCGAGCCGAGCATCCGGATGAGTGCCTCGACCGGCGCCATCGCCGGGCCCTGGGAGTGGCCGCGCAGGTTGACGTACAGCTGCCCGTCGGGGAACGAGGCGGCGTGCCGGTGACCGAAGTGCACGGCGAGGCTGGTCTTGCCCACGCCCGCGGTGCCGGCGATGGCCACGACCGCGGGCGCCGTCTCCGCCGCCAGGCACTCGGCCAGCACGGCGAGCTCGCCGTCGCGGCCCACGAACCCGCCCGAGCCCGCGGGGAGCTCCGCGGGGACCAGCAGCACCGGCGCGCCCGCTTGCCGCGCGGGACGCGGCGGCGCGCGGAGCTCCGGGTCGTCGGCCAGGATGGCCGCCTCCAGCCGGCGCAGCTCCGGCCCGGGGTCGAGCCCGAGCTCGTCGACCAGCAGCCGCCGCCCCGTGCGGTAGACCTCCAGCGCGCCGGCCCGCCGTCCCGACCGGTAGAGCGCCAGCATGAGCAGGCCGCGCAGGCGCTCGCGCAGCGGATGCTCGGCCAGCAGCGCCTCGAGCTCGGCCGCCAGCTCGCTGTGCCGGCCGAGCCGCAGCTCCAGCTCGGCCCGCTCCTCGGCGACGGCCAGCCGCATCTCCTCCCACCGGGCCGCGGCGGCGCGGACGTCCTCCGTCTCCATCTCGGTCAGGACGGGGCCGCGCCACAGGGCCAGCGCCTCGCCGAACAGCGTGCTCGCCTCGGCCTCCCGCCCTTCCTCGGCGGCGCGTCGCCCCTCCGCGATCCTGCTCTCCGCGACCGCCGCGTCGGTCGCGGGGGCGCTCAGGCGGTAGCCCGAGCTCTCCGTCACGATGGCACCGGGATCGGCGCCGGCCTCCCGCAGCGCCCGGCGCAGCACGGCCACGGCGATCGTCACCTGGTTGCGCACCGATGTCGGGGGGTCATCGCCCCACGCCGTGGCCAGCCGGTCGGTGCTCACGACCTGGCCCTCGGCCACAAGGAGCATCGCCAGCACCGCCCTGGCCCGCTGCCCCCGCAGCCGCACCGGCTGCCCGCCGGCCACGGCCTCGAGAGGACCCAGAATCTTGAACGCCACCTCATGCCGCGCCATCCCCGACATGCTATCGCCGGGACCGAAGGTCCTGAGGCGTCGTGCGGCCGGAGCCGTGACCTGCCGTGTTCCCGTCGCGCCGGGAAAGGGTAGGAGTCTGGCGGGCTCGCGAATCACCGTGAACGGCGTCATCGGGGGATAAGTCGCAATGGACGGTGTCTACGGGCAGCGGGTGAGTGGTCTGACCTTCGAGGTGCTGGAGCCGGCGCCCGTGGGGATCGCGGTGACGCGCGGGCCCGACCACCGGCTGCTGTACACCAACGAGGCGTACCGGTCCCTGTTCGGAGAGCGGCCGATCGGGTCCCCGCTCAGGATCGCCTTTCCGCACGTGGCCCAGGAGGACTACGTCCCCATCTTCGACCAGGTGCTCAGGACGGGCACGCCGGTGGTCCGCACCGACGCCCCCGGCGGCGAGTGCCTGGAGGACCGGGAACGTTTCTTCACCTTCAGCCTCTCGCGGGTCTCCTTCGAGGACGGCACGTACGGCGTCCTCGCGGTCTTCCTGGACGTCACCGACCCGGCCACCGTGGCGCAGCGGCTCCAGGCGGTGGCCGACGAGCGCCGCCGCATCCTGCGGCGATACCAGAGCCTGGTCCGGGTCAGCGCGCAGATCGTCTGGGTGGCCGACCCCGGCGGCCTGGTGATCGAGCCGAGCCCGGGATGGGAGCGGACGACCGGCCAGTCATGGGACGACTTCCGCGACGACGGCTGGATGAACGCCGTCCACCCGGACGACCGCGCCTCCACGCAGGCGTCGTGGACCAGCGCGGTCAAGGAGGTCTCCGAGGTGTGGGAGCACGTCTACCGGCTCCGCACGACCGACGGCACGTACCGGCACTTCCAGGCTCGCGCCGTGCCGATCCAGGAGAACGGCCGTCTCGTGGAGTGGGTGGGCACCTGCACCGACATCGAGCAGCAGTGGCAGGAGCAGCGGCGCCAGCGGCTGCTCGACTCGGCCGCCGCCGCGACGGCCGACCGGACGAGCCTGGAGGGCATGCTCGGCGCGCTGGCGAACGTCATCGTGCCCGACCTGGCCGACGGATGCGGCGTGCACCTGGTGATCGACCTCGCCGACGGGCTGGCGCGAGGCGGCGACTTCGTGGCCGAGCGCATCGCCACCGCCGCCCGCGCCGGGCTGCCCAGGCTCCCGCCGTTCAGCGAGGAACGCCTGGCCGCGGACAGCGGGTTCGCCGCCGTGGTACGCCGGCGAAGGCCGTTCCGCACGACGTTCGCCCCCGGGTCGCCGCTGGGTGATCTCGTGCCGGCGGGCACACGCACCTGGCTGGAGGCCACCAGGGCCAACAGCATCGCGCTCCTGCCCGTCGTGGTCGACGGCACGCTCGCGGCGGTGGTCACGGCGGCCGCCTGCGGTGACCGCGCGCCGATCGGCCAGAGCACCGTCGCCCTGCTGCGCGAGATGATCGAGCAGGCCCATGACAACCTGAGCAGCGCGATGCGGTTCCAGCGCACGCACAAGGTCGCGGTGGCCCTGCAGCACAGCCTGCTGGCGCAACCGCCGCGGGTGCCCGGCATGCAGATCGCCGCACGCTACCGCGCCAGCCCCACCGCCGCCGACGTGGGCGGCGACTGGTACGACTCGTTCGTGCTGCCCGACGGCGCCACCGTGCTGGCCATCGGTGACGTCGCGGGGCACGACCTGCGCGCCGCGGTCACCATGGGTCAGCTGCGCAACATGCTCAGAGGACTGGTCGTGGACCGGCAGGAGCCTCCTGGGGAGATCCTCGCCCGGCTGAACATCGCGATGAAGACCCTCTACTGCGAGGAGACCGCGACCTGCGTGCTGGCCAGGGTCGAGAAGGACGAGGGCGGTCACCGGCTGAACTACGCGGTGGCCGGCCATCCGCCGCCCCTGCTGGTCACCGGCGAGGGCGCGGGCCGTTTCCTCGAGGACGGCGCCAACCCGCTGCTCGGCATCCCGTACGACACCCGGTGCGTGTCCGCGCGGGAGCCGCTGCCTGCGCTGAGCACGTTGCTGCTCTACACCGACGGCCTCGTGGAACGGCACGACGAGCACCTCGACGAGGGCCTGGAGCGGCTGCGCAGGCACGCGTGCGCGCTCGCGCGCCAGCCTCTCGACCGGTTCTGCGACGAGTTGCTCAGTGCTCTGCCGCTGTCGGCCGACGACGACGTGGCCATGATCGCGCTGCGGCTCCCTGAGCCGGCCGCCCGGCACGAGGTGAAAGGCCGGGCGCCGGTCGAGGACCGGTGAAGCGGTGGTCCTGGCGGACGGCCGGCTCCCATGGGGGCGTAACGGATCAGTCGTCCCGCGGTATGGCGGTGGTTCGGGCGGTAGCGCCAGGGTAGCGAAGGCTGGTCGGGCAGGTGGCCGGCGGCACGCTCGTACAGGGGCCCTGGCCGGCCGATACCCGTTGAGCTGGGAAGACGGAGACCGTACATGACCACGTTCAAGCCCCGGGACGAGCCGCTCGCCTCGCCGCCGGAGCCGCCACGGCTCCGCCGCAAGGGCAGGCTCATCGCGGCCTGGCTGGCCTCGACCGATCACAAGGTGATCGGCTACATGTACCTGATCGCGTCGTTCGCCTTCTTCCTCTTCGCCGGTCTGATGGCGCTGGTCATCCGGAGCCAGCTGATCCAGCCGGACCTGCAGCTCGTCAGCCCGCAGCTGTACAACCAGCTGTTCACCATGCACGGCACGCTCATGATGCTGCTCTTCGCGACCCCGCTGTTCGCCGGGTTCGCGAACGTCATCATGCCGCTGCAGATCGGCGCGCCCGACGTCGCCTTCCCCCGGCTGAACGCGGTCAGCTTCTGGTTGTTCCTGTTCGGCGGGCTGATCGTGGCGAGCGGGTTCTTCACCGCCTACGGAGCGGCCGACTTCGGCTGGTTCGCCTACACGCCGCTGTCGGACTCGGTCTACAGCCCCATCACGGGCGGCGACCTGTGGATCATGGGGCTGGTGCTGGCAGGTCTGGGGACCATCCTCGGCTCGGTCAACTTCATCACCACGATCATCTGCATGCGCGCTCCCGGCATGACCATGTTCCGCATGCCGATCTTCACCTGGAACGTGCTGCTGACCAGCATGCTCGTGCTGATGGCGTTCCCGGTGCTGGCCGCCGCCCTGCTCGCGCTGGAGGCCGACCGCAGGTTCGGCACCCAGGTCTACCTGGCCGAGAACGGGGGGCCGATGCTCTGGCAGCACCTGTTCTGGTTCTTCGGCCACCCCGAGGTCTACATCATCGCGCTGCCGTTCTTCGGCATCATCACCGAGGTCATCCCTGTCTTCAGCCGCAAGCCCGTCTTCGGCTACATCGGGCTCGTGGGCGCCACCATCGCCATCGCCGGGCTGTCGATGACCGTGTGGGCGCACCACATGTTCGCGACCGGGCAGGTGCTGCTGCCGTTCTTCTCGTTCATGACGTTCCTCATCGCGGTGCCGACGGGCGTGAAGTTCTTCAACTGGGTCGGCACGATGTGGCGCGGGCACCTGAGCTTCGAGTCGCCGATGTTGTTCTCGGTCGGCTTCCTGGTGACGTTCCTCCTGGGCGGCCTGACCGGCGTCATCCTCGGTTCGCCGCCGCTCGACTTCCACGTCACCGACTCCTACTTCGTCGTCGCGCACTTCCACTACGTGGTGTTCGGCACCGTGGTGTTCGCCATGTTCGCCGGGTTCTACTTCTGGTGGCCGAAGATGACCGGCAAGATGCTCGACGACCGGCTCGGCGCCTGGCACTTCTGGACCCTGTTCATCGGCTTCCACACCACATTTCTCGTGCAGCACTGGCTGGGCGTGGCCGGGATGCCGCGGCGCTACGCCAGCTACAGCGCCATCGACGGGTTCACGGGCCTGCACCTGATCTCCTCGATCGGCGCCTTCATCCTCGGCCTGTCGACGCTGCCGTTCCTGTACAACGTCTGGCGTACGGCCCGCCGCGCCCCGCGCGTCACCGTCGATGACCCGTGGGGGTTCGGCAACTCGCTGGAATGGGCGACGTCCTGCCCGCCGCCGCGCCACAACTTCACGTCCATGCCCCGCATCCGTTCGGAACGGCCGGCGTTCGACCTGCACTATCCGCACATGTGGCACCCGCAGCACGACGCGGAGATCGAGCAGGCGAAGCGCGAGACCTGAGCGACGGCGACTTAGCGGCGGACGGCCGCGTCGAGGAACAGCTCCAGGTGTGAGGCGGCGCGACGCCTGCCCTCGTCGTGCAGGTCATCGGGGCCGTGCAGGTAGGTGAGCCGGATGAACACCAGCGGCGCCAGCAGTTCCCAGGCCAGCTCGCCGCCGTCCAGCTCGCCGGCGAGCAGCCGCGCGCGCACGCGCGGCGACAGCAGGCCGCGCGCGGCCCACCGGGAGAAGATCGGGCCGAGCGTCCGCGTGCCCTGGGAGATCATCTCGTTGACTACGCCGGGGTTGTCGGCGATCTCCTCGCGCAGCAGGAGCCGGCTGAACTTGCGCGCGGCCGGCTTCTCGAAGAACTCGATCACGCGGGCGACGCACTCGCGCAGGAACGTCTCGGGGTCGTCCGGCGTCGCCTCGGGGCCGGGGAACAGCTCCACGATCACCTGCCCCACCGCGCCGGGGCCGGCCGAGGCCAGCAGCTCGTCGTAGATCGCGCGCTTGCCGGCGAAGTGGCCGTAGAGGCCGGCGTCGCTGAGCCCGGCGGCTCGGGCGATCATGCGGACGGACGTTGCGGCGTAGCCCTTCTCGACGAACAGGTCGAGGGCGACCTCCAGCAGCACGGCCCGCGTGTCCTTGGCGTCTTCCTTGCGCGGCCGTCCCGCGCGGCGCGGCCTGCCCGTCGTGGTGCTCACACCGCCGATGGTAGGCGGTCCGGCGGGCGGCACCGCGCGGCGGACACGAGGGCCGGGACCGGTCAGGCCGGCCCCGGCCCAGGTGCGGAGGGGGTCAGGGACGCCCGGCTTCGGGGAGCTCGAACCAGACGGCCTCCTCGCCCGCCGTCATGGAGACACCCCAGCAGCAGGCCAGGCGGTCGAGCAGCTTCCGCGCCCGGCGAGCCGGACCGGGGCACTGCCCGACCTCGCACCTGCACCACCCGTCCTCGGCGGACAAGCTGATCACGATCTTGCCGGCGGTGTGCCGCAGCGCCTCGTCGACCAGCATGCCGACCAGTGTCTCGGCGGCCTCGACCCGGTCCCGCAGCCCCCACGCCCGCAGCCGGGTCGCGACCATCCGCCGGGCGCTCGGCACCGCCGACGGCGTCGCCGACAACTCCCAGGACACCGCCGGCTCGTCAGCGCCCCATCCGACCCACAGGGCCACATTGTCCCGAAACGCCAGAAATCGGTTCCCGGTCAGGGCATCCAGACTCATACGGGCGCTCTGCGGCTGTTCAGTGGCTCGCAGCATGTTCTGCGGCTGTTCAGTGACTCGCGGCATGGCCCCTCCCCTCTGGTGTGCACCTCACCAGCGTGCCTCCCGCCCACCGGGGAAAGGGAGGTGAGAAATCCCCGTATGGCTACCCATATACGGGAACGTAGGTACGTCGCGCGCCCCCGCCCCGTCGACCGCCGGCGGTCAGCGCGAGACCGCGGCGCGCCCGCGGGTCAGCAGCACCCCCAGCGCGATCATGCCGACGCCGAGGACCAGGTGGAGCCAGTTGTCAGCGGTGTTGAGCGGAACGAAGTTGGCCGCGCTCTCCTGGTTGACGAGCAGCCCGTACAGCCAGAGCACCAGGTAGACGATCCCGCCGACGATCAGGTAGGCGCGCGCGCCCGGCCACGACCGGGCCAGCGTGACACCGGCGATGCCGAAGAGCAGGTGCACGATGTTGTGCAGGATCGACACCTGGAAGATGCCGAGCAGCATCGCCTCGGAGTGGTGGCCGGCGAACTGGAGATCGCCGTAGTCGGTCGTGATGCCCGGGACGAAGCCGAGCACTCCGACGAGCAGGAACACCAGGCCGACGACCAGCGCGGCGAGTTGCACGGGCGAGCGCGTCGCCGACTTGTGCGAAGTACTCATGCTGAGCCTCCTTGACGTTGACCGGTTTCCCGCTACCCTCCCTCGGGCGGATAAGTCGCACCCACCTGGGCTCGCGTATCGTGTGGCGGTGCACGAGACCACAAGCGTTGGAGAGCCATGAGCACGGGTGTCAGACTGATCCGCAACGAGCGGCTGGCGCAGGACGTCGAATACGCCTACGCCTCGGCCGTGGACGCGCCGCTGCGCACCATCTGGGTGGCGGGCGCGTGCCCGCTCGACGCCAAGGGTGCGACGGTGGCGCCGGGCGACTACGCCGAGCAGGCTCACCAGGTGATGCGCAACCTCGTCACGGCGCTCGACGGCGCCGGGGCCGCGCTGACGGACATCGTCAAGACCACGGTCTACGTCGCCTCCTCCGACCAGGCCGACCTGGTGACGGCCTGGCGGGTCTACCGGGAGTACATGGGGACGCACGACGTGCCCAGCACCCTGCTGGGCGTCACCGTGCTGGGCTACGACCACCAGCTCGTCGAGGTCGAAGCGGTCGCCGTGATCGCCGGCGCCTAGCCTGGCCGAGGACGGGTACGTCCATGACGTACGGCCCTCACCAACCACCGCGCCCCCCGCAACACCCCGGCTTCGCACCGCCTCCCGTCGTGATCGACGTCGGCGGGGACGCCAGGGTCAGGGCGCTGATCGGCGGCTCCGTCGCGGGAGTGATCGGACTCATCTCGATCGTCTCGGCGCTCACCGGCCAGGTGGAGGGCGGCGCGGGCACCGCGGTCGTCGCCGGGATCCTCGGGCTGATCTTCCTGGGCATCGGCCTGCTGCCGGTCATCGCCTGGCGCAGGATCGGCCGGCCGCGCCGGCTCGTCCTCGACGCCGTCGGCGTGCGCTGGGACGATCCCCAGGGCAAGCCGTGGGCCGAGCTGTCCGGGGTCGGCATCTCGCGCACGCAGCAGCGCCGCGTCGAACTCGCCGACTCCATCATGCGCAAGACGATGGTCCGCCTCGACCTCTTCCCCGCCGACCCGGGCTTCCGCTCACGCCACCAGGAGATGGAGCACCTGTGGGAGTTCCACACGGTCAAGAACGGCTACCGGCTGCCGCTCGGCTCCAACCCGAAGTACATCCCGGTCATCGAGGACGGCATGCGGCGGTTCCGCCCGGCGGCGTACCTGTGGATCAAGGACGAGGGCTTCATGGTCGGCCTGGTCTGACGCCGCACGTCAGTCCCAGCCGTAGTCGAAGGGGATCCCGATGTCCAGCGACTGCGTGATGGTCAGCACCGGCTTGCCCTCCTTGCTGGTCACCGTGACGGGAATGGGCGTCCCGCACCCGATCTCGTAGCCGATCGAGAGCGGCACCGACTGCGGGTCGTAGTCGGGCTTGCACTGGCGTTGTGCCCTGGCCAGGGCCTGCCTGGCTTCGTTCTGCAGCTTCTTGTTGCCGGGCCACAGGTGGACCACCGCGATCTCGAAGGCGTCGGTGGCCAGGGCGGCGGTGTTCTTGACGGTGGTGCCCTGGTTCTCGGCGTGCGTCGAGGCCACGATGTCGACCTCGGTCATCGCGGCGCCCTTCGCGCTTCTTGCCCGGCTCGCAGGGCACCGGCGCCTCGGCCGCCTTCGGCGGGTCCGGCGTCGCGCTGGGCTCCTTCTCCCGCGTGCTGGGCCGGGTCGGCGCCACCTGCGCCACGGCGGGCTCGACCGGCCCTCGGTTCAGCACGACCACCACCACGACCGCCGCCGCCAGCACGCCCACGGCGGCCACGCAGCCGGCGACGATCCAGGGCGTGTGGTCCTGCTTCCTGCGCGGCGCCTGGTGCGGGAAGCGCGGGTCGCCCCCGCAGTGCCGCCCGTTCCACTGGTCCACCCACCATCCCGGCGCGTGCCTGTCGGCCTGGATCGGAGCTCCGCAGCGCGCGCAGGGACTCGCTGTCATGGTGATGTCGGTTTCCTTCCCCCGCCCGGCAGGCCGTACGGCTTCCCGCGCGACCCTAGGGCCGGGCGCGCCGGGCGGGGCCTCCTTTCGAGGATCCTCGAAGCATGTGCCGGGCCCGCTTCAGGGGCCGGCCTCGTCGTACTCGACCGCGTAGTCCATGTGGGCGCGGTCCTTGAGCGCGAACGCGGCGGCCACGCTGATCAGGCCGCAGATCGCCATGTAGACGGCGATGGCGAACGAGCTCTCATAGGTGGCGTACAGCCAGACGGCGATCAGCGGGGCCGGCCCGCCCGCCGTGACCGAGGCCAGCTGGTAGCCGAGCGAGGCGCCGCTGTAGCGTAACCGCCCGGTGAAGCTCTCGGCGATGAACGTGGCCTGCGGACCGTACTGGATGTCGTGGATGGGCGCCGCCGCCACGATGGCCAGGAAGACCAGCGCGGGCACGCGGGTGTCGAGCAGCGGCCAGTAGACGAACGACCAGACCACCATGGCCGCGGCGCCGATGATGTAGAGCCTCCGGCGGCCGACCACGTCGGAGATGTAGCCCCAGAACGGCACGGTGAACAGCGAGACGACGCCCGCGACGATGACGTACAGGTAGACGTCGCTCGCCTCGAAGCCGAGCGTCTTGGTGGCGTAGGTGAGGATGAAGACGGTGAAGATGTAGAACGGCGCCTGCTGACCCGTGCGCAGCAGGGCGCTCAGCACGATCTCCCGCCAGTTCTTCACGATGACCTGGCGTACGGGGACGCGCTCGACCTTGTTCTCCCGCAGGACCTTGGTGAAGACCGGCGTCTCCAGGATGCCGAGCCTGATGTAGAGGCCGACCCCGGCCATCACGATGCTGAGCAGGAACGGGATGCGCCAGCCCCAGTAGGGGTCGAGCGGCTGGAAGATCTGCAGCGCGAGATAGCCGAGCACGAGCCCGACAGGGACGCCGAACTGCGGCCAGCTGCCCAGGAACCCGCGCCGGCCGCCGCGCGTCTTGCCCCACTCGGTGGCGAGGAGCACGGACCCGCCCCATTCGCCGCCGACGCTGATGCCCTGGAGCAGGCGGAGCAGCGTCAGCAGGATGCCGCCCCAGATGCCGATCTGCGCGTACGTGGGCACCAGGCCGACGAGGGCGGTGGCGACGCCCATGGTCATGAGGGTGATGATGAGGGTGGCCTTGCGGCCGATGCGGTCACCGTAGTGGCCGAAGATCGCGGCGCCGATCGGGCGGGCGGCGAACCCGCCGAAGTAGGTGCCGAGGGCGAGCAGGAGGCCGGTCGTGGGGTCACTGGTGGGGAAGAACAGCTCCGCGAAGATGGTGCTGGCGGCGAAGCCGTACAGGAAGAAGTCGTACCATTCGATCGAGGTGCCGACGGCCGAGGCGATCACCGCCCGGACAACCTGCCGTCGCTTCTGCTGATCTGTCGCGTCGAGTCGCTGGTCCTCTGCCATCTACCGCTCCTCCGGTAGTGCCGCGTTATCCGCGACGCTACAGGACGTGTCGCCGATGGTCATCATGCTCTTTTCGCCGGTTTTCCCGTGCCTGCACGGGTTCGCGGCGGGCGGCGGTTGGACGGGGTCGTCACGGGTAGCGACTGGGCGATGACGGAGGTGCCGAAGGGGGTTGGGTGCGATGCGTCCCATCGTCTCTGCCATGGTCGCCGTGGCGCTGGCCGCCTCCGGGTGCTCGGCGGCCGAGATCGACAGGGTGCAGTGGCGTCCGCAGAACGACGGCGCCAACGCCGACGGTCAGGGCGGGGTGCGCCTGCGCAACGTCTTCCTCCTGGGTGGCGCCCACCCGGCCCAACCGCCGCCGCGGTTCCCTCTGTACGGCGTGCTGATCAACGCCGGGGACAGACCGCTGCAACTCGAACGGATCACCGTCGAAGGGGGCGGCACGGTGCGGTTGCCCGGCCCTGTCACCCTGCGGCCCGACCAGCCCGTCGGCACGGCCGAGCAGCCGCTCGCCACGGCCAGCGGGATCCGGGGTGGCCTGGTGCCGCTGACGTTCACCTTCCGCGGTGCGCCTCCTCTGCGCGTATCCGTGCCGGTCAAGCCGCGAACGGGTCATTTCGCCCACCTGGGGACCTCGCCCCCGGTCCCGCCGTCGCCCACGTCCGCCACCACCGCCCCGCCGGCCCCGGAGACGCCGCGCTAGCCGGGGCGGCCTGGGGCGTAGCCGGCGAATCCGCCGGCCAGCATGGCCAGGGCGCGGCGGGCGGCGGCGACGGCGCGCGGCCCGAGCTGGTCACCAGGCGTGCCGTCCAGCAGGCCGGCGCGCATCAGGGCGAGTGACTCCCGGTGCACGACCATCAGCGCCTCGGCGAGAAGCCGGGGACGCATGTCGTCGGGCGCCGCGCGCTGCTCCCCGGCGATCAGGGCGCACAGGGCGTCGGCGTAGCGGGCGTGGATCCGGCGCTCGCGGGCCCGCAGCGCCGGGCTGGCCGCGACAAGGGTCGCGAACATGCGCGCCCGCTCCCCCGACGCCGGGTCCGTCGCGAGGCGCCGGTAACGCCCGAGGAGGAAACGTTCGGCGGCGGCGAGCGCCGGCTCCCCGGCCGGCCGGGCGCGCACGCTCTCCAGCAGCTCCGCCTCGAAGGCCCGGTCCTCGCCGTAGACGAGGTCCTCCTTGGTCTCGAAGTGGTTGAAGACCGTCTTCTCCGTCACCCCCGCCGCCCTGGCGACCTCCGCCACGGTGACGGCGTCGAAACCCTGGCCGGCGAACAGCCGCAGGGCCGTCTCGGCGATGCGCCGCCTGGTCTCGCGCTTCTTCAGCTCGCGAACGCGCTCGACCATCCGTCGCCCCTTCGGTACAGTGACTGAAACTTACAGTCACTGTACCGAAAGGCCGACCATGCCGGTGCTCGCCGAGCTCGTCCCGATGCTGGCCAGGATCCAGGAAGCCCGTCAGCACGTACCGGACGCCTCCACCCCGGTCGCCGAGCGGCGCGCCGCCATCCATCGCGGCATGGACCAGCGGGCCGCCATGGTGGCGCGGCCCGCGCCTCCCGTGACGGTCACGGACCACGAGATCGGTGTCGACGGCGGGAGCATCACGGTGCGCGGCTACACGCCCGAACGTCCCGGGCCGCTGCCCTGCCACGTCTACGTCCACGGGGGCGGGTGGTGGCTCGGCGAGCTGCGCCACCGCGACGCCGTCTGCGGCCGCCTCGCCGCCGAGGCCGGCTGCGTGGTGGTCTCGGTCGCCCACCGGCTCGCGCCCGAGCACCGCTTCCCCGTGCCGGTCCACGACTGCCACACCGCCGTCCGGTGGGTCGCCGGCCAGGCGGACCTGCTCGGCATCGACCCCGCGCGGCTGTCGATCGGCGGCGACTCCTCGGGAGCCAACCTGGCCGCCGCCACCGCCCTCATGCTCCGCGACCAGGGCGGGCCCGCGCTGCGCGCCCAGGTGCTGGAGATCCCCGTACTCGACCTCACGGCCGGCCGGCAGGCCGTCGACCCGGGCACGGTCGTGCTGACGCCGGAAGAGCTGGCCGCGAACGTCGAGCAGTACTGCGCTCCGGAGCAGCGCCGGCACGCGTACGCCTCGCCGCTGCTGGCGGACGACCTGACCGGGCTGCCGCCCGCCCTGATCATGACGGCGGAGTACGACATCCTCCGCGGCGACGGCGAGTCGTACGCCCGGGCGCTGACCAGGGCGGGGATCGCGGCCCATGTGACCTGCTGGCCGGGGCACGTGCACGGGTCGCACGAGCTGACCGCGATGCTGGAGTCGGCACGGGAGTGGCAGGCGCGGGTCGCGGCGTTCCTGCGGGCCGCGCTCGCCGCCTGACAGGACCCCGGTGCGAGCTTCCGGATCAGCGGGTGCGGTAGAAGCGGACGTAGTCGAACTCGGCCTCGACCGCGGGCTGGGCCCCGCCGTGGGCGACCAGGCCGATGCGCGGGGACGTGTCCTTGCCGAACGTCCACACCCCGGCCCACGTCCACGCCTTGCCGTCACGGCTCGACCCGGCGCGGAACTCGTGTTCCCCGGTCTCCCGGTCCACGTGGTGGGCGAGCCGGAGCCAGGTCGTCCTCGCCGGGGCTCCGGCGATGTTCCCGCCGTACGACAGCCGGTCGGCGAACGGCAGCTCGCGGCCGTACTCCACCTGCCGGGTGTTCCAGATGGCCACCTGGGAGAGCCGGGCGAAGTCGTCGTCGGAGGCGTAGGCGACGAGGCCCGCCTGCTGGTGGTTGCGTACGGTGTCCTCGCCCAGGTCGAGCGTCACCTTGGTCTCCACGATGTAGTCGCCGCGCGGCGGCGTGCGCAGCAGCACGCTCGCCGAGTTGCCCGTTCCCACCAGGTCGCCGTTCTGCACCGGCCAGCGCAGCGCGCCGCCGGCGACGCGGGCGGCGGGGTCCTCGCGCACCCACTGCCAGGCGCGGTCCAGGGTGCCGAACTCCTCGGCGTCGAGCTTCCTGCCGGGCTCGGGGACGGGCGCCATGCGGGTGACCGGCTTGGCGAGCCGGGCCACGCTGACGTTGTCGAACTCCGCCGTGCCCTTGGCGACCAGCCCGAACGCGCCGGACAGCGGGACGGGCGAGTCCAGGCTCACGGTGGCCTGGGGGTCTCCGAGCCGGGCCGAGGTCACCTCGGCGATGATCGTCCTGCCCTTGACGGTGACGGCCAGGTTCCGCCAGGTGGAAGCGCCTCCCGGCAGCGTGGCCGTGCGGCGCTCGCCTCCCGCCGTGACGGTCAGGCCGGAGTCCGACACCACCGCGGTGGCCGCGCCGATCCGCAGTCCCGCCGTGCCACCGGGGCGCGCGTCGGCGAGCCGGAGGTCGGTCTCGGCCCGGCGGTCGCCGCCGAGGCCCTTCCTGGACGTCAGCGTCGCCTGCTCACCACCGTCATGCCGGACATATCCGTCCTGTACGGCCCAACCCTCGGTGTCACGCCACCCGGACAGGCCGCCGGAGAACCGTTCGTCGACGTGCCCGCTCGTCACGGGCCGCTCGGAGGAGCGTTCGGACGGTCCCGCCCCGGCGCGGACGACCGGCCAGCCGTCGATCCAGTCGAGCCGGTCGAGCAGCATGGGCCGCTCGTTGACGCCGTACGGCTCGTCCAGGAAGGGGTCGTCGCGGTCGATCGCGTGGTAGAGCATCCAGTCCTGCCCGGCCAGGTCGGTCAGCTGGGCGTGGTGGCCGACGCCGATCCAGCGGTTGCCGTTCTGCGCGACCACGGGGGTGCCGCCGGCGCGGGAGGCGAGCAGAGGCTGTCCCTCCCGGTCGGTGAACGGCCCGAGCGGGCTGGTGGCGCGCCCGGCCAGCACCGAGTAGCCGGTGGTGGGGCCGGCGCAGCAGTTCGCCGACGAGGCCAGCAGGTAGTAGTAGCCGTCGCGGCGCACGACGTACGAGCCTTCGAACTTGTTGTCCACGGCGACCTGGGTGGGCCGGCCGACGGGCCTGAGGCCGTCCGCGGACAGCTCGGTCACCCACACGCCGCCGAAGAATCCGCCGAAGTACAGGTACTTCTTGCCGTCCACGTCCGTGAACTGCGAGGGGTCGATCGTGTTCCAGTACGCGTCGCCGGACGGGCGCGGCGGAACCACCGGCTCGGGTGCGGGCGTCCACGGCCCCGTCGGCGTGGGCGCGGTGGCGGCGCCGATCGAGTAGTCCCATTGGTGTGGCGTGCCCGCCGAGTTGGTGACCGTGAAGTACATGACGTACCGGCCGTCGAGATAGCGGACGTCCGGCGCCCAGAGCAGGGTGCTCGGATCCGCGTACGACGGCAGGTCGTCCTCCCCGAACGCGTCGCCCACGTACGTCCACTCCACCAGGTCGCTGGAGCGGGCGATGGGCAGGCGGTGATGTTCGCCCTCTCCCTCGCGCAGCGGGTCGGAGGTGCCGTAGGAGTACCAGTAGCCGTCGAGCCCGCGGATCACGGCGGGGTCGGCGAAGGTGTCGGCGAAGTCCCGCGACACGGGATTGTCATAGGACGGGGCGCCCACCAGCGACAGGATGAGCGAGGCAACCGCTGCGATATGCATATATCAGCCTTTCAACCCACTGCGAGAGATGCCCTCGATGACGTAACGCTGGGTCAGCGCGAACAGGATCAGCACCGGAACGCTGGCCAGCACGGCGCCCGCCATGATCACCGGATAGTCGATCGTGTAGGCGCCCTGGAGGATGGACAGCCCTGGCGGGAGCGTGAAGTACTCCGGGCTGAAGATCACGAAGATCGGCCAGATGAAGTCGTTCCAGTTGGCCAGGAAGCTCAGCACCGCGAGCGTGGCCAGCGCGGGCTTCGACAGCGGCAGCGTGATCCTGGTGAAGATCTGCCAGTGGTTGGCCCCTTCGACCAGCGCGGCCTCGTCGAGCTCGCGGGGCAGGCCGAGGAAGAACTGGCGCAGGAAGAACACCCCGAACGCGCCCGCCGCGCCCGGCACGATCAGCGCGGTCAGGCTGTCGAGCCAGCCCAGCTGGTCGATGATCAGGAACTGCGGGATGAGGAAGACGAACCCCGGCACCAGCAGCGTGCCGACGATGACGGCGAACATCAGCCGCTTGCCCCGGAACTCCAGCCTGGCCAGCGCGTACGCGGCCAGCGACGACACCACGAGGACCAGCAGCATGTGCAGGGTGGCCGCGATCAGGCTGTTGGCGAACCAGCGCAGCACCGGCGTCTGCGTCGTGCCTTCGAAGAGGGTCCCGTACGCCCGGGTGACCGGCTCGGTCGGGAACAACGTCGGCGGCATCCTGGTGGCCTCCGACTGGCTCTTCAGCGAGGTGCCGAGCGCCCACAGCAGCGGCGACACGAACACCACGGCCAGCGCTGCGAGCAGCGTGTAGCGCTTCACGAGCGCCTCCTGAACAGGCGGAAGTTGAGCACGCTGACCAGGATCAGGGCGAGCGTCAGCACGTAGCTCATGGCCGCGGCGCTGCCCATCTTGTACTGGCTGAGACCCTGGTCGAGGATGTAGTAGATCGCCGTCCTGGTCTCACCGCCCGGCGCCCCCTGGGTCAGCAGGTACGACTGGCCGAACATGTTGGCCGAGGCCAGGATCGTCGTGGTGACCACGAACAACGCGACGGGCCGCAGGCCGGGCAGCGTCACGTGGCGGAACTCGGCCCACCTGCCGGCGCCGTCCACCTTGGCGGCGTCGTAGAGGTCGCGCGGGATGTCCTGCATGCCCGCGAGATAGATCACGCCGTTGAAGCCGATCGTCCACCAGACGGTCACGCCGACCAGCGCGATCCACGCCCAGGGGAGCGAGGTCGTCCAGCCGATGTCGGTGCCGAGCAGCCAGTCGACCAGGCCGAGGTTCGGGTCGAGCAGCAGCCGCCACATGAGGCTGACCACGGCCACCCCCAGCACGTACGGCGCGAAGAACAGCCCGCGGAAGAACGTCCGCCCCCTGAACGGCCGGTGGAGCAGCAGCGCCAGCCCGAGCGGCAGCACCACCAGGAACGGCACGCTGAACAGCGTGAAGATGCCGGTGGCCCGCATCGACATCCAGAAGTCGGCGTAGACCGCCGATTCCGGATCGAACAGGGCGGTGTAGTTGCCCAGCCCGACGAACGGCCTGGCCTCCAGCAGGTAGTCCCAGTCGTGCATGCTGATCCAGATCCCGTAGATCGCCGGGGCCAGCACGAACACGACGAAGAGCAGCAGGTAGGGGGCCAGGAAGAGGTAGGGGGTGGCGCGTCCCGACCGGGGAACGGCGGTGGCCGTGCGGGACGCGGCACCCTTCAGGGTGAGCGAGACCATCAGGCGCCGTACTTCTTCCGGTTCTGCTCAAGGATCTTGTCCGCCTTGGCCGCCGCCTCGGTGAGGGCGTCCTTGGGGCTCTTCTTCAGCAGGATCGCCGCGTTGACGGCCTGGTCGACCACCGCGGAGGCGTCGCCGATGCCGGCCACGGGCGGCAGGAAGTACAGGTGGTCGATCTGGGAGCCGATCGCCGCCTGCTCCTTCAGCTCTTTGAACTCCGCGCTCTCGCGGATGCTCTTGCGCGCGGGCACCTGCCCGGCCTTGGCCCACTCGATGGAGTGGCCGCTGATCCAGTTGATGAACACCTTGGCGGCGGTCAGCTTGTTCTGGTCGGGCCGGCGCTGCTTGAAGATCACGAACTGGTGCGAGCCGGCCCAGGCGGCGGGCTCGGTGCCGATCTGGGGCAGCGGCGCCACGCCCCACTCCAGGTCCTCGTGCTCCCGGAGCGTGTTGATGGACCAGATGCCGTTCCAGTTGAAGGCGGCCTTGCCGTTCTGAAGGGCGATGAAGTCGGCGTCCTGGCCCACGTTCTTCGGGCTGTAGCCCTTGTTGACCAGATCGACCAGCCAGGTGAGCGCCTGCACGCCGGGCTCCTCGGCGAAGCGGGAGACGCCGGCGTCGTCGGCGAACAGCCGGCCGCCGTTCTGGTGGAGCAGGCTGCCGAACTGCATGCTCCCGGTGAAGGGGAACGGCGTGGCCCAGTGACCCTGCACCCCGGCCTTCTTCAGGGTTTCCAGCGCGGCCAGGTATTCCTCGCCCGTCTTGGGCGGGTTGTCCGGGTCGAGCCCCGCCTTGGACAGGACGGTCTTGTTGTAGAACATGCCGAGCGGGTGCACGTCGAGCGGGATGGAGTAGCGCGCGCCCTTGTAGACGCCGGCCTGCCAAACGGGCGGCGAGAAGTCCGCCTCGGTCAGGCTGAGCGAGGCGGCCACGTCGTCGAGCGGCAGCACGACCTGCCGGGCGGCGTTGGTGGCCACGCTGTCGACGTGCATGATGCCGAGGTCGGGCCCCCTGCCTGCGGACACCGCCGCGGGCACCTTCGAGTAGTAGTCGGACCACTGATAGACGTTCATCGTGATCTTGATGTTCGGGTGGGCGCTGTTGAACTGCTCGACGAGCCGCTTCATGAAGGGCCCGTCGCCGCCGGTGAACCCGTTCCAGAAGGCGAGGGACACCGTGGGGCCCGTGTAGCTGGTGGGCGCCGCCGTGGCCGGTCCGCTCGACTGCTGGGCCGCCTGCTTCGGGCCGCCGCCCCCGCCGCATCCGGCGAGCACCATCGCTCCGAGGCCGAGGCCGAGCGCGCGTCGCCGGGTCAGGCTCTCCAGGGACATGTGAATCACTCCTGCCCATGTGATGTTGCCCCGTTCTACATCGTTGGTTCTAACGTTGTAAACCGGCAGCGCGAAAGTCGTTACAGCGTTGTAAACCGGGCACTGTAGGGTCATCGGCGGCGGAAGGGGACCGGAGTGCGGGCACGACTCAAGGACGTCGCGGAGCGCGCCGGAGTGTCCATCAAGACCGTCTCCAACGTGGTCAACGGCCATCCGCACGTGAGCGCGGCCACCAGGGAACGGGTGCAGGCCGCCATCGCCGAGCTGTCCTACCGGCCCAACCTGTCGGCCAGGAACCTGCGGTCAGGCCGCTCCGGCGTGGTCGCCCTGGCCGTGCCCGACCTGGACAACCCCTACTTCGCCGAGCTGGCCACCCACGTCATCTCCGCCGCCGGCCAGCGGGGCTGGACCGTGCTCGTCGACCAGACCCAGGGCGACCCGGACAAGGAGCGCCTCGTCGTCGGAGGCAGCCGGTCCCACCTGATCGACGGCCTGCTGTTCAGCCCGCTCGCCCTCGCCCAGCGCGCGCCCTCGGCGGCGACCGCCCGCCTGCGGCTGAAGGGCTACCGGCAGGCGCTGGCCGCCTGCGGTCTGGCGGCGGACCCGTCGCTCATCGCCCACGCCCCGGCGTGGCACCGGACGGGCGGGGCCGAGGCGATGGCGGCACTGCTGGGGGCGGACGCGCCCGACGCGGTCTTCTGCTTCAACGACGCCCTGGCGCTCGGCGCCCTGCGCACGCTGCTCTCGCGCGGATACCGGGTGCCGCAGGACGTCATGGTGATGGGCTTCGACGACATCGAGGACGGCCGTTTCGCCACGCCCTCGCTGTCGACCGTCTCCCCCGGCAAGGCGCTGATCGCCGAGTCGGCGGTGTCGCTGCTCGCCGACCGCCTCGCCGGCGCCACGGGCGAGCCGAGAGAGGTGCGCGTTCCCCACCGGCTGACGCCCCGCGAAAGCAGCTTGTCCGGCGCGTTCCCGTGACCGGCCCGTTCCTTCATCATGCCCCTCTGACCAGCGCGTTCATTTGTCCAACGTCCGCTGGACAATGTTCGGACATTGATGGCTTGGCAGGAGCCTGCGCGGCGGGCAACAGTGGTGGGGGAAAGCACCGCGACGGCAACCGGCCCTCGACGTCGTACGCGGCAGGACCAGGTGCTTCACCTGCTCCTACGGCGACGAGGGCATCCGCACCGTCACCGTCTCCTTCCCCCCACCGCTGCGGCGGCTGACACGCCGCTCCTGATCGCCTGGGCGCTCGCCGCCGAGGCGCCTCGGGGCCCCGGCCGAGTGAATTCGCGGTGGCATCCACCCGGCCGGGGCCCGCACCCGAGAGGGCTCCCGCCAGGGGTCCGGCCGGCCAGGACACCTTTGATAACCTCGTTCCGTCTGGACGTGGTGCGGTTCTGCAGCCGCATGGGCGCTCGACCGAAGCAGGGGTGGGATGGCGGAGTCCTCCGGACCGCAGGACGAAGGCACGGGATCCCGGCGAGGGCGCCGGGCGATCCGGCCTGACCCTGGCGCCGGTCCCGTCTCCCTGCTCGCCCACCGCCTCTGGGAGCTCAAGGGGGAGGCGGGCGACCCTTCGTTCGCCGACATGGCCGGCCGGCTCGGCGCGGCGGCCTCGAAGTCGTCGCTGGCGGCCGCCGCCCGGGGCAGCGCGCTGCCGAGCTGGGAGACGACGTGGGAGTTCGTCCGCGTCCTGGCGGTCGACCGGCTCGGCCGCGATCCCGAGCAGGTCAGGCGCGAGTGGCGGAGGCTCTGGGAGCAGGCGCAGGCCGGGGAGGCCGCCGAGGCCACGATCGAGGCCCGCATGCCCGATCAGCCCGAGCCACCCCCATCCACCCGTCCCTCCCCCACCGCCCCCGACCGCTCCTCGCAGCCCGGCTCCTCGCAGCCGGGCGAAGCCGCACCGACCGGTGGTTCCTCTCCGTCCGGCGCACCGCTCGACGGTCCCGGACCACCTCCCGATGGTTCCGCACCATCCTCCGGCGGCCCGGAACCGTCCTCCGGCCCGCGACCGGGCGCTCGCCGTACGCCGCCGGTCAGGAAGGCGACCGTGCTCGCCGCGGCGACCGGCGTGATCGGGGTCGCCGCCATCCTGCTCGGCTGGGTGCTGCCGCTGCTCGGAGGGAGCGACGAGAACGAACCCACGGCCCAGCCCACCCCGGCGCAGACCGTCTCGCCGCGCGACGACTCCGCCTTCGAAGGGGACGTGACCTTCCCCGACGGGAGCGTGGTGGAGCGGGGCGCCTCCTTCGACAAGGTCTGGCGCATCCGCAACGCGGGCACCGTCCCGTGGCAGGACCGCTATCTGACCCGCATGAACGACACCCCGTGCAAGGCGCCGGAACGGGTCGGGATCGGACCGGTGCTGCCCGGGGAGACGGTCGACATCAAAGTACGCGTGCGCGCCGCCGACTCCCCCGGCCGCTGCAAGATCTTCTGGAAGATGACCGACGAGGACGGCACCCCGCTGCTGGCCGGCAAGAAACCCGTCTTCCTCGACGTCACCGTGGCCTGAAGCCCGCGTCCCCGGCGCGGATGTGCTATTCCTCGGGGCAGAGGACTGCTTCCGCCGCCTGTTTGATCAGCGGTTCGACGGCGGGATCGTTGTGGGCCGTACCAAGCGTTACGGACACGACGAACTGCACACCGGTGTCTCGCGAACCGTAGGTGATGGCTTTGAAACTGGGTGCGCTGCCCGCCACGCTCCCGTATTCACCCCCGCAGACGCCCTTGTCGGAGGGCTCTTCTGAGGGAGGCGGGGCCGGCCGACCAGCGTTCAGTGCGTCCTTCTCCTCCTTCGTCAGCAGATCCTTGCCGAGCGCCAGGTGGAAGGCGCTCAGGTCGTCGGTGGTGGAGATCACCCCTCCGGCCGCGTAGCCGTAGCTCATGTTGAAGCGGTCGACGTCGTGCAGCTCGCCATTCTTGTCGGGGTAGTAGCTGTGCCCGTGCGGGCCCTTGATACGGCCGGGGAACGTGACCGGCAGGTAGGTGTCATCCATGTGCAGCGGGTCAAAGATGCGCCGCTCGAACTCCGCGGCCACCGAGTGATCGGTGAGGTCCTCGATGATCAGTCCGAGGAGGTAGTAGTTGGTGTTGGAATAGGAGAACTTCTCCCCCGGGTCCTGGGTCCGTGCCACCGCGCGTGACCTCTTGACCAGCTCCATCGGCGGATAGTAGGTGGTGAAGTCCAGGTAGTCGATCAGCGCGGGGGTGAACCAGTTGGGGATGCCCGAGGTGTGGTGAATCATCTGCTCCACGGTGATCTCGTCGGCCCGCTCCACCAGGTCCTTCTCCGCCACCTCGGGCAGCAGGTCGCTGAGCTTGTCGTCCAGGGAAAGCTTGCCCTCGCTGACCAGCTTCATGATGACGACCTGGGTCATGGCCTTGGTCTGAGATCCGGCCCTGAAACGGGCACCGGCGGGGATCTTGCCGCCCTTGTCGTTCAGCAGGCGGGTGCCGGCCGAGCCCTTGTCGATCTTCTTGCCGTCGATGTAGACGGCGCCGATCGCGCCGACCACTTTGGAGCTCTTCGCCAGCTCTGTCAGAGCCTTCTGCACGTCGCCGAGCCGTGGCCGGTCCGTGGCGGCCGCGGTAGCGGGTGTCGTGGCGCTCAGCGTCAGCATCGCGCAGGCCAGACCTGCCAGGCCGATCACCTTCACACGATCCACAAGCAAGATCCTTTCCTGTTACCGAAGCAGCCGGGACGATCTCCGCGTCAGGCATTCCGACGCCCTGGTCCGGCCGATGACGACAGGTTTAGACCTGCGGTGGTTTCTCCGCCGTTTCCGCCCGGCTCGAGCTGGGGCGATCCCCCGTTGCAGCACCCCCACCCCCGAGGAGGCCCCCATGCCACGATCCCTCCGTCTCATGCTCTCCTTAGCCGTCGGCCTCGCGATCCTGCTGGTCAGCTCGCCCGCGCAGGCCGCATCCATGGTCAGGGCGATCCGGTACGACGCGAGCCGCGCGGCCGAGTTCGTGAGCGCCGTGGACCGGGCGGCGCAGGTCTGGAACTCCAGCGTGTCGAACGTCCGGCTCGTCCGTGGCACACCCGCCGACTTCGTCGTGTACGCCGACAACGGCTGGCCGCGGGCGCTGCCCACCGGGCTGGGCCGCGGCACGATCTGGATGGGCCGGCAGGCGACCGGCCAGGGCTACGACCCGCTGCGCATCGCCGCCCACGAGATGGGCCACATCCTGGGTCTCCCGGACCGGCGCACCGGCCGGTGCTCTGACCTGATGTCGGGGTCGAGCGCGCCGGTGAGCTGCACGAACGCGAACCCGAGCAGCGCCGAGCGGGCCGAGGTCGACCGCAACTTCGCCGGCGCGACCCCGCGGATCGAGTTCGGCAGGCTGCACGTGGACCGCTGACCCTCCGTCCGGCCGGGTGGCCTGGAAGCCGAAGGACGTGGTGGGTGCGAGCGCGCCGTCTCCTCCTCATCGTCCAGCCCGCCCGCGGTGACGTGCCGTTCGTCGTCGACGCGGACGCCGGAGCACGGCTCGGAAGAGGGGCCGATCAACCCCTTTCCTGACAAGATCGTGCGATGTATGTTCAGGGCGAAGGAAAGTTTCAAGCATGGAGGAACGTTGGGCAAGAAGCTTCACATGCTGGCGTTACCGATCGCCGCCGCCGCTCTGGCCGCCCTGGCGACCCCGGCCCAGGCGGCCGACGGGTACGACCGGTGCCGTGACGGCTATTACTGCATGTTCTCCGGCCTCGACGGCACGGGCGACCTCATCGAGATCAACGCCGACACCCCCGACCTCGCCGCCCTGGGCATGGCCGACCGCGCCAAGTCCGACTGGAACCGTACCGACTCGTGGATCCACCTGTTCTCCGAGGCCGATTACGGCGGCTGCTCCGCGGTGACCAGCCCGCGCGACCAGGGGAACTTCTACCCCGACTTCCGCGACTTCTTCGACTCCGTCCGCTTCGACGGCCCGAACGGCCCGTCCTGCCAGACCACGCTCAAGGGCACCGTCACCGACTCGCACGGCTGATCAACGCCTGAGCGCCTCCAGGAAGCGGTCGGCCTCCGCGGCGAGCCGCCGCAGGTCGGCCGCCGGGTCCTGGGAGCGGGCCAGCAACATCCCGCCCTCGCACAGGGCACCGAAGACGAGCCGGGCGCGGACGGGCAGATCGCCGTCCGCGGCCTGGCCGCCCGCGACCGCCACGCGCAGGCCGTCGTGCAGGACCCGTAGCAGGTGATCGTGCTCGATCGCCCGGACGGTCTCCCAGCTCAGCACCGACGGCGCGTCCAGCAGCACGATCTGCCGGAACCCCGGGTCGAGGCAGTGCTCCAAGAAGGTGCGGCAACCGCGCCGCAGCGCCTCCATCGGCTCGCGTTCCTCGCCCGCCGCCCGTTCCAGCGCGGCGGAGACCTCCTCCAGCTCGCGCACGAACGCGGCGCGGAACAGGGCGACCTTGCCGCCGAAGTGGTGGTAGGCGGCTCCCTTGGTGACGCCCGCGGCGGCGGCCACCGCGTCGATCGACGTGGACGCGTACCCCCCGGCGCCGAACATCTGGCGAGCGGCTCGCACCAGCCGCCCCGTGGTCTCGTCCGAGCGCTCTGCCTGCGTGCGGCCGACCATCGTTCTCCCCTTGACTTGCATACTCGCGGTACGTAACTTCGAGGCTAGTTACGTACCCTCAGTATGGAACATGGAGGCGAGCCGTGTCCGCAGCGCAGCACATCGCCGTCTACGGCGCCACCGGCCACACCGGGCGCCTCGTGGCGGCCGAGCTCCATGCCCGCGGCCACGAGGTCATCCTGGCCGGGCGCGACGAGGGCGGGCTGAAGGCCCTGTCCGGCGAGCTCGGCGGCGCGCCCGTGCACCGGGCCGCGCTCGACGACCCCGCCGCGTTACGACGGCTCGCCGAACGGGCCGCCGTGCTGATCCACTGCGCGGGCCCCTTCACGCACACCGGCGGGCCCGTCGCCACCGCCGCGGCCGAAGGCGGCTGCCACTACGTGGACCACGCCCTGGAGCAGCACCACACGAAGTGGATGTTCGACGCCATGTCCGAGCCGGCCAGGCGGGCGGGCATCACCATGGTCACGGCGATGAGCTTCTACGGCGGCCTGGGAGACCTGCTCGCCGGCGCCGTGGCGGCGGGCGTGACGGGCGTCGACCGGGTGATCACCGCGTACGCGGTGAGCGGCTGGCGGCTGACCACGGGCGCCAGGAGCACGGCGGAGCTGTTGTTCGCCGACACCCGGCGCATCACCTACACCGACGGCGCCCAGCACATCGGCTACGTCGAGCCGCGCAACGCCGTCTTCCCCTTCCCCCCGCCGCTCGGCCCGCGCACGATGATCGCGCCCGTCCCGTTCTCCGAGGTGCTGACCGTGCCCAGGCACGTGCCGGCGCGGCAGGTCGAGGCGCAGCTCACGGCGCACACGTTTCAGGAGGAGCAGGCGTTCGGCAGCGAGCACGTCGACGCCGCCACCAGGGCGGGCTCCGACTTCACCGTGGCCGCACAGGTGATCACCGAGGACGGGGGCCGCGCGGGGCGGGCGAGCGGCCGCGACCTGTGGCGGATGAGCGCGCTGACCTCCGTGGAGGCCGCCGTGCGCCTGGCCGGCGGCGCCGGCCCCGGCTCCCCCGGCGTGTACGGCCCGGCCGAGGCGTTCCCCGCCGGGCCGTTCCTGCGCGACCTGGAGCGGCTCGGGCTGTTCACCCTGACCCTGCCGGAGGAACGATGATCCTCGTCACGGGTGCGGCGGGCGGGCCGCAGGGATCCACCGGCCGGCGCGTCGCCGAGTTGCTGCTGGAATGCGGCGCGCAGGTGCGGGCGTTCGTGCGCTCCGACGACCACCGGGCCGCCGAGCTGCGCGAGCGCGGCGCGGAAGTGGTGGTCGGCGACCTGCGGGAGATCACCTCGGTACGGCCGGCCCTGCGCGGCGTGCGCCGGGCGTTCCTCACCTACCCGGTGACGGCGGGCCTGCTGGACGCCACGGCCGTGCTGGCGGCGGCGGCCAGGGAGGAAGGGCTGGAACGGGTCGTCGAGGTGTCGCAGCTGGACGCCTCACCCGAGGCGCTGACGCCCCGCATGCGCCGGCACTGGGTGGCCGAGCAGGTCCTCGACCGGGCCGGAGTGGGCGCGGTGCACCTGCGGGCCGCGGTCTTCTTCGAGAACCTGGCCGTGGCCGCCGAGGGCGACCGGCTGGCGCTCCCGCTGGGGCCGCGCGACACGCGGATCCCCCTCGTCGCCGCCGCCGACGTGGCCAGGGTTGCGGCCGGCCTGCTGCTCGACCCGGCGCCCGCCGACCCAGTGTGCCTGGTGACGGGGCAGATGGCGACGATCGGCGAGGTGGCCGACGCCTTCGGGGCGGAGTACGCCGACGTGCCGCCCGAGGAGTGGGAGGCCAGGGCCATGAAGGTCTACGGCGACCCGTACACGGTCGAGCACCTGACGCACCTGTGGGCGATCTTCCGCCTCATCGGGTCCGGCGACCACCCGCTCTACCGGGTCACCGAGAGCATCGAGCGCTACGGCGGCCGGCCGGCGACCACGCTGCGCGAGTTCCGGCGCTGATCGCCGCGGGCGCCGCCGGGAGGGTGGCGCCCGCGGCTGCCCGTCAGACGCCGAACGGAGGCGCGTAGCGGATCGTGCCGGACGGCAGCGGCGCACCGTCCAGCGACAGGGCCATCAACGCCTCGTCAGGCACGTCGAAGGTGACGCCGATGCCGTGGCGGGAGGCGATGGTGAAGCCGAAACGGGGATAGTACGGGGGGTGCCCGAGCACGATCACGGCACTTTCGCCGCGTTCCCGCGCCTCCCGCAGCGCGTCCTCGACGACCAGCGTGCCCAGCCCCTGGCGCTGCGTCTCGGGCAGGACCGCGACCGGGCCCAGGGCGAGCGCGGGTGTCTCGCCGACGAGGCAGCGGGTGAGCAGGGCGTGGGCGACGACACGGCCACCGGAGACCGCCACCCGTGACAGGGCGGGCATCCAGGCCGGGTCGCGGCGGAGCGCCTCGACGAGGTCGGCCTCCTCCGGCCTGCCGAAGGCGGCCGCGGTCACGGCCCTGATGGCTGCCACGTCACCGGCCTTCTCGGCGCGCAGGGTGAGATCGTCGGTCATGCGTGTGCTCCAGTCGTGTGCGGCGGGCAGGGTGAGGTGGACGTCGTCGCATCCGCGAACAGGGATGGATCGAACAACGGAGAAGCCCTTCTCAGAGGGAGGACTCCCGCGCCGGCGCGCAGGGCGGGGCCCGCGTGACACCACGCGGCGACCCGGCTCAGCTGCGGTGACCGGCTCCCAGGGAGCCCGGACGGGCAGAGGAACGGATGCTGCTCGCGGCAGCCACCCAGCGGGCGGTCATACGCTCCTCGCTCCTTCCTGCTCCTCCGGCGACGCCTCCGGGCGCTCGCCACACCACCATGCCTTCGTGTCGACGGAAGGCACCGATTCGGGCACGACCCTACCCGACGACCACAGAGCCCGCCAACAGGCTCCACGGACACGCGAAACCCCCGGCAGGGCGGGCCCGGCCGGGGGTTCGTCGTGCGCGAGGATCAGCCGGTGAAGCCGATCGACGTCCAGTCGTTGTACTTGTAGCCCTCAGCGCCGTAGTTGGCGAGGGTCTTCTTGGTCGCCTGGATGTCAGGACGCTGGTACAGCGGGATGGTGTGCACCATGTCCCAGATCAGCTTGTCGGCCTCGTTGGCCAGCTGGGCGGCCTGCTCCGGGTCCGTCGAGGACACCGCGGCGTCGATCGCCTTGTCCACGGCCGGGTCGTCGGACTTCGGGAAGTTGCTCTCGGAGCCGGTCTTGTAGATCTGCGCCAGGCTGCCGATCGGGAGCGGCGTGCCGATCCAGGAGAACGGCACCAGGTCGAAGTCGCCCTTGATGATGAAGTCGGTGAAGAACTTGTCATCGGGCACCGGGCGGATGGTCAGGCCGATGCCGGCCTCCTTGAGCATGGCCTGGGTCAGCTCGCCCTCCGTCTTCGCGTACGGCACGCCCGCCGGGACGACGAAGGTCAGCGACATCTCCTTGCCGTCCTTCTTGCGGAGCTGGCCCTCCGCCTCCTGCTTCCAGCCGGCCGCGTCGAGCAGCTGCTTGGCCTTCTCCAGGTTGTACTTGCCGAGGTCGCCGGAGTTGTCGACGTAGCTCTTGTGGTTGTTCATGAAGACGTGGTTGCCGAGCGTCTGCAGCGGCCAGTCCATGTCCTTCAGGTCGGACTGCGTGATCACGTCACGGTTGATCGCGTACTGCACGGCCTGCCGGACCGACTTCTCCTTCAGGAAGTCGCTCTGGTTGTTGACCGTGATGTGCCGCCAGTTGGGGCTCAGCGCCTTGCGGATGTCCACGTCGGGGACTTCCTTGGCCCGCTTGAGGTCGGCAGGGCTGCCCGGCGGGATCTCCACGGCGTCGATCTCGCCGTTGGCGAAGGCGTTCACCTGCGCGGCTGGCGTCTCGATCGTCCGGATGATGACCTTCTCGAGCTTGGGCTTCTTGCCCCACCACTTGTCGTCGGCCACCAGGGTGAGGGTCTTGGTGCCCTCGTCGAGCTTCTCGACCTTGAAGGGCCCGGCGGTGACCGGGATCTTCTGCAGGTAGTCCTTGTCGTACGCCTCAGGCGTCTCGATGTGCTTGGCCGGCAGCAGGTGCGAGGTGCCGCGGTTGAACATGCCCTGCCACTCGAGGTAGGGCTGCTTGAAGGTCACGATGGCGACCTTGTCGGAGTCGCCCTTCTCGACCGACTCGATCTTGTCCCAGCCGTCCTTCGAGGCGGGCTTGAACTTCTCGTTCTCGCCGCTGTTGGCCTTCCACTGGGCCTCGAGGTCCTTCCACGTGATCGGCGTGCCGTCCGACCACTGGGCCTTGTCGTTGAGCGTGTAGGTGACGACCTGCTTGCCGTCGGCGACCTCGCTCTTGACGTCGGTCAGGTAGTCGGGGTTGGCGGTGAAAGTAGCATTCTCGTCGGAGACCATCAGCTGCGGCAGGAACGCGTCGAGCATGAACGCGGTGTCGGCCTGGTTGCCGTCCACGTGCTGGCCGTTCCACTGGCTCGGCCACTGGCCGATCGCCACGGTCAGCGTGCCGCCGTCCTTGACCTGCTCGTACGGGACGGGGTTGATGCTGATGGCCGGGGTCTCCGACATCTGCTGCTGAGCCTGCTTGGACTGCTCGGCGTTCGGTTGCTTGGTCTCGCCGCCGCCGCCACAGGCGGCGACGGCCATGGCCAGGACCGTCAGCCCAGCGGCTGCACGGTAACGAACCTTCACTCTTCCTCCTGATTGTCCGAGGCCGTGATGACCTCGACTTCCTCCGCGTAGTGACAGGCGGCGCCGTGGTCGACGGCGTTCGCCAGCCTGGCAACCGAGGGCTCCTCGTCCACACACCGCCGCCGCTCCGCCTCGCTGAGCACGGCGAACTTGGGGCAGCGGGTGCGGAACCTGCATCCAGACGGCGGGTCGGCCGGGCTGGGCAGGTCGCCTTCGAGCAGGATCCGCTTGCGGGTGCGTTCCATCTCGGGGTCGGGCAGCGGAATCGCCGACAGCAGAGCCTGCGTGTACGGGTGCGCGGGGCTGTCGTAGACGTCCTCGACCGTGCCGATCTCGGCGATCCTGCCCAGGTACATGACGGCCACGCGGTCGGCCAGATGCCTGACCACCGCCAGATCGTGCGCCACGAACAGGTAGGACAGGCCGAGCCTGCTCTTGAGCTCGTCCAGCAGGTTGATCACGCCCGCCTGGATGGACACGTCGAGCGCGGAGACCGGCTCGTCGAGCACCAGCAGCTTCGGCTCCAGCGCGAGCGCGCGGGCGATGCCGATGCGCTGCCGCTGGCCGCCGGAGAACTGCTGGGGGTAACGCTCGGCGTGCTCCGCGGCCAGCCCGACGAGCTCCAGCAGCTCCTCGACCTTCTCGCGCACCTCTTTCTTGCCGTGCGCCCGCAGCGGCTCGGCGATGATGTCGCCGACCGGCATGCGCGGGTCGAGCGCGGCCATCGGGTCCTGGAAGACGATCTGCAGATCGCGGCGGAGGCTCTTACGCCCTGCCTTGTCCAGTTCGGCGCTGTCCTTGCCGAGCACCACGACGCGCCCGCCCTCCGGCGGCTGCAGCTGCATGATCTGCTGCAGCGTGGTGGTCTTGCCGCAGCCGGACTCGCCGACCAGGGCCAGCGTCTCGCCCTGCGCGATGTCGAAGCTGATGCCGTCGACGGCGTAGACGGTGCCGACGCGGCGCTTGACGATCGCGCCCTTCAGCAGCGGGTAGTGCTTGATCATGTCGTCGAGCTCGAGCACCGTGGGGCGCTCGGCGCGCGGCACCCTGACCACCTCGTTGGGCGGGATGACCGGCACCGGGAACACGTCGGCCCCGGTCAGGCCTTTGTGCTCGATCTCGTGGGAGCGGATGCAGGCCACGTGGCGCCCGCTGCCGAACGGGGTCAGCGGCGGCTCCTCGTCGTCGCACATGTCCACCTTCATCGGGCAGCGCGGCGCGAAGGGGCAGCCGGGCGGCAGCGACGCGGGCGAGGGCGGGTTGCCGTCGATGGGCACGAGCGGGCCCTCCTCGCCGTCGATCCTCGGGATCGAGGCGAGCAGGCCCATCGTGTACGGCATCCGCGGCCGGTAGTAGATGTCGTCCACGAGACCCTGCTCGACCGGGCGGCCCGCGTACATGACGACCACCCGGTCGGCCATGCCCGCGATGACGCCCAGGTCGTGGGTGATCATCACGATGCCGGCGCCGGTCTCCTGCTGGGCGGTCTTGAGCACCTCCAGCACCTGGGCCTGGATGGTCACGTCGAGCGCTGTGGTGGGCTCGTCGCAGATGAGCAGGTCGGGGTCGTTGGCGACGGCCATGGCGATCATCGCGCGCTGCCGCATGCCGCCGGAGAACTCGTGCGGGAACGCCTTCGCGCGCAGGCTCGGATTGGGGATGCCGACCAGGTCGAGCAGTTCGACGGCGCGCTTGGCGGCTTTGTCCTTGCCGACGTTCTGGTGGACGCGGACGGCCTCGGCGATCTGGTCGCCGATGGTGTAGACGGGCGTGAACGCCGACAGCGGATCCTGGAAGATCATGCTGATCGTCTTGCCGCGTACCTTGATCTGCTCGTCCTCCTTCATGCCGAGCAGTTCCTGGCCGTGCAGCTTGACCGAGCCGCTGACCACGGCGTTCGCCGGCAGCAGGCCCATGACGGCGAGAGAGGTGACGGACTTGCCCGAGCCGGACTCGCCGACGATGCCGAGCACCTCGCCGCGCTCGACCTCGTAGCTGACGCCGCGCACGGCCTGGATGCCGCCGGGGAAGGTGACGGTGAGGTCCTTGACCTCCAAGATGCTCACGAGTTGCTCCCCGGGTCGAGTGCGTCACGCAGGCCGTCGCCGATCAGGTTCACGCTGAGCACGAGCAGCACCAGCAGGCCCGCGGGGAAGGCGAACAGCCAGGGGTAGCCGGTGGCGTTGCGCGAGCCCTCGGCGATCAGCGTGCCGAGCGAGACGTCCGGCGGCTGGATGCCGAAGCCGAAGAAGGACAGCGCCGCCTCGCCGATGATCGCGCCGCTGACGTTGAGCGTGGCGTCGATGATCAGCAGCGACGACAGGTTGGGCACGATGTGCCGGAAGATGATCTTCCAGCGGGGGATGCCCATGTAGACGGCGGCCTGCACGTACTCCCGCTCGCGGAGCGAGAGCGTCATGCTGCGCACCACCCTGGAGGTGATCATCCAGGAGAACGCGGCGAGCAGCGCCACGAACCAGAGCCAGGAGGCGCCCTCCCGAAGCCGCGGCGAGATGATGGCGATGATCAGGAAGCTCGGCAGGACCAGCAGCAGGTCCACACCCCACATGAGCGTCTTGTCCACCCAGCCACCGAAATATCCGGCGAACGCACCCACGATCGCGGCGAGCCCTGTGGAGATGAGCGCCACGAGCAGGCCGATGATGATCGACTTCTGCATGCCGCGGAGCGTGACCGCGTACATGTCCTGGCCGATCGTGGTGGTGCCCCACCAGTGGTCGCCGCCGGGCGGCGACAGGAAGGCCAGGAAGTCCTTCTCGGTCCAGTCGTACGGGCCGACGAACGGCCCGAGGTAGGCCAGGCCCACCAGCACGACCAGGGCGATGGAGCCATAGCGGGCCTGCTTGTTGCGGAGCAGGCGCCGCAGGACGACTTTCGAACGCATGTCAGCTCACCCGCACCCGAGGATCGAGGGCCGCCACCAGCAGGTCTGACAGGAAGGCGGCGAACAGCACGCAGACGGCGGTGAAGAAGGTCACCGCGGCGACGGAGTTGACGTCGTTCTGGTTGATCGAGTCGACCAGCCAGGCTCCCATGCCGTGCCAGGCGAAGATCTTCTCGGTGAAGGTGGCGCCCGTGAACATCGTCCCGAACGCGAAGGCGAAATAGGTGGCGGCGGGGATCAGCGCGGTGCGCAGCGCGTGTTTGGTCAGCGCCGTCCTGCGTCTCAGGCCCTTGGCCATGGCGGTGCGGACGAAGTCCTGGTTGAGCACGTCGAGCATCATGTTGCGCTGGATGCGGCTGTAGAAGGCGATCAGGCCGAGGCTGAGCGAGATCGTCGGCAGGATCAGATGGTTCAGCCGGTTGAGGAACTGGTCGAAGCCCGACAGCCGGGGGTTGTACTCGCCGGTGTACTCGATGAGCGAAAACCCCAGCCCTCTGTTCAGGTTGTACGTGGCGATCGCAAGGAGGGTGGCCAGCACGAACACCGGAACGGCCATGATCACGAAGGAGCTGACCCCGATGAACCGGTCGGTGAGTTTGTACTGTTTCACGGCGGAGATCGCGCCGAGCGCCACACCGACGGCGAAGCCGACCAACGTGCCGATGAGCAGCAGCCGGAGGCTCACCATGATCCGCCGGCCCATCTCGTTGTTGACCGAACCGCCGTTCCAGGTGCGGCCGAAGTCGCCGGTGATGACGCCCTTCGCCCACGTGCCGTAACGGACGAGCACCGGAGTCTTGTCGTTCAGGTTGTACTCATCGAGCGTCGCGTCGATGACCGCCTCTGCGACCGGTGGCTGGCGACCTTCGTACGCCCCCCGCGGGTTCATGGTGGTGGCCGCGAGCATGTACGCCAGGCTGGCCGCGATGGCGACCAAGATCACATTTATTGCCAACCTGCGGAGCAGGTACTTGCCCATTACTCTCCGTTCGCGCTGACCGCGGGCGCGGACTTCCGGCAGGAGAGAGGCGCCCTCGCAACGTAAACCCATCTCGCTCGGTGAAATCCACTTGACGCCGAGATGGCGATCAGAGCGCAGAATATATGTAAAAATATAACGGGCAGAAACCGTTCGGCGTAACGTTCAGGTCAAGCGCATTAGCCCCGCGATCCCCGCCACGCACCCCTCGATCACCGGCTTCACCTGCGACGACATCTCCTCATCTGATCCGCTTCACGGCACTTCCGCCGGGGGTAATGTCACAGAATCCGGACACTATTTGACGATCGCGCAAGGTGATCCACCTTGTCGTTGCGAATGTGCTGTGCGCGGCGTCAAGGGCGCCGCCGTCTCCCGGCGGAGCGTTCGCCGAGCGGCCGGCGGAGGGGGCGCCCAGCCGCGACAGCGGGCACTACGGCATCCACTTGCCGCCCGCGACGTCGATCGTCAGCCCGGTGATCCACGAGGAGGCGCCGGAGGCCAGGAAGGCGGTCACGTTCGCGACGTCGAGCGGTGTGCCGAGCCGCCCCAGCGGATGCTCGGCCAGCAGTCGGTCCTTGAACTCCTGCGGCATCCGCTCCTCCAGCCGGTCCGTCATGATCGTCGAAGGGGCGACGGCATTGACCCGGATGCCCGCGGGGCCGAGTTCGTGCGCCAGTTGCCTGGTCAGCGCGATGACTCCGGCCTTCGCCGCCGTGTAGGCCACGGAGGCGGGCGTGGGGCTGCGCGCCGCCAGGGACGCCATCGTGATGATCGAGCCACTCCCCTGCCGCCGCATGCCGGGCAGGAAGCTCCTGACGGCCAGGAACGTCGAGGTGAGGTTGGCGTGCACGGTGGCGTGCCAGTCGTCCTCGCTCATCTGGTCGATGGGCCGCGGCCGGCCCGTGCCACCGCCGGCGAAGACCGCCAGCACGTCGACGGGGCCCAGGCGGCGCTCCACCTCCTCGCGCATCGACTCGACGGAGGCGGGGTCGGTGCTGTCCGCCGCGACGCCGATCGCCGTCCCGCCGATGGACCGCACGACGTTCTCGACGGCGACGAGGTCGCGGCCGTTCACCACCACCCGCATGCCCTGCCCGGCCAGCACCCGGGCGGTCTCGCTCCCGATGCCTCCAGAACCGCCGGTGACCAGCGCCACCTTTCCCTCAAGATCCGGATACATCATGACCGTGCTCCCTCCGCCGTCGGTGTTTCCGGCTTCACCTTGCCCGGTGCGGGCGGCCGGCGGCGTCGGACACACGGGTGTTTCCCGCCTGCGTCTCCAGGAGGGCGCGCCACCGCCCGCGCTACTCCTCCCGTCGTATCCGCCCGGCTACCGCGCCGCGGATCCCAGGCTGGGCGGGGAGAGACGGCACGGTGCCGGCCGGCGGACGCGGATCAGCAGGTGGCGGCGAGGCCGGCCGCGGCGCGGAGGAAGAAGTCGTCGCCGCCCACCTGGCCGCCCTTCAGCGCCACCTCGACCCCGTCGACCGCGGGATCGTCCGAGGCCAGCACGCACACCGGCCCGCCGGCGGCCAGGCTGCCGGTCACGTCCAGCGACCGGGCGCCGAGCGCCGCGACGACCTGCCCCGAGGTGTCGCCGCCCGCGACCACCAGCCGCCGCACCAGCCCGGCGCGCACCATGGTCGCGGCGATCCGGCCGAGCGACTTCCCGATGCCGTCAGGGTCCCTCGCCGGTCCACGCGTCGACTCGACGACGGTGTGACGGCCGTCGCGCAGGCTCGCCTCGACCTGCTCGACGAGGCCGGCAGGCCCCGACAGGTCTCCGAGCACCCGCCACCCCGCGCGCTCGGCGGTGTCGATCTGGCGGGCGGTGATCGGCGACCGGCTCCCCGACAGGACGAGCACCGGCGCGACCGCTCCCAGCGCTCCCTGCCCCACCGTTGTCGCCGGGGTGGGGGCGGCGGTGAGGGCTGAGGCGAGGGCGCGGCTGAGGCCGCCGGAGCCGACGCAGCACAGCGGGGTGCGGGTGGCGGCGTCGGCGAGCAGCAGCCGGCCGAGCGCCCTGACGTGGTCGTCCGTCATCGCGTCCGCGACGAAGGCCGCGTTCCCGGTGTCCCCGGCCCTCGCCCGGTACGCCTCCTCCGACGGCGACGCGGGCAGCCATCCGGTCCGGCCGGCGCCCTGCCCGGCCAGGCGCGCCCGCAGGTCCGCCTCCGTCGCGGGGGTGACCGGGTGGTCGCGCGCCGGCGGATACCGGTCGAGCCGGTGGACCTCGTCGCCCGCCCGTACGAAATGGTTGGCGAACCACGTGTAGCGGCCCAGCTCGGGCTGCGCGGCCAGCACCGGCACGGGGCCCCGCGCCAGGCCCGCACGGCGCAGGGCCGCGATGACGGCCCCGATGCTCCCGCGCTCCGGGGACGAGTCGAAGGTCGAGCAGACCTTGTACTGGATGGCCAGCGGCCGCAGCGCCGCCAGCGCCGTGAACGCGGGCAGCACCACGGACGCCGGGTCGGCCGACGCCCGAGCCGTGGTGGCGATGCCGATGACGTCGTCCCGGTCGTGCAGGTGCGCCACGCCGGTGACGAGGGATCCGCTCAGCCCGAGCCGTCTGAACTGCCACAACGCGTCGGTCGCGCCCGTGAAGTCGTCGGCGGCGAAGGCGATGCGCGTCATAGCGGCCTCACTTGCGCACCACCCCGCCGAAGTACCGCAGCGCCCGGGCCAGCTCGGGCTCGCGCACCTCGGCCAGCGGCACGCCCGCCTCCGCCGCCGCCCACGCCTGCCGGATGCTGGTGATCCCGGCCGCGGGCCCGTCGGGGTGGCCGAGCACGCCGCCTCCCGCCAGGACGAGCAGATCGCTGGTGCCGGTGCGTTCCAGGGTGACCGGCGCGGTGCCGGCCCACTGGGCGGACGACAACACGGGCAGGCACGGGAAACCGCCGAGCAGCGGTTCGCGCACGGCCGCCACCGTCCGCTGCACGTCGTCGTCGGTGACGTAGAACTTGCTGTGGAACCCGCCGCAGTGCAGGTGGTCGACCCCGGCCAGGCGGGCCAGCTTCTGGTAGGCGACGTGCGCGATGCCGATCCCCGGGTGGCGGAACAGCGCTCCGGTGCCGGTGACGTGCCCGTGGATCGGCACGCGGGAGTGCCGCCGCAACATCGCGACGGCCGGGAGGCCCACGACGTTCAGGTTGACCATGACGCAGGTGCCCCCCGCCGCCACGACGAGGTCGTGGTTGGCGAGCATCCGGTCGGGTTCGTCGCTGATGTTGAACGCGTACATCGGCCGCCGCCCGGTCCGCCGTTCGACCTCGTCGAGCGCGCCCGTGACCGCGCGCACCCGCTGCGGCAGCGGCGCGGGCGGGCAGTCGCCGTTCACCTCGTCGTCCTTGATGAAGTCGGCCCCGGACAGCCCGAGTTCGAGCACCAGGTCCACGTAGTCGGAAGGGCGCAGCCCGACGTTGGGCTTGACGATGGTGCCGATCAGCACCCCGTCCGGACGCCCCACCAGCCGGCGCGTGCCCTCCACCGCGAACCGGGCGGGCAGGTACGCCTCCCCGAAGGCCGCGGGCAGGTCGAGGTCGGCCAGCTTCAGCCCGGCCAGCTCGCGCAGCTCGAACAGGTTGCCCGCGACCACGGGAAGCACGTTCGTGAGCGACGGCCCGGTGTTGTCGAGCGGGAACCCGATCCGCACCAGGCCCGCCGTGAGCGGCCCGTCGCCGGCCGCGCCCGGCAGGGCCTCGGCGACCGGCGCGGGGATCTCGGTCATGCCGAGCACCACCGCGCCGTGCCGGGCGCGCAGCTCGTCGCTCTCCCCCGCGACGCTGACGAACGTGCCGGTGCTCTGCTCGCCCGCGATCGCGCTCACCGCCTGGTCGAGCGGGAGGCGGGTGAGCACGTGGTACGTGGCGACGGTCAGCTCGCGCCCCGCCCCGTGCGAGGCGGCCGGTACGTGTTCCGTCCCCGGAGAGGTGGTCATCGGCGCGTCCGCCCGCCCAGGAGCTCCCCGGCCAGGTGTTCCATGGCGAGGGGCGGGCTGGCCAGGATCGGCGCCGCCGCGGGCACCGTACCGGCGACGCGGGCCATCGACGCCTGGGCCAGCACGATCACGTCGGCGTCCCCGCTGAGCTCGCTCAGGGCCTGCGCCACGCGCGCGTCGTGGGTGGCGGCGTCGCCGCTCATCAGCGCCTCGAACGCGCCCTCGCACACCCTGGCGGTCAGCTCGATCTCCCTGCCGGCCGCGGCGGCGCGCCGGCGTACCAGGTCGGCGGTCGGTTCGAGGGTGGTGCTCAGGGTGGCGAGCACGCCGATCCGGCGGCCGAGCGCGACGGCGCGGTCGGCCATCGGGCGGTCCACCCGCGTCACCGGCACGCCGGTCAGCGGCTCGGCGGCCTCGACGGCGGCGCCGATGGAGGAGCAGGTCACCAGGATGTGATCGGCCCCCGCGGCCTCGGCGGAGCCGACGTGACCGGCGACGCGACGCGCGGTCCTGGGGGTGAGGCGGCCCGCGGCGATGGTGTTCTTGATCAGGCTGTCGTCGACGATGTTGAACGTGTCGATGCCGGGGAGGTGCTCGGCGCACAGCTTGGCGAACACGTCGACCAGCGTCGCCGAGGTGTGGATCAGTCCCAGCCTCATGGTGTCTCCCTATGGGGTCGGTGACCAGCGATGGCGGGTGGCGGTCTGCTCGGGTGGCTGGTCGTGCCGCTCCCAGGCAACGTACTACCGAGATCGCGGATTGTTAAGAGTCTTCATCGGATGAAGTTCGAACTTCATCCGATGAAGGGTCTAGGAAAAGGCGCGCGCTCGGGGTACCTTGCGGAACCGTGGCAACAGATCCCCAGCCGGACGCGGCCCGGCACGTCCAGGTCGTCCAGGCGCTCGGCGCCCAGATCGTCGGGGGCGCGCTGGCCCCCGGCACGTCCATCCCCATCGAGGAGGAGCTGGTCGGCGAGCTCGGCGTGGGCCGGTCCGCCGTCCGGGAGGGCGTGAAGGTGCTGGCCGGCAAGGGCCTGCTGGAGACCAGGAGGAGTGCGGGCACCATCGTGCGCCCCCGCGAGTCCTGGAACCTGCTCGACGCCGACGTCCTGAGCTGGCGGTTCATGCCCGAGCCGCAGCCCGGCGACATCCGGGTGCTGGCCGACCTGCGGGTCGCGCTGGAGCCCGGGGCGGCGCGGGTGGCGGCCGAGCGGGCGGACGCGGTGGCCGTCCGGCGCATCGACGAGGCACTGGCCGCGCTCTACGCCACCGCCGACGACCCCGAGCCGTTCATCGAGGCCGACCTGGCCTTCCACAAGGCGGTGTTCGCCGCGGCGGACAACGACCTGCTGCTCTACGTCTACGACATGATCAGCATCGCCCTGCGGTCCGTGCGCCAGGTGCACACCCGCTCGGTCGCCCACAACAAGGAGACGCTGCCCGGCCACGAGCGGGTGGCCGTGGCGATCAGGCGCCACCACCACCGCAAGGCCGAAGAGGCGATGCGCGAGGTGGTCGAGGTCGCCCGCGCCGACGCCGAGCAGCACGCCCGCCTCTGCTGCTGAAGACCCCACCGAAATGAGCGAACAAGTGCACGTTCACCTCGACGTCGACGGCCCCGTGGCCGTCGTCACCCTGAACAGACCCGCCAAGCTCAACGCCATCACCCCCGGCATGGCCGCCGCGCTCCGCGCCGGCCTGGACCGGGTCGGCTCCGACCCGGCCGTACGGGTGGCCGTGCTCACGGGCGCGGGCGAGCGCTCGTTCTGCGTCGGCAGCGACATCGGCGAGCTCGACGACTACGCGACGCCGTGGGAGTTCCGCAACCGCGGCGACTACGGCGACGCCGTACGAGCCCTGCGCAAGCCGATCATCGCGGCCGTCAACGGCTACGCCTACGGCGGCGGCCTGGAACTGGCCCTGGCCTGCGACATCCGGCTGGCCGCCGACACCGCGACGTTCGCCGCGCCCGAGATCAAGCTGGGCTGGATCGGCGGCAGCGGCCAGTCGGCGCTGCTCGCCCACGCCGTCGGCTCGAGCAACGCGGCCACCATGCTGCTCACCGGCGACCCGATCGACGCCGCCCGCGCCCTGCGCTGGGGCCTGGTCACCGAGCTCCACCCGAGGGAGGAGCTGCTGCCGGCCGCGCTGGAGCTGGCCGGCCGGATCGCGGCCAGGCCGCCGATCGCCGCGCAGACGGCCAAGGCCAACGTCAGGGCGGCCTACTCCATGCCGCTGGAGCAGGCCATCCAGTACGAGCGCGACCTACAGACCGTCTGTTTCGCCACCGCCGACGCGGCCGAGGGAAGGGCCGCCTTCGCCGAGCGGCGCGAGCCCGTCTTCGAGGGGCGCTGATGGGCATTCTCGACGGTTACCGCGTGGTCGACCTGTCCATCGCGATGGCGGGTCCGCTGGCCGCCATGCGGCTGGGCGACCTGGGCGCCGACGTGGTCAAGGTGGAGCCGGTGACCGGCGAGTGGCAGCGGCACGCCCCGGCGGGCGGGGCGACGGGCAACCGGGTGAACGCGTCGTTCCTGTCGCTCAACCGCAACAAGCGCAGCCTGGCCGTGAACCTGAAGGCGGACGAGGGCCGGGCCATCGTGCACAGGCTGGCCGCGACGGCCGACGTGTTCCTGCAGAACTACCGTCCCGGCGTGGCCGAGCGGCTCGGCATGGACTACGCCACGATCAACGAGATCAACCCCCGCATCGTGTACGTCTCCATGTCCGGCTACGGCCAGACCGGGCCGTACGCGTCGCGGCCTGGCCAGGACCTGCTGCTGCAGGCCATGAGCGGTGCCATGCTGAGCACCGGCCGCGAGGGGGACCCGCCGGCCCCCGCGGGCACGTACGCCATCGACGCCATCACCGCCTACAGCGCCTTCGAAGGCGCGCTCGCCGCGCTGCTGCACCGCGAGCGCACCGGGGAGGGGCAGCGGGTGAGCGTCAACATGCTGGACGCGGCCGTCGCCGTGCAGATGCAGGAGCTGTCGATCTTCACGGTCGGCGGCGTGCCGCAGCGCCGCGGGAGCGAGCCGCACGGCCACACCTACATCCGCGCGCCCTACGGCGTGTTCGCCACGAAGGACGGCTATCTCGCGCTCGGCATGCCCCGGCTCGACGCGCTGGCCGTCGCCCTCGACCTGCCCGAGCTCGCGGGCATGGACGGCGACGCCGACGGCCACACCAGGCGCGACGAGATCACCGCGATCGTGGCCCGCCGCCTGCCCGCCCGCACGACCGCCGAGTGGCTGGAGATCTGCGCCCGCCACGACCTGTGGGCCGGCCCGGTGTACGGCTACGCCGACCTGGTGGCCGATCCGCAGGTCAGGCAGAACGGGTCGTTCGTCACCTACGACCACCGCACCGAGGGCACGGTGACCACGCCCGGCTTCCCGTACGGCTTCAGCGCCACCCCTCCGGAGGTGCGCAGGGGCGCGCCGCTGGTGGGCGAGCACACCAGGGAGCTGCTCGACGAGCTCGGATACCCGCCGGAGCGCACGGCCGAGCTGGTGGCGGAGGGCGTGCTGGCATGCGAGGACTGACCTGGGACCATCCGAGGGGGTACGCCCCGCTCGACGAGCTGACCCGGCTCGACCTGGCCGGCTCGAACCCGTACGGCGATGTGCCCGAGCCGATCGTGTGGGACCGGCAGCCGCTCGAGGGGTTCGAGTCGGAGCCGATCGCTGGGCTCTGCGAGACGTACGACGTGCTCGTCATCGACCATCCGGGGCTGGGCGCGGCGGTGGACGCGCTGGTGCCGATGGAGGAGCTGTTCGAGCCGGACGAGCTGGCGGGCCTGCGAGCCTGCTCGGCGGGTCGTTGCTTCGACAGCTACCACCTGGACGGGCGCCAGTGGGCGCTGCCGCTCGACGCGGCGATGCAGGTGGCGGCGGCCAGGCCGGGCGTGCGGGTGCCGGCGGAGTGGACGGAGATGGCGGCGTTCGCCCGGGGCACGCGGATGGCGTTGTGCCTGGGCGGGCCGCACGCGTTCCTCATGTTCTGCGCGCTCTGCTCGGGCGACTTCCTGGACGAGGAGGCCGGGGTCAGGGCGCTGGAGCTGATGGCGGAGCTGCTGGCCGCCGCCGACCCCGGGCTGTCGCTGCGCAACCCGATCGGCGTGCTCGACGCGATGGCGGCGGGTGAGATCGACTGCTGCCCCCTGCTGTACGGCTACGGCTCCTACCCGCTGACCTTCTCCGACGCCCCCGCCTGGCCGGGCCTGCCGCCGGGCAGCGTGCTCGGCGGCACCGGGCTGGCCGTCTCCAGGCGGCGCGCAGGCACGATCCGCGAGGCGGTCCGCGCCCACCTGCGCCGCCTGCTGTCGGAGCCGGTGCAGGCGGGGCTGTTCCCCGCCACCGGCGGGCAGCCCGCGGCCCGCGCCGTGTGGGAGACGGGCGGCTTCTACCGCGACACCCGGGCCACCTTGGAGGCCGCCTGGATCAGGCCGCGCTTCCCTGGCTACATCGCCCTGCAGGAGAGGGCTTCCGCGCTGATCCGCGACGGGCTGCTCGCCCGCGTCCCGGCCCTCGACCTGTTCAAGGACCTGCACAACGAATGGAGGCACAGATGACCACGGCGCTCGTCACCGGCGCCGCCGGCGCGCTCGGCCGCGCGATCGTCCGCCGGCTGGCCGCCGACGGCCACCGGGTGGCGGCACTCGACGTCGACGCGAAGACGCTCGAAGGCGCGCTCAACCTGGAGACCGACCTGCGCGATCCGGCCGCCGTCGAGGCCGCGTTCGCCGAGACGGAGGCGCGGCTGGGGCCGGTCGGCATCCTCGTCAACAACGCGGCCGTCTACCCGGCCCGGCCCTTCCTGGAGGTGCCACTGAGCGAGTACGACGACGTGCACGCGGTCAACCAGCGCGCCTACTGGCTGGCGGCCCAGCTCGCGGCCCAGCAGATGAGCAGGCAGGTGGGCGGCCTGGGCGGCGCGATCGTCAACATCGCCTCCATCACCATGCACGGCGGCTGGTCCGACCTGGCCGCCTACGTCGCCACCAAGGGCGCCGCCGCCGCGCTCACCAGGGCGCTGGCCCGCGAGCTCGGCCCGAAGGAGATCCGGGTCAACTGCGTCTCGCCCGGCGCGTTCCCGACGGCGGCGGAGAGCATCCATCCGGATCCGGAGGCGTACGACCGGATGGTGCTGGAGCGGCAGGCGCTCCAGCGGCGCGGCAAGCCGGAGGAGCTGGCGGCCGTGGTGTCGTTCCTGACCGGCCCGGACGCCTCCTTCGTCACGGGCCAGACCATCGAAGTCAACGGAGGGTGGGTGATGGCATGACGCCGGACCGCAGGCGGCTGGCCGAGCTGACGGGCGATCTGAGCGCGGCCGGCGGGGTCCGGCTTGTGACGCTCGGCGACGGGGCCGAGCGCGGCATCAGGACGCTGGAGTTCAGGACGGGCTCGGGGCTGGCGTTCGACGTGCTGGTGGACAGGTGCATGGACATCGGGCACGCCGAGCACGGCGGGCGCGCGTTCGGCTGGCGCTCCCCCACGGGTTTCCGCCATCCGGGGCTGCACGAGAACGCCGACGAGGACGGGCTGTCCTGGTTGCGCTCGTTCTCCGGGCTCATCGTCACGGCCGGGCTCGACCACACGCTGTTCGGCGGCGACGTGCCCGCCGGCACCTACCGCTACCCGCCTCGCACGTCGGTGCGGCACGGCCTGCACGGGCGCGCGGGCAACCTGCCCGCCCGGCTGACCGGCTACGGCGAGCGCTGGGACGGCGAGCGCTGCGTGTTGTGGGCCGAGGGCGAGGTGCGCCAGGCCGCGGTCTTCGCCGAGAACCTGCGCCTGGTGCGGCGGATCGAGGCCGACCTCGGCGGCGAGGAGATCAGGCTGGTGGACACCGTCACCAACGCGGGGTTCGAGCCGACGCCGCACATGTACCTCTACCACATCAACCTGGGCTGGCCGCTGCTCGACGAGGGCGCCAGGTTCGAGGCCGCCATCCGCGAGACGCTCTGGCAGAGCGACAGCGTGGCCGAGCAGAAGGCCGATCACATCGTCTTCCCCGGGCCGGTGCCGGGGTTCGTGGAGCAGGTGTACGAGCACGCGCTCGTCCCCGGCGACGACGGGCTGCACCGGGTGGCCGTGGTCAACGACCGGCTCGGGATGAAGGTGTCCGTGGAGTGGCCGGCGGAGGAGTTCCCGTACTTCTTCGAGTGGCTGAACCTGCGCTCGGGCAACTACGCGGTCGGGCTCGAACCGTCCACCCACCACGTCGCCGGCGACGCCGCGGCGAGGGAGGACGGCAGCATGATCTGGCTCGGCCCGCAGGAGTCGCGGACCTACCACACCACGTTCCGTGTCGAGGCGCCCTGAGGCCACCGGGCGGGCGTCAGTCCAGCCGGTACGCCCGCCGCGCCGTCCCGGCGAAGACGTCGGCGCGCTCGCTGTCCGACAGGCCCGCGCAGAGCTCGTCCGCGGCCTCGGCGACCTGTCCGTAGCCGGCCGCGAGCAGGCACACGGGCCAGTCGGAGCCGAACATCACCCGCTCGGGCCCGAACGCCTCCAGGACGGTCTCGGCGTACGGCCGCAGGTCGGCCACCTGCCAGGACGCCCGGTCGGCCTCGGTGACCATCCCGGACAACTTGCAGAAGACGTTGGGATGGCGGGCCAGCTCCAGGATCCGGCCGCGCCACGGCTCCAGCTCGCCCGAGGCGATCGGCGGCTTGGACAGGTGGTCGAGCACGAACGTCAGCTCCGGCACGGCGGCCACCGTGTCGATGGCGGCGGGCAGCTGGTGCGGGAGCGTGAGCAGGTCGTAGGCCAGCCCGGCGGCGGCCACGGCGGCGAGCCCGCGGCGCACGTCGGCGCGGGTCAGCCAGCCGGGGTCGGGCTCGGACTGCACGCCGTGCCTGACGGCGACCAGCCCGCCGCGCTGTCCATGGGGCAGCCCGGCGAGGGTGTCGGCGGCGTCGGGCGCGGTCAGGTCGATCCAGCCGACGACGCCCGCGACGAGCTCGGACCGGGCGGCCAGGGCCAGGAACTCGCGGGTCTCGTCAAGGTCGGGCAGCACCTGCACCAGCACGGTGCGGCTCACCCCGGCCGCGGTGGCGGGCCCGGCGAGGTCGTCGAGGGTGAACGTGCGGCGCACGGGGGCCATGGGCTCCGGGTCGAGCCAGGCGTGGGGGCGGACGGACAGATCCCAGACGTGGTGGTGGGCGTCGATGCGGGTCATCACGGCTTCCGGCTCGGTCGGGAGCGGGCGGCGGCCGCCCACTCCACGAGGAGATCGTTTCCGGACCGGAACCTAACATACATCCTACGTTAGAGCCAAAATTGGGGGCGGTATAGACATCAGAGCCCTCTTCGCGTAGACATACATCCCATGTTCGCGGTGAACCTCCGCTGAACGACTCGCCTTCGACGTCCCCCGCGGTCCGAGAGACATCCGGACCCCCTGACGGTGCGATCGCCCTCATCGCTCTCATGACATCCCGCCCCGGCGGCGGCATGCGTTCTGGAAGAGGAGTAACGGTGACCAACGACGGCTACACACGACGAGGCGTGCTCGCGACGGGCTTAGGCGCCGCGGCCGGATCCATGCTCGTGACCGGAGTGAGCGCCGGTCCCGCGCGGGCCGGTACGCAGCACGGCCCGGAGGGCAACCCGCTCACCCTCTGGTACACCCGCCCGGCCGAGGAGTGGCTCGAAGCGCTGCCCGTCGGCTGCGGGCGGATCGGCGCCATGGTGTTCGGCGGCGTGGCCACCGAGCGGTTCCAGCTCAACGAGGACAGCATCTGGGCCGGCGGGCCGCACACCTACGACAACCCCGAGGCGCTGGCCGCCCTCCCGCAGATCCGGCAGTGGGTCTGGGAGGACAAGTGGCAGAAGGCGCAGAACCTGGCCGACGAGAAGTTCCTCGGCATCCCGAGCGAGCAGGCGCCGTACCAGGTGCTCGGCGACCTCACCCTGACCTTCCCCGGGCCGGCCGAGTTCACCGACTACCGGCGCGAGCTCGACCTGACCCGAGCCGTCACCACCGTCACCTACGTCCGCGACGGCGTCCGCCACACCCGCGAGGTCTTCGCCAGCAACCCCGGCCAGGTCATCGTCGTGCGCCACACGGCCGACAAGCCCGGCTCGGTGACGTTCCAGGCGGCCTTCTCCAGCCCGCAGGCCACCACGACGGCCGCCGCCGGCTCCGCCACCATCGCCCTCGACGGCGTCAGCGGCGACACCCAGGGGCTCAGGGGCGAGGTGCGCTTCCGCGCCCTGGCCAGGGCCGAGGCGAAGGGCGGGACGGTCGGCACCGACGGCGGCACGCTCACCGTGACCGGCGCCGACGAGGTGACGCTGCTCATCTCCATGGGCTCCAGCTACCGCAGCTTCAAGGACGTCGGCGGCGACCCCGCCGAGGTGGCCGAACGGCATCTGAAGCGGGCCGCCGGGCAGCCGTACGAGGTGCTGCGGCGCAAGCACGTCCACGACTACCAGAAGCTGTTCGGCAGGGTCGAGATCGACCTCGGAACGTCGGAGGCGATCGCGCTGCCGACCGGCGAGCGCATCGCCCGCCAGCAGCTCGACACGGACCCGCAGCTGGCCGCCCTCTACTTCCAGTACGGCCGCTACCTGCTGATCTCCTGCTCCCGGGCGCCCGGCCACGCGGCCAACCTGCAGGGCATCTGGAACGACTCCCTCACGCCGGCGTGGGAGTCGAAGTACACCATCAACATCAACTGCGAGATGAACTACTGGCCGGCCGGTCCCGGCAACCTCATCGAGTGCATGGACCCGCTGTTCGACCTGATCAAGGACCTGGCCGAGACCGGCGCGCGCACCGCCAGGACGCAGTACGGCGCGAAGGGCTGGGTCGCCCACCACAACACCGACGGCTGGCGCGGCACGGCGCCCGTGGACTTCGCGTTCTACGGCGTGTGGCCGACCGGCGGGGCGTGGTTGTGCCTGACGCTGTGGGAGCACTACCTCTACACCGGCGACGAGCGGCGGTTGCGCGAGCACTTCCCGCTCATCAAGGGCTCGGTGGAGTTCTTCCTCGACACCCTCCAGACCGACCCCAGGACCGGCCACCTGGTGACCAACCCCTCCCACTCGCCGGAGGTGGGCCACCACGAGGACGGCGACGAGAACGTCAGCATCTGCGCGGGGCCCACCATGGACATGCAGATCCTGCGGGACCTGTTCGGCGCGTTCGCGGAGGCGTCGGAGGTCCTCGGGGTCGAGGAGGACCTGCGCGCGAAGGCCGGCGAGGCCCGCTCGCGGCTCGTACCCAACCAGGTGGGGCATCTCGGGCAGATCCAGGAATGGCAGGAGGACTACCGCGGCGACGCCGCCCTGTCGCGCAGCCGGCACATCTCCCACCTGTGGGGGCTGTTCCCCGGCCACCAGATCGACCCGCGCCTCTCCCCCGACCTGGCCCAGGCGGCCCGCCGGACGCTGGAGCTGCGCGGCGAGGCGGGTGCGGGATGGTCGCTCGCCTGGAAGATCAACTTCTGGGCGCGGCTGCTGGACTCCGCCGAGGCGTACAAGCGGCTGGGCAACCTGCTCGTGCCCGCGCGCACCGCCCCCAACATGTTCGACCTGCACCCGCCGTTCCAGATCGACGGGAACTTCGGCGGGGTCTCCGGGATCACGGAGATGTTGCTGCAGAGCCACGGCGACCAGGTGCACCTGCTGCCCGCCCTGCCCGCCGCCTGGCCCGCCGGGTCGTACCGGGGGTTGCGGGCGCGCGGCGGGTTCGAGGTGGACCTCGCGTGGGAGGGCGGCGCCCTGCGGCGCGGCCGGATCCGCTCGGACCTCGGACGCGAGCTCACCCTCCGCACCGCCCGCCCGGTCACCGTCACGGAACGAGGCCGCCCCGTCAAGGCCGACCGGCCCGAACCCGGGGTCCTCGTCTTCGACACCCGCAAGGGCGCGACGTACGAGATCACCCCGGCCTGACGTCCTCCCGGCCCGGCGGGGCGGCGCCGGGCCGGGAACGCGGGCGCGTGCGGGAGGCCTCGCCGCGGGCGTGGGCGGCGAAGAGGCGGGCCGCCTCGTCCGGGTCGCCGGACGACAGGGCCGTCACCAGGTCGTCGTGGTGGCCGGCCATCGCCATCCAGTCGCCTTCGTAGAGCGGGTTGCCCACCACGTGCAGGCTCCACAGGTTCGACTCGATGGTCCGCCACAACCGCAGCAGGAAGGAGTTTCCGCACGCGGCGCACACCCGCCGGTGGAAGGCGAGGTCGGCGTCCCTGAACGCTCCGATGTCGCCGTCGCCCGCCGCCCGCCGCATGGCCAGCACATCCCCCGCGAGCTGCTGCAACGTCTCGGGCTGGATGCGGACGGCGGCGCCGCGTGCGGCATACTCCTCCAGCAACACCCTGATGTCACGCACCTCCCGGGCCTGCTCGTCGGAGATCTCCGCGACGTAGCTGCCCCGGTTGGGATAGGAGATGACCAGTCCCTCGTGCGCCAATCGCTTGATAGCCTCTCTCGCCGGGGCCTGGCTGGTGCCGACCCGGCGGGCGATCTCGGCCTCCACCAGCCGCTGCCCGGCCACGAGCTCCCCCGAGACGATCCAGCCGCGCAGCAGTGCGTAGACGCGGTCGGACAGCAGCTCCCTGGGCAGCACCTGGCTGGCGGGCGGCGCGATCTGCTGCTCCTGCCAGATGCGCGCGACCGTCGACTGCGACAGCCCGAGCTGCCTGGCCATCGAGCGGGTGGAGGGCACGGCGGAGCCATGAGCCGCGGCGGCGATCACGCGCTCGGCCTCCTGCCGCTCCGTGCTGCGCGGCCGCCCGGGTCTCGGCGCGTCGGCCAGGCCGTCGAGGCCGCGCTCCACGAAGCGGGCGCGCCACTTCGCGACGGTCGCCGAGCTGACGGCGAGCCGGGTCGCGATCTCCTTGCGCGACAGCCCGTCGGCGCACGCCAGCACGATGCGGCTGCGCAGGCCCAGCCCGCCCCCGGCTTCCTCCGCCCACGCCTCGAGCGTGGCGCGCTCCTCGGCGCCCATTACCAGCCGTTTGTCGTCAACGCGTCCAGTCACGCCCCGACTCTAACGTACTTATGACTCAGACGGCCGCTGGAAACGTATTTGTAGCAGAGCAAAACCCCTTGACCGACCACGGTTACCAACGTATTAAATAATCGCTAATCGAGTATCGACCCATTAAAAGGCGTCGCAGATCTCGCCCCTTGGAGGTGCGATGCGGTCCCCCCGTTCATTCCCCGTCCTGTCAGGCATCGGATGCCTGCTCCTGCTCACCGGCTGCGGCGGGGGCGGCTTCGCCGGCGACTCCCAAGCACAGCAGAGCGAGGGCGGCCAGGTCACCGTCAGGATGCTGGTCAACATCAGCCCGAACCTCACGCAGGCGTTCTGGGACGGCCTGGTCAAGCCGTTCGAGCAGGCGAACCCCGGCATCGACGTGAAGATCGAGGCGCCTACCGGCAAGGGCGTGGCCGACACGCTGCCGCAGCAGCTCGCCGCCGGCAACGCCCCCGACGTGGTCGAGACGCTGATGGCCGACGAGACGCTGGCCAAGCAGATGCTCGACCTGAGCGACCAGCCGTGGGCGAAGGACACGCCGCTGGTCGAGCAGGCCAAGCTGGGCGGCAAGATCTACACCGTCGGCGTCGGCGTGCAGGCCCAGTCGCTGGTCTTCTACAACAAGGCCGCCTTCGGCAAGGCCGGGATCGACAAGCCGCCGACCACGTGGGACGAGCTCGACGCGGCCATGGGCAAGCTCAAGTCGGCCGGCTACCTGCCGCTGCAGACCGGCGGCGACTTCCTGACCGGCCTCCAACTGCTCCAGCTCTCCAACCCCTCCCGGGCCCAGCACCACCCCACCTGGCAGCAGGACGTCACGTCGGGCAAGATCAAGGCCGGCGAGTCGCTACTGCCGTACCTGGAGCGCTACCACGGCTGGATCGGCAAGGGGTACGTCGACAAGAACGCCCTGGGCATGAAGTACGCCGACGCCGAGACCGCGTTCCTGTCCGGCAAGTCGGGCATGTACGTCATGGGCAGCTGGTTCACCGCCGCCGAGGCCAAGGCCGAGAAGGACTTCGAGGTCGGCGTCTTCCCTGCCCCGGTCGACAAGGGCCAGCAGCACCCCGGCCCGCAGGGCGCGACGCTCGCGGCCCCGTACATGATCCTCAAGTCCAGCCCGCAGAAGGACGCGGCGCTCAAGCTGGTCCAGTGGCTCGTCACCGACCCGGCCGCGGTCAAGAGCCAGCTCAGCCAGGACGGCAACTTCCGCACCGGCGTCGAGCGCGAGTTCACCCCGCTGGAGAAGCAGGTGCAGGAGATCCTCGACCAGGCGCCGGCCGGCGTCCCGCAGGGCGAGGGCTACGGCGACGCCACCCTCCCCAAGGGCTTCAACTCCGCGTGGAACACCGAGGTCCAGGGCCTGTACGTGGGCAAGTCGCCCAAGGAGGTCGCCGAGGGCGTGGACCGCTGGCTGGCCGGACGCTCATGACCCTCACCCGGGAAGCACCCGTGGCCGCCGCGCGCGAGACGCCGCGCAGGCCCAGGCGGCGGCACGACGGCCTGACGACCGCGCTGATGGCCGGCCCGGCCACCATCCTCTACGTGGTGATGCTGGTCATCCCGGTCGGCCTGGCCTTCTACCTGAGCCTGACCGACTGGGACGGCTTCAGCGCCGACCCCGCCTTCGTCGGCGCCGCCAACTACGCGAGCCTGCTCGACGACCCCGAGCTGCGCCGCGCGGCCCTGGTCACCCTGCTGATCGCGGCGGCGGGCACGGCCGGGCTCAACCTGCTCGGCCTCGGCTTCGCCCTCCTGGTGAACGGTGCCTCCCGGGCCAACACGTTCTTCCGGATCGTGCTGTTCTACCCGCACGTGCTCAGCGCCCTCGTGGTCGGCTTCCTCTGGTCGGCCATCCTCGGCACCACCGGCGCGGTCAACAACCTGGTGACCACGTGGGGCGGTGAGGTGCTGCCGTTCCTGTCCGACCCTGCCTGGGCCACGGTCACGATGATCGCGGTGCTGGTGTGGGCCGGGTTCGGCGTCAACGTCGTGCTCTACCTGGCCGGGCTCCAGGCGGTGCCGCACTCGCTGATCGAGGCCGCGAAGATCGACGGGGCGACCCGGTGGCAGGTGTTCAGGAACGTGACACTGCCCGCGCTGGGACCGTCGGTGACGATCAACATCGTGCTGTCGCTGGTGACGCTGCTCAAGACGTACGACCTGGTGGTGTCGCTGACGGCGGGCGGCCCCGCCGGGCAGACCCAGACCGTCGCCTACCTCATCCTGTGGAACTCCTTCCACGACGCCCGCCTCGGCTTCGGCTCGGCGCAGTCGGTGATCCTCATGCTGGTCACCGCGGCGCTGGCGTTCGTGGTGACCAAGCTGCGCCGGCGCGGCGAGATGGCGGTGCACCAGTGAGAAAAACCTTCCTCTGGGCGACCGTCGCCTTCATGCTCGTCCCGCTCTACGTGCTGACCGTCAACGCGTTCAAGGGCCAGCAGGACATCCTGAGCGACCCGTTCGGCCTGGGCGGCCTCACGCTGGAACCGCTCGGCAGGGCGCTGACGAACCCGCAGTTCGACGTGGTCAAGGGGTACGCGGTCACGCTGCTGTTCGTGGTGGCCGTCAACGTGCTGTCGGTGCTGCTGGCCGCGCCCGCCGCGTACACGATCGCGCGCAGCCCCAAGCGCCGGTTCCGGGTGCTCATGCTGTTCTTCCTGGCCGGGACGTTCATCCCGGGCCAGGTGCTGGTCATCCCCGTCGTGTACGTGCTCAAGACCCTCGGCCTCATGGGCACCATCCGCGGGTTCGTGCTGTTCGAGACCACGCTCACGCTGCCGTTCTCGATCTTCCTGTACGCCGGCTACATCGCCACCATCCCCGCCGTGCTCGACCAGGCGGCGGCCGTCGACGGGGCGGGGCGGCTGCGCACGTTCTGGCAGATCGTCTTCCCCCTGATGCGGCCCGCGGTCGCCACGATGGTCATCCTCAACACGTTCTCGGTGTGGAACGACTTCGTGAACCCGCAGATCATCCTGGGCCCCGGCAGCGGCCTCTACACGGTGACCACGGGCGTCTACGCCGCCGTCAGCCAGTACTCCACCGATTACACGGTGGTGTTCCCGACGCTGCTGCTGGCCATCGCCCCGCTCCTCGTCTTCTTCGTCTTCATGCAACGGCACATCATCAGCGGCCTCACCGCCGGGGCCACGAAAGGTTGAAGATGCGCACAGTGCCCTCACCGTCCGAGCCCTCGAAACCCGAGTCCCCCGAGTCCCCCGAGTTCTCGGCGCCCTCCGACCCCGCCGTGCCCTCCGTCACCGCGACCGTCCCGCTCGGCACGCCGCCCGCCTGGGCGGTGCTGGAGCGCCGCCTGTTCGACACGCTCGACGAGGCCTGGCGGGCCTTCGCCGCCCGCTACTGCGGGCCCGACGGGCGGCTCATCTACCACGGGCCGGCAGCCGACCGGGACGGCGCCGACGACTTCTACGAGGCGTTCTTCAACTGGCCGACGCTCTACCAGCTGGGCGGCGCGGACGACCTGCTGGACGCCGCCAAGCACCACTGGGAGGGCGTCACCACGCAGCTCACGGAGCTCGGCTACCTGGTGGACGAGTTCGAGCGCGGCTATGACTGGTTCCACCAGGGCGAGTCGCTGCTGCTGTTCTACGGCATCTGCGCCGCGGACCCGCGCGACGAACGTTTCCGCGAGCGCGCCCGCCGCTTCGCCGACCTCTACCTCCCGGGCTCGGCCAACTACGACGCCGAGCGCGACATCATCCGCGCCCCGCACAACGGCGCCGGCGGCCCCCGCTACGGCCTGCAGTGGGAGTGGGCCTCCTACCACACCGACCTGGTCAGCATGCGGCCGTTCGGCCTGCCGCTGCGCGACCTGCCGGGCATCACGCGGTGGGAGGACCTGGCCGACCCGTGCAACGCCGCCCGCATGGGCGCGGCGATGAGCGAGCGCATCGGCCGCGGCGACGTGGCCGTCAACCTGGCCGCGACGAGCCTGGCCGTCAACGCCTGGCTGTACGACGGCGACGAGCGTTACCGCGACTGGGCGCTGCGCTACATCGGCGCCTGGCAGCGCAGGGCGGAGGCCAACGGCGGGATCCTGCCCGACAATGTCGGCCCGTCCGGCGCCGTCGGCGAGCTGCACGGCGGCCGCTGGTACGGCGGCAACTACGGCTGGCAGTGGCCGCACGGCATTTACAGCGTGGGCGCCGCCGCCGCGATCGCCGCGGTCAACGCCCACCTGCTGACCGGCGACGACGCCGCCCTCGCCATCGGCCGCGACCCTCTGGAGGCCGTGTACGGCCACGCCGTCCAGGCGAGCGTCACCGAGACGGACATGAGCATCAGCGACCGCTGGCTGGCCGAGCTCGGCGACGAGGCCGGCAAGCCCACCATGCTGGTGCCCAACCGGCACGACGACCAGGGCTGGTTCGACTTCCAGCCACCGCAGCTGGGCCTGCCGGTCTGGCTCTGGCACGCGAGCCAGTCCGGCGGCGACGCCGACCGGCTCGACCGGCTGCGGGCCGGCTCCGGCTACGACTGGACGACCGTGCGCCCGTTCCGCAACAAGGAGGAGGCCGGGCACGAGGCGCCCTGGCTGGAGTTCCTGCGCGGCGCCAACCCCGGCTTCCCCGAGGCCATGCTGTCGGCGGCGCTCGGCCAGGTGCAGCGGCGCATGGCGCTCATCGACGCCGACACCGCGGACCTGTCCACCATCCACGTGCACCACTGGCAGCGGCTCAACCCGGTCGTCACGGAGGCGCTGCTGCAGCTGGCCACCGGCACCCCGCAGGTGCTCTACAACGGCGGGCTGCTGCCCGCCCGGCTCGCGTACTTCGACGCCGACCGCCGCCGTCCCGGCCTTCCTCCGGACGTGGCCGCGCTGGTCGACTCGGTACGCCCCGGCGCCACCGGCGTCGAGCTGGTCAACCTCGGCGTCGCCCGCACCCGCAGGGTCGTGGTGCAGGCGGGCGCGTTCGGCGAGCACCGGATCGACCGCGCGGTGGTCACCAGGTCCAGCGGCGACGCCTACCCGGGCGACCCGCGCGCCTACACCACTCCCCCGATCACCGAGGCCGGGCAGGAGGTGGCGGTGGACGGCCCGCGCCTGCTCGTGGAGCTGCCGCCCGGCCGCCGCATCCGGCTCGACCTGCACACGACCGCGCGCGCCCGCACGCCGTCGCACCAGCACTACTGAGGAGTTTCATGGACGACGCCATCTGGGATCTGCCTGTTCGCGGAGAACTGCCCGCCGAACCCGATCCCGCCCTCGTGGAGGGGCTGTCCCGGATCAGCGCGGCCACCGCCTGCGCCAAGCTGCACGCGCAGGGCATCCGGCGCACCTTCATCGAGGGACCGCGTCCCATCGCCCAAGGACAGAAGATCGCCGGCCGGGTGCGCACGCTGCAGTTCATGCCGCAGCGCGAGGACATCGCCTCCGGGCTCGGCCAGGAGTACGTCGAGCGGCACACCGCCCTGTGGGCCGTGCTCGAGGAGATCCGGCCCGGCGACGTGCTGGTCGTGCAGGCGTACGGCAGCGCCTACACCGGGTGCTTCGGCGACATGCTGGTCCGCTACTTCAAGCGCAAGGGCGGCGCGGGCATCGTCGTCGACGGCCGGATCAGGGATCTGCCCAGGGTGGGCGGCCTCGGCCTGCCGATCTGGTCGACGGGTGCCACCCCCCACTACGCCTCGCAGGCGGAGCTGTTCCCGTGGGCGTACGACGTGCCGGTGGCCGTCGGCGGGACGCTGGCGCTGCCCGGCGACCTGTGCGTGGCCGACGACGACGGCGCGGTGATCGTGCCGCGCCGTCGCGCCCAGCAGGTGCTGGAGGCGGCGGCCGACCACGAGCAGTGGGAGCTCTACAGCCGCGCCCGCATCGAAGAGGGCGGGGCGCTTTCCGACTACTACCCACTCACCCCCGAAACCCGCGCCGAGTACGAGCGGTGGCGGAACGTCAAGGAGAGCCAGTGATCATCAGGTCTGTCGGCGCGATCATCTTACTCATCGGCGGATTGACCGCCCCGGCCTCCGCCTCCGCTCCTTCGGCGGCGGCCAAGCCCACCTGTGACTACTACGTCTCCCCCTCGGGCGGCGACCGGGGCGACGGCACCGAGAAACGCCCGTGGAAGTCGATCGAGCAGGCCCGCGACGCCCTGCGGGCCGACAAGAAGCCCCAGAAGTGCGACATCGTGGTCAACGTCAAGGCCGGCGACTACGTCGTCGACAAGACCATCGAGTTCACCGAGGCCGACTCGGGCGAGAACGGCCACACGATCACCTACCGCAGCGCGGACGGGCCGGGCAAGGCCCGCCTGCTCGGCGCCAAGCCGCTCACCGGCTGGCAGAAGTACAAGGACAACATCTACAAGACCAAGATCGACCGGAACTTCTACACGCTGTTCGAGGACGGCAAGCGCGCCACCACCGCCCGCCACCCGAACAGGACGAGCGACGAGCTGTGGTCCCCCTACCTGTTCTCCATCCTCGGCGAGCCGGAGAAGGAGGCGGTGCGCCAGTGGCTGTACTTCAAGCCGGAGGACGTGCCGCAGGAGTGGGACGCCGACTTCGACCAGAACGCCCAGGTCGTGGTCTGGTCGGGCGGCTCGTGGAGCTGGTTCACCGACACCGTGCCGCTGGGCGGCGCCGACTTCCGCAAGAACTTCTTCACGCTCAACCACTGGGCCCGCTACTCGTTCGTCAACAGCCGCAGCGGCTCGCGCTACTTCCTGCAGAACACGCTGCGCTTCCTCGACCAGCCGGGTGAGTACTACTTCGACTTCGCCAAGGGCGAGGTCTACTACTGGCCGCGCGGCTCGATCGACAAGGTCATGGCGCCGACGGTGAAGACGATCCTGCAGATCGCGGGCAGCACCCCCGAGCAGCGGGTGCACGACCTCGCCTTCGACGGGCTGGCGCTGCAGTACAGCGACTTCGTGGACTGGTATCGCGCGGGCTGGATCAGCGAGGGCGATTCGGGCTACGTGCACAAGTACCCGGTCTACGACCGGCAGATCGAGATGCCGCGCAACCGGTTCGGCATGATCACGGTGACGAACTCGCGGGACATCGACCTGACCAGGCTGCACCTGTCGGACAGCGGCTTCATGGGCGTCTACATGTTGTTCGCCAACGAGCGGGTCAGGGTGTCGGACAGCCTGCTGGAGAACATCGGCGCCGACGGGATCAAGGTCGAGGGCGGCTATCCCGGCGAGGGCGACATCTCGGGTCATCACACGATCACCAACAACTACATCCACCACGTCGGCGAGCTCGTCCCCGGCGACGCGGCCGGCATCGAGCTGATGAGCACGGGCAACAACGAGATCAGCCACATCAACGTCCGGCACAGCGCCCGCTACGGCATCAGCCTCGAGGTCCGCCCCGAGATCAAGGACGAGGACAACTACGCCCGCAACAACCGCTTCTCCTACATCCGCATCGACGAGGCGGGGCTGGACAGCGGCGACATGGGCGCCTTCTACACCTACGGCGTCAGCAACACCGAGCCGCACGAGATCGACAACCACGTCTCGCAGATGGTGATCGGCGACGTCATCAACGACCCGGCCGGCGCGATGCCGGACAGCGGCACCCGAGGCGTGCACATGGACGCCGGCGGCTGCGGCTTCTCCTTCGCCAACATCGAGGTCGGCGAGGTCAGCGACGACAAGTACCAGAGCTACCAGTGCAACGAGGTCACCAACGCCAACTGGGCGGACGGCTTCGACGCCTCGAAGATGGAGTACGACAAGATCGGCGTGACCGACGCGTTCCCGTACCCGCTGCCGGAGGCCAAGGCGGCGCCCGGGAAGGTGCGGCAGTGAAGGTCGTGAGCGCGGCGGTGGTCGTCCTGGCGGCGCTGGTCGTCGCGCCGGCCGCGAGCGCGCAGGCCCCGTGCAAGCCGGTGGAGTTCTACGTCGCGCCCGACGGCGCGGACCGTGGGGCGGGCAACGCGCAACGCCCGTGGAAGACGATCGAGCACGCCCGCGACCAGGTCAGGGCCAAGAAGAAGCACCAGAAGTGCGACATCGTGGTCAACGTCAAGGCCGGTGACTACGTCGTCGACAAGACCATCGAGTTCACCGAGGCCGACTCGGGCGAGAACGGCCACCGGATCATCTACCGCAGCGCGGACGGGCCGGGCAAGGCCCGCCTGCTCGGCGCCGAGCCGCTCACCGGCTGGCAGAAGTACAAGGGCGACATCTACAAGACGAAGGTCGACCGGACCTTCTACACGCTGTTCGAGGACGGCAGGCGCGCCACCACCGCCCGCTTCCCCAACCGCAGGTCCGACGACGTGTGGGCGCCCTACCTCACCTCCGTGCTCAAGGAGCCGGAGAAGGAGGCGGTGCACCAGTGGCTCTACTCCAACCCGGGCGAGTGGGACAAGAGCTGGAACCTCGACAACGCGCAGGTGACGGTCTGGTCGGGCGGCAGCTGGAGCTGGTTCACCGACACCGTCCCGATCCAGAACCCGTCCTGGGACGACAACCAGATCACCCTCGAACACTGGACGCGCTACGCCCTGGTCAACAGCCGCGGCGGCTCGCGCTACTTCCTGCAGAACTCCCTCGACTTCCTCGACCAGCCGGGTGAGTACTTCTTCGACTTCGGCAAGGGCGAGGTCTACTACTGGCCGCGCGGCTCGATCGACAAGGTCATGGCGCCGACGGTGCAGACGATCGTCTCGCTGGCGGGCAGCACCCCGGACAAGCGGGTCCAGAACCTCACCCTCGACGGGCTGGCCCTGCAGTACAGCGACTTCGTCGGCTGGTACCGCAACGGCTGGATCAGCGCGGGCGACGCCGGCGTGCCGCACAAGTACCCCGAGTACGACCGGCAGATCGAGATGCCGCGCAACCGGTTCGGCGCGGTCACCCTCACCAACACCCGGGGCGTCGACCTTACCCGGCTGCACATCGCCGACACCGGCTTCACGGCGGTCTACCTGCTGTTCGCCAACGACCACATCCGGATCTCCGACAGCCTGCTGGAGAACATCGGCGCCGACGGCATCAAGGTCGAGGGCGGCTACCCGGGCGAAGGCGACGTGGCGGGTCACAACGTCTTCACCAACAACTACATCCACCACGTCGGCGAGCTCGTGCCCGGCGACGCGGCCGGCGTCGAGCTCATGAACACCGGCAACAACGAGGTCAGCCACACGGTCGTCCGGCACAGCGCCCGCTACGGCGTCAGCCTGGAGGTGCGCCCCGAGGTCAAGGACGGCGACGGGTACGCGCACGGCAACATGTTCAAGTATCTCCGCATCGAGGAGGCGGGCCTGGACAGCGGTGACATGGGCGCCTTCTACACCTACGGCGTCAGCAACGCCGATCCGCACCCGATCACCAACCACGTCTCCCAGGTCGTGATCGGCGACGTCATCCCCGACGCGTCGATGCCCGACAGCGGGACGCGAGGGGTGCACATGGACGCCGGCGGCTGCGGCTTCTCCTTCGCCGACATCGAGGTCGGCAAGGTGACCGACGACAAGTACCAGAGCTACCAGTGCAACGAGGTCACCAACGCCAACTGGGCGGACGGCTTCGACGCCTCGAAGATGGAGTACGACAAGATCGGCGTGACCAGCGCCTTCCCGTACCCCGTCCCGAGTTAGACGGCGCCCGCGGGCGGCGACCGATCCCCCGCCCGCGGGCGTTCTCCACCCCCGCCCTCCGGCCCGCTGGAGCATCCCCCATGAACGATCTGACGCGCCGCGGCTTCCTCTTCCTGAGCACCGCCACGGCCACGCTCGCCCTTTCCGGAACGCCCGCCGTCGGTGGGCCGGGGAGGATCTGGTCCTCTCGCCCGGCCCGGTCCGCGCGGCCCATGGTGCGCTGGTGGTGGCCCGACGCCCACGTCGATCCCGCCGAGATCCGACGGGAGGTCGACCAGCTCGCCGCCGCCGGTTTCGGCGGCGCGGAGATCGCGGCGGTGCACCACAGCATCCGCGACAAGTCCGTGCTCGACCCCGCCGGCCACGGCTGGGGCACCCCCGCGTGGAACGCCGCCGTCGAGGCCGCGCTCGACCAGGCGGCCAGGCGCGGCATCCGCATCGACCTGACCATCGGCCCGTCCTGGCCGGCGGCGGTGCCGTCCATCACCCCGGACAGCCCGGCCGCGGTCAAGGAGCTCGCCCACGGCTCGGTCACGGTCGCCGCGGGCGCCACGTACGCGGGCGCCGCGCCGCCACCGGCCGTGCCGCCCGGCGAGGGCGTCACCGAGCGGAAACTGCTGCTCGTCCAGGCCGCCAGGATCGAGCCCGCCCACTCCACCGGCGACGAGACCGGGCTCGACCCCGCCTCCGTGCGGGAGGTGCCCGTGACCGGCGAGAACGTCACCTGGACCGCGCCCGCCGACGGCGAGTGGGTGCTGATCTCCTACTGGGAGCGCGGCTCCGGCCAGCGCCCCGAGTCCGGCCCGCACACCGCGCCCGAGGCGTACGTGGTCGACCACTTCAGCGCGGCGGGCACCCAGGCGGTCATCGACCACTGGGAGTCGGAGCTGCTCACGCCTGCCACGCGCCGGCTGCTGAAGAAGGCGGGCGGCGCGCTGTTCGAGGACTCCATCGAGATCGAGACCGACGCGCTGCCGTGGACGCCGGGGCTGCTGGAGGAGTTCGGGCGGCGGCGGGGCCACCCGCTCGCGCCCCTGCTGCCGGTGGTGCTGCTGGCCGAGGAGGACCCGGTCTTCGCGTACGAGGCCGCCATGACCCGGCACGCCCGCAAGGACTACTGGGACACGATCTCCGAGCTGTTCAACGAGCACCACTTCGCCGGGCTGCGCGACTGGGCCCACTCGCTCGGGCTGAAGCTGCGCGCGCAGCCGTACGGGTTGCGGACCGACGCCATCGCGGCGGCGGCCGTGCTGGACATCCCCGAGGGCGAGTCGCTCGGGTTCAAGAACCTCGACGACTACCGCTGCCTGGCCGGCGGCCGGGACCTGGCGGGGCACGAGCTGCTGTCCTGCGAGGCGGGGGCGTACGCGGGCGGCGCCTACACCACGACGTGGACGAGGCTGCTCACCACCATGGGGGGCGCGTACGCGGCGGGGCTCAACCAGACGGTGCTGCACGGGTTCAGCTACGCGAGCGCGCCGGGGGCGGCCTGGCCGGGGTTCGCCGCGTTCACGCCGTACGACGGGACGGCCGGCTACGCCGAGTCGTGGGGGCCGCGCCAGCCGACCTGGCACCACGTATCCGATATTTCTGGATATCTCGCCCGTGTCCACGAGGTCCTGCGTGAGGGCGTGCCCCGAGCCGACGTCGCCGTCCTGCGGCAGACCGGCTACACCAAGACCGGCATCGGCGCCTCCTGGTTCACCGGCGACGGCATCCCCACCGGCTGGACCCACCAGTTCGTCAGCGGCCCCCTGCTCGACCTGCCCGCCGCCCGCGTCTCCGGCGGCCGGCTCGCGCCGTCGGGGCCCGCCTACAAGGCGCTGTTCGTCGAGGGCGACAAGTTCTACGCGGGCGAGCCCACGATGACGGTGCCGGTGGCCGGGCGGTTGCTGGAGTACGCGCGGGCCGGGCTGCCCATCGTGCTGCTCGGCGCGTGGGAGTCGGCCTCGGCGCCGGGCCTGCCCCGGGACGGCGAGAACGAGCGGCTCCGCGAACTCGTCGCCGCGCTGCTGGCCGAGCCCACGGTGCGGATGGTCGCCGGCCAGGCCGACGTCCCCGGCGCGCTCGCCTCCCTCGGCGTGCGGCCCGACGTGCGGTACGCCGCCCCCAGCACGCTGCTCACCCTGCGACGGTCAGCCGGGAAGATCGACTACTACTACCTGTGCAACGGCAAGCACGTCGAGAACCCCAAACCGCCGGTCGCCCCGATCGACCACGACGTCACGCTGGCCCGCGCGGACCGCCACGGAGTCCCGTACCTGCTGGACCCGTGGACCGGGCGGGCCGAGCGGATCGCGCTGTACACGGAGGAGCCCGACGGGATCCGCCTGCGCGTCGCCCTCCGGCCCGGGCAGGCCCGGATCGTCGCGATCGCGCGGGCCGGGCTGTTCGGCTACCGTACGGGCCGGCTCCCCCACGCCACCGCCACCGACGCGGACCGCGCCCTCTACTCTGGCGGCGACCTCGCCATCCGGGCCGCCAAGGCAGGCACCTACACCACCACCCTCTCCACCGGCCGCACCGTCACCACGGCCGTCGGCGAGGTCCCCCCGCCCGTGGAGCTGTCGTCGTGGCGGCTCAGGGTCGAGGACTGGCAGCCCGGCGCCACGCCGACGCAGACCTCGAAAGTCATCCACGAGCTGGACCTGGACACGCTCGTTCCCTGGGCGGAGCTCCCCGGACTGGCCGACGTGTCGGGCATCGGGACCTACACCACCACGGTCGACCTGGACGGCCCGGCGTACCTGGAGCTGGGCGAGGTGACCGACACGTGCCGGGTGCGCGTCAACGGCCGCCGCCTGGACCCCGCCGACCAGCTCCACCCGATCGTGGACCTCGGCCCGCACGTCCGGCGCGGCCCCAACACCATCGAGGTCGAGGTGGCCACCCCGCTGGGCAACCGGCTCAGGGTGGCGGACCCGGACGTCTACGGCGGGCTGAAGCGGCAACCGTACGGGCTGAAGGGACCGGTCAGGCTGGTGCCGTACAGGGAGGCGCGCCTGCCCGGCTGAGGCCCGCGCGCCCGGAACCACGCCCCGGCTGCACCGCTGCTGAGCCGATCAGCTAAGTGCGGGGCGAGCAGTGACGTCGGTCACTCTATGAATTCGATCGGATCCGCTGCGTTCCCACGCCTCAGGAAGTAGTCTGACCCAACACTTAAGGCTATCCTTGAATCGAGGAGCATCATTTGGCGTGGACAGTGACGACAAGGCTGGGAACTGGGAGCGCTGGTACGAGAAGAACATTCCGCTGGCCGAACAGCTCTATACCGTCTACACCAGCTACAGCAAGGAGTGAACGTGCCTAAGAGAACGCCGGGAGACTGGGAAGACCTGGAGCGTGAACTGCACGCTGCCGGTGTTGCCCCAGCAGAGATCGAGGCAGGAGCGCGACGCCTGCTTGCCGAAGCGAGGGGACACCAACTGGCCGAAGCTCGCAAGGAAAGCGGCTTGGGCCAGAAGGACATTGCGGCAATCATGGACGTGAGCGTCGCCCGAGTTTCGCAGATCGAACACGGTGAAGTGACCTCCATCACTGTCATCGCTCGTTATGTCGAGGCACTCGGCGCACGACTCGACCTGGTCGTCGACTTCGGCGACCGGACCCTGCGACTGCCCGTCACCGACAAGCCGGTGGACAGCGCAGCCTGACACATCGCTGGAGAGCCGCCGTACGCCATCCAGCGGCGCAGCATGTTGAAGTAGACTTATAATAATCGTACTCCTATATTATTGGAGTGAACCTCACCAAGCCTTCAGAGATCTTCGACCGCGAGGCGGAGTGGGCCGAACTGGTCGAGTTCATCCGTGATGACTCCCCATACCCGACGCTCGGCGTGGTGTCGGGGAGACGGCGTCAGGGCAAGACGCTGCTCCTCGGCTCCATCGCCGATGCGGCAGGAGGCATCTACATCGAAGGCACGGAGGCGGTCGCCGCCGAGCACTTCCACCTGATCGGCGAGCAACTGGCCGCCCGCCTCGGCAGCCCCGTCCCGCTCCACTTCACATCCTGGCGTGCGGTCATCGAAGCGATTCTCGACCTGGAGACCACGTCACCGCTTCCGGTGGTGATCGACGAGTTCCCCTACCTGGTGAAGGTCTCCCCCGAGCTGCCGTCCGTCCTCCAAGCAGCCCTGGACCTGCGGCGGCGCAAGGGAGGATCGCCGATCCGGCTGATCCTGTGCGGCTCCGCCCTCACGTTCATGGGCGGCCTGCTCGCCGGCAACGCGCCGTTGCGCGGCAGGGCGGGCCTGGAACTGGTCGTCCCCACTCTGGACTACCGGCTGGCAGCGGAGTTCTGGCAGATCAGCGACCCCCGGCTCGCCCTCCTCACTCACGCCGTGGTGGGCGGCACACCCGCGTACCGTCGCGAATACGTCCGCGACGACACGCCGCGGTCGCTGGACGACTTCGACGACTGGGTCAAGCGCGCGGTGCTGAACCCCGCCCGGCCGCTCTTCCGCGAGGCACGCTATCTCCTCGCCGAAGAGCCGGACCTGCGCGACGCCGCCCTCTACCACTCGGTCCTGGCGGCGGTGGCGGAGGGGAACGCCTCGCGCGGGGGCATCGCCAACTACATCGGCCGCAAGTCCACGGAGATCAGCCACCCGCTCGCCGTGCTGGAGGACGCCGGCCTGCTGGCCAAGTCTCCGGACATGTTGCGTGCGGCCCGCCCGCTCTACCGGATCACCGAGCCACTGATCACCTTCTACCACGCGGTGATGCGTCCGGCCTGGCGGGAGCTCGAACGCCGGCGAGCCGACCAGGTGTGGAGGCGCAGCCGCGATCGATTCCTGAGCGGGGTGGTGGGGCCGCACTTCGAAGAGGTCTGCCGCACCTGGGCTGCGGACTTCGCGGGCGCGGAAGCCTTCGGCGGCGTCCCGGCGGAGATCGGTCACGGCGTCGTCAACGACCCGGAACGCCGGACCAGCCACGAGGTGGACGTGGTGGTCCTGGGCGAGCCGGACGGCGGGCCTCGCAAGGTGCTCTCCCTCGGCGAGGTCAAATGGGGGGACACCATGTGCGAGGGACACGTCGAACGGCTCCGCCGCGTACGCGGCCTGCTCGCGGGCCGGGGATATGACACACGATCGACCCGGCTGGTCTGCTACAGCGCCGCCGGGTTCACCGCGGATCTGCTCGCGGCGGAAGGCGGCGACCTCATGCTCGTCACGCCGGAGCGCCTCTATTCCTGAGGCTACTCCTCAACGTCGACGCTACCGAGCGCCCCCTCCGAGTAGCTCGTTCCACAGCCGTCTCGCCTCCGCCATGTGCACCCATGGGCTCTCGCTGACCCGATCACCACTGGCCGTCCTGTCCGTCCTGCGGATGTGGCCCAAGCCGCCCGCCACGCAGAGTTCGTACGACGTCATCAGGCGCCGCACGGTCTTGCTGGACGGGGCTCCGGTCGAACTCGCCGACTCCTACTATCCGGTCTCGATCGCTCGCGGTACACCTCTTGCACAACCGAGGAAGATCCGTGGCGGTGCGGTGCGACTGCTCGCTGAACTCGGCTACAGGATGCGCAAAGTCGAGGAAACGGTGAGCGCCCGGCCGGCCACGGCGACCGAGCGGAACGTGCTGCACCTCGATGAGACCGACTGGGTTCTGGTGCTTCGTCGCGTCGTCCGGGACCACGCCGGAACCCCGTTCGAGAGCACCGTGATGGCTATGATCGCCAGCGGCCGCGAACTACGGTACGAACACGAGGAAGGCTGAACGTGGTGAAACGGGTTGACAGCCGACCTCGGCATCAGCAGGTGGCCGCAGACCTGCGCGCCCACATCATGTCCGGGCTTCTTCCCTCGGGCGCGCAACTGCCCTCAACGCAGCAACTTGCGGAGCAGTACGGATGCGCACCTGCCACTGTCCAGGGGGCGATCAAGCTCCTGAAAGACGAGCGTTTTCTGGAGGGGCAGCCCGGCAAGGGCGTCTTCGTACGGCAGCGGCAGCCCTTCGCTGTCACGGCCGCCGCGTACAAAACACCCGTGCCCGGCGGCTACGGCTACGACCTGCTGCGGGTGAGTGAGGTCGAGCCACCAGCCGACGTCGCGCACGCGCTCGATCTCAACGAAGGCGAGCGGTGCGTGGAGCGCCACCGTGTCCTGCTGCACGCGGGCGATCCGATCGAACTCTCGTGGTCGTACTATCCCCTCGCCATCGCTCAGGGGACACCCCTCGCCCGGCAGGTAAGGATCAAAGGCGGTGCTCCCAAGGCACTCGCCGACCTGGGTTTCCCTGAGCGAATCTTTGAGGATCGAATCTCGGTGCGCCAACCGCGTACCGAAGAGGTCGTGTTGCTCGACCTACCGTCCGACGTGCCGGTGATCAGGCAGTTTCGTGTGATCCGCAGTGACGCTGAGCGCCCCGTTGAGGCGTCGATTCTGATCAAGGGGGGCCACCTGTTCGAGGTGCTCTATCGGCAGCTGGCCCAGCCCGGTGAACGATAGGGAGGATCTGACCCGCGAGAAGGGCGAGACTCCAAGGATCGCGCTGCCCGCCCGGGTCAGCGTGCGCGCCCGTCTGTGACCGCTCAAAAGGAAGCGCGCCCGCCGGAGCCGGTCCGGATCGGGCGCGCCACGTGGTCGTTGCCTCGGTGTACAGCTCACCTGGTCAGGGAGCGGCCGGTGGCCCAGACCGCCAGGCCGGCGACGACGCCGAGTGCCGCGCCGATCCACAGGACGCCGGTGGTGCCGGTCATCGAGACGATGACGCCGCCGACCGCCGCGCCCGCAGCGATCGCCAGGTTGAACATCGAGGTGTTCAGCGCGGTGGCGGCCTCGGCCGCCTCGGGAGCGGCCTTGAAGATCCAGCTCTGCACGCCCACGGGCACCCCGCCGAAGGCCAGGCCCCAGACGACCAGCAGGACCAGGCCGCCGGCCGGCGTGGCGCCGACGAGGGGGAACAGGGCCAGGGAGGCGGCCAGCAGCGCACCCGCGCCGATGAGCGCGCGGCGCGGGTCGCGGGCGGCGGCGGACCCGGCGACGAAGGTGCCGAGAATCCCGGCGACGCCGAAGGCCAGTTGCGCGGGGCCGATCAGCGTGGCGTCGAGCCCGGAGGTCTGCTGCAGGATCGGGCTGATGAAGGTGAAGGCGGCCCAGTGCGCCCCGACCAGGAGGAAGGTGGCGGTCACCGCGGCGCGCACGGCGGGGTTGCGCAGCTGGGCGACCAGGGTGCGCGGCGAGACGGTCGTGGTGGCGGGCAGCTTGGGCAGCAGGGCGTACAGGGCGACGGCGACCAGGGCGCCGAGGGCGGCGACCACACCGAAGGCGATCCGCCAGTCGGTCAGCCCGCCGATCAGGGTGGCGGCGGGAGCGCCCAGCACGTTGGCGGCCGTGGCGCCGCCGAAGGCCAGCGAGGTGGCGCGGGGGATGTGACGTTCGGGTACGAGCCGGACGGCGACGCTGGCGGCCAGCGCCCAGAAGCCGCCGATGGCGATGCCGACGAAGACGCGGGAGGCCAGCAGCACGCCGAAGTTGGGGGCGAGCGCGGATGTGAGGGTCGCCGCGAGCATGACCGTGAGCAGGCTCAGCAGCACCAGACGCCGGTCGAGCCGGCGGATCAGGATCGGCAGGACCGGGGCTGAGATCGCCGCCAGCAGCCCCGGCAGGGTCACGGTCAGCCCGGCCAGCCCTGGGGAGACGCCGAGACCGCCGCTGATGGCGGTGAGCAGCCCCACCGGCAGCGACTCCACGGTGACCATCGCGAAGGTGGCGGTGGCCACCGCGATGACGGCCAGCCAGCTCCGCAGCGGAACGTTCGGGGACGGGGGCGCCGGCGTGGCGCTGGCGACGGGTGCGGTGTCCACGGACATGACAACCACCTCAAAATCTCAATGTTGAACTTTTCAACACTGAGGATCGTAGAAGATGGGTTATCTTGGTGTCAAACACTTCAATGTTAAGGAGTCTTGATGGAGCACTCCGAGGACCACGTCGACCACGTGCTGCGTCAGTGGCGGGCCGAGCGCCCCGACATCGACCCCTCGCCCATGGGCGTGATCGGCCGCATCTCCCGCGCCGCCCAGACGCTCAGCAAGCGCAATCGTGCCGTGTTCGCCCGCCATGAACTCCAGCCCTGGGAGTTCGACATCCTGGCGACGCTGCGCCGGTCAGGGCCGCCGTACCAGATGACCGCCGGCGGCCTCAGCGGCGCGTCGATGGTCACCTCTGGCGCGATCACCAACCGGATCGACCACCTCGTGAGCCGCGACCTGGTCACCCGCGAAACCGACCCGGACAACCGCCGCAGTGTCCTGATCACCCTCACCGACGCCGGCCGTGACCTCATCGACCAGGCCGTCACCGACCACGTCAACGGCGAGGCCCGGTCCCTGGCCGCGCTGTCACCCACCGAACAGGACCAGCTGGCCGCCCTGCTGCGCAAACTCCTACTCAGCCACGGGGACGCCCCGGCCGGGGCGCAGGCGGGCGCGGCGCCGTCCCGCAGATGACCGGCCATCCCACGCGCGGGCCCGCCGCCGGCCCGCGCGTGGGATCATCCGCGGGCCGATCTCCATACCGCTGGCGTTCTCTCGCGCAGGGGTCGCTGTTCAGCTAGCTCCGAAAAGATCGTCCGGCCGGCCATGACGGCCGCACCGAACGACTCACCGGAGAACGCTTATGTTGAGTCCCTCCCGAGCAGGCATCAGACTCCGCGTCGCCCTGACCCTCACCTCCCTGGTCGCCGGCTCAGCCGTCGCGATCGGCCCCGCCTCGGGCGCCGCGGCGAGCACGCTGCACGGTGCCTGGAACAAGACCGCCTACCGCGGCCACGTCGAGGTCGTCCGCACCCCTGACGGCCCGGCCGACCCCTCGGTCCTGACCGGGACCGTCTTCGACGACCGTGACCGAGACAGCGTCCACGACCGGCACGAGCGCGGCCTGCGCGACGTCGTGGTGTCGAACGGGCGCGACGTGGTGACCACCGACTCCCGCGGCCGCTACCGGCTACCCGTCTACGACAACATGACGGTGTTCATCACGCAGCCGGCCGGCTACCAGGTGCCGGTGGACGCGTCCAACGTGGCGCAGTTCCACTACAACCACCTGCCCGAGGGCTCGCCCGAGCTGCGCTACGGCGGCATCGCCCCCACCGGCGCCCTTCCGAACGCGGTGAACTTCCCCGTCGTCCGGAGCACGCGGACGAAGACCAGGGAACAGCACTGCGTGATCGCGGGCGACCTGCAGCCCTACAACAAGACGGAAATCGGCTACGCCCGCAAGGGTGCGATGGCCGACCTCGCGAAGCGCAACGACTACCAGGGATGCGGCACCCTCTTCATCGGTGACGTCGTCGGTGACGACCTGTCGCTCTACCCGGACGTGAAGGAGCTCACGAGCCTGACCAACGGGCCGGCCCGGTTCCTGCCCGGGAACCACGACCTCGACTTCGACGCCGAGACCGCCGAGCACTCGTTCGACACCTTCCGCGCGCAGCTCGCGCCCGCGTACTACTCGTACGACGTGGGCGAGGTGCACGTCGTCGCGCTGAACACGGTGCGCTACCCCTGCACCCCCGACGTCGACAACGCCGACGGCCTGCGGCCCCAGTGCGACGACCCGGCGGGCAAGCCGGCGTACAACGGCAGACTCAGCGAGGACCAGCTCACGTGGCTGGAGCGGGACCTGGCCGAGGTCGACCGTGGCAAGCTCATCGTGGTCGCCAGCCACATCTCCCTGCTGAACTGGGCCGACGAGGGCAGCCCGATCCACAACGTCGACCAGGTCCGCAAGGTGCACGAACTGCTGGACGGCCGCAAGGCCGTCGCCGTCTCCGGGCACAGCCACTCCATCGAGAACATGAAGACCGGCGACCTCGCCCAGGGCTGGCGTGACCTCTTCGGCGTCGAAGGGCTGCCGTTCCCGCACATCACGGCGGGCGCCATCTCCGGTGACTGGTACTCGGGTGAGCTGACCGACGAGGGCTACCCCGTGGCCGTCGGACGCGACGGCGGCATGCCGGGCCTGCTCACCCTCGACATCAGGGGCAGCTCCTTCAAGGAGCGGTACACGGTGACCGGCAAGAGCGACAGGGTGCAGACGCAGCTGGGCCTCAACAGCCCGGCCTATCGTGAGTGGTACGCCGCGCGGCAGGCCTGGAACGAGGATCAGCAAGGAGAGGCGCCGGAACTGGGTGACCCCAATGTCCTGGACCGCGATGATCTGAACGGGCGCACCTGGCTCACGACCAACTTCTGGATGGGCTCCACCGGCTCCACGGTCAAGGTCTCGATCGACCACGGCCCGGCGCGCGAGGCCACGCGTACGCAGGAGCTCCGCGGCGAGGACCAGCTGGTCGGCCCCGAGTGGGCCGACCCGCACGCCGTCGCGCGGCAACTGGTGGGCGACGCCAGCATCGCGGACCGGTCGATGCATCTCTGGCGGTTCGAGCTGCCCGCCGACCTCGCCGAGGGCGAGCACAGGGCGAGGGTCACCGCGACCGACTCCTACGGCCGGAAGTTCACCGACGAGTTGCGCTTCACCGTCGCCGAACAACGGTAGGGCTCTCCCGCCCGTCTCTCCGGGGCCGCCACCCGCATCGGGTGGCGGCCTTCGCGCGTTCGCGGCCTCTCCTCGTCGGCCCTTTCCCGGCCTGGAACCTGCCCGACGCCCTGCGGAAGCCATGGATGCGAGCGAACAGGGGGCTTTGCGGCCTTGACCGGACCTGTTGAGACGTATACATATTTATTCACAGCCAACTATCCATTCGCCATGAGAGGTGCAGGTGAAGGCAACCATCACGGTGCTCGCGACCGCGGCGGCGCTCGTCTTATGCCCGGTGACCGCACAGGCCGAGGCGGGTGACGAGCCGCGCTTCTCGGTACCCGGGCGGGGCGGCGGGACCTGCGTCGACGCGCCCCTGACCATCACGTTCCCCGAGCCGCCGGCCCTGGGCACGACCGGCGCGATCGAGGTGCGCCGCGCCGACGGCACGCTCGCCGACCGCATCGAGGCCGCCACCGCCAGGACCGACAGGAAGAACGTCGGGAGCGCGATCTCCGACACGGGACTGCCGCACGACTTCTCGTACGAATCGATCATGATCGAGGGGCGCCGGGCCGACGTCTACCTGCACCACCGACTGGAGTACGGCCAGGAGTACTACGTCACCGTCGACCAGGGCGTGTTCGCGGGCTTCGACGGCGTGCGGGACCCACGGGCCTGGCGGTTCACGACGACCAGGCGCGAGCCCAAGCCGGGCCGGCTGACGGTGTCGGCCAAGGGAACCGGCGACTTCTGCACCGTGCAGGGCGCCATCGACGCGGTGCCGACCGGCAACACGACCCCGGTGACGATCGACGTGCGGCCCGGCGTCTACACCGAGATCGTCTACGTCCGCGAGGACCGCCCGCACATCACCATCAAGGGCTCGGGCGCGAAGCGCACCGTGATCCGCTATCCCAACAACGACCTGCGCAACGGCGACAAGGCGCTGAGCGACGGCGGCCCCGAGGACGTGTGCCCGCGCCGCGTGCTGGAGACGTCCGACCTGCACAACTGCTGGCGGGCCTCGTTCGGGGTGGACGCGTCCGACTTCCGGATGAGCGACGTCACCTTGCACAACACGACGCCGGACGGCGGCTCGCAGGCCGAGGCGTTCCGGGGCAACAACGAGCGCATCGCGCTCGAACGCGTGCACCTGCGCAGCTTCCAGGACACGCTGCGCCTGCAGGGCAAGGGCTTCGTGAGCGACAGCCACATCAGCGGCGACACCGACTTCGTCTGGGGCACCGGCACGGTGTTCATCCAGGACACGGTGCTGGAGTCGACGGACCGCGGCTACATCTCGCAGAGCCGCAACGACGAGACCCGCCCAGGCACGGTGTTCGTCAGGACCAAGCTGACACGGGCGCCCGGCGTGCCGGACGGCTCGGTCGCGCTGAGCCGCAGCGCGGTGTGGCGGTTCACGCACAGCCAGGTCGTGTACATCGACACCGAGATGGACGGCCACATCGACCCGGCCGGCTGGCAGATCGACCCGAACGACTGCGCGCAGGCCCAGCAGACGTCCTTCTGGGAGCACGGCAGCACCGACCTGTCCGGCCGCGCGATCGACACCTCGCAGCGGCTGGCCTGCTCGCGCCAGCTCACGGACGCCGAGGCGAAGCAGTGGAGCGACCCGGCGTTCGTCCTGGGCGGCTGGGATCCGGAGCGGGGCCACCGCGGAGAGCACGGGAGCCGATCTGATGCACACGAGTGACGAGAAGGGCCCGGGCGCGGCCGGCCCTGTGAGTGGCGCGGCGAGCCGGCGCGGCGTGCTGGGCGGGATTCTGGGCGGGCTCGGCGCGGCCGCCGTCGCGGGCGCGGCGGCGCCGGCCTCGGCGGCCACGACCCGGAGCGCGGCCCGGGCCACGACGGGGACGGCCGCGGCGGGCGGGCTGGGGGCCAAGCGGCCGCCGCGCCCGGCGGCGCCGGTGAACCAGGAGATCGCCGCCAGGTTCGGCCCCGAGTACCGGACGCTGCCCGGGGCCGTGGCGGGCGTCGACATCGAGCCGCTGATCGGCATCCACTCGGCCGCCGACATCGCGGCCAGGCGCACGGCCATGGCGGACTACATCTGGAAGGGCGCGGGCCTGCCCACGTCACTGCCGGAGGTGGAGAAGGGCGTCGACGCGCCCGACTTCGCCTCGCTGACCGGCGTGCGCAGGATCGACCTGCTGACGGTCCCGCTGCGCTACCGCGTCTCGGCCAAGGTGTACGACCTCCTGCCGCGCAAGGGCTGGAACCGGCGGCTGGCCCTCTATCACAACGGGCACGGCGAGCCGTTCGACACCATGCTCCGCACCGTCCAGGCGCTGCTGGACAGGGGCTACCGGGTGATGGCGTACGCGATGCCGTTCCACCACTGGAACGCCCAGCAGATCGCCGACCCGGACGACCCGGACACGCTGCTGCCCGGCCCCTCGCACAAGGAGCTTCCGCCCTGGGAGAGGTCCGGGTTCTCGACGCTGACCTTCTTCCTCGAACCGCTCACGGTGACCCTGAACTACGCGGCGGCGACGTACCGGCCGGCCTCCGTGGAGATGGTCGGATTGTCGGGCGGCGGCTGGACGACCACGGTCTACTCCGCGCTCGACCCGCGGGTGACGCGCAGCTATCCGGTGGCCGGGTCGCTGCCGTTCTTCCTGCGCCCGGCCTCGCCCAAGCCGAGCCCGACGATCGGCGACTTCGAGCAGACGAAGGCGGCGCTGCCGGGCTTCTACGCCGCCGAGTCCGACGACTTCCTCGACATGTACGTGCTGGCCTCGATCGGCCGGGGGCGTGGCCAGCTGCAGATTCTCAACCGGTTCGACGACTGCTGCTTCAACGGGGTCGGGCACCGCGCCTACCACGCCCCGGTGCGCGACCGGGTGGCGCTGCTCGCGGGCGGGCGGCCCGAGGAGGGGCGGTGGGACATCCTCGAGGACGCCACGCACGAGGACCACACCATCTCGCCGCACGCGCTGTCCGTGATCCTCTGGGATCTTGACACCTCAAATATCACAACCTAATATCGGAATATAGATACATTACTGAATAAATATTCAGGCGGAGGATTCCGTGGCGGTCAGGACTTTTTCCCACCGGCGCCGGGTGATCGTGAACACCGATGCCAAAAATGAGGCGGACGACCAATTCGCGATCGTGCACGCCCTGCTCTCCCCGAGCCTCGACATTCGAGGTCTGGTGCCCGCGCATTTCGGCAACAGACGCACCCGGTCGAGCCTGGAGGAAAGCCGGGAGGAGATCGAGCTGCTGCTGCGGCTGATGAAGCTCGACGGCCAGGTGCCGGTGGCCGACGGCATGCCGTACGCGCTGCCCGACGTCGGCACCCCGGTCATGACGCCGGGCGTCGAGCTGATCATCTCCGAGGCCATGCGCGACGTGGCCGAGCCGCTCTTCGTGGCGTTCCTCGGCCCGCTCACCGACATGGCCTCGGCCCTGCTCCTGGAGCCCCGCATCGCCGAGCGGGACGTGACCGTGATCTGGATCGGCGGCGGCGGTTACGACGGCAGAGGGGGCGACCCGGGACGCCCCGAGTTCAACCTGTCCAACGACATCGTGGCGGCCAACATCGTGTTCTCGTCGGCGCTGCGGGTCTGGCAGATCCCCGCGCCGACGTACCGGATGATGGCGGTCGGCTACGCCGAGCTGGACGAGAAGGTCGCGCCGTACGGCGAGATCGGCGACTACCTCGTGCGCCAGCTCGTCGAGTGGAACGAGAGCCAGCACGGCGGGTCGATCGAGTTCCGCGTGCTGGGCGACTCCCCCGCGATCGGCCTGATGTTGCACCCGGCCTGCGGGACCTGGGTGGAGCGGCCCGCGCCGAACTTCCGCCACGACGGCTCGCACGACTTCTCCGTCGCGAACCGGCCGATCCGCACCTACGACTCGATCGACGCACGGTTCATCCACGAGGACTTCTTCGCCAAACTGCGGGCCTTCGCGCAGAGGAGGGTGTGACATGAGCGCGCTGACGTTCGGCGCCGGGATATGGGCGTTCGGGCAGATCGTCGACCGGTACGCGACCGACGGCTACGGGCCGTCGAGGAAGATGACCGAGATGCTCGACCTGGCGGCGTCCGTGGACGGGCTGGAGTGCCTCGACATCAACGTGCCGTTCGCCGAGGGCGTCTCCAAGACGTCCGAGCTGGCGGCGGCGCTGGCCGAGCGCGGCCTGCGGGCCAGGGCGATCACGCCGCACCTGTACACGCGGGAGTTCGTCAAGGGGGCGTTCACCAACCCCGATCCCGCCGTGCGCGAGCGCGCCGTGGAGCGCGTGCACGAGGCGGTCGCCGTCGCGCGGGAGCTCGGTGCCGGCTACGTGAAGTTCTGGCCCGGCCAGGACGGCTTCGACATGCCGGGACAGGCCGACTACGCGCGGTTGTGGGACCTGACCGTCGCCGCGATCCGGGAGCTGGCCTCGGCACACCCGGACGTGCAGTTCGCGATCGAGTACAAGGCCAAGGAGCCGCGGGTGCGCATCACGCTCTCCGACGCGGCCCGCACCCTGCTGGCCATCGAGGAGGCCGGCCAGCCGAACGTCGGCATCGTCATGGACTTCGGCCACTCCCTGCTGGCCGGCGAGACGCCCGCGGAGGCGGTGCAGCTCGTGCACCGGCGCGGGCGGCTCGTGTCGGTGGAGCTGAACGACAACTGGCGCGGCTGGGACGACGACCTGCCGGTGGCGTCGGTGCACCTGTTCGAGACCATCGAATACCTGCTGGCGGTGCGGCGCATCGGCTGGAGCGCGCCGGTCCTGCTCGACCAGTTCCCCTTCAGGGAGGACCCGGTGCGTGCGCTGTCGCAGAGCATCGCCACGATCCGCATGCTGGAGCAGGTGTGCGACCGCGTCGACCTCGACGAGCTGCGTGACGCGCAGGAGCGGCAGGACGCGCTCAGGGCCCAGGCGCTGCTCTGGGCGGCGCTCGGAACCGCACGCGAGACGCCGTGACCCTCACGCAGACCGCCGGCGGCCTCCTGCTGCCCGACCACGACGCCATCGGTGAATGGCGCCGGCTACGCGACCGCCTGGCACACGCCGACCGGGCCGCCTCGGCCGCCGCGCTGGCCGCGCTGGCGGGCGGGATCCGGCGCACGGTGATCAGCACGATCCACGCGGTGGGCCTCGGTCACACCGGAGGCGACCTGTCCGTGACCGACATTCTCACCACGCTGTACGGCGCCGTGCTGCGCATCGACCCGGCCAGGCCGGACTGGCCCGAGCGCGACCGCCTCATCCTGAGCAAGGGACACTGCTCGGTCGCGCTCTACACCACGCTCGCGACCTGCGGCTTCTTCCCCGCGGACCGGCTGGCCACGTTCGCGGCCCCGATGTCGCCGCTCAACGGCCATCCCAGCCGCAAGGCGGTGCCGGGGGTCGAGACCAGCTCGGGCCCGCTCGGGCACGGCCTGCCCGTCGGCGTCGGCGTGGCGGTCGGGCTGCGCCTGCGCGGGTCACCGGCCAGGACCGTGGTCGTTCTCGGCGACGGCGAGCTGCAGGAGGGCAGCAACTGGGAGGCCGCCATGACGGCGGCCCACCGGGGGTTGTCGTCCCTGACGGCCGTCATCGACCGCAACGGACTGCAGCAGGGCGCGCCCACCGGCGACACCAACGACCTGGAACCGCTCGCGGACAAGTGGCGGGCGTTCGGGTGGGAGGTCGCCGAGGTCGACGGGCACGACCATCTGGCGCTGCTGGACGCCGTGACCGCGCCGCGAGCCGGACGGAGGCCGCGGTGCGTGATCGCGAGGACCGTGAAAGGGCGAGGGGTGTCGTTCATGGAGGACCGGGTGGAATGGCATCACAAGGTGCCGGATGCCGAGCAGACCCGCATGGCGCTCGAGGAACTGCGTTGATCGTCGAGGAGACGCACGACTGCAGGGACGCCTTCGCCGCGGAGTTGGTGCGGCTGGCCCGCGCCGACAGCCGGATCGTGGCCGTGTGCAACGACTCGGTGGGGTCGAGCAAGCTGGGCGCCTTCGCCCAGGAGTTCCCCGACCGGCTGATCAACGTCGGCATCGCCGAGCAGGACATGGTGGGCATCGGCGCGGGGCTGGCCAACGCCGGGCTGGTGCCGTTCGTGTGCGGGGCGGCGACGTTCCTGACCGCGCGGGCGCTGGAGCAGATCAAGGCCGACATCGCCTACAGCCTGGCCAACGTCAAGTTGTGCGGGATGAGCCCCGGGCTCGCCTACGGCGCGCTCGGGCCCACCCACCACTCGACGGAGGACCTGTCGTGGTTGCGGGCCATCGCCGACCTGCCCGTCGTCGTGCCCGCCGATCCAGCGCAGACCAGCGCGGCGATCCGGTGGGCGGCGGAGACGACGGGGCCGGTGTTCCTGCGGATCGGCCGCTTCCCCGTGCCGGACGTCTCGCCGCCCGGCGGCCCCGCCTTCGCCTACGGGCGGGCGGCACGGCTGCGGGACGGCGACGACGCGACGCTCGTGGCGACCGGCACGATGGTCAGCCGCGCGCTCCAGGCCGCCGCGCTGCTCGCCGAGCACGGAGTGGACGCCCGGGTGGTGAACGTGTCGACGATCTCCCCGCTCGACCGCGAGGAGATCGTCGCCGCCGCCCGGCAGACCAGGGCGGTCGTCACGGCCGAGGAGGCGGTGCCCACCGGCGGGCTCGGGGCGGCGGTGGCGGAGGTCGTGCTGGAGACCAGGCCGGTGCCGATGCGGCTGCTCGGCCCCCGTACGTTCGCGCCGACCGGCGAGACGGCGTTCCTGCTGGAACACTTCGGGCTCACCGCCGAGGGCATCGCCCGCTCGGCGCTGGACGTGCTGGGCCTCGGGCACGGCGACCTCGGAGGCGGCGGCCGCGAAGGCGGCGGCCACGGCGGCGACCTTGCGGGTGCGGACCATGACGGCTGACCCGCTGGTCCTGGGCGTCGACCAGGGAACCAGCGCCACCAAGGCGATCCTCGTGGACGCCGCGGGCGAGACGGTGGCGCGGGCCTCCGTGCCGCTCGCGCAGCGGCATCCGGCGCCGGGCATGGTCGAGCAGGACGGCGAGGAGCTGTGGCGCGGCGTCCGCGACGCGGCGTCGGCCTGCCTGGCCGGTGCGCCGCCGGGACGGGTGGTCGCCGTGGGGCTGAGCGTGCAGCGCGAGTCGCTGATCCTCTGGGACCGCGCGTCGGGCGCGCCGCTCAGCCCGCTGGTGAGCTGGCAGGACCGCCGGGGCACCGCCCTGTGCGCCCGGCTGGCCGCCTCCGGCGCCGCGCCCATGGTGCGCGGGATCAGCGGCCTGCCCCTGGACCCGATGTTCTCGGCGGCCAAGGCGGCCTGGCTGCTCGACCACCACGGCCGGGAGAACGGCCGGCCGGGCGGGCTCTGTCTGGGCACGGTCGACTCGTGGTTGTTGCACCGGCTGGGCGCCGGGCACGTGATCGAGGTCGGCAGCGCCTCCCGTACCCAGCTCATGGACGTCCGGGAACGCCGGTGGAGCCCGGAGCTGCTGGAGTTGTTCGGGATCCCCGAGGAGACGCTGCCCGCGATCGCGCCGTCCGCGGCGCCCTCCGTCAAGGAGCACGCCGACGCCGCCGCGCTGCACCCGTCCCTGGCCGGCGTGCCGGTCAGCGCGGTGCTCGGCGACTCGCACGCCGCCCTGTTCGCGCACGCGGCGGGCCGTCCTGGACGGGTCAAGGTCACGTACGGCACGGGCTCCTCGGTGATGGGACTGGCCGACCCGGGAGCCGATGGGGACGAGGGGTTGTGCCTGACCATCGGCTGGCAGGACGAGGCGCCCGCGTACGCGCTGGAGGGCAACATCCTGTCCGCGGGGGCGACGATCACCTGGCTGGCCGGGGTGCTCGGCACGGAGCCGGAGGAGCTGGCGCGGCTGGCGACCCGGGGCCGCAGGGGCGCGGTGCAGCTCGTGCCGGCCTTCGGCGGCCTCGGCGCGCCGTGGTGGGACGACCAGGCGGTGGCGGTCATGACGGGGTTCGGCCTCGGCACCGGCAGGGAAGACCTCGCCAGGGCGGCGGTCGACTCGGTCGCGCTGCAGGTCGGCGATGTCGTGGCGGCCCTGGAGCGGGCGGCGGGCCCGGTCGACGAGCTGCTGGCCGACGGGGGTCCCACCGCCAACGCCGACCTCATGCAGTGGCAGGCCGACGTGACCGGGCGCGCGGTGCGGGTGGCGCGACGGCCCGAGCTGTCCGCGCTTGGGGCCGCTCACCTGGCCGGGGTGTCGTCCGGTGTGTGGTCCCGCCGGGAGCTGTCCGGGCTGCCCCGCCACGGCCGGTGCTACACGCCCGGCCTTCCGGTGTGCGAGCGCCGCCGCGCCCTAGCAGAATGGCACTCAGCAGTGGGCCGGGCTCGCCACCGGACCAGCAGGAGCGGCGGAGCCGAAGCGGAGGCCAGCGATCGTGGGAGCTGACAGTCAGTTCGAGAAGAGCCGTGTCGGCGGCGAGCCCGTGAGGTACTCCGGGCGCCGGCTCAGCCAGGAGTCCGAGCGCATGCGGCTGCTGGTGCGGGTCGCGCGTCTCTACCACGAGCACGGCGTGCGCCAGCCGCAGATCGCCGCCCAGCTGCGCATCTCGCAGCCGCGGGTGTCCCGGCTGCTCAAGGAGGCCGCGGAGATCGGCATCGTGCGCACGGTCGTCGTGGTGCCCAGCGGCGTGCACGCGCTGCTGGAGGAGGACCTCGAGCGCAAGTACGGCGTGGAGCAGATCATCGTCGTGGACGCCGCGGGCGACAACCACGACGTGGTGGCCGCGCTGGGCTCGGCCGGGGCGACCCACCTCGACGCCACCCTCATCGGTGGCGAGCACCTCGGCATCTCGTCGTGGAGCGCGAGCCTGCTGGCCACGGTCGAGGCGATGCAGCGCCGTCCGGTGCGGGTGGCCGAGGAGGTCGTGCAGCTCATCGGCGGCGTGGGCAAGGGCTCGGCGCAGGTGCAGGCCACCCGGCTGGCCGCCCACCTGGCGGATCTGACGGGCGCCGAGCCGGTGTTCCTGCCCGCTCCGGGTCTGGTCGGCACGCCGGAGGCCCGCCGGGCGCTGTCGGAGGATCACGTGGTGCGGCAGGTCGTCGAAGCGTGGTCGCGGCTGACGACCGTGCTGGTCGGCGTCGGCAGCCTCGACCCGTCGCCGTTGCTGCGTGACAGCGGCAACGCCATCGACGAGGAGGAGCTGGAGACGCTGCGCGGTCTGGGCGCGGTGGGCGACGTGTGCCTGCGGTTCTTCGACGCCGACGGCCACCTGATCGACTCGCCGCTGGAGCGGCGCATCCTGGGCATTCCGGCCGACGACCTGCTGCGGGTGCCCCGGCGCATCGCGATCGCCGGGGGCCGGCGCAAGGCTGCGGCCATCCGCGCGGCGCTCAAGGGCGGCTGGGTGAACACTCTGATCACGGATGTGGGCGTGGCCGAGCAGCTGCTCAAGGACTGACCTCCGCTCCCCCGGGCGGCCATTCCGCCCCCGGGCTCTCTCTCGTGCGCGAAGGCCGCCGGGCATCTGGCCCGGCGGCCTTCGCCGTCTCCGCTCCCAGGACGCCGTGACGCGTCTGTTAACTGACTGTTTCATCCACGTACGTAACCACTCTTGACAGCCACAACCGTGTCGTTCACGATGTGATGAATCCACTCCATTCATGCCTGAATAAAAATTCTCAGCAAGCGCCAGCGTGGTTCCGGAGTCGTGCCGAAAGACGGCACAGCCCTGTCTGTTCGGGGCGGAAAGAGAGCGTTCCGCATGACCGAGGCCCTTGGCTTCGATCGCCATCATTCATCATTCAGCCGCCGGAATTTCGTGCGATCCGCGGCGTTGGCCCCGCCCGCCGTGGCATGGGCGAGCACATCGAGCGTGGCGGCGAAGCCGAGCCCGAGCCCGACCCCCACGGTCGAGGCGAAGGTGCGGGCCAAGGGCGTGCCCGCCTTCCCCGGCGCCGAAGGGGCCGGGATGTACACCACGGGCGGCCGGGGCGGCGCCGTGTACGAGGTGACCACCCTTGACGACGACGGCCCCGGCTCGTTACGCGAGGCGGTGGCGAAGTCCGACGGGACGATCGTCTTCCGGGTCGCCGGCAACATCCGGATCAAGGGCGGCCTCGACATCACCGGCTCCAACCTCACCATCGCCGGCCAGACCGCTCCCGGCCACGGCGTCACCGTCATCGGCAACGAGACGCAGATCAAGGGTGACAACATCATCCTGCGCCACCTGCGCTTCCGCGGCGGCGACGAGCTCGGCACCCCCATCGACACCTTCGGCGCCCGCGGCGTGCGGGACCTCATCATCGACCACTGCTCGTTCAGCTGGGGCGTGGACGAGTGCTTCTCCGTCTACGGCAACACCAACGTGACCGTCCAGTGGTGCGTCATCTCCGAGGGCCTGGTGAACTCGGTGCACCCCAAGGGCCGCCACGGCATGGGCGGCCTGTGGGGCGGCGACACCATCACCTACCACCACAACCTGCTCGTCCACGAGAACGGCCGCAACCCGCGCTTCAGCTTCACCGAGGGCATGAGCCTGGTCGTGGACCACCGCAACAACGTGATCTACAACCCCGGCATCACGTCCTGCTACGGCGGCGAGTGGTCCAACGGCATCAACATCGTCGGCAACTACTACAAGCCAGGACCGAACACGCGGCCCCCGATCGCCAGGACGATCGTGGCGCCAGGACGCTTCGGCCAGTGGCACGTCAGCGGCAACACGGTCGAGGGCCACGACGACATCACGGCCGACAACACGCTCGGCATCACCTACCCGGTCGGCGGCATCACGCTGCTACCCAGGCCGGTGGAGTTCGAGAACGGCATCACGGAGCAGACGCCGGCGCAGGCGTACGCCACGGTCCTGGAGCAGGCCGGAGCGACCCTGCCGCGGCGGGACGCCATCGACGCCCGGCTGGTCAACGAGGCGCGCACCGGCACGGGGCGGCACATCAACTCGCAGAAGGACGTGGGCGGCCCGCTGCCGCTGCCGTCCGAGGTGCCCGCCCCCGCCGACGGCGACCACGACGGCATGCCGGACGACTGGGAGACCGCGCAAGGGCTGGACCCGGAGAACGCCGACGACGCCAGGACGGTGGACGGCAGCGGGTACACGAACCTGGAGCGCTACCTGAACTCCATCCAGCGGGCCGGGGCCCGCAACCCCGAGGTGGCGATCCTGTCCCCCAAGGCCGACCAGCTGTTCGCGGCCGACCAGGACAAGCAGTCCATCGTGGTCAAGGCCGACGCCAAGGCCCTCGACGGCGCGTCCATCGCCACGGTCGAGTTCTTCCACGGTGACAAGAAGATCGGCGAGGCCACCGCGGCGCCGTACCAGGTGACCTGGGCGGACGCGACCGACGGCAGCCACTGCCTGACGGCCCGCGCGACCGACAGCACGGGATCGGCGACCACCTCGTCGCTGGTGCCGATCCACGTCACCCGCACCAGGACCCACAAGCCGTGGAAGGCGCAGGACATCGGCGAGGTGCCCATCCCCGGGAGCACGGCGCTGAAGGACGGCGTGCTCACGTTGAAGGGGTCAGGGAAGATCGCCGGCTGGAAGGACTCCTTCCACTTCGCCCACCAGGCGGTCGGGTTCACCAAGCGGGGGCAGGTCGTCGAGATCACCGCGCGGCTGGACAGCATGAGCGCGGGTCACATCGACGCCGTGGCGGGCATCATGGTGCGCCAGGACCTCGCGCCGAACTCGCCGTTCATGATGGCCGGCATCGGTTACTCCGCGAGCGGCGACGACGGCGCCGGCCTGCGCGCCAAGGCCATCAGGGTGGCCCAGAACGGCAAGGAGCCCAGCGTCGGCCTCTGGCCGTACGACGGCGAGGATCCGCTCAGCGTGAAGCCGTACTGGCTGCGCCTGGTCTGCCGGAGCCTGCCGACCGGCGACCACGAGTTCGAGGCCTTCCTCTCGGACAACTCGCTGAACTGGGACCGCATCGGCTACGAGCGCATCGCGATGCGCAGCGGCCGGTTCTACATCGGCCTCGCGGTCGACGGGAACCAGGAGGCGATCGCCGTCCGCAACTACACCACGGCGCAGTTCAGCCTCGTGAAGATCAATGGCTGACCAGACAGGAGCATGCTCATGACACCACAACCGTTGACGAGGAGGGGTCTGCTCGCCGGCGGCGGCTTCCTGCTGCTGGCCTCCGCCAGTGGATGCGGCTTCTTCGACACCAGCCCCGACACGGGCGGCAAGGTCGCGAAGGCGGCCGACCTGTCGGCCAAGGAGGCTCCCGCGCTGGCAGAGCTGGTCAGGAACGGCAAGCTGCCGCCGCTCGCCGAGCGCCTGCCCAAGAACCCCCTGGTGGTCAAGCCGCTGAAGGAGCCCGGCTCGTACGGCGGCACGTGGAACTCGGCCATGGTGGGCGAGGACGACTGGGACTGGCTGATCTACACCCTCGCCTACGAGCCCCTCGTCCGGCTCAAGCCCGGCACCAACGGCCAGAAGGGGCCGGACGACATCATCCCCAACGTGGCCGAGTTCGAGGTCAAGGACGACGGCCGGGAGTACGTCTTCCGGCTGCGCGACGGCCTGAAGTGGTCCGACGGGCAGCCCTGCACGGCCGACGACCTGTTGTTCGGCTTCGAGGACGTGACCGTCTACAAGGGCCTGCACACGACCGGCGTCTACGACCTCTTCCTGGAGAACGGCACCACGGACGAGCTGGTCAAGGTGGAGAAGGTGGACGAGCGGACGGTCCGCTACGTCTACAAGGAGCCGAAGGCGGGCCTGCTGTTCCAGATCGCGGTCGCCACGTTCGAGCGTGGCGGAGCCACCGGCCTCCTGCTGCCCAAGCACTACCTCAAGCAGTTCCACAAGAAGTACAACCCGGACGCCGACAAGCTCGCCAAGGAACAGCAGTTCGAGGACTGGACGCAGCTGTTCATGCAGAAGAACGACTGGGCGCACAACGCCGACATCCCGACGCTGCACCCGTGGAAGATCACCACCGCGATCGGCGACGGCACGGCGGTGGTGGCCGAGCGGAACCCGTACTACTGGAAGGTCGACGACCAGGGGCGCCAGCTGCCCTACATGGACCGGTTCAGGTCGGACCTCCTCGGCGACGTCGAGGTGGAGCTGCTGAAGATCATGAACGGCGAGATCCACATGCAGCTCCGCAACTTCAACACGCCGGAGAACAAGCCGCTGGTCGCGCAGAACGCCGGGAAGGGCAAGTACCGGCTGTTCAACGTGCCGAGCCGGCTGAGCAACACGATGATCATCCAGTTCAACCAGACGATCGGCGACGACGACCTGCGCGAGTTGTTCCAGAAGAAGGACTTCCGGATCGGGCTGTCGTACGCGATCAACCGCAAGGAGATCATCGACGGCGTGTACGCGGGGCAGGGCGAGCCCTGGCAGGCCGCGCCGTCCAAGAACAACGCCGTCTACGACGCGGAGTTCGCCAAGCAGTACACCGAGTACGACGTCGCCAAGGCGGGCGAGTACCTGGACAAGGCCGGGCTGACCGAGAAGGACTCCGCCGGCAGGCGGCTGGGCCCCGACGGCAAGCCGCTGATCGTCACCGTCATGACCAGCGCGGAGTTCCCGCACCATGTCCAGGCGCTGGAGTTCGTCAAGAAGCACTGGGAGGCGGTCGGGGTCAGCCTGCGCGTCGATCCGGTCTCGGACACGCTGTTCACCGAGCGCACGATGGGCAACAACCCGCAGGCGTCCACGTTCACGTGCAGCGACTTCGACGTGATCACCGGCACCGGCGGCAGCCACTACTACGTGCCGAGCAACTCAGGCAGCGCCCGCTACGCCATCCGCTGGGCCCTGTGGTACGGCAGCAAGGGCAAGAACGGCGACGAGCCGCCGGCGGTGGTGCGCGAGCAGCTCGAGGCGTTCACCGCGATGCGCACCGAGCCGGACATCAACAAGGCGCTGGAGCACGCCAAGGAGGTCGTGCGGATCGCCAAGGACCAGTTCTACGCGATCGGCGTCAGCTCGCACCCCGACGAGTACGGCATCGTCTCCAACGAGGTCAAGAACGTGCCCGACTCCATGTCCGTCTGTCCCGTGAACCCCGGGCCGACCCAGCCCGAGCAGTACTCCTTCTGAGGCGCCGGCATGCTGGGTTATTTCGGCCGCCGCCTGCTGTACGTGGTGGTGACGATGTGGGCGATCTCGATCGCCACCTTCGTCATCATCAACCTGCCGCCGGGCGACTACGTCTCGACGCTGATCGCGAACGCGCAGGCGGGCGGCGAGGGCCTCACTCCGGCGGAGATCGAGAACCTCAGGCTGCGCTACGGCCTGGACGATCCGATCTTCCTGCAGTACTGGCGCTGGATCACCGCGATCCTGCTCCACGGCGACTTCGGTCAATCGTTTGCCTGGAACCAGCCGGTCGCCACGCTCATCGGCGAGCGGGTCGCGCTCTCGGCGATCCTGTCGATCAGCTCGCTGCTCATGGTCTGGGCGATCGCGTTCCCCATCGGGATCTACAGCGCGGTCAAGCAGTACTCCTGGGGTGACTACGGGTTCTCCTTCCTCGGCTTCATCGGGATGGCGGTCCCCGAGTTCATGCTGGCGCTGGTCCTCATGTACATCGGGTTCCGCTACTTCGGGGCGAGCGTGGGCGGCCTGTTCTCGCCGGAGTTCCAGGACGCGGCCTGGAACCTGGGCAAGGTCCTGGACCTGGCGGGACATCTGTGGGTGCCGATCCTGGTCATCGGGGTGTCCGGCACGGCCGGCATGATCCGGGTGACCAGGGCGAACCTGCTCGACGAGCTCTACCGGCCCTACGTGCACACGGCCAGGGCCAAGGGGCTGCCGGAGTGGAAGCTGCTGCTGAAGTACCCGGTGCGGATGTCGCTCAGCCCGTTCTTCAGCACGGTGGGCTGGCTGCTCCCGGGGCTCATCGGCGGGGAGACCATCGTGTCGGTCGTCATGAGCCTGCCGACAGGGGGCCCGCTGCTGCTCAGCGGGGTCATGAGCCAGGACATGTACCTGGTCGGCAGCTTCATCATGATCCTCAGCACGCTGACCGTGGTCGGCACCGTGGTGAGCGATCTGGCGCTGGCGTGGTGGGACCCGCGAATCCGCAAACGGTACAAGAGAGAGTAGCGCCACATGTTCCTCAGGCGACCGACGAAGGAAGTAGGGACGCTGCCGCAGTGGCGGCTGATGTGGCGGCAGTTCCGCCGGCACCGGCTCGCGATGGTCGGCGCGGCGATCCTGATCCCGGTGTACTTCGTGGCGATCTTCGCGGAGTTCTTCGCGCCGATGTCCAGCTCGACGGCGAACACGTCGATGACGTACGCGCCGCCGCAGACGGTGCGGTACTCGGGTGAGCACGGCCTGCACGTCTACGGGTACACGACCGAACGCGACGCGACGACGTACGCGCAGACCTACACCGAGGACCCCGCCAAGGTGATCAGGGTGGGGCTGTTCGTGCACGGCGACGAGTACAGGCTGCTCGGGCTGATCCCGTCCGACATCCACCTGATCGGCCCGGTCACCAAGGGCGAGCCGGTCTTCCTGCTGGGCTCCGACGAGAACGGCAGGGACCTGCTGTCCAGGCTCATCCACGGCGCCCGCGTGTCGTTGTCGATCGGGCTGGTCGGGGTCGCCGCCAGCTTCTTACTCGGCATGCTCATAGGCGGCATTTCCGGATATTTCGGGGGCGGCGTCGACAACGTCGTGCAGCGGGTCATCGAGTTCCTGATGGCGATCCCGACGTTGCCCCTGTGGATGGCGCTGTCGGCCGCGCTCCCCACGGACTGGGGGCCGCTGACCCGATATTTCGCCATCACGGTGCTGCTGTCGCTGATCGGATGGACCGGGCTGGCCAGGGACGTGCGCGGGCGGTTCCTGTCGCTGCGCGAGGAGGACTTCGTCACCGCCGCCCGGCTGGACGGCGTCGGCCGGCTGTCGATCATCTTCCGGCACATGATCCCGTCGTTCGCCAGCCACATCATCGCCTCGCTGTCGCTGGCCATCCCGGCCATGATCCTCGGCGAGACCAGCCTGAGCTTCCTCGGCCTGGGGCTGCAGGCGCCGGCGGTGAGCTGGGGCGTGCTGCTGGAGGGCGCGCAGAACGTGCGCGTCGTCGCGAACGCTCCGTGGCTGCTGGCTCCGGGCGTCGCGGTGGTGGTCGTCGTGGTCGCCATGAACTTCTTCGGAGACGGCTTGAGAGACGCGGCCGACCCGTACGGATCGGCGAGCCGGGCCCGGAGAAGGAAGCCCCGCTGGCGCCGGGCGCGACAGGCGAGCACGACCATCAACCCGGCGACAGGAAGGTGAGCAGGCGTGCCCGCGGACGACGTGCTGCTTGAGATCGAGGACCTGCGCACCCACTTCCTGCTCGACGACGGCGTGGTGTGCGCGGTCGACGGCGTGGACCTGCGCGTTCACAGAGGCGAGACGCTGGCCATCGTCGGCGAGTCCGGCTGCGGGAAGAGCGTCATGGCCCGCTCGATCCTGCGCCTGGTGGACCCGCCGGGACAGATCGAGGGCGGGCGGATCACGCTGCACCGGGAGGACGGACCCGTCGAGCTGGTCGGGGCGGACAAGCGGCTGCTCCGGCAGGTCCGCTGGCAGGACATCGCGATGGTGTTCCAGGAGCCGATGGCCTCGTTGAGCCTGGTGCACACCATCGGCAGCCAGATCGTCGAGGCGGTCCGGCTGCACGACAACGTCGGCAAGGCCGAGGCGCGCGAGCGGGCCATCGACATGCTCGACCGCGTCGGCATCCCCAAGCCGCGGCGCCGGGTCGACGCCTACCCGTTCGAGCTGAGCGGCGGCATGCGGCAGCGGGCGATGATCGCGATGGCGCTGTCGTGCCGCCCGAGCCTGCTCATCGCCGACGAGCCGACGACCGCGCTGGACGTGACCACCCAGGCGCAGATCCTGGAGCTGCTCAGGGACCTGCAGGCGGAGTTCGGCATGGCGATCATGCTGATCACGCACGACCTCGGCGTGGCCGCGCAGGTGGCCGACCGGATGGCGGTCATGTACCTGGGCCGGGTGGTCGAGTACGGAGCCGCCGAGCAGGTGCTCTCCGCGCCCAAACATCCGTACGCGCAGGCGCTGCTGCGCTCGATGCCCCGGCTCGGGCGCGCCTCGCGGACCCGGCTGGCGGCGATCAAGGGCATGGTGCCGCCGCCGTTCGCGCGGCCGGGCGGCTGCACGTTCCACCCGCGCTGCGACAGCGCCATGGCCGGCCGGTGCGACACCGTGACCCCGAGCCGCATCCCGGTGGGCGACCGCGAGGTCTCCTGCCTCCTCTACGACGACGAGCAGGAGGAGCGTCCATGAGCACGGAACCCCTGCTCAAGATCGAAGGGCTGACCAAGCACTTCCCCATCCGCAGCGGCCTGCTCGGCCGGCAGGTCGGCGCGGTCAAGGCCGTGGACGCGGTGGACCTGACCATCGAGGAGGGCACCACGATCGGGCTGGTCGGGGAGTCCGGCTGCGGCAAGACCACGCTGGGCCGGTGCATCGTGCGGGCGCACGACCCCACCGGCGGGCGCATGCTCTACCGGCGGCCGGACGGCTCGGTGGTCGACGTGGCGGGCCTGAAGGAGAAGGAGCTCAAGCCGTACAGGGGGCAGGTGCGGATGATCTTCCAGGACCCGCACTCGTCGCTCAACCCGCGCAAGACGCTGCGCGAGATCATCGGGGAGCCCATGCGGGCGCACCAGTACGGCACCAAGGAGGAGATCCACGACCGCGTCGGCGAGCTGCTCGACCGCGTCGGCCTGCGCCCGGAGTACGCCAACCGCTACCCGCACGCCTTCAGCGGCGGCGAGCGCCAGCGGGTCGGGATCGCGCGGGCGCTGGCCCTGTCGCCCCGGCTGGTCGTCGCCGACGAGGCGGTGAGCGCGCTCGACGTGTCGGTCCGCGCGCAGATCCTCAACCTGCTGACCGACCTGCAGGAGGAGTCGGGCATCGGCTTCCTGTTCGTCAGCCACGACCTCGGCATCATCGAGCACGTCGCCGACGTCGTCGCGGTGATGTACCTCGGCAAGGTCGTCGAGCAGGGCCCGACCGGCGAGCTCTACGGCCGCCCCATGCACCCCTACACCGAGGCGCTGCTGTCGGCGGTGCCCGACCCCGACCCGGCGGCCAGGAAACGCCGCGAGCGCATCAAGCTGCTCGGCGACATCGCCGACCCGGCGAACGTGCCGGCCGGCTGTCCCTTCCACCCGCGCTGCGTGTACGCCAAGGACGTGTGCCGCACGGAGCAGCCGCCGCTGCGCGAGGTCGGAGGGCGCCGCGTCGCCTGCCATTTCGCGGAGGAACTCGAACTGCGCGGCGTCCCGGACCCGGACGTACGCGAGGACCCGAAGGTGAACGCATGACCGACCCCCGTTTCGACGGCGTCATCCGCCCGTCCGGCGCGCTGCCGGGCGTGCGGGAGGCGCTGCTGCCCGCGCCGCACGGCCCGGACAACCACGCCGCCAACCTGCTGCGCACCCGGGACGGCGAGCTGCTGTGCACCTGGTTCAGCGGCCCCGAGGAGGGCGCCCCCGGCACCAACGTGGTCGTCTCCAGGCTGGCCGGCGAGCGCTGGGAGACCCCCCTGCTGGTCGCCGCGGACCCGCGGCGCAGCGAGCAGAACCCGGTGCTGTTCGACGGCGGCGACGGGCTGATCCGGCTGCTGCACACTTCCGGCGAGCCGTACGACCAGACGACGGCGCACATCGTGGTCAGGACGTCTGCCGACGCGGGCCGCACCTGGAGCGAGCCGGACGTGCTCTTCTCCGAGCCGGGCACCTGGGTGCGGAACCCGCCGGTCGTCCTGGCCGGCGGGACGTGGCTGCTGCCCGTCTACCACTGCGGCAAGTCCGGCGACCGCAGCGCGATCCAGGTCAGCGACGACGGCGGGCGCACGTGGACCGAGCACGCGGTCCCCGACAGCGGCGACCTCGTGCAGATGACCATCGCCGAGCGGCCCGACGGGCGCCTGCTGGCGATGTACCGCGACCGGCGGGCGGAGCGGATCTACGCCTCCACCTCGGCCGACGGCCGGGCATGGTCGGTTCCGGAACGGACCGGCCTGCCGAACAACGACTCCTCCGTCCAGCTCACGAAGCTCCGGGACGGACGGCTGGCGCTCGTCTACAACGACGCGAGCCTGGAGCGCGAGCAGTACAGGTGGGTGGTCAAGAACGGCAAGCAGCGCAAGAAGGCGCTGCGCACCCCCTTGGTGCTCGCGGTGTCGGACGACGGCGGCGAGAGCTGGCCGTACCGGCGGGTCCTGCAGGACTCCGACAGCGAGTACTGGCAGAACGAGCTCGGCTACTCCTATCCGAGCGTCATTGACGGCGGTGACGGGCGTGCGGACGTCGCCTTCTCCTATCTCCGGAAAACCATCAAGTATCTAGAGATTGGCCTGTGATGAAACTTCGGCAGAGCATGTTATACGGCGCTCTGGCGGTGGCAGTGGCGGTCCCCTCTTCCCTCTCCAACAGTGCCGGCGACAGAGACGGCGACGTGCGGGTGGAGCCGACCGGCTCCTACGCCTGCCGCCAGGACGTCGCCGCGCCCGACCCGGACGTCCCCAAGGTGCACGCGGCCGGGCTGGCGCAGGCGCCGAACGGCGACATGCTGACCGTCTACTACGGCGGCACCACGGAAGGGGCGCCGAACCAGGCGCTCTACATGTCGCGGCTGGCGGCGGGCAAGCACGCCTGGTCCGCGCCCGCGGTGGTGTTCGACGAGGCGGACAAGGCCGACGGCAACCCCGTGTTGTGGTCGGACGGCAAGCGGCTCTACCTGTTCTTCGTGACGATCGAGGGACACGGCTGGGAACAGGCCCCGATCCGGCTGATCACCTCGGACGACAGCGGGAAGACCTGGAGCGAACCCACCACCATCCGCAAGGAGTGGGGATGGATGGTGGGCACCAACCCGATCCGCATGTCCAACGGCGAGGTGCTGCTGCCCATCTACGACGAGGGCGGCTCCAGCTCCGGCTTCTACGTCTTCAGCGAGGACATGTCGTCGTGGAAGGCGTACCCGGAGGAGCACGGCAGCTGGATCCGCACGCCCGAGGGGTCGATCCAGCCGACCGTCGTGGAGGTCGAGCCGGGACGGTTGCGCGCCTACATGCGCACCGGTGACGGCACCATCTACACGAGCGACTCGACCGACTTCGCGCGCACGTGGAGCACGCCCGTGGCCGAGCCCATCGGCAACCCGAACTCGCGCGTCGCCGCGCTCAAGCTCGACAACGGCAAGCTCGTGCTGGCCTACAACCCGTGGGTCGAGCACCGCTCCCCCATGCGGCTGTCGTTGTCGCCCGACAAGGGCCGCACGTGGGAGAACTCCGTCGACGTGGAGGCGCAGTCGGGGCCGCAGTTCACCTATCCCGTGCTGACGCAGAGCAGCGACGGCTTCATCCACATGGTCTATTCCTACAACCGCAACAACATCCGGCACGTGGTCTTCAACGAGCCGTACCTCCGCGACGCGGTGGGCCTGCTGTCCAACTGGCCCGAGCACACGATCACCGAGTTCAAGAACGGCGTCCGGCGCAACGTGGTGCGCCGGTGCAGCTACTCGCCCGCGAAATAGCCCTCGCGAAACAGTCTCAGGGAGATCACATGAAGAAGTCCCGCGGCTTCGCGCTGCTCGCGTTCGCCCTCGCCGTGACCACCGCCGTCCCCGCCGCCGCGAACGCCTCACCCCAACCGTCGGCCGCCTGCAAGGACGTGCCCAACAGGTACGACCTGCCGTTCAGCGTCTGCGACGACGAGCTGTTCATCTTCGCCGCCAACTACAAGCCGTTCGAGTCGACCGTCGAGAACGAGCAGGGAGCCGCGACCAGGGTCTTCGACGAGATCATCGGTAACAAGCTGCGCGAGGCGTTCCCCGACGTCAAGATCAAGTACGCGACGTGGGACTACCCCGTGCGGTACGAGGACCTCAAGGCGGCCGGGGTCACCCCGGACATCGTCATCGAGGACCCGAAGAACCGCATCGACCGCGACCTCGAGCCGATGGGCTGGGTGGGCGACCTCACCCCCGACCTCGAGAAGGCCGGCATCGACCTGGACACGCTGAACAAGTCCGCGGTGGAGCTGACCAGGTCGCGCTCCGACGGCGGGATCTACGGCGTGCCGCTGTTCATCGACGAGCACGTGCTGCTCTACAACAAGAAGATCTTCGACAAGTTCCGCGTCAAGCACCCCAAGCCCGGGATGACGTACGACGAGGCGTTCAAGAAGGCCAAGCAGCTGACCAAGGACGACGGCCTTGATCACTACAAGGGCTACATGCAGCACCCCGACCAGTACCTGGACTTCAACCAGGCCGGTCTCTACCCGTTCCTGCCGACGACGAGCGAGGAGCCCGCGCCCGAGGACGTCAAGGTCGACATCAGCAGCGACGCCTGGAAGACGTACGTCGACAACCTGTACCGCTTCCTGGAGATCCCGCGCAACGACTTCACCACCGTCACCGACTACTTCAAGGGCGACATGAGCCAGCCGGGCCACCTGGCCATGGCGGTCGACACGCTGTCGCGGCTGAACATGTACGCCGGCAGCGAGCTGTTCATCGAGGACGGCGACGAGGCCGCCTTCGCCGAGCAGGCCAAGAGCGTCGACATCGGCGTCAGCTCGATCCCGGTGCTCGAGAAGGGCGCCAAGACGATCTACCAGCCGAACACGCGGGCCGCGTTCATCCCGCCGTCCTCGCCCAAGAAGGACCAGGCGCTGCAGATCGTGAAGTGGCTGGTCTCCGAGGAGGGCCAGACCGAATTCTCCAGCCACGGCGTCAAGGCGGTCCTGCAGACCGACAAGGTCGTGCAGAGCTTCGGCAAGGCCATCCCCGAACTGGCCAAGATCGACGCCTCGGCCGTCTACTGGGGTGAGAACGCCGTGATCTCGAACTACCAGAACACCGAGTACTGGGACCTGCCGCTGTGGTCGGTCTACCGCCAGCACATCCTGCGTGACGGCGGGACGCCCGAGCAGGCGCTGAGCCTGTCCCAGCAGCAGGACATCCCCAACTACATCAAGGCACAGGCGGAAGCGGGCAAGGACTGGTGACCTTCTCCACCACCGTGGAACGCTGGGGCGTCCACGAGATCGAACTGGCCGGACCGACCGGCGGCAACCCCTTCGCGGACGTTCGCCTGTCGGCCCGGTACCAGTACCGCAACCGCGTCGTCGAGGCCGAGGGCTTCTACGACGGGGACGGCGTCTACCGCGTCCGGTTCATGCCGGACGCGGTGGGTCCGTGGCGGTTCACGACTGTCAGCAACGTGGAAGAGCTGGACGGATGCTCGGGCGGCTTCGAGGTGGGGCCGCCCGGCCCGGGCAACCACGGCCCCGTGCGGGCCGCCGGCACCGGCTTCGAATACGCGGACGGCACGCCGTACCTGCCGTTCGGCACGACCGCGTACCACTGGACGCACGACATGGACGAGGAGCGGGAACGCCAGACCCTGCGGACGCTCAAGGCGTCGCCGTTCAACAAGCTGCGCATGTGCGTGCTGCCGACAGGGCCGATGGCGCCGCCGGAGGTGCCGTTCGCCGGGAAGGACCCGGACGGGCTGGACCTGACCCGGTTCAACCCGGTGTTCTTCCGCCACCTGGAGGCGGGGGTCCGCGAGCTGCGCGACCTCGGCGTGGAGGCGGACGTGATCCTCTTCCACCCGTACGACGGCGGGGTGCGCGGCTTCCAGGACATGGGCCGCGAGGTCGACCACGCCTTCGTGCGCTACGTCATCGCCCGCCTGGCCGCCTACCGCAACGTGTGGTGGTCGGCCGCCAACGAGTACGACTTCAACCGGTCGAAGACCGTGGCCGACTGGGACGACATCCTCCGCACGATCGTGCGGCACGACCCGTACGAGCACCTGCGCTCCATCCACAACGGGACGCGCATGTTCGAGGTCGCGTCGATGTACGACTTCACCAGGCCGTGGATCACGCACCAGAGCATCCAGCACTGGGACGCCACCCCGACCGACGCCTGGCTGGCGGCCTGCCCCAAGCCCGTCGTGATCGACGAGATCTCCTACGAGGGCAACATCGGCAAACGCTGGGGCAACGTCACCGGCCAGGAGCTGATGGACCGGTTCTGGGAGGGCATGACGCGCGGCGGCTACGTGGGCCACGGCGAGTCGCTGGCCGGCTTCCAGGACCGCGCGTGGATCGGCAACGGCGGCGGCCTGTACGGCGAGAGCCCCGCCAGGATCGCCTTCCTGCGCACGATCATGGAGGAGCGCCGTGACGGCACCCTCCTGCGCTACCTGGGGCGGCGCCAACCGGCCCAGGTCACGGTGGACCTGCCGGCGGGCGAAGCCTACGAGGTCGAGCTGATCGACACCTGGAACATGACCATCACCCCGATCGACGGGGTGCACCGCGAACAGGTGCGGGTCGGCCTGCCGCGCAGGCCGTACCTGGCGCTGCGGATGACGAGAGTGGGAGACCGATGAGCATCGGGCCGATGGCGACCACCGCGCTCGGCTGGCACCTGCACGACGAGAAGCGGCGGACGCGGACCCTCGCCTCGCTGGAGTCGTCGCCGTTCGACCGGGTGCGGATGGCGGCGTTCGCCACCCGCTGCTCGCTCGACGCGCTGGAGGAGCGGGTGGCGGAGCTGGCCGGGATCGGCGTGACCGCCGAGCTGGTGCTCATGCATCCCGGCGAGGGCGTGTCCGACGTCGAGACCGCCTGCCGCTACGTGCGGGACGTGGTGCCCCGCCTGGCCGCGCACCCGAACGTGTGGTGGTCGCTGGCCGCCGACCCGTCGCCGTTCCCCGCGTTCACCGAGCACGACTGGGTGCGGCTGGCCGACCTGGTGGCCGAGGAGGACCCCGGCCACCACCCGCGCTCGATCACCGTCCCCGCGGACTCGCCGCTGTTGTGGCGGCGCACGTTCACGCACGGCAGCGTCCGCGCGCCCAGCCCGCGCGACGCGTGGGTGCCGACGCGCGACCACCACAAGCAGGTGCTGATGGACGCGTGCGGGTACGAGGGCGACGGCGAGGACCCGTCGCTGAGCCTGCCGCCCGAGAAGGTCGTCACCATGGCCTGGGACGGGTCGGTACGGCGGCGTTACCTGACGCACGGCGAGTCGTACGCGGACGACGACGGGCTGACCTGGTCGCAGGACGGCGGCACGCTCACCGGCGCCGCCGTGCCCAGGCTCGCGCTGCTGCGCCAGGTCATCGCCGGGACCCCGGACGAGGCGCGCTACCGGGATCGGGACGCGCCGATGCTGGAGGTGCCCGGGGAGTTCTACCTGGAGTACTGCGGGGAGCACCGCTTCCCCGACAGGACGTACGAGGTGCCGGAGGGGCGGTACGAGGTCGAGGTGATCGACACGTGGGAGATGACCGTCACGCCGCTCGGAGTGCTGGACGGCGGGACGATCGCGGTGCCGCTGCCGGGGACGGTCGGCCAGGCCGTCAGGATCCGGCGGCGCCCATGACGGCGGGCGTCCTCATGGCCGTCGAGGAGCCGGGCGGGAAGGTCGTCGAGGTGGTGGCCGGTTCGGGCGGGCCCGAACTGGTGCTGCGCCGCCGCGACGTGGACGGGCCGCACCTGCGGGCCCCGCTGAGCGGCATGCTCACCGCGTCCACGGGCCGCCCGTGGCGCATCGAGCCCGCCTTCGGCGACTCCGTCCGCGTACGTTCGGCGGGCGGGACCATCGTGGTCACGGCCGGGCTCGGGCCGCTGAGCGCCCGGCTCGAGCTGGCCTTCGCCCCCGGCGGCCTGCTCACCCTCACCACCACCTGGCGCAACGACGCCGAGCAGGAGGTCGCCGACGTGGCGGCCGGCCTCCTGCTGCCCCTCCCCACCACGGACGCGCACGTCACCATGCCCGGCGTCCTCTACAACGGCAACCCCTCGTCCGACCCGCGCAAGAAGGTCCCCCGCGAGGGGTTCGTGAGCGAGGAGCACCGCCTGCCCGTCCCCGCCGTCAACGCCGCCTGGGACGGCCGCTACGTCAGCCTGTTCGCCCATCCCGCGGCGACCAGGCTCGGCGACGGAACGGTCGCGTACGGCTCGCTCGGCGTCGTACGGTCGCCGGGCCTCACCGTCGCGGCCATGACCGGCGTGATCGCCTTCGACGGCAGGCCGGACGTCTGCTACGTCAGCAAGGCGGAGGTGGCGGACCGGCCCGTCGGCTACCGCGACCTGGCACCCGGCGAGACCGTCACCACCCGCCACACCCTCGACTGGGGCCCGGTCGAGCCGCGCGGCCTCGGCTTCACGAAACTCCTCCGCACGGGGCTCTACGACGGCCGGGGCGCCAGGCCGCTGTCCCGCGACGAGATCGTGCGGCTCAAGACGAACGCCATGGACGCGCGCTGGGCGGGCGACGGCTACCTCGCCTACGACAGACCCCGGCCGGGCAAGCCCCGGTCGTACCTGTACGGCTGGACGGGCCAGTGCATGAAACTGGCCCGCTGCGACGCCGAGCTCGGCCTCGGCCGCGACGAGCCGGAGCGGGTCGGGCGCGCCCGCCGCGCCGCCGGCTTCTACGTCGAGGGCAGCACGGCCTCCGTACGCGGGTTGCGCCACGGCCGCTACCTGCTCGACGAGGACCGGTGGGAGACGTTCCGCAAGGACGGCGCCGCCTTCTTCTCCAGCCGTGCCCACGGCGAGACGGTCGCCGACCTGGCCGAGCTCGCGCTGCGGTTCCGCGAGGCGGGCCTGACGGCGCCGCCGGCCTGGGAGGAGGCGGTGGAGGACGCCGCCGCGTTCTTCTGGCGGACCCGGCTGCCCGAGGGCATCGTGCCGCTCGGCTGGACCCCCGGCGGCGTCCCGTTCTCCCCCATGATCACCGCGGCCGGGGTGTCGTGCGTGCAGGCCCTGCTGGGCGCGTACCGGCTGAGCGGCGAGCAGGTGTGGCTGCGGCGCGCGGAGGAACTGCTGGGCCGCTACCACCGGCTGCACGCGGCCACGTTCGAGCGGCCCTTCGCCCACGCCACCCTCGACGCCAGCGGAGAGGACAAGGAGGCCGGGATGTACTACTTCCAGGCCGCCTTCGAGCTCTACCGCCTCACCGGGCGCGAGACGTACGCGCGATGGGCGGAGACGGCGGCCGACTGGCTGCTGACGTTCGTCTACGTGTGGTCGCCCGAGTTCGACGCGGGCAGCACGTTCGAGCGGCGCGGCTTCAAGGCGTGCGGCTGGCCCTCGGTCAGCGTGCAGAACCACCACCTCGACGTGTTCTTCCCGACGTCCGAGCTGATGGAGTTCGGCCTGATGACCGGCAGGACGCACTACGCGGAACGCGCCGAGACGATCCTGCACGCCATGGGGCAGGGCATCTGCACGGAGCCCGGCGACTGGGGCTTCGACGTGCCCGGCGAGCAGGGCGAGGGGTTCTTCCAGACCAACTGGCAGCGCAAGGGCGAGGCGAACACGTGGAACCCGTCCTGGGTGATCGCCCTGCCCCTCCACCACGCCCTGCACGCAAGGAAGGTGTCATGAACGAGGAAGAGGCGTGGCGGTACGCGGACGAGCTGCGCGAGCGGGTACGGCCGCCCGAGTTCCCCGACCGGTGGTTCGACGTCACCGGCTTCGGGGACGGGGACACGTGGACCGGGGCGTTCCGCGCCGCGATCGAGACCTGCCACGAGAGCGGCGGCGGGCACGTGCGGGTGCCGCCCGGCACCTACCTCACCGGCGCGATCCACCTGCTCAGCAACGTGGACCTGCACGTGGAGGAGGGCGCGACGATCCTGTTCAGCACCGACCCCGCCGACTACCTCCCGGCCGTCTTCACCCGCTTCTCCGCCATCGAGTGCTACAACTACTCCCCCTTCATCTACGCCCACGGCCAGGAGAACATCGCCATCACCGGCGCCGGGACGCTCGACGGCGGGGCCGGGCCCGAGCACTGGTGGTGGTGGGTGGGCACGCCCGCCTTCGGCTGGGAGCCTGGCATGCCGAACGAGGCCGGCGACTGGGCCGCGTTGCAGCGGATGGCCGCGGAGGGGGTGCCGGTCGAGGAGCGCGTGTTCGGCGCGGGGCACTACTTGCGGCCGAACATGATCCAGCCGTACCTGTGCCGCAACGTGCTCGTCGAGGGTGTGCGCATCGTGCGCTCCCCCATGTGGGAGATCCATCCGGTGCGGTGCGAGAACGTCCTGGTCAGGAACGTGTCGATCTATTCGCGCGGGCCCAACAACGACGGCTGCGACCCGGAGAGCTGCCGCTCCGTGGTGATCTCGGGCTGCGTCTTCGACGTCGGCGACGACTGCATCGCCATCAAGGCCGGCCGCGGTCCCGACGGGCGGCGGGTGGGGGTGCCGTGCGAGGACGTGCTGATCGAGGACTGCGACATGCGTTACCGGTACGGCTCGGTCGCCATCGGCACCGACACGACCGGCGGCATCCGCAACGTCTTCGTCCGCCGCTGCCGCTGGGGCGGCCCCGGGCTCTACTTCGGCCTCTACATCAAGACGAACTCCGTGCGGGGCGGATACGTCGAGAACGTCTTCGTCAAGGACGTCGAGATCAGCGAGCTGACCAAGGAGGCCGTCTCCATCGACCTCTACCACGGCGACGGCCACAACGGCGACGACCCGCCCCCCATCCGCAACATCAACGTGGCGGGGCTGCGCAGCGACCGCACGCGCAGCGCGTACCTGCTGCGGGGGTATCCCGAGCAGCCGCTGCGGGACGTCACGATCAGGGACAGCACGTTCGCCCACGTGCAGCGCGCGGACGTGGCCGCCGACATAACCGGCCTGACCCTCGCGAACGTCAAGGTGGCCGCACCACCGTGATGACGGCCGACGGCAATCGAACCACCGCGACCCGCCTGGGCAGGATCAGTGGGGAAGCTGCCCAGCCACACCCGTTGCTCGCCACCGGCCACCGTCAGCCCGAACGCCGTCCCTTCAGCTTTCAGGCTTGGCGAGGGCGGCCAGGACCCGATCGAGACGCGACTCCACACCGGACAGGCGACGTTCCACCGTACCCTCAAGACCGGCCAGGCGGTCCGTAAGAACGTCCACACGGCCCGTAAGACCATCCATACGGCCCGTAAGACCATCCACACGGCCCGTAAGACCATCTAGGCGGTCCGTAAGACCATCCAGGCGGTCCGTAAGCCGACGTTCCAGGGCTTCCAGGTCCTGCCGCGTCGCGAGGGTGGCGCGACCGGCCATGATCTCCCCGAACACCGGCTCGGTGTACTCCAGGATTTCTTGGCGGATCACCGTGGGAAGCTGATCAATCGCAGCCTTGATGTCCGCGATCTCGCCACCCGCAGTGAAAGCCCATGATTCCAGATGCTGGACGCGTCCGGCGATGTGCGCGCGGCGCTGGGGAGCGGTCATGCCGTCATGATAGTCCGCCCATCGAACGTGGACCCGCAAGTCTGAACACCAGGTAACACGGCTGAAGAGATCCACGGGGTGTCGCCGCCGTCAACGGGCGCGGCCGTCGAGGAGGTCCTCCCACAGCCGCTTGGCCTGGCCCGGAGACGAGGAGACACAGGTCCTGCTACCGCAGGGGCCACTCCTGCACTTCAACCAAGTGCCGGAGCGCAAGACGATCAAGAATCGGCTCCACCTCTGCCTGCGTCCCGAGACCTCGCGCGATTTCTGCGTCCTTCGCAGCGAGTCTGAACGGGCCGCGACAACCTCGTGAGGCCGTGCCCTCCGTCCTCCTTCGGGCCCACCGGCACGACGTGACGACCATCGAGTCCCGGAACCATGGAGCGCAAGAGGACTCATGAGGCGGCCGGCGGGGAGGGCTCCCGGACTCGGTGGGCTAGGGTCGCGGCAACCGACGGTCATGGAGGAACCATGCGAGTCCGCCTGGTGCGCTGCGCCCTCCTTCTCTGACGGCGACGGCGCTCGTGTCATGCGGCGGAGAACAACCCACCGCCGGACCCGAACCAGCCAGTCCGCAGGCGAGCGTCTCCGCCACGGCCGAACCGGCCGCGAGCCCCACAGCTGCCCGTGCGACAGCCACCCCATAGGAATCGCGCAGGTGATGTACGCCGCCGAGGTAGGGAAGGCGCTTGTGGACCAGCCGGTGGACTTCAAGGAGGCCCGCAGGATCGCCCGGCTCATCGCCCAGTACGGCAAGGCGATGGAGGACAGCGTGCCGCCCGACATCGCCGACGCCTTTCACAGCCAGGTGAAGGCCGTTCGCAAGTCATCTGGCAAACTGTCGACCGACAGCAACGTCCGGGACGTCACCGACCCGGTGTACAGCGACAAGGCGCAGGCCAGGCGGAAGAAACTCGACGAGTACGAGTGCGGCTGACAGCTGATCGAGCATCCCGGGCGGTGTGGACGTCCGCTCCCGCGCTCTCGTCGGGATGACAGCTCGAAAAAGCGCGATGAGCGGGACCCCACGTCATGAGTAGGCGGCGGCCTGGGCGCTGTAGAGGGTGGCGTACCGCCCGGCGAGGGCCATCAGCTCCTCGTGGGAGCCCTGCTCCGTGACGCGGCCGTCCTCCAGGACGATGATGTGGTCGGCGTTGCGCACCGTGGAGAAACGGTGCGAGACGAGGAGCGTGATCCGGCCGCGGTCGGCGGCCGCGTGGCGCAGGAAGTGTTCGTACAGTTCGTGCTCGGCCTGCGGATCGAGGGCGGCGGTCGGCTCGTCCAGGACCATCAGCAGCGGCTCGGGACGCATCAGGGAACGGGCCAGGGCGAGCCGCTGCCACTCGCCGTGTGACAGCTCGACGCCCTCGTACAGCCGGCCGAGCTGGGTGTCGAGCCCGTCGGGAAGCCGATCCACGATCGGGTCGGCGCCGGCTTTGGCGACGGCCTCCGGCACGCTGTCGCCGGCCGCAGGCAGCCCGCCGATGGCCACGGTACGGCGTACCGGAAGCTGGAACTTGACGAAGTCCTGGAAGACGCCGGTCAGCCGCTGCCGCCAGGCCTCCAGGTCCAGGTCGGCGAGCGGCACGCCGTCGGCGGTGATGTGCCCGACGGTCGGCCGGTACATGCCGCTGAGCAGCTTGACCAGGGTGGTCTTCCCCGCGCCGTTGCTGCCCACGAGAGCGACGGTCGAGCCGGCCCGCAGCGTCAGGTCCACGCCGGACAGTACGGGTTCGGCCGAGCCCGGGTAGGTGAAGCCGACGTCGTGGAGTTCGATGCCGTGCTCCAGCGTGTCCGGCGCCGGACGGGTGCCCGTGGGGTGTTCCCGTTCCGCGTAGCGGCGCAGCCACAGGTAATGGCCGGTGGCGTGGCCCGCGTCGGCGATCCGGCTGAAGCCCCAGACGGTGCCGGACACCTGGAAGCGGAGTTGCGTACCGAGGCTGATGACCAGCATCAGCTCGCCGAGGCTCGACTCGCCCCACCGGATGAGCAGCGCGATCAGCAACAACGCGGCGACGAACCCGGCGGCGTAACACAACCATCCGGTCAGCTGCCAGCCGATCGCGCCGATGCGGGCCCGCAGCACCGCGTTCACCACCCGGTCGCGGGCGTCCCCCGCCGCCTCGTCCAGGACGGGACCGGCTCCCGAGACGTAGATCTCCTTGCCGGTGTCCGGCTCGATGCACATCCGGTGCAGACGCTGCTCCAGGCGGGCGTCCTCGGCGGTGGCGATGCGGGCGTCGGCGAGGTGCCGCTGGGCGCGCTTGGCCGCCCAAAGCGGGGGCAGCGCCAGCAGGGCCAGGGCGGCCAGCGCCGGATGCACCGAGGCCAGCAGCCACACCGACAATGCGACGCTGACCACCGAGACGGCCGTGTCGGCGAGCGCCCAGCAGGACCCGGCCAGCGCGTGGGTGTGGCGGCGCAGCATGGCCAGCCGGTCGAGGTAGTCGGTGCGTTCGAGGTGTTCCAGGGTGGGGATGGCGGCCGCGGCGTGCAGGATCTCCCGGTTGATCTCGATGTCGACCCGGTTGACCAGGTCGTCCTGGTAGTTGGAGCGGGTACGGCCGCCCGCCGCCAGCACGGCGTGGGCGAGGGTGCCGACCACGACGGCCGTCACGAGGGCGCCGACGGCGTGCGCGCCCGCGGCGTCCACGACCCAGCGCTGGCCGAGGGCGATGAGGGCGGTCGTGACGGCCTGGGCGACGGACAACGCGGCGACCATCGTGACGACCGCCGGATCCGCCCGCCAGGCCAGGGCGAACACGTGACGAACCGGTCCCACGCGCAGCCTCATCCGCCGGTCACCGTCCCGTCCGGTTCGCCGGCGGCGAAGCGCGCCGCCTGCAGCCGGAAGAGGTGCGCGTAGGCGCCGTCCGCGGCCACCAGGTCGTCGTGGCCGCCCTCCTCGGCGACCTTGCCCGCCCGCAACAACACGATCCGGTCGGCGTGGCGCACGGTCGAGAGCCGGTGCGAGATCAGCAGCACCGTGGTTCCCGGCACCTCGGCCACGACCCGCCGGTAGAAGTACGCCTCGGCCTCGACGTCGAGGTGGGCCGTCGGCTCGTCCAGGATGAGCACGTCGCAGCCGTGCTCGACGGCGAAGATGGCCCGCGCGATGGCGATGCGCTGCCACTGCCCTCCGGACAGGTCGGTGCCGCCGGCGCGGTCGCGGGCGAGGGGGGTGTCGTAGCCGGCCGGCAACGCCTCGATCGTGGCGTCGATGCCGGCGCGGCGGGCGGCGGCGCGGATCCCCTCGAGGTCTCCGCGGTGTCCGGGCGCCGCCATCGCGATGTTGTCGGCGGCCGGCAGCGGGTACCGGTTGAAGTCCTGGAAGACCACGGCCACGCGGCGGCGCCAGTGCTCGAGGTCGGCGGGGCCGAGCGGCCGGCCGTCCACCAGCAGCCGACCCGCGGTGGGCAGGTACAGGCCCGCGAGCAGCTTGATCAGCGTGGTCTTGCCCGCGCCGTTGTGCCCCACCAGGGCCAGCACCTCGCCGGGACGGATGGCCAGCCGGACCCCGTCGACGACATCGCGGTCCGCGCCGGGGTAGCGGAAGACCAGGTGGTCGATCTCGATCGGGGGCGGGGCCCCCGTGCCGCCGCGGGTCGTCGCGCCGGCGCCGGCGCCGTCTCCGGGCGCCCCGCCGCCGCCCGTACGGGCCGTCGCGCCGGCCAGCCGGTCGAGAGCGAGGACGGCGCCGAACCCGTACTCGATGTCGAACGCCTCGTGGCCCATGGAGCTGATGGCGAAGATGTTGAACGCCGCCACCAGGACGGTCACCAGTTCCGACGGCGACAACGTCCCGTCGATGGCGGCCAGCCCGGGCAACAGCAGGGCGGCGCAGGCGGAGACCGCCGCCAGCGTGGCCGTCAGCCACTGCTGCCGCAGAATGCCGCGCCTGCGTGCCCAGATGACTTCCGCCCAGGCCAGCACCTCCCGGGTACGGCGGCGTACCACCCAGTCCCCCAGCCCGAACAGGCGGATCTCCTTGGCCGCCGGTGCGGACGAGGCGATGTCCGACCAGTACTCCCCCCGGCGCCGCAGGTCCTCACGGGCGTCGGCCACCCGCGACAGGTCCACCCACCAGCGGCGGATCAGCGCCCGCTGGGTCAGGGCCGTCACCGTCAGTGCCACCGCCAGCAGCACGGAGAACTGGACCGCCACCACCGCCGCCGAGGCCAGCGCGCCCAGCATCCGGAAGACCAGGCGCAACTGGCCCACGGCCGCCGTTCCCGGGGACCGCACCCGGCCGGAGCCCGCGTCCGACGCGCGTGAGGCGTTGTCGGCGAACTCCGGATCCTCCAGGTGCGTCATGTCGGCGGGGGCGAGCGCGCGGCGACGGACCTGCCGCATCACCCGGGCGTCCGCCCGGCCGGCCACGTACTGCTCCACGGCGCCGCCGAGCGCCTCGAACACCTCCGCCGCCACCAGCAGCGCCGCCATCGCGGCCAGCGGCCAGACGATGGCCGCGACGGGCTCCCCGCCGCCGGCGGCTCCGGTGAGCGCGGCGACCAGCCAGCCGGTGGACACGGCGGTGGCCATCGGCACGACCGCCGTCCAGGCGTGCACGAGCACCAGCAGGGCGCTCGCGCGCCGGTCTTCCAGCGACAGCCGCAGCAGGCGCATCCGCTCGCCGAACAGCCTCCGCACGCCGGCGGCCACGTCTTCCCGTGCACCGGCTCCCGCCTCCGGCGCCGGGCCGTCGTGCCGGCCGTGCGTACGGGCTGGTAACTCTGTTTCCGGTTGACCGCTCACTCGGAGCCGGCGAAAGGCGCACGCGCCGCGTCGAGAACGTTCCGGGGCATCACGGTTGCGAAATTACTCACCGGTGGCGGATCCGTAAAGGCCCCGGAGAACAGGGAGGTCAGGCGTCGTCGTCGCTGAGCAGGAAGTCGGGCCGCCTGTCGCGCCACTCGGGCACGTCCATCGAGTTGAGCACGGAGATCAGCTTCTTCTCCTCGTAGACGAAGTGCGTCTGCATCACCGCCGACAGCGCCCCCACCTCCTCGCGCACCTTGACGGCCGTGGCCGGGTCCGGATGCTCGGGCAGCGACTCGAGCAGCTTGCGCAGGTTTCCCATGAGCCAGTCGAGCTGGTTGTGGTCGCTGCGCAGGTCGGAGAGCACCTTGCGCAACTCGGGAAACTCCTCGGCGATCGCAGGAAAGGCGCCTTTGTCCTCGCCGGCGTGGTGGCGGGTCAGCGCCGTGCAGAACGACAAGCAGTGGGCGCGCAGGTCGCGGCGAGGCAGCCCCTTGCCGTCGAAGTAGTCGTCGATGCCGTCCTGGAGGTCGTCCAGCATCTCGCGCAGCCAGATGTGCACCTCGAGCAGCTGCGTGCCCAGAGCGGTGAGGCGGTCGCCCGCATCGGAACGCGCGTTCATCCATCCTCTTCCCTCGCCTGAACGTCCGCTAGGACTGGGCACTCCCGTGCCCGATCTCGCGGGACACGGCGCGGGCCGCCTCGGCCACCGCGGCCCCGTGACGCAGAATGTGCTCTGCGAACCGCTCCCGCGGCCCGCACAGCGAGATGGAGCCGACGACCTCGCCCCACGCGTCGCGGATGGCCGTCGCGACACTGGCCGCGCCGGCCTGGCGCTCGCCGTAGCTCACCGCGTACCCTCGCTGGCGGATCTCGGCGATGTCGTCGCGGAGCGCGTCGGCCGACGTGATCGTCCGCGAGGTGAAACTGGCCCGCGCGTGCTGGGCGAGGAACTCTTCGATCGTCTCGTCGGACAGCACGGCCAGGATCGCCTTCGACGAAGATCCCGCGTGCAGTGGGTACATCCGGCCGAGCGCCACCGACATCCGCACCTCGTGCGGGGAGAGCACCTGATCGACGTAGACCCGCTGCCAGCCCTGGCGGATGGAGAGCGTGGCGGTCTCGCCACTGGCCTCCACCAGGCGCGCGAGGTGGGGGCGGGCGGTTCTGGGCACGTCGAGTGTGCGGAGCGCCGCAAGCCCCACGGTGAGCGCGCCCGGGCCGAGCCGGTACTGCTTGGTCGTGGTGTCGAAGGCGAGGAAGGCGTCGGCCGCCAGTTCCTTGAGAATCCGGTGGGCAACCGTCTTGGGCATCTGGAGGTCACGCGCGATCGCCGACACCCCGAGCGCCTCCGGTGCCTTCGAGGCGAGCAGATTGATGATCGAAAACGTCCGGGCCAGCCCTGACCGAGCCCGGCCGGCGGCCTCGGGATCGGCGCCGACCGGCGGCTGGGGCTGCGCGACCGCGTCCACGACGGTGGGGACGATGCTCGACGCGGTCATCTCACAACCTCCTTCACACGATGGTCGACACCAATGGTGCCGAAAGATCGAGCAGACACGTTAATCGGACGACCGCACCGTCCGCATCAGGTTGTCCACATCTGTCTCCGGCACAGCGGCCGCCTCGTCGATCAGCCGGTCGACGAGTGTTTCCGGCCAGACGCCGGCCAGCAGCCGCCGCACCTTGCCGGCCACACGATCGAAGCCGAGGGGGTTCCCTGCGTGCCCGCTCGCGGCGAGCACCTCGACGGTGGCCTGCCTCCCGCCGCGGGCCGTGAGCCGGATCCGGGCGCCGAGATGCCGGGGCGGCAGGCGGTCGAGCCGGTCGTCGACAACGAGCCGGGTCACCGACTGCAGGCGACGGAGCTCCGGGTCGGCGATCTGCTCGGCATCGAGGTGCGAGAGGTCGAATCCCCCGTCGCGCACCCCGCACGCGATCACGTACGGCGTGCTCATGCTCGCCGCCAGCGCCGTCGCCGGGTGCCTCCGGCCGAGCACGTCGACCATCTCGCGGAACCCCCAGCCGTCGATCGCAACGATCTCCGCCGCGTCGCAGCCGAGCTCGCCGCGGGCGGCCACCGCGGCTTCCAGAGCGGCGTGCGTCGCGCCGGAGGACGGAAAAAGCTTCTGGCCCGACTGCATCAGCATCGGCTCGCCACCCAGGCCATCGGTGAGGACGCCGAGGTCGATCCGGTCCGAGGCCGCTGCCAGGTAGCCGCGCTCGGCCGCCAGCGGCTCGTCCGTGGCCCTCAGCCCGGCCTGCGCGCCGAGCGCGGCGAGCAGCCCTTCTCTGGACGCCTGGCCTGAGAGCGCGTACCAGGCGTCGGAGAAGTAGGCGGCGCCGACCACGCCGGCCGCGGCGTTCACGGCCAGGCCTAAGGCCGCGTGGTAGACGTCGGCGCGCTGCTCGCCGGCGACCTTGAGGGCGGCCACGGCGGCGGCGGCGGTGTTGCAACCGCCGCGGGGATGCCAGCCGCGGTCGAACGCGGAGCGGCCGAGGGCCGAGCCGATCCGCATCGCGACCTCGTAGCCGACCACGGCCGCCTCGACCAGTGCCGTGCCGGGCGCCCGTACCTCTTCGCCCCGCGCGAGCAGGGCGGGGAACGTGCCGACGCCCGGATGCCCGAGTGAGCCGTGCCAGACGTCGTCGAGGTTGGGGCCGGACGAGCCGGCGACGCCGTTGAGGAAGGCCGCCCGGTCAGGTGCGACGCGCAGCGAGGTGCCGGTCACGGTGCTCACACCGGGCTCGCCGCCCGCCAGGCCGAGCTCGGCCGCGGCCCAGCGCCGGTGGTGCTCGCGGGTGCTGCCGAGCACCGCCACCCCGAGGTGGTCGAGCAGCAGCCCGCGTACGCGGTCCACCACGCCGGGCGGCAGCGCGTCGTACCGTACGCCGGCGGCCCAGCGGGCGAGGTATGCGGTGGGATGCATGTCAGCCCTGCTTCCACCGGGTCGCCCAGCGCTCCACCATGATGATCAGCTGGGAGAGCAGGACCGACACGAACGCGACCAGGGCGACGCCGGCCAGCACGCCGGTCGTGTTGAAGAAGGAGGCGGCGTTGGCGATGATGTAGCCGATGCCCTGGTTGGACGAGATCAGCTCGCCGACGACGGCGCCGATCACGGCCTGGGGCACGGCGATGCGCAGACCGGTCATCACCCACACCGCGGCCGACGGCATGATCACCCGGCGATAGATGGTCAGCCGGTTGGCTCCCATGATCCGCAGCGAGTCGATGTAGAGGGGGTCGACGTCACGCGCGCCGGTGAAGGTGTTGTAGAAGACCAGGAAGAACGAGATCAAACCGACAAGGACGATCTTGGACCCGAACCCGATGCCGAACCAGAGCACGAACAGCGGCGCGAGGGCCAGCTTCGGCATGCTGTAGACGACCGTGACGAACGGGTTGAGTATGGCCGCCGTGGTCGGCAGCCGGCCCAGGGTGAAGCCCACGACCACGCCGACCACGCTGCCCACCAGCAGGCCGGCGCCGAACTCCTGCAACGTGATCAACAGGTGCACCCAGATTGAGCCCGTACTGAACCATTCGGCCAGCTGCTGCCCGATGGCGCTGGGCGAGCTGGAGAAGAACGGGTCGATCACCCGGCCGGACAGCCACTCCCAGGAACCGAGCCAGACGATCACCACCACGATCTGCCCCAGGGCGATCGTGACCTTCGGGCTGAGCTTGCGACGTGGGTGCGAGCCGGCCGGCGGGTCGGCCACGACACTCTTGGCGAGCGTCTCCGTGTCACTCATCGTTGGCCATCTCCTTGTCAGCGGCGTGGATCTCCTGCCCGAGGTTCTGCCAGACCCGGCGCCGGACCTCCTGGTACCCAGACGTGAACTGCAGTTGCTCCAGGTCGCGCGGCCGGGCCAGGTCGACCTCGATCTCGTCGATGATGCGGGCGGGGCGGGCGCTCATCACCACGACCCGGTCGGCCAGCGTGATGGCCTCGTCCATGTCGTGGGTGACGAACAGGACCGCCGCCCCGAGCTTCTCCGTCAGGGCGAGGAGCTCGGCCTGCATGCGCAGCCGCAGGATCGCGTCGAGCGCGCCGAACGGCTCGTCCAGCAACAGCGTCTCCGGCTCGTACACGAGTGCCTGGGCGAGGCCGACCCGCTTGCGCATGCCGCCGGACAGACCCGCCGGGTAGGTCTTCTCGAAGCCTTTGAGTCCGACCATCTCGACATAGGCGGCGGTCCTTGCCAGCCGCTCCCGCGCGGGCATGTGACGGATCTGCAGCGGGAGCTCGATGTTCTCCGCGACGGTCAGCCACGGCAGGATCGAGTCCCGCTGGGTCATGTACCCGATGCTGGTGTTCGGGCCGTCGATGCTCTCGCCGCGGTAGGTCAGCGTCCCGCTGGTCGGCGCGATCAGGCCGGAGACCATGTTCAGGAGCGTCGACTTGCCGCAGCCGGACGGGCCCAGCAGCGCGACGAACTCGCCCTGCCTGAGCGTGAAGTCCACATGGGACAGGGCGTTCACCGCGCCGCGGCGCCCGTGGTAGGTCATGGACACGCCCTCCGCCGACACGACGGCGGCAGGGGCTTGTCCCGGCTGTTCTGCGTGCATCCGCATCTCCCTGGGTTCCGCTCGTCAGGCCGGCTGGAGCATGGACCGGTCGACCTCGGCCACGCTCGACCGTCCGAGCAGCGCGAGCGACTTCACCATCTCCGCCGCCAGCATCTCCAGGGCCAGGCGCACCCCGTCCCGGCCGCCGGCGCAGAGCCCCATGGCCGCCAGGCGCCCGATCACCACGAGGTCGGCGCCGAGGGCGAGGGCCTTCAGCACGTCGGTGCCGCGCCGGATGCCGCCGTCGACGGCGACGCTGATCCGGCCGCCGACCGCCTCGACCACCTCAGGCAACTGCCGCAGCGTGGCGGGCGTGCAATCGAGCTGGCGTCCGCCGTGGTTGCTGACGATGACGCCGTCGGCGCCCATCTCCGCGGCGAGGAGGGCGTCCTCGCCGGTCATGACGCCCTTGATCACTACCGGCAGCGAGGTCTCGCCGAGCGCCTCCGCCAGGTAGTCGAACGTCCACACCGGCTGGGTCATGGCGCGGAACTCGCCGAACATCTCCGCCGCGTGCTCCTCCTCACCGCGGTAGTTGCCACGCATGACGTCCTCGTACACGAACTGGTTGGCGAGGTTGCGGTCACGGTAGCCCGCGGTCGGGCAGTCGGCGGTGATGACGAGGCCGCGGTAGCCGGCCGACTCGGCCCGGCGGACCAGCCGCCGGAAGTTGGTGAGACTCCCGACCGGATGCAGCTGGAACATCAGCGCCGCGTCGGGCGCCACCTCGCGGATCTTCTCCAGCGGGTGGGTGGAGACGTGCGGCGCCAGGGCGAGCGCGCCGGCGTCCTGCGCGGCCCCCGCCACGGCCAGCTGGCCCTCCGGGTGGAACACGCCGTCCGCGCCGAACGGCGCGGTGGCCACCGGCAGCCGCAACGGCCAGCCGAGGTAGGTCGTCTCCAGCGACGGCGGCTTGCTGCCGGAGAGGATCCGCGGCCGGAAGGTCCACCGGTCGAACTCGCCGGTGTTGGCGGCGACACTGCGCTCGGCGCCGGCGCCGCCCTCCAGGAAGTCCCACACGGCCCGGCGCGCCCCATTGCGGGCGGCGGCCTCGAGATCCCCGAAGTTCTTGATATGGGTGGAGTTCACCCCTGGTACCACAGTCACGTTCGCCTCTTGTTCGGGAAGCCGACGCCGGGCCGGCTACGGGTGGGTGCGGTCAGGTGGAGGTGCCGACCTTGTCGAGGGCCTCCTGCGCGAATTTGGCGTTCCAGCTGTCCTCGAAGCCGATCTTCTTGGCCGCGGCCGCCTCGCTGACGCTGCCGTTGATCTCGAACGCGGTGACGACGAACTCTCTGGCCTGCTCGAACTGGGGCTGGGTGGGGACGACGCTGTCGGCGTAGATCGGGTAGTTCGCCTCGAACGCCGTCTTGAAGACCTCGGGCCTGATGTCGGTGAAGAGACCGGCGAGCAGGTCGCGGAACGCGTCCTTCTCGGCCTTGATGAAGTTGAGCGAGCGCTGGATCGCCCGGCAGTAGGCGCCGATGGCGTCCGGGTTCCGCTCCAGGAATTCCTGCTTGCACGAGGCCACGATGTAGGGGAAGCCGACCAGCGGCTCGACCGGGTCCGTCGACATGTCGAACAGGTACTTCATGCCGAGGTCGGCAATCGCCTGGTCCGAGATCGGCGACGAGATCGCCATGCCGTCGATCTGCTTGTTCTGGACCGCCGCGAGCATCGCCGATCCGCCGCCCTGAATGGGCACGATCTTGAGGTCCTTGTTGGGGTCGAGCTTGCCCAGGTTGCGGGAGACGTACCGGATGAGCAGGTCCGGCGTGCCGGCGACGCCGGTGGACGCGAGTCGCATGCCGCGCATGGCCGCGGCCCGCTGCTCCGCGGTGCTGGCCTCGGTGAGGCCGGCCTTCTCGAACGCCTCCGCGCTGATGACGACGTTGGTGGCGAGCGTGGTCAGCATGTTGCAGAAGCTGATCAGCGGCTGGCCCACCGCGGTGGACTTCATCGTGTCCATCGGTGCTCCGACGACGAAGTCGGCGTCGCCGGAGAGCACGATGTTGGCCACGACGCCCTGCCCTGCGACCCTGCCCTTCTGGTTCAGCCCTTCGTCCGCGAAGTAGCCATTCGTCTCGGCGACGAGGAACGGCGCCCAGATGTAGGAGACGGCGGTCGAGCGAATCGTCGAGTAGGCCCCGCCGTCGTCACCTCCCGCGGTCGGCGCGCCAGGAGGGCGGGAGCACGCGGCCAGCAGGCCGCCGGCTCCGGCCAGCGCGCCGAGTCTGATCAGGTGGCGGCGGGAGAGGTGGGTTCGGTGTGACATGCTTGCTGCTCCAAGGGTGAGTGCCGGAGGAAGCGTGGTGGCGGGCTCAGAGCCGGCCGAGGGAGCCGAACGCGGCCGGTGACTCGCCGAGGCCGGCCGCCCGGAAGGCCGCCCAGATGCTCGCCTGGTTGGCCGTGACCACGGGTACGGCGAGGTCGCGTTCGAGTTCCGCGACGAGCCCGAGGGTCGACAGGTTCGTGCAGCTGATGAAGAGCGCCTCGGCATCGGGATGTGCGGCGGCGCGGGCGAGCCGGTAGACCACCTCCTCCGACTGCTGCGCGATGGCCGAGACGGGAGTGCGGGCGAGGGGGAAGTGCTCGGTACGCTCCCGCAGGCCGAGGCCGACGAGGCTGACCACGTCGAGACCGTGCGCCGCGAAGAAGGCGCGTAGCCGCTCGTTGATGGTGTCGTCGTAGGGGGTGGCGACGGCGATCCTGGTGACGCCGAGCGCCCGGAGTGCCGTGACGCCGGCGCCCGACGCGGACAGCGCCGGGCAGCCGACCCGTTCGGCGATCCGGTTCACCAGGTCGGATTCGTATTCGTGACCGCCGACGAAGCTGCCGGAGGTGCAGCCGAAGACGACGACGTCGGCGTCCAGTTCGGAGAGCTGCCCGGCGGCCCGCAGCGAGTCGTGGGCCATCTGGACCAGGCCGTCGGGGTCGAGCCGCGGGATCACCATCCGCGCCGCGTGGGCGGATCCGCCCCGGGGCAGCACGGAGTTGATCTCGGGCTCCATCGTCATGTTGACATGGGGAATGATTAATCCGATACGGGCTCGCCAGCCGTGCATGGTTGTCACCTCCTGGCGGCCCCGGACGGGACGCGAGCTGAGGGAGCGGGATTCGTTCGCCTCTGCGGAACGTCGTTCCCTTGGAATACCCGGGACGGTAATGGCTGGCCCCGAGAACCGTCAAGGGTCGTGACACAGCCGGCGCGAGCGACAGGACCCGGTCACCGCCAGCGGCCGATCAGGTCGTTGGCCAGGCACGAAGCCTCGGCCGCCGGCACCGGGACACGGAGCAGGGCGCGGTACGCGGCCGCCAGGGACGACGAAAGCACCGGCACGCCCAGTTCGTCGCCGACCGTGGCGATCGCTTCGACCGTCGGCATCCCCGTTCCGCTGAGCAGCACCGCCGTATCCCGGTCGGGCCGCAGGTCACGTAGCAGTGCCGTGACCTCGTCCGGGGCGATGGCGTAGATGCCGTCCGGCGCCGGCACCTTGCGAACTCCCCCCACCGCGAGCCCGGCGGCGCTCCAGTGCGCGACCGCGAGGTCGGTCAACCAGTCCGGGTAGGGCGAGACCACCAGCACCCTGCGCCGGCGCAGCTGGGCGAGGGTCTCCAGGATCGCGCGGGCGGCAGTGAGGCCGCGCCCCGCGCCGGCCGCGTCGATCGCGTCGTGCAGCGCGGCGTCGCGATCGGGCCCCACCAGGTACGAAGAGCCCGTACAGGCGAAGTAGGCGACGTCCGGCCGCTGTCCGCGCAGGAGTTCCGCCGTGGCGGTGAGGGCGTCGTTGTAGCCGAGCAGCCGCTCCTTCAGCGCTCCGGGGATCACCGGCAGCGGTGCGGTGTGGACCGGCAGACCGCGCGGCAACAGGGCGCGCAACTCGGCCGCGACGGTCGGGTTCTCCGGCGGGACCAGCGCACCGACCCCGCCCCAGCCGCTCTTCTCGCCCGTAGCCGCGCCGGTCGGATCCGGCTCGATACCCATGACAACCACCCGCCATCCAGTTGGGATGAATCCGCGACGTTCGGCCGGGCCGTTGACAGCCCGGGCCGTCGCACGACAGTATCCGTTTGATTCCGCCTGGGGAACCGCCGTTCGCTTCAACGGAACAATTTCGATCGAGGCTGCTCTCCGGGAACTCCGAGGCAAAGGTGCGAAGCCTGACATGTGGAACCGTCCGGACGTCGACTTCATATCGACCCATGACCTGCCGTGGACCCCGGTGTCGCCCGGGCACTTCGGCGCGGACCACGGCGGCGGATTGCGCAAGACCCTGTCCGCCGACGTGGAGAACGGCGCCCGTACGGAACTGCTGGCCTTCACCAACCGGCAGCGGGGCGTGCTGCGCAGCGCGTGCGACATCTTCGTCCTCACCGGCCGGGGCACGGTCAACGACCAGCCGTACGCCCCTGGCACGTACCTGCACGCCCAGCCCCTGACCGAGCTCGACTGGGTGCCCGGCCCCGGCCGGACCGTGCTCTACTTCGGGCCGCACGGCGCGCCCGACTTCGCGCCCGGTCAGGGGGCCGGCGAGCTCACGACGCTGCCCGAGACCCGTGACGAGTGGGTCTCCATGAGCTGGCGCGGGGACGAGCCGCAGCCCGCGGACGTACGCATCCGGTGGCTGCGCCGCGACGAGGCCGGCATCGTCTTCCTCGTCGGCATGCTGCCCGGCTACACCGCGGTCAACGAGGAGAAACACCCCGTCTACGAGGAGTCCTTCAAGATCGCCGGCGACCTGATGCTGGGGCGCAGGGGCGTGGTCAAACCCGGTGGCTACTTCTTCCGCAGCCCGCAAACCTGGCACGGCCCGCTCTACAGCCGTACGGGCAACCTGTCCCTGATCAGGAAGAACGACTTCGGCAGCACCGACTACCGCGAGCCGCTGCCAGGACACGATCTCAACACCCTCATACCAGCCCTGTACGACCACGACGCCTCGTTGACGCCCAGCCTGACGCCGGGGCTGTGATGAGCGCGCCCGACCAGCTCGCCAGGATCCGGGCCGAGCGCGGTTACACGCTGTCGTACCACGAGATCTACGCCCGCACGGAGCCCGGATTCCTCGACGCCTACACCCGGCTCTACCGGAGCTTCACCCTCGACGCGCGCCACCTCTCCGCCCGCGAGCGGGAGCTGATCTGGGTGGGTCTCCTCGTCGCCGACGAGGAGGCGGTGGGCACCCTGCACGTCGAGCGCGGCTTCGAAGCGGGCCTGACCACCGACGAGATGGCGCAGGCCGTCGCCGTGGCCGGCGCCGTCGCCGCGTGGCGGCCGATCTTCTTCGCCGCGCGATCCTGGGCGCACGCCCTGCCGATGGACGGCCACGAACGATACGCCGCACTCCTCGCCGCCGCCGCCCCCGGCCTGTCCGAGCGCGAGGTCGACCTCATCGCGGTGGTGGTGCACGCGGTGCACCAGCAGGAGGACCCGTTCCTGCACCACCTCGACCGGCTGTACGCGGCCGGGGTCGAGGAACGCGACGTGGCCGAGGCGATCAGCTATCTGCTGCTGCCGCGCGGGGCGAACGCGCTGCTCTGGGCCACCGACCTGTGGCTGGCCGCCGTCGACTCCGGCCGCGTCGCGCCCGCCGCCGACCTGACCGGCGTCAATACCGAGACCCGCCGGTCATGACCGCGCTGGTGGTGGGTGGCCGGGGGGCGATCGGATCGGCCGTGGCCGAAACCCTGCGCAGGGACGGCGACACCGTTCACGTCCTCGACCGGGCCGACGGCGTGGACGCCGCCGACCCGCGACAGGTCCAGGAGTTCCTGGACGCGTTGCCCGCGGCGCCGACCCGCCTGGCGCACGTCGCCGGGTCCGTCGGCTACGGCGGGCTGCTGGACGTCTCGCCCGAGCAGTGGCGCGACGTCCTGGCCGACAGCCTGACCAGCTCCTTCATCGTGGTACGTGCCGTGCTGCCCGGCATGCTGGCCGCCGGCGCCGGCGCGATCGTGCTGATGAGCTCGATCAACGGGCGGAACGGGGGCAACACCCTGTCCGGTCCCGCCTACGCCGCCGCGAAGGCGGGCGTGCTGGCGCTGACCCGCAATATCGCGAAGGAGTTCGGCGGCCGGGGCGTCCGGGCCAACGCGGTCGCTCCCGGCCCCGTGCGCTCGCCGATGACCGCGCGTCTCCCGGCGCCGGAGATGGCGGACCTGGTCGGGCAGGTACCGCTCGGCCGCGCCGCTGATCCGGAGGAGGTCGCCGAGACGATCGCCTTCCTGCTCAGCGACCGGGCGAGCTACGTCAACGGGGCCACCGTCGACGTCAACGGCGGGCTGTGGACCGGATGACCGCAGGCCACACAGGACGAACAGGAGCCTACCCGTGACACCCTCGACCAACGCCTCTGCCGGAGACCCGCTCCTCGCGGCCGTCCGGCGCGGGGTCACCGTCTACGACCTGGGGCGCCGGCTCTCCGTCGGGATGCCGCAGTCCCCTAACCATCCCGCGTACTGGCACTCCCTTCCCCGACGGCACGGGGACATGGTCAGGTCCGACGGCGGCTCGGCCGCGAACGACATGATCACCATGGGCACCCACGTGGGCACCCACATCGACGCGCTCGCCCATGTGTCGCACCTCGGCCGCCTGCACGGCGGGGCGGACGCCGTGGAAGCGGGCCAGGGCGGGCGATACGTGGAACTGGGCGCGCACACGATCGCGCCGATGGTGCGCCGTGGCGTGCTGCTCGACGTGCCCCGGGCCATCGGCGCCGGCGAGGGCTGCGGGGCCGGCTACGAGATCACCCCCGACGACCTGGCGGCCACCGAAGCGGCACAGGGCACGCCGATCGGCGCCGGAGACGTCGCCCTGGTGCGCAGCGGCTGGGGCCGCTTCTTCGACCACCCCGATCGCACGGTCTACATGGGGCTGGAGTCCGGCGTGCCCGGAGTGGGCGAGGCCGGCGCGACATGGCTCGCCGGCCGCCGAGTGCACGCCGCCGGCGCCGACACGATCGCCTTCGAGTGCCTGCGCCCCGGCGCGGCGCACAGCGTGCTGCCCGCGCACCGGGTGCTGCTGGTCGAGCACGGCGTCTACATCATCGAGGCGATGGCGCTCGACGAACTCGCCGCCGCCGGCGTGCACGAGTTCACCTTCGTGCTGGCGCCGCTCCCGCTCTTCGGCGCGACCGGCTCACCGGTCCGCCCGCTGGCGATGATCGGCCATGGCTGAGCCCGCGCTGGCCGAGCGCGTCGCCGCGTTCGCCGCGACCACCGCCAGGACCGGGCCCCCGGACGACGTACGGCACAGCGTCCGCCAGCGGGTGCTGGACGTGCTCGGCCTCTGCGTCGCCGCGCACCGGTTGCCCACCAGCGCCGCGGCGGTCGAGTTCGTGGCGGACCAGGGCGGACGGTCCGAGGCGCACGCGGTGGGCCTGCCCGCCGCGGTGCCCGCGGCGCAGGCCGCCTTCGCCAACGGTGTCCTGGCCCACTCGCTCGACTACGACGACACGCACCTCCCGTCGGTGCTGCATCCGAGCGCGGGCGTGGTGCCGGCCGCGCTGGCCGCCGCGCAGGCGGCCGGCGCCAACGGCGGGCAGACGGTCGCCGCCATCGCGGTCGGGCTCGAACTGGCCGTCCGGCTGGGCATGGCCGGCTACGACCGGGAGCTGGGCAACTCGGTCTTCTTCGAGCACGGTCAGCACGCCACATCCATCTGCGGCGCGATGGGAGGCGCCGCCTCCGCGGCGCTGCTGTTCGGGCTCGGCGCCGACGGCGTCTCGCACGCCCTCGGCCTGACCGCCTCGTTCGCCTCCGGCATCATCGAGGCGAACCGGACAGGTGGCACCGTGAAACGGCTGCACTGTGGCTGGGCGGCGCACTCCGCGGTCACCGCGGCGCAACTCGTACGCCGCGGCTTCACCGGGCCGCCCACCGTCCTGGAGGGACGGTTCGGCTTCTTCCGCGCGTTCCTGCGCGACGATGCCGACCCCGGCCAGCTCACCGACCGCCTGGGCGAGCGCTGGTCGGTGCCGGAGATCTTCTTCAAGCCCTACCCGGCCAACCACTTCACCCACGCGGCGATCGACGCCGGGCTCCGGCTGCGGGAACGTGGCGTGCCGGTGGACCGGATCGCCCGGATCGAGCTGCGGGTGCCGACGGCGGTCATCCGCACCATCGGCCAGCCGATCGAGGTCAAGCGGGCGCCGGACACCGGCTACCAGGCGCAGTTCTCCGGGCCGTACGCCGTCGTCGCCGGCCTGCTCGGTGGCTCTGGGCTCGGCGTCGGGCTGGCCGACTACACCGACGAGCTGGCCCGCGACCCGCGCCGCCGCGCGCTGATGGCCATGGTGGACGTCGTCGCCGACGCGCGTTGCGACGCCATCTTCCCGTACCAGTTCCCGGCGATCGTCACGGTCCGCGCCGACGACGGCCGCGAGTGGACGGAGGAGGTGCCGGTCAACCGGGGCGGTCCGCAGCACCCGCTCACGGACGACGAACTCGCGGTCAAGTTCCGGGAGAACGTCGCGGGCCGCCTCACCGCCGAGCGCGCGCGGCAGGTCGAGGGCCTCGTTCTGCGCCTGGACGACCTCGGCTCCGTCGACGAGATACTCCGGCCGCTGGCCCGCCTGGAATCCAACTCACACACACTCCGGAGGAACGCATGACGTCCATCGACGTCCTCGTGACGAACGTCCGCGTCGTACGGCACGCGTGGACCGAGCCGCGGCAGGTTGACATCGCCGTCCGCGACGGCCGCATCGTCCGCGTCGCCGCCGGCATCGACCCGGCACCGGCCCGCACCGTGGTCGACGGGGGCGGCAAGCTCGCCTTCGCCGGCGTGGTCGACGCGCACCAGCACTGGGGCATCTACAACCCCCTTGACGAGGACGCGGCCTCGGAAAGCCGGGCGGCCGCCCAGGGCGGGGTGACCTCGGCCATCACGTACATGCGCACCGGGCAGTACTACCTCAACCGGGGCGGTGCCTACGCCGACTTCTTCCCCGACGTGCTCGCCGCCACCGCGGATCGGGCTTATGTCGACTACGCCTTCCACCTCGCGCCGATGTCGAAGCAGCACATCACCGAGATCCCCGAGCTGGTCGAGAAGCACGGCGTCACCTCGTTCAAGGTCTTCATGTTCTACGGCAGCCACGGCCTGCACGGCCGGTCGGCCGACCAGAGCCGGTTCCTGATGATCCCAGAGGACGAACGGTACGACTACGCGCACTTCGAGTTCGTGATGCGCGGCGTGCAGGCGGCTCGGGAGCGCTTCCCCGACCTGGCCGGCGAGATATCCCTGTCGCTGCACTGCGAGACGGCCGAGATCATGAACGCGTACACCCGGATGGTGGAGGAGGACGGGTCGCTGTCGGGGCTCGCCGCCTACCATGCCTCCCGGCCGCCGCACTCCGAGGGGCTGGCGGTCAGCATCGCCTCCTACCTGGCCCACGAGACCGGCCTGCCGACGATCAACCTGCTGCACCTTTCCTCGCGCAAGGCCGTCGACGCCGCCGTCCGGATGTCCCAGGCCTTCCCGCACATCGACTTTCGCCGCGAGGTCACGATCGGCCACCTCCTCGCCGACATCGACACCGCCAACGGCCTCGGCGCCAAGGTGAACCCTCCGATCCGGCCTCGCGAGGACGTCGAGGCCCTGTGGGAGTACGTGCTGGACGGAAAGATCGACTGGGTCGTCAGCGACCACGCCTGCTGCCGCGACGAGGTGAAGTTCGGCGAACCCCGCGACGACGTCTTCGTGGCCAAGTCCGGTTTCGGCGGCGCCGAATACCTGCTGCCCGGCTTGATCTCCGAGGGTGCGCGCCGTGGCCTGCCGTACCACCGGATCGCGGAGCTGACCGCATGGAACCCGGCCAGGCGGTTCGGGCTGCGCACCAAGGGCGACATCGCCGAGGGCTTCGACGCCGACTTCTGCCTCGTGGATCCGGACCACACCTGGACCGTCAGAGCCGCCGACTCCGAGTCGGCACAGGAGTACACGCCGTTCGAGGGCTTCGAGCTGAACGCCAAGGTCACCGACACGTTCCTGCGCGGTGAGCGGGTGCTGGAAGCCGGCGAGGTCGTCGGGGCGCCACGCGGGCGTTACCTGGCCAGGGGGGTGTCAGCTTCTCGGCCGTGAACGGGCGGCCGGGTCGGTCCTCACGGTGCGCTGAGGACGCGGGCGAGCGTGCGCAGGGTTTCCGGCTCCGTGCCCGGGGCCGGCGAGACGCGGAGCACGGGCTCGCGCAGGTCCAGCGGCGCTCTGGCGACGGGGGCGGCCCCCACGAGCAGTCCCGCCCCGGCGGCGCGGGCCCTTGCGGCCTCCACCGAGTCGCCCGCCGGAGGCCGGAGGGTGACGATGGCGGAGGGCTCGTCGAGCGGCTCGGCCACCTGCCAGCCGCCGGCGCCGTGCAGGAGGTGCCGGGCCGTGCGGCCCAGGTCCGCCATGTGCTCGTGCAGGTCCGCGGGGCCGAGCTCCTGGTACTCCCGTACGGCGACGCCGAGTCCCACCCGCGACGCGATCGCTCCTTCCGAGCTCTCGTAGCGGATCGCCCCGGGCAGCGGCTCCGGAACGTCGTCCGCCCATACGTGCCCGCCGAGTGCGGGGGCGGCGGCGTCCATCTCCGCCGCGAGCCCCGGGACGATGAGGAAGCCGGCCCCGCGCGGGCCGGCGAGCCACTTGCGGGACGTGCCCACGTAGGCGGTCGCGCCGGCCCCGCTCACGTCCGTGTGGCCGAAGGACTGGCAGGCGTCCAGCACCAGCGGGACCCCGGCGGCGCGGCACAACGCGCCGGCCTCCCGCGCGGGCTGGACGACGCCCCGGTGGGAGGCGATGTGGACCAGGGTGACCAGGTCCAGTCCCGTGGCCAGCGCGGATCCGAGGCCGTCGAGGTCGAGGCGGGAGTCGGCGTCCACGGGCAGCTCGACGAGCGTCCATGAGCGGCCGGCGGCCAGGCGGCGCAGCAGCATCAGCGTGCTGCCGTACTCCGTGCGGGCGAAGCCGACGCGGCTGCCCGGCGGGAGCCGCCAGCCGCCGAGCAGCGCCGCCATGGCCGCCGTGCCGCTCTCCACGAACGCCACATCCCCGGGAGACGCGCCGTCCCCGCCTCCCCGGCCGTCCGCGCCGATCAGGGAGCCGACGCTGGGGGTCTGACCGTCCGCGGTGATCAGGGTGGTCAGGGACGCCTTGGCCTCCGTGAGGTCGGGCGCGACCGCGTAGCCGCCACGCCCGCGTTCGAGCCGCAGGTGCCCGACGACCGCGTCGAACACCTGGTCGCTGGGCACGTTGCAGCCGGCCGCGTCGAGGTGGCCGGGCGGCACGACGGATCGTGCCGCCCGCCACGTCTTGCCGATCACGCCTGGCCGATCATGCCTGGGCCAGCACCAGGCCGAAGTCGTCCGCGGGGTCGGTGAACCAGCGGATGACGGTGAAGCCGGCCGCGGTCAGCTCGGCGCGCAGCCCGTCGGGGCGGAACTTGGCGCTGATCTCCGTACGCGTCTCCTCTCCCTCGGCGAAGTCCACGTCGAGGTCGAGCGCCGCGACGTGCACCCGCATGGCCCGGGACGCCCGTAGCCGCATCTCGATCCAGTCGTGCTCCTCGTCGTAGCGGGCGACGTGGTCGAACGCGTCCGGCTCGAAGTCGGCGTCCAGCTCCCGGTTGATGACGTGCAGCACGTTGCGGTTGAAGGCGGCCGTCACCCCGGCCGTGTCGTCGTAGGCGGCGACCAGCCGCTTCCTGTCCTTCACCAGGTCGGCCCCGAGCAGGAACGTGTCCCCGGGACGGAGCGTGCCGCGCAGCTCCTTCATGAAGACCCGGCGGGCGTCGGGTTCGAGGTTGCCGATCGTGCCGCCGAGGAAGGCCACCATGCGCCGGCCGGTGCGGGGCAGCAGCCGCAGGTGGCGTTCGAAGTCGGCGCACACCGCGCGTACGGCGAGCCCGGGGTGGCGTTCGGCCAGCCGTTGCGCCGCCGCGGCGAGCGTGACCGCGTCGACGTCGACCGGCGTGTAGCCGCGCAACGTCCCGGCCTCGGTGAGGGCGTCGAGCAGCAGCACGGTCTTCTCGCTGGTGCCCGATCCCAGCTCGACCAGCGTGTCGGCGCCGCTGGCGGCGGCGAGCTCGGCGGCTCGTGCCCGCAGGATGGCCAGCTCGCGCCGGGTCGGGTAGTACTCGGGCAGCCTGGTGATCTGCGAGAACAGGTCGCTGCCTGTCTCGTCGTAGAACCATTTGGGCGGCAGGGACTTCGGCATCGATGTCAGGCCGATCCTGACATCGATTTCGAGGGAGGAGCGCAGGTAGTCGAGGTCGAGGTGGTTGATCAGGCGCACGGTCGAATGGCTGACGGGCACGGTGCCTCCTCAAGGAAAGGGTCACATGGGCTGGACGCGCACGCCTTCCGACGAGGCGAGCAGCAGGCTGCGGTCCGGCACGGCCCGCCAGCCGGGCAGGTCGTCGAGCGGTTCGCTCGCCACGACCACGCCGTCCTGGTGACGGTGGACGAAGAGCGTGTCGCCCCAGACGGTCGCGGCGATGGACGCGCCGTCGCAGGCGAGCAGGTTCAGGCGGGCGCCGGGGTCCTTCTCCCCGGCGTGGCCGACGACCTCCGCGAGGGCCTCCCCGAGGTCGGGCTCGGCGCGCAGCCGCTGGAAGACGGCGGCGGCGAGCCAGGCGGAGTCGCAGGCGCTCTCGGCGCCGTCCGCGAGCGCCCTGACCGCGTCCCGTTCGACGCGGCCGTTGTGGCTGAGCATCCACCGGCCGTCGGTGAACGGCGCGGTGGCGCTCTCCTCGACCGGCATGCCGACGGTGGCGCACCGGACCGCACCCAGCAGGCAGCCCGAGCGGGCGACCTGGGCGAGCGCGGGCAGGTTGGCGTCGGCCCACATCGGGATGGCGCGCCGGTAGCGGACGGGCTCGGCGCGGGCGGGGTCGTACCAGCCCATGCCGAAGCCGTCGGCGTTGACCGTGCCGTGCCGCTGCCGCCGGGGCGCGTACGACTGGGCGAGCAGGCCGTGCTCGGGCTCCTGGATCAGCGTGGCCAGGGCGCGGGGTGCGCCGAGCCAGGCCGCGTGCCGGCACACTAGGGCCGCTCCGCGTCACGGGCGCAGCGGAAGCCGGTGAAGATCTGCCGGCGGATCGGGTAGTCCCAGTTCCTGAACGTGGTGCGGATCGCCGCCGGGTCGGCCGCCCACGAGCCGCCGCGCAGCACGCGGTACTCCTGGCCGAAGAAGACCTCGCTGTACTCCCGGTAGGGGAAGCTGCGGAACCCCGGGTAGCCGTCGAACCACGTGCCGGTCCACTCCCACACGTCACCGATCATCTGCTCGGTCCCGTACGCGCCGGCGCCGGCCGGGTAGGCGCCGAGCGGGGCGGGCCGGGCGGCGCGGTGGCCGAGGTTGGCCAGGGCGGGGGTGGGCTCGTGGTCGCCCCACGGGTATTTCCGCGCCCGGCCCGCCTCGGGGTCCCAGCCGCAGGCCTTCTCCCACTCGGCCTCGGTGGGCAGCCGCTTGCCGGCCCAGCGGGCGTAGGCGTCGGCCTCGTACCAGGACACGTGCTGCACCGGCTCATCCATGGGCACGGGCTCCGTGCGGCCGAAGCGGATGCGGTGCCAGGCGCCGCCGTCCCTGGTCCAGAACAGCGGGGCGAAGACGCCTTGCCGCTGCCGCCACTCCCAGCCTTCCCTGGTCCACCAGCGGGGGTCGTGGTAGCCGCCGTCCTCGATGAACGCGGCGTAGGCGCCGTTGCCGACGGGCAGCCGGTCGATCCAGTAGCCGGGCAGGTCGACGCGGTGGGCGGGGCGCTCGTTGTCGTAGGCCCACGGCTGGGTGTCGGTGCCCATGAGGAAGGGGCCGGCGGGCACGTACACCTCGTCCTGTCCGGTGGTGCGGGCCGGCGGCAGGTCCCCGTCGCGTACCACGCCGGGCTCCTTCGACAGTTGCAGCGTGGCCAGCATGGTCTCGTCGTGCTGGTGCTCGTGCTGGATGACCAGGCCGAAGACGAAGCCGTCGCGGCGCAGCGGCGCGGGGTCGTCGAAGTCGACGGCGTCCAGGACGTCGAGGACGCGGCCGCGCACGCCCTCGATGTAGCGGCGGGCCTCCGCCGGTCCGAGGATGGGCAGGCTGGGGCGGTCCTTGCGCGGGGTCTTGAAGGCGTCGTAGATGTCGTCGATCTCGGGCCTGAGCGGGGTGATGCCGCCGGCCTCGCGCAGCACCCACAGCTCCTCGTAGTTGCCGACGTGCGCCAGATCCCACACCAGGGGCGACATCAGCGGTGAGTGCTGGCGTAGGAGCAGGTCGTCGTCGGCCTCCGTGTAGGCCAGGGACCGGCTGCGCACCGCGAGCAGATCGCTTGCGATGCGTTCCTTGAAGTCGCTCATCCTCGTCCCTCTTCGGTCAGCCAGGCCGGCAGGCGCCGCCCCGGTTCTCTCACCAGATCCATCAGGTCGGCCGCCGGGGAGCGGCCGGTCGTCACGTACCGGTCGGCGAAGGCCGCCACCTCGCCGATCAGGGCGGGGGTAGCGCCCAGGCGGGGCAGCGCCTCGATGGCGGCTCGGAAGCAGGCGTCCGCGGCGCGGGCGAGCCGGGGGTCGGACAGGCCGCGGCGCGCGGCCGCCGCCCACGTCGCGCGCTCCGGTCCGGCCCTCCGCCGCCACCGGGGTCCCAGGCAGGACTCGACGGCGGCGAGCGCGGCGTCGGCGGCGCGGTCGTCGCTGATCAGGGCGTGGGTGACGGCCACGCACACCGGCCAGTCCGCCGGACGCTGCGCGTCCAGGAAGCGGATCTCCAGCCAGCCCCTGGGCCGCACGGGCGGGAACACCGTGGTGGCGTGGTAGGCCAGGTCCTCGGCGGTGGGCGGGCGCTCGCGCGAGCCCAGCCAGTCGCGGAAGGTCGAGCCGTCGCGGACCGTGCGGCAGCGTTCCTCGCCCTCCCGCACGAGCATGACGCGGGCGTCGAGCAGGTAGCGGGCCCAGTCGTCCGCCGGGTCGGCGGATGCGGGTACGGGCGCCGTCCTGGTGGGGTCGAGGTGCTCCCACACGGCCTGGCGGCCCGACATCCATCCGCACGGACGGCCCCGGCTGAGCGGCGAGTTGGCGAAGGCGGCGGTCAGCACCGGGCCGAGCAGGTGTGCCCGCTCCCACCGCGTGCGGGGTTGCTCCCCCAGGTCCAGGTTGACCTGGATGGACGCCGTGCAGCACATCATCAGCGCGCCGTACGGCCTGCCGAGGAACTCCGCCATCGCGTCGTAGCGTGGCTGCTGTAACTGCCGCACCGCCGGGCGCATCGGGTCGAGGCCCACGCCCGCCAGCACCATGCCGTCGCGCGCCAGGGCCTGGCGGGCGGCGGCCACGTCGGCGGTGAGGCCGGCGATCGCGCTGGTCAGCGAGCCGGCCGGGCCGGACAGCTCCAGCTGGCCCCCCGGTTCGAAGGTGACCCGGCTCCCGCCGGGCAGTGGCGGCAGCGCCCGCTCGACCCGGTCCATCGGGACGTGGCGGGTGGCCGACCTGCGGTCGAAGACGAGGAACTCCAGCTCCACGCCCACCCGGTCGTCACCGGTGGAGCGGAAGCACCGGCGCGCGTAGTCTCCGACCTCCGAGGCGTCTCTCAGCGGCGAGCCCTCGGCCGTGAGCCCGATCATCGTCTTGCCCTCGCGTGGCACATAGCTCTATAGAGCCGCCGGCCGCGCGAGCGTTACGGGGGAATTGTCAGGATTGTCGGCGCTGCTTGAAGGCGGACATCAGCCGCTCGCGCGTGCGGCCCGACAGCTTCTCCGGGGGCTGGTCGCCGACCGCCCGGATGGTGACGCGGAACTGGTGGACGTAGCGCCGGCAGTCGTCGCAGCAGGCCGCGTGGGCCTCGAATGCGGCGCGAGCGGGCGGGTCGAGGGCGTCGTCGAGGTAAGCGGTGATGGATTCAACCAGTTCGCCGCACGTGAACCGCTTCACGACGTTAACCGCCTTACCTTCTGCGTATTGAACCGTTTCACCTATTCTGGCTGCTTCACCGACTCGAAGTAACTCTCCAACAACTCGCGGACCGCCGTACGCGCTCGATGCAACAGCACCCGCTGGTTGACGGCGGAGATCTCCAGGATCTCGCACACCTCCTCGGAGGTGCATCCCTCCACGTCGCGCAGCGTGATCACGATGCGCTGCCGCGGGGGCAACGTCGCCAGCGCCTCGCCGATCAGGCCCCGCACCTCCGCGGCGAGCGCCTGCCCTTCGGGCGTCGGCCAGACCGCGGGTGCCTCCTTCCAGCTGCCCGGCAGGGCCGCGTCGATCCCGTTGAACCGGGCGGGATCGACGGCCGGGCCGGCGTCCCGCTCGAAGGCGCTCCACGGCAGTGTACGGCTCTCGCGCACGCTGCGCCTCTTCGCCGTGTTCACGAGGATGCGGTAGACCCAGGTCTTCACGGACGAGCGGCCCTCGAAACCGTCGATGGCGCCGATCACCGCCAGCCACGTGTCCTGCACGACCTCTTCCGCGGAGTCGTCGGTGGAGACGTAGGAGCGGGCCACCCGCAACATGCCCCGCGCCCAGGTGTCGAGCAGTGTCGCGAACATCTCCTCGTCGCCCGCCCGCAGAGCGGAGACGACGACGTCATCCGGGGGCAGCCCGCTGCCCGCGAGGGACCCCACGATCGCTTCCTCCCCGTAGCGTTGGGGACATCATCACATCCCGCCGTCCACCGCTTCCACCGGGGCCGCCTCCGCTCTCGGGCTCTGCATCGGGCGCACACGGAAGTCATCGCGAACAGCCGCTACGACATACCCGTTTTCCACCTGTGATCACAGATCATGACGTTTCCTTTGCCTGAGCCGGCCGTGCGAGCGAGCGCGTCCGGCCGGACGCGCTCGCGGCACGCGGGTCAGGCCCGGTGCATGGGCGTCCAGACCGTCATCGGCCCGGCGCCGCGGTTGGCCCACGCGTAGTACGGGACGAACGTCAGATCGGCCGGGCCCGCGTGCTCCGGCTCCTGGGGGGCGGCGGCGGTGCGGTAGGGGAAACCGCCGTCGTCCTCCCGGTGCACGTGGGCCCGGCCGCGCGCGGTGACCGGCACCACGTCGGCGGGCAGCCCGGCGACCGCGCTCGCGTCGCGGAGGTCCGCCGCGGCCAGGCACAGGTCGTCGACGATCACCCCCGGGTGGTCGGCCTGCTCCAGGCAGTAGACCAGCGGCCCGCGCTCGACCGCGACCTGGCCGCGGGCGACGTCGAGCCGGGGCACGGCGGCCGTCAGCCGGGGCCGGATCCCGAGGTCGAGCACCACCCGGTCGCCCGGCCGCCACGCCCTGCGCACGCGGTGGTAGCCGCCCGGCTCGGCCGGCCGCCCGTCCATCCCGGCCGCATCGGCCCAGGCGGGGATGCGGGCCGACAGGGTCCACGGCTGGTCGGGGGTCTCCCTGACCACGATCTCGACGCGGCCGGTCCACGGGTAGCCGGTCTCCACCTCGAGCAGCACGCCGCCGGCGCGCACGGTGCCGGGCGCGTACAGGTGGAGCTGGACGCCGTCGCCGTCGCCGGTGGCCAGGTAGTGGTCGAGGGAGGAGAACAGGCGCATCACGTTCGGCGGGCAGCAGGCGGTGCCGTACCATCCCTGCCGGCCCCGGGCGGGGGCGCGCAGGTCGTCGGGGTCGGCGCCCGCGCGCACGCGCAGCGCGTTGACGTAGAAGAAGTGCTCGCCGTCGAGCGAGACGCCGGGCAGCACGGCGTTGTAGAGGGTGCGCTCGATGAGGTCGGCGAACGCGGCGTCGCCGGTCGCCAGCAACATCCGCCACGACCACTGGATGCTGCCGATCGCCGCGCAGGTCTCGCAGTACGCGGTGTCGGGCGCCAGCTCGTGGTGGCCGCCGAACGCCTCGCCGTACCAGTTGGAGCCGAGACCGCCGGTCAGGTAGGTCTTGGTGGCCACCATGTCGCGCCACTGCCGGTGGAGGGCGGCGAGCAGGTCGAGATCGGAGGTCTCGACGGCGACGTCGGTCGCCCCCGCGGCGAGGTACATCGCGCGCACCGCGTGCCCCTCGACCGTGGTGGCCTCGGCCACCGGCACGCGGTCCTGCCGGTAGCCGGGGCCGTGGTGGCCCTTCAGCTGGATGAGCGAGCGGCCCCTCGCGGCCACCTGGCGGGCGGCGAGATCGAGGTACGCGGGCACGCCGGTCTCGCGGTGCAGCTCGGCCAGGCCCATCTCGACCTCGGGATGCCCGTCGAGCGCGTCGGCGGGGAGGTCCTTGGCCAGGTGGTCGGCGAAGCGGGCGGCCACCCGGAGCAACGTCTCGTCGCCGGTGGCGCGGCGGCCCGCGACGGCGGCCTGCATGAGGTGGCCCGCGCAGTAGAGCTCATGGCTGGAGGCCAGGTCGGAATAGCGTCGCCGGCCGGTGAGCTGGGTGTGCGTGTGGAGGTAGCCGTCGGCGCACTGCGCGGCGGCGACCAGCTCCGACGCCTGCGCGTACGACCGGGCGAGGCCGTCGTCCTCGCGTCTGCCCCGCTCCCAGGCCAGCGCCTCCAGCCACTTGTAGACGTCGGAGTCGGCGAAGATCTTCCCGCTGTGTTCGGCGGGGTGCTCCCCTCCGCCACCGCGGGCGGCCTGCCGCAGGTTGTCGAAGGCGCCGGACTCGTGCACCCGCTCGCCGCCCAGCGGGATCGTCACCTCGCGGTTGACCCGCTGCCGCGCCCCCCAGAACCCGTCCCGCAGGCGGGCTCCCGTCACGGGCCGCAGGGTCACCGCCGCACCAGCACCTGGCCGCACCACCGGATCAACGCTCATGCCACCATCCTCTCCCAGCGATACATATCCAACAAGATACGAATATTTATGCACGCCTTGACGCGAGTCAACCGGCGAAGCAGGCTGAATGCGACATCTATGCACAGTTGAATATTTATGTGCGACGAAGGGATGGCCATGCCAGAGATCCCCGACACCGTGCTGCTCGAAGAGCGGGCCGAGCTGGCGATGAACGCGGTAGCCGGACTGCCCGACACGGACCCAGACACGGGCATGGACGGCATTCCGTACTTCAGCGCCGACCTGCTCGCCCGCCCCGCGGCGCTGCGGCACGGCGACTGGGACTACGGCTCCAGCCACGGCCGGCTGCTCGACGCGTGCCTGCTCGCCAGGCACATGACCGGCAAGGACACCTGGCGGGAGGTCGAGGACGGCTTCCGGCGCCGGCTGACGAGCTTCTTCGGCCCCGACGGGCTGAGCTACCGGCGGGCCCGCCCCGAGGCCGGCTGGGCCCCGAACGCCAACCTCATCGACCAGCGGGCCGTGCTCCTGTCGCTCACCACGTGGTACGTCTCCGACGGCGACCCCAGGGCCAAGGAACTGGCCGACCGGCACGTGGCCGCCCTCAAGCGGATCGCGATCAAGGAGCGGGACGTCTGGTTCTACCCCGCCTCCGAGTACACCCCCGACGGCTGGCCCTCCCCCAACGCCATCGCGCTGCACCTGGCCCCCGACCCGGCGTCGTTCAGCGGCCGGCTGATCATGCCGCTGCTCCGCTACCACCAGGCGACCGGCAACGAGGACGCGCTGGAGTTGTGCGGCTGGTTCGCCCGGCTGATCGTGCACAAGAGCGGCGTCTACCACGAGGACGGCAGCTTCAACGCCGCCCGCGCCTACCGCAGCGGCCACTTCCACACCCGCCTCGGCACCCTCGAAGGGCTGGCCCGCTACGCCCGCCACACCGGCGACCACGAGCTGACCGCGTTCGTACGCCGCTCCTACGACTGGGCGCTCACCCAGGCCACCAGGTTCGGCTGGACGCCCGGCGACCTCGAAGGCCAGCGCTACGAGCATGAGAGCTGCTCACTGGTCGACCTGATCGGCACCGGCGTCACGCTCGCCCGGTCAGGGCACACCGCCTACTGGGGCGTGGTGGAGCGGTTCCTGCGCAACCACCTCGTCGAGTCCCAGCTGCTCGACCTGAGCTGGGTCGAGTCGGCCCCCGACACCTCGGGCGACGAGCCCGGCTGGGTGACGCACGTGCGGGTGGGCGAGCGGGTGCGCGGCGCCTTCGCCGGGTACGGCGCGCCCAACGACTACGTCTGCGACATCGAGCTGGGCCGCGGGCACACCGCCGACGTGCAGGCCTGCTGCGTCGGCTCCGGCCTGCGCGGGCTGTTCTGGGGGTGGAACTCCATCGTCACCGGCGACGACCGTGACGTGCGGATCAACCTGCTGCTCACCCGGGCCACCGAGCGGGTCACCGTGCTCAGCCACCTCCCCCACGAGGGCCGCGTCGACCTCGACGTGCACCAGGACCTGCGCGAGCTGCGGATGCGGGTGCCCGAATGGGCCGGGTACGCCAAGGTGCGCGTGACCCGCGACGGCGACGGGTTCGGCGGGACCGAGACGGGGGCGTGGGCGCCCGACGGCTACCTGTCCGTCCGCGCGCCCAGGCGGGGCGAGCGGATCACCGTCACGTTCCCCGTACCCGAGTCGACGAGCACGGAAGTCGCCTCCGGCCGGGAGTTCCAGGTGCGCTGGCGCGGCGACGACGTGATCGGCATCAGCCCCGAGGGCACCGCCCGGCCGATGTACAGCGGGCGCAAGATCCACCCCACCGCGCCACGGCGCGACTACACGCTGGCCCGGCCGGCCACGGAATGGGCCTGGTGAGCACCCTGATGAGCGCCGTGAACGGATGGACTCTCCCCGCGGTTCCCGCCGGCGCCGCGCTGCACCCGTACGACCTGCGCTGCGAGCACCTCGCCACCCCGCAGGGCATCGCCACCCGCGCGCCCAGGCTGAGCTGGCGGCTGGCATCCGACCGGCGCGGCGACGCGCAGGCCGCGTACCGGATCACGGTCCGCGCCGGCGGCGCTCCCGCCTGGGACAGCGGCTGGATCGACGGCGAGGACACCAGCGCCTGCTACGGAGGCGCGCCACTGGCGTCGTTCGCCCGCTACACCTGGCAGGTCCAGGTCCGCTCCGCGGATGGCGGGACGGCGGCGGCCGAGTCGTGGTTCGGCACCGGCGTGCTGCACCCGGACGAGTGGGCGGCCGCCTGGATCGGCCACGACCCGGAGACCCTGCCGCCGTTCGAACCGCCCGCCGACGACCGTGAGCCCCGCAGCGTACGCACCGGGTCGCTGCCCGCGCCCCGCTACTTCCGGCGCGTCGTCGACCTGTCGCCGGTGACCGCCGTACGCGTCGCGTGCACCGCCCGCGGCCTGTACGAGCTGCGCGTCAACGGCCACCGGGTGGGCGACGGCGAGCTGACCCCCGGCTGGACCGACTACCGCTACCGCGTCCCGTACCAGGTGTACGACGTCACCGACCTGATCGGCGACGGCCCCGCCTGCGTGGGGGCTGTGCTCGCGGACGGCTGGTGGTCGGGCAGCCTCGGCTGGGACGGCCGGCAGCAGGCCCAGCGCTACGGCAGACGTCCCGAACTGCTCGTCCAGCTCGTGGCCGACCACGCCGACGGCTCGCGCACGGTCGTCGGCACCGACGGGAGCTGGCGGGAGAGCACCGGGCCGCTGCGCTACGCCGACCTGCTGATGGGCGAGTGGTACGACGCCCGCCTGGAGCAGCCCGGCTGGGACCTGCCCGGCTTCGACGACTCGTCGTGGGCCCCCGCCCGCGTCGTCGACACCCGCCACGACGTCCTCGTGCCCGCCGCGGCCGAGCCCGTCCGCGTCACCGAGGACCTCGTGCCCGTCGAGACCCGGCGGGACGGTGACGGCCGCACCATCGTCGACCTGGGGCAGAACATCGCCGGCCGGGTGCGGCTGACGCTGCGCGGCGCCCCGGCCGGCACCCGCGTCACGCTGCGCCACGGCGAGACGCTCGACGACGGCGGCGGCCTCTACACCGCCAACCTGCGCTCGGCCGAGGCGACCGACCACTACGTGGCCGCGGGACGGCCGGAGGAGACGTTCGAGCCGCGCTTCACCGTCCACGGCTTCCGGTACGTGGAGGTCACCGGGCACGCCGACGTCGACCTGGTCGGCCGGGCCATGCACTCGGACACGCCGGTCGCCGGCGAGTTCTCCTGCTCCGACGACATGGTGCGGCGGCTCACGAGCAACATCCGGTGGAGCCAGCGGGGCAACTTCGTGTCCGTGCCGACCGACTGCCCGCAGCGGGACGAGCGGCTCGGCTGGACCGCCGACGCGCAGGTGTTCCTGCGCACCGCCTGCTACAACGCCGACGTGGCCGCGTTCTTCACCGGCTGGCTGGCCGACCTGCGCTGCGCGCAGACCGCCGAGGGCGCGGTGCCCGACGTGGTGCCGCACGTGATGACGGAGCGGCACGGCGCCCCCGGCTGGGGCGACGCCGCCACCGTCGTGCCGTGGCACCTCTACCGGGTCTACGGCGACGAGCGGATCCTGCGCGACAGCCTGCCCAGCATGCGCCGGTGGGTCGACCACGTCGAACGCCACAACCCCGGCCTGATCTGGCGCGACCGGGTGGGCAGCCACTACGGCGACTGGCTGCAGGCGGGCGTGCGGACCTCCCGCGACGTGATGGCCACCGCGTACTTCGCGCTGAGCGCCGGCCTCACCGCCCGGGCCGCCTCCGTGCTGGGTCACGCGGACGTCGCCGAACGGTACGCGGGGCTGCGGGCGCGGATCGGGGAGGCGTTCGCAGGCGAGTTCGTCTCCGCCGACGGGCGGGTCTCGGGCGACACGCAGACGGGATACCTGCTCGCGCTCGCGCACGGGCTCGTCCCCGACGAGCTGGTGCCCGCCGCCGTGGGACACCTGGTGGCCGACCTGGAGCGGCGGGGGCGGCGGCTGACCACCGGGTTCGCCGGCGTGGGGCTGCTGGGGCCCGTCCTGTCCGCGTACGGGCACCACGACCTCGCCTACGACCTGCTGCACGACGACCGCTACCCGTCCTGGGGCTACTCGATCAAGCGCGGAGCCACCACGATCTGGGAGCGGTGGGACGGCTGGACGGAGGAGAACGGCTTCGGGCCCGTCGCCATGAACTCCTTCAACCACTACGCGCTCGGCTCGGTGGGCGAGTGGCTGTACAGCGGGGTGGCGGGGATCGGGCAGGAGGAGGACTCGGTGGGATACCGGCGGCCGCTCGTCCGGCCGCTGCCCGGCGGCCGGCTGCGGTGGGCCGCGGCGGCGTACGACACGCCGCTGGGGCGGCTGAGCAGCCGGTGGGAGATCTCCGGCGGCGAGCTGACGCTGGAGGTGCGCGTCCCGCCGGGCGCGCTCGCCACCGTCCACGTGCCCACCACGGACCCGTCGTCGGTCCGCGAGTCCGGCGCGCCGCTTGCCGCCGCGGGCATCGACGTGATCGAGTCGACCGAAGCCGCTTCGGTGTGCCGGGTCGGCTCCGGCCGGTACACGTTCACCGCGTCGTGGGGACGGTGACGCACCGGCCGGTGACCACGTGGGCCGCCGCCGCGGAACGCCTCGGCGGCGGCCTGCGTGACCTGACCGTGCGCAACGTCGTGCGGACCACCGTGGGCGGGAGCGGCCTGCGCGTCCGGCTGACCAACGCCTTCGGGGACCGGCCCGTGACGTTCGGGCACGTCCACGTGGGCGTCCCGCTGGCCGGGGCGGCGCTGGAGCCGGGGTCGAACCGGATGCTGGCGTTCGGCGGGAGTCCCGAGGTGACGGTGGCACCGGGCGCGACGGCCCTCAGCGACCCGCTCCCCGTACGGGTGCGCCCGCGCCGCCGCCTCGCCATCAGCCTGCACGTCCGCGCCGAGGCCGGCGTCCTGACCGGGCGCAACCGCGCCACCGCCCCCGCCTACCCGCCGCCCGGCACCGGCATGGAGCGGCCGACGGAACCCGCCACCGCGCCGGCTTACCGGTCGATCCCCGGTGATCACGCCGCCGACGAGGGCTCGGGGGCGTTCACCGAGGAGGTGGCGGTCTGGCACTGGCTGGACGCGCTGACGGTCACCGCGCCCGCCCCCGTGTCGACCGTGGCGGTGCTGGGAGACTCGATCGCCACCGGTGTCGGCTCCGAGACCGGCCACGGCTGGGTGGACCTCCTCGCCGACCCGGCCGTACGCGGGTCTCCCCCGCTGGCCGTGGTCAACGAGGGCGTCTCCGGCGGCCGCGTGCTGGCGGCGGGCACCGGACGCTCCGCCGAGGCCCGCCTGGCCGCCGAGGTGCTGACCAAGCCGGGCATCGGCACCGTGATCCTGCTGGCCGGGCTCAACGACCTCGGCGCGGGCGCGCGGGCCGAGGACCTCGTCGCCGCGTACGCCCGCATCGCAGCGACAGCCCGCGCCGCCGGGGTCCGCGTGGTCGGCGGCACGCTCACCCCGTTCGCGGGCGCGGAATACCACACCGAGCAGGGGGAACGGGCCCGGCGGCAGGTCAACGCGTACGTCCGGCGCGGGGGCGCGTTCGACGGCGTGGCCGACTTCGACGCCGCCCTCCGCGACCCCGCCGACCCTGCCCGCCTGCTCCCCTGCCACGACTGCGGCGACCACCTCCACCCGAGCGCGGCCGGCCACCGGGCGATGGCCGCCGCAGTCGAGACGGGTGCATCGATCAGGGGCGGGGCCGCCTGACCCGTTCACTCGCCCACCCAGAACCCTCCAGGAGGGTTGTCTAACCTGTCCCGAATGACTTCGGCGAGGCGTTCCCCAACGTGGAGGCGTCCGCGATACCGACGTGGGGCAGGTGCGGCGCTTGTGGATCAGGGCTGATGTGCCGAGCCCGTCAGCGCCTGCTCGGCGACCGCAGCCGGTTGAGCCGACGTGCTCGTGGTCACCTCCTGCGGCTTGAACAGCAGCGATCCCGGACGATGCCCGATCGGATCGCTGACTACCAAACCTCCTCGCCAGCGTCCGGCCTCGTTCTTGTACCTGTGTTGGAGGTTCTGCAGTCTGCCTCCGAAGTGGTCGCTGGCAGCGAAGAGAGGTACGTCGCGAAGGGCGGGGTAGGGATCGCCGCCAGTGCGCCACTTCTGCGTGAAGATTGAATGGGCCACATTGCGGTTGGTGTGATGATTTCGTCCATCCGCGATGACGATGCCAACACTGTTCTGCGCCGCCAGTAATTGGGCGAAGTGCGCGCTTATGTCTTGGATGGCATAACAGTAGCTCCCTTCTGGTCTCATGGCCTTTCCTGGCTCTTTGATCCAGATTCTCCCTATAAGGCGGCATCTATGTTCTTCGACTAGGTCCAAGAGTTCCGATCGGAAGCGATGAGCCTGGCGGCGTTTATTCCGCGACTGCGCTCTCGTCATCTGCAGGATCTCGCTGCCCTTGACCTCTATCAAGATGTGGTCCAGGGCACGCCCAGCAGCGAAGCGGCCTGGGAAGTGCAACCGTTTCAGCGCAAGGAAGTCTCGCGTGAGAGCGGGGATCGAGGCGGCATCCACGACAAGCCCGGAGATCACCATGACGGGTGTTGCTGAGCTGTTTCTATCAGGTGCCTCGCAGCCGCCCGCTTCGTCGAGGTAGCAGATCTGCATGGGGCACCATAGCGCTAAGGCCGCCCCATGGGGACGGCCTTAGGATGTGGTGTTCGGAGCCAAGCCCCTAGGCACCTGTAGAAGATTTCTGCCCACAGTTAAGCACGACAATCCGTTGAGGGCAAAGGGACTGACGTTTTGCCTACTTTAGTTCCTTTGGTGCTCACTTGACGTTCCAGACCAGACGCCCCGGGCGGGCGGCGGGAGTGCTCACCCCGGCGGCTACCAGGCACAGAGTCGCCCGAACGACGGACCCGGTAGCTCCCATCAGGCGGCGGGCATGACGCCGAGGGCGGTCAGGAGCATCGGCACGGCCAGCAGGAGCAGCCCCAGCGCAACGGGCCCGCCCACGACGCCGAGGGCGATAACGCCCTTGCGGATCTCGAAGCGCCGCGAGTAGGAGATCGCCAGGGCGCCGAATCCGATCGCCATCAGCGTGAAGAACAGCACGTAACCGACTCCGGCCAGGGTGATCTGATCGGCCGAACCCATCAGGCCCAGCGCCATGCCGAACGCCTGAACGACGGCGCCGAGAGCGTAGAAGGACAGCAGGGCGAACGCGCTCCACAACACCACGCCCAGAACCGCCGGGGGAAGGATCGTGGGACGGTTGGCGATCGACGACAGCGCCGCACCCGCGCCCACCAGCTTCAGCACGACGACGAGCCAGTTCATCACGAGAAGGCCTGATGCGTACGCGGCGTAGGGGCCGCCGTCGAAACGGCCGGTCAGCTCGAAGATGACGTTGACGACGGCGAATCCGACGCAGCACAAGGCCACCAGCAGGGCGGTCACGACGATACGAGTGCCAGGTCGCACGGGAGCCGCGGCACGATGACGAGAGAACACGAGGGAACCCATGTGACAAGTCGACATGCGTCCTGCACATCGCGTCCTCCCCTGTGAGGGTGAATTGCTGGCCAGGTCTCCCCCTGCGGTGGGAGGGTTGCGTCCACGGGAGTGGTGTACGAGTTCGGCCTGGTCACAGGCGTGGCGTCGTGAAATGAAGACGGCCATCGAGTGATCCTTCGAGTAGCTAGATCAAGATCGAAGGAGAACCGGTCGATGGCCGCAGACAGCAGTGCGACTCCCGCGCAGTGGCTGGCGAAGCAGATCGAGACCGACGACCCCGACATGTTGCGATCCATGGTGAAGACCATGGCCGAAGCGATCCCAGGTCCGGACCGGCGGCGTGAGAGGTCTCGCTTCCCGTCATGGCTGGTGTCCGCGGACGAACACGGCCACACCCTCGGCGATCCATGCCGCGCGCTCGGTGGCTGACACGGGCGAGGCCGGCGGGCCTGGGAGGGCCGAGACGAGTCGGGAAAAGTGCACCGCGGCGCGCTCGGCATCGGCGATGCGCAGCAGTCCGGCCTCAGCCCACCCGGCGAAGATCCGGGACAGTTCGGCGCGGACCCGTCCGGCACCGGCCTGCCACCACTCGGCGATGACGTCGGTGCCCAGGTGCCCGGCCTCGGCGCGGACCTGGCCGATCAGGGCCCGGTGCGCGGTGGAGTGCGGGATGCCGGCCAGCCAGTCGCCGGCGTCGTCGAGCCAGTCCAGGGCGAATGCCCGTAGTGCCGACTCGACCTCCTCTGCGGTCTCCACAGGTGAGAGGTGACGGTCGATGAGTGCGATCTCAGCCTCAGCGACCCGGCCTGCCGAATCCACGATCACAGCGGCGAAGACCGCGGGCTTGTCGGCGAAGTGCTTGTAGATCGTGCGCGTCGAGACCCCCGACGCGGTCGCGATCGCATCGATGCTCGCCCGCGCGAAACCGTCGCGAGCGAAGACCTCAAGGCCTCCGGCCATGATCGCCTCGTGCTTCGCCGGCCGCAGCCTGCTCACTGGCTCGCCGGGCGCATCTGCCTCTGGACTCACGATGACTCCTCGTTCTTTCTGGCCGTTGCACTGATGTAAAGTCGTCGTTGTACTTTACCATCTGATCGAGGAGAACCCATGCCCCGCATCGCCGTCATCATCGGCAGCACCCGCACCCACCGCCGCGGCAAGGCCGTGGCCGACTGGACCCTGACCACCGCCCGCAAGGCCGCCCCCGAGGGGGTCGAGCTGGAGCTGGTCGACCTGGCCGACTTCGACCTCCCCGTCCTCGACGAGCCCGCCTCGGGCGCCTGGGGCGTCTACGCCCACGACCACACCAAGCGCTGGTCCGAGACTGTCGCCTCCTTCGACGGGTATCTGATCGTCACCCCTGAGTACAACCACGGGGTTCCCGGTCCGTTGAAGAACGCACTGGACTACCTGTACTACGAGTGGAACCACAAGGCGATCGGGTTCGTCAGCTACGGGACCGTCGGCGGCGTGCGCGCCGTGGAGCAGCTGCGCCAGATCGCCGCCGACTTCAAGCTCGCCGACGTCGCCGCCCAGGTCACGCTCAACACCTTCACCGACTTCGACTACACCGGCATCGACATCACCGAACCCACCGTCACCGGCGTCTTCGCCCCGGCAGAGCGCCACGCCGGTGACCTGGCGAAGCTGGTGGAGGAGGTCACCGTGTGGAGCCGGGCCCTGGCTCCGGTGCGCGACGCGACGACCGAGGCCTGACCACACGTCCCAGCGGCGCGGCCGACTCTCATGCACACCACACCCGAAGACGCCAGCGACGAGGAGGGCGGGCGGGAGGCCGCCTCGTCGGTGTTCCCACCAGCCACGCGCTACACGGGCACGTCGTTCAGCTTCCAGTTCTCCGGCATCATCGGGCGGCATCGCGCCCTTCGTCACGACCGCGCTGTTCAACGGGATGGACTCGTGGCTGCCCGTCACGTTGTACGGAGGGCTCGCGGCGGTCATCAGCATCGTGTGCGTGATCGCCGTCCGCACCCACGACCAGCTGACCTCCGATGCCAGGACGACCGCCACGCTGCCGGGCCGGCAGTGATGCGCGGGACGAGCCGCCGGAATGACGTGTCAGCGGTTCGGGAGGTGGATCGCCGGTTCGGGGCGGTGGATGCCTCGGGGGCGGTAGCCGAGGGCGCCGGAGAGGCCCAGGTGGTCGGCGAGCAGCCAGATGATGGCGAGCCACATCTCCGTGCCCTGCAGGCCGGGCACGCGGGCCGCGCCGGTGCCGCCGGTGAGGGCGAAGCTGAGGCCCGCGCCGTCCTGCCAGCCGCCCAGCGCGCGGCGCAGGTGGCGCCGGGCCCACGCCTCGCCCTCCTCGCGGCGGTGCGCCGTCTGCCTGCCCGCCAGCCACAGCGGGTGGATGACGTCGAGCACGTTGCAGGCGTTGCCGGTGTCGCCGTGGAAGTAGCGGGGGTCGCGGGCATGGGCGAGCACGGTGTCGACGGCCCGTTCCGGGTAGGGCAGCGGCAATCCGAACTGCGCGTACGTCCCCCTCGTGAGCCGGTAGAAGCCGTTGACCACCATCAGCCAGCCGGCGTCGGAGTCCGGTTCGCCCCACATGCCGTGGCCCTGCCGGCAGCGGGTGAGCAGCCAGCCGTACAGGGTCTCGAGGTCGCCGCGCAGGCCGAAGCCGGCGAGGTTGCGGTAGAGGCCGGTGCCGACGGCGTCCACCACCGAGCCCGACGTCCATGCCTCGCGGTCCCAGTCGAGGGCGTCGAGCGCGGCGGTCAGGTCCTTGCCGGCGAGGTCGTGGACGGCGTGCACGGGGTGCCGGAAGCCGGTGCCGAGCAGGTCGAGCGCGTAGCCGGCGCAGAGCACGTGGTAGGCCGTGACACCCTCCAGCTCCGGCCCGGCGCCTCCCGGCTCCCCCGCCCGTTCCGGCGAGCTGGGGGCACCGATCTCCGGGATCAGGCCGGTGGCGGGGTCCTGGCGGTCGCGCAGGAAGGCGACGATCTCCTCGCGCGCGGGCACCGGCGGCGGGCCGCCGAGGAGCAGGTCGGCGATCTCCACGGCGTCGCACCAGGCGCGTACGGTGGGCGGGGCGTCCGGGCGGTCGACGTACCGCTCGCCCGTCCAGCAGCGGGCCAGCACCGCCTCCGCCTGGTCCCTGGCACGGTCGGCGAAGGCGGCGAGCAGCCCTTCCAGGTCGTCCCCCGGACGTGACCCCGTGCGGCGGTCGCGGATGGGGCGGGCCGGGTTGCCGGCGACCATGGCCCAGGCGGGCACGTCCTTGGTGACGACCGCGCCCGCGCCGACGACGGCGTGGGCGCCGATGGTGACCCCGTCGAGGACGACGACGTTGGAGCCGATCCACACGTCGTCGCCGATGGTGATGCCCTTCGAGCTGATCGGCTGGCGGAACACCGGCCGGTCGGGCTCGACGCCGTGGTTGAAGCCGAGCAGGGACGTGTGGGCGCCCACGCGTACGGCGTCGCCGAACACGACGCGGCCCCGCGCCACGGCGTACGGGTTGAGCGTGCAGTCGTCGCCCATGACGAGGGTGTCGGTGACGTAGGCGTGGGCGGCGATGTAGCTGTGGTCGCCCATGCGCAGGCGGTCGGCGTGCACGGCCGCCAGCGGGGAGACGAAGACCTTCTCCGCGGCCTCGACGGTGATCCTGGCGCGCAGCCCGGCCAGGTGGTCCTCCTGGGCGCGGCGGTCCTCGTCGGTCGCGTGGTCCCAGTACAGCCACGGGCAGAAGTCGAACTTCGACGTCATCGGTAACTCCTTCGCGAGGGCTCTGGGGAGCTCAGCGTCATCGACCAGGTGAAGCGGCGGACCGGCAGCCGGTACCGCTCGGGCAGGGCGGGGCCGCAGGAGGCGCTGCCGAGGCCCTGCTGTCCGTGGTCCAGGTTCAGCCAGACCCGGCCGGAGTCGGCCAGGTCGTGCGGGTGGAGCGCGGCGGCCAGCGCCTCGCTGGTCCACCGGCGGGCGGTGAAGTCGAGGTGCGGCTCGCCGTCCACGCGCACCGCCGGCAGGCCGTCGCCCGACAGTTCCAGCCAGCGGGTCTCGACGTGGTTGCCGTTCTCCTGCGGGAAGACGTACGGGGTCTGCAGGTCGTCGATCGGCCGGGCGAAGCGGCCGACGCGGGCGGCGGCCAGGCTGTCGGCGTACGACTCGCCGGGGCCGCGGCCGAACCACGCGACGTCGGTGTAGCCGCCGGGGAGGGCGAACCTGGCGCCCATGCGCGGCGGGGTGACGGTGAGGTGGCCGTAGGCGGTGTCGTGCCAGTCGCCGACGGGTTCGGCCTCGATCGTCAGGTGGAGCGCGCCATGGCCCCATCGCCAGGTGTACGTGGTGCGGAAGCCCAGGGTACGGGTGGCCGGGCCGCTGCGGCCGCGCACCACGAGCGTGCGGTCGTCCGGGCGTTCGACGCTCGCGGTGCGGTGCAGGAACCGGTCGAGGCCGACGGCCTCCCAGTCGGCGGCGAGCGCGTTCCTGGGGCCCTGGCCGCGGTCGTTCTCGGTGGGTGCCCGCCACACGTCCAGCACCGGCCCGTCGAGCTCGGCGTCGCCCAGCCCGATCAGCCGCCCGGTCCTCGCGTCGAACGCGGCCCCGCCCAGGGCCACCACCCCGGCCGCGGAGGGGGGAACGCTCGCGGACCGGGCGTGAGGCGGGCGGCGGTGGGAGGCGTTGCCGAGCCGGGCCTGGGTCCAGGCGATGACGTGGCCGGCGGGCGCCCAGCGGGCCGGGGCGGCGAGCGACGCCTCGACGGTGAGCCAGGTCTCGCCCTCCGCGCCCATCTCCGCGCCCATCTCCGCGCCCATCTCCACGGCGGGAAGGGGAACGCGCACCGTCTCGCGGGCCGGGCAGTGCGGCACCGAGAGCGTCCCGCCGTCCCGGGGCTCGCCGTCCACCTCCGCGGACCAGCGGAACGACAGGTGGGCCAGGTCGATCAGGTCGTGCTTGTTGGTGACCGCCACCTCGCCCGCGACCGTGTCCACCGCGATCCCCACGGGCGCGATGGCCGCGCGCAGCTCGGCCAGGCCCGGCGAAGGCGTGCGGTCGGGGAACAGCAGCCCGTCCAGGCAGTAGCGGCCGCCGTTCGGCTGGTAGTCGATGTCGCCGCCGTGCCGGTGGCAGGGGCGGCCGTGCTCGTCGGTCCCGGCCAGCCCGTGGTCGATCCACTCCCACACGAACGCGCCGCAGAACCGCTCGTACGACTCCAGGATCGTCTGGTAGTCCGCCAGCGAGCCGGGCCCGTTGCCCATGGCGTGGGCGTACTCGCACAGCAGGAACGGCAGCCCGCGCCGCCGCACGTCGTCGGGCGACTCCGCGCTCACCCCGTCCGGCGTCTCCTCCTTGCGCTGCCCGATCCGCTCCAGGTCGTCGAGTGACGGGTACATCAGGCTGTAGAAGTCGGAGTGGCGGTAGCTCGGGTCGCGCTCGTAGTGCAACGGCCGGGTGGGGTCGCGCTCGCGGATCCAGCGTTCGATGTCGCCGAACGCCGCCCCGCTCCCGCTCTCGTTGCCGAGCGACCAGATGACCACGCTGGGATGGTTCTTGTCGCGCTCGACCATCCGCCGGGCGCGGTCGAGCAGGGCGTCGCGCCACATCGGCTCGGCGGGCGGGTTGCCCTCCCAGCCGGAGTAGATGAAGCCGTGCGTCTCGATGTCGCACTCGTCGACGACCCACAGGCCGTATTCGTCGCACAGCCGCAGGAACTCGGGGTGCGGCGGGTAGTGGGCGGTGCGGACGGCGTTGACGTTGTGCCGCTTCATCAGCTCGATGTCGCGGATCATGGTGACGCGGTCGAGCGAGCGGCCGCGTACGGGGTCGTGCTCGTGCCGGTTGACGCCGCGGAAGAGCACCGGCCTGCCGTTGGCGAGCAGCCGGCCGCCGGCGATCTCGACGGTCCTGAAGCCTACGGGCAGGTCGATCGTCTCGCCGGCGGCGCGCAGGGTGCCGCGGTAGAGGCGGGGGTGTTCGGCGCTCCACGGCTCGACGTGCGCGACCGTGACCTCTTCGCCCGTGGGCACGGCGATGCCGAGCTCGGGGATCTCGACCAGGCCCGGGGCGTCGGCGGTGACCAGGAGCGCGCCGGAGCCGGTGGCGGCGTCGTAGGAGGCCCGGACGGTGAGGTCGTCGACGCCGCCCTCGGGTCTGGCCAGCAGCTCCACGTCGCGGAAGATGCCGGGCAGCCACCACATGTCCTGGTCTTCCAGGTAGCTGCCGGACGACCAGCGCTGCACGCGTACGGCGAGCAGGTTGCCGCCGGCCCGCACGAGCCCCGTGACGTCGAACTCGAACGGCAGCCTGCTGCCCTTGGAGTGCCCGAGCAGTTCGCCGTTGAGCCACGCCGTGCCGCAGGAGTCGACGCCCTGGAACCGCAGCACGGTCCGGCCTGCGGGCCAATCCGGGGGCAGGTCGAAGCGGAGCCGGTAGTCGCCGGTCGGGTTGTCGTCGGGCAGGTGGGGCGGGTCGATGGGGAACGGGTAGGCGGTGTTGGTGTAGAGGGGCCGGTCGTGCCCTTCCAGCACCCAGTGCGACGGCACCCTGATCGTGTCCCAGCCGCTGTCGTCGAGCGCCGGGTCGGGCAGCGCGGGCCCCGTTCCGGCGGCGGTGCCCGAGAGGCGGAAGCGCCACAGGCCGTTGAGCGACAGGCGCGGCGCGTCGGAGACGAAGTCCGCGCGCGCCGCCCGCCGCCCGGAACCGGGCCCGGGGTCCTCGTGGAAGTCGACCATCCGAACGTCCCTCCGTGAGACAAAACGTTTTAAGCCTATATGCGGCGTTCCACCGGCACCATCCCTCTCTTGCCTTCGATGATCTGCCGTCCGGACACGGGCCACAGGAAACGGGACAGCAACGAAGCACCTTCAAGGCATTGACATGAGGGCGTGAATAAATATATCATCTGGTAAATCGTTTTAAGATCGCCATTGGTCCGTCACGACCTCGGGGAGCTCATGACTCCACCGCCCCCCACCCGCAGCCCCGGCATCCGATTCGGCACGGCCTACTATCCCGAATACCTCCGCGCCCCCGATCCCGAGCGCGACCTCGACCTGATGGCCCAGGCGAAGATCGACACCATCCGCGTCGGCGAATCCGTCTGGTCCACCTGGGAGCCCCGCGACGGCGAGTTCGACCTCGACTGGCTGACGCCGGTCCTGGACGCGGCGCACGAGCGCGGCATCGGCGTGCTGCTGGGCACCCCGACGTACGCCATCCCGCCCTGGCTGCAGCGCAAGCACCCCGAGCTGGCCATCGTGCGCGCCGGCGGGGCCCGCATCCCGTGGGGCGCGCGCCAGGAGGTCGACTTCACCTCGCCGGCCTTCCTGCGCCACGCCGAGCGCGTCATCCGCGCCGTCGTCGGCCGGCACGGCGGCCACCCCGCCGTGATCGGGATCCAGCTCGACAACGAGCCGGGACTGCACCTCATCCACAACGAGCCGGTGTTCGAGCGGTTCACGGCCTGGCTCGCCGAACGGTACGGCGACGCCGGACGGCTGAACGAGGAATGGGGGCTGGCGTACTGGTCGCACCGCGTGGGCGACTGGGCCGAGCTCTGGCGCCCCGACGGCAACACCACCCCTTCGTACGACCTCGCGTGGCGGCGCTTCCAGGCCGAGCTCACCACCCGGTTCATCGCCTGGCAGGCCGAGCTCGTGCGGGAGCTGGTGCCCGGCGACCGCGCGCTCACCACGTGCCTGGCCTACCAGCGGCCGGCCCTGGACGACGTACGGCTGTCCGAGCACCTGACCGTCACCAGCGGGAACGCCTACTACCTGGCGCAGGACGCGCTGACGCGCGACGCCGAGGACCGGCCCGCCGAGATCGGCTGGTTCGCCGCCGGGCCCGACGCGCTGTTCCAGGCGGCCGACCGCATGTACGGCTCCAAGCAGCGCCGCTACTGGGTCACCGAGACGAACGCCTCGTCGATCGCCGGATCCCAGCTCAACGTCACGCCCTACGACGGCCAGCTCCGCCAGGCGGCCTGGGCGCTGGTCGCGCGCGGCGCGGAGATGATCTCGTACTGGCACTGGAACACGCTGCACGACGGCGCCGAGACGTACTGGGGCGGCATCCTCGGGCACTCCATGACGCCGGGCCGGATCTACGACGAGATCGCGGCGCTGGGCGCGGAGCTCGACCGGGCGGGCGACGACCTCGCCGGGCTCACCCCCGACGCCGACGCCGGGTTCCTCCACTCTCCCGACAGCAAGTGGGCGGTGGCGTTCCAGCCGCCGCTCACGCTCGACGGGCGCACCCCCGACCGCGACTCCTACGAGCGGATCGTCGCGGCGTTCTACCAAGGGGCGAGCGACGCGGGGCTGCAGGCGGGCTTCGTGACGCCCGAACAGTTCGGGGCCCGGCGCTTCCCCGTCGTGGTGGCGCCCGCCCTCTACTGCCTGTCCGACGCGACGGCGGAAGCGCTGGCCGCATACGTGCGCGACGGCGGGCACCTGGTGCTGACCTTCCGCACCGGGTACGCCGACGAGGAGGCGCGGGCGCGGGCCGAGGTGGCGCCGGGGCCGCTGCGCGAGCTGGCCGGGGTGCGCTACCTGGAGTACTCGACGCTGCTCGACCCCGTTCCCGTGCGCGGGCTCGGGGAGCAGGGGGTGGCCCGCCATTGGGCGGACGCGCTGGAGCTGGAGGGCGCCGAGGAGCTGGCCCGTTACGAGCACCACCACTTCGGCCGCTGGCCCGCCGTCACCGAGCACCGCGCCGGGCGCGGCACGGTGACCTATGTCGGCACCCTGCCCGGGAGGGAGCCGGCGGCGGCCCTGTTCCGGCGCATCGCCGCGCGGGTCACCGCCGGGGCGTCCCCCGCCCTCATCTCTGCCGGGGCGCAGCCGCAGGTCACCGTGCGCACCGCGGTCAACGCGCGCGGCCGGCGGCTGTGGTTCGCGCACAACTGGTCGGAGCGCGAGCGCGCGGTGACGGTGACCCGGCCGGCCGTCGAGGTCACCGGCCGGCGCCAACCGATAGAACCGGGCCCGCTCCGGCTGGCCCCCTTCGACGTACGGGTGATCACATGAACGGTTTCCTGCCGGACTGGCAGTCGTTGCGCGGCCACAGCGTGCCCGCGTGGTTCGGTGAGGCGAAGTTCGGCATCTGGTCGCACTGGGGCCCGCAGTCCGTGGCCCGCTCCGGCGACTGGTACGCCCGCCACCTCTACGGCATGCAACCCTGGTCGGAGCCGTGGGAACGCGGGCGCGCCGGGCGCCAGCACGCCCACCACCGCGCCCACTTCGGCCCCACCCGTCCCGGCGGGGGCGGCGCCAAGGATCTGTTCCACCGGTGGCGCGCCGAGCGCTTCGACCCGGACGAGCTGATCGACCTGTACGTCTCCAGCGGCGCCCGCTACTTCGTCGCCCTGGCCACCCACTGCGACAACTTCGACCTGTGGGACTCCCGGCAGCACGACTGGACCGCCGCCCGCGTCGGCCCCCGCCGTGACATCGTCGGCGCGTGGGAGCGGGCCGCCCGCGCCGCCGGGCTGCCCTTCGGCCTCAGCTTCCACCACAACTGGACGTGGCGCTGGCTCGACGTGGCGCACGGGAACGACCCCGAGACGGGCGAGCCGTACGACGGGGCGCTGACCAGGGCCGACGGCGCCGGCACCTGGTGGGACGGCCTCGATCCCGCGACCCTCTACCCGCAGCGGCACGACCCGGGAGCCCGGCCGCCCGCGCACGTCGCCGAGCGCTTCTACGCCCGGGTCGGCGAGGCGCTCGACCGCTACCGTCCTGACCTGGTCTATCTCGACGACGGCCGGCTGCCGTTCGACGCGGGCAGCGTGGTGGAGTCGGAGCCGGTCAGCACGGCCGGGCTGGAGCTGCTGGCCCGCTACTACAACACCTGCCCGACCGGCGGCATCGTGACGATCAAGGACGTGCCGGACGCCGACCGCACCGCGGTGGTCATGGACTGCGAGCGCCGCCAGCTCGACGAGGCCCAGCCCCACCCGTGGCAGTTCGACACCAGCGACGGCGAGTGGTTCGACTGCGCCGACGACGGCCCGCTGTTCCATCCGCGCAAGACCCCGCAGCAGATCATCCACACGCTGATCGACGTGGTCAGCAAGAACGGCTGCCTGCTGCTGAACATCCCCCAGCACGCCGACGGCACCGTCGACGCCCGCGCCCGCGCGCTCCTGGCCGAGGTGGGCGGCTGGCTGCGGGTCTGCGGCGAGGGCGTCTACGGCACCACGCCCTGGCTGCGCGCGAGCGAGGGCACGACGGGACTGGGCGAGGTCAAGGGCTACGAGGGCTACAACGAGGCCGAGCGCGCGTACCGGCCGGGCGACATCCGCTTCACCCGCAAGGGCGAGGCCGTGTACGCCACCCTGCTCGCCTGGCCGGACGACCGTACGGCGAGGATCGCCGGCCTGGGCACCGCGGCGGGGTTGCTGGAGCGCCGCCCCGCCGCCGTGGAACTGCTCGGCCACGGCCCCGTCGGCTGGCGGCTGGCCCCCGACGCCCTCTACGCCGACCTGCCGCCGGAGCCGCCCACCACGGCCGCGTACATGATCAAAGTCACCTGAGGAGCCCCTGTCTTGGTGAGCAACCTGCGAACGTGCGACCTGACCGACCCTCTCGGCATCGAGATCACCCGACCCCCGCTGAGCTGGCAGCTGACCGGCGCCCTCGCGCAGACCGGCTACCACGTGCAGGCGGGCACCGCGGAGGGAGCGGCCGACCTGTGGGACACCGGCGAGGTCGAGTCCGCCGGGCAGCGCGTGACGTACGGCGGCGCCGAACCGCCGAGCCGGGCCGTCGTGCACTGGCGGGTGCGGGTCCGCGACGCCGGCGGCGCGTGGTCCGCGTGGAGCCCCGGCGCGCGCTTCGAGACGGGGCTGCTCGACGCGGACGACTGGACGGCCTCCTGGATCACCCACCCCGGCTGGCACGACCCGGGCAACCCGCGCGCCGGCGAAGGGCTCCCGCTGCCGCTGCTGGCCGGGGAGTTCACCGTGGCGGGGCCGGTCGCGCGGGCCCGGCTGCACGTCGCGGGGCTCGGCGTCTACGCGGCGTCGGTGAACGGCCGGCCGGTGACGGACGCCGTGCTGGAGCCGGCGTACACCGACTTCACCCGGCGGGTGGCGTACGCGACGCACGACGTGACGGCGCTGCTGCGCGAAGGCGCGAACGCGGTCGGGATCGCGCTGGGCCCCGGCATCGCGCACGTGTACCCGCACCAGGACCGCTACATGAAGTTCTACGGCTCCAAGGGCGCGCCGAAGGCGATCGCGCAGCTGGAGGTGGACTACGCCGACGGGTCGTCGCGCACGTTCGGCACCGGGCCTGACTGGCTGGCCACCGAGGGCCCGACCACGCGCTCGCACTGGTTCGGCGGCGAGGACCACGACGCCCGCCTGGCCGTCGCCGGGTGGGACACGCCGGGCGCCGACCGCTCGCGCTGGCAGCCGGTGACCGTGCCGGACGAGCCGGGCGTCTCGCTGCGCGCGCGGGCCTGCCCGCCCATCCGGGTCACGGAGACGCTGCCCGCCGTGGAGAAGCTGGTCGCCAAGGACGGCACGGCGGTGTTCGACGTCGGCACGGTCGTCGCCGGCTGGGCCGAGCTCCGGCTCGACCTCCCGGCCGGGCGCTACCTGCGGCTGCTGCCGGGCGACCAGCTCGACGGCTTCGGCCGCGTGGTCCAGTCGAAGCCCACGACGGGCGCGCCGATCTTCAACACGTACGTCACCACGGACGGCCCGCAGACCTGGCACCCGAGCTTCCGCTACGACGGTTTCCGCTACGTCGAGGTGCAGGGCCTGCCCGAGCACGTCGGACCCGAGGCGGTGGCGGCGCTGGTGCTGCGCGCGGACAACACGCCCACCGGGGTGTTCGAGACGTCCGACCCGCTGGTCAACGACATCCACCGGATCATCGACCGCGCGGTGCGGGGCAACATGTACAGCGTCCTGACCGACTGCCCGCACCGGGAGAAGCTGGGCTGGCTGGAGCAGACCCACCTGCTCTTCGACGTCGTGGCCTACAACTACGACGTGGCCGCCTACTATCGCGAGCTGCTGGTCACGATCGCCGAGGCGCAGACCGGCGACGGGCTGGTGCCGGACATCGCGCCCGAGTACGTCGTGTTCGACGGCCCCTTCAGGGACGACCCCAACTGGGGCGGCGCGATGGTGCGCGTGCCCTGGCAGCTCTATCGCTGGTACGGCGACACGTCGGCGATGGAGCGCCACTACGACGCGATGCGCCGCTACGTGGACTATCTCACCGGGCGGTCGGAGGACGGCATCCTCGGCCACGGGCTCGGCGACTGGCTCGCCCCCGACTCCGGCACGCCCGTGCCGCTGGTGTCGACGTGGGGCTACTGGCAGGCCGCCCGCACGATGGCGCGCGCCGCCGGCGTGCTCGGCCGCGACGACGACGCCGCGCGTTACGGCGCGCTGGCGGAGGGGATCGCGGCCGCGTTCACCCGTGCCTTCTCCGGCGGGTTCGGCAAGGCCACCCAGGCGTCGGAGGTCCTGGCGCTCGACATGGGCGTCGTGCCCGGCGACCTCGTCCCCCAGATGCTCGACCAGGTGAGCGAGGCCGTGCGCGCCGGCGGCATCACGGTCGGCGAGGTCGTGCTGCCCGCGCTGTTCCGGGTGCTGTCCCGGGCTGGACGGCACGACGCGCTGTGGGAGTTCGCCGTCTCCACGAGCAACCCGAGCTACGGCTACCAGGTCAGGCACGGCGCCACGGCGCTCACCGAGGCGTGGGACGGTCCGACGCGCGGGCTGTCGCAGAACCACTACATGCTCGGCGCGATCGACTCCTGGTTCTACCGGGGTCTCGGCGGCATCGGGCAGGCGCCCGGCTCGAACGGCTTCCGCCGGCTGCTGATCGAGCCGGCCACGCCCGGCGACCTGAAGGCGGTGCGGGCGGGCACCGCGACGCCCTACGGGAGGGTCGCGGTGTCGTGGGAGCGGCGCGACGGCGGGTTCGCGCTCGACGTGGAGGTCCCGCCCGGCTCGTCGGCCGAGGTGCGGCTGCCGGACCTCGGCCTGCCCCGGCACATCGCCCCCGACGGGGCCGTCGCGCTCGGCGGCCGCTCCTACGAGGTGCCCGCCGGACGCTGGACGTTCGGGGCGGGCCGATGAGCGGGCCGATGAGCGGGACGGGGAACGAGACGGCGAACGCGTACGACCCGGCGCGCGTGAGGACCCCGTACAAGGCCGGCCGGCTGCTGGTCGAGCCGTCGCGCGAGCCCGGCCGCTTCGACAGCCTCTTCGTGGACTGCCCGTTCGTGTGCTCCGACGGCGGCGAGTACCTGATGACGTACGTCGGCTTCGACGGGACCGGCTACCAGACCGCGCTGAGCCGCTCGCCGGACCTGGAGTCGTGGAGCCCCGGCGAGGTGATCCTGCCGCGCGACCCCGCGCACCCCCACCGGCGCCACAACGCGGCGCTCACGTCGATCGTGCGCGACAACCGGCTGGGCTCCGCCGGCCAGGTGACCTGGCTGGACGGCCGGGCGCTCGCCACCTACCACGCCTACCCGGAGGCCGGCATGGAGGTGGGAGCCGGCCTCATCGGCTTCCTGACCAGCGACGACCTGCGTACCTGGAAGGACACCGGCGCGGTGCTGCGCCCGCAGGACGGCGGCGCCTGGGAGCGCGGCGGCCTGTACAAGTCGTGGCTGCTGCGCCACGACGGCCTCTACTACTGCTTCTACAACGCCAAGAACCGCACCTACGGCGGCTGGCGCGAGCAGATCGGCTACGCCGTCTCCCCCGACCTCGAACGCTGGGAGCGGCCCAGCCCCGAGCCGGTCGTGCCGCACGGCGGCGAGGGAGCCTTCGACGAACGGTTCGCCTCCGACCCGTGCGTGCTGCGCGACGGCGACTGGTGGGTGATGTTCTACTTCGGGCTCTCCTTCGACGGGCACGCCCGCGAGAGCTACGCGGTCTCCCGCGACCTGCGCAGCTGGCACAAGAGCGGCGAGATCCTCGTCGACGTGGGCCCGGCCGGGTCGGTGGACGAGACGTACGCGCACAAACCCGCCGTCGTCTCGCGGGACGGCCAGCCGTACCACTTCTACACGGCGGCGCGGCGCTGCGAGCCGTACCAGGTCGGCGAGCACACGCAGGTGGAGAGGCGGGGCATCTCGATGGCCCGCGGCTAGTGGAAAGACGATGAGAAGCAGACGGAGGACTTCGATGGACCAGTTACGCAGAAGGTTGCTGGCCGGCGCCGTGGGCGGCGTGCTGGCCGCCGGGGTGGCCGGCCGCGCGGACGCCGCCCTGGCCACCGGCGCCGACCCGGCCGCCGCGGCGTGGAGCCGGGTGCCGCGGATCAGGCGGCGCATCAAGCCGCCGCGCTTCCCCCGCCGCACCTTCCCGATCACCGACCACGGGGCCGCCGGCGATGGGGACACCACGTGCACCCAGGCCTTCCGTGACGCGATCGCGGCCTGCTCGGCGGCGGGCGGGGGGCGTGTGCTGGTGCCGGCGGGCACGTACCTGACGGGCGCGATCCACCTGGCCGACGACGTCGAGCTGCACCTGGAGGCGGGGGCGACGATCAAATTCAGCCGTGACCCCGCCGACTACCTGCCCGTCGTGCACACCCGGTACGAGGGCATCGAGCTGATGAACTACTCCCCGTTCATCTACGCCCACGGCAGGACCAACGTCGCGATCACCGGCGACGGCGTCATCGACGGCCAGGCAGACGCCGAGCACTGGTGGGACTGGTCGAGCGACCCGCCCCCCACGGAGGGCCCGGACAAGAAGCTGCTCGCGAGCATGGCCGAGGAGGGCGTGCCGGTCGCGGAGCGGGTGTTCGGCGAGGGCCACCACCTGCGGCCGAACCTGATCCAGCTCTACCAGTGCCGCAACGTGCTCATCGAGGGCGTCACCGTCAAGGACTCCCCGATGTGGAACATCCACCCGGTCCTGTGCACGAACGTGACCGTCCGCGACGTCACCGTGGACAGCCCGCACGGCCCGAACAACGACGGTTGTGACCCCGAGTCCTGCGTGGACGTGCTCATCGAGCGGTGCGAGTTCAACACGGGCGACGACTGCGTGGCGATCAAGGCGGGCAAGAACGCCGACGGCCGCCAGGTGGACGCGCCGTCCACGAACGTGCTCGTGGACTCGTGCGTGATGCGCGACGGCAACGGCGGGGTGACCATCGGCAGCGAGACCACCGGCGGGGTGAGCTGGGTGTTCGCGTGGAACTGCACGATGAGCAGCGCCCGCCTGGAGCGGGCGGTGCGCATCAAGACCAACCCCGAGCGCGGCGGGTACGTCAGGGACGTCTACGTCAAGGACATCACCGTGGGCCAGGCGGCCGACGCGGTCATCGAGGTGGCGCTCAACTACGAGAACAAGCACACCGGCCCCTACTTCCCCGACGTCGGCAGGATCGACATCCGGCGGCTTCGGGCCGGGCGGGCGCCCCGGGCGTTCTCCCTCATCGGCAACCCGGGCAACCCGATCAAGGGCTTGCGGGTGACGAACAGCGTGTTCGAGGAGATGGCGGAGGACGACGTGGTGACCGACGTGACGGGCCTGGTGCTGCGGAACGTGTGGGTCAACGGCAGGCGCGTCTAGCGGCGGGGGCCGCATGAGCGGGGCACGCCCCTGCTCATGTGGCCCTCGGGCCGGTGATTCCCGTGGAGCCCGTCCCGAGGCCGGTGGACGGACCCGCGGCCGGACCCGCGGTCAGGCCCGTGGAGGGGCCGCGGCCGAGGAGCAGCACGCCGAGCCAGATGAGCGCCATGCCCACCGCCACCAGCGCCGAGTCGCGGCCCGTCTGGAACGTCGCCACCGCCATCACGGCCACCCCGACGACGGTGACGCCGGCGCCCACGGGGGTGACCCGGCGCAGCGCGGCCAGGATGACGGCCAGCGCCACGAGGGCGGCGTAGAACAGCTGCGCGCCCGGCGAGTAGACCAGCGCCTCGACCCCTGGGTAGCCCTTCACCTGCTCGAGAACCGCCCGCATGGCCGCTCCGTCCACGGCGGTGAAGCCCGCGTACAGGTCGATGGCCAGCTGGACGACGTTGGCGGCGACGCTGAGCAGGGCCGCCGCCACGGCGACGTCCACCGCCGCGCGCCGCCCGCCCGTCAGGGGCCCGGCCACGCCGCGCAGCGCCGGCGCCATGACGCCGAACATCGCGAAGCCGACCAGCCAGACCGCGTGAGCGGCCGTCCACCAGGGGCCTGGCACGAGGTCGCCGTCGATGGGGCGCATGAGGAGCCAGCCGCCGAGCAGGGCGGCCGGCCCGACGGTGAAGGACGCCTGGGTCAGGCGGTTCGCAGGGTTCATGGGGATCACGATGCCCTTTCGCGCCTGGCCGGCCCATCAGTGATCGTCCCTGATTTCACCCTGGCCCGTCCTCGGGGACGGGCTCAGGTGAAGTAGCGCAGCCAGACGTACAGCCAGGCCATCGCCGTGCTGAGGACGGTGACGACGATCCCGTACCGGGTGAACTGCCAGAAGCTGATCTTGTGTCCGGTGCGGGCGGCGATGCCGATGGCGACCACGTTGGCGCTGGCGGCGACCGCGGTGCCGTTGCCGCCGAAGTCGGCGCCCAGGGCGAACGCCCACCACAGGGCCTGGCCGGTCTGCGGGTCGGGGACCTGCGCGACGACGCCCTCCACGATGGGGGCCATCGTGGCGACGTACGGGATGTTGTCGAAGAACGCGCCCAGCGCGCTGGAGCCGAACAGCAGGGACGTGGCGGCGAGGAAGTAGTTGTCGCCCAGCACGTCCACGGCCCAGGTGCCGATCGCCTCGATCACCCCGGTGTGGCCGAGGCCCGCGACCATGACGAACAGGCCCATGAAGAACACCAGCGTGGGCCACTCGACCTCGCTCAGCGTGTCGTGCACGTTCGAGCGGGACACCAGCAGCATCACTCCCGCTCCCACCAGGGCGACGATCGACGGCTCGATGTGCACCACGGCGTGCAGCCCGAACGCGACGACGACGCCGGCGAGCACGACCAGGCACCGGACGAGCAGCCGCGGGTCGGTGATGGCCCGCCGCTCCTGCAGCGCCATGACCGCGGCGACGTGCTCCTCGTGGTACTGGAACGAGTTGCGGAACAGCACCCGGGTGAACAGCACGAACACCACGAAGATGATCACCACGATGGGCGCCATGTGCATGAGGAAGTCGTTGAAGGTCAGGCCGGCGCGGCTGCCGATGATGATGTTGGGCGGGTCGCCGATGAGCGTCGCCGCGCCGCCGATGTTGGAGGCGAGGACCTCGGCGATGAGGTACGGCTGCGCGGGAATGTTCAGCCGGTTGCACACCACCACGGTGACCGGCGCGACCAGCATGATGGTGGTGACGTTGTCCAGGAAGGGCGAGGCCACCGCGGTGATGATCATCAGCATGACCATCAGCCGGTAGGGCCGGCCGCGCGATCGTTTGGCGGCCCAGATCGCGAGATAGTCGAAGAGCCCCGTCTGCTTGATGATCCCGACGATGACCATCATGCCGAAGAGCAGGAAGATGACGTTCCAGTCGATGCCCTCGTGTTCGGAGAAGAACACCTCGGCGCCGGGGATGAGGCCGGTCACGGCCATCAGCCCGGCGGCGATGAGCACCACCTTGACCTTGTCGACCTTCTCGGTGGCGATGAAGAAGAACGCCACAGTGAAGATCCCGAGCGCGAAGAAGGCGCTCATCCGTCATGCCCTGGCGGCACGGCCTGGTCGCAGGCGAAGGGTGCGGGCGCGGAACATGACGGCGTCAAGGGTTGCCGGCAGAACATGGTGATGGCCTCCGAAGGGAGCGCGGAAAACGAGGCGGAAAAAGCGGGCACGAGAAGGGGCAATGGAAAGGTGAACACGCGGCAGCGGGACGTGGCCGGTGGCACACGCCCGAGTGGGGAGCGGTTCGGTCGGTTCGGGCGGTCAGTCGTCCGGGTCGGAGAGCGCGAGGCTGGTGAGCAGCCGTTCCAAAGTGATGGCCCCGCTGAGCGTGCCGTCGGCGGCGACGACCGCGATGATCGGGCTGCGCAGCCTGGCCATGAGGGCGGCCATCTCGAGCAGCGTCGCGTCCTGTGGCACGGTCGCGGGGACGGCTGGTCGCACCGGCAGGCAGTCACCCACCGTCATATCTCCCAGCTCGCCCCAGAACAGGTCGGCGTGGGCCTCGTCCACCGTCCGGCAGAGCGCGGGATCCTCCTGGTACGCGCCGGGTACCGCGAGCCGCAGAACCTGCGTGCCGGGAAGCACGCTCCAGGGTCGGCCGGCGTCGTCGACGACGATCAGGCCGGGCATCCGCCCCAACGCCATGAGCCGCACGGCTTTCGTCACCGGGTCGCGGACCGTGACGGTCGGCAGGTTCACGGCGATGGTACTGGCTCGCATGGCATCTTCCGGTTCGGGGGCGTGACCGGGCGTTCCCGGTGGGGTCACGGCGTCAATGCCGGGCGTGGTGTGGTGCATGTCGCTGACTCCAATCCGGCTTCACCTCAGTCTTGTGGCCGGGCGCCTCCCGCCACCATCGGGTCTGGCACCCATATGAGCCGGGGTAGAACGTGTAGCAGCGGCCCTGACAATTGGGAGGCGGGCCGGATGGACATTGGCACCCGGGGCAAGCAACCTGACGGGATGGACCACCATGCCGAGCCGAGCCTCGTCAGTGCGAGGCTGGGAAGATGACCGAGCGTACCGACCGGCAGGCGGCCATGGCCGCGCCACGTCCGCCTGCGCAGGCGCTGTTCCGACGGCTGTTCGTGATCAACGGGCTGGTCTACGCGGTGGGGACACTGGTACTGGCGGTCTCGCCGGCCACGGTGTCGTCGCCTGTCGTGCTGGCCGAGGTGCCGGTGCTGCTGGTGGGGCTGGCCCTGATGCTGGCCGCCAACGGGCTCCTGCTGCGCCGCAGCCTGGAGCCGCTCGACGCGCTGACGACGCTCATGAAGCGGGTCGACCTGCTGCGCACCGGCGACCGGCTGGCCGGCAGCGGCAACAGCGACCTGGCTCACCTGATCGACACGTTCAACGCGATGCTCGACCGGCTGGAGGCGGAGCGCAGCGCGAGCAGCGCGCACGCGCTGGCCGCCCAGGAGGGCGAGCGCCAGCGCATCGCCCGCGAGTTGCACGACGAGATCGGCCAGAGCCTGACCGTGGTGCTGCTGGGCCTCAAGCGGGTGGTCGACCGCGCCCCCGCCGGGCTCAAGGACGAGCTGCGCGACGTCCAGGAGAGCGTGCGCGCCAGCCTCGACGAGGTGCGCCAGGTCGCCCGCAGGCTGCGTCCCGGCGTGCTGGAGGACCTCGGCCTGCACGCCGCGCTGAGCGCGTTGAGCAGCGACCTCTCGCAGAGGAGCGGCATCAGGGTGACCCGCACGATCGATCCGGATCTGCCCGATCTGGGGGCTGACGTGGAGCTCGTGCTCTACCGGATCGCCCAGGAGAGCCTCACGAACATCGCCAGGCACGCCGGTGCCACCCGCGCCGAGCTCTCCCTGACCACGGACGGTCGCAGGCTGGCCCTACGCATCACCGACAATGGCCGGGGAGGCGTGTCCCGGGAGGGTGCCGGGATCCGGGGCATGCGCGAGCGTGCCCTGCTCATAGGCGCCCGTCTCGTCATCGACTCCCCGCCAGGCGATGGCACGTGCGTGCGCCTGGTCGTCCCGGACATCGTGAATCGGAGCCTCCACCCGTGAACAAGACCCGGATCCTGCTGGCCGATGACCACTCCCTGGTCCGTCAGGGACTGCGGCTGATCCTCAACGCCGAGCCCGACCTGGAGGTGGTCGCCGAGGCCGCCGACGGCGCCGAAGCGGTCGCCGCGGCCTCGGACGACGCGGTCGACCTGGCCATTCTCGACATCGCGATGCCGCGCATGACGGGCCTGCAGGCGGCCCGCGAGATCTCCAGGCGCGCGCCCGGCATCCGCATCCTCATCCTGTCGATGTACGACAACGAGCAGTACTTCTTCGAGGCGCTCAAGGTCGGCGCCTCGGGCTACGTGCTCAAGTCGGCCGCCGACCAGGACCTCCTGGAGGCCTGCCGGGCCACGATGCGCGGCGAGCCGTTCCTCTACCCCGGTGCGGTCACCGCGCTCATCCGCGACTACCTGCAGCGTGACCGCGAGGGCGAGCGCATGCCCGAGAGCATCCTGACGCCCAGGGAGGAGGAGATCGTCAAGCTGATCGCCGAGGGCAATTCGGCGAAGGACATCGCCGAGACGCTGGTCATCAGCGTGAAGACCGTCGACCGGCACCGCGCGAACATCCTGCAGAAGCTCGGCATGCGCGACCGGCTCGACCTGACCCGCTACGCCATCAGGGCCGGCCTCGTCGAGCCGTGAGGCCGGCCGCGCGGGGCGGGCGCCGGCGATCGGCGCGCGTCAGGCGGGGCGGGCGTCGAACAGCGCGGCGGCCCGCTCGACCAGCATGCTGCGCCCCTTGATCTCGGAGGCCGTCTCGGGGCCGACGATGCCGTCCTGCCCGGGCAGCTGCCCGGCGCCGCCCTCGGGCCCGAGCGGGACGAGGATCACCGTCGGCTGCTTCTCGTAGGCGGCCGGCTCGCCCTCACCGGTGATCAGCGTACGGAGGTTCGCCGCGAGGAGCTCGCCCTGGGCTCCGGCGAACGCGGCCATGTCGCGGTCGGCGTCGGAGATGTCGCCGATCGCGAAGACCCGGTCGTGGCCCTGGACGCGCAGGTGCTCGTCCACCCGCACCTGTCCACGCCCGTCAAGGGCGAGCGCGAGTGAGCCGCGCAGGTAGTCCGTGCGCGGCGTCGCGCCGAAGCAGCGGAACCAGATGTCGGCGGTCATCTTGTTACCCGCCTCCGTGGCGATCGCGACGGGCGCGGCGGTGGCGGGGGCCACGTCCGGGAGCTCGCGCAGCCTGCTTCCGAGCCTGAGCTCGATGCCGAGGGCGTCCAGCTGCCTGCGCAGCTCGTCGCGGAGCTCCTGGCCGAACGGACCCGGCAGGATGTCGGGCGCCGCGTCGGCGAGGGTCACGTGCTTGCCGGGGAAGAACGCCTTGATCTCCCCGGCGAGTTCGAGACCGGCCGGTCCCGCGCCGATCAGCAGCACCCGCTCCGCGCCGCGCAGGGCCTCGTGCGCGTCGCGCACCCGGGTCTTGGCCGCCTCCGTGTCGGGTTCCTCCATCTTGGCGGGGAACGGGTACGACGAGCCCGTCGCGAGGACCAGGTAGTCGGGCTCAAGGGTGCGGCCCGAGGCGAGCGTCACCCGGCGGCCGTCCGCCGCCACGGCGCGATCACGCAGGTGTCGCCCGTGCGCCAGCAGGCGGCTGTAGGGCATGAAGATCTCGTCCAGCCACTGCGGCTCGACCAGCGCCCGCCATGACGCGACGTTGTGCACGAACGACTCCGACGGGTCGACCAGGGTCACGTCGGCCACGTCGTCGAGCAGCTTGGCCACCTTGTGGCCGCCGTAACCACCGCCGAGGATCACGACGCTCGGGCGCGTGACGGCACTCTCCACCATGACATCTCCTTGCTTGAGAGTTACTCTGAATCGAGCTGTCGCTACAGTAAACATACTTGCTAGGAAAATCAAAGCGGCATTGCGTGCGCTAGTTTGGAGGTATGGGGACGGCATCTACGCATGACACGCAGGCGTGCGTCCGCAGCGACGCCGCGCTGACCCGCGCGTTCACGATCCTCGGCAAACGATGGAGCGCCGTCGTGCTCGGCAGCCTGCGCAGCGGCCCCGCCGGGTTCCGCGAGCTCTCACGGGCGATCGACGGCCTCAGCGACTCGGTGCTGTCCGACCGGCTGTCCGAGCTGACCAAGGAGGGCCTGATCGCGCGCAAGGTCGACGAGGGCCCGCCCGTCTCGGTCTCCTACGAGCTGACCGAGTGCGGCAAGGCGCTCATGCCCGCGCTGCACCTGATCTCCGAATGGGCCGAGAAGCACCTGAGCTTCCACGACGGCTAGCCTCCACCTCCGGCGGGTACGGTGACCGGAGAGCCCTCAGAACACGTGTGAGGATGTGGTTCCCCGTGCTCTACCTCTTCGGCTTCGATCGGATCGGCGTGGCCGTGAGCGACATCTACTTCGTCGACCCCAACCCCATGAAAGGCCAGGAGGGAGCCGAGCGCGGCGTGCGCCTGGAGCTGCGCAGGCTCGAATCAGGCGAGCTGCAGGGGTCGATCTACTCCGCCAGGCCCATCACCATCGACCGGCCGATCTGGCGGGTCGACCTGCTGGAGTCGGTCGACGGCACGCCCGGCAGCTTCGACCGCACCCACCACCACCCCGGCACCAGCGGGTGGGAGCCCGGGGAGCGGGTGTTCGACCGGCAACTGTCCGCCGAGCCGCTGAAGTGGCTGGCCGAGCGCCTCGCCGACCTCGGAGACGTCCTCGACCAGGCCGGCGCCGCCCGGGACGAGGCGAGCCCCGCGGACGTGGCCGGGTTGCGCGAGCGGGCGCCGGAGATCGTGGAGACGGTCGGCCGGATGCTCGACGGCGTGCGTGCCGGCCGGCTCGGCACCCCGCCCGGCACGGAACCGGCGACCAGCGTCCGCGCCAGCTGGCTGTAGGACGTCACCGCGCGGGCGGTCAGGGATGATCGCCCGCGATGGGGCGGCGGTGCAGGAGGCCGAACCTGCCCCACATGGCCTCCGCCGCCTCGATGGAGGCCCCCGTACGCGCCGGGTCGACGGCGGCGAGCTGGGTCACCAGCGCCTGCGCCACCGCCATCCCGGCCGTCAGCGAGGGAAAGAACGCCTCCCCCTCCGCGGGCACCATCACCACCTCCTCGGCCGCCTCGGCCAGGGCGGGGCTGGCCGCGTCCGTCACCGCGAACACCCGCACGCCGCGCGAGCGCGCCAGGTTCGCCGCCAGGACCGTGCTCTCGTACAGCCGCCAGAAACTGATCGCCACCAGCACGTCCCCGTGCCCGAGAGCGGCGACGGTGTTGGCCAGCTCCGCGTCGCCCAGCGTCACGGCCGTGACGGGATAGCCCGCCAGCCGGGCGTTGTGCGCGAGCGCCAGCCCGACGGCGGCGTAGCTGCCGTCGGCGACGATCACCGTACGGCGGGCGGCGGCGACGGCCTCGGCGATCGTGAGCAGCACGCCCTCGTCCATGCGCCGGTTGAGCAGCGCGAGGCTGTCGAGGTCGCGGCGGAGCGACCGGGCGCTGGGCGAGCCGTTGCCGCTGTGCTCGGCGGCGACCTGGCCGGCGCTGAGCGAGGACAGGTAGCGGGCGCGCAGCTCCTGCTGGAGCGCGGGCCAGCCGGTGAAGCCGAGCGCCTGCGCCGTGCGCGTCACGGTCGCCACGTTGACCCCGGCCAGCTGGGCCAGCTCGCTGGCCGACCCGAACGACGCCCGGCGTGGTTGCGAGAGCAGCACCTCGAGCACTGCGGCCGCCTTGCCCCGCAGCCCGCGCTCGGACAGGCGCGAGCGCAGCCAGTCCTCGAAGCTGTCCGTAGCGCGCTCTTCCACGTGATCCTCACTTAGCCGGAATCATGCTACGTGCTCACGACGGACGGGAGCGAGAAGACCAGCTCGGCCAGATTCCGGGCGCCCGGGTCGCTATGCAAAGACTATTGCAATTTCGGCATTTCGCACTATATGTTGCTTCGCGTTCGACCTACTCGGCCACGACCTGGGAGAGGCGTGCCCCATGACCTTGCTGGCCCGGCTGGACCGGCTCCCGCTGAGCCGCCCGCACTACCTGCTCCTCCTGATCGGCGGGCTCGGCTACACCTTCGACGGCATGGACAGCGCCGTGGTCGCGTTCCTGCTGCCGAGCGCTCAGGAGGCCTGGGGACTGTCCAACGGGCAGCTCGGCATCATCGGGTCCGCGACCCCGTTCGGGTTCCTCTTCGGCGCGACGGTCGCGGGCCTGCTCGGCGACCGGATCGGCCGCAAGAAGGTGATGATGTATGCCCTTGCCTTCTACGCCGTCTTCTCGGTGATCGCCGCGTTCGCCCCCAACTATGAGGTGTTCCTCGGCGCTCGGGTGCTGGCCGGAGCGGGCGCCGGGGCGGAGAGCGCGATCATCGCGCCGTTCCTGTCCGAGTTCGTGCCCGCCAAGCGGCGCGGGTGGTTCATCGGCGCGCTGGCCGGGTTCTTCTCGTTCGGGTTCGTGATGGCAGCCCTGATCGGGCGGTTCGTCGTGCCGACCGTCGACGAGGGCTGGCGGGTCGCGCAGGTGATCACGGCGGTGCCCATCGTGATGTTGTTGTGGTGGCGGCGCTCGTTGCCCGAGTCACCGCGCTTCCTGCTCCAGCAGGGCCGAGCCGACGAGGCCGAAGCCGTGGTCGCCGACCTGGAGCGCCGCGTCGAGCACGCCACCGGCCACCCGCTCCCGCCGGTGCCCGAGGCCGTCACGGCGCCCGCCGCGGAGACGCCCAAGGTCAACCTGTGGAGCGCGCTCGCGTTCCTGTGGAGCCCGGCCATGGCCAGGCGCACCGGGATCATCTGGCTGGTCTGGTTCGTGATCACGTTCTCGTACTACGGGTTCTTCTCCTGGATCCCCACGCTGCTCGTGCAGCGCGGCATCACGGTGACCAAGAGCTTCGAATTCTCGATCATCATCTACCTGGCGCAGATCCCCGGCTACTTCTCCGCGGCCTGGCTGTCGGAGCGGCTCGACCGCAAGAACACCATCGCGCTCTACCTCTCCGGCTCGGCGGTCAGCGCGTTCTGGTTGTCGCAGATGGACAGCCCCGTCACCATCACGCTCGCCGGCGCGGTGTTGTCGTTCTTCCTCAACGGCACGTACGCGGGCGTCTACTCCTACACTCCCGAAGTGTTCCCCACCTGGATCAGGGCCACGGGCACGGGCCTGTCGAGCGCGTTCGGGCGGGTCGGCAGCATCCTCGCCCCGACGATCATCGGTCTGTCGGCCGCGACCCTGGGCTTCGGCGGCGTGTTCGGCCTGACCACGGCGGTGCTGGCGGCCGGAGTGATCTGCGTGGTCGTGTTCGGACTGGCCACAGCCGGCCGGTCACTGGAAGAACTGACGGAACCTGCCAAGGAGGCGACCCGATGACCGGACTTCCCGAGGTGGAGGAGCGCGTGCGGCGAGAGGTGGGCGTGCGGCTCTTCACGGTGCTCGCCTGGATCCCCAAACGGCGCACGCTGCGCCGCGTCCACAGCAGCCACCCCCAGCAGTACCCGGTGGGAGGCGAGAAGAGCGTGGAGGTCGCCCAGGGCTGGCTGGCCCGGTGCATCGAGGGCGGGCAGCCGTACCTCGGCGCGGACCGGGCCACCGTGCGTGAGATCTTCGCCGACCACGAGCTGATCGAGAGCCTGGGGTGCGGGGCGGTCATCAACGTGCCCGTGACCGACGACGGCCGGGTGCTCGGCGTGCTCAACCTGCTCGACGCGGAAGGCCGGTACGACGAGGCGTCGGTGGCCGCCGCCCGGTCGCTCGCGCCCGCGGCCGTGCCCGCCCTGCGCGCGGCCGTCCAGGGAGGTGGCGCATGAGCCTGCTGCTCCGCGACGGCCTGCTGCTCGACGTGACGACCGGCGCGTACACCGAGGCCGACCTGCGCTGCGCCGGCGGCCGCATCGTCGAGACCGGCCGCAGGCTGAGCGCGCCCGACGGCACCCGCGTGCTCGATCTCGCGGGCGCGCACGTCGTGCCCGGCCTCATCGACGCGCACGTGCACGTCACCGCCCTGACCGCCGACCTCGGCGCCATCGGCTCCATGGCGCCGTCGTACGTGGCCGCGCACAGCGCCCGCATCATGAGCGGCATGCTGGACCGCGGCTTCACCACGGTCCGCGACGCGTCCGGCGCGGACTTCGGGCTGGCCGCCGCCCAGGCGGAGGGGCTGATCCGCGGCCCCAGGCTGCTGTTCGGCGGCAAAGGGCTGAGCCAGACCGGAGGCCACGCCGACTTCCGCGGCCCTGGCGAGCACCTGCACGACGACCATCCGTGCTGCGCCGGCCTCGGCCGGGTCGCCGACGGCGTCGACGCGGTGCGCACGGCCGCCCGCGACGAGCTGCGCAAGGGCGCGCACCACATCAAGGTCATGGCCTCCGGCGGCGTGGCCTCCCCCACCGACAGGATCGACTCGACCCAGTACTCCATGGACGAGCTGCGCGCGGCCGTCGAGGAGGCCGAGGCCGCCAACCGGTACGTCGCCGCCCACGCCTACACGGCGCGGGCCGTCAACCGGGCGCTGGAGGCGGGCATCCGCTCCGTCGAGCACGGCAACCTGATCGACGACGGCAGTGTCGAGCTGTTCCTGCGGCACGACGCGTTCCTCGTGCCGACGCTGGTGACGTACTGGGCGCTCAAGGAGGAGGGCCACGCGTTCGGGCTGCCAGAAGCGAGCGTGCGCAAGGTGGACGAGGTGCTCGGCGCGGGACTGGCCGCGCTGGAGCGCGCCGCCCGCGGCGGCGTGCGCCTGGTCTACGGCACCGATCTGCTGGGCGGCATGCACCGGCACCAGAACCACGAGTTCCGGCTGCGCTGCGAGGTGCAGCAGCCGATCGACGTGCTGCGCTCGGCCACGACGGTCGCGGCCGAGCTGGCCGGCATGGCGGGCGAGGTCGGCACGCTGGACGTGGGGGCGCACGCCGACCTGCTGGTGCTCGACGGCGACCCGCTCGGCGACGCCGGCGTGCTGGCCGGCCCGGAGCACATCCGCCACGTCGTGCAGGCGGGCACGATCGCCTGACCCGGCGCCGGGTGCGTACCGTGGGCAGGGTGACGACGATGGCGCGCACCGCTCTGGTGATCGTCGCGGTGCTGGTCCTGCTCCTCGGGCTGCTCTGGATCTTCCAGCGGCGGCTGATCTACCTGCCGGACGGCACGCGGGTGCCGCCCGCGGGCCAGGTCATCCCCGGGGCGCACGACGTCTCGTTCACGACGGGCGACGGGCTCACGCTCGGAGCCTGGTACGTGCCCGGCGACCACGACGTGACCGTGCTGGTCGCCGGCGGCAACGCGGGCAACCGGCTGCACCGGGCGCCGCTGGCCAGGGCGCTGGCGGCGCGGGGCCTGCCGGTGCTGCTGATGGACTACCGCGGCTACGGCGGCAACCCGGGCACGCCCACGGAGGAGGGCCTGCGCCTCGACGCGCTCGCCGCGCGGGCCTTCCTGGGCGACGCGCGGGTGGTCTACTTCGGTGAGAGCCTGGGCGCGGGGGTGGTGACCCGGCTGGCGCGCGAGCGCCGGCCCGCGGGGCTGGTGCTGCGCTCGCCGTTCACCGACCTGGCCGCGGCCGGCCAGGAGGCCTATCCGTTCCTGCCGGTCAGGGCGCTGCTGCGGGACCGTTTCCCGGTCGCGGAGCACATCGCGGGCGTGCGGGCGCCCGTCGTGGTCGTGTACGGCACGGCCGACACGATCGTGCCACCCCGCCTGAGCAAGGCCGTCGCCGATGCGGCGGCAGGGGACGTCAGGACCGTCGAGGTGCCCGGAGCCGGCCACAACGACCTGGCCCTGCTGTCCGGCCAGGAGCTGATCGGCGCCGTGGTGGACCTGGCCGGACAGGTCCGGCGGCGGTAGTCCTGGCGCGGCAGGACCACCGCGCGCCTAGCCGGAGCAGGCGGTGCCGCCACCCGCGTGATAGATCATGTCCTGGTACGTGACGCTCGCCTTGATCGGCGTCCTGCTCGTCAGGGTCTGGACGGTCCCGCCGTCACGCCGGAGCTCGAAGACCGGCGTCGTGCCCGGCACCATCGGCGCCTTGAACGACACCACGCCCGCGCTGGTGACCTCCTTGGTCTTCACGTCGGAGCCCTGCTTGATGACCAGCGTGCCCGGCTCCTTGACGAAGGCCAGCAGCTCCACGTCGTCGACCGGCCCGGGACCCGCCGGGATGGTGAACTTGCCGGCCGTCTGCTTGCTCGTGTCGTAGGGGGCGCTCGCCTTGTGGCTGCGGTGGAAGTAGTAGAGACCGTCGCGGACGATCTCAGGAGCCTTGCCCGTCTTGAACCACGTCGTGTAGTACGTGTTCACGTCGGCGAGCACCTTGCCGCGCACCTTGGACGGCGCCTGCTGCGTCTCGCCGTAGTCGTTCCAGGTGACGAGCTGCACCCAGTCGGCCTTGCCGTCGATCGCGGCCTTCCACGAGCCGCGCAGGGTGCTGCTGTTCTGCGCCTCCCAGTAGTGCAGCTCCTTGGACCTTGTGTCCTCGAACCCGATCGGAGCCATGTATTCCAGGCCGCGCGCATGCGTGGCCTCGGAGGCGCGACGGAACGCGTCCGTCACCTCGGGCCGGTTGGCCCCCCAGGAGGAGTAGCCGTGGACGTGGTCGTCCCACTCGGTCTTGCCGCTGCCGCTCCAGTAGTTGAACATCATCAGCAGCGACGTCTTCATGCCCTCGGCGGACAGGTCGTCCCGCACCTTCTGCCACCAGGCGGGCGGCTGGCGGTCGCCGTGGTACGGCGCGAGCAGCACGCTGCCGTCGGGCAGCGTGTACAGCGACGGATGCCCCTTGACCAGCAGGACGTCGGAGACCACCTTCGCGACGGAGGCGCCCGACTCGGTCGGGAAGTCCGGGCTCAGCACGATCTTGAAGCCGGGGTCCACGTTCCTGGCCGCGTCCAGCAGCTCCGGCAGGTGGTTCCAGCGCTGGTCGCTGGAGGTGTGGTGCTCGTAGATGAACCCGTCCAGCCCTTGTGCGATCGCCTGGCGTACCTCCATCTCGAAGTCGAGCCGGCGCCAGTGCGACTCCGGCCGCACGGAGCGGGTCACCGGGCGGTCCCTGAGGTAGCCGCCCCTGTCCTTGTAGGCGCCGCCGGAGCCGTCAGGGTCGAGCCAGGAGGCGTACTGGTCCTTCGCGGGGTCCTTGTTGTCGATCGACAGGGGGAAGGGCGGGAAGTAGAACGCGAACGCCTTCTTGGCGGAGGAGCGCAGCGCGGCGACCGAGGGCTTGTCGAAGGGCAGCGCGGCGCAGGGCGCGGACGTGCCGGTGGTGTAGGTGACGGTCAGCTTGGGGCCGCGGTCGCCCGTCTCGCGGGAGGAGAACAGGACCGTCGTCGTCTCGTCGGTCCCGGTGAGCGCGAAGGAGTAGACGCCGTTGCCGGTGACGGCGGACGAGACGTCCAGCTCGGCCTTCCGGCCCTCGGTGAAGCCGCTGTGCGAGGCGGTCACGCCGCCGGTCTCCGGACGGTCCTTCCAGACGGTCGTGCTCTCCGTCCAGTCGCCGGTCACCGTGCGGGCGGACACCTTCGTGCTCGTCGTCCTGGCGGAGGTGACCTCAAGGGTGGCCTTGACGTTCGTGGCGTTGCCGGGGATGCCGGAGACCTGGAAACGGGTGAGCGCGAGCCGCTGCGCGGAGGTCTTGCCACCGCAGGTGGCGCCGCACACGGACATCCACGTCGCGGTGCCGAAGCTCTTGGACGGCTCGGCCTGGCTGACGAACATGTCGTCCGTGGCGGGGATGGTGACGGTCTCCGCGGACAACGCGGTCGACGACGTATGCGCGGGTAAGGGACGCGCGGGTAAGGGGCGCGCGGACGCGGGCGCCGCCGCGACCGTCGCGCCGAGTGAAAGGGCGACGGCGATCACCGCGGTGAATCCCACCCGTCGATGCTGGGTGAACATGACCCTCCTCTGGGGTTCGTGTCACAAGGCGATCGACAAGGTAGGGCGAGAAGTGAACGCCTCGCGGCGAATCCGCGAAATGGAACGCGGCAACCGACCACAGGTCACGCCTGGTCAGCGCATGATCACTAGGCGCTGGACGCCCCCACCCCTGACCACCCCGACCATGGTTAGGCGACCCTTGCCTATTCAAGACAGCTTGTAACAAAATAGAGGGCACCCCGCGAACCGCTGGAGGCCCATCCCATGACCATCACCGCCGAGGCGGCCGTCCCCGTGGCGCCCGCGCCGGACGGCGACGACACGCCCGCCCCCGGCCGCGCCGCGCTCATCGCGCTGCTCGCCCCCATCAGGCCACGGCTCATCGCCGCCACCGCGTTCCAGGTCGTGTACGCGATCGCGGCGCTCGTGCCCTTCGTGTGCGTGGCGGAGCTGGCCCGCGTGCTGCTCAGCCCCGGAGCCGGTGGCCCCGGCCGGGTCTGGCCGATCGCCGCACTCGCCGTCGCGGGCCTGCTGGTCAGGTTCGTCTCCTTCGGGGTGGCCGGCGCGATCACCCACTTCGCGGACGCCGACCTGCAGCTCCACCTGCGTCGCCGGATGGCCGCGCACCTGTCGCGGGTGCCGCTGGGCTGGTTCGGCGAGCGCAACTCCGGCCACGTCAAGAAGGTGCTCCAGGACGACGTCAGGGAGATGCACCACCTGGTCGCGCACGCGGCGCTCGACCTGCTCGCGGCCGTGGTGACCCCGCTGGCCGCGCTGGCCTACCTGCTGTACGTCGACTGGCGGCTCACGCTCGTCGTGCTCATCCCGGTGCCGCTGTTCGCCGCCGCGTTCGCGATCATGATGCGCGGCTACGACGAGCAGATGCGGCGCTGGAGCGAGGCGAACAGCCGGATCAGCTCGGCCGTGGTCGAGTTCGTGCAGGGCATCGCCGTGATCAAGGCGTTCGGCCAGACCCGGCGTTCCTACCGGCGCTTCGCCGAGGCGGCCGACGACTTCGCCGGCTTCTTCGGCGCCTGGGTGCGCCCCATGCTCCGGCTCAGCGGCCTGTCCATGGCGTTCATCTCACCGCCCGCCATGCTGCTGGTGTCCGCGGCCGGGGGCGCGCTGTTCGCCGCGAACGGCTGGATCGAGCCGGTCGACGTGCTGCCGTTCGTGCTGGTAGGCGTGGCGCTGACGGCGCCCTTCCTGGCCCTCGACATGGGCTCGATGCGGCTGAGGAGCGCGGCCGAGTCCGCCGGACGGGTGGCCGCGCTGCTCGACACGCCGCCGCTGCCCGAGCCCGAGACCCCTGTGCGCCCGGTCGGCCACGCGGTCGACTTCCGCGACGTGTCGTTCTCCTACGACGGCACGACGCCTGTGCTGCGCGGGGTGAGCCTCTCGCTGGAGCCCGGCACCGTCACCGCGCTCGTCGGGCCGTCGGGCTCCGGCAAGTCCACGCTGGCCAAGCTGCTGCCCCGCTTCTACGACCCCGACGCGGGGGAGATCACGGTCGGCGGGGCCGGCGTGCGCGCCATCGGCTCCGCCGAGCTGTACCACCATGTCGGCTTCGTCCTGCAGGACGTGCAGCTGCTGCGCACGTCCGTGGCGGACAACATCGCGCTCGGCCGCCCCGACGCGGGCCGCGAGGAGATCGAGCGCATGGCGCGCGCCGCGCAGATCCACGACCGGATCGCGGAGTTGCCGCGCGGCTACGACTCGGTGGTCGGCGAGGACGCCCACCTGTCCGGCGGCGAGGCGCAGCGCGTCGCGATCGCCCGCGCCCTGCTGGCCGACACGCCGATCCTGGTGCTGGACGAGGCCACGGCCTTCGCCGACCCCGAGTCGGAGTCGGCCATCCAGGACGCGCTGTCCACGCTGGTGGTCGGGCGCACGCTGCTGGTCATCGCGCACCGGCTGAGCACGATCACCGGCGCCGACCAGATCGCCGTTCTCGACGGCGGCCGGATCACCGAACGCGGCACCCACGACGAGCTGCTCGCGGCGGGCGGGCTCTACGCCCGGATGTGGGCGGCGCACGTACGCGACGACGAGCGGGATTGGACGGGAAGATGATCGGAGAGCTGGGGGCCGTGCTCGGTCCCGAACACGGCGCGCGCCTGCGCCGCAGCCTGCTCGCGATGGCCGTGTACGGCGTGCTGCAGGGCCTGTCGTTCGCCCTGCTGGTGCCGGTGCTGCGGGCGCTGCTGTCGGGCGAGGCGGTCTGTCCGTGGCTGGCCGCGTTCGCCGCCGTGGTCGCGGCCACCGCCGTCGCCTCCTACGTGCAGGCCCAGTACGGTTACGCGGTCGGCCTGGCCGCCCTGCGCACCCTCTACCACCGGCTCGGCGACCACGTGGCCGGGCTGCCGGTCGGCTGGTTCAGCGCCGACCGCGTGGGGCGGCTCGGGCAGCTCGTCGGCAAGGGCGTCATGGACGTGATGAGCGTGCCCGCCCACCTGCTGCAGGTCGTGGTGAGCGCGGTGGCGGCGCCGGCGACCGTGCTGGTGTGCATGTTCGTCTTCGACTGGCGGCTCGGGCTGGCTGCCCTGCTCACGGCGCCGTTCCTGTGGCTGGCGTTCCGGTGGACGCAGAGCCTGGTGCAGCGGAGCGACACCGCGATGGACGACGCCGGCGCCGAGGGGGCCGACCGGGTGGTGGAGTTCGCCAGGCAGCAGCCCTCGCTGCGGGCGTTCGGGCGCACCGCCGACGGCTACGACCTGCTCGACGACGCGCTGGTGCGGCAGCGCAGCACGCTGCGGCGGCTGCTGCGCACCACGCTGCCGGGGCTTGGCACGGTCGCGCTGACCGTACAGCTCGCCTTCACCGCGATCCTGATCGCCGGCTGCGCGCTGGCGCTCGGCGGCGCGGTGGACGTACCGGAGCTGGTCGGGGTGCTGGTGCTGGCCGTGCGGTTCACCGAGCCGCTGCTCGCCGCCGCCGACGTCGGCGGCGAGCTGCGCATGGCGCGCGGCAGCCTGCGCCGCATCAAGGCGGTGCTCGACACCCCGCCGCTGCCGGTCACCGGCCCGGCGACCGGCCCGGCGACCGGCCCGGCGACCGACAGGGCGCGGGCGGGCGAGCCGTCGATCGAGCTGGACGGCGTCGGCTTCGCCTACGCCGAGCGGCCGGTGCTGCGTGACGTGAGCTTCACCGTCGCCCCCCGCACCGTGACCGCCCTGGTCGGGCCGTCGGGCTCCGGCAAGACCACGCTCACCCGGCTCATCGCCCGCTTCTGGGACGCGGACTCGGGTGTGGTGCGGGTGTCGGGGAACGACGTGCGCGACTACGCGCCGGAGGACCTGATGGCGCAGCTGTCGATCGTGTTCCAGGACGTCTACCTGTTCGAGGGCACCCTGGAGGACAACATCAGGATCGGCCGTCCCGAGGCCACCGGCGAGGAGGTGCGCGAGGCGGGCCGGCTGGCCCGGGTCGACGAGATCGCCGAGCGCCTGCCCGGCGGCTGGCAGGCGAGGATCGGCGAGGCCGGCGCCACGCTGTCGGGCGGCGAGCGGCAGCGGGTGTCCATCGCCCGAGCGATGCTCAAGGACGCCCCGATCGTGCTGCTCGACGAGGCCACCGCCGCGCTCGACCCGGAGAACGAGTCCGCCCTGATCGACGCGCTCGCCACGCTCGCCCGCGACCGCACCCTGCTCGTCATCGCGCACCGGCTGACCACGATCGCCGCCGCCGACCAGATCGTCATGCTGGAGGACGGCGCCGTCGTGGAGCGCGGCACCCACCGGGAGCTGCTCGACCTCGACGGCCGGTACGCTGCGTTCTGGACGGAACGAACGCGAGCCCGCGGCTGGCGATTGACCCAGCCGGCATGAGTCCGGCGAGCCGCCCCCGCCGCGACGTGCTCGGGCGAGAGGCGGGCGCGTGAGCGGGGATCGGGGAGCGTGATGGGCGGCGAGCAGGCGGTCCCCGGAGGTCCCGGGCGCGAGTGGCGGGTGCGCGGCCGCCCGCGCGGCCGTCCCCCGCGCATCACCCGGCCCGCCATCGCCGACGCCGCCCTCGCGGTCGGCTTCGACAACCTCACCCTGGCCACCGTCGCCGACCGGCTCCAGGTCGCCCACTCGGCGCTCTACCGCCACGTCGCCGACCGCGAGGAGCTGGTCATGGTGGCGATCGACCGGGCCGTCGCCGCCGCCCCGTGGCCGGAGCCGGCCGGCGAGTGGCGCTCCGACCTGGAGGCGCAGGCCGCCGCGGTCTGGCACGTGCTGGAACGGCATCCGGGGCTGGTCAAGGAGTTCCTCAGGCTCACCCGCTTCCCGGAGGAGGTGATGCGCCGCTTCGGCGCGTCGGTGCGCAGCCTGATCGGCTACGGCTTCACGGCCGAGAACGCCTTCCTCGCCGTCGACACCGTCTTCGACCTGACGATCGACGTGTTCAGCAGGGGCAAGCAGCTCGACGCGCCGGCCGGCGAGAGCGTCGTCCGCGACAGCACGGCCGACGCCTGGGCCGAGGCGGTGGGCGCGGAGCTCGCTCCGCTCATGCGGCAGGCGCTCACGGACCCGGCCGCGACGTGGTTCGACCGCAAGCTGCAACTGGTTCTCGACGGCGTCGCCGCAGGCCTCTCACCCTGACCCGAGAGGGTGGTGTCCTGACCCGCGAGCCTCGCGCCGCCGTGAGCCGCGAGGGCTGCCGTCAACGGGCCCGCGTGGACGGCGCGCGCCTGCTCAGGGTGAAGCGGGGAGCAGGGACCGCAGCTCGGTGACCGCGTGGTCGCGGTGCACGTCGAGGATGGCGACGGCCTCGTCGGCGGCGCGGCGGTGGAGCGCGTCGAGGGTGGCCCGGTGCTCCTTGACGACCCGCTCGCGGTTGCCCCCGTCGCCGTAGTACATCGACCGGTAGGCGTCCGTCGTGTCCCACAAGGTCCTGATCAGCCGGGCCAGCCGGGGCATGCCCGCGCAGTCGAACAGCGTCATGTGGAACGTCCGATTGGCCGTGGCCATGGCGAGCACGTCGCCCGCCGCGGCGGCCCGCTCGACGTCGCGCTGCGCGGCCTCCAGCCGGTCGAGGTCGGCGTCGGTGAGGAGGGGCACGGCCCGGCGCACGGCCTCCTCCTCCAGCAACTCGCGGATGCGGTAAACCTCGCGCAGGTCGTCGAGCGAGAGCGTCACGACGCAGTAGCCCTTGTGCGCCTGGTGGGTGACCAGCCCCTCGCCTTCGAGCGTCTTGAGCGCCTCGCGCAGCGGCACCCGGCTGACCTGGAGCTCCTCCGCCAACGCGTCCTGCCGGATGGGGGCGCCGGGGCGCAGGCGGCCGGTCGTGATGGCGCGGCGCAGCTCGGCCAGCACGAACTGCTGGGCCGTCGGCGGCCTGCGCCCTGCCCCGTCCGGATTCACGGCCCCAATATCTCACGAACCCAGGCGTCGTCCTGCCCGAGCTCGGGCGGCGGACGGCGGTAGGAGGGCGGGGTGGCGCTGAGGCGTACGGGGGCGGTGACCTGCCCGACCCCGTCGAGCCGTACGGACGGCTCCAGGCCGAGCTCCTCGGCGAGCGCGAACGCGGCGGCCAGGTCGTTGATCGGGCCGCAGGGCACCCCGGCGGCGGTGAGCCGTCCGAACCACTCGTCCGCCGGGCGTTCCCGCAGGGCGTCGTCGAGCGCGGCGACGAGCACGTCGCGGGCGGCGACCCTGCCCGCGTTGGTGGCGTACCGGTCGTCCGTGGCGAGATCCGGCCGGTCGAGCACCGCGCAGAGGGCCTGGAACTGGCGGTCGTTCCCGGCAGCGATCACCAGCGGGCGGTCGGCCGCGTGGAACACCTCGTACGGGACGATGCTGGGATGCCGGTTGCCCATGGCCCTCGGCACCACGCCGGCGGCGGCGTAGGCGGAGGAGTGGTTGGTCAGCGCCGACAGGAGGGAGGAGAGCAACGACACCTCGACCCGCTGCCCCGCCCCTGGTTCCCGCGCACCGCCCTCGTGCTCGCGGACGTCCGGCTTCGACGTGGCGTCCTCGGGTCGCGTCCCGCCCGCACCCGGCCGGCCGGTTCCGGTGAGGTGGCCGCCTTCGCCGGTGTGGTCGCGGTGGCGGAGCGCGGCGAGGATGCCGAGGGCGGCGTGCAGGCCGGTGATGACGTCCACGAGAGCCACGCCCGCCTTGGTGCCTGGACCGTCCGGCTCGCCCGTGACGCTCATCAAGCCGCCCACGGCCTGCACGATCAGGTCGTACCCGGGCAGCCCCGCCCCGGCGCCGGACCCGAACCCGGTGATCGAGCAGTACACCAGCCCCGGATTGAGCACGCGCAGCGTGTCGTGGCCGAGCCCGAGCCGGTCCATCGTGCCCGGCCTGAAGTTCTCCACCAGCACGTCGGCCCGCGTGGCCAGCGCCCGCGCGACCTCCAGGTCCGCCTCGTCGCCGAGGTCGAGGGCGATCGAGCGCTTGTTGCGGTTGACGCCGAGAAAGTAGGTGGCCTGCCCGCCGGGCGCGTACGGCGGCCCCCAGGCGCGGGTGTCGTCCCCCGTGCCCGGCCGCTCCACCTTGACGACCTCCGCGCCCAGGTCGGCCAGCAGCATCGTGGCGTAGGGCCCGGCCAGCACCCGGCTGAAGTCGGCCACCAGCAGCCCGGACAGCGCCCCGCCGCTCACGCCGGCGCCCCGATGCAGGCGGTCTCGGGGGCCGGCTCGGCGTCCACGAGGCCGGCGGCGGTGAGCGTGAGAACGTCCATGGTCACCGCACCCTAGCCGTGGCATATTGGATTTTCAATATTGGATCCAATATATGGAGAGTCATGATCGCACCCACCGCGCTGTTCGCCCTCGACACGCTGCTGACCGAGGAGGAGCGCGAGATCAGGACCACGGTCAGGCGCGTCTGCGACCGGGAGATCCGGCCGCACGTCGCCCGCTGGTTCGAGGACGGCGAGCTGCCCGCGCGCGAGCTGGCCCGCACGCTCGGCTCGGTCGGCGTGCTCGGCATGCACCTCGACGGCTACGGCTGCGCGGGCATGGGCGCGGTCTCGTACGGGCTGGCCTGCCTGGAACTGGAGGCGGCCGACTCCGGGCTGCGCAGCCTGGTGTCGGTGCAGGGGTCGCTGGCCATGTACGCCATCTGGAAGTACGGCAGCGAGGAGCAGAAGCAGGAGTGGCTGCCCCCGATGGCGGCCGGCGAGCGCATCGGCTGCTTCGGCCTGACCGAGCCCGACTTCGGCTCCGATCCCGGGGGCATGCGCACCACGGCCAAGCGCGAGGGCGGCGACTGGGTGCTGAACGGCACCAAGATGTGGATCACCAACGGCTCGGTGTCGGACGTCGCGGTGGTCTGGGCCCGCACGGACGAGGGCGTCAGGGGTTTCCTGGTCCCCGCGGGCACGCCCGGCTTCACCGTGAACGACGTCAAGCACAAGATCTCGCTGCGCGCCAGCGTGACCAGCGAGCTGGTGCTCGACGGGGTGCGGCTGCCCGGCGCGGCGATGTTGCCGGGCGCCAGGGGCCTGTCCGGGCCGCTGGGCTGCCTCAACGAGGCGCGGTTCGGGATCGTGTTCGGGTCGATGGGGGCGGCGCTCGACTGCCTGGAGACCGCGATCGCGTACGCGGGCGACCGCCAGGTGTTCGCCAGGCCGCTCGCCTCCTACCAGCTCACCCAGGAGAAGCTCGCCGACATGGCGCTGGAGCTGGGCAAGGGCCTGCTGCTCGCGGTGCACCTCGGGCGGCTGAAGGAGGCCGGCACGATCACCCCCGAGCAGGTGAGCGCCGGCAAGCTGAACAACGTGCGCGAGGCCCTGGAGATCGCCAGGAAGTGCCGCACGCTGCTCGGCGCGAGCGGCGTCACCCTGGAATACCCGGTGATCAGGCACTCCGTGAACCTGGAGTCCGTGCTGACCTACGAGGGGACGTCGGAGATCCACACGCTGGTGCTGGGCAAGGCGCTCACGGGGATCGGCGCGTTCAGCTGACGGGCCGCCGATCAGAACGTCTGCCAGGTCGCCTCGGTGACCCTGCAGGGCCCGCCCTGGTGCACTCGAAGGCGCCCGGCCCGCACGTCGAGCCCGACCGTGGCCAGCGTCTCCCACCTCTGGTGGATCGGCTGCGACAGGTCAGGGTGGGCGCACACGGGCGCCTCGTCGGGGCCGTGGCTGAGCAGGGCGAGCGCGCGTTTCGTCAGGTCGTCGCCGCCGAGCTCGCCGGCGTGGTCGCGCAGGTGCCGCAGGCGGGCGTACGTGCCGGGCCGCTCGGTGGCGTGCCGCTCCCCCGCGGCCAGCGCGGGGTCGAGGAAGTGGTTGCAGTGCATCAGGACGCCGCCGGGATCGGGCGGGATGACGGCCACGCCGGCCGGGGAGATCTCGATCGAGCCCGCGCCGCCCGCGGTCACGACGGTGATGACGGTGGAGGCCGAGACCGTGGCCGAGCGGGCGATGCCGGCGGCCTCCTCGACGGTGGCCGCCTCGTCCAGGATGCGGCGGGCGATCAGGTGCACGGGCACGCCGACCTCGGCGGTGTCGGCGTCGTGGCGCAGGATGTTGAAGTGCACGCCCAGGCCCGCCGTGTTCACCCCGATCTTGGCCAGCGCCCCCGACTCGGTGAACGTACGCACGACGTGCCCGGGGCGGGGCGCCAGCTCCCACAACATGGGGGCATCGCGCAGGTGGTCGTGCCAGTCCCAGGTCTGCACCGTACGCGGCGGGAGGCCGGGGCCCGGCAGCACGACGGACGTCGAGCACTCCCCCTCGCCGCTCGCGTGGAGGGCGGCCAGGATCTCGGTCCTGGCGTTGACCACGGCGACCTGCCACGGCTCCAGCCCGGCCCCGGACGCGATCCCGGCGATCTCGTCGGCCAGCCGGGGAGCCCAGGCGGCGCTGCGGTCGAGCGCCTGCTCGCCCCACGCGCGGACCTGCGCGGGGGTGGCGCCGGCGACCCTGAACAGGTCGGTGTAGCCGGCGAGGTTGGCGGCGATGGCCGCGCGGCGGTGGGAGCCGAGCTCCTCGCCCCGGGCTCGGGGTTCACTCTGGCTGGACGTGAAAGTCGGAAATGTCATGACTCGACCCTCAGCCCTTTCCGTCCGTCCTGTCCACCAGCGCCGTCTCGCAGGGCCATCTCCCAGGGCGCGTCTCCCGGTGCTGTCCCTCAGTGCCGTCCCTCAGGGCTGTCTCTCAGGGCTGTCTCTCAGGGCTGTCTCTCAGGGCCGTCCCTCTTGAACACGCTCTGTTCCGTACGCACGCGCGCCCGGAGCGCCACCACCCCGTGCAGCAGCGCGCGGAACCGGTCAGGGCCGGCCGTACGCATCTCGACCAGCCGGTGACGCGCCGGGCGCGGGCTCCCCGGCGCGTGTGCCCGGCTCAGCTGAAGTTGACGTCGCTGCAGATGTAGTACGTCTGGTCCATGTGCGAGGCCTTCCAGATCGTGTAGACCACGTGACGGCCGGTGCGCGAACCCTTGCCGACGCCGTTGATCATGTACGTCTCTGCGGGCGCGTAACGAGAGGTCTCCCGGACGAGCTCCAGGTGGTTCCAGCCCAGCGGCGTGGTGGTGGCGTTGTAGCCCTGACGGGTGATGTAGACCCTGATGTAGTCGGCGCCGTGGCGGGCCTGGTCGTGCAGCCTGATGTCGAAGGTGCCGCCCAGGTTGGCCATGGTCCACGCTCCAGGGGTGTCCATGGAGCGGTAGCGGCCGTCCTGCGTCCGGCCGGCGCTGCAGAGCTGGCCGTCAGGGATCGCGGCCTGGTGGTTGCCGCCGACGTTGTCGCGGTAGAGTCCGTTCCAGTTCCACATGGCGTTCGTGTTGTCCTGCCAGGCCTGCCAGCACATCGGGTCCTGCTGCTGCATGGCGGGGTTCTGGAAGTCGCTGCCCCAGCGCAGCCAGCAACCGTAGTTGCGGGACGCCGGGTCGATGACCGAGCCGTGCGCGGAGGCCGTACCGGTCATGGGGCCGTACAGGGCGATGGCGCAGATCGTCACCACGGACAGCAACAGCGCGAGGGCGCGTCGCGCCGCGGGGTGAGGTCGGACTCGGGGCATGGCGGTCTCCGTGTTCCGGTCGGGGGTCCGATGGTTTGGGAGCGCTCCCGCCGGGACGGTATCTGACCGGGGAAGGTCATACAAATAATGGGACATGTCAAGATCTCTCCAGCCTTCACCGCCTTGTCGCGGCGGGCGCGGTGAGCAGCGGAAAGGGCTTTCCCGTCACAGGGGCGCGGGGTGAAAGTTTCACCTCCCGCCGAGCTCGTTCGCGGGCGGCGCTGGGCGCTCGCCCGCCTTGACCTGGTCCTCGGCCCTGCCGGCCCCCTCCTGCCAGGAGGACCGAGGCCAGGCGTCATCCCCGATCGGGTGGTGTGCGAGCCGCCAGCGACGTGTAGACGGTCACCTCGTCGGGCTGCAGCAGACCGTCCTGGATGGCGCAGATGAGCAGCTTCTCCTTGGTGGGCGCGGGCCGCCCGGCCGCCGCGTACTTGACCCTGGCCCGGTCGATGTACTGCCGCACGGTCCGTTCCTTGATCCCCATCCGTGCCGCCACCGAGGCCTTCGACATCGACTGGAACCAGAACAGCAGCGCCGCCCGCTCCTTGTCGGACAGCTGCGGCCGGTGCGGCCCCTCGTCCGTGGCGATGGCCTGGGCCATCGGCGGTGTCATGCTCGGCCGGTCGGCGGCCACCTCCAGGATCGTCTCCAGACACGAGTCACGGGTCGCCCGTCCCTTGCCGATGAAGGCCGAGGCGCCCGCGTCCAGCACCGCGCGCACCGTCTCGGGCTCCTCGTGCTCGGAGAAGACGATGACCCGCTGCCCGCCCGCGCACAACTCCGCGACCCGGTCGATGACCATGGTGCCGTTGAGGTTGAGGTCGAGCAGCAGCACGTCGGCGGGCGTGCCCCGGACCGACTCGATGGTGGGCCCCTGAGCGACCAGCTCCACCTGGCTGTGCGGCCAGAACCACGAGCGCACGCCGTCCACCACGACCTGATGGTCCTCCACCAGCGCGACCGTCACGGGTCCTGTCACGGGGCCTGCCAGATGCTGTTGACCCATACCTCGCCTCCCTGCCGCTGATAGGTGACGACGACCCCGCTGGGCTCTCGCACCGGAGCGGGGTTGACCGGCAGGTCGTCGTTGTCGGCGACGACCGCAACGCTCACCATGGCCGACATCGCGGACACGGTCACCCTGGCCCTCGTCCTGGCCCCGTCCAGGGCCGCGACGGGTGCCCTGAGGAGGTCCTCGCGCACGCCGTCGGGCAGCGCGGGCAGGCGCTCGCCGAACGGCGGCGCCGTCACCAGGACCTGCCGCCGCTCGGCCGCGTCGATGTGCTCGCGCAGCGCCGACACCAGTTCGTCCGGCACCTCCTCGCGCTCCGTGATGAGCCGCCGCAGCCGCATGGCGCCCGCCGTGCAGTCGTCGCGCACCCGTGAATCGCCGGGGTCAGCGCCGTCGGCGAGCTGCTTGAGCATCGACTCCGCCACCTCGCGGATGGCTTCGTAGCGGCGGAGCCGGTCGGCGTGGATGCGCTGCGCGGACTCGCGCCACGCGTCGTCGGCGGCCAGCCGGCGAGCCAGCAGCGCCGCGTCCTCGGCGCGTACGCGCAGGGTGTGGCAGCCCGCCATGTAGCCGAGCTGGAGCGTGACGCTGCCGACGATGACCATCAGGTATTTGGCGAGGGAGACGCGGTCGACCGTGCCCGTGGCGATCATCGCCACCAGCATGATGCCGGCGTTGGCCGACAGGAACGCGATGGCCTCGGCCCGCCAGCGCGGCCGGTTCCACAACAGCATGACGCCGAGCCAGCCCACCGACCCCCATCCCCAGTCGATGGGGCCGATCAGGTCCTGCGGCCGGCAGGCCACGATCACCGCGACGTCCAGGACGAGCACGGCGACGGCCGACTCGCGAGCCCTGGCCGGGCCGGTGAACGTGCGTAACAGCGACAGGGCGGCGACGACGCCGATCGCGGTGTAGGCGATCCAGGCGGCGGCCGCGAGAAGGGGCCAGCGGAAGGACTCCCAGCCGGTGATGGTGACGGTGAGGTCGTAGCCCGTGTGCCAGACCGCGGCGATCACGATGGCGCCGATCGCGGTGTAGAGCGTGTAGCGGTGCGCCACCTCCTCGATGTCGCCGGTCATGGCCGCCACCACAGGCTCACCCGGGTGCCGCCGGTCCCCGAGCTGATGTCGGCGCCGGCGTTCGGCAGGGAGCGCATCGTGCCGAGGATCGAGCCGCGCACGCCGAACCGGTCGGGCGGCACCCGTTCGACGTCGAAGCCGGCGCCCGTGTCGGCGACCTCCACCCTGATCTCACCGTCGCGGGTGCTGGAGACCAGCTCGGCCTGGCGCACGCCGGCGTGCCGGGCGACGTTCGCCAGCGCCTCGTTGACGGCTCGGGCGAACCGCTCGGCCACCTCTCCCGGCACCGTCTCCGGCGTCAGGCTCCTGCGTACCTCCAGGCTCGTGGCCCGGCCGGCCACCTCGTCGAGCAGGGCGTCGAGAGCGATGGCCGCGGTGCCCGCGTGCGGCCTGTCGCGCAGCCGTTCCAGCGCCGCCAGGTCGGTCTCGGCCTGGCGGCGCAGCGTGTCCGACGGCCGGTCGTAGGTGCCCAGTCCGACCATGGTCAGCGTGTGCAGCGACGTCTCGTGGACGCTGCCGACCTGGCGCAGCTCGTCCTCGCGGCGCAGCCGCTCGACCATGAGCGTGACCTCGGCGCGCGCGCTGCGGCGCAGGAAGGCGTCGGCCGAGGCGGCGGAGCGGCGCAGCAGCGTCATCAGCAGCGCGATGGCCAGGATCTGCATGAGGTGGATCGCCAGGGTGCTCACGACGTTCTGATGCGGCACCGCGAACCGGGCCCCCACCAGGTACGACGCCGCCACGGCCAGCCCGGCTGGCACGGCGATCGCAGGCCGCCAGGCGACGCCGGCGACGACCACGCTCATGGTGACCAGCCCGGAGATCCAGCTCGCGTTCGCGGCGAGCGCGTCCACCGCCACGAGGTGGCGCTGCGCGAGGCAGAGCATGACGGTGACGGCGACATCACCGGCCGCCAGCCAGGGCGGCAGCGGCTTCCTGCGCCAGGCCACCCGCAGGAAGAGAACGGTCCAGAGCAGGTGGACCGCCAGGGCGGGCGCCAGCCACCACACCGAGACGGGCGGCACGGCGCCGAGGACCGCCGCGACGACCGCCACCAGGCCGATCACGGCCCGGGAACCGGCCCCGATGCGCGCGGCGGCCTGCTCCAGTTGCCTGGCCGCCGAGTCGTACCTCGTGGAACCGCGGTGAGACATGCGCCGCCCGCTCGCAGTGAGAGCACAAGACGGATCTCAGACTAACGCACGCCGCAGGGGTGGGCGGGAAGATCGCGCCAGCCGTGGCGGCTGATGGGGAGATGGCTCGCATGGTCGTTTCCTCGGGCCGGCACTGCTGCGGTCGATCACCGTCCTCCCCCGACCCTGATCCGCGGCTCCCCCCGCGGCATGACGGCTGATCGGCCGTCATCCCCACGACGGCCGAACAGCCGTCAGTCGTGTCTCCTTGTACACGCGTGTACTGATGCGCGGGCCGCTGGGAACGCGACAGAGAGAGGGAACCTGATGTTCTTCGTGGTGATCCCCATCCTGGTGGGCTGCGTGTCCGTCATGACGGTCCGCGGCCGCAGGGAAAGCTGGCCGGCCGGCCTGCCGGTGGCGCGGCCGAGGCTGGTGGCGGCGGGCGGCACGTACGACGGCTCGCGCGGCCGGCCGTCGGACGCGTACGTCATCCAGGAACGGCTCATCGCGGCGGCACACGGCACGGGCGACGCGGGCGACGCGGGCGACGCGGGCGGCACCGGCGGCACGGGCGACGCCCACACCGCCGCGGCCCTCGCCCTGGCATCGGTGGTGGCCGCCCGGCCGCAGCGCGCGGGGACTCGGGAGAAGGACCTCGGCGAGTGCGCCCGAGCGGCCCACCGCGCAGCACGCGCCACTGGCCTGCCCCACGCCACCGGCCCCACCGCATCGGGGTCCACCCCGGCCGGCTCCGGCGGACCGGGTCCGGTCAGCTCGCTGGATCTGGTCGTCCTCGACCAGGATCAGCAACCGCGCCTGCGCTACGCCCACGTCGGCGACGGCGCCATCTGGCACTGTGCGAAGGGTGCGGAGCCGCGTCCGCTCACGACGGCCCACGGTTCCGACGGCGGCCTGACGACGCGCGGGTCCGGCCTGCCGGCGGCGCCCACCCCGGAGACCGGGACGCTGCCCCTGCGCTCAGGCGACCGCGTGGCCATCGTCACGGACGGCGTGACCCGCGCCCTCGGCGCCGCCCGGCTGAAGGCGCTGCTCGCGAGCGGCACGTCACCTGCCGCCTGCCTGGACCGCCTGTACGACGAGATGTCCGCCCTGGAGCCGGAGGGCGACGCCACGGTGATCATCGCCGACGTGGTCACCGCGTGAGCCCGACGGATCAGTCGCAGTGCCACCGCGAGCGAGGGGAGAACCAGGAGGTTTCGACCCCGTTGATCGGTACGCCGCCTCCCCAGTCGACGCACGTATGGGGCGCCTTCACCTTCCGCGGGCCGGCGTAGTACGCATAGTTTCCGCTGTCGGTCTTGTAGTCGGAGAAGCCGCCGTCGCTGTTCTGCTTCGCGATGGAGGCCATCATCCACGTCTTGGTTCCCGCGTGCGCGTCCTTCTTCCACGTGATCACGCAATTGGATGTGCCGTTGTACAGCAGGTAGACGGTGGCTACCGCTCCTAAGTCCTCCTTGTCTATGACGTGGTAACTACCACCACCGCATGCCTCGATCGGGGACGACGCCGCATGCGCCGGGCCGCTGACCGCCACGGACCCGGCAAGCAGCGCCGCGGTGGCGAGCGAGAGCGTTGCTCTCCGTCTGCACGTACCCACTGAACTACACCATCCCTTCAGCACATGACCTCATGACGGTCGCCACCGGCACGGAGCGTGATGGGGAAACGCCGGTGGAGGCGGGCGGGCTGCCGGGATCCGGCATCGCTCGCGCGACTCTCCGGAGCCCGATCGTCCTGCCTCGCCTGCGATCACCCAACACGCGGTCACGTTTCCCCGGTGTTAGCAAAGGCGCCCGCCCGCGGCGCCGGGATGCGGCGGCACGCCGATCGTCGGAACCGTCCGCGTCGCGGCGTGCCGTTCCAGCCGTTTAAGGTTCAACCTGTGAAGCGTGTCGGGGACAGGATGGCGAAGTGAGCGCGGCAGTCGGCGTCGACCGGGCCACGACGGATGATCCGCCGCCTTCCCGGAAGAGACGTCGCAGGCGCTGGCTGTCCTGGACGGTCGTCACGCTGCTGGCCGTCTGGGCCGTCATCCGCGCCGGTGGCCTGGAGCAGGGCTCCTTCCTCACCCAGCTCATGACGGTGACGCCCATCGGGGCGGGGCTCGCGGCACTGACCGCCCTGCTGTCGCTGCTGCGGCGCAACCGCCCGGCCGCGCTCGCCGCCGCCGTGGTGTGCGTGGTGATGGCCTCCATCGTGGCGCCGCGCGCGTTCGCCGCCGAGCAGCCTCCGGCGCAGGGCGCGCCGCTGCGGGTGCTGGCGATCAACCTGTTCACCCGGGCCGACGCCGAGACCGTGGTCGATCTGGTGCGCGAGCACGACGTCGACGTGTTCAGCGCCCTGGAGCTCAGCTACGCCGAGGTGGAGCGGCTGGACGCGGCCGGGCTCGCGCGGCTCCTGCCGCACCGCGTGCTGCAGCCCTCCTTCGGCGCCACCGGCAGCGGCATCTTCTCCAAACATCCGGCGAAGGAGCTGACGGGCCTGTTCACCCCGGTCGGGCACAACATGCCGGCCGCGACCGTGACGCTGCCGGGCGGGGGCACGGTCGAGTTCGTGGCGGTGCATCCCAACCCGCCGCTCGGCCGCAAGACGGAGGAGTGGAACGCCGCCCTGAGCGCCTTTCCCCCGGCCACCTCCTCGACGATCCGGGTGCTGGCCGGCGACTTCAACGCCAGCCTCGACCACCGGGCCATGCGCGACCTGCTCGACCGCGGCTACGTGGACGCCGCCGACCAGGTGGGCAAGGGCCTGGTGCCGACCTGGCCGAGCTTTCGGAAGTTCCCGCCCATCATCTCCATCGACCACATCCTGGCCGACCGGAGGGTGAGCGTGCGCCGGGTGGAGATCTTCGACGTGCCGGGCACCGACCACCGCGGCGTCTTCGCCGAGTTGCGCCTCCCCTGAACGTTTGCGGGGACGCGGGCAGTCGCCGGGGGCACAGGGAGGCAGAGCCCCGGGACACGTGGAGGCGCCCGCTCGCCGGCGGGCGGGCGGGCGCCGTCGTGCTGCGGTCAGGCCACGTTCTCTTCCCGCGCCCGCTCGAGGGTTTCGAGGTCGAACGCACCCGCCTTGACGGCCGCGGTGAAGGATTCCCAGTCGCGGCGGGGCACCTCCAGCACCGTGCCCGGGTGGTCGACGTGGATGACCTCCACGTGATCATTGATCCGCTTCGCCGCGACGCGGCCGGCGTCGTACGTCATCTGCAGCACTCCTTTCACTCGTCTGCGGAGATTCCGCCCCGGCCATCCGTTCGCAGGAGGACCGGGGCGGCTGCGGGGAAGCCTTCCATCCGAGTGGTCGCACCGGCCACCGGCGCCGGGTCGAGCGTGGATGGGAAATCCCACTCGCGGGCTTCGATCTTTGGGTCCCGGTGCAAAGATGTCCTCCCCGCCCGGGCCATCGCTCGTGTGCGCGCCCCTGCGCGGGCACGTTGAGCCGAGCAGGCCAGGCGTGCGCTGAGCTCACCCCGGCCGGCCCCGGGGGCCACTCGCGCCGCGCCCGATCGGCATAGGCTTGCCAGTATGCCGTTGGCCGAGCCATGGGACGAAGACCGCGTCAGGGACGGCGAGCCCTTGTGCGAGCCGGCGGTCGAGGCGCGCGACACCAGCGCGCAGTTCGGGGCCGTGACCGTGGCGAGGCGGAGCTTCGAGCCGCAGCGCCTGTGGCGGGCGGAGGAGCACCCCGAGGAGCCCGAACTGGAGGAGACCTGCCAGCTGCTGGTGCCCCTGGCCGGGTCGCTGCAGGTCATCTGGGCCGACGGCCACGCGACGTCGGGGGTCGGCGACCTGCTGGTGCACGACATGACGCGGGTCCTGGCCGCGCGTTTCCGGGCACCGCGGCAGGGCCCGCGGTTCGAGGCCGCCATGGTGACCGTGCCCCGGTCTCTGGTCTCCCTGCCCACGCACCAGGTGGACGCGATGCTGGGCAGCAGGATGTCGGCCACCGACGGCATCGGCGCCCTGCTGGCGAGCTTCATCACCGGCCTGGCGGAGGACCAAGGCGCCTACCGGCCCGCCGACGGCGCGCGGCTCGGCATGGTGGTGCTCGACCTGGTCTCCGCGCTCCTCGCGCACGCCATCGAGACCAGCCCCGTCGTCCCGCCCTCCAACCGTGAGGCGCTCATCCTGCGTGTCCAGGCGTTCGTCCATGAGCACCTGCGCGACCCCGACCTGGGGCCGCGGGCGCTGGCCGCAGAGCACCACATCTCCACCAGCTACCTGCACCGGCTCTTCCAGAAGGAGGGCAGCACGGTCGGCGGCTACATCAGGGCGCAGCGGCTCGACCGCGCCCGGCGCGATCTGGCCGATCCCGCGCTGCGAGAGGTGCCGATCCACAGCATCGCGGCCAGGTGGGGTTTCTCGCACGCCGCCGACTTCAGCCGGGCCTTCCGCCGGGCCTACGGAGTGTCGCCTCGCGACTTCCGGCGCGAGGCGGTCCACACCGCACCGCGCTGACGGGACTCCCGCCTGGAGTCACGTCGGTGCAGGGCTGCGCGCCAGCATGTTTTCGCTGGTCAGGCGGCCATGGAGACTTTTTAAGTGAGAAGTTAGCGGAGGAGCGTACGTTAACGAACCCAATCACGACACGACCCGACACAGAGGACATGTCATGCAGGTGACCCCGAAGCAGACGGACAACCACGCGCCCGTCCGGAGTGTTCGCATCACGTAGGGCTGGATCGCTCGACCTATGGATGTTTCCAGCTTCCTTGAAGCATTGCTCCAGCGATGACTGCGCTGCCTACAGTCCAACCCGTGGGGGCTCACGTAATCAGCACCGAGGCGTGGAGCGAGCTGCGTTTCAGCTCCACGCCACAGATCTCGATCTCCATCGCGCCGAACCTGACCGTACTCGCCATGATCGCCGACGCGCTCGCGGGGCGCCGTCGCGGCCTGCCCGAGCTCTGGCGGAGGGCGATCAGCGCGCGTGTCCGCCCGTACGGGCACGAGGCCGTACGCCCGCTGGCCGCGCCCGGCCGCACGGTCGCGCCCGACAGTCTCGTGGCCAGATCCCCCGTCGACGGGGACGTCACCATGCAGAGCCAGATCAGCGCGCTCCAGGACATCGCGCCGGACGCCCTGCTCAAGGACATGGAGCAGGCGTTCGGGCCGGGGACGCCGCCCGCGCACTGGCGTGCGGCCGCCGAGCAGCCGCGCCGCTGGCTGCGCGGCTACGCCGGCGCCGTGACCGACGTCTGGAACACCACGGAACCCCTGTGGAAGCGGGCCCGCCCGCTGCTGGACAGGGAGATCGAGCGGGTGGGGGTGGCGGCCGTGCGTGGCCGCCCCGAGCTGCTGTTCGGCTCGCTCAGCGACCGCATCGTCTGCACCGAGCGCGGCCTGCTCATCTCCGACCCGGAACCCATCGGGCACGACCTGGGCGACCGCAGGATCGTTCTGGTGCCGACGCTGGCCGGCAAGGACTCCGTGATCGTCAGCCTGGACGACCCCGAGGCGGTGTGGATCGCCTATCCGGTCCGCGGCGCCGACTCGCTGTGGCGCAAGCCGGTCAGGCCGGCGGTGGACGAGCTGTCCGCGCTCGTCGGTCCGATCCGGGCCGACCTGCTCTGCGCGCTCGACCAGCCCATGACCATGTCCATGCTGGCGACGGACATGAAGATCGCCCCCAGCGGCCTCACGTACCACTGCGACCGGCTGCGTGCCGGGCGGTTGATCACGCGGGAACGTCGCGGGCGCGAGATGTGGATCGCCCGCACCCGTCGGGCGGAGGAGCTGCTGGAGCTCTTCCGGCGCTGAGGAGGGGAAGGAGGGCGAGCGTGGTGCTCACGTTCCACCGCGGCGCGCTGGAGGCGTGCGCGGCCGCGGCCAGGTCGGCGTCGGGAGCCTTCGCGGGCATGACGGGCCAGGCGCCGGACGCGGCGGCCTTCGGGAACGTGTCCGGGTCGGCGGCCATGGCGACGGCGGCGGGCGACCTGCTGCGGGTCGCCGAGCAGGCGGCCAGGACCCTGGGCGGCCGCCTGGAGGCGGTCGAGCGCACCCTCGACGGCGTCGAGCGCACGGTAGTCGCCGCCGACGGCGCCGCGGTCCGGCGGTGAGCGCGCTCGACGACGTCAGGGCCGCGCCTGGCGGCGGCGAGCTGGCCGACCTGGCGGCCCGGGTGGCCGGCGCGCCCGAGGCGATCACCGCGGCGGCGCAGGCCTGGCGCGCCGCCGCGGGAACCGGCGGGCGGCACACCGGCGCGCTGCGCACCGCGGTGTCCGACGTGGACCAGGCCTGGCAGGGGTCGGGCGCGGACGCGTTCGCCGGTTACATGGGCAGGCTCGCGGGCTGCGGTGACCGGTTCCGGCAGGCGCTGCAGGACTGCGCGGGCCACCTCGACGCGGCCGCGAGCACGCTGAGCTCCGCCGAGACGCAGGCGCTGGAGATCTGCCAGGGGTACGCCTCCGCCGCCCAGGAGTTGCGCGGCCGTACGCCCAGGCCCGCCGAGGAGCAGGTGGCGCAGAGCATGCGGCCCGCGCTCGGCGAGGCCCGCTCGGCGCTGCAGAAGCTGGTCGCCGACACCGGCAAGGCGCTCGCCGACACCGCGGGGAGGCTCCAGAGCGCGCTCGGCACGATCCCGGACATCGCCAAAGAGCTCCCGGAGCCGGACGCCCAGCCCTTCGCACCCGCGCCGGGCAGAAGGCTCGACTGGTCCCCGGCGGAGGCGGAGTCACGCACGACCGCGCTGGCCGCGTCGACGCCGTCAGGCTCCTCGGGCGGCGCTTCGGGAGGCTTCGGCGGGTACGGCTCCAGCGGACCGCCGCCGGCCGGAGGCGACCCGGCCCCACAGGGCCAGGTCGCCGGCTGGATCAACCAGGCGATCGCCATTCTCAGGAGGCACGGCTACACCCCGGAGCAGATGAACGCGAACGACATCTGGATGATCATCAAGCATGAGTCGGGCGGGAACCCGCACGCCATCAACAACTGGGACTCCAACGCGGCGAAGGGCACACCCTCCAAAGGGCTGATGCAGACCATCGACCCGACGTTCGACGCCCACAAGCTGCCGGGACACGGCAACATCTACGACCCGGTCGACAACATCATCGCGGGCGTGCGCTACGCCGTCGACCGCTACGGCTCGGTCTCGAACGTGCCCGGCGTGGTCGGCATGAAGACCGGCAGCGGCTACCGCGGTTACTGATCCTGCTCGATCGCGGGCCTGGCCGCCCGCGCGGGGTCGAGCACGGGGCCCTCGGGGATGAGCTGGAGCACGTTCGCCGGCACGGGGGTGGCCTGGCTCGCGTCGTAGCCGAGCTTGCCCAGCACGTCGGCGCCCGGCACGGCGTAGCGGCGGCCGTCGGCGGTGACCAGGTAGTAGGCCTGGACCGCCTTGAGCTGGCCGTCGCCGGGCAGGACGCCGGCCAGCACGGCCTTGCCGGGCGGCAGGCGTACGAGGTCGGTGGCGTCCCCGTGCGGCTCGGGCAGCGTGGCGCCGGTGGTGAGGCGGGCGCGGGTGGATCCGGTTCCCGTGTCGGCGTAGACGGCGCAGAGCGGGCTGGCCGGGTCGTAGGCGGTCATGCGCGGCATGACGGGAGGCAGGCCGTCGGCGGGGATCGCGGTCCGCGAGCGGCGCGCGGCGTTGGCGGTGGCCGCGTCGACGGCGATCTCCTTCACCGCGCCGCCGCCGTAGGCCTGCCTGCTGTCGGGGTCGCTGAGCAGGAGCGTGGCCTGGCCCTGGGTGACGGGGGCGAGGCCGTCGGACAGCATGACGTACCAGCGGGCCTCGCCGCCGGCCACGCCGTCCGCGCGGAACACCTGGCCCACGGCGGCGGCCTTGCCCCCGGGGCCGGTGACCGGCCTGCCGCGGCCGCTGATGGCCGGCGCGGCCAAATCAGGCCCCTCCGGCAGGGCGTTGAGCCAGGCGACCGGCACCGGGGCGGGCGTGGTGGAGGTGAGCCCGCGGGCGATGCCGCCCGCCACGCGCATGCGGGTGCCGCGCCAGACGGCCCACTGCCGGCCGCCCACGTCGACGAGGAGCGCGTCACCCTCCGCGACCGGCGTGCCGCCGACCTTACGGCCGGCGACCAGCGTCACGTACGGTTTGCGCCCGGTCGGCTCGGCGCGCTCCTGCACGCAGACCGCCCAGGGGCCCTTGGCCAGGTTGGCGGGGCCGGGCAGGGAGTCGGGGGCGCCGGGAATGCCGATGGGCGCGCCGCGCTCGTACCCGGCCAGGGCCTCGCGTGCCACGACCCGCTCCTTGATCTGCGCCGAGGCGAGCACGAGGCGGGCTGAGGCGTAGTTGGCGACGGGGATGAGCCTGCGCTGGTCGTGGCTGTAGACGTATCGGGCGCCCGTCTCGCGCTCGATGACGAGGGTCCCCGGCTCCTCGATCGACTTCGTGCCGCCGGGGCGCAGCAGGCCGAAGACGGCGAAGCCGACGCACAGCAGGACCGCCACCATGATCCCGGCCAGGAACCCGATGTTCTGCCGGCGCAGCGGCCACTCGGGCTGGTTGGGCTGGGCGCGCAGCAGGGCGAGGCCGATGCGCTGGATGGTGAGGCGGTACGCCTGGTAAAGGTCGCGCTGGTTGTGCACTAACGCCCCTTACTTCCCACTAGTCCTCACCAAACCCAATTTATAGGGATAAAAGATGCGAAGCCGCACGGTATCGCAGAAGCGAACAATGCCGGACCATTTCGTGACGTCCCCGCCACATCCGCCGATGGCGGCACAGGATAATGATCGTGAATCAGCACACCGTCTTCATCACTCCCGACGCGATCGGCGAAGTCCGGCGCGACCTCAGGGAGGACCTGCTGCCGCTCTTCGCGGAGATCCGCCAGATCCTCGAGGAGAACAGGGCGCTGGACCTCCCCGGCTGGGGGGCGCTGGGCGAGTGGACGGCCGGCGCCCTCTACCGCTCGCTCATCGACGCGTTCGTCCGTGACACGGAAGCGGCGCTCGGCGTGCTGAGGACGTGGGAGGGCGAGCACCTGCGCTTCGCCGAGGACAACTGGCGGGTCGCCGAGGAACTCGCCGTCCGGCGGGCGAGCCGGCCGTGACCCGCAGGGTCGCCGGCCTGGCCAGGGACGGCTCCCCGCTGCGCCCCTCGCGCAAGGAACCGCCCGACCCCGAGACCGTGCGGGCCGTCCTGCGCAGGTCCGCCCGGCTGGAGCCGTCCGTCCTCATCGGCCTGCTGGCCACCGCCCCGGCCGTGGCGAACGTGCCGGCCATCTGGACGGCCGCCGCCAACCTCCAGACGGGCGTGGGCGGCCGGCTCGACAAGGGCGCCAACAATGCGCTCACCGGCGTGATCAACGCCTCGGGGCAGAAGTGGATCGCCGAGGACCAGAAGGCGTTCGCCGACGCGGCCGCCGTGCTGCGGACGCACCTCGACGCCTTCCGCACCAACGTGCAGTGGGTGGCCGGGCACGTCGACGACATCGGCGACGGTTTCCTCGTCTACTGGGGAGCGGCGCTCAAGATCGCGCAGGAGACGTACCTGCGGCTGGCCGCGCTGCAGGTGCTCGCCCTGGCCCCGCAGACCCGGGTGGCGGCCAGGATCGCGACGCGCAGGACGGGCGCCCAGGCGAGCGCCGCGCTGGCCGCGTCGACCGGGCAGCTCCAGCGTTTCCTCGGCTCGCTCGGGCTCAAGGACGTGCTGAGCGGTGTCGCGGCGGGGATCGGTGGCTCGGCCGCCGTGCAGCTCGCGTTCATGCGGCCGGACGGCGGCGCGGCGATCGACTTCACCGAGGCGGCGATCGACACGGCGAAGGCGGGCACGTTCACCCGGCCCGAGCAGGGCGAGCCGCTGCCGGAGGCCACGCGGTCCTTCGACTGGCGGGTCAGGACGCCCGGCGGCGACATGAGCCTGGACGACGTGGTCGGCGACAGGAACTAGCCGACCAGGCCGCGGATGGTCTCGTACAGGTCGAGCACGGCCAGCGCCAGCGGGATCAGCGCGATCATCAGCAGGATGTCGGCGATGTCGCCCACCCGGCCCCAGAACGGGGACGGCTTCCCGGCCGTGAGCCACAGCGCCGTGCCCGCCACGCCCAGGGCGAGCACCACCAGCCCGGGGACGATCCCGTAGCGCACCACCTCGTCCGCCGCCCCGAGCACGGCTCCCGAGGCGGCCAGCGCCACGCCGAGCACGGCCGTGGTCAGCAGCCGGCTCCGCTGGCCGCGGCCCTCGAAGACGCGGGCCCGCATGACCATCGACGTCGGCAACACCACGCTCAGCGCGATCGCGGCCCAGGAGCCGTCAAGGACCAGCAGCACCTGGGCGCCGAGCACGACGAGCGCCACTCCGCCGAGCAGCCCGCCGCAGAACCGGTCGGCGGCCACCGTCTTGTCGATCACCAGCTCGCCGTCCAGGTCACCGCCCTCGCGCCGCAGCTCCTCCGCCGTCGTCGGCAGGGCGGGCAGCGGCATGCCCGCCAGCCGGAACGACAGGGACGGGATCGCCGTCGTCAGCCCCACCACGAGGGCGGCCAGCACCGCAGCCACCCCGGCCGCGGCCAGGTCGAAGCCCATGACCAGCCCCGAGGCGAGCAGCCCGCAGAGCGCGGCGGCGGCCACGCCCAGGAACGCCGGCAGACCGTCGGCGACGGCGAACCCGGTCGCCGTGGCCAGCATCAGCACCACGCCGGAGGCGGACAGCAGGTTGGCGGGCTGGAGGATGGCGCCGTCCGTGGCCGGTCCGAGCAGCCCGGCGACGAACCCGTACGGGAGGGCCGCGTAGCCGATGACCGCGCCCGACCGCGCGTCGCCGAGTGCCCGCGACAGCGCCGCCGCGACCATCAGCAGGACCAGCGCGACCACCCCCGCCACCAGGGCCGCGGGCGCCCAGGGCGGTCCGGTCGCGAGCAGCGCGGCGGCGCCCGTGCCGAGCAGGGCGGCGGCGGCGCGCAGCCCGTAGGACCTGGTGGTGGCCGGCTGCCAACGGCCGGTGCGCTCCAGCACGCCCGTCGCCACGGCGTCGGCCACGTCGTCGAAGACGATCTCCGGCAGCTCGTGCCCGCGCGGGCGCAGGTGCAGCAGCTCGCCGTCGCGTACGACCAGCTCGGACAGCGTGGCGTTCAGGTCGAACGGCGGGCCGCCGAGCCGCTGGAGCACCCAGCCGCCATGGGCCAGGCCCGCCTCGGCGAGCCCCTCCCCCGCGATGCGCAGGAGGGTGGGCAGCAGGTTGCCGAGCGGCATGTCAGGCGGCAGGCCCAGGTCCAGGAATCCGCGCGGGGTCACGACGGTGACCCGGCACAGGTCGGTTCCGGTGGCACTCACCCGGACGAGTTTATGGATCGGACATCGCACGCGGCGCGCTAAAAACATCGAGGAATTTTGAAATATCGCATATAACGCTTTGTCGGCGGCTTTTATGGGCTCTGATGAGTGGCAGCCTGATCGTGGTTCGCAGACCCGAGCGGCGCACGCCGCCCGAGCCTCCTGGCGGCGAGGTGCTGCTTGAATCGCCCCCCGAAATCCCGGAAACCATCACCGGCGGCGGGCTGACGCAACTGCTGACGTACCTGCCCATGATCGCGGGGGCCGGGGCGATGGCGCTGATGGTCACCGGCGGCGGCACCGGAAACCCGATCATGATGGTGTCCAGCGGCCTGTTCGCGGTCTCCATGATCGGCATGACCGTGGGCCAGATGATGCGCAACGCCGGTGAGCGCAAGAACCAGCTCAACGGCCAGCGCCGCGACTACTACCGCTACCTGGAGCAGGTCAGGAAACGGGTCCGCGGCGCCGCCGCGCAGCAGCACCGGGCCATGACCTGGAACCACCCCGACCCCGCGGCGCTCTGGTCTCTGGTGATGACCAGCCGGTTGTGGGAGCGGCGGCCCCGCGACGACGACTTCGCCCAGATCAGGATCGCCACCTCGGCGCAGCGGCTGACGCTGCCGATGATCCCGCCCGAGACCAAGCCGATCGAGGACCTCGACCCGATGACGGCGGGAGCGCTGCGCCGCTTCGTGCGCACGCACGCCACCGTGCCGGGGCTGCCCGTCGCGCTGGCGCTGCACTCGTTCGCCAGGATCACGATCAGCGGGGATCCGGATGCCGGGCGCGACCTCGTCCGCGCCGCGCTGGCGCAGGCCGCCGCCCTGCACTCGCCAGAAGAGCTGCGGATCTCGGTGTGCGCCGGAGGGGAACGGGCCACCGAATGGGAGCCGGTCAAGTGGCTGCCGCACGCCCTGCACCCGACCGAGGAGGACGGCGCCGGCCCGGTACGGCTGGTCGTGCGCGACCTCGGCGAGCTGGACGCCCTGCTGGGGTTCGAGCTGAAGGACCGGCCCCGGTTCAGCAAGGGGCTCGCGCCGGACGCGCTGCCCTACCACGTCGTGGTGGTGGACGGCGGCACGGTGCCCGCGGGCAGCCAGCTCGCCCTGGACGTCATCGAGGGCGTCACCGTCATCGACCTCGGCGGGGCGGCCCCGCAAGCGCCCGCGCAGCTCACCCTGCACCTCGAGGTCGGCCCCGACGAGGTGGTCAGGGTCGTCGAGGACGAGCTCGGCAAGGAGCTCCGGTCGGGGCTCGGCCGGCCCGACCGGATGGCGCGGCCCGCGTTCGCCGCCCTGGTCAGGCAGCTCGCGCCGATGCGCGCGGGCTCCGCCGGCAAGGAGGAGCAGCAGGACGTGTTCGCCACGAACACGACCCTCACCGACCTGCTCAGGATCGGCGACGCGTGGCGGTTGTCGCCCGCGTCCACCTGGCAGCCCCGGCCGGTCAGGAACAGGCTGCGGGTCCCGATCGGGCTCGGCGCCGACGGGCGGCCGGTCGAGCTCGACATCAAGGAGGCCGCCCAGGGCGGCATGGGACCGCACGGGCTGGTGGTCGGCGCGACCGGCTCGGGCAAGTCGGAGCTGCTGCGCACGCTGGTGCTGGCGCTGGCGATCACGCACTCGTCCGAGACGCTGAACTTCGTGCTCGTCGACTTCAAGGGCGGCGCCACCTTCCTCGGCCTCGACGCGCTGCCGCACGTCTCGGCCGTCATCACCAACCTGGAGGACGAGCTGCCCCTGGTCGACCGCATGCACGACGCGCTCCACGGCGAGATGGTGCGCCGCCAGGAGCTGCTGCGCGCGGCCGGCAACCACGCCTCCCTGCGCGACTACGAGCAGGCCCGCGAGCAGGGCGCCGACCTGCGGCCGCTGCCGACGTTGTTCATCGTGCTGGACGAGTTCAGCGAGCTGCTGACGGCCAAACCGGAGTTCGTCGAGCTGTTCGTGATGATCGGCCGGCTCGGCCGGTCGCTGGGCGTGCACCTGCTGCTGGCCTCGCAGCGGCTGGAGGCGGGGCGGCTGCGCGGGCTGGACACGCACCTGTCGTACCGGATCGGGTTGCGCACCTTCTCGGCGGCCGAGAGCCGGGCCGTGCTCGGGGTGGCGGACGCGTACTCGCTGCCGCCCGAGCCGGGCAACGCCTACCTCATGTTCGAGACCACCGGCATGACGCGGTTCAAGGCCGCGTACGTGTCGGGGCCGCACCGGGCGGACGCGGCGCGCAGGCAGACCGTGTCGGCACGCTCCGGCCACCGCGGGAAGATCGTCTGGTACGGCCCCGAGCGGGTGCCCATGCCGCCGGTGGCCGAGACGCCCCCGCCCGAGGACGACGCGGAGAAGCAGGGCAAGCAGGACAGCCTGCTGGACATCGTGGTCGGGCGGCTGACCGGCCAGGGGCCCGCGGCGCACCGGATCTGGCTGCCGCCGCTCAAGGAGCCCGCCTCGCTCGACCGGCTGCTGCCGCCCATCCAGGCCACCCCCGGGCACGGGCTCACCGCGGCGGGCACCGGGCAGGAGCGGCCTGGGCGGCTGCACGCCGTGGCCGGCATCGTGGACAGCCCGTTCGACCAGCGGCGGGACCCGTACTGGCTGGATCTGTCGGGGGCGGCGGGCAACGTCGCCGTCGTCGGCGCGCCGCAGACCGGCAAGAGCACGCTGCTGCGCACGCTGATCACCTCGCTCGCGCTCACGCACACGCCCAAGGAGGTGCAGTTCTACTGCCTGGACTTCGGCGGCGGCACGCTGTCGGCGCTGTCCGGGCTGCCGCACGTGGGCGGCGTCGCCACCCGGCTCGACGCCGACGCGGTGCGCAGGACGGTGGCCGAGATGAGGACGCTGCTCGACCGCCGCGAGCAGCTGTTCGTGGAGCGCGGGATCGACTCCATGGCCACCTACCGGCGGATGGTCGCCTCGGGCGCCTACGAGGGTGACGGCCGGGGGGACGTGTTCCTCGTGGTGGACGGCTGGGCGATCGTGCGCCAGGAGTACGAGCAGCTCGAACCCGACCTCGCCGACCTGGTCACCCGCGGTCTCGGCTTCGGCATCCACGTCGCCGGCACCGCCAACCGGTGGATGGAGTTCCGCGCCTCCGTCCGCGACCTGCTCGGCACCCGGCTGGAGCTGCGGCTCGGCGACACGTTCGACTCCGAGATCGACCGCAAGGCGGCCGCCAACGTGCCCGAGCGGGCTCCGGGGCGCGGGCTCACCCGCGAGGCGCTGCACTTCCTCGCCGCGCTGCCGCGCATCGACGGCCGCTCCACCGTGGACGACCTGTCCGACGGGGTGAGCGGCCTCGTCGAGGCCGCGGCGGCCGCCTGGCACGACCACCCGGCCCCGCCCGTGCGCCTGCTGCCCTCCCTGCTGCCCGCGCACACGCTCCCGCGCGGCACCGGAGACCCGGCCGCGGACGGAGCCCGCGTGCCGATCGGGATCGACGAGGCCGCCCTGGCGCCGGTGTCGCTGGACTTCGACGCCGACCCGCACTTCGTGGTGTTCGGCGACACCGAGAGCGGCAAGACCAACCTGCTGCGCCTGATCGCCGGCGGCATCGCGAGCACGCACACACCCATGCGGGCGCGGTTCGTCGTCATCGACTACCGGCGCACGCTCCTCGACGCCACCGACACCGAGCACCGCATCGGCTACGCCGCCTCCAGCACCGCCGCCGCCACCCTGCTGAAAGGCGTGCAGGAGGTGCTGCAGACGCGCCTGCCGCCGCCGGACCTCACCTCGGAGCAGCTGCGGACGCGCAGCTGGTGGACCGGGCAGGACCTGTACGTGATCGTGGACGACTACGACCTCGTGGCCACCTCCGGCAACCCGCTCACCGTGCTCGGCGACCTGCTGCCCCAGGCCAGGGACATCGGCCTGCACGTGGTGCTGGCACGGGCCATGGGCGGGGCGGGACGCAGCATGCTCGACCCGGTCGTGCGGCGGCTGAAGGAGATGAACTCGCCGGCCGTGCTGCTGTCGGGGCCCAGGGACGAGGGCCAGCTGTTCGGCAACGTACGGCCGCGCAAGCTCCCGGTGGGGCGCGGCCTCTACGTGGACCGGCGGTCGGGCGAGAAACTCATCCAGACCGCCTACCTGGGCTGAGGGATCCCCTGAGGGCTCGGAGGCTCGGTGTCCGCTAGGGCTCAGCCGTCGAGATCGCGCTGGATGCGGGCCAGCTCGGCCGTCGCCTGGTCCATTGCGGCCTCGTACGCCTCCCGCGCCTCCCTCATGCGCAGGTCGGCGGGGTTGGCCTCGGCGGCCAGGTCGAGCGGGCCCTCCCCCAGGACGTCGCCGAGCAGCTCGGCCGATCTGGCCTCCATGTCGGCCAGCGCCTCGGCGATCAGGGCCAGGATCGTCTCGGAGAGCCGCTGCGAGCCCCACCGCATGGCGCGCGGGTCGATGTCGAGGCCCGTGACGCCCCGCGCGGAGCACTCGACCGTCACCAGCTTGGCCTGGTCGCGCGCGATGCCCTTGACGGCGAGCACCTGCTGGTAGAGCTCGTCCATCTCGGCGGCGGGCCGCTGCGCCTCCGCCACCAGCCGGTCGATGGCCTCCTCGTCGAACGCCGCCATCACCCCGTCATCCTTTCCCGTGCCATCATGCGCTCTCCGCGGGCCCGGTCTGATGCTCAGTCCCGGATCCGGGCAGACCCGCGCTCCCCGTAGATCCAGGCAGACCCGTCCCCGTGAACCCGGGCAGACCCGCGGTTTCCGCGGATCCGGGCAGGCCCGTGGTCACCTGCGGTGAGGTCTCCAGCCGGGTGTCGCTGAGCCGGCCCGCGACCGCCGACTGCCCCATCGTCCCGGCGGTCACCGCGACCGTGCCGCCCACCAGCGCCTGCTTGGCCGGAGACATCCCCGCCAGCTTCTGCGCCACCTTGCCGAGCACGCCCTTGCCGCCCTCGGCGAACGTTCTCGCCCTGGCCGCGATCGTCGCGGCCTGGTGGTCCGCCCTGCGGCCGAACCCGGTGGCGGCCACCTCGGCGGCCACCCTGGTGAACGGGTTCACCGTGGCGACCCTGTGCATCACGCCCGCCGCGAGGATGCCCGCGCCAGTGGCGAAGACGGCCTTGCCGAGGACGTCGTACACGTTGGCGGTGACGCGCAGGGTGTCGGCCGTCGCCCTCGGCGAGGCGACCTTCTGGGCGGCGTCGTCGGAGTAGGCCAGCACGGTGTTCTTGTACAGCTCGGCGCTGCGGGCGGACCACTCGACGCCGCGGGTGGAGGAGTCCACCACGCCGGGGTGCCGCTCCAGCGCCGCGGCCAGCCGCTCCCACCCGTCGGCCGCCGCCTGCTGCTGGGCGGTGTCGCCGTACATGAGGGGCAGGATCAGCGTGGCGTGGCGGGCGCGGTTCCAGCCCAGGAGCGTCGAGCCGGTCATCGCCATGGCCGAGCCCTCGATGACCGACCACGGTTGTTCAAGCACGGGGTCTCGCTTTCACGCCTGGGTGCCGGGCTGGGTCTGGGATCGCGGGCCGGCCGGCATGCCGGCGGCCAGCCGGGCGGCGCTCGCGTCGCCGTCCGTGTAGCCGTTGGCGGTGCTGTACGCCTTGTCGTGGATGTCGGCCACCTGGTCGCGCTTGGCCGACAGGTATCCGCGCGCGGCCGCCTTGACGTCGTCCAGGGCCTGCCCGAGCGACCCGCCGAGCAGCCCGAAGGCGCCGTACGCCCCGGAGGTGAGCTCGACCTGCCCGATGGCCCGGCTCATCTCCTCCAGGTCGTGCATGGGCGCGGCGGCCATGTTCCGGCCCATCGCGCGGATGGACTCCACCTGGGCCGCGACCGAGTCCTGGCTCATGCTCTCACCCCACCACCGGAGGGCCGCCGTCGATCGCCGGCCGGAAGAAGTCGTCGTCGCCCTTCGGCGCGAGCGAGCGGCGGCCGGCCCGCCCGTCCTGCGGGACCGCTCCGCCCATGGGCATGAACGGCACTCCGCCGCCCGCCGTGACGCCCGCCTCGCCTCCGGCCACGGGTGCCCGGATCGCCGGCGGGGTGGCGCCCACGACCGGCACGGTGCCCGGCCGCACGGAGGGGCCGGTCTCGGCCGCGACGCTCCTGGCCCGCGCCGGGTCCCCGGTGGCGGACGGATCGTGGCCCGTGGCAGGGGACGGCCCGCCGTCGCGCCTGAGCGCGGGCACGGAGGCCGTGACGGGCGGGGGCGTGCCGAACGCGGGCGGGTGTCCCGCCTGGCGTCCGTCCTGGCGGGCGACCGCCGGAGCCGCCGTGCCCGGCCGCGCGGCGCCCGCCCAGGCCGCCGTCGTGGTGGGGGCGGCGTACGGCGCGCCCGCGTTCGCCGGCGGCCCGCCACCGGTGCTGCCCGGCACCGGCCCGCCGCCCGGGTGGCCCGCCGGCGAACCGGCGGGCGCGGGCCGGGAGCCCGGCGTCGCGGCCAGGTCGGTGGCGGCCCGCCCCGCGCCCTCGTACGGCGGGACCCCGTGGTCACCGCTCCGCAACGGCGTCGCCACCTGCTGGGAAGGCGGCAGGTACGGCGCCGGCGAAGCCAGTTCGGCGTCCCAGGGCAGCCGCTCCGGCAGAGCCGTGTGCGCCTGGTGGTAGGCGCCGTTCAGCTTCGTCATGAACTCCCGCGCGTCGGCGTCGGGATCGTTGGCCGGCATCGACTGCCCCGCCCCCATGCCACTGGCCTCCACCCAGTACGTGCGCTGCTCCGTGGCCTGGTCGTAGCGTTCCTTGGCCGAGACCAGCTCGCGGCTCACCAGATCGAGCGAGGGCGGCACGCCGTCGACGCCGTCCCGCAGCGCCTGCAGGTACGTCTGGAGCCGCTTCATCCGGGCGAGCATGGCCCTGGCCGACTCCCCGCCCCAGCTGCCGTCGGCCACCAGGCGGGCCGCGCTGTCTCCCAGCGTCGTGATCGTGGTGGTGAGCAGCTCGGAGGCCGCCCTGTAGGCGTCCGCGACGGGCCCGAACTCCTCCGGCCTGGTCCCCATGACCATCCGCCGGATCTCCTCGCGCCCGCCGTACCCGTGGACGTTCCCGCCCTGGAGGCAGCCGTTCCTGATCGGCTTCGGTTCCGGCAACGCGTTTCCTCTATTCCTTGCCCGGCGCCGCGCCGGCCCGCTGGTCGGCGTCCAGCACGGTGCCAGCGGTCTCCGCCAGGTCGTCGACGACCCGCTGGACCTGCTCCATGACGAAGTCGAGCGAGTCGCAGGTGGCCACCCTGGCCCGGACCACCGTGCCGGCGTACCCCTGGGCGATGTCCCAGTCGCCGGGAGCCGCCGGGGAGAGATCGGGCACCTGGTGCTTGGCCGCCTCCAGCCGGGGCAGCAGCTCCCTGGTCAGTTTGCCGGCCACGTCGAGGAGCACCTCAGGCTTGCACCTCACCGTGTCACCCGCGGTGGCCGGGTCGATGAGCGGCTCGTCCACCGTGGCTCAGGTGCCCCAGCGGCGCATGTTGGCGTGCTCGGCGTCCCGCATGATCTGCGTCGCGTCCTGCAGCGCGGGACTGAAACGCTGCATGGTGTCTCCCATGGACACCACCGCGCTGTTCCACTCGCTCTTGGCCGCCAGGTAGACGTCCTTGGCGGCGCCGTCCCAGGTCTCCAGGATCTTCAGGTCGCTTTCCAGGTCGGTCAGCTCGCCGGTCAGGTTCGCGTAGGCCCGGCCCAGCTCCGCCGCGATCTCATCCATCTCGTCGAAGTTCGCGAGGATGATCTCTCCGCCACCGGTCATGGTGATTCTCCGTTCGTCAGACTTGGCCGGCGCTCAGCGCGGCCTTGAGCCGGGCTGCGACGTCGCTCGCGTTGGTGTTGGCCTCGTCGTACTGGATGCCCGAGCCCTTCAGGTTCTCCGCGATCGTGTGCAGCGCGTCGATGACCCTCTTGAACTGCGGGTTCCACTCGTTGAGCACCTGCGTGAAAACGGTCGCCGACTGGCCCTGCCAGGCGCCGCCGAGCGTCGCCGGGATCTGGGTGAGCCGGTTGTGGATCTGCATGATGTTCTGGTGGGCGATCAGCGCGCGTTCTGCGGCGCTGTGCTGGCTGCCCGCCTCATAACGTGTGGGCTCTGGCACGTGCACCTCTCGGTCTCGTGGCCCGGAAATCGACCGGGTTCCCGTACTTTCCGATCAACGTAAGTTGGGGCGGACGAGGCGGGCCACCCTTTCAACTTTCCTGTAAGTGTCACTGTGCTCCCCGCGCGTTCCCCGCGCGCCAGCCCCGGCGACGGGCTCTGGGCAGCATCAGCGCCAGGAAGACCACCAGCGTGGTGGCGCCGAGCGCGCTCGCGGCGATCCCGATGGCGATGGCCTGCTTGCGGGCGTCCGGCACCGGCGCTCTGGCCAGCACGATCGGCGGCGCGGCGGCCCTTTCCCCGGTGGGCGGGGTCACCGAGGTGACCGCCAGCAGCGGGTTGATCAGGCCGGCTCCGGTGCCCGCCGCGCCTCCGCCCTCGGCCGTGCGCTCCAGCCTGCGCTTGATCTGCCAGTGGTCGAGTTCGGGGTACCTGGCTCTGACCAGCGCGACCACGCCGGACACGAACGGGGCGGCGAAGCTGGTGCCGTCCAGTTCCGTACGGTAGCCGCCGCCGGTCCAGGCGCTGGTGATCCCGGCTCCCGGGGCGGTGACCGAGATGCGGGTCACGCCGTTGGAGAACTCCGACTTCGCGCCGTCGGGCGAGGCCGAGCCAACCGCGATCACTCCGGGATACTCCGCCGGGTAGGCCGCCGCGACGGCGCCGTCGTCCTGCTTGACGTTGCCCGCGGCCGCCACGATCACCGCGTCTTTGTCCTGCGCGTACGTCACGGCCGCCTTCAGGTCCGGGTGGTCCTGGGCCTGCACGGACACGTTGATCACGTCGGCGCCGAGGTCGGCGGCCCGCCGGATGCCCCTGGCCAGCCTCGCCACGTCGCCGGAGCGTCCCTCCGTCTGCTTGATCGACAGGATTCTCGCGTCGGGCGCGACCCCCATCACGGGCACGCCGCGCGAGGTGAGGTCACGTCCGGCGATGATCCCGGCGACGGCCGTGCCGTGGCCGACGCAGTCGCGCCTGTCGGTGCCGGTGAGATCCTCCTGCCGGACGACCACTCCGGACAGCTGGGGGTGCGTGGCGTCCACGCCGCTGTCGACCACGGCCACCGTCACGCCTTCGCCCCTGGTGAGCCGCCACACCCGCTCGAACCGCAGCCGCTGCTGCGGCCACGGCTCGCCGGTGACCTCCGCCACGCCTGGCTCGGGTTCGCAGCGCACGACGGGAGTGGTCGCGGGGGTGGGGGCGGGCGAGGGGGTGGGGCTGAGGGCGAGTGCCAGGCCGATGGCCGTGGCGCCGGTCCAGGGAAATGGCACAGTACGGAGTCTGGCGATATTTCCGTTTTGTGGTCACTCTCTTATAAATATCTTGAAATAAGGCCTTGCCAGGTCGGGCCCGGGATAGGCAGGTGTCGGCAGGTTCGTCGACGTGGAGAGTGAACAGTGGGGACACCTCAGGCCGAGGGCGGCGACGCGCACGGCGACCCCAGGGCGGGCCTGGGCCTGTCGGCCGAGCAGCGTGACGTGCACAGCTACACCTCCCCCAAAACCGGGCTCACCACGGAGCGGACCGAGGGCCCCGGCAACGTCGAGGAGGCGTACGCCGACCACATCCACTTCCGCCGCAACGGCGACTACCCCGCCGAGCCGCCCGCCCCTCCGGCCCAGCAGGAGTACGCCGACCTGCTCGCCCGCAACCGCATCGACCCGGGCACGGCGAAGGACGAGCTCTTCATCGAGGTCGGCGCCTACGAGGACCCCGCCTCCGGGAGGACGCTGCCGACCTCCCCGGTGGAACAGCTCCGGCGCGATCTCGAACGCCTGCAGGGCGAGACGGGCGGGCAGAGCCTCAAGGTGCGCCTCACCCTCGCCGCGCTCAGCGAGCGCGACCTCGGCGCCTGGCAGGCCGCCGCCGACTTCAAGGCGACCACCGACAGGGCGCAGCTCACGCTGGGCTCGGCCGTCGAGCGCGTCTACTCGGTGTACGCCGCCGTGCTGCAGGCGCTCGACGAGACCGTCAAGACCGCCAAGAACGCCGACCAGGCCGCCACCGGCGGCTGATCCCGCGCAGCGACGAGGGGACGATGACCGACTACTACGTCGAACCGCTCAAGGACACCAGGGCGCCGCAGATCGAGGACACGATGCCCGTCGGCGGCGACGGCAACGGCGACGCGGAGAGCAGCGACGGTGTCTCCGCGCTCATCCAGAGCACCGAGCCGGACCGGGTCGCCGAGGCGGGCCGGCAGTACAAGGCGATCGCCGACATGTGCGAGGAGTCCGTGGAACTGCTGCACAAGCAGGCCGGGTCCATCGCGGAGACGCTCGGCGGCGAGACCCTGGAGCAGGTCTTCAAGACCGTCGGCGAGCTGCAGAAGGACCTCGCGCGCATCGCCTTCGCCGCCCGGTCCGTCGGCGAGCCCCTCCGCTGGTACGGCGAGGAGGTGCTCCCCTGGTTCCACGACAACGTGCCGAGGACGGGGGGCGTCGGGCTCGACGACTCGGTCGGCGACTTCTTCGGCACCGACACCAACGCCCACGCCCTCGCCCGGCACCACCTGCGGCAGCTCAACCGCTTCATGGGCGAGGCGTACAACGCCATGGGCGATTACGTCGAGCAGCGGTCCAGGGCGCCGCAGACCGGCATGACCGGCGAGTACGGCCCGTTCGGCCAGCAGCCGGGCCTGGGGTCGATCGGGGGCCCGTACTCGGGTCTGGGCTCGCCGTACGAGTCGCCCGGTCTCGGCGGCACGCCCGGGCTGGGCGGCCCGGACGTCCCCGGCCTCGACGACCCGTCCCTGCGGGACCCGTCGCTCAAGGACCCGTCCCTGCAGGATCCGTCCCTGCAGGATCCGTCACAGCAGGATCCGTCACAGCAGGATCCGTCACAGCAGGATCCGTCGCTCAAGGACCCGTCACTGCAGGACCCGTCACTGCAGGACGCCGCCCGGAACCCCGACCTCAGGACTCCGGACCTGAAGACCCCCGAGATCAGGTCGCCGGACCTGCCCCAGACCCCCTCCCCGACGGACCTGTCCGCGGTACCGCAGACCTCGCCCCAGAACCTCGGGAGCACCCCCGCCACGGGGCCGAGCGCGCCCTCCGGCAGCGCCCCCGCCACGCAGCTCGGGAGCACGACGGCGCCGCCCCCGGCCGGCGGGCGGGCCGGGGCGGCCGGCATGCCGATGGGCATGATCCCGCCCATGATGGGCGGCGCCGGGCAGGGCGGCCAGGGGCGGGATCGGGAACGCGCCACGTTCCCGCTGGTGGAGGACGAGGCCTTCGAGACCGATGACATGGGCGGCCCGTCCGTGATCGCATGACGGTGATCACCGAGCGCGTCCGCGGCTACCGGCTGCTGGAGCGGGCCGGCCAGGACGGCCCCTGGGCCGTGCACCTGGCGCGGCCCGCGGCGGCCGGGGCCGACGTGCTGGTCAGGACGCTCGCCTGCCATCGGGTGGACAGGCGGGCGCTCAAGCGGATCGTCCGCGGATTCGGCTTCCCCGAGGCGCTGGCCGCCCACGCGGGCGTCATCCCGGTGCTGGAGGTCGGGGCGACCGGGGACGGGCGGCCGTACCTCGTGACGCCGGTGCACGAGGGTCTCACGCTGGCCGAGCGGCCCGGACGGAGCCTGCCGATGCCGCCCGCCCAGGCGGCGGGGCTGCTGCGGTCGGTGGCGGGCGCGCTCGCGGCCACCCACGCGGTGGGCGGCGTGCACGGGCGCGTCAAGCAGGAGAACGTCATCGTGACACCCGGCGGGGTGGCACTCACGGGGTTCGCCATGTCCGCGCTGATGTCCATCGTGGAGCTGCCCGACGGGACCGTGCCCTCGGTGCACGCTTCGCCGGAGGAGCTCGAGGGCCGCGCGCCTTCGCCCGCGTCCGACGTGTACGCGCTCGGGTCGATGGTGTACGAGCTGCTCGCGGGGCGGCCCGCGTTCCCGCTGGACGGGCCGGCGAGCACGGCCAAGTTCACGCTCGGGGTGCTGACGGAGAGCCCTGCGCCGCTTCCCGCCGGGGTGCCGCGCGAGCTGGCGGATCTCCTGGCCAAGGCGATGTCCAAGGACCCCGCCGCCCGCCCGGCCGCCACGGACCTGGCCGCCTTCACCGTCGGCGCCACGGGACGAGCGCCCGCGTCCGCCCCGGCCCCCGGCCCTCCGCCCGCGCCCGCCGGAGGTGCCGGGGCGCCGCTCAGCGGGGGCCCGTCCGGTCCGGGGCTGGACCTGCCGCTGCCCCGCCGCCCCGCCGACCGGCCGTACGCCGTGGCGGCGGATGGTGAGGAGGCCCCGGAGAGGTTCGAGCGCTCGGCCCCCCGCGAGCTGGTCTGGACGGTGGACCACGACCGCTCGCAGGTGAGGCCGCCCGCCGGTCCTCAGCCTTTCCTGCCGCCGCCTCCCGACGTCCCCTCGGAGGAGGCGCCCCCGCAGGAGCAGCCCGCCGGCAGGAGGGCTCCGCTGTTCGTGGCGGGCGCGTCGGCGCTGGCCGTGCTCGTGGGCGTGGGCAGCGTGGCCCTGGCCATGAGCGGCGGCTCCGGCACCGAGGTGCAGCAGCGGCAGCGCGTGGCCGCCACCGCCCCCGGCGACCCGGACCCCGTCACCCCGCCTCGGGCCGACCGGCAACCGTCGGCCGTCCCGCAGACCTCCCATCCGGACGCACAGCCGGGCCGGACCTCGCAGCCGGAGGAGTCGCGCGCGCGGTCACGCCCGGCGACGTCGCCGCCCGCCGACCGGCCGGTCACCGACCCGAAGGACGCCGCCAGGTATCGTCCGAAAAGCCTCAAGGTGGTCGCCGACAACGGCACCACGGTGACGCTGGCCTGGAGGGCGGTGCGCAAGAGCGGCTACCCCACGGTCGTGCAGCAGGCCCCTGGCGATCGCCTGATGTCGGCGACCGGCGACGCCGGCACGTACACCGTCGGCGGCCTCGACCCGGCCACCGGCTACTGCTTCAAGGTCGGCGCCGTGGTCGCCCTCGGCCAGCCCTCGTCCGTCGCCTGGTCGCCGGCGCTGTGCATCCGCGGGGCCACGGAGGCGGACCCGCGCGGGCATGACGACGAGACCCAGCCTCCCATCGTGCTCCCCCCGGCCACCCCGCCCCCATCCTGACGGCGCTCCACCGCCCCGCCGGCAGCCTCAGCCGAGCAGGGATCGGGGAGACAGGCGGCGGGCGAGCCGGCCCGGCAGCCAGGGCCGCTTCCTGACCAGCCGGTCGACCTCCGCGCAGTGCCGCCAGGCCAGGTCGGCGTCGGCTTCGTCCACGGGCGCGTCACCGAACGTCGCGAGGTTCGCCAGGTCGGCGAGCGCCGTCAGCGGCTCCCGCGCCGGCTCCCCCAGCACGGACTCGGCCCGTACGGCCACCTCGCGCGCCGTCAACGCGCCGGAGCGCGGGATCCCGGCTCCGCGCAGCCGGAACACGGTTTCCCGCCACGCGCCAGTCACCCGGGCCGCGGGTGAGGAGCCGCGGCGGCGGCGCATCCGCCGCAGAGGCGGTACGACGGCGACGGCCAGCAGGTACGCAAGTACCACGCCTGCCGCCACCGCCACCCAGACGAGCGGCCCGGCCGGGGAGTCCCGCTCCGCGGGCTCCGGGGTCGGCGCCGGGGTGGGCCGTCCGGCCGCCGTCGGCGTCGGCTCGGGTTCCGAGGCGTCGCTGTTGATCGCCTGCTCGATCTCCTTGGCCTGCTTCGGCGTGCCCTCCGCCACGTCGCCGCCCTGGCCCGAGCGCGTACGCGAGGGCGTCGGGTAGAACGGCACCCATCCGATCCCCTCGAACCCGACCTCGGCCCAGGCGAGCACGTCCCCGCCGCGCACCTGCCGCACGCCGCCCTCGGCGGCCCTGCCGGGGCGGAAGCCGACGACGATCCTGCTGGGCAGGCCGATCGAGCGGGCCAGCAGCGCGAACGACGCGGCGAACTGCTCGGTCGTCCCCCTGCGCGACTCGGTCAGGAAGAACTCGATGGCCCGGTAACCGTGCCCGGGCGGCGCGGTGACGTCGTTCTCGGCGTGCTCGCGCAGGTAGGTCGCCAGCCGCGCGGCCTGCTGGGCCGGGCCCTGCGCCCCGGCCGTGGCGCGGTGGGCGATCTCGGCGAACCGTGCGCGCTGCGGTGGCGTGCTTCCGCCGGGGCCGTCCGGCAGGCTGACCAGGGCGGGGTCGGCGAGCGGGGTCACGTTCCGCAGCTCGCCGGAGACGTAGCGGCGGACCCCCGACGTCACCTCGTACGTCATGCCCTCCCCCGCCTGCGCGCTGGCCAGCATGCCGGTGGCCGGGTCGACCACGATGCCGGCCCCCTTGGCCAGCAGGGGACGGTCGGCCGCGGGCAACCACGGGCCGGGCAGCCGCTGCAGGGTGAGCCGCTGGCGTACGGTGTCGCGGGCGCCGTCCTGGCCGGGCACGCGCCCGCCCGTGGGGACGAACCCGGCGTTCGACGCCCAGGTGACGCCGTCGAACGTGTCGAGGACGGCCAGCCGCAGGTTGGCGTCGGAGTCGGTGCTGACGGTGAACAGCTCGCGCTGGGGGTGCTGCAGCCACGCCGACACCTGGTCGAGGGCGCTCACGCCGGAGATCGGGCGCGGCGGGGGCTGTTCGACGAGCCGGCGCACGTCGTACGGGCGATCCGCCATGGGCAGGACGGGCGCCGTCACGACGGCGGCCGGCACCAGGCAGGCCACCAGCAGCACGCCCACCGCGCAGGTCCACGCCGGCCGGCCCGCCCTGACCAACGCGAGCAGCAGCGCGACCCCGGCGAACACGGCCGCGTACGGCACCACGGAGCCGGTCCCCGCGACGCCGAGCACGACGGCGACGGCGAGCACGGGCAGCGCGGCCACGGCGGGCAGCAGGACGGCCCCGGACCGCAGCGCGAGCTCGCACCCTGCCGTCGTGCCCGCCCACACCAGGAAGCTGACCAGCACGATCGCCGGGCTGTCCGGGGCGGCGGGAAGGATGGTGGTCAGCAGCCAGCCGGTCGCGTCGCGCACGCCGAGCAGCGCGGCCCGCGCACCGGCCGGGCCGGGCACGACCCCGAGCCACGCCTCCGCCCGGTAGAGCGTCGCCGACACGGCCACCAGCCAGGCCAGCACGTTCACCGGGATCGTGCCCCACAGCGGCAACCGCCCGGACAGCAGCAGCGACAGCATGCACGGCGCCACGGCGGCCAGGGCGACGACGGGGAGCAGCGCGGCCGGCGGGAACACCCCGTCGAACGCCAGCCCGGCCGTCGCCACGAGCAGCGCCACGACGACCGCCGACCCCGCCCTGCGCGCGGGCGATCCGGCGGCCGCCGGGGCCGGTGCCGCGTCGGGGGCGGAGGACGTCCGTGGCGGGGTGGTCAGCGTGGCCATGCGGCCGCCAGCTCGTCGAGGTCGCCGGCTTCGAGGACGGTCACCCCCGCCGCGGCCGGCGGCCCGCCGTCGCGCGGATCCCCGACGCGGACGAACACCACCCGGTCGAAGCGCCGCCGCACCGCCGCCGCGTCGGCCAGCGCCGCGTACGTGCCGCTGACCAGCACCAGCGCCCCGCCGGAGCCGGCGCGGCGCAGGGCCTGCACGGGCGGCTCGGCCCGCGGCTCGCGCTCCACCAGCGCGAGCCGGTCGAGCACCTCCTCCGCCTCTCTGGGGGAGCCCTTGGCGTGCAGCAGCTCGCCCGCCCCCGTGAACAGGCGCACGGGGAAACGGTCGCGGGTCACCGCGCACGCCACCGACGCCGCGATGTCGACGGCCAGCTCGAACTCGTCGTCCCCCTCGTACGCGGAGTGCCGGGTGTCGAGGACGGTCACGGCGCTGGGCAGGTTGACGTCGTTCAGTTCCTTGACCATGAGCACGCCGGTGCGGGCCGTGGAGCGCCAGTGCACGTGGCGCAGGTCGTCGCCGACCACATAGTCGCGCAGCCCGTTGAAGCCGGCCGCGCCGTTCGGCGCCGACCGGGAGGCCAGGCCGTCCAGGTGGCGCCGCCGCCCCGAGGCCGGCGGCCGGAGCGGCACCGTACGCGGCCGGACGAGCAGCAGGTCGGGGCGCCCGTACGCGACGGAGCGGCGGGCCAGGCCGAACGGGTCGGTGCGGTCCAGGCGCAGGGGCCCGACGGGGGTCTCGCCGCGCCGCCGGGTGGGCAGCCGGTACGACACCGTCCGCGCCGTGTCGCGGGCCAGCGCGGGCACCTCCACGGCCACCGCCGTGCCCCGGCAGGTGTCGCGGGCCACCAGCCCCGCGTGCCGCCACCGGCCGGTGTTGCGTACGTGCAGGATCGCCACGGCCGGCTCGCCGCGCGCCACCTTCGCCGGGGTCACCTCCCGCCGCACGTCGAGGCCGGCGCCCCTGAGCGTCCACAGCGCGCCCGCGCCCACGGCGGCGATCCCGGCCACCGCCAGGACCGCCGCCTGGGCGTACCCGAACGGCGCCCCCACGGCGTAGACCAGCGCCGAGGCGGCGGCCAGGCCCCAGCCCGCCCTCGTGATCACTCGCACTCCCAGAGCGGGGCGGCGGGGAAGCCCCCCTTCGGGGTGTCCATCAGCACGTCGTTCAGCCAGCCGCTGCCCCTGCTGGACTCGACCTTGTTCCAGACGTTGCTGCTCATGCCGGTGTCGGTGTCGGTGTAGGAGGCGCCTCTCTGCTGGCAGACGACGGTCATGGTGATGTACTCGCCCTTGGGGATGCGCCCCGCCTCGCCGCCCGGGCCCGGTCCCGGCCGGATGAGCGTGTTCCTGTGGTCGTTGTTGGCGTTGCGGAACTGGGCGGGCGGCGGCCGCAGGTCGGCGGTCGCCTCCGCGCGTTCCTGGCTCTCGCCCGCTTCGTTCCTCGCCCGCAGCGTCCACGTGTAGGACTGGCCGTTCTTGAGCCCGGTGACCTCGGCGCCGGTGCCGCCGGGCTCGGCCGGATGGTCGCCGGGGCCTTCCAGCGTGTACGTGACGCCGCCGTCCCTGGCGTTCTCCGGAGCCGACCAGGTCAGGTCGGCGCCGTGGTTCTTGCCCTTGGCGGTGAAGCCGGCCGGCCTGCCGGGCGCGACGCAGGGACGTACGGGGATCGACGGCTCGGACACCGCCTCGCCGCCGTCGTACTCGGCGGCGACCCTGAACGTGTACTCCTGGTCGCACCGGCCGCCGGTGATGCGGAATTGGAAGGGGCCGTCCGGCCCGGCCTCGGCCGGGGTGACGTCCGCGCCGGGAGGCGCCCCCTTCAGCGAGTAGCCGGTGACCTCGCCCTGGCCGGAGGGCGTGAAGACGACCTCCATCCAGCCGGGCCCCGAGTCGGCCGTGACCGACCTCGGAGGGTCGGGGGTGCGCGTCGGGGTCGGCGTGGGCGTCGGGGTCGGCGTCGCGGTGGTCTCGGTGGGGGTCGGCCTGGAGGTCGGGGTCGAGGTCGGGGTCGGGGTGGCGGTGACGGTCACGGTCGCCTGCGCCGTCCCCGACCTGGTCGGAACCGACGTCGGCGTGCCCGTGGGCTGCTCGGCCGACCGGGTCGGCTGCGCCGCCGTGGGCGTGTAGGTGGGGATCGGCAGGGGCGTGGGCGTGTCCTTCTGGCCGAGCGCCTCGTCGTACTTGCCGACCCGGCGGCCGCTGCCGTCCTTCTCGATGACCAGGGCGGTCTCGCTGAACTGGTCGTTCACCCAGAGCAGCCCGTCCTTGACGAACACCTCCAGCGGCCCCGCCTTGCCCGTGACGACCTTCTCCGGCTCGAACTTCTTGGCCACGGTGTCGTACACGATGAGCCGGCCCGTGCTCTCGTTCGGGATGTAGATCCGCCGGCCGAGCGCCTGCGGCGGGCCGAGCTTGCCGCCCTTCACCGCGACGGTCGTGAGGGCGCCGCTGGAGGTGTTCACCAGGACGAGCGCGCCCTGCGCCGGCGCGAGGACGGGCACGATGTCGCTCTCGGCGACGGCGGGCACCAGCAGGCCGGCGGTGCCCGCGTCGGTGACGGTGCTGGGCAGGCTGACCTGGAGCCGGGTGCCGGTGGAGCCGATCACCATGGCGGAGGCGGCGGCGGAGTTGGTGACCAGCGGCACGCCGTTCGCGATCGTCAGCGTGAGCGGGTCACCCGGCTCGCCGACCTTCGCGGCCTTGCCCTTCTGGGCGCCGTCGACCTGGACGAGCGTGCCCTCCTCGGGGACGGGCACCCAGAGCGTGCCGTTCCTGTCGATGCCCGCCTGCCCGAGCGGCGGCTCGAGGCTGATCGCCGTGCCGATCGTGGCCACGGTGAGCGGGTCGAGCTGCTGGACGGTGCCGCCGCGCGGGTCGACGGCGTACGCCTTGCCGGCCGCCATCACGACCTCCGTCCCGGCGGCGCTCAGCTTGCCGGTCTGGGCGACCTCCAGCTGGGTGGAGTCGATGCGGCTGACCTTGCCCGTGGTCTCGTCGACGACGAGCACGTTGTCGCCGTCCTGCACCACCTTGAGCGCGTCGCCCTCGGCGGAGGCGAGGTCGACCCGGCCGTCCACCTGCCCGGACAGGCCGTTGGCGTGCACGACCTCGCCGTTGAGCGCGCTGGCCAGCCAGGCCCCCACGTCGGAGAGCTCCGGCCGGGCGCTCGACACGCCCGTGCCCAGGAACAGGCCGGCACCCACCAGCACGGCGACGAGCGCCGACGCGACGACTCCCGCCGCGCGCCGCCCTGCCGCGCTACGCCACCTCATGGCCACTTGTTCACATCCCGCGAGATTCCGCACATACGTGTCCGCGGACACACTAGGGGCGGGCTCGTACCGTGTTCCGTCCCTTCAAACAACCTGGAAATGTCGCTCAGCGCGCGTCGCGCTGCCGGTCCTCCAGCGCGCGGAGCTGCTCCTCCATCGACGCCTCGTACGACTCCAGCAGATCGTTGAAATGCTCGTCGGGGAGGTCGGAGCCGAGCGTGCCCGCCATGACCGCCTCCACCTTCCGCGCCACGTCGTCCTGGGCCTCCTGCGCGGCCCGCAACATCGCCTCGGCCAGCCGCCGGCTGTCCATGCGCATGGCGCGCGGCGCCAGCTCGACCTCCGTCAGGCGGCCCGAGGCGCCGACCGTCACGCGCACCTGGCCGTCCGCCGCCGCGCCGTGGCCGACCGCCACGTCGATCTCGCTCCTCAGCTCCTCGACGCGGGCCAGCATCTCCTCCGCCCGCGCGGTGATGCGTTCCAGGTCCTCGGGGTCGAAGTCGTTCACCGTACCTCCCGGCTCTCTGCGGGGAGAGTACGGCGGGCGGACTCCACTTCGGAAAAAGTTGAAGAGTGCAAGAAGTCGTTGCATTTATATCCACATCAATGGAACATTTCCCCGGAGTGGCCGGCAGGGAAAACGCCTCACCGAGCGGCGTGCGCGCACCTGCTCCAGGCGTCGGAGAGGTGTTCGTGTGAGTCAAGGGTTCGTGTCCGTCGGCCCCGGCGGTCTCGACGAGCTCGGCAAGGCGGGAAAGGCGTGCGCCGACACGGCCGCCGCGCTGTCCGGGATTCTCCGCGACTTCCAGGCCGGCGCCGCCCCTGACGTGGACACGTACGACCTCATCGAGGAAGGCGCCGCCGAGTTCGCGAAGGGCTACGAGGCATTCTTCAACGGCCTGTCGTCAGCCCTGTGGCAGCGCGAGACGATCATGCGGCAGCTCGGGGAGGGGCTGCGGGCGGGCGCCGTCTCCTACGACGCGGCCGACAGCGGCCAGGCTGGGGCGCCGCCGGTGGTCCAGGCCGTCGAGCCGCCGTCGCCCGGCACGGTGTCGATCATCTGGAACGCCACCCTGGACATGCTCGGGATGGGCGGCGCGTACGAGGAGCGGCTCGCCCAGATGCGCGAGAGCTGCCTGGCCACCGCAGAAAGCCTCAGAAGCATCCACGACACGCACGTCTCCGCGATCGAGGCGCACGTGCAACGGGCGGACTGGCGCGGCGACGCCGCCGACGCCTTCCGCGAGACCTGGCGCACCCGCGTGAACCCGCCCGAGGGGAACGCGGAGACGCCGAGCCTCGCGGCCCTGGCCGCGCGCGGCGACGAGGCGGCCGCGATCGTCGACAACGCGATCAAGGCCACCCAGGAGACCAAGAAGTACGTCACCCTGCTCATGGCCAGTCTCGGCGTGGCCGTCGGGGCCGGCGCGGCGCTGAGCCTGGGCGCGAGGGCCATCAACAGGCTGGCGGCGCGGCAGGCCCTCGGCAGGGTGACGCTCCTGCTGTCCGGCCGCCACGCCAAGCTCGGCGCCATGCTCGTCCGCGTCGCCGAGAAACTGGCCTTCCGCTCGGGCACGAGGCTCCTGGGCGCCAAGGAGGCGGGGCGCGCGGCGCTGTCGGCGTACGTGAAGAACTCCGCGCTCGTGGCGGGCACCAACTACGTCAACTCCAGCCTGGCGAACACCCTCAGAGGGAAAGAGGACCCGTGGGGGGTGAACGTCAAGATGGCCGGCACCCTGGCGGGCCTGTCGGTCCTCGGCGGAGGGGTCGGCTTCGTGAAGGGCCTCGCCCCCGTGGCGCGGCTGGCGCAGAACCACCCGATGGCGTTCGCCGTCGGGCTCGAAGGGGCGCTCAACGCGGGCGCCAGCACCGGCCTCAGCCTGCTGTACGACGGCAAGCCGCTGAGGGCGGCGCTGAAGGACGGCCTGACCGTCGGCGCCGTGAGTGCGATCTTCGGCGGCGGCTACGCGCGTCTCCTGCGCGACAGGACCGGCCTGCGGCACCACGCCTTCCACAAGGCGGACAAGTGGGATCTCAAGCTGTCGGCGGCGGACCCGTCGAAGCCGCTGACGCCGATGAACGCGCGCTTCACCCCGCGCCACCTCTTCTCCTGGATGGACCCCGCCAAGCACGGGTACGTGCCGGTCGTGGGGAGAGGCGCGGGCGACCCCGCGACCGTCTGGGCGCCGAAGAACAGCGTGTCGGCCAGGGCGCGGGAGTTCCAGCTGTGGAACCCCCAGCCGGCGCTGAACAAGATCAGCACCTGGCCCAGGGCCGTGCAGGCACCCGCGCAGGGGCTGCTGAACTTCAGCTCCAAGCCGGTCAGCGCCTTCCTCGACGGCTCGCCGTTCGTGAAGGGCCGCCTGCTGGGCCTCCTGCCCGGAACGATCTCCTACAGCCTGGTGCCGCGCGGCCAGGTCGACACGCCGGCACTGTCCGTCCCCGAGCACGACGACTGGACGTCCGGTGCTCCCGCCCCGCAGCCGGAGCAGGCCGTCCCCGAGACGCCGCCCACGCTGGGCGGCGGGGAGCGCGTCGTGGCGCCCGGCGACACGCTGGGACACATCGCCGTGGACGAGTACGGCGACCCCCGGCACGCGCGGACCGTCTACGAGGCCAACGACGACATCGACGGAATCACCCCTGATCACATCGAACCCGGATGGCGCCTGGACATCCCCGAGATCCCCACCGGCGAGAGGCCTTCCGAACCGTAGTTGCACGATGATCCGGATCGAGCCGGAAACGCTGCTGACCGCCGGCGCGCTCTGCCACGAGGCCGTGCCCCGTCGGCGCCACCACCCCGCTTTGACAATTAGCCGTTTCTTGAAGTGATACCTCCCGTCAGGGATGGCCGCTAGCCTCGGCCGAATGTTCTCCGCTATCAGGAAGTCCGCGATGGCCGCGGTGGCGCTGGCCATGGTGTTCGTCGCCGGCGCCGCACCCGCGAACGCCGCCGGTCTGGGCACGTACGGCGATTTCTCCCGCATGTTCGACAAGAGCGCCGGCCAGTTCTGGTCGGGCTCGTGGCGCAACCAGTGGGCATGGGAGCCGAAGGGCGGCAACGTCTCGCAGATCAGGTGGGGCGACCCGGCCAAGTGGCCGCCGGCCAACTACGAGAAGTTCGAGCGCGTCGGCGACTGGGTGAAGCTCGACGGCTACGGCAACAACGAGGGCATGCTCAAGCAGCGCGTCACCAGGGAGCAGATCGGCGACGTCAACTGCAAGAACATGAAGCCGCTGCTGTCGCTCGACGGCAAGCAGCACTATGTGAAGTGGACCATCCAGCCGGAGGCGTACTGCCTCGAGGCGTGGGGGAAGATCCTCATCCCCGGCGGCACCGACGTGGACTTCTACCACAAGCAGGTGTGGTTCCCGCCGTCCGGCCCCACCTGCGCCAACAAGTACTTCGCGGGCCGGAGCTGCATCAAGCAGTTCGAGATCTGGAAGGACAACAACCGGGGCAACGGCGACGTCGGCGGGCCCCTGGAACTGCGCCACCAGCGGGACAACATCTTCGCCAAGGGCATGGGGCCGGCGTTCATCATCCACAACTACTTCCCGAACAACGGCTGGCAAGCCGAGCTGCGCCAGGCCTGGACCTACTGACCCCACCGGCCGTTCCAGCGGCCGTTCCAGCGCTCCTCACCGCCTCGTTTCCGCGATCAGGGGGAGCGACCTCAGCCGCTTCTGCACGTGAGTGGCGACGAAAGGGGGAACGGGCTCTTCGGCCCTTACGCGCGGCCACGTCTCGACGAGCGTGGTCGCGGTGTCCTTGACGACACCCATGATCCAGCTGGCGTCGATACCCGCGCGCCGGGCCAGGCTCCGGAAATTGTCCAGCGTGATGAGCCTGGCCACTTTGCCGCCATTCACCGGGAAGGCGAGTTCTTCGGCGCGGAACTCGTCATAGGCGGACACGGAGACGAAGTCGTAAGCCGGGGAGAGCCGGGGGGTGACACCGTCAGGATAGCGAAGCGTCCAGTTCTTCAGATGAGCGTCGAGGTTGCCCATGACCACGATCGCGGTCAGCCGGCGCACGTATTCTTCCAGGTCCTGCGGACAAACCACGCTGATGAACTTCGCCAGCCCGGCATAGGTCGCCCTGTCGTATTTGGAGGCAACAGCGACCTCCCTGATCTGCGCGAAATCCTCTTGGTGAACGCGTCCCCCGTCCGGACGATCGAACCGCCGCACCGCGAAGGCGGTCTCCTCAGGATGGACCAGCCCACCCGGCAGGCCGATGAGTTCTGCTCCGCGTACCAACCGGATCTCCGGCACCTCGATGCCCGCCAGCTTCGCCCACGTCAGCATCGAGTACTCGTTGGCCAGCACCTCGGGGAAACGCCGATCGGGAAGCTTGACGATCCAATCGCCCCCCTGTCCCGACATGGGAAGGACCAATCCCTTCCCCTCCCAGCGCATGGAGAACTTCGCCTGAACCCCGGCCAGCGAGAAACGCACCTTTCCTGTGCCGTCATCATGTGACCGTTCAGCCGGTTCCGGAATCACGGGAACGTCGGATTCGGGCACGACACGTACGTTTCCGGGAAGGTCGTCCCCCAGGAACATCAGCACCTGGAAGTCATGCGGATGAGCTCGGCCGAGTTCCCTTCCGATCAAGTTGCGCAGCCCGCTGCCCTGCTCCGGCAGTAGATTGGCGAACCACTCCGGCACAGAACCGCTCGCCGTCCGGCGCTTGTCCGGATTCGCCTCGAACGCCTGCCCGAGGACCGGATGCTCGGGCTCTCTGTCCTCGTAGTCGAACCACGTGTTGCCATCGCGATAGCCGAGAGTGCCGACCCGGCGATCCCCAAGGAACACCCCGGCCGTGGCCGCGTCAGTCATGGTCCTCGCCCTCATCGAATAGCGCGGTGACGTCCGGCCCGTCCGGGAAGCCGAACAGTGCACGGCTCTGGACATGGTGGTAGATGACCTTCCCGACTTCTGCGGCACGCTTCGTCAGAAAGGCGTCATGATGCCCGTCACGCAGCAGCGCGATGGCATCCTCATCCAAGCAGTGGCTGGCCAGCACGCGCTCGTCGAGGCCCTGGCCAAGGAGCAACTCGGCGACGTCGCCGCCACGGAGCGGCTGGATGAGCCGGTTGGCCAGCCCACCTCCCAGCACACTTCTGTCATCGAGGATCGGAACAAGTGGGCCGCCGCTCTCGAGCAGTTGAGCGGCGTCGATCGGTTCGCCGAGATGGCCAGGAGCAAGATCCCTGGGGTTCAGGGAGAGCAGCCCGAGAACGTTGACCTTCGCCTGTGCGCGATTGAGGCGGGTCTTCGAGATGTCGGGCCTCCATGGCGACGCCACCGGGAGAAGGTCGATCAGCCGTTGAGCGCTCAAGAGCGGATCGGTGTGCACGGCGGCCGCACCCTGCCGTAGCCCCACTGTGTTGCCCTGAGGCGCCACTCCAAGAACCGCTCCTCGCCAGATCCAGCGACGGAGCAATTCCGCTGTCCTCCCTCGTGGCGGACCGAATATCGCCATGAACCTGGCCAGCACCGGGAGATAGAGGGCATAAGGAACGAGCTTGGCATGGGGAATGCCTGCTTCATCGCGCAGGAAGTCGATCACATGACCCAACGCCGTCTCCGTGCGGACAAAAGCGCCGTGCAGATCATCCTCGTCGGCGAACTCGTCGCGGAAATCTCGATCCACTTTCACACCGCGGATGGCCAGCAGGCTCTGCATGAGGATCTGCTCAGAGATCTCCCCGAAGCCGAACGTCCGGACACTGCTGCCCAGTGTTCCCAGGTCGCCCGGCCTCTGGTCCCCTGTGATCGAATGCAGTGCGTTGAACACCTCCGCGCTCTTCAGCGGTTTGCCAAACGTGTTCATGCGATCGAAGATGTCACGCAAGGTGCGATCATCCTCACCGGTGACGATGTACAGCGGAATCTTGTAATCACGCACGGCCGCCACCACCTGGTCAGCGAGCACGATCTGCTGGCCGCTCAGATGCGGCCGGGCACGGATCCACGCGTTCGTCTCAGCGGTGTCCAGAACGAGGGACATGGGCAACTGATCGCTCCCAGGATGACTCCGGCGTGGCAGCGAGACGAAGGTTTCGCGAGCGAGATCGAAATATATGCGGAAACGCGGGTCGACTGTGTCGTCGGTGGCGGTCAGGGCACCGACCAGGCTCGTGATCCTCTGCTGGCCGTCGACCACCCAATATGCATCGCCGACCGCCTCCGCCTCGATCTGGAGATGACCGATCACTACCTTTCCCGCTTCCGCGGGCCGTTGCCAAACAAGCATGTTGCCGATGGGATATCCACGCAGAATACTGTCGAACAACTGGGTGACGTCACTACGCTCCCACCGATAAGAGCGCTGAAAAGAAGGCACCCGCATCCGGCCATTCAGTGCGAACTCCACCAGATCGCCCAGTGAGATGCTGTCGACTTTCGGTCGAGTCACTGCAGCCACCCCGGCCTCCCCTCGCGACGACCACTTTAGTGTCTTGAGGCCCGCTCCCATGCGCGAGACGGGAGCGGTCAGCCCGTGCGGCGGGCGACCAGCGCGAAACGGCGCGCGGTCGCCCGTAGCGAGCGGCCGCGCTCCATGTTGTCGTGCAGGGCGCGCAGCCGGTCACCGTAGCGGTGCACGTCGAACACGGCGAAGTCCCAGCCATCGAACGGCCCATCGAACGGCGCGGCCAGCACCTCCTGGATCAGCGCGTCGTAACCCACACGGGGACGACGCCCGTCGTAACTCACGCCGGAACCGTGCCCGTTCGCCGTTCCGGCCGGCAACCTGTCAACCATCAGGTGGCCGGTCGCAACCTCCGGCCGTACCGGCGGGCGCGGCGGCGTTCCTAACGTGCGGGACATGGAGAGAAGAGGACACGCGATGATCGCAGGGGCCGCGGCGCTCCTGCTCGCCCAGGGTTGCGGCACGCCGGCGGCCAGCACCTCACAAAGCGCCGGCGCATTGTCGGGGCCGAGCGCCACGCGGAGCGCGCCGGCCACGCAGCACGCCAGCGCGGCCGGTCCGGAGGTGGGGCTGGACAGCGGGCGGATTCGAGGGGTCTATGACGGCGATGTCGCGCGATATCGCGGGATCCCGTACGCCCAGCCGCCCACCGGCGACCTGCGCTGGCAACCGCCACGGCCCGTCGCCCGGTGGCCGGGCGTCCGCGACGCGACGACGTCCGGCCCCGCCTGCCCCCAGGCCAGCGAGAACCCCAAGGAGAGCAGCGAGGAGGAGGACTGCCTCACCCTCGACGTCACCGTCCCCAGGAAGACGGGACCCCGGAAGGTGAGCGGCGAGCCCAGGCCGGTGATGGTCTGGCTGCACGGCGGCGGCTTCTCCGCGGGGCGCGGCGCCGACTACGACCCACGCCGCCTGGCCGTCCAGGGCGGCGCCGTCGTGGTCACCGTGGAGTTCAGGATCGGCGTGCTCGGCTACCTCGCGCTGCCTGGAATGTCCGGCGGGGGCACGTTCGGGCTGCAGGACCAGCAGGCCGCGCTGCGCTGGGTACGGCGGAACGCGGCGGCGTTCGGCGGCGACACGGGCAACGTCACCTTGTTCGGCGAGTCGGGCGGCGGCATCGCCACCTGCGGCCAGCTCACCGCGCCAGGCAGCAGAGGTCTGTTCCACAAGGCGATCATCCAGAGCGGCTCGTGCGGCACGGCTCTCCTGCCGAACGCCACCGGCCCCGGGACACCGCGGTATCCGTTCTGGCGCCCGCTGAAGGAGACGTACGCCGCCACGCGGTCGGCGGCCCGCCGGGTGGGCTGCCCGGTGGGCAAGGACGCAGCGAAGACGCTCGCCTGCCTGCGCGGCAAACCGGTCAAGGAGCTGCTGAAACTCACCGGGTCGTTCACGTCCGCGTCGTACGGCGGCCCCTCCCTGCCCGTCTCCCCCGAGCGGGCGCTGCGCAAGGGGGACTTCGCCCGCGTGCCCGTGCTCACCGGGCACACCAGCAAGGAGGCCCTGGTGTTCGCCGGCGTACTGAGCCTGCTGGGCAGTCCGGTCACCGACGAGAACCTCCCTGATCTCCTCCGTCAGGGCTTCGGCCGCAAGGCGGAGGAGATGGCCCGCCGCTACCCCAGGGACGAGTACGCCACCCCGATCGAGGCGTGGGCCGCCCCCAACACCGACGCCATGTTCGCCTGCCCCCACGCGCGGGACGGCGACGCCCTGGCCCGCGGGACGAAGGTGTTCGCCTACGTCTTCGCCGACGACACCGCGCCGCCGTTCGTTCCGTCGTTGCCCGGGTTCCCTGCCGGTGCTGGGCACGCCTCGGAGCTGGCGTACCTGTTCGATGTGCGGGACAAGCCGATCAACCTGAACGGCGAGCCCGTGCCGCTCAACCAGACCCAGCTGTCGGTGGCCCAGGATATGGTGGCCGCCTGGACCTCGTTCGCGCGGACCGGCACTCCGTCCTCCAGCGGCCGTGCCTGGCGCCAATGGAGATCAGGAGCGCGCGTCGCGCACCTGATCACCGATCAGCCGGGAAGCACCTCGACGACGCCCGCGCCCCGGTGCGCCCACCTCGACCGACCATGACCAGCGCCACGTCACCTCCGAGCGACACCAGGAGGGCTCAGGCCTTCCTGGTCGTCCTCATGGCCGCGTTCGCGCTGCTCGACCTGGCCATCTTCCGCAGCGTCCAGCGGACCAGCGGCCCGCTCGGCCCGGCCGCAGGGCTGGCGCTGAGCCTGCTCGCCGACGCCTGCCTGCCGTTCCTGGTGCGCTTCCCGAGAGCGGTCGCCGTGGTCGCCTGCGCGGCCACGGCGCTGGCGGCGGTGGGCGACACGCTGGCCCCCGGGTCCTTCACGCCGCTCGATCCGGTGACGCCGGTGACCGCGCCGCTGTGCACGCCGGTGATCGTGTGGTTCGTCGTCAACCGGGTGCCGCGCCAGCAGGCGGTGGCGTACGTCGCGGTCCTGGCACTCGCCGCCACCCGGCCGTGGGCTCCCGAGTGGGAGACCGCCTACGCCGGGGTCATCGCCACGGTCCTGCCGGCCGTGCTCGGCCTGTACACGCGCGCCCACCGCGAGCTGCTGCGGTCGTTGCGCGAGCGGGCGGCGAGCACCGAGCGCGAGCGGCTGCTGCTCGCCGAGCGGGCCAGGGCGGCCGAGCGGCAGCGGCTGGCCGGCGAGATGCACGACATCGTCACCCACCACGTCACCGAGATCGTCCTGGCGGCGGGGGCGCTGAAGGTGTCGGCGACCGACCACGGTGTCCGGGCGGCGGCCGAGCACATCCGAGATGCGGGCTCGCGCACGCTGACGGAGTTGCGCGACCTGATCGGCATCCTGCGCCGAGGCCACGCGCACGAGCCCGGTGAGCCCGCGCGTGTCACGCTCGACCCTTCCGGCCTGGACGTCCTCACCGGCTCCGCCAGCGCAGCGGGAAACCCGGTCACCCTGCGGGTCATCGGCACGCCGGAGGGGGTGACCCCGGCGATCGCCAGGGGCGCGTACCGCGTGGTTCAGGAAGCGCTCACCAACGTCAGGAAACACGCGCCCGGTGCGGCCGTCGAGGTCGAGCTCGTCCATGACCGCGACACGCTGACCGTCACGGTGGCCAACGCTGCTCCTCCGGCGGGGTGCGCTCCCGGCGGGTCCGGGCTCGCGGCGAGCGGCTCCGGGCTCGGCCTCGACGGGCTCCAGCGGCGGATCACCCTGCTCGGCGGCCGGTTCGCGGCGGCCCCTGCGTCTGGTGGCGGCTTCCGGGTGTCGGCCATCCTGCCCGCGTCCGTGCCCACGGACGACCACCTGGACGTCTCATGATCAGAGTGCTCGTGGCCGACGACGATCCCATGGTCCGCCATCACCTCCGCACCATTCTCACCTCGAAAGGCAAGGTCGAGGTGGTGGCGGAGGCCGAGGACGGCGCGGAGGCGGTGGAGGCCGTGCTGCGCGCCGCGCCCGACGTCGTGCTGATGGACATCAGGATGCCCGGCGTGGACGGCATCACCGCCACCGCCGAGATCGCCAGGCTGCCCACCCCACCGGTGGTGGTCGCCCTCACCACGTTCGACTCCGACGCCCACGTGCTGCGCGCCCTCCAGGCCGGGGCGAGCGGGTTCCTGGTGAAGTCGACTCCGCCGGAAGACCTGCTCGACCTGGTCAAGGTGGCGGCCCAGGGCGCCACCGTGCTGTCGCCGTCCGCCGCCCGCCACCTCGTGTCGCGCTCGGCGCCGGCGGACGTCGCCGTGCGGGAGAAGCTGGCCGCCCTGAGCGAGCGCGAGCGTGACGTCCTCGCCTGCCTCGGCGAGGGCCTGACCAACGGCGAGATCGCGGCCCGGCTGTTCCTGTCGGACTCCACCGTCAAGAGCTACATCTCGCGCCTGCTGGCCAAGCTCGACCTCGCCAACCGTACGCAGGCGGGCCTGCTCGCCCACCAGGCCGGCCTGCTCGGCCCGTGAGCGAGGCCGAGATGTCATGACGCCGAGATGACACGTGTCATAGGGAGCTGGTGACACTGCGGGCTGCCCGCGACCTGCCCAGATACATCAGGATACCGGCTATGATCTCCCCTCGAATGCGACACACCAGGCGGCTGGCCGCCGCAGCCGCGCTGCTCACCACGGCGACCCTGATGGCCCCGGGCACGGCCGCGGCCGCTCAGGATCCCGCGCTCGACCGGCAGGCGCTGCAAGGGTCGCTGGACGCCGCGCACCAGGCGGGGATGTACGGCATGCTCTCGACGGTCCGTGACGGGAACCGAACGTGGCAGGGCGCCACCGGCGTCGCCGACGTGACCACCAAGCGGCCGATGAACCCGAGGATGACGCACCGGGTCGGCAGCATCTCCAAGACCTTCGCCTCCGTGGCCGTGCTGCGGCAGGTGGAGCGCGGCACCATCGAGCTGGACGCCCCCATCGGCCGCTACCTGCCCGGCCTCGTCCCCGGCGAGCGCGGCGAGCAGATCACCGTGCGGATGTTGCTCAACCACACCAGCCACATCGCCGACTACCTCGCCCCGGCGTTCCCGTCGCTGCTGGAGGGCAGGACCGACAGCCTGGACGAGCACCGTTTCCGCTCGATCAAGCCGGCGGAGCTGGTGAAGCTGGGTCTGGAGGGCGCTCCGACGGGCGAGCCCGGCGCGACGCCCGGCTCCTACTCCAACACCAACTACGTGCTCATCGGGCTGCTGCTGGAGAAGGTGACCGGTGAGAGCGCCGAGCGCCACATCACGCGCAACGTGATCCGCAAGGCGGGCCTGCGGCACACGTCCTACCCGCGCACGCCGCGCATCCCCGGGGCCCACTCGAAGGCGTACGAGTCGTGGTACGGGCTGATCGACCCGCCGCGCGACTACAGCGTCTACGACATGTCCTATGTGCGCACCGCCGGTGACGTGGTGTCCACGATGGACGACCTCAACCGGTTCTACCGTGAGCTGCTGCGCGGGCGGCTGATCGGCGCGGAGCAGCTGGCCGAGATGCAGAAGACGGTGCCCGTGAGCGTGGGCGGCGGATACCTGATCTACGGCCTCGGCCTCTACGCCGCCGACCTGCCGTGCGGCCGGTTCTGGGGGCACGACGGAGCCGTCTTCGGCATGGGCGCCCAGTCGCTGTCCAGCCCGGACGGCAACCGCCAGATCTCGTTCGGCATGAACCTCATGAAGTACCAGAAGATTGGCGATGACGGCCAGCTGGAGCCCAGTGAGATCGACACCGCGATGGCGAACCACCTGCTCTTCGCGCTGTGCGGGAAGGGCGGCGCGACCGCGAAGTCGGAGAAGAAGCCGTTCGTGCCGCTCCCCACGAGCCGGATGACCGTCAAGCGCTGACCGCCCGCCGCCGGGTCCCGCCGCCTGATCGCCGCCGTGGCCGGCGGCGATCAGGCGGGGGTGGGCCACGGCCAGGCCCACGCAAGGTGCTTCATTTGTGGATTTATCCACACACGCTTCATGTGTGGATTTGTCCACAGATGATCGCGGCGAGTCTCCGTAATGTCCCTGGTGCCGGGAACGACCGGCACACGACACGGGGAGGAACCCAATGCGTAAGACCCTTGCGATCGCGACCCTGGCCGGCTCGATGGCCGTCACCGGCATCGCTCTCACGCCCGCCGCCCAGGCGGCCACGCAGTCCACCGCGTCGACGGCTGTGTCGACGGCTGTGTCGACCACGGTGTCGACCACTGGCGCCTCCTACGGCGGCAGCTGGGGCAAGTTCTTCTCCAGCGACCACAAGGCGTACACCTTCGGGAAGACCTGGAAGCGGCACGGCAAGGTCCACACGAAGTGGTACGGCGTCGACAGGCGCGGCGGCAAGAAGGCCTGGGTCTGGTTCGAGGTCTACCAGAACGGCCACTGGAAGAAGTTCAACAGGGCCTGGGACGGCAAGGTCGCCGGCAGCTGGAGCGGGCGGGGCATCACGAGGGCCTACACGTTCACCTGCTGGGCGGGCAAGTTCGACAACTGCGGCCGCAAGTACCGCATCTACTAGACATCACCACACCGCGATCACCGAGGCCCGGCGGCCACCCGCCGGGCCTCGACCATGTCAGGAGAAGAAGGACCGGAGGTGCGGGGCCAGCACCTCCCACGAGACGTTGTGGTCCTGGCCCTGCAGCACCGTGTGCCGGGGGGACGGCAGGAGGTCCACCAGCGCCTCGGCCGCGGCCAGGCTCCACGCGCCGGTCCCGGAACCGGTCAGGATCAGGGCAGGCGCCTTGACATCGGCCAGCTCGGCCGACGGGCGGCCGTCACCCATGATCGCGGCGTCGTAGGCGAGGGTCGGGGCGATCGCCTCCATCGACGCCCACATGGGCGCCTGCCGCATCTGGCCGATCATGCCCGGCGGCATGCCCACGGAGCTCAGGAAGAGCGCCATGGCGTCCCCGCGACGGCCGTCGGCCAGGCAGGCGGCCAGCTCGGCGGCGTACGCGCGGGCCCGCTCGTGGGCACCGGCGTCGAGCTGGAACGGCGGCTCCCACAACGCGAGCCGGGTGATCGGCACCCCCTCGGCCGCCGCGCGCAGCGCCAGCACCGCGCCGGAGGAGTTGCCGAACACGGCCGCAGAGCCGCCCGTCGCGGCTATCACCGCGGCGAGGTCCTCGATCTCGCGCCGCACGTCGTACGGCGGGGTGTCGCCGCTGTCGCCCCGCCCACGCCGGTCGTAACTGATCACCGTGTGCCCGTCCGCCAGCAGCTCGGCCAGCGGCGCGTGGACGCCCCTGGCGCAGGAGGCGCCGCTCACCAGGACGACCGGGCTGCCCGAGCCCAGCAGGTCGAAAACGATCTCGGTTCCGTCGGCGGAACGTGTGGAGGTCATGGTCACTACCCCTTCCGGTGGTCCGTTTCGCCCTCCCCACGAACGGCGGGCGCCCCTGCGGACACCTCGCCGGAAGAAATCCCGGCGAGACGCCGGGCGAGGTAGCGGCGTTCCGGCTCGGTCGGGGCCAGCGGCAGGGCCTCGCGGTAGGCGGCGGCCGCCTCGGCACGGCGGCCCTGGCGGCGCAGCAGGTCGGCGCGGGCGGCGGGCAGCAGGTGGTAGCCGCCCAGCTCGGGCACGAGCGCCTCGACGAGGGCCAGCCCGCGCGCCGGATCGCCCATCCCCACGGCGACCGCCCGGTTCAGCCGGACGGCAGGGGACGGCACGAGCGCCTCCAGCCGCCCGTAGAGCGCCGCGATCTCGGCCCACGGCGTGCGTTCGAAGGAGTCGGCGCTCGCGTGGCAGGCGGCGATCGCGGCCTGGATCTGGTACGGCCCCGCCCGGCCCTGGCGCAGCACGCGCTCCAGCATGGTGACCGCCTCGCCGATGCGCTCGTGTTGCCACAGGGAGCGGTCCTGCTCTTCGAGCGGCACCAGTTCGCCCGCGTCGAGCCGGGCCGGGCGCCGGGCGTCGTGCAGCTCCATCAGGGCCAGCAGGCCGGCCGCCTCCGGCTCGCCGGGCAGCAGCGAGACGAGCATCCGCCCCAGCCTGATCGCCTCGTCGGACAGGCTCCGCCGGATCAGGTCGCCACCGGCGGTGGCCGCGTACCCCTCGTTGAACAGCAGGTAGAGCACGCCCAGCACCGTGGTGAGCCGGCCGGGCAGCTCCGCCGCGTCCGGAACCCGGAAGGGGATGCCCGAGTCGCGGATCCTGGCCTTGGCCCGGGTGAGCCGCTTGGACATCGTGGCCTCGGGGACCAGGAAGGCGCGGGCGATCTCGGCCGTGGTCAGCCCGGCCAGGGTGCGCAGCGTCAGCGCCACCCGCGACTCGAACGGCAGGGCGGGGTGGCAGCTGGTGAACATGAGCCGCAGCCGGTCGTCGCCGTACGCCTCCTCGCCGTCCCCCGGCCGCGCGGGCCCGGTCACGGCCAGCTCGCGCAGCTTGGCCGCGCCCACGGCGGCCCTGCGGAGACGGTCGATCGCCCGGTTGCGGGCGGTGGTGGTGAGCCAGGCGCCGGGCGCGGCCGGCACACCGTCGGCCGGCCACCGCTGGAGCGCCTGGGTGAAGGCGTCCTGAGCGCACTCTTCCGCCAGGTCCCAGTCGCCGGTCATCCGGATGAGCGTCGCGATGATCTGCCCCGACTCCTCCCGGAACAGCGCGTCGGCCGTCTCCCGGACGTTCACGGCAGCAGCGCCCGCACCTCGATCGTGCCGTGCCGCGCGACGGGATGGGCCATGGCCGCTTCGAGCGCCTGCTCCCGGGTGGCGCACTCGATCAGGCTGAACCCGGCCACGACCTCCCTGGCCTCGACGAACGGACCGTCGGTGAGCAGGACCTCGCCGTCACGCGCCCGGACCGTGGTGGCCCCGGCCGGCGCCTCCAGACCACCGGTCTGCACCAACCGGTCCCCCTGGGCCTCGGCCCACGCCTTGCAGTCGGGCAGGAAGCCGGGATCGGCCAGCATCGCCTCGTGGGCCTGCTGATCTCCGCAGATGAGCAACAGGAACTTCATGCTCCAAGCCTAGGCCCCGCGCTCGCCGCGGAAACGGTCGGTGGCCTCGACGAGCCGGTGCAGCGTGCCGGGCTCCGCACCTGCGTGGCCGGCGTCGTCGACGAGGTGGAACTCGGCCTCCGGCCAGGCCAGATGGAGGTCCCGGCGGCCCACGCACGCGCCGCCGGCACGTGCACCGCCGGGTCCGGATCGAACACCCTGCGATGGTAGGCGTGCACCATGTCGTCGCGTTACACGTACCCGGGTTGCGTGAGGACCGGCAGGCCGGCCTATACGACGACCGGAGGAAGCGGAATGGTACCGCACCGAATATGGGCGGATCGGGATGAAATCGCGGCGCTGAAGGCGCTACCAGAACGCGAGCCGGGAATGCGAATGCTACCCACCGGCCGGCCGCTAGCCCGGAAATGGGACGCAGGAGATTCTGTCAAACGACGGGAAATGCTCGCAGAGTTTGAGATTCGCGTGGTGCTGCACGCCACAGGCCATGACCCGCGCGTGGCCAGTGCCGAACTCACCGGCTACTGCAGACGGATTTCCGAGAAAAGAAGAGGGATCGGAAGCGAAGGACCACCAGGCGATTCAGATATTGGCAAGGCGGCCAGCAAAGGAGCTGGCCGCCTTGCCCATTATCGCTCACGTGCATGGATGGCTAAGGACGCGCAGCGAGACTTCGAGCCAGGCCTGAGGGGCTGGCTCTGTCAACACCTGCCGATGCTCTTCGCGCCGCGTATGTCGCCGATGCCTGTCCCGCTCTGCCCCAGAAGGGTTACCGACTTCGGCGGGGTGCACCTCGTGCTGTCGTCCATCCAGACAACATCCACGCTGATTTTTATCTTGTAGATTGTGCAGTTCCGCCAATAGGCGTACGGCCCTCCCGGGCTGTATTCGGTGAAGTATCCGCATCCGCTGGGTGGGGTATCGGCACTCGCGGTACCTGTAGCGGTTACACCAGTGCCGATCACCAGCGCCGAGAGCATAACGGCCTTTGGAATGAGCGTTGTTAAGCGCGCCTTCATTATTTCTCCATCCCCCTTTCTTGGCTTGACCCTGTGAATGAATCTCGGATGATCAGCCCAATCGATGCCTCGGGCTTCTGTGCTCGCGCATAGATGCCGTGCCTCGCTGGCCATGAGTAATCATCCACGATCATCGTCATAAGGTCGTCATAACCGTGGCATGAGAGGGGATGGGATGGACATGAGTTCAGAACCTTCACTTGGGTCGGACTCGCAGCCTGAGCCGTTTCCTGCTCGTCGCGCAACGCGCTACACGGAGCGAAGCGTCCCCGTCTCATAGGGCTCCACCGGGGGATAGAACGTCCTTTGACCCATGGCTCCCAGACATACCACCTCGGCCCTGGGACCGCGTATGGCGTACACCGTGGTACCGGACGCCGGCCGCCCCGGTCGGAGACGGGGCGGCCGGACGCTCAGGGGTGGGCGGCGAAGCGGCCGACATCCTTGCGCGCGGACTTGAGGGCACCGGCGACCTGGGGCGCGACCCGGTCCGCCCAGGGCGCCAGCACCTCGCCCAGAGCCGGGATCTGCGATTCGAGCACCGCCAGCCCCGGGCTGGGCACGGCGGCGCCCAGCTCCACGAGCAGCGGCCGCAGGTGCACCTCGACCGCCAGCGCGTGCCGGGGGTCGCCCATGACGAGCAGCGGCAGCGCCACCGTGCCCGCCAGCGCGTCCGGAGGCAGGCGGTCGAGGAAGGACTTCAGCAGCCCGGTGTACGTGCCCTTGTAGGTGGGGCTGGCCACCACCAGCACCTCCGCCTCGGTCACCAGCTCCCGCGCCACCTCCACCCCGGCGTGCGAGCCGGGCGCGAGCAGGTGGGGCCCGAGCGCGGACAGGTCGACCACCTCGTGACGCCCCTCGCCGCCGAGCCCGCGGGAGATCGTCCCCGCGGCCTCGGTGGCCACGGCGAGGGTCCTGGAACCAGCCCGGGGGTTGCCCACCAGCGCGACGACGCTCATGGGGCCACCGCCGCCGCGCGCCGCGCGTGCGGGGACGGGGGTCTGGCCAGGCCGTAGTTCTCGCGTAGCGTGCGGCCTTCGTACTCGTGCCGGAACAGGCCCCTGACCCGCAGTTCCGGCACGACGTGGTCGACGAAGTCGGACAGGCCGCCGGGCAGGATCGGCGGCATGATGTTGAACCCGTCGGCCGCGCCGGCGAAGAACCATTCCTGCAGCTCGTCGGCGATCTGCTCCGGCGTGCCCGCCACGACGCGGTGGCCGCGCCCGCCGGCCAGGCGGCCGATCAGCTGCCTGACCGTGAGGCGGTCCCGCCTGGCCAGGTCGACGACGAGCCGGCGGCGGCTCTGCGCCCCCTCGTTCTCCGCCGGCACGTCGGGCAGCGGCCCGTCCAGCGTCTCCTCGGTGAGGTCGAGCCCGGTCATCCGGGACAGCTGCCGCAGCCCGTACGCCGGGATGATCAGATCTTCCAGCTCCTTCTCCAGCCGCAGCGCCTCGCGCTCGGTGGAGCCGATGATCGGCGAGATCCCGGGCAGGACGAGCAGGTCCTCGTGCCGCCTGCCGTGGGCGGCCAGGCGCCGTTTGAGGCCGGTGTAGAAGTCCTGGGCCTCCCTGAGCGTCTGCTGCGCGGTGAAGACGGCCTCGGCGTGGCGGGCGGCGAACTCCGTGCCGTCCTCCGACGACCCGGCCTGGACCAGGAGCGGATGGCCCTGCGGGGGGCGCGAGGTGTTGAGCGGGCCGTTGACCGCGAAGTGCTCGCCCACGTGCTCGATCGGGTGGATCTTGCGGGGGTCGGCGTAGTGGCCGCCCGTGCGGTCGCGCAGGACGGCGTCGTCCTCCCAGCTGTCCCACAACTTCCTGGCGACCTGCAGGAACTCGTCGGCCCTGGCGTAGCGGTCGGCGTGGGAGGGGCGCTCGACACCGAAGTTGCGGGCCTCCGGCTCGCCGGCGGAGGTGACGATGTTCCAGCCGGCCCGGCCGCCGCTGATGTGGTCGAGCGAGGCGAACTTGCGGGCCACGTGGAAGGGCTCGTTGTACGTCGTCGACACGGTGGCGATGAGACCGATGTGGGAGGTGACGGAGGCCAGGGCCGACAGCAGCGTGAGAGGTTCGAGCCGGTCGAGCGCGTTGTGCCGGATGTTGCCCAGGGCCAGGCCGTCGGCGAGGAAGAGGGAGTCGAGCGTGCCGCGCTCGGCGATCGTGGCGAGCTCCTGGTAGTGGCGGACGTCGGTGAGTCTGGCCGGCTCGGTGCGCGGGTGCCGCCAGGCGGCCTCGTGGTGGCCGACGCCCATGAGGAAGGCGTTGAGGTGCAGCTTGCGGGTCACGTGGTCCTCCGCCCGTCCTGCTCGTCGGGCTCCGCGAGCTCCGCGAGGTCCACGACGGCGGCGAGCTCGGCCTCGTCGTCGGGCAGGTCGTACCAGTGCACGTCGCCGGGAAGCCGGAGGGTGTCCTCGGTCTGGTGGGCCATGGGTGCTCGCGCCTTTCGTTGCTGTGGCCGCGTCGCGCGGCGGGTGCCGGCGTCCGGCGGGCACCCCTGGGCGGTTCTGCGAGTGATCACGATGGTTCCTCTGGAGAGAAGAGAGGTGGGGCGGTGGTACGTGATCAGCGACACTGCGCGCTGGCGACGTGGCAGAAGTCCACGTGCGGGCGGCGGGTCAGATGAAGGCCCTGGCTCATGCCACGAAGGTACGAGCCCGCATCCCTAAAGTCAATATTCCCTACTTGATATGACGGAAATACTGGAGCCGATAGGCTCGGCCCGTGGCGCCGCCGACCGTTGGAGCAGTCAAATGATCTTCATCACCGCCAAGTTCCGCGTCCTGCCCGAACACGCCGACCGCTGGCCGGAGATCACCGCGGAGTTCACCGAGGCGACCCGCGCCGAGCCCGGCTGCCTGTGGTTCGACTGGTCACGCAGCCTCGACGACCCCACCGAATACGTCCTGGTCGAGGCCTTCCGCGACGACCAGGCCGGCGCGGACCACGTGGGCTCGGCCCACTTCCGGCAGGCCCGGCAGACACTGCCGCCCCACCTCGCCGAGACCCCGCGCATCGTCAACACCACCGTCCCGCAGGACGACTGGTCGGAGCTGGGCGAGATGGCCGTGCCCTCCCGCGACTGACCCGGGCGCGCAGCCCCGGCATGCGGGCGCGCGTCCGGCCTCCTGCTTCCCGCCGCGGATCCGCACCGGGCACGAACGTACGCCGCGCGGGAGGAGGCCCGGCGCCCCTCGCCCCCGCGCGGCGCGATGGTGCCCGGTTCAGAGCTCGGGCGCCACGACCGGGGCGGCGACCTTCTCGGGCTTCCGCACCGAGGCGGTGTACCTGATGCCGATCACGGCCACCAGGCTCACCGCGCCCAGCACGGTCAGGAACACGGCGACCGGCATGGACGAGCCGTACGCGGCGTACAGCGCGGGGAAGGCCGGGGTGGCGGCGCCGGCCACGGTGCCGCCGGCCGCGTACGCGATGGAGATGCCGCTGTAGCGGACCCTGAGGTCGAACATCTCGCTGAACAGGCCGCCCTGCGCGCCGGCCATGATGCCCTGCACCACCGCGGCCACCAGGAACGCGATCAGCGCGGGAACGGTCTCGCCGGTGTTGACCATCGCGAACATCGGGACCGGCCACACCACCGCCGTGATCGCGCCGACGATGTAGAGCCGCTTGGCGCCGAAGCGGTCGGACAACATCGCCGACACGATGATCGCGATGATCCACACCGAGGTCGAGGCCAGGATCAGGGTGAGCAGCGTGTTGCGCTCGAAGCCGGCCACCTGGGTCCCGTAGGTGAGCATGTACACGGTGACCGCGTAGCCCACCGCGGGCGGCGCGATCGCGGCCAGGCCGCCCAGGATGAGGTTGCGCGGGTGGTGGCGCAGCAGCTCGGCGAAGGGCACCTTGCTGATCTTCCGCTCCTGCTTCGCCCTGGCGAACTCGGGCGTCTCCGACAGGCGGAGCCGTACGACGAAGCCGACGATGACCAGCACCGCGCTCAGCAGGAACGGGATGCGCCAGCCGTAGGAGAAGAACGCCTCGTCGTCCATGCCGGAGACGGCCAGGAACGCCAGGTTCGAGGTCAGCACGCCGATCGGCACCCCGAACTGGGCGAAGCTGCCGTAGACGGCGCGACGCCCCGGTGCGGCGTTCTCGGTGGAGATGAGCAGCGCGCCGCCCCACTCGCCGGACACGCCGAAGCTCTGGACGAGACGGAGGGAGACCAGCAGCAGCGGCGCTCCGATGCCGATGGCCGCGTACGTGGGAAGCGTCCCGATGAGGAAGGTCGAACCGCCGGTCAGGATCAGTGTGAGGACGAGCATCGACTTGCGGCCGATCCTGTCGCCGAAGTGACCGATGACCGCGGCCCCCAGCGGCCTGACCAGGAATCCGGCGGCGAACGCCGACAACGACGCGAGCGTGGCGGCCTCGGGCGACGCGTCCGGGAAGAACAACCGGGGGAACACCAGTGCGGCGGCGGTGCCGAAGATGAAGTAGTCGTACCACTCGATCGACGTGCCGATGAAGCTGGCGGCGAAGAGCCCTCTGGTGGATGGAGGCTTGGACGTGCCGTTGTTCGTCATGGGTGGCACTCCTCAGAGCGGGGGTGGGGTGTCGGCGGTTTGCGGAGTTGTAGGGACCGTATTTCGCCCGGCGCCGTAGATCGTGGGTCATCTGCGGCACCCGGCCTACGTCATCTGTCGCGGTCGCGGCCGTCCGGGGCAGCGACGGGCGGCGGCCGCCGGGGCGGCCCGCCGTCGACGTCGAGGATGTGCCCGGAGATCCACCGGGCCCGATCGCTGAGCAGGAACAGCGCGGCCTGGGCGACGTCCCAGGCGGTGCCCTCGGTCATGAGCGCGGTGCTCTCGCGCCGCCCCGCGCGTGCCTCCTCGGGCATGTTGGCGGCGGCGAACGACCCCCAGATCATGCCGACCCGCACGCCGTTGACCCGGATGCCCCGCGGGCCCAGCGTGGCCGCCGCGCCCTCGGTCAGGTTCTCCAGCCCCGCCTTGGCCAGGGAGTAGACCATGCCGGGCCCGCGCGCCCGCACGGTCACCGAGGAGATGTTCACGATCGACCCGCCGCGCGGCAGCACGGGGACGGCGTGCCGGGTGACCTGCCAGGCCGAGGTGAGGTTGACCGCCATCAGCTCGGCGAACCGGTCAGGGGTGACCTCGAACAGCCCGGCGGGGTCGCCCGAGGCCACGTTGTTCACCACGGCGTCGAGCCCGCCGAGGCGACCGGCCGCCGCGGCGACCGCGGCGGCGCACGCCCGGTCGTCGGTCACGTCCGCGACCACGGGGACCGCCTCGCCGCCGTTCTCGCCGATCAGCTTCACGGTACGGCCGGCGGCCGCCGCGTCCCGGTCGAGCACCGCGACGCGCGCGCCGTGCGCGGCGAGCACCCGGGCGATGGCGTGGCCGACGCCCGGCAGCGCGCCGTTCTGCCCGGCCCCGGTGACCAGGGCGGCCCGGCCGGCCATCCACCGCGCACCGGCCCCGGCGAACGGATCAGCCAGCGGATCGACCGGCGGGTCCGCCGGCGGGTCGGCCGGCGGGTCGGCCGGCGGGTCGTCGGACATGAGCTCCTCACGCCTCCGGGGTCGTCGCGACGTCGCGCGGCGGCTCGATCCTGGCCGAGATGCCGGACCAGTTGGAGAACACCCGGACCACCATGGAGATCCCGGCGTTGCGGGCCCCCGCAACGACGATCGGCAGGTTCTTGGGCGCGCCGTCGGCGAAGTACCGGTGGAACGCGCCGGGATCGCCGTCGTCGCTCTGGCGCCGGACGTTCCCGTGCACGTGGTTCTTGCCGGCCCTGGCCAGGTCGGCCTCGGACCGCCCGCACCGCTCGATCAGCCAGTCGCGCACGCCGGCCTTGCTCATTCCGGCCGCGGCCAGCAGCTGCGCGTGCTCGGGGCAGAACACCACGCCGGCGCTGGCGTGGCGGAAGATCCAGCTACCCGTGCGCGAGATCGTGTCGGCGAAGTCGCCGAGCAGCGCCTCGGGGTCGTCGGTGTGCCGGTTGTCGACGAACTCGCTGGTCCTGAGCAGGGTCGTGGAGACGGCGTCGACGCCGGCGGCCACCCCGCCGTCCACCGAGAGCGGCTCCCATGGGCTCTCCTCCTCGTTCTCGGCGATGCACATCGCCCACCGCCCCGGGATGCCCTGGGTCGCCTGCTCCAGCACGTGCGGCACCACGCCGAGCGCGTTGCGGACGATCAGCCCGATCGCCCTGGCCACGGTGGCGTTGGCACGGAAGCCGGGGCCGAACACGCCGCCGGAGCCGTTGAAGCCGAGACGTCGGCGTACCGGGCCGTTGACCACGATCAGCGGCGCGGGGCCGCTGGTGCTCTGCCAGCCGCCGCCCACGGTGGAGCGTTCGGCCATCAGCGCGTCCCAGGCGGCCAGCACCACCGGGAAGTATTCGGGCCGGCAGCCCGCCATCACCGCGTTGACGGCGGCCAGCTCGACCGAGACCTCCCGCTTGAGGTGGTCGAGCCGGCCGACGACCTCGTCGGCGGGCCGGGACGTGGTGGCGAGGAACGTGTCGACCAGCTCGCGCGTCGCCGGCACGACGGGCAGGCCGTCGGTCCAGCCATGGTCGTACATGTACTCGATGGACTTGTGCGCGCCGTCCAGGGCGTCGGTGACCTGCCCTTCGAGGGTGCCGCCGGTCATCGGGCGGGCTCCCGGACCCGGTTCGCCACGCCGGCGAGCAGTTCCGTGGCGCGCTCGGCGACCTGCTCGGCGTTCAGCACGGCCACCGGATGCGGCGTCAGCAGGATCTCGAAGTTCTCGTCGCCGTGCACGCCGGCCATCGCGCGCGCGGTCACCTCGAAGGCGTCGCTGACGATCACCGCGGCGGGGATGCCCGCCCGCTCGAACGCGATGCCGTCCGCCGCGGCCGACGCGCTGCACGAACCGCAGTCGCCGACGCCGGTGATCACCACGTCGCTGACCGCGGCGATCTCCCTGAGCATCGGCTCGTCCACCGGGAAGGCGACATGCGGCTTGGTGCGCTGGATCGCCACCACCGCGCCGTACCGGTCACGGAGCAGGTCGCCGAGCCCGGCCAGCAGCTGCGCGGCGTTCCGCTTGGTGTTGGTCAACAATCCGACGCGGGCGCCGGCCAGGCTGGGCACCCGCCTGGCGGCCACCGCCGCGCGCGCGGGCCGTACGGACAGGCCGGTCGGGTCAAGGATTCGGTCGAACATCCCTCAGACACCTCTTCTCATCAGCTCAGCGGCTCGCCACCCGCTCGGCCCATCACGCCGGTGCGACGTCGCCGGGGTAGGACAGCCGGATGCCGTCGGGTCCCACGCCGAGGATCGGCGCCAGCATGCTCACCATCATGTTCTTGGGGACCAGGCAGTCGGGGCAGCTGCCGGCTCCGGCGGTGATCCGCACGTCGAAGGCGGAGCCGGCCTCCTCGACGCTCAACTGGTAGCCGTCGACGGCCAGGGTGGACCGGATCTGCTCCAGACGTGTTTCGTCGCGCATCTTCGCCTCACTCGTGATCGGGGCCGCCGGTACGTCCTGCGGGGGTGACCGGGTGCGACTACGACCCTGCTCAGAGCAATGTAGACCGTGGCATTACAGAAGAAATCTCGACTTTCATGACACGGAAGGGCTAGTGGTATTTCGTTCGTATGCCCTGATGGCCTTCCGCACGGGAAACCCCTTTTCCGTCCAGCGGAAGGGATTTTCGACCAGTTTGGGCTACTATCGAAAGGCTGTCCGTTTATGTAGCCTGGGTAACGCCCACGTAACTAGGTCAAGAATTAACGGACAGGCAGGTGAATTGGTGACTGTCCTGGCAGACAAGTCTCTCGAACCCCATCGCCTGACATCGGCCCAGCGCGTGCTCTCCATCCTCGGCGTCTTCGACACCGAGAACCTGGCGCTGTCCCTCAGCGACATCAGCCGCAGAACCGGACTCACGCTCAGCACCACCCACCGGCTGCTCAACGAACTACGCCGCTGGGGCGCGCTGTCCCGGCACAGCGACGGAAAGTACAGCATCGGCCTACGCATCCTGGAGCTCGGCACCCTGGCGCCGCAGGGCGGACAGCTGCGCGAGATCGCGCTTCCGTACCTGCACGACCTGCAGCACGCCACCCGGGGCAACATCCACCTCGGCGTGCCGGAAGGGCACGACGTCATCTACGTCGAGTCGCTGCGCGCCCGCGACACCGTCCCGGTGCCGAGCAGGCTGGGCGGGCGCTGGCCCATGCACGCGACCGGCACCGGGCTGGTGCTGCTCGCCCACTCCTCCCAGGAGTTCCAGGAGGAGGTGCTCGCCTCCAAGCTGCGCCGCTACACCGAGCACACGCTCACCGACCCCGACGCGCTGCGGCACTTCCTGGCCGAGGTCCGCAAGTCGGGCGTCGCCATCGTGCAGAGCCAGCTCACCCACGACGCGATGGCCGTCGCGGTGCCCATCCGCGGCCCCCGCGACCGCGTCGTGGCCGCGGTCGGCATCACCGTGCCGCTCGGCTCGCCGTCCCCGCACTCCCTGGTGCCCGCGCTCGCCGCGACCTCCCGCAGCATCTCCCGCGCCCTCGGAGCGCCCTCGGCCGTCACCGGCGCCGGGGTGCCGCGCCAGACCGCGCACTGGCAGGTGCGCGAGGTCAAGTACTCCGGCTCCGCGGGACGCTGAGGGTCCGCAACCCCGGGAAACCCGGTCGAGAGCCCGCGCCCGCGGGAAACCCGGACGCGCCGGGAGCGGCCCGCTCCCCTGATGCGGGCCGTTCCCGGCGCGTCCGGTCACTCCCCCATCGGGACGGAGGTGACCGGCTCGACCGGGTAGCGGTGCGGGGGACCGCCCTCGACCGGCAGGATGTGCCCGGAGATCCACCGGGCCCGGTCGCTCAGCAGGAACAGCGCGGCGTGCGCGATGTCCCAGGAGGTGCCCTCGGTCTTCAGCGCGGTGCCCTCACGGCGCTGCTCACGCATCTCCGGGGTCATGGAGCCCTTCGCGGCGAACGCCCCGTAGATCGCGCCGACCGCGATGCAGTTGACGCGGATGCCCTGCGGCCCGAGCGTGGTCGCCGCCCCCTCGGTCAGGTTCTCCAGGCCTGCCTTGGCCACGCAGTAGATCAGGCCGGGCCCGCGCCGGCGCGCCCCGACGGACGAGATGTTCACGATCGAGCTGCCGCGCGGCAGCACCGGGACGGCATGCCGGGTGATCGACCACGCGGACTTGAGGTTGATGTCCATCAGCCGGTCGTAGTGCTCGGGGGTGGTGTCGAACAGCCCGCTGCGGTCGCCGGCCGCGACGTTGTTGACCACCGTGTCGAGCGCGCCCAGGCGGTCGGCCACCTCGGCCACGGCCCCGGCGCAGGCCCGGTCGTCGGTCACGTCGGCGACCACGGAGATCGCCTCACCGCCCTCCCCCACGATCAGCTTCACCGTGCGCTCGGCGGCCTCCTCGTTCCTGTCGAGCACCGCGACGCGGGCGCCGTGCCTGGCCAGCACCCGGCAGATGGCGTACCCGACGCCCGGGTAGGAGGTGTTCTGGCCGCCCCCTGTGACGAGCGCGGTGCGCCCGGTCATCCACCGGGGACCCGCGCCGGCGAAGGGATCGATCATCGGGTCGTCTGACATTTCCTGCTCCTGTCCTCGTGTGCCTGACCGGCCCGGCGGGGGTGGCCGGGCCGTGCGCCCGCGGGTCGCCGGCGGTCCGTCAGCCGCAGACCCGGGTCAGGCGGGACTTCATCTCCGTACGCTCCAGCGAGCCGGGCGGGACGAGGACGACCGTGGCCCGCACCGTCAGCCGGGCCCGGATCAGCTCCTCGATCTCCTGCCGCAGCCGCTCCTGGTCACCGGGCTCCTCGCCGAGCTCGACGTCGACCCGCAGCGGCGGCTCCACGCGCGGTCCCGGGCCGGGAAGGACGACCTGCACCACGCCGTTCGTCCGGGGATGCAGGGTCTGCGCCAGATCGCGGATCGCCGTGGGGAACACGTTCACCCCCAGCACGATCAGCATGTCGTCGGTACGGCCCACACACCGGATGAGCGGCGCGCCGTCGCCGGCGAGCCCGGTCACCAGCACGCGGTCCCGGGTGCGGAACCGGACGAGCGGGCAGCACTCGCGGTCGACCGAGGTGTAGACGAGCTCGCCCGTCGCGCCCGGCTCGGGGTCGATCGGCTCGCCGGTGTCCGGGTCGATGAGCTCCACCACCACGTGCCGGCCGCCGGTGAACCGCATGCCGCCGGCGCCCGGAGGCTCGGCGAACAACACCGGCGCCATGTCCGCGTTGCCCAGGCCCTCGGTGACGCGCGCGCCCCACTCCTGCTCCATGCGCTGCTGGAACGCGGGCTCGCCGCCCCCTGGCTCGCCCCCCACGAAGATCTTGGTGATGCCGAACTCCTTGGGGTCGCGCCCCAGCTTGCGTACGTGCTCGGCCAGGTAGCGCACGTAGGAGGGGGTGGCGTGCAGCGCGGTGACGCCCAGGGACTCCAGCGCCTGGACCGCCTTGTCCGACGCCCCGGTGCCGATCGGGACCATCGTGCAGCCGATGTGCTCCAGCGCGTCCCTGATCGGCAGCCCGCCCACGAACAGCGTCAGCCCGGAGCCGTGCAGCACGACGTCCTCGCGCCGCGCGCCCATGGTCGTGAACGCCCGCGCCACCATCTCGGTCCACGTCCCGGCGTCACGCCGGGTCACCCCCACCCAGCTCGGCTTGCCGGTGGTGCCGGTGGAGGCGTGGACGCGGATCACGTCGACCATGTCGACGCCCGCGTGCCGGCCGAGCGGGGGCGAGTCCGCCTGGGAGTCGCGCAGGAGTTGCTTGTCCGTGAAGGGCAGCTTGCGCAGATCGTCGAGGGAGACCAGCGCCGACGGATCGACCCCGTGCCCGGCGAACAGGTCGGCGTAGAACGGAGAGCGCGCGGGCAGCCCGGCGAGCTGCGCGCGGAGCATCGCGGTGACGGTCTCTCGGTCCTCTGCCGCGACGAAGCCGGGTTTGATCACTGATGGTCCTTCCGGGAGGTGGGAGTGCCGGTGCTCGGATACTGGCGGCGGAGTCACGCACGGACGGCCGCGGCGCATGAGTCGTAGTCGAGGCGATGCTTCTGAGCAATGGCCAGCGGTGCTCCACTATGCCCAGCGGGCCGGCCGGCGAGCCACCTGACTTTCGCGTCGCGGAAAGCAAATGCGCGGCCGTGAACAGCGTTCATGAATGCTTTCCGCGACGTGAAATCCTCGTCGCGTTCCCCTGCCGGCGCCGCCATCCTGACAGCGAAACCCACCAGGAGGAAGGCCCCCTTTCGATGGCAGACACGGTACGCGCGGCAGTGCAGGTCGCCCCGAACAAGATCGAGGTGCGCGAGTTCCCCCGCCCGAGGATCGGCCCGGACGACGGCCTGCTCCGCGTGGAGGCCAACGGCGTCTGCGGCAGCGACGTCGAGATCTACAGAGGACACCTCGGGTCGATGGACCAGGACGATCCGAAGCCGTTCGTGCCCGGGCACGAGCCGATGGGCATCGTCGAGGAGGTCGGCGAGCGGGCCGCCGAGCGGTGGGGCGTCAAGCCCGGCGACCGGGTGGCCGTCGAGATCATCATCCCGTGCCACTCCTGCCGCAGGTGCCTGACCGGGCGCTACCAGTCGTGCCCCAACCGCAGGCCGGGCCACGGAGTCGCGTCGCTCGACGTGGCGCCGTCGCTGTGGGGCGGGTTCGCCGAGTACATGTACCTGTCGCCCCGCACGATTCTGCACCCCATCGACCCGGCCCTCCCTGCCGAGGTGGCCGCGATGTTCAACCCGCTGGGCGCGGGCGTGCGCTGGGCCTGCCACCTGGGCGGCGTGGGGCTGGGCGACACCCTGCTGGTGCTCGGCGCCGGGCAGCGCGGCTTCCGGCAAGAGCGTGTCGTCGCTGGCGCTGCTGGGGCTGCTCGGCTCGGGCAACATCTCGGCGGGCTCGGTGCTGCTGCGGGACGAGGAACTCGTGGGAGCCGCCCCCGAGCGGCTGCGGCAACTGCGCGGCTCCGAGCTCGCCATGATCTTCCAGAACCCGATGAGCTCGCTGGACCCGCTGTTCACGATCGGTGACCAGCTGGTCGAGGCGTTGCGGGCGCACCGGCCCGTGACGCGCGGGGCCGCCAGGGCGCGGGCCGTGAAGCTGTTGCGGGAGGTCGGGCTGCCGGATCCGGAGCGACGCGTACGTGCCTATCCGCACGAGTTGTCCGGCGGCCAGCAGCAGCGGGTCATGGTGGCGATCGCCCTTGCGGGCGAGCCGGCGCTGCTCATCGCCGACGAGCCCACCACGGCGCTGGACGTGACCGTCGAGGCGCAGATCCTGGAGCTGCTGCGCACGATGCAGCGCGAGCACGGCACGGCGCTGCTGCTCATCACCCACGACATGGCGGTGGTGGCGGAGATGGCCGACCGTGTCGTGGTGATGTACACCGGGCGGGTGGTGGAGCAGGGACCGGTGGCGGAGGTGCTGCGCTCGCCGCGCAATCCGTACACGCGGGCTCTGATCGACTCGATCCCGACCCCGGCCACCCCGCGGGACCGGCCCATGCCGGCCATCGCGGGAAGCGCGCCGACACCGGCGGAGGCGCCCTCGGGCTGCCGGTTCCACCCGCGCTGCCCGTCGGTGCACGATCGCTGCCCGGAGGCGGAACCCCCGCTGTACGAGCTGCGGCCGGGCCGGGCCAGCCGGTGCTGGCTGCACGAGGGCTCGCTGCAGGCCCCGCCCGCGCCGGCCGCCGGCGAGGTGCACCATGTCGCCTGACGCGACGACGGAGGCGCCGCTGTTCGAGGCGCGCGACCTGGTCAAGCGGTTCCGGTCGCGGCGCAGCGTGGTGCAGGCGGTCAACGGCGTCTCGCTGCGGATCCCGCGCGGCCGCACGGTCGGGCTGGTGGGCGAGTCCGGTTCGGGCAAGTCGACGGTCGCCCGGCTGGCCCTGCGCCTGCTCGACCCCACCTCGGGTCAGGTCACCTTCGACGGCGTCGACCTGCTGCGGGCCTCGCGGGGCCGGATGCAGGCACTGCGGCGGCGGATGCAGATCGTCTTCCAGGACCCGCTCGGCTCGCTCAACCCCCGCATGCGCGTGCTCGACGCGGTCGGCGAGCCGCTCGCCGTGCACCGCATCGCCAAGGGCTCCGCCCGCGTGGACCGGGTGGTGGAGCTGCTGGAGCGGGTCGGGCTGGGCTCGGGCGACCTGTACAAGTTCTGCCACCAGTTCTCCGGCGGGCAGGCGCAGCGCATCGGCATCGCCAGGGCGCTGGCCACCGACCCCGAACTGATCGTCTGTGACGAGGCCGTCTCGGCTCTCGACGTCTCGGTGCAGGCCCAGGTGCTGAACCTGCTCAAGCGGCTGCAGTCCGAGCTCGGGCTGTCCTACCTGTTCATCGCGCACGATCTCAACGTCGTGCGGTACATGGCCGACGAGGTGTGCGTCATGTACCTGGGGGAGATCGTGGAACGCGGCGACGGCGACGCGTTGTTCGCCGATCCCCGCCACCCGTACACCGAGATGCTGGTGTCCGCCGTGCCCGAGTTCGCGCCGGAGCGGGCCGACGGGCGGGCTCGCCGCTCGGCGCCGCGCGGCGAGCCCGCCAGCCCGAGCAGTCCCCCGCCGAGCTGCCGGTTCCATCCGCGCTGCCCGAAGGCGGTGGAGCGGTGCCGGGAGGAGGCGCCCGCCCCGCACGGCGTGGCGGGCGGCCGGGCCGTGGCCTGTCACCTGTTCGACGCCCGGCGGGAGGCGAGCGCGCGGTGATCGGCTACACGCTGCGCAGGCTGGGGTACGGCGCGGTGGTCATGTGCCTGGTCACGATCTTCGTGTTCGTGATCATGCGGCTGGTGCCCGGCGACGCGGTGAGCCTGCAGTTGCAGGACACCGGCGTGAGCAAGGAGGCGGCCGACGCGCTGCGCGCCGAGTTCGGCCTGGACGACCCGGTGTGGGTGCAGCTGTGGGAGTGGCTCGCCGGCGCCGTCCGGGGTGACCTGGGCGCCTCGTTCTACAACAAGGAGCCGGTCATCGACCTGTTCCTGGCCCGGGTCCCGGTGACCGTGCAGCTCGGGCTGCTGGCGATGCTGGTCGGCACGGCGCTCGGCCTCACGGTCGGCATCATCGCCGCGGTCACCCGCGGCTCGGCCACGGACAGCGCACTGCGGGTGTTCGCGGTGGCGTTCCTGTCGGTGCCGAACTTCGTGGTCGCCCTGCTGCTGCTGACCGCGTTCGCGCTCTGGTTCGCCTGGTCGCCGCCGCTGGTGTACGCCGAGCCGACCGAGGACTTCACGAGCTGGGCCCAGCAGATGGCGATCCCCGTGTTCGCGCTGGGCACCGGCGGGATGGCCGCGGTGGCCCGGCTGACCCGCTCGTCGATGCTGGAGTCGCTGGGATCGGACTACATCCGCACGGTGCGCGCCAAGGGCGTGCGGGAGCGCACCGTGGTGCTCAAGCACTCGCTGCGGAACTCGACGATCGCGGTGCTCACCCTGCTCGGCCTGGAGCTGGCCACCGTGCTCGGCGGAACGGTGATCATCGAGCGGATGTTCGGGCTTCCGGGCACCGGACAGCTCATCTACCAGGCCGTGCTCGACCGTGACTATCCGGTGGTGGTGGCCTGCACGATCTTCTACGCGGGCCTGTTCGTCATCACGATCATCCTGATCGACCTGCTGTACGCGCTGGTCGATCCGCGGATCCGGACCGGGAAGGCGCTGTCGTGACCGAGAAGCGGACGTTGACCGGGACGCGCCCGGTCCCCCCGGCGCCCCGGCCGCCGCGCTGGGCCCCGCTCCGGCGCGGGAGGAAGGCGCTGCGCGTCTTCATGCGCTCCCAGCCGCTGGGCGCCGCCGCGTCACTGCTGATCTGCTTCTTCGTGCTGGTGGCGCTGCTCGCGCCGTGGATCGCTCCGTACGATCCGCTGGAACAGTTCCGCAGGGACATCCTGGACTCGCCCTCGGCGGCCTACCTGTTCGGCACCGACGACCTGGGCAGGGACGTGCTGAGCCGGACGATTCACGGCGCCCGGACGTCGCTGGTCGTCGGCGTCACGACCACCGGCGTCAGCCTGGTGCTCGGCACCGTGATCGGCGTGGTCTCGGGCTATTTCGGCCGAGGGCCGGATCTGGTCGTGCAGCGGGTGATGGACGCGGTGCAGGCCGTCCCCGGGATCGTCCTGCTGCTGTTCATCGCGGTGATCCTGGGCCCGTCGGTACGTAACACGATCATCGCGCTGACCGTGGTGATCACGCCGTCGTTCAACCGGATCGCCCGCGCCGAGACGTTGCGGGTCCGCCAGGAACCGTACGTCGAGGCCGCCAGGGCGACCGGGGCACGCGCGCCGCGCATCCTGGCCCTGCACGTGCTGCCCAACATGCTGGCATCGGTGCTGACCCTGGGCAGCCTCATCTTCGCCGGCGTGATCATCGCGGAGTCGGCGCTGAGCTTCCTCGGCATCGGCGCGCCGCCGCCCACCCCGTCATGGGGGCTGATGCTCTCCGAAGGGGTGCGCTACGTCGAACGCGCCCCGTGGCTGATCATCGTGCCCTCCGTCGCCCTGTCGATCGCCGTGTTCAGCTTCAACCTGCTCGGCGACGCCCTGCGCGACCACCTCGACCCCCGCCTGCACCGGTCGGCCGCCGATCGGGCCGCCGGCCTGTGGTGGGGGCGCCGCATGGTGTCCCGGCTGGCCCCGAGCCTGGCCCGCGCCACCGAGCAGAACGTGTCCACCGACGTGACGGCCGGTCGAACCCCCCGTCCCTCGGAACCGCCGCGCTGAGGCGGATTGGAGGCAGGAAGGTGACTCCTCCGCTCCCTGAAGGGAGCGGCTTCTCGCTAAGCCGCTTGCGCAGCCTGGCGAAGGGCAAGCCCTGCCCTCAAGATGTTGACCGCCGCGTTCACGTCGGCGTGCGCGGTATGTCCACACGCCGTACACGCGAACGCGGCTTGGGTGGGGCGGTTCTCCTTCGCGCAGTGCCCACAGCGGGCACACGTGCGAGAGGTGTTGGCGGGGTTCACTGCGATCAGCTTGCGACCGGCGCTTTCAGCCTTGTGCGCGAGGATCGTCAGGAACACCCCCCAGCCCGCATCCAGGATCGAACGGTTGAGACCGGCCTTGGCGGCGACGTTGCGGCCGAGGCCTCGATCGTGCCGGACGCCGAGCGGGTCATGCCCGCGATCCGCAGATCCTCGTGCGCGATCATGTCGTAGGCGTGGACCAGGGCGTGCGCGGCCTTGTGCGCGCCGTCCAGGCGCTGGCGGCGCACCTTGGCATGCAGCGCCGCGACGCGGGCCACGGCCTTACGCCGCCGCTTGGAGCCCTGTTTCTTGCGGGCGAGGCCCCGCTGCGCCGCCGCGAGACGGTCGGCGGTCGCGGCCAAGTGGCGGGGATTGGCGACGTGCTCCCCGCCGGAGGTGGTGACGAGCGAGGCGACGCCCAGGTCGATCCCTGCCACCGCGCCGATGGCGGGAAGCGGCTCGGCGGGCACGTCGTCACACGACAGCACCACGTACCAGCGCCTGCCCTCCCGCTTCACCGCGATCGTCTTCACCCGGCCTTTCACCGCCCGGTGCTGGTGAACGCGAACGTGCCCGACGCCCTGCAACCGCACGAACGTCGCGGCCGGGTGCTCGGGCTGGGAGTCCCACCGGCAGCCGTCGCCGTCCCTGGGCCACTCGACCGTGTCGAACCAGCCCCGGCCCTTGAACCGGGGAAAGCCCGGGGTGCGCCCGGCCTTGACCCGGTCGAAGAACGCGCGGAACGCCTTGTCCAGGCGCCGCAGGCTGGCCTGCTGGGAGGAGAAGCTCCAGCGGCCCTGCCCGTCGGGGTCGTCGCCGCGGATGTGCTTCAACTCGGCCGACTGGTCGCCGTAACCGATGCTCGCCCCGGCCTTGGCGTAGGCGGTGCGGCGGTGCTCCAGGGCGGCGTTGTAGAGCTGCCGGTGGTCCTCCAGGCATGCCGCGAGCGTGGCGGCCTGCTTGCCCGTGGGACGGAGCAGGAACTTGTACGACCTACGCACGGCCACCGCCTTTGGGGCGCTCGTACTGCGTCTCGATATAGCGCTGCACCGTCTCGGCCGACACCGCGCCGACCGTGGCCACGAAGTAGGACCGTGACCACAGCGTGGGCAACTGGGAACGCAGGTGACCGAACTCGGCACGCAGGTGGTGGGAGGTGAAGCCCTTGAACTGGTTGGCCACATACGACGGCGAGTTCTTCGGGTGGGGCTTGACGAACAGATGCACGTGATCCGGCATCACCTCAAGCGCCACGATCTCCCACCCGTGCTCGTCGGCCTTGGCGCGGATCAACTTCTCAAGGCGGTCCTTCACACGGCCGCCAAGGACCGGGCGGCGATACTTCGGGCACCACACCACGTGGTACCCGAGGTCATACGCTGCACCGGGAGAAGTGCGCACGTGCCGAGTCACACGATCATTATAACAGTGCCGCCCATCTAACATGCGACGAACGGAGACCTCTGATGTGCAGACCAGGCGGGTCACTGCACGCTCGGGCGTTGGCGGCCCTCCCGCTCCCGATTCCCCTGTCGACTGAAGGCGACGGTCCCCTCGGGAGACGCTGTGGACCGGTCGCGCACCGAGCTCGACGACGACAGGCGCGACGAGATCTACAAGCAGATGCAGATCCGGATGGAGACGGTGATCCGCCAGGTCTACTACCCGATCCAGAAGTTCGACTACTCGATCTACAGCGAGCGGGTGCGGGATCTGTACGACAGCCCGATCTATCAGGGCAAGCGGCTCGCGGACGTGTGGCTGAGCGATTCGTGACGCCGGGCCCGCGCCTGGCGGCGGCCACCGGGTGCCTCCCCCGGCGGTCGCCGCCCCTCGCGTTCCGCCGCGCCAGGCGCCGTTACGTGAACGTTATAGCCCGCCCTCGGGCCCTCTGGCGTCCGCTTCTTCGCAGGTCAGCGCAGCGAGCGTGGTGGCAGGACGGATTTTTCCGGGTTATTGACGAAAAAGACGGTGAGTAGGCAGACTCTGCCGTATGTCACAACCCGGTGGCCCCCTGTCACAGCTCCGGCGCGGGCACGAGGAGCTCGTGCTCGGACTGCTGCGCAAGCACGGCCCGCTCAGCCGCGGCGAGCTCGGCAGGCGTTGCGGGCTGTCCCGTACCACCCTGTACGACATCCTCGCCGAACTCGTGGCCGGCGGCGCGGTCGTCACCGCGAGCGAGCGGGAGACGCCGCGCGGGCGCGGCAGGCCGGCCGAGACCCTGACCCTCAACCCGGACGCCGGCCAGGCGATCGGCATCGACTTCGCGCGGCGCGGGCTGCACGTCGCGGCCATCAACCCGGCGCACGAGATCGTCGGCTCGGCCAGCGAGCCGCACGACGCCGACCTGCCGTGGGAGCAGCGGGTCGAGCTGGCCGGCCGGCTCGTCGGCTCGCTCACCGGCGGCACCCTCAGCCTGGGAGCGCTCAGCGCGATCGGCGTCGGCGTGGTCGGCCCGGTCGGGGAGCCGGCCGGGCCGCATCCGGCGCAGGTGCTGCTGCGCGAGCGGTTCGGCGTTCCGGTGCTGCTGGACAACAACACCAGGCTCGCCGCGCTGGGCGAGGCGATCTGGGGCGCCGCGGCCGGCGTACGGGACGTGCTGTACCTGCGCCTGTCCCACGGCGTCGGCGGCGGGCTGGTGGTCGGCGGGTCGCTGCACCGCGGCGCGTACGGCCTGTCCGGCGAGTTCGGCCACATCACCGTCGACCAGGACGGCGCCCGCTGCGACTGCGGCGGCACCGGCTGCCTGGAGACCGTCGCCTCGATCAGGGCCGTCCTCGACGCCTACCGCGCCGCCGGCGGGCGCGCCGGCGACGTGCCCGAGCTGGCCAAGGCGGCCGGGGCGGGCGACGCGGCGGCGCTGGCCGTGCTGGACGGCGTGGGCGCCGGCATCGGCGGTGTGCTCGCCGCCCTGTGCAACGCGATCGGTCCCAGCGTGATCGTGGTCGGCGGCGAGCTGGCGGAGACCGGGAGCGCGCTGATGGACCCGATCGAGCGGGAGTTGCGCGCCCACGTCATACCGATCTCCCGGCACCGGGTGAGCCTGCGCCGCGCCACCCTCGGCGAGGTCGCCGGCGCCCTCGGCGGCATCGCCCTGGTGCTGCACGAGTCCCCGCTGCTCTCGCGCTATCCGCCCGGCCCGGAGCTCGCGGAGGACCCCCCGACGACCCAGCCCGGCACGAGACCGGCGAAGGAGAACCCATGACCCAGCTCACCGCGCTGGGCAAGTCACCGGCGGCCCCGGCCGCACGGCGCGGCGCCGGACGCCCGCGGCGCGCCATCGCACTCAACCTGATCGCGGTCGTCATCGGCCTGCTCGTCTGGACGCTGCTGGCGTCGATCGGCGTGCAGGGCCTGCCCGGCCCTCTGCAGGTGGCGGCCAAGGCGGGCGAGCTGATCGCCGACGGCACCCTGCTGGCTGTCCCGATCGGCTTCCTCGTGACTCCTCCGCTCCCTGAAGGAAGCGGCTTCTCGCTAAGCCGCTTGCCCAGCCTGGCGAAGGGCAAGCCCTGCCCTCAAGATGTTGACCGCCGCATTCACGTCGGCGTGCGCGGCATGCCCGCACGCCGTACAGGCGAACCCGGCCTGGGTGACGCGGTTCTCCTTCGCACAGTGCCCGCAGCGGGCGCAGGTGCGGGAGGTGCCGGCGGGGTTCACCGCGATCAGCTCTCGACCGGCGCTTTCAGCCTTGTACGCGAGGATCGTCAGGAACACCCCCCAGCCAGCGTCCAAGATGCTCCGGTTCAACCCGGACTTCTGTGCGACGTTGCGGCCGGGGGCTTCGATCGTGCCGGACGCCGAGCGGGTCATGTTCGCGATCCGCAGGCCCTCGTGCACGATCACGTCATAGGTGCGGACCAGGGCGAGCGCGGCCTTGTGCGCGCCGTCCAGACGTTGCCTGCGCACCCTGGCGTGCAACGCGGCCACGCGGGCCACCGCCTCACGCCGCCGCGTGGAGCCCCGCTTCTTCCGGGCCAGAGCCCGCTGCGCGGCGGCCAGACGGCCGGCGGACGCGGCCAGGGGGCGGGGGTTGCTCAGATGCTGTCCGTCGCTGGTCGTGACGAGGGACGCCACGCCCATGTCGATCCCGGCCACCGCGCCGGTGGCGGGCAGCGGTCCGGCGGGCACGTCGTCGCACGACAGCACCACGAACCACCGGGGGCCCTCGCGCTTGACGCTGATCGTCTTCACCTGGCCGCGCACGGGCCGGTGCCGGTGGACGCGGACGTGCCCGACCCCCTGGAGGCGCACGTAGGTCGTGGTGGGGTGGCCGGGCTGGGAGTCCCACCGGCAGCCGTCGCCGTCCTTCGGCCACTCGACCGTGTCGAACCAGCCGCGCCCCTTGAAACGCGGGAACCCCGGCGTGCGCCCGGCCTTGACCCGGTCGAAGAACGCGCGAAACGCCTTGTCGAGCCGTCGCAGGGTGGCCTGCTGCGAGGAGAACGACCAACACCCCTGCCCGTCCGGGTCATCACCCCGGATGTGTTTCAACTCGGCCGACTGCTCGCCGTACCGGACGCTCACCCCCGCCCTGGCGTAGGCGGTGCGGCGGTGCTCCAAGGCGGCGTTGTAGAGCTGGCGGTGGTCCTCCAGGCACGCCGCGAGCGCTGCCGCCTGCCGGGCGGTGGGGCGCAGCAGGAATCGGAACGACCTGCGCACACCCACCTCCATCACGTTCGGTAACGACATCGCCACGATATCGGCTGGCGCCGACAAAACCAGGAAGGACATCCGTGATGCGCAGACCTGACAGGTCAGGGCACACCCGGGCCTTGACGGCCCTCCCGCTCCCGATTTACCCGCCGCCTCAAGACGACAATCCCCTCGGGAGACCCTGATGGACCTGCCACGGTCGTCTCGGCGTTCTCGGCCGGGCAGATCGACGGCGCCGGGATCTGGTACCCGCTGATCGACACGATCAAGCAGAAGGTTCCGGACACGGTGGAACTGGCCAGCACCAAGGAGTTCCCGGACAGTTCGTTCCCGACCGCGTTCGTCGGCGGCACCGGCGTGGACCAGGAGGTCACCCGCAAGGTGATCAAGGTGCTGCAGGCGGCCAACGACTGGCGGGCGGCACACCCCGAGGAAGCGATCACCGAGGCGGCCGCGCTGCTCAGGCTCGACGAGGCCAAGGTCAAGGCCGACGCGGCGAACGTGCAGGTCATGAGCACCTCCGACCTGGTCGCCAAGACCAAGGACGGCACAGTCGCCACGTGGCTGAACAGCCTGAGCGACTTCTTCGTCAGCACCGGCCAGCTCAAGTCCCGCCCGGATCCGGCGACCTACTACACCGGCGACCTCTACACGGAGGCCTACACCAAGTGAACCTGCTGTTCCTGATGACCGACCAGCACCGCGTCGACACCCTGGGCTGCTACGGCAACCCGCACGTGGCCACGCCCAACCTGGACCGGCTGGCCGCGACCGGCACCCGGTTCGACCGGTTCTACACGCCGACGGCCATCTGCACGCCGGCGCGGGCCAGCCTGCTCACCGGGCAGGCGCCGTTCCGGCACCGCCTGCTGGCGAACTACGAGCGCAACGTCGGCTACCTGGAGGACCTGCGGGAGGACGCGTTCACCTTCCCGGAGGCGCTGAGGGAGCGCGGCTACCAGCTCGGGCTGATCGGCAAGTGGCACGGCGGCACCAGCCGCAACGCCGCCTCCTACGGCTTCGACGGGCCCGACCTGCCGGGCTGGCACAACCCGGTCGACCACCCCGACTATCTGGCGTACCTGGAGGAGCGGGGGTTGCCGCCGTACCGGATCTCGGACCTGATCCGGGGCACCACGCCCAACGGCAACCAGGGCAACCTGCTGGCGGCGCGGCTGCACCAGCCGGTTGAGGCGACGTTCGAGCACTACCTGGCGACCAGGGCGATCGAGCACATGGAGCGCTACGCCGCGGACGGGCGGCCGTTCTTCCTGGCCACGCACTTCTTCGGGCCGCACCTGCCGTACCTGCTGCCGGACGAGTACTTCGACATGTACGACCCGAGCCTGGTGGAGCTGCCGCCGTCGATCGCGGAGACGTTCGAGGGCAAGCCGCCGGTGCAGCGCAACTACAGCGCGCACTGGACGTTCGACACGATCCCCATCGAGGTCACCCGCAAGCTGATCGCGGTCTACTGGGGTTATGTCACGCTGATCGACCGGCAGATCGGCCGGATCCTCGACCGGATGGACGAGCTTGGGCTCACCGGCCGGACGGCGGTGTTCTTCACCGCCGACCACGGCGAGTTCACCGGGGCGCACCGGCTGCACGACAAGGGCCCCGCGATGTACGAGGACATCTACCGGATCCCCGGCATCGTCCGCATCCCCGGCCAGCAGCCGCAGGTCAGGGACGAGTTCGTCACGCTCACCGACTGCACGGCGACGATCCTGGAGCTGGCCGGCTGCGACACGAAGCCGGCCGTGGACAGCCGCAGCCTGGCGCCGATCGTCCGCGGCGAGCGCCCGGCATGGCCGGGCGAGCTGCTCGCCGAGTTCCACGGCCACCACTTCCCCTACCCGCAGCGGATGATCCGCGACGACCGCTACAAGCTGGTCGTCAACCCGGAGTCGGTCAACGAGCTGTACGACCTGCACGCCGACCCGCACGAGCTGAGCAACCGGTACACCCATCAGGAGCTGGCCCCGGTCCGCCGCCGCATGATGCGCCGCCTGTACGACCTGCTGCGCGAGCGCGGCGACAACTTCTACCACTGGATGACCCCGATGTACGACATCGGCGCCCTCGACTACGACCCCACGCTGAGCTCCTTCGAGAAGGAGGGCAGCGCGGGCTGAGAGCCACGCCGCCCCGTGACCGGGCGGGGCGGCGTGCGAGGAGGTCAGCGCATGGCGTCCAGGCCCCTGACCACGCCGGTCGTCAGCGTGCCGACCTCGGAGACGGCGATGCTCACCGTGTCGCCCTCCTGCAGCGTGAACGGCAGGTCGGGGACCAGGCAGGTGCCGGTCGCCAGCACCGCGCCGTCGGGGAAGACGTCGGCGCGGAACAGGTAGGAGGCCAGGTCGTCGAGGCGCCGGTTGAGCTGCGAGGTGTTCGCCTTGCCGTCCCACACCGTCTCGCCGCCCCTGGTGATGGAGAGCGTGATGTCCAGCGCGTACGGGTCGGCGACCTCCCACGCGGGCCTGATCGCCGGGCCCACCGCGCACGCGCCCAGGTAGATCTTCGCCTGCGGCAGGTAGAGCGGGTTGACGCCCTCGATGGTGCGCGAGCTCACGTCGTCGACCACCGTGTAGCCGACGATCTCCCCTGAGGCGTTGAGCACCAGCCCGAGCTCCGGCTCCGGCACGTCGATCTCCGAGTCGGCGCGCGCCGAGATGCGCCCGCCGTGCCCGGAGACCTTCCACGCCGCCGACTTGAAGAAAAGCTCGGGTCTTTCGGCGTCGTAGACCAGCTCGTACACGTCGGCGGCGCGCTCGCTCTCGACGACCCTGGCCTCGCGCGAGCGCCGGTAGGTCACGCCCGCGGCCCACACCTCCATCCGGCCGTCCACCGGAGGCAGGATCCGCACGTCCGCGGAGGCGTGGCGGGGGCCGTCGGCGCCCTCGCACCGCGCTCGGAACTCGGCGGACGGGAGCCCGAGGAGCTCGCCGACGGTGGTGACCCCGGACAGCTCCACCACCTGTTCACCGTCGTCGACGCCGACCGCGTCCGCGCCGGTCAGAGGGTTGGCGAACCGTACGATCTGCATGCCTGCTCCTAGCTCGATCAGACGAGGGGCGAAAATGTCATCCGATGAATTGTCCCCTATTCAGTCAAGTGAGGGGGTTTGTCCGCCCGGTTTCTGGGCCCGACGACATCGCCGGGCGAACACCATAGAGAAGGGCCGCACTAACCGTAGTTGACCAGGTACGCTACGTGACGCCGGACCGTACGGATCGATGGCGGTGACCAGTGACACAGGACGGCGCGCTCGGCGCACGGGAGGAGCCCGGGGCGCGGGGCCGGTCGCTCAGGAGGGCCGCCGGCTTGCTCTTCCCGGCCGCGACGGGCGTGACCGGCAACCTGGCCACCGGAAACCTGGGCGATCCGTGGTCGTGGGGCGCGCTCGCGGCGGTGCTGGCCGTGCACGCCGGTCTGCTGCTCGCCGGGCCGTCGCGGTGGTTCGGCGGGCCGGTGCGGGCGGCGGCCGTGTCACTGGTCGCCGTCGTCGTGACCGGCTTCCTGGTCCTCGCACCCGTGTCCCCGGGCGAGGCGCCCGCGTGCGCGAAGGCCGATCCCCGCACGTCCATCAAGCCGCCGGTCGAGGACCCCGACCTCGGGGTGACCTGGGAGAGAGGCTTCGCCTGCGCGAACGCCGGAGGAACGGTGCACGCCGGGCCGGGCGCGGCGACCGCGAAGGTCGGGCGGCTCGACCGGGAGGGCCCCGACGTCTTCCTGTGCGTGGTCGAGACGGGCGACGGACATTGGTACCGCACCGTGGCCGACGAGCCGTGGGCGCACGGCGGGTGGGGATACATCTCCGAGGCCCACGTCAAGGCCGAACACCCCGTCCCCGGCATGGTGCCCTGCCCGGAGGCGGGCGTCAGCCGTTGACCGGGGTGCCGAGCGCGCTGCCGGCCAGCCAGTCCTCCCACGACTTCGCCCACGGCGTCGGCCCGTTGCCGAACCGCAGTTTCCTCGACGTGCCGGTGACCTCGATGATGTCGCCCCGCTGGGTGAACTCGTAGAACCAGCGGGCGTTCTCCGGGCTGGCGTTCACGCAGCCGTGGCTGACGTTGCGGCTGCCCTGCGCGCCGGTCGACCAGGGAGCGGCGTGGAAGAACGTGCCGCTGTAGGTCATCCGGACGTTCCACTTCGTACGGATCCGGTACTCCCCCGGCTTGCCGACGGTCGCCGAGTCCATGACGATCTCCGGCGCCTTCTCCTGGGCGATCATGACGCCCGAGTAGCTGTCGTCGCCCGGCTTGCCCAGGCTGACCGGCATGGTGCTGACGACGTCGCCGTTCTTCCGCACCACCGCCTTGTGAGCTCCGGCGCTGACCTTGGTGATGTGCTCGGCCCCGACGGTGAAGGTCAGCCTGCGGTCCTTGGCGCCCCACAGGCCGTCACCGGCCCGTACGCCCGCAAGATGCGCCACGACCGTCACCTGCTCCCCCACCGGCCAGTACGCGCGCGGCCTGAACTGCACCTCGCGGTCGCTCACCCAGCTCCACGCCCCCTCGACCGGCTGGGACATCCGCACCTCCAGCGACCGCTCGACCGCGGCCCGGTGCTCCTTGCCCGTCACCGGCCGGGACAGCAGCAGCTGCACGGGCATCCCGACCCCGACCGTCTCGCCGTCCAGGGGCGAGATGCCGCTCTTCAGCACGCGCTCCGGTTCGAGCGTGGTGAACGTCGCCCGGCCGGTGACCGGCCTGCCGTCGGTGCCCGTCGCCCGGGCGCTGACCGTGTACGTGGTCGAGGGCCGCAACGACCACCGGGGCCGCCACGTGCCGTCGGCGCCCACGGAGCCCCGCACCTCGCGTCCCCTGGCGTCGGCGACGCTCACCGCGCCGACCTTGCCTCCGGTGGCCTTGACGCTGACGCCGGTGTCCGGGGGGACCTTCCCGGCGCCGTCCGCGGGCGTGATCGACAGCTTGGCCGCCGGTTCCCGCTCCCCGTCCGGTGCCTGATCGCCGCCTGCCGTGCATCCGGCGCTCAGGAGCACCGCCGCCGTGAGGGTGCCGGCGAGCGCCCCGCCGGTCCGGCCGTTCCGCATCGCTCATGCCTCCCGTGCCTGGCAGATAGGGGTCGTGGTGCCAGATGGCCTACCTGCCCGGAACGGGCGGGACCCATGCGGCCCGGAGCCGTCGTGGCGCTCCGGCCGGGTGATGAGCTTGCCACCGCGTCCGGCCGCCGAGGATCATTCATCGGGTGGACTACTACCTGATCGCCGCCACGGCGGGCGGCCCGTCACCGGCGGCGATCCTCGTCGAGGAGTTCGTCCTCTGCGACGACTACACCGCCGCCGGCATCGACACCGCCGCGTGGCGGCCGGCGGCTGCGCGCCCCGCACCGGACGGGCACGCAGGCGGGCACACGTGCTCGGCAGCGGTGCCGGCGGCCGGGGCCTGGACGGGCGGTGCACCGCTCAGCCGGGACCTGCGCTCCGACGCCGGGTTGCGGGCGAGGATGACGGCGGTGGACCGGCGGGCGGCGGCGCAGGCGTACGCGCGGCTCGGCGGCGGTGAGCTGCCTGCCGAGCCGCAACTGCGGGCACGGTCCGAGCGCCAGCCCCTTCCCGGGGACAGGCCGCTCGACCTGGGCACCTCGCCCGGCGCGCGCCGCTACCGCATCCTGTTCGCCGGGGAGTTGGGCACCGGCGCGCTGGCGAGCGCGCGCACGGCGCTACGGCTGGAGCCGACCGGCGACCCGCGCGTGGCCGGCGCCGCCGCGGCCGACGCCGACGGCCACGGCTTCTCCTGGGAGCTGCGCCGGATCGGGTCGGGCATCGCCTGGTGCGTGGACGTGACCGCGCGGCTGGGCGCGGCCCCCGCCACGGCGCTCGGCGCGCTGCTGCACCACCACCGGCAGGCGATCCGCGCGCTGGGGCTGATCCCCGTCACGATCGAACGCTTCGCCTGAGACCGATCGCCCGCCGGGTGTCACATTCTCCGCGTCTTCTCCGTCTAGATGGGTGACGAGCCCATCGAGACATAGGCGGATTGACGATGAAGGGCAGCTCACTGGCCGGAGCACTCGACGACCGGATCGGCGGGGCCGGCTGGCTGAAGAAGGCGATGCGCAAGGTCTTCCCCGACCACTGGACGTTCCTGCTCGGGGAGATCGCCCTCTACGCGTTCGTGGTCGTGCTGCTCACAGGCGTCTTCCTCACGTTCTTCTACAAGCCGAGCATGCAGGAGGTGGTCTACGACGGTTCGTACGTGCCGCTGCAGGGCGTCGCGATGAGCGAGGCGTACGCCTCCACCCTGGAGATCAGCTTCGACGTGCGCGGCGGGCTGCTGATGCGGCAGATGCACCACTGGGGCACGCTCGTCTTTCTGGCCGCCATCGTCGCCCACATGCTGCGCAACTTCTTCACCGGCGCCTTCCGCAAGCCCCGCGACCTGAACTGGCTGATCGGCGTGGCCCTGTTCGGCCTGGTGATGCTGAACGGGCTGTTCGGCTACTCGTTGCCCGACGACCTGCTGTCGGGCGCCGGTCTGCGCATCCTGCACGGGGTCACGATCTCCGTGCCGCTGGTGGGCACGTATCTCGCCATGTTCCTGTTCGGCGGGGAGTTCCCCGGCGGAGACATCATCTCCCGGCTGTACAGCCTCCACGTGCTGCTGTTCCCCGCGCTGCTGCTCCTGCTCATCCCGCTGCACGCGATCGTGCTGACCTGGCGGCAGACGCACACGCAGTTCAGGGCGCAGGGGCTGAACAACCGGGTGGTGCGCGGCGCCCCCTTCTTCCCCACGTTCCTGGCCAAGACGACGGTGTTCTTCCTGTGGGTGCTGGCGGTCATCACGCTGCTGGCGACGCTGTTCCAGATCAACCCCATCTGGCTGTACGGGCCGTACCTGCCGAGCACGATCAGCGCGGGCTCGCAGCCCGACTGGTACATGGGCTTCCTGGAGGGCGCGCTGCGCATCATGCCGCCGTGGGAGTTCACCGTCTTCGGGTCCACGGTGACCATGAGCGTGATCATCCCGGCCCTGGTGGCGCCGGGACTGCTGTTCACGGCGCTGGCGCTCTACCCGTTCCTGGAACGCTGGATCACCCGTGACCACGCCGTGCACCACCTTCTCGACCGGCCGAGGGACGTGCCCGTACGCGCCGGCCTCGGCGTCGCCGGGATCGCCTACTACGGCGTGCTCTGGCTGGCCGGCGGCAACGACGTGATCGCCTCGACGTTCCACATCTCGCTGTACGCCACCACGTGGATCTTCCGCGTCGCCATCTTCGCCGCGCCTGTGCTGGGCTACGTGATCACCCGGCGGATCGCCCTCGGGCTGCTGGCGCGCGACCGGCACACCGTCGCCCACGGCGTGGAGACCGGGGTCATCGTCCGCGGCCACGACGGCGCGTACAGCGAGATCGAGCGGCCGGTCACCGAGGAGGAGACCGCGGTGCTCGTACCCGCCGCGCGGCCCGCCCTGCCCGGTGGAAACGGCTCGGGCAACGGCTCCGGTAAGAGCCGGGACCACGGTGAGGTGCCGCCACCCGCCGGCCGCAGGTTCCGCGACGCCCTCCAGCGCTCCTGGAACCGCTGAGCGGCCCATCACCTGCGCCCGGCGGCCGCGCGCGTCTTCGGTTAGCCGCTCCATCCGCCGCGTTCGGGCCTGCGCGGGAGATCGGCCCGTGGGACGGTAGTCCTGGCACTACCTCCAGGACGGGCCGCCGCACGATCGAGATCCGGCGGCGCGGCGGCCAGCCTGGGAGGCATGCATCTGACAACGACCAGCCTCCTCCTGCTCGGCTCGCTCGCCGTCGTTCCCTCCTCCCAGGCTCTCGGCTGGGGGACGTGCCAGGGCGACGACCGCCCCAAGGAACTGGAGTGCGCCTCCATCCAGGTGCCGCTCGACTGGCGGAAACCGGAGGGCCGCGCGCTGACCCTGCGGATCGCCCGCCTGCCCGCGACCGGGACCAGCAAGGGGACGGTGTTCAGCATCCCCGGCGGGCCGGGCGGGTCGGGCATCGACGACCTCTCCTACCGGGGCGGGAACTTCTCCGGCCTGCGCAAGCGGTTCGACGTGGTCAGCTTCGAGCCGCGCAACGCCACCACGTACGGCAGGCTGCCGGTCAGGTGCTTCGGCACCGGGCCGTGGCTCACCCGGCCGGACACACCCAGCGCGTACGCGAAGCTCGGAGCGAAAGTGCGGCGCGGCGCGCAGGAGTGCAGGAAGCTCGACCCCGCCTTCTTCGACCATCTCGACTCGGCTTCCGTGGCGCGGGACATCGACGCCGTCCGCTCCGCGCTCGGGGACGAGCAGCTGAGCTTCGTCGCCACGTCGTACGGAGGGGTGCCCGCCGTCGCCTACGCCCGGTTGTTCCCGCAACGAGTCCGGGCCATGTACCTGGACGGGGCCGTCAACCAGCTGCGGGACGCGGCGACGGACGCCCGCGTGCGGTACCGCACGTACGAGGCGCAGTTCGAACGCTTCCTGACCTGGTGCCGGACGGTGGACGTGTGCGGCGAGAACATGGGCGAGCGCTGGCGGAAGCTGGTCGCGAGCGCGGACCGCGCGCCGATCCCCGTCAAGGGCCGGCCGGACGGCGAGGCGGTCGCGTACAGCGGGTTCGACCTGCAGGTCGCCGCGATGCCGAACCTGGTCGGGCCGGGCCCCGCGCCCGGCTATCCGCGCTGGCGGCAGCTCGCCGCGGCCATGCGACAGGCCGAGCGCGGGGACGCCGCCGGGTTCGCGAGCTATGTCGACGCCGGCGTCGGAAGCCTGAAGCCGCCGTCGTTCGTTGGCATGAACGCCACCCAGTGCGCCGACGGGCTGCGCTTCAGCGGCTATCGCGAATACCGGGCCGTGCGGGCGATGGGCGAGCGGGTCTCCCCCAACCTCGCCGGCATGGGGCTGTGGCACCGCCTCGGGTGCACGGGCTGGCCCGTGCCGGTGACCAACCCCGCCAAGCCGCTGCCGTCCGGGCTGCCGCCGTTCCTCGGCGCGGGCACGTGGACCGACCACGACGACACGGCCGACATCGTCCGCAGGGTGCCGGGGTCGGCGACGGTCCGCTTCGACGGGCACGGCCACGGGCTCTATCTCACGGGCAACGCCTGCGTCATCGCCCACGCCGACGCCTACCTCACCGATCTGCGCCTTCCCGCGCCCGGCAGCACCTGCCACCCACCTGCGTCATGACCCCGGCCGGGCTCCTGGGCCAGGCAACGAAGCGAGCCCGCGACGGCGAGCCACCCCTCAGACGGCGGACACGACACCCCCGCCAGGGCCCGGCCACCTCCTGCGAGGCGGCCGGGCCCTGGTCTCGGCGGAGGCACCGCGACCCCGCGCCACGACCTGCGCCGCAGCCGCCACGGACGGTGCTCGCGTTCCCGCACGGGAGAAGCGAGGCGTCAGGCGAGCAGCCCCGCGACGGCCAGGGCGGGTTCGGGGTGAGCCGCCAGGAGGGCGGTCACCTCGGGTGCCGCGCGCCCGCCACCCGAGCCGGGGTCGCGCCACTCACCCTCGCACCCGAGCAGCGCCGCCACCCCGTCGCAGGCCGCCGGATGCCCCATGAGCAGCTCCGCCACCGGCCCGGACGCCACGGGCGCGCCGGCGTCGGCGGGCTGGGGACGGGCCGACCACGGCGGCACCCAGGAGTCCACCGCAGGCAACGAGGCGGGGAACGTACGGCCGGCCTCCCGGACGAGCACCGGCACCAGCTCGGCCGCCCCGGCGCGCAGCGTGGTGATCAGCTTGGGCAGCCACGGCAGCAGCACGCTGTCGGGCAGCCGCCCGAACGCCTTGGAGATCACCTCGACCACGAACCCGGACAGCGCGGGAGCGGGCTCCATCGCCTGCACGAACCCCATGATGTACTGCGGGACCGACGGGATGACCAGCGGGTTGGCGAGCAGCTCGTCGCAACGAGCCCGCAGGTCGGCCATCGTGAGCAGCCCGAGCTGCGTGTGCGCCGCCCACAACAGCGCCACCTTGGCCGGAGCCTCCGGATGCGACTGCTGCACGGCCAGCTCCAGCTGCGCCCGGTCGCAGCCGAGCGCCAGCGCGAGGCTCTCCATCGTGAACAGGAAACCCAGCATGGCGCCCACCTGCCGCACGCCGGTGTCGTCGTCCACGAAGGCCGTCGGCAGCAGCGTGCAGTAGTGGGCGTAGCCGGCGGTCACGAACGCCTCGCACCAGGCCGGCAGCTCGGGCTCGTTGGCGCGGTAGTACGCGAGCAACCGCCGGATCCTGCGCAGCACCTCCGGCGCGTCGTCGACGCCGCGCTCGGCCGCGAGCAGCTCGACGGCGCGCGCCCCCAGCTCGTCGGCGAAGCGCCGGCTGCCGAGGAAGAGCACCGCGTCCTCGACCGCCGCCAGCGCGACGGCCGCGGTGGCCTTGGGGTCCCACACGGAGCGCCGCAGCCGCTGCTCCAGCACCTGCTCGATGGTGACGCCCTCGTAGCCGAGCTCGATGATGGAGCGCTGGTGCTTGCCGAACGCGAGGTCCCAGCTCTCCTGGATCGACCGCTCCCCCAACCCGCGCTCGCCCATGATGGGACGTACGGCGTCGTCAGGGAGGAGGTAGCGCAACATCCAGAGCAGGTCGGAGCAGGGCACCAGCTCGGGGTGGGCGTTGAGGTCGATCAGCGCTCGCTGGATCGTGCGCTTGTCCAGGTCGAGGCCGAGCGGCGCGAGCCGGTCATAGACGTTCCTGGCCAGCGGCGGCAGGGCGTCGTAGCCCACCTCCCCGACGCGGTCGCCGCCGAGCAGGATCTCGCACAGGCGGCGCACGTCGCGGCGGCCCGGCACGACGTCCTTCTCGATGCAGGTGACGGCCGCGTCCTGGAAGTCGTAGGGGGTGGGCCTGGCCCTGTTGCGCAGCCCGGCCAGCAGGATCGACGTCTCGAAAACGGCGATGGCGTCGGCCGTGCTGGCCAGGTAGCCGTTGCGCCGGGCCAGCCGGACGATGTCGACGCACCAGCCGAGCAGCTCGGCCTCGTCGAGCGCGTCGAGGGCGGGCGGCCGGGACAGGAACCCCGTCAGCCGGTCGGCGGGCGCGGCGCCGGCCTTCGGCGGCGGCAGCGTGACCCGAGCTCCGCGAGCTCCGCGGGCTCCGGCGCGTTTGCGCGTGCCCTTCTGGCCGGCCAGCTGGAACGGGGTCAGCTTGGTGCGGGTGACCGCCTTCGCCCAGGTCGCCGCCGCGATCGACACCGACCCCGGTGCCAGCCCGAACTGCGCCTCGATGGCGGAGTGGCTGGAGGGGATGAGCCCGTACAACCATGTCGTGCCGGTGCGGGGGCTGATCTCGAACGTGGCCGTGGAGTCGAGGCCGAACTCCTCGACGCGGCTGGCGGCGTGGAAGGCGCCGCAGACGTAGAGGCAGTCGCCGGGGTCGGCGCCGCTGGCGGCCAGGTGCTCGCGCATGCGGGTCCACATGTAGCGCTCGCGGTCCTCGTCGACGGCCAGCCGGTCGCCGTCGGGGGTGAGCCGGCGGAACAGGCTGCCGATCAGCACCATGACCTGGCGGTAGGTGTCGTAGTCGGCCTCCGAGAGCGGCTGTTCGACATACTGATCCCACCACTCCGACCAGTGGCGCACCTTGCCGTGGTGCAGCAGGTGCTCCTCCAGCTCGGCGAAGCGCGGGCGCAGGTCGCCGATCTCGACGCCCACCGCGTCGCCGTGCAGGCCGGCCTCCTCCTTGCGCTCCTTGGCCTCCTCCTTCGGGGCCCACTGGAAGACGTGGTCGGTCGAGCGGTCGACCAGCACCAGCTCGACGCCGGGCGTTTCGAGGGCGTAGGCGATGGCCTGGTATTCGGCCGACGCCTCGGTGATCGGCGCCACCACGCTGAGCGGCGCCCACGACTTCGGGAAGCCGTCGAGGTCGGTCGCGAACGCCTGCACCGCCACCGGCAGCCGGCAGTTGCGCAGCTCGGTCAGCAGCGGCTGCAGGTCTTCGCACAGCTCCAGGTAGATGACCTTCGGCTGCTTCTCGCGCAGCCGCCGCACCATCGCCAGCGCGGACGCCGGCGAGTGGTGGCAGACCGGGAAGATCTCCAGCTTCTCGCGCAGCGCCCTGTCCACGTCGTCGACCAGCCCCGCCAGGATGCCGGACACGGCCAGAGGGCTGTCGGCGAACGCCGCGGCGGCGTCGAGCAGCTGCTCGCGGAGCGAGCCGAACGTGCTCGTCTGGTCGATCATGAGAGCGTGGCGATGGCCTCGCGGCCGCCCTCGAGGAACTCCGGCCACTGCCCGCCGTCCTTCTTGCTGCGGGGCTCGACGACGCCGTGCCAGTACTTGTTCAGGATCGCCAGGTCTTCGGGGCTGCGCCGGGCCAGCGAACCGACGAGCGAGCCGGCGAGCGTCTGCGCGCGCAGCGTGCGGTCGCCGAAGAAGTGGCTGTGCAGGATGGCGTCCTCCAGCACGCCGATCTGCTCGGCCGTCGACAGCGCCGACTCCAGCTTCTCGTCGTCGCTGGTGGCCGAGGCCGCGGCGGAGCGCAGGTCGGCGAAGCTCTGCAGCAGGATGTCGAGCAGCGTGGGCGGCAGGTCCAGCTCGATCCGGTGGCGGCGCAGCAGCTCTTCCGTACGGAAGCGGACGATCTCCGCCTCGCTCTTCTTGTTGGTCACGACGGGGATGCGCACGAAGTTGAAGCGGCGCTTGAGCGCGGACGACAGGTCGTTGACGCCCCGGTCGCGGCTGTTGGCGGTGGCGATGATGGAGAACCCTGGCTGGGCGAAGACGATGTTGTCGTCGTCGAGCTCGGGGATGGAGACGTATTTCTCCGACAGGATCGAGATGAGCGCGTCCTGCACGTCGCTGGTGGAGCGGGTCAGCTCCTCGAAGCGGCCGATCACGCCCTGCTCCATCGCCGTCATGATCGGCGAAGGGATCATCGAGTCGCGGGACTGGCCCTTGGCGATGACCATGGACACGTTCCACGAGTATTTGATGTGGTCTTCCGTGGTGCCGGCGGTGCCCTGGACCACGAGCGTGGAGTTGCGGCAGATGGCCGCCGACAGCAGCTCGGCCAGCCAGCTCTTGCCCGTGCCCGGATCGCCGATCAGCAGCAGGCCCCGGTCGGAGGCCAGGGTCACGATGCTGCGCTCGACGAAGCTGCGGTCGCCGAACCACTTCTGCGCGATCTCCCGGTCGAGCCCGTCGGAGCGCTCGGAGCCGAGGATGAACAGCCGGATCATGCGCGGGCTGAGCCGCCACGAGAACGGCTTGGGGCCGTCGTCGACCGACTCCAGCCAGTCGAGCTCCTCGGCGTATTTCACCTCTGCGGGGGCGCGCAGCATATCGTCACTCATGCGGGGGTCTCCTAGGTGAGGAAGTTCTTGAGCTCGGACACGAGCTTGCGGATATGGCCCGAAAGCACCGGGGTGCCCAGGTCCTTGAGTTTCTGGCGGTACCACGGGTCGACGCTCTGGGAGCCGGAGCTGTTGACCGAGCCGACGGGGATGAACTTCACCCCTGAGCGGTGCACCGCCTCGAAGTCGGTGATCAGCGAACGGTTGTCGTAGAAGTCGGAGATCCACACCATCACGGTGTTGCGCGGATCGGAGATCTTCGGCCTGGCGACGGCCATCGCGGCCGTGCCGTCGGTGCCGCCGCCGAGCGTGGTGCGCAGCAGCACCTCGAACGGGTCGTGCACCCACGGGGTCAGGTCGAGCGCCCGGGTGTCGTAGGCCACGAGGTGCACGTCGACCTTGGGCAGGCCGGCGAAGATCGACGCCAGGATGGTGCAGTTGACCATCGCGTCCACCATCGACCCCGACTGGTCGACGACCACGATCATGCGGGCGGGGGTGGTGCGGCGCGCGGTCTGCTTGTAGTAGAGCCGGTCGACGTAGAGGCGTTCGTCCTCCGGGCTCCAGTTGGTGAGGTTTTTCCAGATGGTGCGCTCGACGTCGAGGTTGCGGAAGACCCGCTTCGGCGGCACCGACCGGTCGATCTCGCCGACGCTGGCCTTCTCGACCTGGGTGCGCAGCACCTCGGCGACCTCGTCGACGAACCTGCGGATCAGCGCCTTGGCGTTGGCCAGCGCCACCCCTGACAGGTTGTGCTTGTCGTGCAGCAACTGCTCGATGAGCGACATGCTGGGCGTGAGCTGCCTGGACAGGACCGGGTCGGCCAGGACCTCGCGCAGGTGCATGCGCTTGACCAGGTCGCCCTCGATGCCGGCGAGCACCGCGGCCAGCTCTTCGTCGCCCACGCGGTGGCGCAGCCCGCCGGGCTCGCAGCCCATGCCCTTCTCGAACCAGCCCGCGTCGCTCTTCCAGCTCTCCAGCCGGCTCGCGGTGACGTTGCCCGTGCCGGTGGCGAAGACGTTGAGCAGCAGCTTGGAGACCAGGGCCGCGCGGCGGACCTCGGCGCCCTGCTCGTGCTCCTGCTCCGCCATCAGGTCCTGCAGCTCGTCGCCCAGGCTGGGGAAGCGCTGCACCAGGGTGTCGACCGACACCCCGGGGTCGAGCAGCGCGGGCGGCAGGCCGAGGTCCTCGACGATGGCCATGCTGGCCGTCTCGAGCGCCGGCTGCTCGTCGGGGCCGAACAGCCGGGACAGCAGGCGCCAGTAGAGCACCTGGCGCCGGGTCATGTCGGCGTCGTCCAGGATGTCGGTCATTTCCGCAGCAGCCGTCCCGCTCGTTCGCGCAGCACGGCGACCACGTCGCCGGCCCTGGCCTCGGCCTTGACCACCTTGGGGTCGGTGGGGCCCATGGCCCAGTCGCCGTTGTGCGCGGCGACCGGCTTCTTCTTCACCATGGCCTGGACGGCCAGCGGTTGCAGCAGCCAGCGGCCGTCCCAGCGCATCAGCCCGATGCACGCCGAGGAGGCGGCCACCAGCTCGGGGGTGAGCGGGCCACCGCGCGGCAGGCGGTCGAGGTCGAGCGGCAGCGCGCGGCCTCCCCCCGCCGGCATCAGGCCGAAGGAACCGCTGTCGACGGAGTAGCCCTCCAGGAAGACCGGCTCGGCGATGCGCACGGGGTGGCGGTCGAGCGGCGGGACCGCCGGAGCGCTCGCCCCGGACAGCGCCACCCGCGCCGTCGTGAACGGGTCGGCGGGCTCGCCCGCGGCGGCCCGGTCGTCGTGCCACACGAGGTCGCCGCCCGGCGACAGCGGCATGTCCGTGATCTCCAGGCTGTGGTGACCGGCCAGCGCGCCCAGCAGCACCGGATGGCCGCCCATCAGCCGCCACACGGCCGGGCCGACGATCGTGTCGACCTTGGCGGCCGCCACGCTGGTGCGCACCAGCGTGGAAGGGCCGCCTCCCGCGGGCTCCAGGACGCCGTGCACCTGCGCCCGCACCACGGTCGCGTGCTCGTGCACGTCGGCGCCGAGGATCAGCAGCCGCCCCGACACCGGCTCGGCGCCGCCCTGCCACGGACCCCGCTGCGCCAGCAGCAGGCCGCGCGCCCACAGGTCGGCCCACCTGCGCGCGGGCAGGCGGTCCATCGTCGCGACCGGGCTCGACGCCCGCAGCTCCGCCGCCAGGCCGTCGAGCAGCACCGCGAGCCCGCGCAGCTCCGGCACGGCGAGCAGCGCCTCGATCGTCTGGTCGGCCGAGCCGGCGAGGTCGTGGTCGACGCCACGCCACCCGACGATGGCCAGCTCGCGCAACCAGACCCGGCAACCGTCGAGCAGATTGCCGGCTGCCGGTCCCCCACCGGCCGAACCGCCCGACGCCGCCTGACGGTCAGACGGATCGCCCGACGCGCCCTCACCATCGGGCAGACCGCCCGGCGCCGCCTGACCACCAGGCAGATCGCCCGGGGCGCCCTGGCCGTCCCGGGCCGGCTTCCAGGGGGTGCGGGATCTGCCCGAAGCCGTGTCGAGACGGCCGAGCAGGGCGTCGTGGACCGCTCCGGACAGTGCGGCGCGCCCGCCGGCCAGCGCCGCCAGGTGCTCGTCGCCGACCGATCCCGCAGCCACCTTGCCCGCCGCCTCGCGCACCCGCTCGCCGATCGGGCTGGCCGCCAGCGCGCCCGCCAGGGCGGCCAGCGCACCGGCCGCCTCCTCCCCGACCCTGGCGAACCCGAGTGCGAGCGCGTCGTCGAACCCCGCCACCAGGCCGAGCGCCTCGCCCGCCCCCTCGGGAGCGCCGGCGAGCACCTCTTCCAGCTGTACGTCCAGCATCAGCGCGCCGCTCCCGTCTCCGCCGCCGTCGAGGGGAACCAGTGCAGCTCGACCAGCGGGTCGGTGCTGTCGGGCACCTCGAGGTAGGCCAGATGGCGCAGGAACCTGCTGAACACCACGGCCGCCGGGGTGCGCTCGGGCTGCCCGTGGAGGCAGCTCATCAGCGCATCACCCTCCGGCACCTCGACCCGCAGGTAGCGGGCCACCCGGTCGATGCCGTACTGCACGACCGCCTCGTCGGCCAGCATGCGGATGTGCTTGCAGGCGTAGCCGTGCAGCGCGCCGCACGGCCGGTTGTTGTTGGTGCTGCAGCTCAGCGCGTGGGTGCCGGCGGTGATCGAGGAGACGTAGACCCGCTCGATGTCGGATCCGCTCGACACGACCCCCTGCAGCCGCCCGTCGGCCAGCTCGACGAAGGGCACCTTCGCCAGTTTGCGCGGCGCGACAGGCGGCACCACACGCACCACGCTGCGCCGCTCCCACGCGGTTTCGTCCGCGTTCACGTCGTCCGGGTCCACGACCTCAGAACCTCCCGCCCCAGCCGGTGCGCGGGCGCGGGCGGGAGTGCCCACGCCGCCGCGAACGGCTGATCATGGTCCGGGAACTTACCCCACACGACCGACAGAACGGGGCTGAACGATCACAGGCTTCGATCCCGCGGCACACCCACGCGCGGGGCGGGTTGTCGATAATATTGCTGACCAGGATGGGTTCGTACGGCATCGGGAGGATCGCATGGCCCCAGGGTCCCCGCAGGAGGAGACGCTGACCGGCCGGGTCAGGGCGGCCGTGCTCAGCGGGGACTTCGTGCCCAACCAGCGGCTCATCGAGGCCGACGTGTGCGACCAGTTCGGCGCCACCCGGGCCGCGGTGCGCGAGACCTTCAAAGAGCTGGCCGCCGAGGGCCTGGTCGAGATCCTCAAGAACAAGGGCGCCCGCGTGCGGGCGGTCTCCAAGGCGGAGGCCGTCGAGATCACCGAGGTGCGGATGGTGCTCGAGGGCCTGTCGGCCGCCAAGGCCGCGGAACGGGTCACCCCCGAGCAGGGTGCGCGGCTGCGGGAGATCGTCGCCGCGATGCGCGCGGCCGTGGAGTCCCACGACCTCGACCGCTATTCCGAGCTGAACGCGACCCTGCACGCCGAGATCCGCGAGATCGCCGGCCACCGCACCTCGGCGGTGATCATCGAACGGCTGGGCGCGCAGGTGGTGCGGCACAAGTTCCGTCTCGCCCGGCAGCCGGGGCGGGCCTCGGTGTCGCTGCCGCAGCACGAGCTGATCGTGGCGGCCATCGTCGCCGGCGATCCCGAGGCCGCCCAGACGGCGATGCAGCAACACCTGCGCAGCGTCGCCAAGGCCCTGGAGGCCTCCGACGCCTGACCGCGACGGCACCGCCGAGGCGATCGTCATCGCACGCCTCGCGGTGATTGGCGATGAAAGTGTCGACAATCGGCCGGCCGGCTACGCCACGTGCTCCTTGATCGCCACGCTGGTCAGGGCGAACAGCAGGTCGAGGTCGGGCTCCGCGTCGACCTGCACGGCCACCCAGTCCCGATCGGGGCACGCCTGCACCTGGCCGCACTCGCGCAGGTAGGGGGCCAGCCGGTCGATCGCCGGCGCCGTCAGGCGCACCTGGACCTCGTCCGCGCCGGCCAGTCGCAGGATCTCGACCCCGTGTACGGTGAACCTGGGGCCGCGCCGGGTGTCGCTCACCGCCAGCGCCGGCCACGATCGGAATTCGGCCACCGCACGGACCACGTAGGGTCCGTGGCGTTGAGCGGTCCGCCGCCAGGCGGTGATCCCTGCCACGCCTCAATGCTGAGGCACGGTACACCTCCACGTCAGCGACCGTTCCGCAACCGTTATCTACCCTCCGGGGTGAGATCGCACGGCGCGCACGACCGGCCCGGTGAGCCGCGCGGAATCCGCTCCGCATTCTGATGAGATTTCACCATCTGTGCGGCGCGTATTGACGCCTTCCCAGCCTGCGGTTACCGTCCATTTTATAAGGAAACTTTACTAATAGTTTCCTGTGGCATCCCATCCCGTACACCCCCCAACCGGATGTCGGAGCATCATGAGACACACCATCCTGCGCAAGGCCCTCGCCGGGCTGGCGGCGTTACTGCTGCCGCTCACCGTCCTCGTCGCCGCCCCCTCCTGGGCCGCCGCCTCCTCCTCCGCCGGCGCCGCCGCCATGGCCGACTGGTCCGCGTGGACGGCCTACACGGCGGGCACGCGCGTCACCTACAACGGCGTCACGTACGAATGCGTCCAGAGCCACACCTCCCAGCCCGGCTGGGAGCCGCCGAACGTCCCCGCACTGTGGAAGCCCGTCAGTGGCGGCGGGGGCGACACCAGCGCCCCGAGCGTCCCGGGCAACCTCCGCTCGACCGGCGTCACCGACCGCAGCGTCTCCCTCGCCTGGAACTCCTCCACCGACAACGTCGGCGTCACCGGCTACGAGGTCTACCGGGGCGGCACCCTGGTCGCCACGGTCACCGGCACCACCCACACCGACACCGGTCTCAGCCCCGAGACCCGCTACGCCTACACCGTCAGGGCCCGCGACGCCGCGGGCAACCGCTCGGCCGCCAGCGGCGCCGTCAACGCCACCACCGCCAAGGGTGACGACGGCGGCGACCCCGGCGGCCCGGGCGACGGCGGGAACAAGGTGCTCGGCTACTTCGTGCAGTGGGGCGTATACCAGCGCGGATACCACGTCAAGAACATCGACACCAGCGGCTCGGCGGCCAAGCTGACGCACATCAACTACGCCTTCGGCAACGTGCAGAACGGCCAGTGCACGATCGGCGACAGCTACGCCGACTACGACCGCTTCTACCAGGCGAACGAGAGCGTGGACGGCGTCGCCGACACCTGGGACGCCGGCGCGCTGCGCGGCAGCTTCAACCAGCTGCGCAAGCTCAAGCAGAAGCACCCGCACCTGAAGGTGCTGTTCTCGTTCGGCGGCTGGACCTGGTCCGGCGGCTTCACCCAGGCCGCTCGGAACCCGGCCGCGTTCGCCGAGTCCTGCTACCGCCTGGTCGAGGACCCGCGCTGGGCGGACGTGTTCGACGGCATCGACATCGACTGGGAATATCCGAACGCCTGCGGCCTGTCCTGCGACAGCAGCGGCCCGGCCGCGTACAGGAACCTCATGCAGGCGCTGCGCGCCCGGTTCGGCTCAGGCAACCTGGTGACCTCCGCCATCACGGCCGACGGCACCAACGGCGGCAAGATCGACGCGGCCGACTACGCCGGCGCCGCGCAGTACGTCGACTGGTACAACGTCATGACCTACGACTATTTCGGCGCCTTCGCCCCGCAGGGCCCGACCGCCCCGCACTCCCCGCTCACCTCCTACAACGGCATTCCGACGCCCGGGTTCCACTCCGACGCCGCGATCCAGAAGCTCAAGTCCAAGGGCATCCCGGCGAGCAAGCTGCTGCTCGGCATCGGCTTCTACGGCCGCGGCTGGACCGGCGTCACGCAGGCCGCGCCGGGCGGCACCGCGAGCGGAGCGGCACCCGGCACGTACGAGGCGGGCATCGAGGACTACAAGGTGCTCAAGACCCGCTGCCCGGCCACGGGGACCGTCGCGGGCACCGCGTACGCCCACTGCGGCAACCAGTGGTGGAGCTACGACACGCCGGCCACGATCGGCGGCAAGATGAGCTACTCGAAGAACCAGGGCCTCGGCGGCGCGTTCTTCTGGGAGCTCAGCGGCGACACCTCCAACGCCGAGCTGCTCACGGCCATGCGGAACGGCCTGGGCTGACCTGACCGTCGAGGGCCGGCCCCGCCATGGGCCGGCCCTCCCGGGTTCAGCCCAGCCCGCGCACCTGCTCGGCCGTCAGCGAGACGGCCGAGGCGGCGAGGTTCTCCTCCAGGTGGGCGACCGTCGACGTGCCGGGGATCGGCATCGTCACCGGGGAGCGGGCCAGCAGCCAGGCCAGGCTGACCTGCGCGGGCGTGGCGCCGACGGCCTGGGCGACGTGGTCCACCGGGCCGCCGGGCTCCGCCAGCCGGCCCTTGGCGATGGGGCTGTAGGGGATGAACCCGATGCCCTCCTTCTCGCAGTGCTCCAGCACCCCCTCGGAGACCCTGAGGGTGAGGTTGTAGCGGTTCTGCACGGTGGCGATCTCGACGACGCGCCGCGCCCGCTCCAGCTCCTCGACGCTCACCTCGGACAGGCCGATGCTGCCGATCTTGCCTTCGTCCCGCAGCGCCCCGAGCTCGCCCACCTGGTCCTCCAGCGGCACGTCCGGGTCGATGCGGTGCAGCTGGAGCAGGTCGATGCGGTCCAGCCCGAGCCTGCGCAGGCTCATCTCGACCTCCTGCCGCAGGTACGCGGGCCGCCCCACGGCCTCCCACTGGCCCGGCCGCGGCCGGACGAACCCGGCCTTGGTGGCGATCAGCAGCCGCTCGGGGTACGGGTGCAGCGCCTCCCGGATGAGCTCCTCGTTGACGTACGGCCCGTAGGAGTCGGCGGTGTCGATGAGCTCGACGCCCAGATCGACGGCCCTGCGCAACACCCGGACGGCCTCGTCGTGGTCGCGCGGCGGCCCCCACACTCCCGGACCCGTCAGGCTCATGGCGCCGAAGCCGAGCCGGCGGACGGCCTTGCCGCCGATGGTGAACGTGCCGGGCGAATAGGACATCAGGACCCCCTAGGTGCGACGTTCCAAGTCCGTGGTTCAACGGATACCAGGCCCATCTTCCTATGACCCGGTCCCGGCCGAAGGACCGTCAGGGGCGGGGCTGGTGGCCGAAACGGGCAGGCTTGGGGCCGTGGAGGCGGACGGCGGGGTCGGTCATGCCCTGGTGGGGCCCGGTCAGCTCGGCGGCCGGCTCGATGACCGGCTCCGCCTCCCCCGCCGCCACGATCCGCCGTGCCAGCCGCTGCCGCAACCCCGCGGCGACCTCCGCGTGCGACGCGCGCCCCGCCAGGTTGACCAGCTCGTGCGGGTCGTTGTCCAGGTCGTACAGGGCCTGCTCGCGGTAGCGGGCGGCGGCCGGGACGTCCCAGGGGTCGGCGTCCTCGGCGACGGCGTAGTACTTCCAGCGCGACGTACGGATGCCACGCCCCACCTCCGACTCGCTCACCTGGAAGAACACCTCGTCGGGCCACGGCGTGCGCGGATCGCGCACCAGCGGCAGGAACGAGCGGCCCTGCATGGACGCGGGCACCGGCAGCCCGGCGGCCTCCAGCAGCGTCGGCGGCAGGTCGACGGTGCTGACGGGACGGGAGATCGCCCCGCCCCCGTCGAAGCCCGGCCCGCGCAGCGCGAGCGGCACCCGCAGCGACGCGTCGTGGCAGGAACGTTTGTACTCGCCGTTGCGGGTCTTGAAGTGGTTGCCGTGGTCGGAGGTGTACGCCACGATCGTGTTGTCCAGCAGGTCCATGCTGCGCAGCGCGTCGAGCAGCCGGCCGAGCCCTTCGTCCAGGCGCTTGACCTGGCCGAGATAGCCGCCCATGTGCTGGTGGGCCGTGCCGCCGAGCGCGGCCAGGTCCTGCGGCATCCAGCGGCCCTGATAGCGCTCCTCGTAGCCGTCGGGGGCGGGATAGTTGTCCACCTCGTTCTGGTGGTGCGGCTCCAGGAACGACAGGAACAGGTAGAACGGCTCGTCGTGGTGGTCGGCGGCGAAGCGCACGGCCGCGTCCACGAGGGCGTCCGAGCGGTAGCCGGGCAGCAGGACCGGCTCGTTCGCCTCGTCGTACATGATCGTGCGGTAGGCGTCGGAGGTGTGCTCCAGCGCGTTCGCCGCCAGCCACGACCGGTAGCCGCCGCGCTCCCCCTCCGGCACCGGCTCGCTGCCGGACAGGTGCCACTTGCCGATGTAGCCGGTGGCGTAGCCGGCCTCGCCGAAGTGGTGCGCCAGCGTGCGCTCCCCGGCCGGCAGGACGCGGCCGTTGCGGTAGACGCCCGTCGTGGTCGGGTAGCGCCCCGTCTGCAACGCCGAACGGGCGGGCGCGCACACGGGCTGCGGGGTGAGCGCGACCGTGGCCTGCGTACCGTGCCTGGCCATTCTGTCGAGGTTGGGGGTGAAGGGTCCGACGGTGTCCCACCGCTGCTGGTCGGTGAAGACGACGATCACGTTCGGGGGCACGTTCGGGGCCACGTTCGGGCGCAAAAGGAACTCTCCTAACGGACTGACTATTTGATGCCGGTCAGCGCGATGCCACGCACGAAGTATCGCTGCGTGAAGATGAACAGGACGGCGGTGGGCACGAAGAGGATCACCGAGCCCGCGGCCGTGAGATGCCACAACGTGAAGTACTCCTGGTTGAACAGGGTGAGCCCGACCGGGATGGTACGCATCTCGGGCGTCGTCGTGGCCACCAGCGGCCAGAGGAACTCGTTCCACTGGAAGACGAACGTGAACAGCCCGAGCACGGCCAGCGCGGGCCGCGTCTGCGGCAGGATGACGCTCCGGTAGATCCGCAGCTCGGAGGCGCCGTCGATGCGCGCCGCGCTGATCAGGTCGTCGGGGATGGGCTGGATGAACTGCCGCATGAGGAAGATCCCGAAGGCGTCCATCAGGAACGGCGTGATCAACCCCTGGTACGTGTCGAGCCACCCCATGGTGGCCATCAGCACGTACAACGGGATCATCCGCACGAAGAACGGCACCATGAGCGTGGCCAGCAGCGCCACGAACAGCGTGTTGCGCAGGGGGAAGCGGAACTTGGCGAAGACGTACCCGACGAGCGGGTCGAACAGCAGGTGCGCGAGCGTGATCGCGCCCGCCACGACGAGGCTGTTGATGATGAAGTTGCCGAACGGCGCGCGGGTGAACAGCTCCGCGTAGTTGCCCCACTGGGGCGAGTCCGGCACGATGACCGCGTTCGCCGACAGCGTCTCCACCTCGGTCTGCAACGACAGCGACACCATGTACAGCAGCGGCACCACGGTCGCGAGCGCGGCCAGCCCGAGCAGGATGTAGAGCAGCGGCTTGCGCATCAGTACGTGACCTCCCCGCGCCGCCCGGCCCGCAGTTGCACCAGCGTGAACGCCACGATGACGACGAGCAGCAGCACCGACTGCGCCGAGGAGTAGCCGAAGTCCCTGGCGCGGAAGGCGACGTTGAAGATGTGGAAGACGGACAGGTCGGTGGCGTCGCCAGGACCTCCGTTGGTGATGATGTACGCCTGCCCGAACGCCTGCAGCCCCGAGATGACCGCCATCACCGAGACGAACAACGTCGTCGGCGCGAGCAGCGGCAGGGTGATCCGCCAGAAGCGGCGCCACGCGTCCGCCCCGTCGATCTTCGCGGCCTCGTGGTAGGTCTCCGGAATGCCCTGCAGCCCGGCCAGGAACAACACCATCGTGTAGCCGACGCTCTGCCAGAGCGTGACGGCGGCGATCGTGAGCAGCGGTGAGGTGTTGAGCCACGTCTGCTCGGGCAGCCCGGCCGCGCCCAGCACCCGGTTGAGCACCCCGAGCTCGGGGTCGAGGATGTTGCGCCACAGCAGCCCGACGATCGCCACCGAGGTCAGGTACGGCACCAGCAGCAGCACCCGGAACACCACCCGGCCCCTGAGCGGCTGGTCGAGCGCCAGCGCCAGCCCGAGCCCTAGCACGATCGAGCCGGCCACCACGATCACCGAGAAGATCACCGTGACGAGGAACGAGTGCCGCACCGCCGGGTCGGCCAGGGCCTGCGTGTAGTTGCCCAGCCCGGCCCACTGGTCGGCCTGCGGCCCCGTGCGCAGGCTGGTGGCCATCACGTTGCCGATCGGCAGGTAGAAGAAGGCCGCGAAGAACAGGATCGCCGGGATCAGGAACAGGTAGGCGGTCCTGGCGTAGCGGCCGGAGAGGGTGCGTGGCCGCAACATCGTCATCGCAGGAAGCCCTCCGCGGCCTCGGCGAACGCGCGCAGGGCGTCGGCGGCCGGCTCGTTCTGGATGATGACCTGCTGGTAGACGACCTTGAGCTGCTCGTCCCACTTGCCGAGCTGGCCGGTCAGCCGCACCTGCTGGGTGGAGTCCCGGGCGGTCGGCAGGGCATCGGCGAACACCTTGATGGCGGCGTCCTGCTGCACCTCGGGCAGCTTGGCCCAGGAGACGCGCGGCATCAGCATGCCGGTCTCCTTCGTGGCGGCCTGCTCGACCTCGAGCGCGGTGATGCGCTTGATGAAGTCCCACGACAGGTCGGGCCTGGTGGCCTTGGCGGGCACCAGCATGCTGGTGCCCGCCGCCTGGGTGACCTGCTCCTTGTTCTTCAGCGGCGGCGCGACGCCGAGGTCGATGTCGGCGCTGGTCTTCCTGATCGGTTCGAGGTCCCAGGGCCCGGTGAGGATCATCGCGGCGCGCTTGGCGGAGAACAACTTCTGCGGGCCGGAGTAGTCGGTGCTGGACACCGGCACCGGGGCCACCTTGTGCTTGTGGATCAGGTCGGCCTGGAACTGCAGGGCGGCGATCGCGTCCTCGATCGGCGTCATGACCTTGCCGGTCTCCGGGTCGAAGGGGGTGACGCCGGCCTGCATCATCCACGGCCAGATGTAGCCGTGGTCCTGGTTGAGCGCGACACCGTGCACGCCGTCCTTGGTCAGCTTCTTCGCCGCGGCGAGGAACTCCTCCCAGGTGGTCGGCGCCTCCACCCCGGCCTCGCTGAGCATGCCCTTGTTGTAGAGCAGCGTGTTGCAGGTCAGGTGGAGCTGCACGCCGTACACCTTGCCCTGGTAGGAGTTGCGCTCGACGGCGACCGGCTGCCAGTCGGAGGGGAAGCCCATCGCCTCGCCGTCGCGGTCGACGTAGTCCTGCAGCGAGCGGGCGTTGCCGGAGATGGCGAACTCCTGCACCCACCCGCCGGGCTCCTCGACCACGTCGGGCACCGTGCCGGAGGCGAAGTCGGCCAGCAGCCTCGTGCGCAGGTCGGGCCACTGGTATTTCTGCAGGTTGACCTTGACCTTGTTGGCCTGCTCGAACTCGGCGATCACCTTGCGGTAGGCCTGGTAGTCGTGGCCGGCGTTCCAGTAGACGGTGAAGGTGCCGGGGGCGGCGGTCTGCTCGGGCGGCGCTCCCGCGCAGGACGACAGCACCGGCACCGCGGCGGCGGCGCCGGCCAGGCGGAGCAGGTCGCGGCGGGTCATGTGGGGGGCGTGGGAAGACATCTCGGATTCCCTTCTAGGAGGAGCCCCGCCGCAGGAAGGTCCAGGAGCGGACGATCTCGCGGGCGGGCGGCGGCTCCTCGGCCTGGAGGCGGTCGAAGAGCAGGCGTGCGACGTCGGTGTAGTCGTGGCGGAGCGGGCCGACGGTGCTGAGCTGCGGATTGCTGATGAGACCCTCGTCGATGTTGCCGACGCCGACGACGGCCACGTCGTCGGGCACGCGCAGCCCGGCGTCCCTGGCGGCCCAGATCACGCTGATCGCGGCCCGGTCGGAGGCGGCGAAGATCGCGTCGGGGCGGTCGGGGGAGCTCAGGAGCTCGGCGGCCGTCTGGTAGGCCGAGACGCGGTCGTCCGCGCCGGAGGTGACGATCCGCTGGTCGACACCGTGTCGTTCGAGGGCGGTGGTGTAGCCGAGCAGCCGTCCCGCGGGTTTGTCGCGGTAGAGCTCGAAGCGGTGCGCCATGAAAGCGATGCGCCGCCTGCCCTCCGCCAGCAGGTGCTCGACCGCCTGCGCGCACGCCTCGGTCTCGGGGGCGCGGACGACGTCGCAGCCCTCGAGCCCGCTCTCGTTGCTCAGCACCACCATCGGCAGGCCGGTGGCGGCGAGCCCGGTGAGCAGGTCGTGGGTGAAGTGGTCGCCGACGACGTTGACCAGCGCGCCGTCGGCGATGCCGCCGCGCAGCACGTCGACGGCCGCGGTCGCGCGCGCCTCTGAGTAGACCGTGAGCGTGACCACGGAATAGCCGCGGGCGTCGGCCATCTCGTGCAGGTCGGTGGCCAGCCGCTCGTCGCTGGGAACGCCGCCGAGCGAGCTCAGCACCAGGCAGACGCGCTGCGTGCGGCGCTTGCGCAGGCTCCTGGCGGCCTGGTTGGGGGTGTAGCCGAGCTGCCTGGCGGCCTCGAGCACCCGCTTCCTCGTCTCGGCGGCCACGGGGCGGTCCCGGCCGCTGAGCACGTAGGAGACGGTCGCCACGGACACGTTCGCCAGCTCGGCCACCTGTCGTGCGGTGGGTCTCATGTTAGTCGAATAACCTAGCATTTCCGACTGGAATACGGGGAATCTTTCTGGGCAAACATCGCGATCATGGTCGGAGTCGAGGGAGCTGCACGCCTCGGCGTCTCAGGCGTGTGAATCGATTAACACCATAGTTTTCACCACCTCGCCCGATCAATAGGCGGGCGCGCCCGGAGTTCCAGCCCTCTGCCCGATTCCCAGCGTGGCGAAAGGCGTTTTCTGTCACTCTCCGTTACCTTTCCAGGTGAACGGGGGAGGATCTGTGAAGAACCGAGCAATTGGGCGAGTATCACGCCGGACGTTCGTTACCGGCACGTTCGCGGCTCTGGGGTTGGGCGCGGCCCTGGAGGCGCCGGCGGCCGGCGTCGCGGCGCCGCGCGGGACGGTGCTGCGGGCCGGGCCCGCCAAGGTGAGGCTGGGCAAGCGCACCGTCTCCACCTGGGCCTACAACGGCCTGCTCCCCGGCCCGCTCGTCAGGGCCACGGCCGGCGAGACGGTCGCCGTCCGGCTGGTCAACGACCTGCCCGCGCCCACCACCGTGCACTGGCACGGCATCAGGATCGACTTCCCCATGGACGGCGCACCCGGCTTCTCCCAGGACCCCACCCGGCCCGGCGGCACCTTCGACTACGTCTTCCGGGTGCCCGACCCCGGCACGTACTTCTACCACTCGCACGTCGGCACCCAACTCGACCGCGGGCTGTACGGCCCGCTGGTCGTGGCCGACCCGCACGAGCCGCTCCGGTACGACGAAGAGTTCACGATCGTGCTCGACGACTGGCTCGACGGCATCGACGGCACCCCCGACGACGCCCTGCGCCGGCTGAACTCCTCCACCGAGCACGACGACACGCTGCGCAGCGAGGCGCTGGGCGGCGTGGCCGCGGAGATGCGCCACCCGCTCTACCTGATCAACGGCCGCCCGCCGGCCGCCCCCAAGACGCTCGCCGGCTCTCCCGGGCGGCGCGTCAGGTTCCGGGTCGTCAACGCGGCCGCCGACACCGCCTTCCGGGTCGCGCTCGGCGAGCACCGCATGACCGTCACCCACACCGACGGATTCCCGTGCTCGCCCGTCACCGTGGACACGTTCGTCATCGGCATGGGCGAGCGGTACGACTTCGTCGTCACGCTCAAATCGGGCGCGTTCCCGCTGGTGGCGCAGGCCGAGGGCAAGGGCGGGCGGGCGTACGCGGTGGTGCGGACCTCGCGCGGGGCCGACACGCCGCCGCCGCGGGTCAAGGTGCCGGAGCTCAAACGACGGATGCTGAAATATCAGGACATGGACGCGCGGCCCACCGACCACCTCCCCCTCCCGACCAGAGCCGTCGCCGTGACACTCGGCATGCGCGAGTCGGGCAACGAGTGGACGCTCAACGACCGGCTCGCGAGCGACCCGCTGCGGCTGCGCGTCGAACCGGGCGAGACCCTCAGGATCGTCCTGGACAACCAGTCGCCCATGTGGCACCCGATGCACCTGCACGGCCACACCTTCCAACTGCGCGCCCGCGGGCGGTCAGGGCCGCGCAAGGACACCGTGAACATCAAGCCACGCGAGCGCCTGCACATCGACGTGCACGCCGACAACCCCGGCGAGTGGATGTTCCACTGCCACAACCTGTACCACCAGGAGCAGGGCATGATGGGCGCCATCGGCTACGGCCAGGCCCCGCCGCTGCGCCCCGGCATGATCCACGGCGGACACTCCTCCGGCGAGGAGAGCCACTCTCCTGGCAGGAAGGGCCGCCAGGGCGGCCGCTGACGCGCGCCGGCACTGCCATGTGGCACATCACCGTGATCACTCTTGCGACCCGGCACCGGGCTACGCGAGGATCGCCGGACTGGATCCCCGCCCTGCATGACGACACGGAGAGGCTTGTCGTGCGCGCTTCAGAGAACATCGAGCAGTTCGGTTACCGGCAGGAGTTACGCCGCGGGGTCGGGTTGACCGACCTCGTGTCCTACGGCCTGGCCTTCATGGTGCCGATCGCACCCTTCGCGATCTTCGGCCTGGTCTATGCCCGCTCCGGCGGCATGCCGGTACTGGCGTACCTCGTCGGGATGATCGCGCTCCTCTTCACCGCCGCCTCGTACGCGCAGATGGTCAAGGCGTTCCCTCTGTCGGGCTCCGTCTACAACTACGCCGGTCGCGGCATCGCCCCGCCGATCGGGTTCATGACCGGATGGATGGTCCTGCTCGACTACATCCTCGTGCCCTGCCTGCTCTATCTGGTGGCCTCGCTCGCCATGAACGACCTCGTGCCGGACGTCCCCGTCTGGGCCTGGCTGATCGTCTTCGTGGCGGTGAACACCGGGATCAACCTGCGCGGCATCCGCATGACGGTCCGGCTCACCCGCCTGATGATCGGCTTCGAGCTGCTCGTCCTGGGGCTGTTCCTCGCCGTGGGCCTCTGGGCGCTGCTCCAGGGCAAGGGCCACGGGTTCAGCCTCTCACCGCTGTTCAACCTGGAGACCTTCTCGTGGCCGGTGATGTTCGCCGCGGTCTCCGTGGCGGTTCTGTCGTTCATCGGCTTCGACGGCATCAGCATGCTCGTCGAGGAGTCCACCGGCGGCTCGGCCCAGGTGGGCAGGGCGATGCGGGTGGCGCTGCTGCTCGCCGGTCTGCTCTTCGTCACCCAGGTCTGGGTCGCCTCCCTGCTGGTGCCCGACCCCGGCGGGCTGCTGGTCGAGGACAGCGGCACCGCGTTCTACGACGCCGCCGCCGTGGCGGGCGGCGCATGGCTCAAGGACGTCACCCTGACGGCCACCGCGCTCTCCTGGGGCGTGGCCAACACCATGGTCGCCCAGGTCGCGGTGTCGCGCCTGCTCTACGCGATGGCGCGCGACCGGCAGCTCCCGTCGTTCCTCGCCAAGGTGTCGGTCAGGCACTCGGTCCCGGCCAACGCCATCGTCTTCGTCTCCCTGCTGTCCGTGGGCATCGGCCTGTGGATGTCCAGCCGCTCCGACGGCGTCGACCTCCTCACCAGCCTGATCAACATGGGCGCCATGGCCGCCTTCATCGTCCTGCACGTGTCGGTGATCGTGCACTACGCGCTGCGCCGCGGCTCCGACAAGCTGTGGTCGCACCTCGTCGCGCCGCTGATCGGCATGGGCATCCTGGTCTTCGTGGTGATCAACGCCAACGTCCTCGCCCAGGTGGTGGGCCTCGCCTGGCTGGGCGCCGGCGTCGTGGCGCTGGTCGTCCTCTATGCCCTGGGCCGCCGGCCGGCCCTGGACGGCATGCCCTCCCAGGCTGGACGGGAGCCGACGAGGACCTCCGCTCCATGAGCGCGCTGCCCCTCCACCAGGACCTCTACCTCATCGCCCACGACCAGTCGGGCAGGCCCCTGATCCATCAGTCGTCGATGTCGCTCGGGCTGGCCGGCGCCGTGCTGCTCGACCTCGCGCTCGGCGGGCGCGTCGCCGTCGCCAAGGGCCATGCCGCCGCCACCCGGCGCGCTCCCACCGGCGACGCGATCGCCGACGGCCTGGTCTCCCTCCTCCTGCGCCACCACGCCGGCAGGGAGCTCAGGTATCTGCTCAAGAAGACGGCGGACGGCATCCACGACCGCACCCGGGAGGCGCTGCTCGCCTCGGGCGTGCTGGTCCAGGTGAGCGGGCGCCGGCTGGGCGTGCTGCCGTACACGCGCTACGAGCCCGCCGACATCGCCTCGATCGTGCGGGCCTCCGCCGGGGCGCGCTCGGCGGTCGAGGGCTGGAAACAGCCGGACGCGCGGTGCGCCGCGCTGTGCGGGCTGGTGGCCGTGCTGCGGGTCGAGCAGGAGCTCTATCTGGACCAGCCGGGCGCCCGGCTGGTCGCCCGCCTGCGCGAGATCGCCCGCGAGAGTTCCCCCGTGGTCGGCGAGGTGGTCACGGTGGTCGACGCGCTCGTCGGCGAGGCCGCCGTCGCCGTCTACCGCTGACCGGCCTCAGGGGAAGAGGGCGCGGAGTTGCGAGACGACCTCGACGACGGGCGCCACCTCTGCGGCGCGGGCCGAGAGCCGGCTGAGCGCGTCGAGGATGCGCGACCGGTCAGGCTCGGTCTCCGCCAGCTCCTGCCGGATGTCACCCGCGTCCCTGCGCGCCCGCGCCGGCTCGGCGAGGTCGGCCTCGTGCGCCGCGAGCAGGCGCTCCAGCCGTTCCAGGAGCGCTCCCGCCTCGCCGCCCGCCGGATCGCCGCCGTTGACGACGACCGCGCGGGCGTGGGCGCCCATCGCGATCGGCCCGCTGATCCGGCCGTCGCCGCTGACGTGCACGCCGTATTCGTCGCCCATGGGATCTCCTCGCTCGTCACGCGCCCGGCCGGGCACTGGTGTGGACGGTCGCCGACGCGTGCCGGCCGAAGGCGATGGGGCCGCTGACCGAGCCGCCCGCGCCCACGGACACGGTGTTCATGGTCACGCTGGCCGCCTGCAACCGGTAGGCCCCCGTGTCGACCTCGTGATCCTCCAGGAAGTCGAGGACGGCCTCGGTGAGCCGCTGCTCGATCATCCGGGTGTATTTCGCGACGTCGAGCACCTGGATGTAGGTCTGCAGGTCTTCGCTCGCCCCGAGCTCGCGGACGCTGAAGCGGGCGCCGTAGGGATAGACGATGTGTTTGTGCGGGTCGGGCGTCATCAGGCTCTGGCGCACGGCCTGCACCGCGGTGCGGGCGACCCGCGCGGGGGCGGCCAGCACGTCGCGCAGCAGCCGGAGCTTGAACATCTTGACCGCCTCCCACGCGATCCGCACGCCGGTCATCGTCGGCAGCTGGTCGACCACGTGGTAGGCGCCGAGGGCCGGCGGCAGCACGGTGACGACGAACTGGGTGTAGAGCATCCGCCCCTCGACCGCGAGGTAGATGAAGGCGGACGTCAGCGCCTCCTGGTCTTCCGCCGGGGCGACGAGGTTGCCGCTGGGGTCGCGGATCTCCTGGCCGTCGTTGTTGATGGTGAGCCGCTGGTAGTAGCGCACGCCGCCCTGGGGGTGGCGGATGATGGCCTCGATCTCCTCGGGCGTGACCTCGCATTTCGGCAGGCCGTGCTGGCCGATCATCGGATGCGCCGTCCTGGTGCGGTCACCGTGCCAGTCGCTGACCGTGAAGATGCCCCTGGTCACCACGTGGTCGCCGATGTCGAGGCGCTGGATGCCCTCGTTGGGCCGCAGGACGCGGTCGCGCATGTCCTTGAGGCGCTCGCGGACGAACGCGTGCAGCTCCACCGGGTCGATGTCGACGGGGTCGTTGCGCCGCCTGCTCACGTGGTCGTGGCGGACGCGGTCGAGCTCGACGGCGATCGACCAGCTGCGCTCGATGGACCCGGCGCCCATGAACGCGTCCTCGTTGGCGTACATCGTCACGTTGCCCCACTGGGCCCTGCGGATGTAGTCGAGGCGGCGGGCCGTCTTGGGGTGGGTGACCCCGGTGACCGGCTCGGGCGTGCCCGGCCTGAGCGTGCCGGCGAGCGTGAGGTAGATCGCCACGCGGTAGACCACGACGATGGCGAGCGTGGCGGCCGGGATGAACAGGATCTCGACCAGCGTGCTCCCGCCTCCGCCGGATGAGGACTCCGGCTCGTACGCGCTGGAGTAGGTCGAGCCGGAACCGGTCAGGTCGTCCAGCATCGGGGTCAGGCCGTACATGAAGGGCCACAGGATGAGGAGCGCCCCCGTGAGCAGGATCGTCACGCGCACGCGCAGCGGCGCTCGGCGGACGCCGTCGACGGTGAGCAGGACGAAGGGGACGAGGACGAGCATCCACATGATCGTGGTGAACGGGGTGAGCAGGAGGCCGGCGGCGAACAGCAGGGTGATCATCCCGTCGCGGACGGTGAGGATCGCGCGGGCGCGGCGGCAGTGGTGGAGCACCGGCATGAGGTCGAACCCGCCGTAGGAGGGCGGGATCGCACGATAGGGGTCGAACAGCAACTCGTCGAGCACCCGGTCGCGGAAGCCGTTGTCGAGATAGGCGGCGGCGCAGAGATAGCGCGTGGCGTTGCTGACGGGCGGCGGGCCCGATGACGAATCCGCGGTGCGCCGGAATTGCGCGGACGAGCTGTCTACTGCCATGTGTTCCGCCCTTCCTTTTACGTTCGGAACCGACCCTAGGGGAGCTTGTTCAAATAGTCTCGGCGTCAGCAAAGCGCGCGCAAAAAGGTGTAGGACAAATGCAGCATTTCGCCGGAATTGATGAAATATGCGGGAGGACGCGTTGACCCACGACCCCGGCTCCAGCCGCCTGTGCGGACGATGCGGGTCCGACGTCGGCGGCCTGCTCCAGTGCCCGCGCTGCCGGGCCCGGCTCTCCTCCCCCGCTACACCCTCGCCGGGCACGCACCGCCCCGGGCCTTACCGTCCGCGGCGGCGGGCACCGCTCTGGCGGCGGATGCCCCTGCTCACCGGCCTGGCCGCCGCAGGTCTGGTGGCCGCCGTGAGCTGGTGGGCCGTCGCCGGCCGCGCCCCGGCGCCCGCCGAGACCGCCGGCGCGGGACAGACCGGGGCGTCCGAGCCCGCGGGCGACGCGCTCCCGCCGGCCGCCGGCGAGACTCCCTCCGCCTGGCCGCCGCCCGACCTCACCCCCTCGCCGGGCGCGGCGGCGGAGCAGCAGGCCGGAGCCGTGAACGACCTGCTGTCCAGCAGCAGCTCCGCACGTACCAGCCTCTCCGAGGCGATCGAGCGCGCGCGGAGGTGCGAGCGGCGCGGGCGCGACACCATCCAGGACATCACCGACCGCCGGCGCGGGCAGCTCACCGACGCCCGCGCGCTGGATGTGACGGCGCTCGAGGGCGGCACGGAGCTCAAGGACGCCCTCGTCGACGCGCTCAGCGCCTCGTACGAAGCCGACGCGGCGTTCCTCGCCTGGGCGCGGCGGCAGAGCGGCGGAAATTGTACGGGCTCCACCGCCGGCGACCGCGACTTCCGCCGCGGCATCGACAGATCCGAAGACGCACAGGCGGCGAAAGTCCGCTTTTCCGAAATGTGGCGCTCAATAGCGACGAAATACGATTTGACCGCCTGGAAGCCGGACCACATCTGACATATCGATATTCGCAGCGCGGTGCCGCTGTGTTACAGCTGGCTCACGAGCGCGGTGCGGCCGTCGAGCACGCGGTCCTCGACGTCGTCGAGCGCCAGGCGTACGGCGCCGAGCACCACTCCCTCGTCGCCGAGCGCCGACATACGCACCTCGGGCGTGCGGATGCACCAGCGGTCGAGCTCGCGCCTGAGCGGCTCGATGAGCACGTCGGCCGAGCGCGAGAAGCCACCGCCGACCACGACCATCTGCGGATCGAGCGCCAGCACCAGCGCGGAGGCGCCGAGCGCCAGGTCCTTGACGTAGCGGCGGACGGCCGCGGCGGCGGCCTTGTCGCCGGCCCGCGCGGCGGCGAACACGTCGCCCGCCTCGCCGCTCGCGGCGCTCAGATGTTCCTGCGCCCGGATCCACCCGAGCACCGGCAGCGCGCCGATCTCGCCCGAGGCGTTGGCGAAGCCCCTGTGCAGCTTCCCGTCGATGACCAGGCCCGTGCCGGTGCGGAGCCCGGCCAGCAGGAACACCATGTCCTTGGCGTAGCGGGCCACGCCGCGCCAGCACTCGGCGAGCGCGGCGAGCTTGCTGTCGTTCTCCACCAGCACGGGGCCGGGGGCCAGCCCGCGCACGTGCGCGGCCAGGTCGACGCCGGTCCACTCGGGCAGCGCCTCCGAGAGCAGCACCCGGCCCGCGCCGTCGACCAGGCCGGTCGTGCCGACGCCCGAGGCCCACACGTCGCCACCGGCCAGGCCCGCCCCTTCCAGGCATTCCGCCGCGGCCCGGTCAACCGCCTCCAGCCGCTCGACCCGTCCCATCTCGGGCGTGACGGGCACGCGGGCGCTGTGCAGCACGGCGCCGTCCAGGTCGGCGACGACCGCGCGGATCTTGTGGCCGCCGATGTCGAGGCCGAGCGCCCGCCCCGCCTCGGCCCGGAAGCGGTAGCGCCTGGCCGGGCGGCCCACACCCCCCGCGGTGGCGCCCGCCTCGGCGACCCAGCCCTTGTTCAGCAGCTCGCGGACGACGTCCTCGGTGGACGCGCGCGACAGGCCCGTGCGCTTGGCGACCTCGGTGAGCGTGAGCGACGGCCCGCCCTGCAGCGTCTTGATCACGGCGAGCGCGTTGAGCTGCCTGAGCCGCGACAGGTCACCACCGCTCAGTTCGCCGGCCATCGGTCCCCCTTGCTGTCAGCTTTCCCAGACCGAATAATGATGCTTTCCATGATATTTCTCCCATGCTGAGGTGACTCTAGCCGTCGTCGGCGGCGGCCTGCGAGGGCTGACCTACGCGCGCCGCTCGCACGTCACGGGCGCCGGGCGGGTGGTGACGCTGGCGGACCTCGGTTACCACATTCTCCTGGAGAAGCCGATGGCCACGAGCGAGCCGGAGGCGGCCAGGATCGCCGACGCGGCCCGGCGCAACGGCATCCTGCTCGCCGTCTGCCACGTGCTGCGGTACACGCCGTACACGCGCCTGGTGAAGGAGCTGGTGGACGAGGGCAGGATCGGGCGACTCGTCAGCGTCCAGCACCTGGAGCCCGTGGGCTGGTGGCACCAGGCGCACTCGTTCGTCCGCGGTCACTGGCGGCGGCAGGACACCTCGGCGCCGATGTTGCTGGCCAAGGCGTGCCACGACATCGACTGGCTGGTGCACCTCTTCGAAAGGCAGCCCGCGCGGGTCTCGTCGTTCGGCTCCCTGTCGCACTTCCACGCCGGCGACCGGCCCGCAGGGGCTGCCGACCGGTGCCTCGACTGCCCGGTGGAGCCGTCGTGCCCGTACTCGGCGCCCCGGCTCTACCTGGGCTGCCTTGGCGATCCGTCGAGCGAGTTCTGGCCGCTGTCGGCCGTCACCCCAGGCCGCACCGAGGAGGACGTGCTGGAGGCGCTGCGCACCGGCCCGTACGGACGCTGCGTGTACGCGTGCGACAACGACGTCGTGGACCACCAGGAGGTCGTGATGGAGTTCGGCGACGGGGCGACGTGCTCGTTCACGATGAGCGCGTTCACCCCCATGGAGCACCGGCGCACGCGGCTGTTCGGCACCCACGGATACGTCGACGGCGACGGCGGCGTGCTGCGCGTGGTCGACTTCCGTACGGGCGCCGAGGAGCTCGTCGCCGCCGGCGGCGCGGAGGGGCCGTCGGCGGGCGACGGGCACGGGGGCGGCGACGAGGGGCTCACCGACGCCTTCCTCGCCGCCGTGGCCACGGGTGACGCCACCCTGCTCCGGTCGGACGCGGCCGAGAGCCTGATGACGCACCGCGTGGTGTGGACCGCGGAGCAGGCCCGCCTCACGGGCACGGTCGTGACCCTCCAGGGATCCTGACGCTCAGCCCCAGATCTCCTGGGCGGTCTCCACGATCAGGGCGAGCTTGGCGAACTGCTGGTCGGCCGTGAGCTGGTTGCCCTCGACGGTGGAGGAGAACCCGCACTGCGGCGACAGGCAGAGCTGGTCGAGGTCGACGAACTTCGCGGCCTCGTCGATGCGCCGCTTGAGCGTGTCCTTCGACTCCAGCTCGCCCGACTTGGTGGTGACGAGCCCGAGCACCACCATCTTGCCCGGCGGCACGAACCGCAGCGGCTCGAACCCGCCCGACCGCTCGTCGTCGTACTCCAGGAAGAACCCGTCCACCTTCAGCTCGCCGAACAGCGCCTCGGCGACGAAGTCGTATCCTCCTTCCGCCGCCCAGGAGGAACGGAAGTTGCCGCGGCACATGTGCGTCGTGATCGTCATGCCGTCGGGCTTGCCGGCGAGCGCGGCGTTGATCTGCCGGATGTAGCGCAGGTGCATGTGGTCGGCGTCGTCGCCGCGCGAGGCCAGCTCCGCCCGCTGGGCCGGGTCGTTGAGGTAGGCCAGGCTGGTGTCGTCGAACTGCAGGTAGGTGCAGCCCAGAGCGCCGATCCTGCGCACCTGCTCGGCGTAGGCGGCGCTGAGGTCCCGCCAGAACTCCTCCACGTCGGGATAGACCGCGGGGTCGATGGCCGCGGGCCCGCCCCGGTAGTGGACCATGCTGGGCGAGGGGATGGTCAGCTTGGGCACGACGCCGGCGCCGCGGACGGCGAGCGTGTCGCGCAGGAAGGCGAAGTCGTCGGCGAAGACGGGCTCGTTCAGCTTGATCCGGTCGTGGACGCGCAGCGCCGCCGGGGTGAACTCGATGTCGCCCTGCTCGTTGTGGAAGCGAACCGTGATGTGCTCGTCGGAGGCCTGGCCGATGCCGCCGAGCTGGTAGATGAAGTCCATGTGCCAGGAGGCCCGCCTGAACTCACCGTCGGTCGCGCTCCGCAGCCCGGTCTCCTCCTGGCGGCGTACCACCTCTCTGATGGCCTCGTCCTCGGCCTCGCGCAGCGCGTCGCCGGTGAGGCTCTCGCGGGCGCGGAGCAGCGCGGGCGGGCGCAGGAGGCTGCCGACGTGGTCGGCGCGGAACGGGGGTGTGGTGCGCACTGCTGATCATCTCCTCGGATGGAGGCCGTGGTCGGGGCCCCCGTAGAGCGTGCGGAGCGGTGCTTTGAGCAGCTTGCCCGCCGCGTTCTTGGGCAGTTCGGCAACGATTTCCAGATATTTCGGGATCTTGAAGCGGGCCAGCCGCCCGTCCAGGTGCGCCAGCAGCTCGGCGGGGTCCGCCTTCGCGCCCGGCCGCGTCACGACCAGGGCCTTGCCGACCTCCCCCCACCTGTCGTCGGGCACGCCGATCACCGCGCACTCGGCGACCGCCTCGTGACCGTGAAGGACGCTCTCCACCTCGGCGGGGTAGACGTTCTCGCCGCCGGAGATGATGACGTCCTTGAGCCGGTCGGAGATGCGTACGTAGCCGTCCTCGTCGGCGACGCCGACGTCTCCTGAGCGGAACCAGCCGTCGGGCGAGAGCACCTTCGCGCTCTCCTCCGGCCGCCCCCAGTAGCCGGGCATCACGTTCGGGCCCTGGACGTACACCTCGCCCGGCTCGCCCGGCGCCGCCGTGGAGCCGTCGGGCGCGACCAGGCGGACGTCCGAGAAGAAACACGGCACCCCGGCCGTGCCCGCCTTGGCGATCGAGTGCTCGGTCCCCAGGAAGAGGGCGCCGGGCGCCGTCTCGGTCATCCCGTAACCCTGCAGGAACGTCAGCCCCCGCTCCTGGTAGGTCCTGATCAGCGGCTCGGGCACCGGCGCGCCGCCGCACAGCAGGTGGCGCAGGCTCGACAGGTCGGCCCTCGCCCAGCGCGGCGAGCTCGCGAGGAAGCCGAACATCGACGGCACCCCGAACATCACCGTGACCCGCTCCGACTCGATCAGGTTGAACGTGCGCTCCACGTCGAACGACGGCTCCAGGATCGCCCTGCCGCCCTTGAGCAGGGTCGGGATCAGCGTCTGCGCCAGCGCCGCGATGTGGAACATGGGGGCGCTGACCAGCGTCACCTCGTCGTGCGCGAGCGGCACGTCGACGAGCAGGTTGACGGTGTTCCACGTGAGGTTGCCGTGGGTGAGCATGGCGCCCTTGGGGCGGCCGGTCGTGCCCGACGTGTACATGATCAGGCACACGTCGTCCTGTCCCACGGGCTCGTCGACGGGTTCGGCCGACCCGCTCCGCAGGAACTCCTCGTACGTGTCCGGCCGGACGTGCCCGCCGGGGAGGTCCGCGCCGTCCTGCCCCTCGCCCAGCACGACGATCCGGGCGCCGGCGTCCTCGATGATGTAGCGCAGCTCCGGCGTGGCCAGCCGGGTGTTGAGCGGGACGAACACCGCGCCGAGCAGCCCGGCGGCGAAGAACGTCTCCACCATCGAGGGCTGGTTGGCCCCCAGGAAGGCCACCCGGTCGCCGCGCCCCACGTCGAGACCGGCCAGTGCCGAAGCCAGCCGGTACGAACGATCGCGCAGGTCACGATAGGTGTGGTCGCGCCCGCGGTAGCTCAGCGCCACCCGCTCGGGCGTCATGCGCGCCCTGCGTGCCGGCCACGAGCCTGTCCCCTGATTCCGCATCGGCACTCCTTGACGCTCAAGCCCTCAAGCTAGGCCAGATCGCGATCGCTGTCACCGTTCTGCCCAACTTTCGTCGGCGACCGTGTCGAGGAGCCCGTCCGCGACCGCCACCGCCTCGGGCCTGAACCGCTCGTGCAGCGAGTGGCAGACCCGCTGGGCCTTCTCCGCGGGCCAGTCGGTCGGCAGGTAGCGCAGCGGTAGCCGCGGATCGGCCCTGATGATCTGCAGCCAGCCGGTGAGCAGCATCAGGGAGCGGGCGAGGTCGTCGGGCGCCTCCGGCGCGGGATCGGCCCGGTCCCAGCGGCTCAGGAACTCCCGGTAACGATCGCCCAGGCCCTCCAGGTCGTACGCCTCGCGTACCAGGGTGTGCATGTCGGTCGGGCGCCTCGGCTCGGCGCGGAAGACCTTCACGTTCGCGCCGAGATCCTCGACCACCTGGGCGGGATCCACCTCGCCGGGCGCGATCCAGAGCCCGTTCTGCAGCGGCCCGAACCCGGCCCAGATCAGCCGCGAGCGCAGCTCGTGCCGCTGCCGCTGCCACGACTCGGGCAGCGAGAAGCCGATCAGCGTCCAGCGGTCGTCGCCCGCGTCGTTGACCACGCCGCTGTGCCAGATGCGCCGCTCGCCGTCCCTGAGCACCTCGGCGCTGGTCGGGGTGAGGCCGAAGTACATGCGGCGGCCCGCGCGGCGCCGGCGCAGCAGGCCGCGGCGGACCATCCGGGTCAGCGTCGAGCGCGTGGCCTCCTCCGAGATCCCCACCCTGGCGAACGCCTCGATGAAACTTCTCGACGCGACGCAGACCCCGCGACCGTATACGTGATCTCCAAGAAAGGTGAGAATCACCGATTGAGGCCGCATGGCAGCCCTCCTCAGATATTCGGCAATCTATTGACAGCCGTAATGTACCTGCCTACATTCAGGCCACACGCGACGGCTCCCTAGAGACCGAGCCGCCTCACGCAGTTGGCACGGAGGTCCTGATGCGCAGGTTGCTCCCGTCCCTGGCCGTCCTCGTGCTCGCCGTCGCCGCGTGCGGCGGCAGCGGCGGCGGCGGTGACGGACCAGGCGCGCAAGATCCGATCAAGGTGGGCCTCATCGTCTCCCTGACCGGCAACTACACCCCGCTCGGCAGCGAGGACAAGAAGGCCGTCGAGCTGGCGGTCGAGCAGGTCAACGCGCAGGGCGGGCTGCTCGGCCGCACCGTCGAGCTGGTCACCCGGGACGACAAGACCGCGCCCGACCAGGGCATCGTGGCCTACAACCAGATCAAGGGCGAGATCGACGCCCTGATCGGCCCGGTGTTCTCCAACTCGGCGCTCGCGATCGAGCCGCTCGCGCAGCGCGACAAGATGCCGTACCTGTCGCTGGCGCCCACCCAGGAGCAGGTCGAGCCGATCAAGCCGTACATCTTCGTCACCCCGGCCCTGTCCAGCATGTACGCCGAGCGCTACCTGCAGTACATCCAGGCCGAGGGCATCAAGACGGTAGCCGTCGCCTGGGACTCCAAGAGCGCCTATTCGGTCTCGGGACACGAGGCGATGGTCGAGCTCGCCCCCAAGTACGGCGTGACGATCGCCGTCGACGAGTCGTACGAGACCACGACCTCCGACTTCAGTCCGCTGTTCCAGCACGTGCGCGACTCGAAGGCCGAGGCGCTCGTCTTCTGGGGCTCGGGCGCGCCCGGCGTGACCGCCGCCAAGCAGTACGTGGCCTCCGGGCTCAAGACGCCGCTGTTCCTCACCGCTTCGCAGGCCAGCAAGCTGTGGCTGGAGCCGATGGGCGACGCCGCGGAGGGCATGACCGTGCAGAGCGCCATCGGCGTGGTCGGCGAGCACCTGCCCGACGGCAAGCAGAAACAGGTCATCGAGCAGATGGCCACGCCGTACGAGCAGAAGCACGGTTACCCGCCGCCGCAGTTCGCGCAGGACGGATACAGCGCGAGCCTGCTGCTGTTCGAGGCGGTGAGGAAGGCGAACAGCACCGACAAGACCAAGATCCAGCAGGCTTTGGAGACCATGGACCTGATCACGCCGAACGGCCGTTTCCAGTACTCCCCCACCGATCACTCCGGGCTCTCCCCCGACTTCATCTCGGTCAACACGGTGAAGAACGGCCAGTTCGTCCCCACCGAATGGGCCAAGGACGAGCTCGCCAAGACCGTCGCCGCGGCGGGGTAGCGCGTGCTGGAGGTCACCGGGGTGTCCCGATCCTTCGGGGGCGTCTACGCCGTCCGCGACGTCTCGCTGAGCGTCGCGGACGGCGAAGTCTGCGGCGTCATCGGCCCGAACGGAGCCGGCAAGTCCACGCTGTTCAACCTGATCACCGGCCATCTGGCGGCCGAGCACGGCCGCATCTCGTTCCTCGGGCACCGCGTCGACCGGCTCGCGGCGCACCGGCGGGCCAGGCTCGGCATGTCCATCGTCTTCCAGGCCGCCCGGGTCTTCCGCGGCATGACGGTCAGGGAGAACGTCATGGTGGGGCTGCACGGGCGCACCCGGGCGGGGTTCGTCTCGGCCGCGCTGCGGCTGCCGCGGCACCGGCGCGACGAGCTGGAGATCGCCGCCGAGGCCTCGCACGCCCTCGAACGCGTGGGCCTGGCCGAATGGGCCGACCGCCCCGCCGACCTGCTGCCCATCGGCCAGCAGCGGGCGCTGCAACTCGCCCGCGCCCTGTGCGCCGAACCGAAGCTGCTGCTGCTCGACGAGCCCGCGTCCGGCCTGCGCGGCAACGAGCGCGAACGCCTCGCGGCGCTGATCGAGGAACTGCGGGCGAGCGGCCTGACCATCCTGCTCATCGAGCACGACGTGGCCTTCGTGACCCGGCTCGCCGACCGCGTCGTGGTGCTCGACCTCGGGCAGGTCATCGCCGAAGGCACCCCCGCCGAGGTGCGGGCCGACCCGCTGGTGCTCGCCGCCTACCTCGGACAGGCCTCATGATCGACGTCAAGGACCTGGTGGTCTCGTACGGCACCGCGACCGCGCTCGAACACCTCACCCTCACCGTGCGGCGCGGCGAGATGGTCGCCCTGCTCGGCCCGAACGGCGCCGGCAAGTCGACGCTCGCCAACACCCTCGCCGGCCTGCTCAAACCCTCCTCCGGCACCGTGGAGGCCGGCGGCCGGGTCGCGCTCATCCCCGAGGGCCGCCAGCTCTTCCCCGACCTGACCGTGGCCGACAACCTCGCGCTCGGCGGCTGGCGCTCCGGGCAGCGCGACCCGTCCCTCGTCTACGGCCTGCTGCCCCGGCTCGCCGAGCTCGCCGGCCGGCGGGCGGGCGTGCTGTCCGGCGGAGAGCAGCAGATGGTGGCCTTCGGGCGGGCCATGATGTCGCGGCCCGACGTGCTCGTCGTGGACGAGCTCTCCCTGGGCCTGGCCCCCAACGTGACCGCCGACCTGGCCGCGCACCTCGCCGCGCTCAACACCGAGCAGGGGCTGACCGTGCTGCTCATCGAGCAGAACGCGCGGCTGGCGTTCGAGCTGTGCCGGCGGGCGTACGTGCTGGAGTCGGGGCGGCTGGTGACCGAGGGCGAGTGCGCGGTGCTGGCCGACGACCCGCGCGTGGCCAGCGCGTACCTGGGAGGGGCCATCACATGAGCGCACCCGGAAAGGCGGTCACATGAGAACGCGCCGGGAGGCGGCCGCATGAGCGCCTTCCTCACCTATCTCCTGAACGGCCTGGCGGTCGGGTGCGCGATCGCGCTCATCGGCAGCGGCCTGGTCGCCATCCACCGGGTCACCGGTGTGGTCAACTTCGCGCAGGGCACGTTCGCCGTCGTCGCGGGGCTGTGCACGTCCTCGCTGCTCGGGCTCGGGTTCCCGCACGGACTGAGCGAGCTGGCCGCCGTGCTGGCCGCGGCGGTCGCGGGCCTGCTGACCGGGCTGGCCGCCATCGGCAAGCGCGGCACCACGCCGCTGTCGGCGCTCATCGTCACGCTGGGCGTCGGCGTGCTCGCCTACGCCGTCGAGATCATCCTGTGGGGCGACCAGCCCCGCTCGGCGCCCGGCCTGGCCGGCTCCGTGACCCTGGCGGGCGCGCGCATCCAGACCCAGCACCTGCTCGTCATCGGCGTGACCGCCGCCACGTTCGTGCTGCTCGCGCTCTTCTTTGGCCGCACCTACCTGGGCAAGGCGCTGACGGCCTGCGCCTCCAACCCGTACGCGGCCCGCGTGGTCGGCATCGACGTCAGGAAGATGGGGCTGCTGGCCTTCGCGCTCGGCGGGCTGCTCGGCGGCATCGCCGGGGTGCTGGTGACGCCGCTGCGGCCCATCTCGTTCGACACCGACGTCACGCTCATCGTGAACGGCTTCGCCGCCGCCGTCTTCGGCGCGCTCACCCGGCCCGTCATCACGCTCATCGGCGCGCTGGTGCTCGGCGTGGCCGAGACCATGGCCGCCGGCTACGGCTACGGCTCCCACCAGCTGGAGGTGGCGCTGGGGCTCATGCTCGTCGTCATGATCGTCCAAGCCAGCCGCCGCTCGGCCATCTCCCTGGAGTCCACATGATCAGGCTGCCGCTGAGAACCGGTGCCGGGCTCCTGATCGCCGCCGTCACGCTCGCCCTCCCCGCGGTGCTCGACGACAGCGCGCTGGCCGTGTACATCCTGCTCGGCCTGGCCGCCATGGTCACGGTCGGGGTGTCGCTGCTCATGGGGTACGCCGGGCAGGTCTCGCTCGGCCAGGGCGCCTTCTACGCCATCGGCGCCTACACCGCCGCCCTGCTCGCCCTGAACGGCGTGCCACCCCTCGCGGGGCTCGTCGCCGCACCCGTGGTCGCCGCGCTGTCGGCGCTCGTGATCGGCACGCCGCTGCTGCGGCTGCGCGGACACCATCTGGCCTTCGCGACGCTGGCCATGCAGCTCATCCTGCTCTCGCTGGCCGGCCAGCTCGAGTTCACCGGCGGCGACATCGGGTTGCAGGCCATCCCGCCGTTCTCCGTCGGGTCGTTCGAGGCGGCGGACGCGGCCACGTACGCGTACCTGACCTGGGCGGGGGTGGCCCTGGTGATGCTCGTGACGCACAACGTCATCACCTCGCGGCCGGGCCGCGCCCTGCGCGCCCTGGCCACCAGCGAGACCGCGGCCGCCTCCTCGGGGATCCCGGTCGGGCGCTACAAGCTGGTCGTGTTCGCGCTGTCGGCGGCCTTCGCCGGGCTGGCGGGCGGCATCTACTGCTTCTACACCGGCTACGTGGCGCCGGGATCGTTCCCCGTGCTCATCTCCATCCAGTACATCGTCATGGCCGTCGTCGGCGGGCTCGGCACGATCTGGGGCGCCGTCGTCGGAGCGAGCGCGATCACGCTGCTCCTGCAGGTGCTGAACACCCTGGGCGCGCTGCCCGGCATGCCGACGTACGCGCCGAGCGTGCTCTCGTACGCTGTCTACGCCCTCGTCCTCATCGTGGTCGTCCTGTTCCTCCCCCAGGGCCTCCTGCCCGCCGTCGCCGGCCGGCTGCAGGGGAAGCGGCGAAGCACTCCCGTGGAGAGCCGCTGACGCGCGCCGGGCCGGCCGTCGGTAGGGTGGCCCGCGACACGTCGAGGAAGGGTGTGACATGCCGCACGAGTGGCCGGAGTGCCTGCCGGTGGGGGCGGTCCGCTTCGCCCGGCCGACAGCCCGCTTCGAGGACTGCCTGGTCTTCTACCGGGACGTGCTCCAGCTCCCGGTGATCGCCTCGTGGCGGGGGCACACCGGTTACGACGGAGCCGTCTTCGGACTGCCCGGGACACCCGTCCACCTCGAGCTCACGCAGCACGGCGAGACACCCGAGATCCCGGCCCCGTCCACGGAGAACCAGCTGGTGCTCTACCTGTCCGGCCACGAGGCGGTGGCGGCCGTCGTCGAGCGGCTGGCCGGCCTGGGGCACCGGCCCGCGCCGCTGGACAACCCCTACTGGGCCGAGCGGGGCGCCGTCGCGTACGCCGACCCTGACGGGTGGATGGTCGTGTTCGCGCCATGGATCTTCGGCCAGGACCCCGTGCCCACCATCGCCTGAGGCTTTCTCTCCCGTCGCCCCCGGGCGACACTGGACGACATGTCCAATATCGCACCCGTTCCCGTGTTGCGCGGTCGCGGCGAGGAGGAACGTGCCCTGCTCCGGTTACTGGACGGCGCCCGCTCGGGTTCCGGCGGGGCGTTGCTGCTGGTGGGAGCGCCGGGAATGGGCAAGACGGCGCTGCTCGACCTGGCCGCCGCGCACGCCGCCCGCGACTTCCGCGTGCTGCGGGTCGCGGGCGTCGAGCCGGAGTCGCGCCTCCCGTACGCGGGGCTGCACGGTCTGTTGCGCCCGGTCGCCGCGCACGCCGCGGCGCTGCCGCAGGCGCAAGGGCGAGCCCTGGCGGAGGCCATGGAGTCCGGGACGCAGGCCGGGCTCGCCCTGCCCGCCGCCGTCCTCGGCCTGCTGTCGGCGGTGGCGACCCGGCGGCCGGTCCTGGCCTGCGTGGACGACGCGCATCTGGTGGACCCGGCCAGCCGGGAGGTGCTCGCCTTCGTGGCGAGGCGGGTGTCGCACGAGCCGGTGGCGCTGCTGTTCACCACGAGAGCGGAGGGGATGGACGGCGTGCCGGTCCGCGTGCTGGGCGGGCTGGACGAGGTGGCCGTGCGGGAGCTGGCCGACGACCTGGCGCCCGGCAGGATCGCCGGCGACCTGCTGGCGGCGCTCGACCAGATCGCCCGCGGCAACCCCCTCGCGCTGGCTGAGCTGATCGGCGGCCTCACCCCGGACCACTGCGCGGGCCTGGCCGTCCCGCCCACCGCGCTCCCCCGTGGCGGGCGGCTGTGGCACGAGCACGCGGGCCGGCTCGCCGCCCTGCCCGAGGACACCCGGCGGCTCCTGCTGCTGATCGCCGCCGATCCCGGCCTGGACGTGGCGACCCTGATCCGCGCCGCCCGCCCCGGCTGCGCGCTCACCTCGCTGGAACCTGCCGAACGCGCGGGCCTCCTGCACACGGCAGGTGACCGTTACGACTTCGACGATCCGGCGGTACGCGCGGTCGCCTACCACAGTGCTCCGCTCGCCCGCCGCCGCCACGCCCACCGCGTACTGGCGACGCTGCTGGAGGAGCAGCACGCGGAGACTCCCGAAGTCCGGCTGCGGGGGACCTGGCACCGGGCCTGCACGCTCGACGAACCGGCAGGACGGGACACGGAACGGCTGGCCGGCGAGTTGGCCGCGGCGGCGCTGGAGGCCCGGCCACCAGGTGACGGCCGTCCCTGCGGGCCGGAGCCGTACCTCGCGCTCGAACGCGCCGCCGAGCTCACCGGGCACGGTCCGGCCAAGGCCGAGCGGCTGGCCGCCGCCGCCAGGCACGCGTGGATCGCGGGACGGCCCCAGGTCGCCCGCGCGCTGCTGGCCAGGCTCCGCTCGCTCACCGCGCCCGACGAGGTACGCGGCCGCGTACAGCTCCTGCACGGCAGCCTGGAACTGCTGCGCGGCGAGACCGGAAGCGCCCGCGAGGAACTGCTGGCCGCCGCGGCCCGCCTGCTGACCAGCCACCGCACGCTGGGCGTGCGCGCGCTCGTCAGGGCCGCCGACGCCAGCTACCGGGCGGGCGACAACCGGGCGTTCATCGCGATCGCCCGCCAGGCCGCCGCGCTGCGCCGCCCCGACGACGCCGCCCCGGCCCAGCTCATGTTCGAGTATCTGGCGGGCATGGCCTCCACGTTCAGCGGCTCGCACCAGGAGGCCGCAGGGCCGCTGCGGCGGGTGGTCGAGCTGGCCGGCTCCGTCCGCGATCCGGCGGTGCTCGTGTGGGCGTGCGTGGCGAGCCTGCTGCTCGGCGAGGACGCCACCGCGCACCGCCTGTCGGCCCGCGCGGTCGAGGCCGCCCGGGTGCGCGGCGCCGCCTCCGCCGTGCCGCAGCTGCTCGAGTACATGATCTATCCGGAGATCTGGATGGGCAGGTACGCCTCCGTCGCGACGACCGCGGCCGAGGGGCTGCGTCTCGCCCAGGACACCGGCCAGCTCAACACGGCGGCCCAGCACCTGGCCTGGCTGGCGATGACGGCGGCCGTCGAAGGCGACAGGGAGACCTGCCGGGTGCGTGCCGACGCCGCGATCGAGCTGGCCGACGCCCACGAGCTGGGCATCGCGGGCGCCATCGGCACCTGGGCGCTGGCCTGCCTCGATCTGGCCGCCGGCCGCCCCGCCGGCGCCGCCGCCCGGCTGCGCGCCGATCGGCGTAACAACCACGTCGTGATCCGCGTCATGGCCACGCCGCACTTCATCGAGGCGTCCGCGCGCACCGGCGACCGCGAACGGGCCGCCGCCGCGCTGCGCGTACTCGAACGCTGGGTCGGCAGCACCCGCAGCCCCGACCTGCGCGCGCTCGTGGCCCGCTGCCGGGCGCTGCTCGCCGCGCCCGGCGAGGCGGACGAGCTGTTCCGCGAGGCGCTCGACCTGCACGGGCAGGGAGTGTGCGAGTTCGAGTCGGCACGCACCCGCCTGCTGTACGGCAGCGCGCTGCGCCGCGACCGCCGCCCGGGCGCCGCCAGGAACCACCTGCACGCGGCGCTGGAGACGTTCGAACGCCACGGCGCCCGCCTGTGGACGGAACAGGCCAGGACCGAGCTGCGCGCGTCCGGCGACCCGGTACGCCTCACCCGGCCGGACACCACGCGGCAGCTCACGGCGCAGCAGTTGCGGATCGCGCGCATGGTCGCCGAGGGCGCCACCAACAAGGAGGTGGCCGAGCGGCTCTTCCTGAGCAGGCGCACCGTCGAGCACCACCTCAGGAACATCTTCGACCGGCTCGGCGTCCGCTCCCGCGTCGAACTGGTACGCCTCATGTCCTGATCGGAGACCGGTGATTTCACCGATGCACGGCTGACTCCGCATCCGAACAATGGCGACAGACAGCAGTCACCCCCACTTCGAGCAGGGAGTAAGACGACGTGCAGCTCACCACCCCCCACCGCGGCGCGCGAACGTTGACCAAGCTCGCCCTCACCCTCGCACTCCTCGCCGGCGGCCTCGCCGCCGCTCCCGCCGCCCAGGCGGCCAGCCCGTACGAGCGCGGCCCGGACCCCACGGACGCCTTGCTCGAGGCGAGCCGCGGCCCGTTCTCGACGTCCCAGCGGAGCGTCTCCTCGCTGGTCGGCGGCTTCGGCGGCGGAGAGATCTACTACCCGGACGACACCAGCCAGGGCACGTTCGGGGCGATCGCCATCTCGCCCGGCTACACCGCCAGGTGGTCGAGCCTCGACTGGCTCGGCCCGAGGATCGCCTCGCACGGCTTCGTGGTGATCGGCATCGAGACCAACACCATCTACGACCAGCCCGCCAGTCGGGGCCGCCAGCTCCTCGCGGCCCTCGACTACCTGGTGGAGGACAGCCCGTCGACGGTCCGCGGCCGCATCGACCCGTCCAGGCTGGCCGTGGCCGGCCACTCGATGGGCGGCGGCGGCTCGCTGGAGGCCGCCGACGACCGGTCCTCGCTCCAGGCGGCCGTGCCGATCGCGCCGTGGAACCTGACGAAGAGCTGGTCGGGCGTGCGTGTCCCCACCATGATCATCGGCGGGGAGAGCGACAGCATCGCCCCCGTCTCCAGCCACTCCGAGCGCTTCTACGAGAGCATCCCGTCCTCGTCGGAGAAGGCGTACCTGGAGCTCAACGGCGCGAGCCACTTCTTCCCGCAGATTCCCGACACCACGATGGCCAAGTCGATGGTGGCCTGGCTCAAGCGGTTCGTCGACGACGACACCCGCTACGAGCAGTTCCTGTGCCCGCCGCCCAGCGGGCCCGCCATCGAGGAGTACCGCGACACCTGCCCCAGCTCCTGACCCCTCGCCCGGTGGCGGCCGCCTTCATCTGGGCGGCCGCCACCGGCGTGGTTGGACCCCGTCCGTGGGGGTTTCAGCCGCGGGCTGGTATGCGAAAGACCTGACGGCTGTGCCAGCTGATCTGGTCCTGTTCGACCGCGTCCAGGCCGGGCTGGGATCTCTGGCAGGGCGGCCGGCAAGAGCGAGCACCATGTCCCGGGAAGACCCGGCCAGGTCGGGCCATGTCCTTCCTTGCCCCCTGGGCTCGCCTGGAAACACCGAGGAAACAGCTCAAGGCCAAACATGTCGCCATTGAGGGGGACGCGCGGGAGCCGACCGATTCTCCTCGAATTTCAGCGGGACCACCCGATCGAAAGGACCATGAATGCGATACCGACTCACCTCTCTGGGGGCCGCCGTAGCCGTTGCCGGCTCGGTGATCGCCTGCGCCCCGGCGGCGGCATCCGCGCAAGCCGGCGCGGGCGCCCTGGCCGCCCCGCCCAGGCAGTGCGAGCCCCTGAAGAACGGAACTGTCTGCATCACTTTGCTCCAAAGCCCGCAGCGCATCAGGGTCACCTACAACAAGACGGGCGGATCGCCCGTCACCGCACGCGTCGGATACAGGAGCAATCAAACAAGCACCGTCAAATGGGACTCCACGTGGTACACCGTGTTCGCGGGGCAGAGTATGACCAGGACCTGGAACGTCAGTTATCCGTGCGACCGTAAATGGATCGGGGCACTCCAGATCAACGACGGGAGGACCTTCGAGACGGCGGGGGCCGACTGCTGAAGCGGTCAGGCGGGGAGCTTGGCGCGGCGGGGGCGCCGCCGGATCCGGCCGGTACGGGCCGCCCGCCGCAGCAGCACGATCGTGGGCGCCAGGCAGACCAGCAGGGCGAGCAGGCTGGCCTCGGGCCCGAAGGCGCCGCCGGTCAGCGCGGACGGGCCGGAGAGCGTGACGTTCAGCAGGCCGTGGGGTGGCATGTCCGATCCGGAGATCATGACACCGAAGACCCCGGCGTGGGTGAAGTTCCAGGCGAAGTGCAGGCCGATGGGCAGCCACAGCGAGCGGGTGGCGATGTAGGCGGCTGCCGTCATGGCCCCGCCCGTCAGGGCGATCGCGAGCGCGCCCCACAGCGTGGCGTTGACGTTGACCAGGTGTGTCGCACCGAACAGCAGCGTGGATACGACCAGGGCGATCACGCTGCCGACACGTTCCTCCATGATGCGGAACAGGACCCCGCGGAACAGGAGTTCCTCGGCGACGGCGACGCTCGCCATCATGCCCGCGCCGCCGAGGAAGCCGCCGAAGGAACCCCAGGACACGCCCTGCCAGCCGCCGAACACCGCGATCAGCGCCATCAGCACGGTGAACAGGCCGGACCCGAGCAGCGTCCCGCGCAGCAGCTGCGACCCTCTGCCCGCCTTCTCGAGTTCGGGGACGGTCGGGCGGAGCTCGACGATCCGGCAGAGCCGGCGGTAGCAGGCCAGAGCGGCGACGGCCAGGCCGACCCCCACCGGCAGGGCGAGCACCGGTACGGGCGCGACGAGCTGGTTGATCCCGGCGGTCGCCACCATCACGCCGAACAACGCGACCAGCAGGACGGGAAAGCGGAACGTGCGCAACCGGCGCCGGCCCGTGGAGAGGCCGGCTTGCGAAGGGGGGTTCTCCTGGTGCTCCGTGGATGCCACGACCGCGATCCTCTCGATCAGGTTCCCGCGGCGTTTTCCGCGGTCCCACGGAGGTTAGGGATCTGCGCGGGGCGTTCCATCCCCCTGGGACGAACAATCGCGGTAGCTCTCACGAGGGATGGCGATCTCGCTGCCACGGCCAGGACCGCTGCCGGCGCTCGATGAAGGGCGGCGCGGCCTCATGGGTCGGGCCGGCCGAACACGATCAGGCCGAGGGACGCGAGGGTGAGCAGGCCGAGTTCGGCTCCGGCGAGCACGGAGGTGTCCACACCGCTCACGGGCTCTTCGTCACCGGCCAACCGCGCGTCCACCCCTCCCTCGGGGTCATAGTGCACGCGGACGCGCTGGTTCACCCGCAGGATGAGGTCGGACTTCGTGATCGAAAGAGGGCCCAGGGCGTCGCAGGCCAGCCGGTGGACGTGAATGGCGGAGGCCCCGTTGAAGCCCTCCTCCTCGGTGACGGGGAACGCCGGACAGCAGGCGGCCCTCTACGCCGATATCGCCGGCTGGGCCCGGCTACGGCGTACACACCTCATGACGAGGAACACGGGGAACCTGGCGGCGTCCGGGCGGGTCGCCGCCCACTCCCGGGCGGGCTCGGGCTCGTCCATCTCGTCCAACCACAGGCCGTGGCGGCGCAACGTGTTGAGGTACGTCGACAGCGTGCGGTGGTTGGCGCCCACCTGGCGGCGCAGGGTCGAGCGCTCGCCGTCGGCCCGCCACCAGCCCTCCGCGTGATAGCCGGCGTCGCCCGGCCAGGAGCCGGAGACGCCCTGCCCACCGGGGAAGCATGGGTGCAGGAGGGAGCAGGCGAACACACCTCCGGGCCGGAGCCCGCGGGCGGCGGTCGCGGCCGCGCCCTCGAGGTCGTCGATGTCGGACAGGCCGAACGCGCACACCACGGCGTCGAACGCTCCCACCCCGGAGGGCTCGATCGCGTCGAGCGTGCCGGGCTCGGTCGCGTCGGCGTGGACGTAGCGGATGCCGAGCGGGCTTTCGCGCTCGGCCTCCCGCGCCCTCTCGACCAGCGCCGACGAGAGGTCGACGCCCACGACAGCGGCCCCGCGGCGGGCGAGTGCGCGGCTGGTCCGGCCGTGACCGCAGGCGACGTCCAGCACCCGGCGGCCCGCGAGCGGCCCCAGCAGGTCGAGCAGGCGCACGGACGCGGGGTCGTCGACGTCGTCGGGCCAGCCGGCCGCGTAGAAGCCGGCGACGTCGTCATAGCGGGCGGCCTTCGGCATGACGCCGACCCTACGCGCCGCCGCGGGGCGGGCCGAGAGATGTTCGTCGAGCGCGGAACGGTGTCCCGGCAAAGAATGTGCCACGGCAGCGCATGATTCCGGTGTGCAGCCCCCCGCCGCCTCTGCGGCCGATAGAAAGATCGGCTCCGGGGTCGAGCAGGCACGGCGGTCAACGCGGGGGTAGGAGATGGGCATGGCCCGGGTGGCGGCGGTCATCGCGCTGGCCGCGCTGGGCGGCGGCGCAGCCGCTCCGGCCGTGGCGGGCGGATCAGCGGCGGGCGGATCAGCGGCGGGCGGATCAGGGGTGGGCGGACCGCCCTGGGCGAGCGAACCACCGTCAGCGAGCCTGCGCATCGGGCAGGCCGCCGTTCCCGACCCGCTGGTCATCGGCGGTCAGGCCGTCTACACGGTGACCGTCACGAACGCGGGCGACACAGCCGCCGAGGCCGTGACCATCACCGGCACCCTCGACGAGCACGTGGCCCCCGGCCCTCTCCCCGACGGCTGCGTCCTCAACGGCCGGACCATCACCTGCGGCGGGCCGGCCCTGATGATCCCGGCGGGCCGGAGCGTGACGCGTGCGTTCCCCGTCGTGATCGACCCCGAACTCTCCGACGGCACGGCGCTGTCCAGCCGGGCCGAGGTCTCCGCGTCGGGCGCGCAGGGCGACTCCGCGCAGTTGGTCACCGAGGCCAGGGCCGCCAGGGCCGACGTCACGATCACCAAGGCGGCGACGCTCACCGCCGGCGGCGCCATCGCCTACGCGGTGACGGTCGTCAACGAGGGGCTCACGCCGGCGACCGGCGTGACGGTGCGCCATCCGGGCGGCGGCGCGACGATCGCCGACCGCCCGCCGGAGTGCCCTGGAGGCGGGCCCGCCCTCGTCTGCCCCCTCGGCACGCTCGCGCCGTCGGAGCGCAGGACGTTCATGTTCACCCTCGCGCCCGGCGAGCCCGGTCTGGTCAGGAACTGCGCCACGGTCAGCGCCGACGGCGACGAGGCGAACACCGCGAACAACCGTTCCTGCACCTCCACCGCCGTGGAACCCGTACGGGCGGCCACCACGGACGGGCCCGCCCCCGACGAGCCGGCCCCTGCCGCTCAGCCGTCGAAGGTCGAGGACGCGGAGCCGAGGCCCGAGCCGCGCGCGGCCGCCCCCGGCGAGCGGGCGGGCCGGCACGAGCACCGATCCGCGGCGCACGGCCGGGCGCCGCGCGCGGAAGGGCTCGAAGACCCGCGACCGCTCCCCATGACCGGCGTGTCGATCTGGGTGCTCGGTCTCGGGACGGCGGTGCTGCTGGCGATCGGCCTGCTCGTACGCTATTTCTCCCGCCGCGACCGGGCCAGCGGGATGCCCTGATTCCAGCCGCTGCGCGGCGCCAGCGCGTCGCGCGTCCACGTCCCGAGCACGAGCAGCGTCTTCGTGCCCGTCACGTCGCCGGCCCTGCGCAGCCGGTCGATGACCTGCTGGAGGTGCCCGAGGTCCCGCACCCGTACGTGGATCAGCGCGTCGGGGTCGCCGGCGATCGTGAAGACCTCCTGCACCTCGGGCACGTCGGTGGCCGTGCGGACGATCTCGCTGACCGGGGTGGTGCCGGGGTAGCGCAGCTCGGTGAACGCCTCGATGCCCCATCCGAGCTTGGCGTAGTCGATCTGCACGGTGAACCCGGTGATCACGCCCAGGTCCCTGAGCCGGTCGACGCGCCGCTTGACGGCGGCGACGGACAGGCCGACCCGCTCGGCCATCTCGGAGAACGTCCTGCGCCCGTCCTCCCGTAGCAGGCGCAGCACCTGGTGGTCGATGTCGTCGACGTCGGGCATGCGAGAACCTTCCCCTGGGCGCAAACATCTTCGGACATGAGGCATGCTGACGTACATTGTTTGCGTCTTACGCGTGCTTTCTCATCTCATACTTGCGCATCGTGTGCCGCATTGCTGTGCTGGGGATCCCACGTACGAAGCCAGGAGGTCCGCATGAGCCCCAGCGAGACTCCCGCCCCCGTGTCACTCGACGACAAGTACGCGGCGCTCGACGGCCGGGTGCTCATCTCCGGCGTTCAGGCGCTGGTCCGCCTGACGCTGGAGCAGCGCAGGCTCGACCGGGCGCGCGGGCTGGACACGCGGGCGTTCGTGTCCGGTTACCAAGGGTCCCCGCTGGGCGGTGTGGACCTGGAGATGGGACGGGCGTCGCGGTTCCTGGACGACATGGGCGTGGTGTTCAAGCCGGGCCTGAACGAGGAGCTGGCGGCCACGGCGGTGGCCGGCACGCAGTTGCTGGACCAGGTGCCGGGCCGCCGCCACGAGGGCGTGACGGGCTTCTGGTACGGCAAGAACCCCGGCCTCGACCGGGCCGCCGACGCCATCAGGCACGCCAACACGGCGGGCACGGCCCCGCTCGGCGGCGCGGTGGCCTGGATCGGCGACGACCCCGGCTGCAAGTCGTCCACGCTGCCCAGCACGTGCGAGCCGATGTGCCAGAGCCTGGCCATGCCGCTGCTCGCGCCCGGCTCGATCGCCGAGATCATCGAGTTCGGGCTGCACGCGGTGGCCCTGTCGCGCGCGACCGGGCTCTGGGCCGGGCTGAAGATCGTGGCCGACATCGCCGACGCGTCCGCCACGGTCGACCTCGGCCCGCTGCGCGAGCACATCCCGTTCCCGGACCGCGCCGCCCGCGCGTCGTCCCCGATCCTGCTGGGCGCGGCGGCGCTGGACGCCGAGCACGACCTGCTGACCCGCCGCCTCGACCTGGCCCGCGCCTACGCCCGTACGCACCGCCTGAACCGAGTGATGGCCGGCGAGGGCAACACCGCGCTTGGGATCGTCGCGTCCGGCACGACGTACGCGGTGGTCCTGCGGGCGCTGGCCGACCTGGGCCTCGACCGGTCCGCCCTGGACGACGCCGGGCTGCGGCTGATCCGGCTCGCGATGCCGTTCCCGCTCGACCACGCCGAGCTGGCCGCGATGACGTCCGACCTCGACCGGGTGCTCGTGGTCGAGGACAAGGTGCCGTTCCTGGAGGGGCAGCTCAAGCAGGCCCTGTACGGCCGCGACCGGGTGCCGGCCGTGCTGGGCAGGGAGCTGCTGAGCGCCCGCGGCACCCTGAGCGCCGAGGACGTCGCCAAGGCCCTGGTCGCCTGCCTGGACCCCGGCCGGCTGCCCCGGGCCTCCGTCACCACCGGCCCGGCTGCGAAGAAACCGCGCCCCCTGCTCCCCCTGGTCGCCGCGCGCACGCCGTACTTCTGCTCGGGCTGCCCGCACAACACCTCCACCCGAACCTCCGACGGGACGCTCGTCGGCGTCGGCATCGGCTGCCACGCCATGATCGCGCTGGACGGGCACGGGCGCGGCACCCAGGTCGGCATCACCCAGATGGGCGGCGAGGGCGCCCAGTGGATCGGGCTTGCGCCGTTCACCGAGGACCGGCACTTCGTGCAGAACATCGGCGACGGCACCTTCCACCACTCCGGCTCGCTGGCGATCAGGGCGGCGGTGGCCGCCGGGGTGACGATGACGTACAAGCTGCTCTACAACGACGCCGTCGCCATGACCGGCGGGCAGCGCGCGGAGGGCCGGCTCGACGTGCCCACGCTCACGCGGGAGCTGGCGCTGGAGGGCGTACGCCGCGTCGTGGTCACCACGCCGGAGCCGGAGACGTACCGCGGGGTGCGGCTGGCGCCCATCGCATCCGTACGGCACCGCGACGACCTGCCCGAGGTCGAGAAGGAGCTGGCCGCGCTCGACGGCGTGACCGTGCTCATCCACGACGACCGGTGCGCCGCCGAGGAGCGGCGGCTGCGCAAGCGCGGCAAGCTGCCCACGCCCACCGAGAAGGTCGTGATCAACGAACGGGTCTGCGAGGGCTGCGGCGACTGCGGCGACGTCTCGACCTGCCTGTCCGTGCAGCCGGTCGAGACCGAGTACGGCCGCAAGACCCGCATCCACCAGGCGTCCTGCAACACCGACCTGAGCTGCCTCAAGGGCGACTGCCCGTCGTTCCTGCTGGTCGAGCCGGGCACCAGGCGGCCGCACCAGGCTCCGCCGCCGCCCGCAGAACCGCCGGAGCCCGCCGTCCGGGTGGGCGACGACGTGCTCATCAGGATGCCCGGCATCGGCGGCACCGGCGTCGTCACCGTCTCGCAGATCCTGCAGATGGCGGCGCACCTCGACGGCCTGCACACGGCCGGGCTCGAGCAGACCGGGCTGGCGCAGAAGGGCGGGCCCGTGGTCAGCGACGTGCGGATCTCGCCGCGCCCGCTCGCGGGCTCCGTACGCGCCTCGCACCGCATGGCCGACGTGCTCATCGGGTTCGACCTGCTCGGCGCGGCGGCCGACGCCAACCTCGCCGTGGCCGCGCCCGAACGCACCATCGCCGTGCTGAACACCTCCGTCGTGCCCACCGCCGCCATGGTGACCGGCCGCGCGCCGGTGCCTGGACACGCCGGCGCGGTCGCCCGCGTCGAGCCTGCCGTCAAGGCCGTCGAGTGCGTGGCCGCCCACGAGCTGGCCGACGTCCTGTTCGGCGACCACATGCCGGCCAACCTGCTGCTGCTCGGCGCCGCCTACCAGCTCGGCTGCCTGCCGGTCTCGGCCGCGTCCATCGAGCGGGCCATCACCCTCAACAGGGCCTCCGTCGAGCAGAACCTCGCCGCCTTCCGCTGGGGCCGCACCGCCGTGTCCGACCCCGCCGCGGTGCGCGAGATCACGGCGCCCGCGCCCGTGCCGGAAGGATTCGACGAGGTGGTGGCCGCGCGCGCCGCCGACCTGACCGGCTACCAGAACGCGACGTACGCCCGCACGTACGCCCAGGACGTGCGCCGGGTGCGCGCCGCCGCGGTCCAGCGCGCCGGCAAGCAGGCGGGCACCGAGATCGCCCTCGCCTACGCCCGCGGCCTGCACAAGCTCATGGCCTACAAGGACGAGTACGAGGTCGCCCGCCTCCACCTCGACCCGGCCGAGCAGGAGCGGCGCGAGCGCGAGTTCGGCGCCGACGCGGCCGTGTCCGTGCTGCTGCACCCGCCGCTGCTGCGCGCGATGGGCATGAAGCGCAAGATCAGGCTGCGCCGCTCGGCCCCCGTGCTGTTCCGCGGGCTGCGGGCCGCGCGGGTGCTGCGCGGGACGGCGCTCGACGTGTTCGGCCAGGCCGAGGTACGCCGCGTCGAACGCGCGCTCGTCACCGAATATCGTGATCTGGTGCGCGCCGCCCTGTCCCGGCTCACCCCCGGCACGGCCGCCGCCGTCACCGAGATCGCGGGCCTGCCCGACCTGATCCGCGGGTACGAGGACATCAAGCTCGCCCGGGTCGCCGACTTCCGCGAGCGCGCCAGGACCGCCCTGGCGCGGCTGGACGAGCCCGCCCCGACCCAGGAGTGACCGTGACCGTCGACCGCCTGCTTCCCGACCAGGACGCCAAGGACCTCATCGACCTGACGCGCGAGATCGCCGACAAGGAGCTCGCGCGCCGCGTGGACGAGCACGAACGCGCCGAGACCTACCCCGACGGGCTGTTCGCCACGCTGGGCGGCGCGGGGCTGCTCGGGCTGCCGTACCCGGAGGAACTGGGCGGCGGCGGGCAACCGTACGAGGTCTACCTGCAGGTCATCGAGGAGCTGGCGATGCGGTGGGCGGCCGTCGCGGTCGCGACCAGCGTGCACACCCTCGCCTGCTTCCCCGTCCACGCCTACGGCACGCCCGAGCAGCGCGAGCGGTGGCTGCCCGACATGCTGGCGGGACGCGTCGTCGGCGGCTACAGCCTGTCGGAGCCGCAGGCCGGATCCGACGCCGGCGCCCTCACCTGCAAGGCGGAGCGGGTCGAGACCGGCTACCGGATCACCGGCAACAAGGCGTGGATCACCCACGGCGGCATCGCCGACTTCTACGCCCTGTTCGCCCGCACCGGTGAGGGGTCGCGCGGCATCTCCTGCTTCCTCGCCCCCGGGACCGCCGAAGGGCTCTCGTTCGGGCGCCCCGAGGAGAAGATGGGCCTGCACGCCGTCCCCACGACCAGCGCCCACTGGGACGGCGCCGTCCTGGACGCCGACCGGCTCATCGGCGAGGAGGGGCAGGGGCTGCAGATCGCCTTCAGCGCCCTCGACTCCGGCCGGCTCGGCATCGCCGCCTGCGCCACCGGCCTCGCCCAGGCCGCGCTCGACGAGGCCGTCGCCTACGCCAAGGAGCGGCAGACGTTCGGCAAGCGCATCATCGACCACCAGGGGCTCGGGTTCCTGCTCGCCGACATGGCGGCCGGGGTGGACAGCGCGCGGGCGACGTACCTCGACGCGGCCCGCCGCCGCGACGCGGGGCTGCCGTACGGCCGGCAGGCGAGCGTCGCCAAGCTGGTCGCCACGGACGCGGCGATGAAGGTGACGACGGACGCGGTGCAGGTGTTCGGCGGGTACGGGTACACGCGGGAGTTCCGGGTCGAGCGGTACATGCGCGAGGCCAAGATCATGCAGATCTTCGAGGGCACCAACCAGATCCAGCGAATGGTGATCAGCAGACACTTGGCCAAGTAGCGTCCGAAATGCGGAGACCCGCTTCCTTGTGAAGGGAGGCGGGACTCGCCAGCCACCAACCGCACTGCGGCCCCTGACCAGACCTTGTCTGATGCCAGCACGACGATCGGCTGTGGGAAGTCGTCGAGCTTGGTGAACTGCGTCGAAGCTACATCTCCTTCTGCACAGGCGTTTCTGTCAGTTGCCACCTGTACAGTCGAGAGCCAGCGAGGCGCTGCGGCGAGGGGTAGAGAGGTGCCCGTGGAGGAACGGTCCAAAGCTACGTGGCAGTGGTACACCACCCCCTCCGGCGCTGAAGTCGCCAGCAAAGAGATCCATGAGGTTCTACAAGGCAAGCCCCCTCTCATCGAGTTGGGCCACCTGATGTGGCGGATCGAGCACGACAGGGTGATGGATCGGGATGTGAGGGCCCTGGGTAAGGGTCTCAGTGAAGCTCGCCTCAGCTAGGGGGGCAGCGAGTACCGCCTGTACTACGCCGTGCTTACAGATGGTGAGCACCTACTGCTCGGCCTCAAGTTTCACAAGAAGGGCAGCAACGGAGCCCAGCAACGGGCCATCGAGACCGCTCGGGATCGGCCAGCCGAATGGCGAAGCAGAATATAAGGTAGACCCGATAAGGGGAGGTAGGCGTGGACCGCGACATTGCCGCACTGCTCGGCATCGATTCAGACGACCCCGAGGTTCAGCGTGAAAGCGCAGCAGTCGAGCGAGACATGCGTCTCATCGAGACCCTGGTCGGAGTGCGCAAGCAACTCGGTCTGACGCAGGCTGACGTGGCCGCGAAGATGGGGCGCAGTCAGCCCGCCGTGTCAGACTTCGAACGGGTTGGCGGAGATCCTCGCATGTCCACGATCCGCCGCTACGCATTCGCGATCGGCGCCGAAGTGTGTCACGTCGTGAAGACACCCGACGTAGTCCCTGACACCACATCGGCCGCTGCCCGCGTCGTTATGCATGGGCCCGCAGGGGTCATTGATGGAGCCCTCACCTGTGGGGCGGGAGCGCTGGAGCTGAAAAGGGCTGCCTCGTGATAGAAGGTTTTCTTGTCCTGAGTGACGCCGCGAGTACTGATGCGGCGACCGGGAAGATCAACGTACTCGGAGCGGGTTGGTCTGTAACAGGGCCTACGGTGCCGATGGCAGCCGTTGTCGGCTTCTTGCGAGCTCCATGGGAGGAAGTGCGACAGAAAATCCGCTTCGTTGTTCGCCTTCAAGACGAGGAGGGACAGCCCGTCCGCCCCTTCACCGACGGAGACGGGGCGCTTTCTTTCAGCGGAGAGTTCGCACCTGACATCGATCAGGCGGAACCCATGGCGAGGCGAGTCCCGTTGAACGTTAGCTTCGCCATCCCCATTCCACCGTTGCCTCTAACCGCTGGCCATGTCTATGAGTGGATCCTGGCGGCGAACGATGTCGAGGTCGCTTCCGTGAGCTTCGTCGTCAGAGCCGAAGCACCTACGAATGGTGCACGGCAGGGAAAGACAGATGAGGCTTGCATCTCAGGTTCTAACGTCGGGTAACGGGCCTCTGCCGACATACGCCATTGGAAGCCGATCAAGGTGTACGAGCGGCGGAGACGTGCCGCTTGACTGCGTAGTCGACAAGATCTGCTTGTCGAGATGATCGGCCCCAAGGGATGGAGTCGTGAGGCACGGGTGGCCTGGCTGGCCTGGACCTGCGTCGTCGCGGGTTCCTTTCTGGTCAATCTCGCCATCGACTACTTCTTCGAGGATCCAGGACAGATCACGGTGATCTACCTGACGATGCGCCCCCTGGCATACGCGGCCTTCTGGCTGGTCGGGGTCCTCGTGATCGAACGGGTCATGCGCTCCAAATGATCGGACGGCTCACGTGTCGAGCGCGGACCGCTCTTACCCCTGCCCTGTGGCGCGATCAGGGCAAAGACCCCGACAGGATCAGAGACTGTTGGTGCTCGGTTCCTGTTGACCCCGAATCTGAGTGCATCGAGGGAGGTCTTCGATGCCGCCGCCTTCCGGGATCATGCCCCAGAGGAACGGGACCAGGTAGTGAGGGGCTTCGCCCAGGAGCGCGGCCAGGTCGTCCTCGGCGACGGTGAGGGTGAAGGGTGAGCCCGGTTGCGCCGGGTTCCATCCCTGGTCGCGGGCCCTCCTGATGCATCCGGCGACGAGGACGGGACGGATCGCGATGGTTCGCTCCCCCAGCCAGTTGTCCGGCCGGGCGCAGGGAAGTGACACTACGAGAACGCCTCCCGGATCGTCGGCTTGCTCGACGGCGAAGCGGAGCGGGGTCCAGCCGTTGCCCTGGCAGTAGGTCGGCTTGTGGCGGACCCGCCAGCGGAAGACGGTGCCATCGACGGTGATGAGCCGCGAGCCCTTCTTCGGCATCGCCACGTGCGCCTCCTGCTCGGCTTGTTCCGTCGCTGTTTCGTGGGAGCACCGGAATCAGCGAGAACTGATGTGACTCGCCCGCAAGCGTACGCGCTGCTCGCCATCCACAGGTGGGAGCGCTTCAGCGGTGCCCGGAAAAGACTTCCCGAGCAGATCCAGCGCCTGGTGATCAGCCGTCACCTGGCCAGGTGGCCTCTGAGATGATCACGGGACCGCGCGTTGAGCCCTGTTCGGGCGCAGGGCCTACGCTGGCTCGGATGATGAGGAATCGGACCTACCGCGTCGTCGACGGGGAGCGGATCGAGGGATACTTGCGGCCGATCTTCATTCGGAACGGCGGCGACTACTACCTGACCGATCTGAAGGTCTTCGCGGACGGTGCGACCTTCTACTGGGAGTGGGGCGACCTCGACGGGCTCCGTGCGAAGCTCGAGGCCGGCTGGGTGGCGACGGCTCCCGAGGAGGGCGCCTGGGCGAGCGCGCATGATCTGGCACGCTGGCGGTTCGGCGAGGTCGTCTCCTGGACCACGGCCGAGGAACTGCTCGGGGAGGTCGTCGACGCGATCGACCGCCTGAACGGGCGTCCGGATTCCACGGACCGGTGCGTCGCGGCGGCGCTGCGCTATGTCGGCTCGCGCTCGGAGACCGACCGGATCGTGCTGCGCGATGCCTACCTGGCGATCCCGGCGCATCACCGGATCTACGCGCTCGGCGACATGGACGCCCGCGACATTCCGCTGCGCCTGCTCATCTCGGAGGCGGGCGAGACCTGGGACGAGTACGTGTTCTTCGAGTTCGAGGACGGCAGTGAGGCGTTGGACGAGGGCGGCGTCGTCACCGAGGACGGCCGGCGCGGGGCGTTCCGGTACTTCGCGGACTGGCGGGCGCCGCATCCGGCCGCGGAGGCGCTGCGGGAGGCCGACGGGCCCGCCGAGGCCGGATCGCCGACCGTGCACCTCAACTACGGCCGTCCTATGGATCCGCGTGCGCACGGGCTGCGCAACGAGTTCCCGGCCGTGATCGAGGTCGCCGATGTTCTCTATCCGACGGTCGAGCACGCCTACTGGGCTCTGTCCACCGACGACGAATCCCTGCGCGAGCGCATCCGTACGGCGCCGGACTCCCAGGCGGCGCGTGCCATCGCGGTCGGGGCCGAGCGGCGGCCGCGTTGGGCGGACGTGCGTCTCGCGGTCATGGCCGATCTGCTGCGCGCGAAGTTCGTCCAGCATCCGGACCTGGGCGAGGTGCTCCTGGCCACGGGTGACGGGCGTCTCCATTACGGCTCCGCCAGTTCGCAGTTCTGGGACATCCGCGACTCTGCCGGGCGCAACTGGATGGGCCGGCTTCTCGAACTGGTTCGTGCCGAGCTCGTGGCCGGGCGGATCGGCTTGCGGCTCTGACCTCTCCCCTCAGCAGTGCGGAAGGCCCCGGTAGCGCGAATCAAACCCGTGGCGACGTCGGTGATCATTCCGTGAGAATGACCGGCATGGATGAGGTCGAGGTCGTCGTCGCCCATCGCCAGTGCGCGACCCTGCGCGTCGGCGACGTGTTCTTGAAGATCGACTCCGATCAGCGGCGTAGCGACGTCGAGGTCGAGGCGATGGCCAGGGCGCCGATCCCGACTCCGGAGGTCCTGTGGCGCAGGCCGCCCGTGCTCGCGCTCGCCGCGCTCCGGGGGACGGCGCTCGGCCGTCTCGGCGAGCCGTCGACCGCGTCGCGTGCGGCGTGGCGTGCGGCGGGCGCCGCCGCACGGACGTTGCACGACGCGCCGCTGCCGCCGTGGCCCGGCCGGAGCCTCGACGAGATCGCCTCGCGCCTCGACGGCGAATGCGAGTTGCTCGTCACGAACGGTGTCCTTCCCGCCGACCTGGTCACGCGCAACCGTGAGATCGCCGAGGCCGCGCTCCGGCCGCGGACCCCGGTGTTCGCGCACGGTGACCTGCAGATCACCCACGTGTTCGTCGACGGTGACGAGATCACCGGCGTGATCGACTGGACCGAGGCGGCCCCCGGGGACGCCCTGTACGACCTCGCCGTCCTGACCCTCGGGCACGAGGAGCGCCTGGGCGACGTCATCGCCGGCTACGGCGCCCCCGTCGACGTCGACGTGATCCGCGCGTGGTGGTCGTTGCGAAGCCTGCTGGCGATCCGCTGGCTGTTCGAGCACGGCTTCGACCCTGCCGCACCCGGCTGCGAGGTCGACGTGCTGAAAGCCCGGATGTGAGGCCGCACGCCCGGCGGCGGGTGGCCGATCAGGGGAGGTGGATCGGTGCGCCCGGGCCCACCGGCAGGCCGGCGAAGTAGAAGATGGCCAGCACGCCGGCCCACACCAGGCCGAACGCGGGCACGAACGGCAGGAGCCGGGACACCAGCGTGCCGAGTTTGAGGTCGGGCTCGTACTTCTGCGACGCGGCGAGGATGAAGTACAGGAAGATGTGCATCGGGGAGATCGCCTGGGTGATCGAGTCGCCGATGCGGTGGGTGGCCTGGATGATCGCCGGTGACAGCCCGAGCAGCATCAACGCCGGCACCATCACCGTCGACTCCAGCGACCACAGGCCGGAGCCCGAGGTGATCACCAGGTTCAGCACGGTGGACAGCAGCATGAGGAAGACCAGCGCGGGGAATCCGACGAGCCCGACGGCCTGCGCGGTGTTCGCCAGCTCCACCGCGAGGAAGGTGGCCAGCCCGCTCCAGGAGAGCACGCTCAGCGTCTGGGCCACGATGAAGATGAGCGTGATGAACCCGCCCATCTCCTTGATCGCCGTGGTCATCATCGTGTACAGGTTGCGGTCTTCCTTGGCCAGCCCGACCGCCCGGCCGTACGTGTAGCCGAACAGGAAGAACACCAGCGCGATGATCGGCACCAGGTTGCTCAGCAGCGGCGAGGGGATCAGCGAGCCGCCGGGGCCGCGCAGCGGGCTGCCCGGGATGAGCCAGGCCAGCACGACCAGCGCCAGGAAGCCGGCCACCGCGAGCCCGCTGGCCAGCAGTGCCCGCCGTTCCCGCGGCGTCACCTCGACGCTCGCGCCGTCCTGGCCCGCGTCGGTGGTGGTCGCCGGCAGCCGCGGTTCGAGCACCCGGGAGATCAGCAGCCCGCCGACGATCGGCAGGATCAGCCCGGCCGCGGCGCCGAAGTAGTAGTTCATGGCGATGTTGGTGGTGTAGCCGCCGGCTCCCGGCAGCAGGGCGGCGGCCTTCTCGGTGATGCCCGCCAGGCTCGCGTCCAGCGTGCCCATCAGGAGGCCGCCGGCGTACCCGGTGCCGAGGCAGGCGTAGGCGCCGATGAGGCCGGCGAGCGGATGCCGTCCGACGGCGCGGAACACCAGTGCCGCGAGCGGCGGGATGACCAGGAACGAAGCGTCCGACATCACGTGTCCCTGGCAGGCGACGAAGGCCACCACGTAGGGCACCATCGAGCGGGGCACCCGGTAGAAGGCCAGGCGCACGGCGGCTTCCAGCGCGCCGGTGCCCTGCGCCACGCCCACTCCGAGCACCACGGTCAGCACGGGGCCGAGCGCCGGGAACTCGACGAAGTTGTCCACCGCCGAGTCGAGCAGCTGCACCAGGCCCTCGCCGGACAGCACGCTCTTGACCGGCGTCACCTCGGCCGCGCCGGGCAGCCGCACCGTGGCGCCGAGGGCGGCCGCGATCGACGAGGCGAGCGCGATCAGGACGAACAGCCCGAGGAACATGACGAACGGGTTGGGCAGCCTGTTGCCGAGCCGTTCGACTCCGCCCAGTATCCGGTCAAGGGTCGTGGGTTGCCCGGTCTTCAGCATGAGGGGATCCTTCGTCGGCCAGGGGGTGGCTCTCTTCGCAGTGCGATTTGCGAAAGTATGGCCAGCACAGTCATGGAGACCGGTTGATGGCCGGAAACCGTCATGGGGTGCGGCTTATCTGCAGGTATCGGTCAGGTCCCGGTGAACGCGCCCCCGCGGGGAGCGTGCTCGGCCAGCGCCCACAGGTCCAGCGGAGTCGTCGACGACCAGCGGCCGACCGGGTCGAGGACGCGCCCGTACAACTTGACCTGGCGGAGCACCATCTGCCGGTCCACGATCGTGGCGTGCGGGAAGTCGTGGCGCAGCCGGGTGACCAGCCCGTGCAGGTCGGCCACGCTGTGCAGGCCCACGGTGAGCATGAGGTTGTTGGGCCCGGCGATCGCCGCGCAGGTGCGCGTCTCCGGCCAGCGCAGGAGCTGCTCGCCGGTGCGTTCGAGGTGGTCGTCCGGCATCGAGAGCCACAACACCGCCGAGTTGTGCCAGCCCGCCAGCCGCCTGGCCAGGTCGCAGCGGAAGGTGATGTCGCCGACCGCGACCAGCCGGTTGACCCGGCGTTGCACCGTGCGGGCGGACAGCCCGAGTTCGGCTTCCAGCTCGGCGAAACTGCGCCGCCCGTCCACGCTGAGCGCGACGAACAGGCGGCGGTCGATCTCGTCCATCGGCCGCGTCACCGCGGGCGTGGTCTTCGCCGGTCGCAGCCGGCCGGCCTGGTGCTGGTTCAGCACGCGCAGCCGCCATCGCCTGCTCAGGTCGAACGCACGGGTCGCGATGTGGGTGCGCACCCTCGTCACCCCGGGCTGCTGGGGCAGCCGGCGCAGGAGGTATTCGGACAGGCTGACCAGGTCGGGGGCGATCGCGATCGTCCACAGGTCGTAGGAACCGGCGATGTGCTGAACGGTGATCATGTGGGGTTGCCGCGCCAGCTCCGCGGCGACCTCGCCGGCGGCGCCCGCCTCGCAGGTCAGCTCCAGGAAGGCCACGCTCATGGTGTGCAGCTGGCGCTGGCCGAGGGCGACCGTGCACCACGCGAGCCGATCGTCCACCAGCCGTTTCCAGCGCCGGGCCGCGGTGGCCGGGTCCATGCCCAGCACGGCGCCGACCTCGGCCCAGGGCGCTCGGGGATTGACCTGGAGCGAGTCGATCAACTCCAGATCGTTCTCCCGCAACATGGCGGATTGCATGATGATAATGCTCCCTGAATGTCGGATTCATGCAGTGTAGGTCTAGGTCAAGCCGGATCGCGAAGATTGCTGGGTGAATGACCTACTGTTGCGCGGCGCCCGCGTGGTGGATCCAGAGACAGGGCTGGACGCGGTCCGCCACGTCGCCATAACGGGCGACAAGATCACGTCAGTGTCCGAGGTGCCGGTGCCCGCCCGGCGCGAACTCAACGTGTCCGGCCGCGTGCTCGCGCCCGGCTTCATCGACCTGCACAGCCATGCGCAGACCGTGGGCTCGCTGCGGATGCAGGCCCTGGACGGGGTGACCACGGCCCTGGAGCTGGAGTCGGGCGCGGCACCGGTACGGACGGCGTACCGGCGGGCGAGCGACGAGGGCCGCCCCGTCAACTTCGGCTACTCCGCCTCCTGGGCCATGGCGAGGATGAAGGTGTTCGACGGCGCCGAGCCGGACGGCGGGTGGGAGAGCTTCGCCGCCCTGTGCGCGGGCCCGCACTGGCGCGACCGGGCCACCGCCGCCCAGCTCGACCTGACGCTGGCCGAGCTGGAAGCGCAGTTGCACGAAGGCGCGCTGGGCATCGGGGTGCTGCTGGGCTACGCCCCTCAGACCGGGCGGATGGAGTACGTTCGCGTCGCGCGCCTGGCCGAGCGCTACGACGTGCCGACGTTCACCCACGCCCGGTTCAAGAACCCGGACGACCCGGGAACCGCGCTGGAGGGGATCGCCGAGGTGGTCGCCGCGGCGGCGGGCACGGGTGCGCACATGCATCTGTGCCACATCAACAGCACCTCGCTGCGCGCGATCGACGAGATCGGCGCGGTGGTCGCGGGGGCGCGCCGGCACGGGCTGAAGGTGTCCACCGAGGCATACCCCTACGGCGCGGGGATGACCACCATCGGCGTGCCGTTCCTGTATCCGGAGAATCTGCCCAGGCTCGGCATCAGGCCGAGCGACCTCGTCGTCGCCGCCACCGGCGAGCGGCCGAGGGACGCCGAGCGCCTGCGCGAGATCCAGCGCACCGACCCGGGCGCGATGGCCGTCATCCACTACCTGAACGAAGACGACCCGGCGGACTGGTCGGTGCTGGAGCGCGCGCTGCTGCTGCCCGACACCGCGGTCGCCTCCGACGCGATCCCGTTCGCCGCCCCCGACGGCCGGCTGATCACCGACACGTGGCCGTTGCCACCCGGAGCGGCCGGGCACCCCCGCACGAGCGGGACGTTCTCCCGGTTCCTCGCGACGATGGTGCGGGGCACCGGCCACCTGTCGCTGATCGAGGCGGTACGGCGCTGCACCCTGCAGCCCGCCGCGGTGCTGTCCTCGGTGGCGCCGCAGTTCCGGCGCAAGGGCCGGGTGCAGGCGGGCGCGGATGCCGACCTCGTGGTGTTCGACCTCGACGGGGTGTCCGACCGGTCGACCTACGCCGAGCCCGGGCGCCCCTCGACCGGTGTCGACCATCTGCTCGTCGGCGGCGAGTTCGTCGTGCGCGACGGCGAGCTGCTGCCGGACGCGATGCCCGGCAAGGCTGTGAAGGGAAGGCTGGCATGACAGGGCCGGTGACGCTGGCGGACATCCGCGCCGCCGCCGAACGGATCTCCGACACGGCGGTGCGCACCCCGCTGGTGCCGTTCGCCCCGGCGGTTCCAGGACGGCCGCTGTGGATCAAGCCGGAGTCGTTGCAGCCGACGGCGGCCTTCAAGCTGCGCGGCGCCTACAACAAGATCAAGCAGTCGCTGTCCGAGGCCCGCGAGCGGGGCGTGGTGGCGCACTCCAGCGGCAACCACGCGCGCTCCGTGGCCTGGCTGGCACAGCGGCTCGAACTGCGCGCGGTGATCGTGATGCCGGACACCGCGCCCCCGAACAAGGTCGACGCGGTACGGGCGCTGGGCGCCGAGGTCGTGCTGGTGCCGCCGAGCGAGCGCGACACCCATGGGTTCGTGCTCGCCGAGAAGTACGGTTACCTGCCGGTGCCGCCGTTCGACGATCCGGCGGTCGTGGCCGGCCAGGGCACGGTGGGCCTGGAGATCATGGAGGACCTTCCCGGCGCTGACGTGGTGCTGGTGCCGGTCAGCGGGGGCGGGCTGGCCGCCGGGGTGGCGACCGCCGTCAAGGCGCTGCGGCCGGAAACCCTGGTGGTCGGCGTGGAACCGGACCTGGCCTCGGATGCGGCGCAGAGCCTGCGCGAGGGCCGGCGCGTCGCGTGGGAACCCGAGCGGACGTACCGGACCGTGGCCGACGGCCTGCGTACCACCGGCCTCGGCGTGGTGCCGTGGGAGCAGATCCGCCGCCATCTGGACGAGATCGTGACCGTCAGCGAGGAGCAGATCCTGGACGCCGTACGACGCCTGGCGGTGGACGCCAGGCTCGTCGCCGAACCCAGCGGCGCGGTGACCTTCGCCGCTTACCTCGCCGGGCACACGACCGGCAGGCACGTGGCCATCCTCAGCGGCGGTTCGGTGAATCCCGAGCTGCTCGCGCACGTACTGACCAGGCCCGACCGCCAGGAGGCTCCTCATGACCGCTGATCCGAACCACCCGTACAGCCCGGCCACGGTCGCCTGCGGACTGGTCTTCGTCTCCGGCTCGCTGCCGCTGCGGGAGGACGGCACCGTGGTGGCCGGCGGCCGGGCGGCGCTGGACGCGGCCGTGGACACCATGCGGCGGCGGATGGCCACGGTGGGGGCACGGGTGGAGGACGTGGTGAAGCTGACCTATTTCGTCACCGACATGGCCCTGCGCGACGTGGCCAACCAGCAGTTCCTCGACCTCTGGCCCGAGCCGAGGCCCGCCCGCACCGTCGTCGGGGTGTCCGAACTGCCCTACGGCAGCCAGGTGGAGATCGACGCGGTGGCGAAGGCGCCCTGACCGGCGCTCACGCCATGGCCGGTTCAGGCGGTGGCGAAGCGGGTGAGCACCGCCTCGGGACGGACGAGGGGCAGCGCCCGCCGGAACACCCGGTAGTAGGCCAGTTCCTCCTTGGTCCGCAGCTCGATGCCGGACTCCTGGACCGCCGCGGCCAGCTCGCCGTCGCCCACGCGCGCCTCGAAGTGCGGCGTCAGCAGGTCCTGGGCGCCGCTGCCGGTGCCGAACTGCACCTTGCGCCGCCACAGCAGCCGTTCGGGCAGCCAACCGGTGAACGCGCGGCGCAGGTGTCCCTTCTCCATGCCGCCGGGCTCCAGCGACTTGAGCTCGGGCGGCAGGGACATGGCGTGCGCGATGACGTCCGCGTCGAGGAAGGGGACACGGGCCTCCAGGCCGTGCGCCATCGTGACGCGGTCGCAGCGCTGGAGGTTGAGCCCGTGCAACTGGCCGAGGGTGCGCTCCAGCTCGGCCTCCAGCCGGCCGGGCGCCGCGTGGCCGCGGTGGTAGTAGTCGTAGCCGGCGAACAGCTCGTCGGCCCCTTCCCCGGTCAGCACCGCCTTGACGTGCCGGGAGGCCAGCTCGGACAGGAACCAGTTGGGTACGGCGCTGCGGATCAGGCTGGCGTCGAACGACTCCACCGAGGTCACCACCCGGTCCACGACGGAGACGGCCCGGTCGGCGTCGAGAAGGGTCTCGTGGTGCTCGGTGCCGAGGAACTCCGCCACCTCGCGGGCCGCCAGCAGGTCGGGCGAGCCAGGGGTCCCGACGGCGAACGTCTTCAGCCGTTCGCCCTTCGAGCCGTACTCGGCGGCGGCGACGGCCGCGACGATGCTGGAGTCGAGGCCGCCCGAGAGGAACACGCCGACGTCCACGTCCGCCATCAGGTGCCGGACGACCGAGTCGGCCAGCACCTCGCGGGTGGCCGACTCGGCGTCGGCGGCGGGGACGCCGTCCCACCGGCGCGTGCGGCCCCGTGGCACGGCCTCGGCGAAGCGCACCAGCCCGGTCTCCGGCGTCCAGTAACACCCGGGCGGGAACGCCTCGGCGGCGGCCTGCGCCTCGGGCGGGATGGCCCGCAGCTCGGAGGCGAAGTGCACGCGGCCGGCGGTACGCGCCCAGTACAACGGCTTGATGCCGAGCGGGTCCCGGGCGGCGACGAACCGGCCGTCGGGCGCGGCGGCGCACAAGGCCCACATCCCCTGGAGCCGCTCCAGCGCGTCCGGCCCGTGCATCCGCAGCAGCACGAGCGCCGGCTCGCTGTCGGAGGCGGTGGCGAACCACTCCTGCCCGAGGCTCTTGCGGAGGTCGGTGTGGTTGTAGATCTCCCCGTTGCAGACCAGCGACCAGCCGTCCGGCGCGGCCATCGGCTGCCTTCCCCCTGCGAGGTCGACGATGGACAGCCGGGTGTGCCCGAGCCACGCCCGCTCGCCGACGAGCCGGTCGTCGATGTCGTCCGGGCCGCGGTGCGTGATGCGGGAGAGCATCCACTCGCCCGCGGCGCGGGTATGGAGGGGGTCGGTTCCGGTCTGTTCGCTGTAGAGAGCCGCGATGCCACACATGGCATTCGAACGTAGTCCCGGCCGGCCGTCATCGACAAACCCTCGCGCGAGGAGCTCCCCCGGCCCGGCTTCCGTAAGCTGAGGGTGTGTCCCCCGCACTGATCCTGCTCGACGGCGTCCGCTGGCGGGGTGCCCGCGTGGTCGGTGATCGCGCGCACACCCTGCTGGCCGTGCTCGCCCTGCACGGGCGGGCAGGGGCCAGTGACGATCGCCTGGTCGAGGAGTTGTGGCCCGACGAGGCGCCGGCCAACCCGACGAAGGCGCTGCAGGTGGTCGTCTCGCGGACCAGGGCGGCGACCCGCGCCGACGTCGTGGTGCGGGTCCGGCGCGGTTACCGGCTCGGGCTGGCCGCCGACCAGGTGGACGCGCTGCTGCTCGGCACGCTGGTGGAGCAGGCACGGGCCGCGCTGGCCCAGGACGACATGGCGCTCGCGGTCCGCCGCGCGGAGGAGGCCATGAGTCTGGCGGCCGGCGGCGTGGACGGCGCCACGGGCGCGGTGGCAGAGCTGAAGGACGCCGCGGCGGCGCGGGCGGCCGAGGCGCGGCGGGTGGCGGCGATCGCGCGGGGCAGGAGCGGCGCTCACGAGAGCGCGCTGCCGCTGCTGGAGGAGGCCGCGGCCGACCGTCCGCACGACGAGGAGCTGCTCGCCTGCCTCCTGCGCAGCGAGGCCTCCGTACGCGGCGCCGCCGCCGCTCTGGAGCGCTACGAGCGCTATCGCGCGCGCCTGGCCGCCCGGCTCGGCACCGGGCCGGGGCCCGGGCTCACCCGCGTGCACGCCGAGCTTCTCGCCGCGGACCGGCCGGTGCGCACGGGCATCCAGTTCGACGGTTCCTCGCTGCTCGGCCGTGGCGGCGACATCAGCGCGGTGCGCGCGCTGGTGCAGGCCAATCGGGTGGTCTCCATCGTCGGCCCCGGCGGGCTGGGCAAGACGCGGCTCGCCCACGTCGTGGGCAGGAACGCCGCGCAGCCCGTCGCTCACTTCGTCGAGCTCGTCGGCGTCTCCTCGCCGGAGGGCGTGGTGGGCGAGGTGGGCTCGGCGCTCGGGGTCCGCGACTCGGTCAGCGGCCGGCGTGCCCTGACCGCCGAGCAGCGCTCAGACGTACGCGCCCGGATCGCCCAGCATCTCGACCAGGCTCCCGCGCTGCTCATCATGGACAACTGCGAGCACGTGATCGAGGCCGTCGCCGACCTGGTGGCCTTCCTGGCCGTGACGACCCGCGACCTGCGGGTGCTCGTCACCTCGCGGGCCCCCTTGTCGATCCCCGCCGAACACGTCTACCTCCTCGGCGAGCTGCCCCCGGGCGACGCGGTCGCGCTGTTCCGCCAGCGCGCCACGGCCGCCCGCCCGGACGTGCGGATCGAGGCGGGCGCGGTCGAGAAGGTCGTCGCCCGCCTCGACGGGCTGCCGCTCGCGATCGAGCTGGCCGCGGCCAAGGTGCGGGTGATGTCGGTGGAGGAGATCGAGCGCCGCCTGGCGGACCGGTTCGCCCTGCTGCGTGGCGGGAACCGTACGGCCCCCGACCGGCACCGGACGCTGCTCGCGGTCATCGACTGGTCGTGGAACCTGCTGGGTGAGCAGGAACGGCGGGCGTTGCGGTGGTTGTCGCTCTTCGGCGACGGCTTCACGCTGGCCGCGGCGGAGCACGTCCTCGGCCAGGACGCCCTGGGCGCCGTGGACGCGCTGACCCAGCAGTCGATGCTGAGCGTCCGCGAGACGGCGTACGGCCTGCGCTACCGGATGCTGGAGACCGTCAGGGAGTTCGGGCGGATGCGGCTCAAGGAGGCCGGCGAGGAGGCGTCCGCACGGGCGGCGCAACTGGCCTGGGCGACGGCATACTCCGAGGAACACGCCTCCGCCCTGTTCGGCCCGGCGCAGTTCGCGGCGGCGGACGCGTTGCGGGCCGAGGAGAGCAACCTCGCCGATCTGCTCAGGAGGGCCCTCGGCGAGCCCGATCCCGCCACGGCGGTCCGGTTGCTGGTCGGCGCCGGCGCGCTGTGGTCGATCCGCGGCGATCACGTCAGGATCCTCGTGCACCTGGACGCGATCACCGACGTGGTCGGCGGCTGGGCGCCGCCGCCGGACCTCGTCGAGGCGACCAGGGTCGCCGTTCTGATCACGCTGATGAACACCATGATCATCACCGACCGCCGCGGCGACCCGCTGCGCGACCTCCTGCGCAGGCTGCCCGCCAGCGACGCGACCGATCCCCGCGTGGCGGCGATGGCAGCGGTGGTGCTGGCGAGCGCCGACGGCGACGACGTACGCCCCCGGCTGGAGGAGCTGCGCGGGAGCGCCGACCGTGACGTGGCCCTGGCGGCGGCGCAGGCGAGCGTGCACGTCCTGGAGAACGCGGGGGACCTGACCGGGGCGACCGAGGCCGCGGAACAGACCCTGGCGATGCTTCACGACGACGAAGGCCCGTGGATCGCCGCGACCATGCATGCCGTGCTGGCTCACCTGGCCACGCACCTCGGCGACCACCGGCGGGCTGTCGGGCACGCGCGCACCGCCATCCCTGCGCTGAGCCGGCTGGGCGCCGTTGACGACGAGACCCAGCTCCGCGCGGTGCTGCTGACCTCGGCGCTGGCCGACGGCGAGGTCGGCGCCGCGGAGGCCGAGCTCGCCAGGATCGTCCGGATCAACGACAACGAGGCGGTGCTGGGCGGGGTCGCGCTCGTGTCGCTGTGCGCGGCCGAGCTCGCCCTCGCCCGGGGCGAGACGGCCGCCGCGCTCGCGGAATACCGCCGGGCCGTCCAGCGGGCGCGCGACCTGCGGCCGCCCGGGGTGCCGCGCACGGACACCACTCCTTGGACGATCGTCGCGGAATCGGTCGCCCTGACGGCGTACGCGTACCACGCCGGGCCGGACGACGTCCGCTACGGCGAGGAGCTGTTCGCCGCCGTGCGGGGCCACGACCTGCTGGCCGGGTCCTCCCCCGTGCTCGACTTCCCGCTGTGCGGCTCGATGCTCTTCGCGCTCGGCGCGTGGGGGCTGCTGCGGGAGGTGACGTCCCCCCGCGACGCGATCAGGCTGCTGGTGCTGGCCGAGCGTTTCTCGTTCAACAGCGGCATGCCGACCATGGCCTTCGAGCGGATCGAGCCGCACGCGGAGCGGGCCGCGCCGGGCGTGATCGCCGCCGTGCGGGCCGGATACGGCGGCCGGCGCGGCTCCGACCTGCTCGACGAGGCCCGCAGGCAGGTCGAGCAGGTGTCCGGCCGCGACGGCGGCGGTCACATGTGCCGCTTGTAGCTCCGCACCGACAACGGCGCGAAGATCGCGATGACGATCAGGCAGGCCAGGAGCGTCCAGGCCACCTCTCCGCTGACCAGGGCGCTGTTGGCGAGGTCGCGGGCGGCCGTGACCAGGTGGGAGACCGGGTTGACCCGGACGAACGCGGCCAGCCAGCCGGGCAGGGTCTCGACGGGGACGAACGCGTTCGACAGGAACGTCAGCGGGAACAAGATCATCATGGAGATGCCCTGCACGGCCTGGGCGCTCCTCGCGATCGTGCCGATCCACGTGAACACCCACGCCAGCGACCAGCCCGTGAAGATCGCCAGCAGGATCGCGGCGAGCACGCCGCCCGCGCCGCCGCCCGGACGGTAGCCCATCACCAGGCCCATGCCGAAGGTCAGCGTGGCCGCGATCGTGTAGCGCAGGAGGTCGGCCACCATCGGCCCGGCGAGCGGCGCGATCCGGGCGATCGGCAGCGACTTGAACCGGTCGAAGACGCCCTTCTCCATGTCCTCGCGCAGTTGCGTGCCGGTGGCCATGCACGTCGTCAGCACGGTCTGGGCGAGGATGCCGGGGATCATGAGGGGGAGGTAGCTTCCCACGTCGCCGGAGATGGCGCCGCCGAAGATGTAGGCGAACATCGCGGTGAACAGGATGGGCTGCAGCGCCACGTCGAAGAACTGCTCCGGGTTGCGCACCATCTTCTTGAGCGCCCGCCACGCCATCGTCATGGTCTGGCCGATCGTCTCCCCCATGGTGACGCGCCGCCGGGCGGCCGCCACGCGGTCGGCGGCGCGGACCGTCTCGTGGGCGGGAGCCAGCGTGGTGGTCATCGGGTCTCCTCCGTTCCGTGGCCGGTGAGGGCGAGGAACACCTCGTCCAGGCTGGGCTTGGCCACGCTCACCGAGGAGATCGACACCCCTGCGGTACGCAGCGCGATCAGCACGTCGCCGGCCAGGTCGGCCTGGCCGAGTGCGACGTTGAGGCGGTCCCGCTCCGGGCTGAGCACCGGATCGGAGCCGAGGACGCGCCGCACCACCTCCACGGCGGCGGGCACCTCGTCCGGCTCGGCGAGCAGCAGCTGGAGTGCGGAGTCGCCCACCGCGCTCTTCAACTCGTCGGGAGTGCCCTCGGCGACCTTGCGGCCGTGGTCGATGACGGCGACGCGATCGGCCAGCTGGTCGGCCTCGTCCAGATACTGCGTGGTCAGCAGCACCGTGCACCCTTGGGCGACCAGGCCGCGGATGGTGTCCCACATCTGGCCGCGCGTACGCGGATCCAGCCCCGTGGTCGGCTCGTCGAGGAAGATCAGCGGTGGCCTGGTGATCAGGCTGGCCGCCAGGTCGAGGCGCCGGCGCATGCCGCCGGAGAACTGCGCGATGGCCTTGTCGGCGGCCTCCTCCAAGCCGAAGCGTTCCAGCAGTTCGGCGGCGACGCGCCGGGCGCGCGGCGCCGCGACGCCCTGCAGGCGGCTGAACAGCCAGAGATTCTCGCGGGCCGTCAGGTTCTCGTCGACCGACGCGTACTGTCCGGTGACGCCGATCAGCTGGCGGATCACGTGCGGGTTGCCGCCCACGTCGACGCCGAAGATCTCGGCGCGGCCCGCGTCGATCGTCAGCAGGGTGGCCAGCATCCGGAGCATGGTGGTCTTGCCGGCGCCGTTCGGGCCGAGGACGCCGAAGATCTCACCGGCGCGCACGTGCAGGTCGATCCCGTCGACGGCACGGTGCTCGCCAAACGCCTTGACCAGCCCTTCCGTGCGTACGGCCGGTTCCGTGGACCCGCGGGGGGCCGGGCCGCCGCCGGTGCGGCCGAGTTCTGTGATGCTCATGGCCTCACTCTGGGCGGCGGCGGTTTCACGGCGCCCTCGACCGGGTTTCACCGGTTGCGGGAGGACCCGCCGGGAGGTGCGGTCAGGCGGTCTCACCGGGGTGGGACGGTGTGTGGGGCGGGAGGCCGAGGCTGGCGCGGATGGCCTGCTGGACCGTGGTCTTGCCGGCGCGGGCGTCGACCGTCATGACGTACTCCTTGCGCCGGAACAGCTCCAGCACCGGATCGATCTTGGTGTGGTAGTCGCGCAGCCGTCTGGCCAGGGCGTCGGGGGTGTCGTCGGTCCGGGTGACGAGTTCCCCGCCGCACACGTCGCACCGCCCCTCGGTCGAGGGCCGGTGCGCGATCAGGTTGTAGTCCATCCCGCAGCGCGAGCACAGCCGCCGGGCGAGGACGCGCCGGCGTACCTCCTCGTCCGGCAGGTCGAGATGGATCACACCGTCGATGTCGTAGCTCTCCAGGAAGAACTCCGCCTGGCGGCGGTTTCGCGGGAATCCGTCGATGATGAACCCGTAATTCCAGTCGTGCAGATGGAGCCGGTCGCTGACGACGTCCTCCACCAGGTCGTCCCCCACCAGTTCCCCCGCCGCGACGAGGCGGCGCACCTGGGCGCCGAGCTTGGTGTGGTTCTTGACGTGCCAGCGGAAGATGTCGCCCACGCTGATGTGCACCAGATCGAGGTCGCCGGCGAGCAGGGCGCTCTGAGTGCCCTTGCCGCTCCCCTGCACGCCCATGATCACATATTTCCGCATGTCACACTTCCCGGGGATTATTTCTTATCTCTTGCGCATCGTCACCATCCCAACTGTATTCATGCGGACCGGGCCGGGAATTCCCGTCATGAACGAGGGATGGCGATACGTAGATTTCCCGATGCTTTACGGACCGGTTGCGCCTATTGTCAGCAAGATCGAGCGCCTTCGGAGAAGGTGGGTCCATGCGTACGCTGCCCGTGTTCCTGTCGTTGTTGTCAGGCCTGCTCATGACCGCGACGTCCGCCGCTCCGGCAGGCGCGGCGGCGAGGCCGGGGAAGGTCGTCCCCGACGTCGTCTTCCAGCGGGCCGACTTCGCCACCGGCACGCCCGAGGGCACCGCGGCGGGCGACGGGCTGACGTTCGGCTCGGCCGCGGGCACCGTCTCCTACACCGACGCGCTCGGCACCAGGACCTGGGAGTACACGCGCTGGACGGGCCCCGAGCGGGCCGTCGGGTTCCCCGCCACCGAACTGATCGCCTCCTGGACGGCGGTCGTCCCGGCGGGCTCGTGGATGCAGGTCGAGACCCGCGCCAGGAACGCCGAGGGCCTCACGAAGTGGTATTCGCTGGGCAGGTGGGCGTACGCGGACGGCGACATCCGCCGCACGTCGGTGCCCGGGCAGGGCGACGACGACGCGTCGGTGGCCGTGGACACCCTGGTCGCGGCCGCGGGCAAACCCGTGACCGCCTATCAGCTGCGGCTGACCCTCTACCGCGCGCCCGGCTCCTCGGCGACGCCGCGGGTGCGCACGTCCGGCGTCATGGCCTCCAACGTGCCCGACCGCGCGACGGTGCCGGTCAGCCCCGGCGGCGGCGCGTGGGGCACCGAGCTGGACGTGCCGCGCCGCTCCCAGAACGTGCACCAGGGCCACTACCCGGAGTGGGACGGAGGCGGCGAGGCATGGTGCAGCCCGACCTCGACCACCATGGTCCTCGGCTACTGGGACAAGTGGCCCAGCGCCCAGGACACCTCCTGGGTCGACCCCTCCGATCCCGACCCCGAGGTCGACTACGCCGCCCGCCACACCTACGACCACGCGTACGAGGGCGCGGGCAACTGGCCGTTCAACACCGCCTACGCGGGGCGGTACGGGATGGACGGGTTCGTCACCCGGCTGCGCTCGCTGACCGAGCTGGAACTCCTGATCAAGGCGGGCATCCCGGTCGTCACCTCGCAGTCGTTCAAGGCGAGCGAGCTGCCCGGTGCCGGCTACGGCACCGACGGTCACCTCATGGCGATCGTCGGCTTCACCTCCGGCGGCGACGTGATCGCCAACGACCCGGCCTCCTCCTCCAACTCCGCCGTACGCCGCGTCTATCCGCGCGCGAACTTCGAGAACGTGTGGCTCCGCGGTTCGAGCAGCGGCGGCGTGGCGTACGTCATCCACCCGCCCGGCCACACCCTGCCCGCCACGACTCCCGGGCTGCCCGCCAACTGGTGACGACCGACTCGACGACGGGCGGAGACCTGCGTACCCTGTCACCCGGGGAAGGCGGGCCAGCCCGCTCGATTCCCCGCGTACAACGCCGATCGGGGGGTCGTCCGGTGAGCTGATGTCGCTGCGCACGGCGCCCTCGACGCCCGTGCCCGACCCATCTCCCCATGCCGTGGAGCGCCGGATGACCGAGGACGATGCTGCGACGCTCGAGAAGACCCGGCTGGTGTGGCCTCCACGGCGAAGCGGGCCTTCCCTGCTGCTGTCGGACGAAGGCGCCCGCGTGCTGGTCGCGGGCACGGGCGCGCACCGCGCGCCGTCGCGGCTGCCGCAGGTGCCCGCCGTGCCGCCGACCGTCAACGACGTCGCCCGGTGCCTGGTGGAGCGGGCGGGCCTGGCCGCGTCCGGCCTGAACGTGCTGCTCGACCCGGCGACGCCGGCCGCGCTGGGCGAGGCGCTCGAGCGGGCGGCGCGCGAGGCCACGTCCGTGCTGATGTTCCACTACGTCGGCCACGTCGTGTCCGGGCCTGACGACGAGCCGCACCTGGCGACGCAGGCCACCGTCGACCTCGGCGACGGGGTGCCCGGCTACCAGGCGCTCCCCTGGTCCGCGGTGCGCGACATCCTGGCGTCCTCGCGGGCCGGGCTGACCGTCGTGGTCCTCGACTGCTGCTTCACCGGCGCCGGCCGGCCCGTGCCGGCCACGGCGATGGAGAAGGTGATCGACGCGTCCTGGCCGGGCGCTCACGTGCTCGCGTCGTCCGCGAAGGACGAGAACTCGTGGGCGCTGCCCGGCGTCCGCCACACGGCGCTCAGCGGGGCGCTGCTGCGGCTGCTGAACGAGGGCGACCCCGCGGGACCCCACGACTTAACCCTCGACCACGTCCATCACCACCTGGCCCGCGTGCTCCCCGAAGGAGGTTTCCCCCGCCCGCGCAGCCAGGCCGCCGGCCGGCCGGCCACCCTGGCCGAACACCCGCCGCTCGCGCCCAACCCCGCCCAGACGAGCCGCCGCCCCCAGGCGGGCCCGCCGATCGCCTCGCCGGGCGACCTGTCCAGCCCCTACCGCGGCCTGGTCCCCTACACGGCCGAGCAGGCCGAGCTGTTCTTCGGCCGGGAGAGCGCGACGAGGTCCCTGGCCACGCGGGTGCGGCAGGCCCTGCGGGAGGACCCTCCGCCCGTCGTCGTCGGCTCGCAGGCGTTCGAGGCCGGCGGGCCGCTCATCGTCACCGGCGCCTCGGGCTGCGGGAAGTCGTCGCTGCTGCGGGCCGGGCTGGTTCCCGCCATGCGGCGCGACCTCGGTGACGAGCTGTCGTGCCTCGTGCTGACCCCCGGCGCGGAGCCGACGGCGGCGCTGGCGCGCGAGCTGGCGGCGCTGGGCGGCAGCGCGCCCGACCGGCTGCGCGCGGCCATCGATTCCGATCCGGGCGCGGCGCGGCGGGCGCTCACGGGCGTCAGGGGACGCACGCTGCTGGTGGTCGACCAGTTCGAGGAGATGTTCATCGCCTGCACCGACGAGCGGGCCCGGCGCCGGTTCGTCGAGGCGCTCTCCGGGCTGTCCAGGAACGTGGCCGTCGTGCTCGCCGTCCGCGCCGACTTCTTCGGGCGCTGCGCGGCCTACCCCGGCCTCCTGGAGGCCATGAAGCGGCCCGAGATCGTCTCGCCCATGACCAGGGCCGAACTGCGCGCGGTGATCGAACAGCCCGCCCTGCGCTCCGGCCTCTCGCTCGAGCCCGGGCTCACCGACCTGCTGCTGGAGGATCTCCAGGCGAACGCCGACTCGCTCGAACGGTCGGGCGGGCCGCTGCCGCTGCTCTCCCACGCCCTGCTGGCCACCTGGCAGCGGCGTTCCGGCGGCACGCTCACCATGGCCGGCTACCGGTCGGCCGGCGGCGTCACGGGGGCGCTGGCGTCGAGCGCCGAGGACACCCTGCGAGGGCTCGGCGCGGAGTTCGAGCCGATGGCGCGCGACCTGCTGATCCGGCTGGTCCAGGTGGACGACCAGATCGGCGGTACGAAACGCCGGGTCGCGCTCGCCGAACTGCTGCCGGGCAACCCGTCGGTGGCCGGGCAGGTGCTGGCCGAGTTCGTCCGCACCCGGCTCGTCACCGTGCAGAACGACGAGGCGGAGATCACCCACGAGGCGCTCATCCGAGCCTGGCCCAGGCTCGGCGGCTGGATCGACGCCGGCCGCGCCGGGCTGCTCGTCCAGCGCCGCCTGACCGAGGACGCCCGGCTCTGGCAGCAGCAGGAGCAGGACCCCGCCTACCTGTACGACGCGGGCCGTCTCGCGGCCGCGCTGGCGGCGGTGGGCGGCCGCCCCGCCTCCCACGGCGACGTGCCAGGTCCTGCGGGCACCGGCGGCGCCGCGCCCCCCGGCCCGGCGCCCGTCGAGGACGTGATCTCCCGGACGGAGCGGGAGTTCCTCGACGCGTCGGAGCGGCGGCAGAACCGCCGCGTGCAGATCGCCCGCGGGGTGATCGCCGCCCTCTCTGTGCTCCTGCTCGTGGCCGCGGGCGGCGCCGTGGTGGCGCTGGTACAGCGAGGCCAGGCGAGCAGCCGGGCCACGACGGCGGCCACGCAGCGCGACCAGGCCCTGTCGCGCCAGGTCGCCGCGACCGCCGGCCGCATGCCCGACACGTCGCTCGCGGCACAGCTCGCGCTCAGCGCCTTCCAGGTCTCGCCCACGGCGGAGGCCCGCGGGGCGCTGCTGAGCACGCTCTCGCGCCCGATCGGCGCGCGGCTCGTCGGGCACACCGCGCCCGTCGAGCGGGTGGTCTACCGCCCCGACGGCCGGGTGGCCGCGACCGCGTCCAGCGACCAGACCGCCCGGCTGTGGAACGTCGCCGACCCCCTCCGCCCGAAGGCTCTGGGCGTTGTGCAGGGCCACACGGGCGGCGTGGAGGCGGTGGCGTTCAGCACGGACGGGAAGATCCTCGCCACCGGGTCCGCCGACAAGACCGCCCGGCTGTGGGACGTCTCCGACACCGCCAGGCCCGGAGCCATGGCCACGCTCAAGGGGCACAAGGAGCGCGTGCTCTCCGTGGCGTTCAGCCCCAAGGGCAGCATCATGGCCACCGCGTCCGCCGACCGGACCGTCCTGCTGTGGGATCTCGCCGACCCGCGCAAGCCCAAGCGGGTCGCCGTGCTGCAGCAGAGCTCCGACATCTCCGAGGTGGCCTTCAGCCCCGACGGCAGCCTGATCGCCGTGACGTCGTCCACCGGCGGCGTCGCGCTGCTCGACGTGCGCACCCCCGCCAAGCCGACCAGCCTGGCGACCCTGCCCGCGCAGGACGGCGCGGTCAGGAGCGTGGCGTTCTCCTCCGACGGCGTCTACCTCGCCACCGGCTCCGACACCGGCAAGGTGCACGTGTGGAACGTCACCGCCACCAAGCTCGTCGGCACGGCGAGCGGGCACGGCTCGGCGGTCGGTGACGTGGCGTTCAGCCCCGACGGCAAGATCCTGGCCAGCTCCTCCACCGACGGCACCGCCCGCGTGTGGGATCTGTCCAGCCCGAGCTCGCCGCAGGCCGTCGCCACGCTGGCGGGCGCCGGCGGCACGGTCACCGGCGTGGCGTTCAGCCCGAACGGCCAGAACCTCGCCACCTCCGGCGTGGACGGCACGACCCGCCTGTGGAACGTCGCCAACGCCGCCCGTGTCTCGCCGCGCGCCAGGCTCACCGGCCACACGTCCACCGTCGGCGGGCTGGCCATGTCGAAGGACGGCGACACCCTCGCCACCGTCTCCGACGACGAGAGCGTGAAGTTGTGGAACGTCTCCGACCCCGCGGTGTCCACGCCGCTGTCGACGCTGTCGGGTCACACCGCCGCCGTCGTCGCGGCCTCGTTCGCCCCTGACGGCAAGCACCTGCTCACGGCCTCGCTCGACAGGACCGCGCGGTTGTGGGACGTCTCCGAGCCCGCCACGCCCAAGCTCGTGGCCACGCTCAAGGGGCACACGGACGGCGTGCGGTCTGCGGCGTACAGCCCTGACGGCAAGAAGGTCGTGACGGCGGGCAAGGACGGCAAGCTCTACCTGTGGGACGTGTCCACGCCCGCCGCCCCCAAGCGGGTGGCGGCGCCGGGCGTGGCCGACGAGATGCTCGACACGGTGGCGTTCCGGCCGGACAGCCGCGTCATCGCGACCGGCTCGCGCTCCTCCCACCTGCGGCTGTGGGACGTGTCCACGCCCGCCGAGCCGCGCCGGCTGGCCGACGTCCCCGCCCACACCGGCGGCGTGCTCGACGTGCGGTTCAGCCCGGACGGCAAGACGCTCGCGACGACCGCCACCGACGGCACGACCCGTCTCTGGGACGTCGCCCAGCCTGAACGGCCGCGACGGTTGTCGATCCTGCCCGGGCACTCCGCCGACGTGACCGCCGCCGCGTTCGCCGCGAACGGCAGGACGCTCGCCACGGCGTCACGCGACGACACCATCCGGGTGTGGAACGTCGCCGACCGCGCCCGGCCGGTGTTGTGGGCGGTGCTCACGGGGTCGGGCTCGGTCAACGACATCGAGTTCGGCCCGGAGGGCACGGTTCTGGCGGGCACCTCCGGCGTCGCGGCCCAGCTGTGGGGGCTGGACGTGGAGCAGGCGCGGGCGAACGTCTGCGAGACCTCGGGGATGACGATCACCAAGGCCGAGTGGGCCCACTACCTTCCCGGCATCCCGTACAAAGCGCCCTGCGCGGCCTGACCCGCTGCCGCTCACCCCTGAAGGGATCGTGGGAGTAGCCCACCCACCCTCCGGGCTCCTGCTCAGGCGGTTCCTGTCCTAGCCTCGAAGGTATGAACAGGGACAACCTGCTCGGCCAGTTCCTGCGAGCCCGCCGCGAGCTGCTCCAGCCGGAGGATCTGGGCCTGCCGCCGGGCACGCGCCGCCGGGTGGCGGGGCTGCGCCGCGACGAGGTGGCCCAGCTGGCGGGCGTGAGCACCGACTATTATGTACGGCTGGAGCAGGGCCGCGAGCGCCACCCGTCCGCGCAGGTGGTCTTCGCGCTGGCCCGCGCCCTCGCCCTGGAGGAGGACGCGGCCGCCCACCTGCTCCGGCTGGCCGGTGCGTCCACCGGGCGGCGGCGGCCGGCTCCCGGACGCGAGCAGGTCAGCCCGTACCTGCTGCGCATGATGCGGGCCTGGCCGCACACGCCGGCGGTCGTGCTCGGCCCCCGCCTGACCGTGCTGGCGGGCAACGCCCTGGGCAAGGCCCTGTTCGCCGGCCACGCCCACAGCGACGACCTGGTGCGGCTGGTGTTCCTCGACGAGGACGCGCGGGACTTCTATCCCGACTGGGACCGGGTGGCCGTCAACACCGTCGCCGGGCTGCGCGCGACGGCCGGCACCGACCCCGACGACCCGCGGCTGATCGAGGTGGTGGGCGAGCTGTCGCTCAGGAGCGAGGCCTTCCGCACGTTGTGGGCCCGCCACGACATCCGCCAGAAGACCCACGAGACCAAGCGGTTCCGGCACCCGCTGGTGGGCGAGCTGACGCTCCACTACGAGTCGCTGACCGTGAACGGCGCCCCCGGCCAGCAACTGGTCGTCTACCAGGCCGACCCGGGCAGCCCTTCCGAGGAGGCGCTGGCCCTGCTGGGCAGCCTGACGGCCGAGCAGGAGGTACGGCGCCCGGCGCACGCCGCCGAACGACCGCCCGCCACCGAAGACTGATCCCCCACACCAGCCACGCGCCCGCCCCGATGGCCGGCGCGCCGATTTGCCATGCCAGAAAACGCCCGACAACACCCACACCGACCACGCCCGCACACGACCGACAAGCACCGGCTACCGGCCAACGGCCACGACCACGCCCACTGACACGCCCGCTCACACGCACGACGACCACGCCCACTGACACGCCCGCTCACACGCACGACGACCACGCATGACGACCACCACGTGAACACGTGGAACACCACTCTGGAGTGACACCTCGTATGACCACCAATGACACGCCCGTCTGGTTCATCACCGGCTGCTCCACCGGTCTCGGCCGGGCGCTGGCCGACGCCGTCCTGGCGGGCGGCGGGCGCGCGGCAGTCACCGCCCGCGACCCGGCGCAGGTCGCGGACCTGGCCGCGCGCCACGGAGACCGGGCCCTGGCCCTGCCGCTCGACGTCACCGACCAGGACCAGATCAAGGAGGCCGTCACCCGGGCGGAGTCCGTCTTCGGCCGCATCGACGTCCTGGTCAACAACGCCGGGTACGGCTATCTGGCCGCCGTCGAGGAGGGCGAGGACGACGAGGTCCGCGCGCTGTTCGACACGAACGTCTTCGGCCTGCTCGACGTCACCAAGGCCGTGCTCCCCGGCATGCGCGCCCGCCGCGCCGGCCATGTCGTGAACGTCTCCTCGCTCGGCGGTCTGGCGGCCTTCGGCGCGACCGGCTACTACCACGCCACCAAGTTCGCCGTGGAGGGAGTGTCGGAGTCGCTGGCAGCGGAGGTGGCTCCGCTGGGCATCAAGGTCACGATCGTGGAGCCCGGCGCCTTCCGTACCAACTGGTCCGGCCCTTCCATGCGCCAGTCCCCCGTGCGGATCGACGACTACGCGCAGACGGCGGGCGCGCGCCGCGCCGCCACGCTGGCGACCTACGGCAAACAGCCCGGCGACCCCGAGCGGGCGGCTCAGGCGATCATCGCCGCGGTCGGAGCCGATGCGCCGCCGCTCCGCCTGTTGCTGGGCAGGGCGGCGTACGACGTCGCCTCGGCCCGGCTGGACACCCTCAGAACCGGCTTCGACACCTGGCGTGACCTCACGCTCAGCGCCGACTTCCCGGCGTAGGGCGGCAGCCCGGAACCAGCCGGCGTACCGAAACGAAGGAACGATGACATGACCACCACTGAGAAGATCGTCCTGATCACCGGTGCCAGCAGCGGCATCGGCCAGGCCACCGCGCTGCGGCTGGCAGCCGACGGGAACCACGTCGTCATCGGCGCCCGCCGCACGGACCGTCTCGATGAGCTCGCCGGCCGGATCGAGGAGGCCGGCGGCACGGTCGACGTGCGGCGCCTCGACGTGACCGACCGCGAGGACGTCGCCGCGTTCGCCGACGCCGCCGCCGAACGGCACGGCCGGATCGACGTGATCGTGAACAACGCGGGCGTGATGCCGCTGTCCCGGCTCGACTCCCTGCTGGTGGAGGAGTGGAACCGGATGATCGACGTGAACGTGCGCGGCCTGCTGCACGGCATCGCCGCCGCGCTCCCGCACTTCCAGCGCCAGGGCGGCGGCCATTTCGTCACCGTCGCCTCCATCGGCGCCCACCAGGTGGTGCCGACGGGCGCGGTCTACTGCGCCACGAAGTACGCCGCCTGGGCGATCACCGAGGGCCTGCGCCTGGAGCTCGACCCGAGCATCCGCGTCACCACCGTCTCGCCGGGCGTGGTGGAGTCCGAGCTCGCGGACACCATCACCGAGGCCGGCGCCCGGGAGGCGATGCGCACCTACCGGGCGGACTCCATCCCGCCCTCCGCGATCGCCGACGCCATCGCGTACGCGGTCGGCCAGCCGCCGGAGGTGGACGTCAACGAGCTGATCATCCGCCCGGCACGGCAGCGCTGACCGGCGGCGCTGACCGGCGGCGCTGACCGGCGGCGCTGACCGGCGGCGCTGACCGGCGGCGCTGACCGGCGGCGCTGACCGGCGGCGCGGCCCGGCGGCGCGGCCCGCGTGGGAGGCTGGTGGATCGTGTTCACTTCCGAGGCGTCTGCGCACCAGCCCGCCGCCCGCCGCCTGGTCCTCGTCGCGGGGCAGGAGGGCGCGGGCAAGACCACGATCATCCGCGCGCTGCTGCCGCACACGCCGTACGGGGCTCGGGTCGACGGCGAGGACCTGGGCCAGGTCAATCCATGCCACTACGACGAGGCGTTCTGGCACCTGCTCCGGTCCAACGTCGCGGTCCTCGTCCGCAACTACTGGGCCGCCGGCTACGTGAACGTCATCGCGGGCAGCTTCTTCCGCACCCGCGATGACTACCTGCGCTTCCCGCGACCTCGTCCCCGAGGCGGACGAGGTGTACATGGTCCAGTTGCTGGTCGAGCGGGACGAGCGGCAGCGCCGCAGGCTCACCCGCGCCAAGCAGACCACGCAGGAGTGGCGTGACCGGGTGGACCTGGCCGACACCGGAGACGCGACCATCGCCGCCGATCAGGACGGCTACCGTTACCTCGGAGTCGACAACACGGGGTTGACGCCCGAGCAGACGGTGGCGGTGATCAAGCGGGCGATCCCGGCGATCTACGGCTCGCCGCCGCCGGGGTTCTGATCGTTCCGAGCGGGCGGGCCGCCGTTGTGCGGTTGGGGCGCGTACGCGATGCGGCGCCGTAAAGGAGGCGCCGTAAAGGAGGCGCCGTAAAGGAGGCGCCGTAAAGGATCGGTCGGCGTGCAGGCGAGAACGCCTGGTCACCGCCGCGCCTTCGGGGGATTTCCGTCGTTCCGTGAGAAGTTCGTGCGAGGGGATGGAACGCCCAGAAGGAACTCAAATGCGACACGATCATGAGGGCCGGCGGGTCAGCCGGCGGCGGCTGATCGCCGGTGTCAGCTCGCTCGGGCTCGGCGGCCTGCTGTCGGCCTCCGGTGCCAGGGCCGGCACGGTCAACACGGATCTCTCCTCGCTGCTCGCCGACGCCGGCACGTGCACGCTGACGCCCAGCGCGACGCAGGGACCCTTCTACTTCGACGCCGGAAAGATCCGCAGCGACATCCGCGAGGGCAAGCAGGGCGTGCGGCTGCGGCTGGGCATCAGGATCCAGGACAGCGCGACGTGCCGGCCGGTGCGCGACGCCGTGGTGGAGATCTGGCACTGCGACGCCGCCGGTCTGTACTCGGGGGCCGAGCACGAGTCGAAGAGTGGCAGCCTCGGCATGCCGCTCATGACCGATATGACGCCCACGGACGACAAGCGTTACCTGCGGGGCGCCCAGGTCACCAACTCCGACGGCATCGTGCAGTTCACCACGATCTGGCCGGGCTGGTACCCCGGCCGCACCGTGCACATCCACGTCATGGTCCACGTCAGCGACCGGCGCGTTTTGTGCACGCAGCTGATGTTCGACGAGTCGCTCAACGCCGCGGTCCTGGCGAGGCCCCCGTACTCCGCGAACCCCGGGCGCGACACGGTCAACGAGAAGGACGAGGACTACCGCGACGGCATGCTCATGACGGTCGTGGAGGACGGCGACGGCTACCTGGGCGCGATCGCCCTGTCGGCCGACCCCGGCCGGGACGGCCGCTAGACCCGCCGGACGACGCGCAGCAGGTATTCCCTCCTGTTGAGCGGGTTGTGATCGGTGCGCGGGCGCTCGGGAACCGGCCCGCGTACGGGCTGGTAGCGGTCGAAGTCGCACTCCAGCACGCCCTCGCCCCGCGTCAGCCCTGGCAGCTGCTGCTCCAGGGCGTGCACCCCGGCCACCGGGATGTCGCCCGCCAGCATGCCGGGGAACTGGGCGCGCGGCACGGCGCCCAGCCGGGCCAGCACGGGCAGCACCTGACCGGCGGTGTCCGCGGGCAGGTCGATGCGGAAGCTCTGCATCGGCTCCTCCACCATGGTGCCGGCCTGCGCCAGCGCGCTCATCAGGACCAGCGGCGTCAGGTTGCGGAAGTCTCCCGCGGTGCTCGACATGCTCTTGTCGAACCCTCCTCCCATGTGGCTCTGCCTGGCCCAGTAGCCGGTGTGGGTCAGCGTGACCACGCAGTCGACGACCTGCCAGCCGTGCAGGCCCTCCCGGAGCGTCTCGTGCACGGTCTCCTCGATCGTCTTCATGAACGCGTACGGCAGCGAGCCCAGCTCCACCTCCAGCCGGAACTCCACCCCGCCGCCGCGCGGGCCCCGCTCGACGCGCAGCCCGACGGTGGCGAGGAACGGGTTGGGATCCTTGGCGATCACCTCGACCGCGGCTCCCGTGCCGATCGGCCGCTCGACGCAGATCGTGGTCGTCTCGCGGAAGGCGACGTCGATGCCGTAGTCGTCGCGCAGCGTGGCCTCGATGACCTCCTTCTGCACCTCACCGTAGAGGGAGACCGACACCTCCTGGCGCACGTCGTCCTGGCGCAGGGAGATCAGCGGGTCCTGCTCGGCGAGCTGGGCGAGGGCCACGTGGAGCGCGCCACGGTCGCCGGGCCGGACCGGCGTCACCACCGACTCCAGCGCCGGCGGCGGGAAATGGCCCTGCGCCTCGGCCTTGCGCGGCAGGCCGATCGTGTCGCCGATGCGGACGTCGGCCAGGCCCCACAACCGGGCGATGCGGCCCGCGCCCACCCCGGGGCCCGGCGCCGCGCCGCCCCGGTCGAAGACGCTGATCGCGGTGACCTTCCCCTCGCGGGGCGCGCCGGGCTCCCCCTCACGGGCGAAGCTCAGCCGGTCGCGGGTGCGGATCGTGCCGGAGAACATGCGCACGTAGGCGATCTTCTCCCCCGCCGGGCCGCGTTCGACCTTGAAGACCGTACCGGACAGCGGGCCCCCGGGATCGCCCTCGGCGGCCGGGAGCAGCTCCTCGATGCCGGCGATCAGCGCGTCGACGCCGGCGCCGGTGATCGCCGAGCCCGAGAACACCGGGTGCGCCAGCGCCTCCCCTGTCTGGGCGGCGAGCTCGGCGCGGAGCCTTGCGTACGAGACGGAGCTCTCGTCGTGCACGTACGCGGCCAGCAGCGCCTCGCTCTGGTCCGCGAGCACGTCGAGCAGACGGCCGGCGAAGGCGGGCTCGTCGCCGAACGGCGTGAAGGACGCGCCGGCCGTGCCGTGACCGGCGGCCGAACCCATGGAGACGACGGCCGGGCAGAGCTTCTCGGCGAGCTCGCCCAGCACCCGGCCGGGGTCCGCGCCCCGGCGGTCGATCTTGTTGATGAAGATCAGCGTGGGGATGCCGAGCCGGCGCAGCGTGCGCATGAGCACGCGGGTCTGCGGCTGCACGCCCTCCACGGCCGAGACGACCAGGACCGCGCCGTCGAGCACGCTCAGCACGCGCTCCACCTCGGCGATGAAGTCGGGGTGGCCGGGCGTGTCGATGAGGTTGACCGTGGTGTCTCCGACGACGAACGAGACCACCGCGGACTTGATCGTGATGCCGCGCTGCCGCTCCAGGGCCAGGGAGTCGGTCTGGGTGTTTCCGTCATCGACGCGGCCGGGCTCGTCGATGACGCCGGCGGCGTGCAGCAGCCGCTCGGTCAGGCTGGTCTTACCGGCGTCTACGTGCGCGAGGATCCCGAGATTGAGGATGGGCACCGAACGTCATGTCCTTCACTGAGATGGGGCTTCCTTCCTGGGTGGACATGACAGGTGCTCGCATGGTGGTGCTCCTTCTGATCGTTGGGCTGAGGTCAGCACACCAGAGCCGCGACCGGCCGGGCAAACGAATTTTTCGCACGCTATGATTTGGGCACATGCCCAAGTCAAACGTCCAGAAAGCACGGAAGATGCCCTCAACCTCCGCGGTACGCGGCAGAGCCACCCGGCAGCGGCTGCTCGACGCGGCCGTCAGCCTCGTGCCCGAGGTGGGGTGGGGCGGCGTCACCACCCGGCTGGTCGCCGAGCGGGCCGGGGTGGCGCCCGGCGTCGTCCACTACCACTTCGCCTCCGTGACCGACCTGCTCGTCGAGGCCGGGATCGCCTTCACCGGAGGGCTGCTCGACAGCCTCGCCGACGAGCTCTGCGCCCGCCCCCGCATCGGCGAGGGCGTCGACTGGCTGCTGGGTGAGCTGTCGCGCTACGGCGGCACGGATCCCGCCTCCCTGCTGGTCGTGGAGATGTTCCTGGCCTCGACACGGCTGCCCGAGCTGCGCGGGCGGCTGGGCGGGCAGATGGCCGTGTTCCGCTCCCGCGTCGCGGCGTGGCTGGCGGAGTCGGGCTACCAGGGCGACGCGACGACCGCGGCCGCGATGCTGGCCGCGGCGCTCGACGGCGTCGTCCTCCACCGTTCGCTCGACCCGGACCTCGACGTGGCGGCGATGGCAGTGCCGCTGCGGACCATGCTGGGCATCCCGCCCGGGGAGGAGACGACGTGAAAGCCCTCATCTGCGGGGCCGGCATCGCCGGGGTGACGCTGGCCTGGCACCTCGAACGCGTCGGCTGGGAGGTGGAGCTGGTCGAGCGCGCGGCGGCGTTCCGCGACGGCGGCTAGACCTGCTCGTGGGGGCCGACGGCGCCCGTTCACGGGTGCGCGAGCTCGCCTTCGGCGACGTGGCGCCGCGTTTCCTCGGTCACCACGTGGCCGCCTTCACCCTCCGGGACGCGCGGCTCAGCGCGCAGATCGGCACGCGCTACCAGATGCTCACCGAGCCCGGTGTGATGGCCGGCGCGTACGCGCTGGGCGACGACCGGCTGTCCCTGCTGTTCCTGCGCCGCGACCCCGACCCGGCGCTGCCGGAGGACCCCGCGGCGGCGCTGCGCCGCGGTTTCGGTGAACGCGGCTGGATCCCGCCGGACGTGCTGGCCCGCTGTCCCGGCCCGCCCGAGCTCTACTACGACCTGGTGACGCAGGTCGAGATGGAGCGCTGGCACGAGGGGCGGGTCGTGCTCGTGGGCGACGCCTGCCAGGCGGTGTCGCTGTTCGCCGGGCAGGGGGCGTCGATGGCCATGGCCGGGGCGTGGGTCCTGGCCGACGAGCTCACCGCGGGCGGCGACCTGCCCGGCGCGCTCGGCCGCTACCAGGAGCGCATGGCGCCGGGCATCGCCGAGGTCCAGGACTTAGGGCGGCGGTTCATCGCGTGGATGGCCCCGTCGCACCGGTGGCGGATCGCCGTACGCGACCTGATGCTCCGGCTGGCCGCCCTGCCGGGAGCCGGTCGCCTGTTCGTCAACTCGCTCAGCCCGGGCGGCCACCGCCTGATCAGCGGCCGCTCGCACGTCCTCGAAAGCGTGCGTGAGGACTGACCCGTCCTCACGCACGACGTGCTTCTGCCGCACGCGACGCCGACCGCCGCGCTCGGGACACCTTCACGCCGCGGAGCCGGCCTCGTCCTCCTCGCCCCTGTCGCCGTGCCGCCGCCCGGCCCGGTCGAGTTCCTGCTTGGCGATCCTGAAGCGGGCGCAGCGCGCTTCCAGCTCGCGTTCGTCGTCTGCGTTCGGTTGGTCGATCATGTCGAACGACGTGATCACACCTCACCCGCGGAAGCGCCCGCCTTGGCGGAGTCTTGTGACTCCAGCGACTCGACCGTGCCCCGCTCGCCGTCGACCCTGATGCGGTCGCCGTCGCGCAGCCGCATGGTGGCGTTGCCGGTGCCGACCACGGCCGGGATGCCGAGCTCGCGGGCGACGATCGAGGCGTGCGACAGCGGCGCCCCCAGGTCGGTCACCACGGCGGCGGCCCGCGGGAACATCGGCGTCCAGCCGACGTTCGTCAGCGTCGTGACCAGGATCTCGCCCGGCTTGAGCCGCTCGCTCTCCTCGGGACCCGAGAGCACGCGGGCGACGCCCTCGACCACGCCGGGCGCGCCGGGGAAGCCGGTCACGGTGTCGCTCACCGTGACGGAGGACCCGCGCGCGTCGTGGAGGTCGGCCCGGCGGCCGGGGTCCGCGGCCCAGCGCACCGGGTCGAAGTGGCCGACGATCAGCGCCGGGTAGGGCGGCAGCGCGGCGTACCGCTCGTAGGTGGCCCGCCGCACGGGCACCCGCTCCAGCGCCGCCTGGTCGCCGCGCAGGAGGGCGAGCAGCTCCTCCAGGTACAGGAAGAACACGTCGTCGCCGTGTCCGGTCAACTCCCCCGCGCGTACGGCGAAGGCCCGCAGCACCCAGAAGGCCCTGATGTTCTCGGAACGGGTCGACTCGCGGTCGCGCACCACGGCGCTCCACCGCTGGACCCGGGCGCGCATCCCGGCCTCCTTGCGGGGATAACGCTCGGCGAACCGCGCCCACGCCTCCTCCCTGGCCCTGGCCTGCCGGGTGAGCAGCGCCTCCGTGTCGTCCCGCAGGTCGCCCAGTCCCGCGAGCTGGGCGTCGATCCAGCCGGGGTCCTCGCCGGGGCGCGGAATCGACACCTCGAACTCGTGGGCTCCGCGGTGGCCGTACGTGCGGGCGAACTCGGCTCTGGTGATCTCTCCTCTGGCCAGTCTGGACAACCCCATCACCGGGCCCAGGCTGGCCAGCTCGCCGTCGCTGTTGACCCCGGTCAGCATGGCTTCCGCGTCGAGCTCGCCCATCAGCCGGCGCAAGCGGTCGCGGGTGAAGACCAGGGTCGTGCCGCCCTGGCGGCCGGCCGCCTCCAGCATGCTGCAGGCGGTGACCGTGTGCTCGCGGATCTCCGCGTCCCACAGGGCGGCCAGCTCGGCGGCGGAGCCGGTGGCGGCGATCCTCTCCCGCAGGTCCTCGCAGCGCTGCTGGGAGGTGGCCAGGAACGCGTGCATGCCCTTGAGGTTCTTCCGCACGCGGCGGCGGATGCGCACGGCCATGGGCAGCACGCGCTTGAGGATCTCCCACCGGGAGACCTCCACCAGCGGCACGTCGAGGCCGGGCGGGACCTTGCCGAAGACCTGCTCGACCGCGCTGAGCCGGCTCTTCATGCCGAGAGCCGTGGCGATGGAGTGGACGACGCTCAGGTTCATGTAGAAGCGGCCGCCGATGTTGCCGACCAGGTCGAAGCCGGGCAGGGTCGAGGCGGACATCGCCTCGGCGATGAACAGCCGCACGAACGACCACGTCAGCGGCGTCATCACGTCGGGGATGGCCTCGCCCAGGTTGCCGCCGGTCCACAGGTAGTCGCCCTTGAGGCTGTCGTTCCACTCCTCGACCTCGGGGGCGATGCCGGTGATCGGGCGGGCCTGCACGATGGCGAACGCGCCGTCGCGCGAGGCCCACTCGACGTCCATCGGCGTGCCGTAGAGCGCCTGGATCCGCGCGCCGATCCCGGCCAGCTCCACGGCCCGCGCGTCGTCGAGCACGGCAGCGCCGCGCAGGTCGCCGGGCACGGGCCGCTCCTCGGTGCCCGTGGTGGTGCGGACGGTCATCACCGTCTTGTCGGCGGTGCGCGACTGGACGACCGCCCCGCCGGACACCACGACCGTGTCGGGGGTGACCTGCCCGCCGACGACCGCCTCGCCCAGCCCCCACGAGGCGTTGATCACGATCTCGTCGCGGGCGCCGGTGACCGGGTTGGCGGTGAACATGACGCCGGCCGCCTCCGCGTCGACCAGCTCCTGCACCACCACGGCCAGTGCCACGTCGTCGTGGGGGACGCCGTTCTGGTCGCGGTAGGCGATGGCTCGCGGGTTCCACAGCGAGGCCCAGCAGCGCTTGACCGCGTCGAGCAGGGCGTCGCCCCTGATGTTGAGGTAGGTGTCCTGCTGCCCGGCGAACGACATGCCGGGCAGGTCCTCGGCCGTGGCCGAGGAGCGTACGGCGACGGGCACGTCGCCGCCGAGCGCCGCGTACGCGTGGCGGATCTCCTCGGCGATCCCGGCGGGCATGTCGTGCTCGGCGAACATGCGGGCGATCACGGCGGGGTCGGCCGAGGACGCCCTGAGGATCTCGTCGCGGAAGTCCGCCACGAACGCGCGGTAGGCGTCGGTCGTGACGTGGAACCCGCCGGGGACGGGCAGCCCCGCCCTGGCCAGCCGGGCGAGTGAGGCGCCCTTGCCGCCCGCGGTCGCCAGGTCGGCGGCGGCGTCGTCGAGGGGGATCACGGCCTTCATCGCGCGCTCCCCGCGGTGCTGCCGTTCATCGAGGCCGCCAGCTTCGCCTGCGCGATCTCCGTGACGGCGTCGAGGTAGCCGAGCGTGGCCCGGGCCACGGCGTCCGCATCGTCTCCGGAGAGCGGGCGGCCGGTGCTCATCGTGCGCTCGATGGTGTCGGCCGCGAGGTCGGCGACCTGGTCGTCGGAGGGCCGGGTGATCCCTTGCATGCCTTCCGGCATGCACAGGAACCCGTAAAGGATGGCGCCGGCCACCATCGCGTGGTCTCCCGGCTCCTCTCGCACGGCGCCGCGCTTGATCAGCTCGGCCAGGTAGGAGTCGAAGGCCGGGAGCAGTTCCGGAGCGCTCGTCCCGCGCAACTTCTGGCGGGTCAGCTTGCCGAGCATCTCGGAGTCGTCGCCCAGCAGCGCGTGGAGCAGGGGCCGGCGCAGCAGCTCGCGGGCGAACGCGCCGTAGAGCGCGCTGAGCGTGGCGGGCCCGCCGCGGCGCACGCCGTCCAGCATGAGCACCCGCTCGCGGCGCAGCAGCGCCGTGAACAGCTCGTCGCGGGTCTTCCAGTGCAGGTAGATGGTGCCCTTGGCGACGCCGGCGTGCTTGGCCACGTCGTCGATCGTGGTCTTGTCGTAGCCCCACCGCAAAACCAGCTCAGTTGCGGCGTCGAGGATCCGGTGCGCCCGCTCGCGCTGGCGCGCCGGATCCTGTGGCGGTCGTCCTGGCTTGACCATGCATCTCACCCCGTTTGTTTGACTAGATGAGATTAAACGGTCATTAAATTATGCGCAAGCTCGTGCCGCAGTCAGCCGATCTTCGCGAGCAGCGCCTCGGCCTCGGTGGCGAACGACGCGTCGCCGGTGTCCACCGCCCTGCGCAACATCCGCCTGGCCTGCTCCAGGTCGCCCCGCTCGTACCGGATCTCGCCCAGCCGGCAGGCCGCCTCGGCCACCAGGTCCGGCTGCTCGGTCAGGCCCAGGGTCTGCTCGTAGTACCGCAGCGCCCCGTCGCGGTCCCCCAGCCAGTAGCAGAGCTCGCCGAGATGCGCGGCGGCCAGCCCCGACTCGGAGTCGCCCGCGTCGATGACCCGCTGGTACCAGGTGAGCGCCTCGCCGAAGTCCCGCTCGCGCTTGGCCAGCGCGCCCAGGTACATGGCCGCCACGGCGCCGTGGTGCCCGTCTCCGGCGTCGACGGCCCTGCGGTACCACTCGCGCGCCCGCGTCCCGTCCTCGTCGTGGTAGGTCCGCCCGATCCCGATCATGGCTCGCACGGCCCGGTCGGCGTCGCCGGCGTCGACCACCCGGCGGTAGACCTCGCGGCCCTCGTCGACCTCGCCCGCCTCGACCAGCGCCTGGGCGAACGCGGTGAGCACGGTCAGGTCTCCGCCCTCCGCCGCCTCCCGCAGCGTGTGCAGCGACTGCTCGGTGTCGCCCTGGTCGCTCTGCAGCATGCCGAGCAGGCTGGCGAACACGCCTCTCGCCGGGCTGTCGGCGTCGCCCGCCTGGCGCTCGGTCAGGTCGTAGAGGGCCTCGGAGTCACCCTCCGCGTCGAGCAGCTCGAGCAGCCTGCCGCCGGCCACGAAGCGCACGTCGGGGTTGTCGTGCTCGTGCAACCGCTCGTAGATCGCGCGGGCCTCGTCCGTACACCCGAGCTCGGCCAGCCGCTCGGCCACCCGCAGGTCGGTGAAGGGCCCGGCGCCGTCCAGCTCGTAGTACCCGCGTACGGCCTCCGGGTCCTCGCAGCGGTCGCCCAGCCCGCGGGCCGCCTCGGCGGCGCTCTCCCCCATGAGCGCGAGCACCTGCATGGCCAGCGGGTGATCGCCGCTCCCGCAGGCCTGATGGGCGAGGGTTTCGAGGTTGTTCATGGCGGTCCCGGCCAGGTCGGTGCCGGTGCCCGCGGCCACCTCGAACGCCCGCGCGGCGGCGAGATCGTCGCCCTCCTCGTGCAGCCAGACGCCGAGCTGCACGCCGCCCCTGGCCATCGCGTCCGGGTCGCCGGACTCGACGGCCAGCCGGACCTCGCGGGCCGCCCCTTCCGCGTCGCCCAGCTCGCGCAGCGCCCTGGCCAGGTCCACCCGCATGCTCGACGTGGTGGCGGGGAAGCCGGCGTCGACGCCCATGCCGTAGGCGCGCGCCGCGGCCTCCATGTCGCCCCTGGCCTTGCAGGCGTCTCCACGCGTCCAGTAGGCCATGGCGACGGTCTCCGGGTCGCCGGTGGCCACGGCCTGCTCGGCCTCCCGCTCCAGGGCGTCGTGGTCCTGCTCCTGGAGCAGATGGACGAGCAGGTGGCGGCGGCATTCGAGATCGCCCGCCGCCGCCCCCTCGGCCAGCGCCGCGCGCACGCCGCCGGCGTCGCCCTGCTCGCCCAGCAGGTCGGCCAGGACCAGGGCGGTGGCGGGCAGCGCGGCCCTGGCCGCCTCCACGGCTCCATCGAGGTCGCCGCGGCGCCGGCGTACGACCGCGATGTCGCGCCAGGCCGTCGCGGCCGTTTCCGCCCGCTCGGTGGCCGGCAGTAAGCTCAGCTCGGCCCGGCAGTGATGGCCCTCGTTCGCGAGGACGGCGCCGAGGTCGATCCTGGCCTCCGCCGCGAGCGCCGGCTCGCCCAGCTCGGCCACCAGCTCGTAGAACGGGCCCGCCACGCCGTCGTCCATGCCCCGCGCGCTGGACATGACCTCCCGCAGGGCCTCCTGCAGGCCGGCCGGGTCCGTGCCGGCCAGCAGGTCGCGGACGCCGGGCAGGTCCTCGGCGTCAAGCGCGAGCAGCAACCCGGCCGCCGGCTCCGAGCCGGTCTGCTCCGCCAGCGCCGCCAGCGCGCCCTGCCGGTCGCCCTCCGCCGCCAGCACCCAGGGCAGCTCCTCGGGGGTGGCCCGGCCGAGGAGGTGGCGGGAGACGGCGGCGGCGTACGCGTCGTCCTCCTGTGCGGCGGCCCGCTCCAGGGCGAAGCGCGCGGACTCGCTGTCACCGGCCGCCATGAGGCAGCGGCCCGCCTCCAGCATGGTCCGCGGCTCCGAGGCCGGGTCCATGGCCGCCGCCCGCTCGAACGCCGCCCGCGCGGACTCCAGGTCGCCGGTCCTGGCCAGCAGCGTGCCGCGCAGCCGTTCCGACTCCCCGGTCACCTCGGGCGGCGCGGCCGTCATGGCCGCGAGCGCGCCCTCCGCGTCGCCGTGGTCGAGCAGGAACCGGGCGAGGCGCAGCGACGCGTCCCCGCCCAGCGCCGCGGCCAGCCGCTCGCCGGCCTCGTCCACGCGCCCGCAGGCCACCAGCGCCTCGCCGAGCCCCAGGGCCACCGGGGCCCGCAGGCCCTCGTCGCCGGTCTCCGGCACCCCGGCGAAGGCCTCGGCGGCCTCGGCGTGCTCGCCGAGCTCCATCAGCGTCCGTCCCGCGGAGTGCAGCGCCACCGCGGTCAGGTGGTCGTCGCCGCCGGCGGCGGCCTGCCGCCACGCGTCGACGGCGCCGCGCTTGTCACCGGAGTCGCCACGCAGGGCGCCCAGGTAGCAGCCGGCCCGCTGCCGCAGGTCCGGATCCCCCGCCGCGACCAGCAGGGAGAGCGCCCGGTCGGCGGCGCCGGCCTGGCGGGTGCGCTGCCAGGCGTGCGCGCACTCCATCGCGAGCGCGCCGGCCATCCCCTGCGCGTCTCCCGAGGGGAACGCCGCCGCGGCGGCCTCGAAGTCCTGGCCGAGCAGCGCGTGCCCGAACCTGCTGACCTCGTCGGAGCCCAGCGCGAAGGCCGCGCGGGCGGCGTCGAGGTCGTCGAGCCTGATCCTGGTGTACCCCAGCAGCAGCGCGCTGCGCTCCCCCTCCCCCTGGGCGATCAACCGCTCGTGCAGGCGGCAGGCGGCCAGCAGGTCGCCCTGCTTCTCGTACAGGCCCGCCAGGTCGGCGGCGGCCTCCAGGCGCAGGCCCCGGTGCTCCGCCGCCGTGGCCCGCTCGTACGCGGCCCGCGCCAGGAGCGGGTCGTCCCCGGCGACGAGCCCGCCCAGCGCGTACGCCACCCAGGCCGCCAGCGCGGGATGGCCGTCCGACCAGGCCCGGCGCAGCAGCGCGGCCGCCTCGTCCGTGTCCGGCAGCACGTCCTTGCTGATCAGGGCGGTGTACGACAACGCCAGCGGGTCGCCGAAGCCCACCGCCCGCTCGAACAGCTCGGCCGCGCGGGACAGGTCGAACCCGATGGAGACCAGCACCTGGGCGAACACGGCGGTCCCGATCGCGGCCACGGCGGGGTCCGGGTGGTCCATGGTCGCGCGGTAGCGGGCCAGCCCCTCCTCCCTGCCCAGCCGCTGGTGGTCGAGCATCGCCGCGAGCACGGGGTGCGGCTCCTCGCCCGGCTCCCTCAGCAGGTGCAGCAGGAACGTCGCGCTGAACCCCTGGAGCAGGTCATAGCTCTCGGCCACGTACGCCAGCAGCTCGTCGGCCTGCTCCCGGTCGCCCTCGCCCAGCTCCAGCTCGGCCAGCGCCACCATGGCCCGCAGCGACTGCGCCGGCGCCTCCGAGTCGGCGGCCCTGCGCAGCAGCCGTCTGGCCTCGGCCAGGTCGCCGTCGCGCAGCCGGGCGAGACCGTTGTCGGTGTCCTGGAGCGCCTGCTCCTCGACGGGGTCGGGCAGCGGCTGCTGCATGGCGTCGTGGTCGAGCAGCAGCCCGGCCTTGTACGCGGCGTCGGCGTCGGCGTGCCCGGCCGCGAACGCCGTCAGCTCCATGATCTCGTCGTGGGCGCCGGGGTGCTGTTCGAGCAGGATGCCGAGCAGGGTGACGCTGACCGAGGCCCACTCGCTCTCGCCGGCCTCCAGCACCGCCCGCAGCGCGGCCAGCGCCTCGGGCACCTCGCCCGCCTCGGTGTGCATCTGGGCCAGGCACGCCTGGGCCTCGACGGCGTGCTCGCGCTGCCCGCTGGCGATCACCCTGTGGAAGATCGCCTTGGTCTCGTCCTCGTCGCCGAGCTGCGCGGTCACCTTGGCCAGCTCGATCAGCGACGGCAACCGGATGTCGGGCCTGGGGTCCTCGGCGGCCACCCGGTAGGCGGCCGCGGAGTCGGCGTACTCGCCGAGGTCCACCAGGACGGCTCCGAGCAGCTTGTGCGCCATGGCCAGGTGGTCGGGGTGGCCGACGGCGATGGCGTGCTCGCACACCTCGCGGGCCGCGTCGAACTCCTCCGCCTCGGCGTACAGCTGGTAGAGCCGGAACGCCGACAGCGACACGACCTCGGGGTCGCCGCAGGTCAGCAGCGCCTGGTAGTCGTCCTCGCCGTCGGCCGCCTCGTACAGGTCGTGGGCCGAGGCGGGATCCTGCTCGAACTCCGGCAGTTCGAGCCGCGCGGCCAGCTCGGCCACGGCGGGGCTGTCACACCTGCGGGCACGTTCGAGCGCCTCCTGGGCGCCCTGGGCGTCGCCCAGCTGGGTGCACACCAGGACCATGGCCGTCTCGGCGAGCGCGGCCACCTCGAAGTCGGCGCCGTCGGAGGCGATCGTCAGCACGCGGTGGGCCGCCGGCCACTCCTTGGCGTTGACCAGCATCATGCCCATGGCCATGGCCGAGCGCTGCCCGAACACCGGATCCCCCGACTGGATCACCGATCGGTGCGCCGCCTCGGCGCCGTCCAGGTCTCCCTGCTCCTGCAGCACCCCCGCCAGCAGGTGGGACGCCTCCGGGTCACCCGTGGCCGCGACCTGCCTGAACAGCGCGGCGGCCTCGTCGAGATCTCCCGCCTCCCAGTGCTTCATGGCCGCGTCGAGCTGTTCTGACGCCATCGTCTCTCCAAGGTCATCCAATAATGTGAAAAAGCTACACATACGCCACGCTTGGTCACAGCCATTCCGGGATCTCGGAGCCGACGCACCGAGATGTGGAGCCGCACCGTAGCGTGGTGCCCATGGGCAACGCGTTCTGGATCGACCAGGAGTTCGACAGGGACCGTGACGGGCGCTATGCCGTACACGTGCGCAAGAACCTCGAGGAGTTCGAATGGGGTGACATCGCGCCCGTCAGGTTCGCGTGCGCGGCCTGGCGGCTGGCCACGCCGCCGTCGCTGACCCCCGGCTACGTACGGTGGGACCGCCGCGTCCTCGAGGCGACCTGCCACCGCAACACCTGGGACGGCACCCTCTACGCCCGCGTCAGGGTCGTCTCGCCGCTGCCGGAGGAGCTGACCCGGTCGCGGGCCTGGTGGCGCGACCGGGGATGGCTGGGCTGGCAGGAGACCTTCGGCCAGTACGTCGAGCCGACCCAGCAGGATCTCGCCAGGATCCCGTTCCTGCGGGCCACGCTGCTGGTCGAGGCGCCGGTGCCGCTCGACGACCTGCCGCCGGAGCCCGAGGGCCCGCACGACGAGGTCGAGCAGAGCGCCCACCGGGCGGTGGTGGTGCTGGTCCGCGAGCTCAACGCTCTGGTGGCGCCGGTGCTCGACCAGCTGGGCTGACGGGCGCCCAGCCGTCCGGCATGCCCGGCGTACGGCCGGGTAGCAGGAGGCGCATGAGGTTCCCGTTCGCCGTGCCGGCGCTGGCCCTCTTCGCCGCCGCCGGCTGCTCCGTGGACACCGCCTCCCCCGCGCGTGCCGCGGAGCGTTTCCACGCCGCGATCGCCGGGCGGCAGGAGGCGAGCGCGTGCTCCATGCTCGCCCGCAGGACGGCCGAGAAGCTGCCCGGCCCCGGCCAGACCTGCGCCGACGCGCTGCGCGAGGTGCGGCTGGGCCCCGGCGGCCGGCCCACCGCGGTGAGCGTGTGGGGCGAGGAGGCCCAGGTGCGCCTGACCGGCGACACGGTCTTCCTGCACCGGTTCAGCGACGGCTGGCGGGTGAGGGCCGCGGGCTGCCAGCCGGTTCGCGACCTTCCCTACGAGTGCGAGGTGGAGGACTGATGCGAGTGATGTTCGCGCTCACCACGCTCGTCATCGTCGCGGGGCTGGCGTGGTTCTTCGCGATCGGATGGTCGCGGCTGTGAGGCGGTTCAGGGACAACGCCCTCTCCGTGACGTTCCTCGTCCTGTTCGTGCTGGCGGTGTGCGGGCAGGCCGTGGCGGGGCTGCTCGACTACAACGACCGGCAGATGGCCGCGGGCGCGGAGCCGGTCTCGCTGCCGGACTACGTGGCCTCGTCGTCCTTCGCGGTCGACGTGGCCGAGAACTGGCAGTCGGAGTACCTGCAGTTCTTCCTGTTCATCGTGGTGACCGTCTGGCTCGTCCAGCGCGGCTCGCCCGAGTCGAAGGAGCCGGGCGAGGAGGGGGCGGAGTCCGACGAGCAGCAGCGGATCGGCCGCTACGCCGAGGCCGACTCGCCCGCCTGGGCGCGGGCCAGAGGGCTGCGGTTGTGGCTGTTCAGCAACTCGCTGGGGCTGGTGATGGGCGCCGTCTTCCTGCTGTCGTGGCTGGCCCAGTCGGTGGCCGGGCAGGCGGCCTACAACGCCGACCGGCTGACCGACCTGCGCGATCCGGTCTCGTGGAGCGCGTACGTCAGCTCGCCGGAGTTCTGGAACCGGAGCCTGCAGAACTGGCAGTCGGAACTGCTCGCCGTGCTGTCGATGGTGGTGCTCTCGATCTATCTGCGGCAGCGCGGCTCGCCCGAGTCGAAGCCGGTCGGGGCGCCGCACGCCTCGACCGGGGTGGAGGGCTGACCGGTGACCACGGCGACGACGCGGGTGCGGGGCTCGAAGGCGCCCTGGCGGGCGAGGTCGAAGATGCCGTAGAGCATTTTCGCCACGTAGATCCGTTCGACACGATATTTCGTGATGAATCGCTCTAGGGCCGGGGTCGACTTGGCGTATCCGCCGAAGTGGTAGTCCAGGTTGATCTCCCAGTTCGGCCACGTACGGCCGTACGCCTCCCGCTGCAACCTGGCCACCTCGCCGGCGAGGAACCCCGCCCCCTTGAGCACCGCGAACCCGATCGCCCGCTTCCCCTCGGGCAGCCCCGCCGAGATCCCGGCCAGGGTGCCCCCGGTGCCGACCGGGCAGCAGATGACGTCGTAGTCGCCGGCGATCTCCCCCGGCAGCTCCGCGCACCCGCGCACGGCCGCGGCGTTGCTCCCGCCCTCCGGCAGGATCACCACGTCGTCACCCCACCGCTCCCGCAGCCGGGCCTGCACCTCGTCGGTGTGCTTGAGCCGGTAGGAGGCCCGGTCGAGGTAGGCGAGCGTCATGCCGCAGGCGGCGGCGTGCGCGAGTGCCGGGTTGAGCGGCCGGTGCTCCTCGCCCCTGATGACGCCGATCGTCTCGATCCCGTGCCGCCGGCCGGCCTCGGCGACGGCCCTGATGTGGTTGGAGTAGGCGCCGCCGAACGTCAGCAGCCGGGAGTGCCCCAGGTTGTACTTCAGCTTGCGCGGTTTGTTGTCGTCGTGCGCCAGGAACACCCGGACCTGGCCGAGCCCTGGGTCCAGGAGTTCCTCCATGGCGCTAGTCTACGGTCGGGCCTATGTTGAGGAGTGTTCGAAAATGCGCGTTGTTGAAGCTTTTCGTGCCGCCTACGGCGCGTCCCCCGAAACCGTCTGGCACGCGCCCGGGCGGGTCAACCTGATCGGCGAGCACACCGACTACAACGACGGCTTCGTCCTGCCCTTCGCGGTGCCGTGGGGCGTCACCGCGGCGATCACACCGCGCGCCGACGCGACCATCCGCCTGCTGTCACTCCAGGCCGACGGCGGCCCCCTCACCCTGGTCGGCCACGAGGAGTCGACGGGCTGGACCCGCTACGTCGTGGGCGTCCTCGCCATGCTCGGCGACCGCGTCTCCGGCGCGGACATCGCGATCGACGGCGACGTCCCCCAGGGCGCGGGGCTGAGCTCCAGCGCCGCCCTCGAGGTGGCCGTCGCCTCCGCGCTCAACGACCTGCACGGCCTCGGCCTGACCCCCATGGAGATCGCCCTGCTCGGGCAGAAGGCCGAGAACGACTTCGTCGGCATGCCGTGCGGCATCATGGACCAGGCGGCCTCGGCGCTGTGCGAGGAGGGGCACGCGCTGTTCCTCGACTGCCGCTCCCTCGCCTCCAGGACCATCCCGCTCGACCTGGCCTCCCACGGCCTCGCCATGCTCATCATCGACACCCAGGTGCACCACGAGCACGCGGGCGGCGAATACGCCAAGCGCCGCGCCGAGTGCGAGTCGGCGGCCCGCAAGCTCGGCGTCCCCGCGCTGCGCGACGTCACCGACCTGCCCGCGGCGCTCGAGCTCCTCCAGGGTGACGAGCGCAGGCGCACGATGCACGTCGTCACGGAGAACCACCGCGTGGAGGCGCTGATCGGGCTGCTGCGCGCGGGCGCGGTCACGGAGATCGGCGCGCTGCTGAACGCCTCGCACCTCTCGCTCAGGGACCAGTACGAAGTGTCGTCACCCGAGCTGGACGTCGCCGTGGAGGCGGCGGTCAGGGGCGGGGCCAGGGGCGCGCGCATGACGGGCGGGGGCTTCGGCGGCTCGGCCATCGCCCTGGTGCCGGTCGATCGGCTCGACCGCGTCCAGGAGTCGGTGGCCGCCGCGTACGCCGAGCGCGGCTTCCAGGCCCCCCGGTTCCTGCCCGCCACCCCGGCCCGCGGCGCCCACCGCATCTGAAGGGCCGCTGACCCGCGCGTGCCGTTCCGCCCGCTGGACCTGCCCCTGCGGTCCGCCCGCTGACCTGCCCGCGCCGGGTGGCGGCGGTCAGAGGGCGGGGAAGTCCGGCGGGCGGCGTTCGAGGAAACTGGCGACGCCCTCCGCGAAGTCCGGCCGCTCGAAGGAGGCCAGCATCTCCCGGACGGCCGTTTGCGCGGACTCCCCCAGCGTCGCCTCCCAGTCGTGCCAGACCTGCCGTTTGATCACCGCCATCGACGCGGGCGAGCTGTGCGCCGCCAGCTCGAGCGCGTACGCCCGTGCCCGCGCCACCAGTTCCTCCCCCGGCACCGCCCGGTTGACCAGCCCCAGCTCGTACGCCTCCCGCCCCGTGAACACCCGGCCCGACAGCAGCAGGTCCATGGCCCGCTGCTGTCCCACGAGGCGCGGCAGCACCCAGGACAGCCCGTACTCGGCGATGAGCCCGCGCCGCGCGAAGGCCGTCGTCCACTTGGCCTCCTCGGCCGTCATGACGAGGTCGCAGACGAGCGCGTGGACCATGCCCAGCCCCGCGCACGCCCCGTTGACCGCGGCGATGATCGGCTTGCCGATGGTCGTGGGGAAGGTGTGGGGCCGGGGGTCGGGCCGCTCGTCGTAGGTGCCGGTCCTGAGCGCGTCGAGCGTCTTGAAGTCGGCGCCCGAGCAGAACCCCTTGCCCGCGCCGGTGACCACGACGGCCCGGACCGCGGGGTCCTTCTCCGCCTCCGCCAGCAGGTCGAAGTAGCGCCGCCCCATGGCGTCCGTCCACGCGTTGAGGGTGTCGGGACGGTTGAAGGTCAGGGTGAGCACGCCTTGGTCGACCGTTGAGAGCACGAGTTCCGCCATGACCCCAACCGAACCATGTTCTAGCCCCGGGTGGCAAGGCTAGCGGTGGTGGACGAAGGCCGGGGTGAGGACACGGGTGTCGTAGTAGCGGTGGAAGACGGGGGTGGCGGCGCCCGAGAGCGGTGGCACGATCCACGACCAGTCGGCCGGGCAGGCGCGCCCCGCCTTCTCCTCCTTCGACAGGTGCGTCAGGAAGCGGCGCGACTCCGTGTGGTGGTCGGTCATCGTGACTCCGGCCCGCTCGAACGAGTGCAGCACCGCCACGTTCAGCTCCACCAGCGCGTGGTCGCGCCACAGCGTCCGCTCGGTGGAGGTGTCCAGGCCGAGTCGCTCGGCGGTCATCCCGAGCAGGTCGTACCTGTCCTCGTCGGCCAGGTTTCGGGCGCCGATCTCGGTGCCCATGTACCAGCCGTTGAAGGGCGCGCACGGGTAGCAGATGCCGCCGATCTCCAGGCACATATCCGAAATAGCCGGAACGGCGTGCCAGCGCAGGCCGAGGTCGGCGAACCACGGATATTCGGGGTGCGTCAGCGGCACCTCCAGAACGGCGTCCCCGGGCAGGTGGCACAGCAGCGCCTCGCCCAGGCCCGGCTGGACGATCAGCGGGAGCACGTCGAACCGGCCGGAGCCGCCACGCCACCCCATGGCCTGGGCCCGCTCGGTCAGGCCGGCGTTGCGCGGATCGCCGACGACGCCGCCGGGCGTGCGGTATCCGGCGTACCGGATGAGCTGGTCGTTGAGCACGCGCGGCCCGCGCATCGCCGGGGTGTCGGGGGGCAGCACGGTGATCGTGGGCCTGATCTTGCCGTTGCCGGTCGCCTCGCGCAGGTGGGCGACGCATTCGAGGGCCACCCCCTCGGCCGTGGTCACCTGCCTGCGGTCGCGTACCCGCAAGGACCGCCAGTAGAGGCGGCCGATGCACCGGTTGCTGTTGCGCCAGGCCACCCGGGCGCCGAACTCGAGCTCCTCGTACGTGTGCGTGTAGGTCCCGGTGCGGGCCACCTCCCTGGTGACGTCCCGCAGCCGTGCGTTGAGTCCGCCCGCGGCGGGGTTCTCAGCATGGAAGAGCCTGAGGAAACGCTCCGCCGCGCGCAGGTCGGCGGTTCGCGCGAGCACGGCGTTCATGGCCTGCACGGCGGGCGTGTCGAAGGTGCGCAATGACTTGATCCAGGTGGGCACGCGGCAACCTGTTCCTCCGTCGTCGGATCGCCCCGCCGATTCCGGGTCGGCGGCACGTCCTGGTGGCGGGCGCCCTCTCCTCGCCCCCGGCATGATGTCCCGCGGCTCCGGTCCACCGGACCGGATGCACCATCTTTCCCCGCCGGGCCCCGCTTTGTCCGGCCAACCTGAAAATACGTAATGATCTCGCTACAAGGCGTGAAACAACACCGTAGCGAGCGGCTCGGGCCACATGAGGTGTGCCCGGCGGCAAGCTCTTCACGAACTGGATCTTGCGGGTAGTACAGTGTCCACCTGATGTGGGAGGTGATGGGTGACTCCCCGACGCGCCCCGGACGCCCTGCGAGGTCCCGGAGCAGCGGCAGCGGGGCCGGTCAGCGCTGTTGCCGGCCGGCTCTGCCGCTCACGCCCATCCCGCGGCGAGTGGAGCAGACGTGACCGCACCGGACCCTGATGTCCTGGCCATCGACGCCGACGGCCGGCGCACCTCCGGACGAGAGTTCCAGGCACTGGCCGATCAGCACGAGCAACTGACGGCCGCACTGCGCGGCAGCCTGCGGGCCGGCAGCGGCCTGCCCTTCGAGGAGATCGAGGGGCCGTTCAACCAGCTGGCCGAACACCTGCTGCACCACCACGTCGCGGCCGGCGACGGCCTGCGCGTCGCCGGGGACGGACAGGTCGTCATGGCCGACCGGAATCTCGCCGTCGAGCAGCTCAACACCGCCAACGTCCAGGCCAGGCTGTGACCACCGTCACCGACGACCCCGCGGTCGCCGCCGACTTCGGCATCCTGGGCCTCCCTTCCATTCCCGACCCCTCCCCGGCCTACTGGCGAGCCGACACCCTGCGGGCCTTCGCGGACCACCACACCCGGCTCGCCGGCGACGGCGCTCTGGCCTCCCGCCGCGCCGCCCACAACCAGGGCCCCGCCGCGAACGCCGCGGACCAGCACATCAGCGGCCCCGGTGGCACCCTGCCCCAGACCAGCAGCCTCGCCGGCCACTTCAGCCTCGCCGCCGGCATCCACAACAGCGCCGCGCGGTTCGTCCAGCACGGGAAGGCCAGGATCGCGGCATACGCGGCCGCCGCCGCGGCGCTCGCCCTGGCCGTCCCCCAAGTCCGCGCCTGGGTCAGAGCCAGAGCCCAGCGCCTGTATCGACAGTTCCGCAGCATCCTGGCCAAGTTCGGAGAGATCTACCGCAAGCTCCTCGCCAGGATCGCGTCGAGAACGAGCCGGGTCCCCAGCGGCGCCAACCCCGGGGTGGTTGGCGCCGGAACCGGGCGTACGACCGCGATCTCCGCTCGAGAACGTCAGGCCGTCCACCGCCCGCAGCCGTCCGGGCCGCTCGAACGTGACATGCCGCTGCCCAGGCCCGCGGACCTGCGTTTCGAACGCAACGACGAAGGCCTCATCACCGCCGTGAACGGCAAACCCGCACGGGAATTCGTGGAGGAGATGACGTCGGTCAGGTCATCGGAATATCTGGCCCGTCGCGAGCAGGCGACCGACCTCGCCTACTCCCGCGCCAAGGCCGGTCCGGTGTACACGCTGCTCATGGATCGGCGCACGGGCAAGTTGTACGAAGGCCTGAACGACATGTTGCGGCACGTGCCCGACGACCTGCACCCTCTCCTTCGCGAGCGTTACGAGAACTTCGCCCGCTGGGCCCGCGCCAACGGCCCTTTCAAGCATGACGAGGGCTGGCCGGCGGGCGGATTTCCGCACTGGAGCGAGCCGGGCACGCATTCGGAGGTCACCGCGACCAGCCGGGCCCTCTGGGATCGCACGCGCAACGGCGAGACGGTGACGCCCGAGACGCTGCGCGAACTCTATTTCGACAACCGGTTACTGTCCGACCATTATCAGGGCATCGCCGCCCGGCAACGAATACCGTGCTGCGCCAACTGCACGAACTTCTTGTACGACACGCCGAACTCCGCCGGTTACTTCACCCGATATCCCTCCCTGGGCGACAGCCCGCTGGCCGAGTTCACACCACCCTGGGCAATATGACGGTCGGGAACACCATGCGCATCACGATGAACGATCTGGAATACGACCTGGACCAGCGGGTCCGCCATCAAGGCACGCTCTACAGCGGCACCGCGTGCGAGTTCTACGCCGACGGCACGGTCATGACCGAGCAGACCTTCGAGCTGGGCATCCCGCACGGCATCTCGCGCGCCTTCTACCCGGACGGCAGCATCGAGTCGGAGTGGCGGCTCGACCACGGCCGCCGGCACGGCTCGCATCTGCGGTGGCACCCGAACGGACAGCTGGCCGAGGATCAGAACTACGATCATGGGAAGCTCATCTCGAGCCAGGTCTGGCACCCGGACGGGACCCCGGACACCCTGTAGGGCCGGGCGATGAGCTCGCGCGCTGGATGCGGGCTACCGGTGGCCCGCGGGTGGTGCCGCCTCCAGGGACGACTCAAGTCCTCTGTCCTGATCCAGGAAGAGGGCCTGACGTGACTGCCGAAGCTCCCGCGATTGGACTCGAACCAGACTCCCGGTGTCGATCAGTTCACGCTGATTCGGATGCTGGGTCCGGCCAGTGAACTGAGTTCAGACCCGTTCATACTGGTCCACCGCGTGTGGCTCCCGACTTGGCTCCCCTTTAGACGCCCAGCCAATCACGCTCCTGGAAACGCCCCTCCTCAACCTTGCCCGGATTGTCGCCAGCGGTCACTGAAGGCTTGTGGACTTGTTGTCGCGGGCGCGTGCGGCATCCATTGACCGCGCGGGTGGCTGCAGGAACAATCTTGCTCGGACAGCTACCCGAGTCGACCGCATCGGGCGATCACGCTGAGGGACGGTATGTGGACGAGCATCGGAAAACCAGGCAGGAACTTGTCCTGAGGGTGCTCGGCTGGGGCACTGTCGTCTACTTCTTGATCACCGGCTTCGCGCTGGATCAGCATGCGTTGTTCGAGTTGAACCCTCCGCCGTTAGCGGCCCGGCTGTATGAGAAGAAGATCGCCTATGCGGACGCTCTTGAAGGCAAGAGCCGTCAACTGGGTAAGACCGATACGGTCGAGGCCGCGAACCTCGCCATGCAGGCTGCCCAGGTCAGGGCCGAGGTCGACTCTGCCATCCGGGAAGAATCGGACAGCCGTGGCCGGGCTATCGCCCTGATCGCCGGCGGCGTGGCGTTCTCCATCCTGTATCCCTTATTGATCGTGGTCACATACCGCCGAACTGACCCTGACGGCACCTTGGCGGCCGACGACCTTGTTCCGTTGAGGGCGGCTCTGCTATACGGCATTGTGATGAGCGTCGTGACGGCGGCAGCGGCGATTATGACAGCTTACGAGTGAACAGGCCGAATTCGCAGGGTGGCGCATGGGTAGGCATAGGCCGCGCCACTCGGAGTTGCTTGCTCAGAACGCACGCTCAGCCTGAATCCACGGCGTGATTCCGTGTGATTGTTTTCCGGTCCGATTCCTCGACGAGGGTGGATCCCGCAGGTCAGATCCCAGTTCTCGGGCGTGAAGGGACCGCCGCGCGCGGGTCGCGGCTTGTCCGGTGTCCTTCCGAGGCCGGGGGCTGGGTGGATGTGGCGGCAGCGCCGGGTGACCGTCGTGGTCGTCAGGGGGGCGGTGGCCAGGGGTTTCGGCGGGTCAGTCTGGGCGTGTGGCGGGTGGGTCGTGGGTCGCGGTGAAGGCGTTCGTCCAGGCCGTCTGCCAGCGCCAGCGGATGGGCAGGTGGAGGGTGAGATGGCCTTGGTGGCCGGCTCGTCCGTGCCGGGCGATGCGGGCGGGCACGCTGATGAGGTGGCGGCGCAGGGTGGCGCCCCGCGCTCGGGCGTGGAAGGCCGAGGCCAGGCAGCCCAGCGCGCGCAGGACATTGTGAGTGATCGCGGCGCAGGTCAGCCACGCGGCATTGGCGGCGAAGACACCCGAGGGCAGATGGGCGAGCGGACCATCGGTGAGGTCGGCGTTGATCTGCTCCTGCACCGCGTGATCACGGTGCTGCGCCTCGGCCTGGAGCAGGGTATAGGGGCTGTCGGTGAAGATCGGATAATAGCGGTGGGCGGGAAACAGTTCGCCCTGGCCGTCGACGGCGGGCTGCTGGAGCTTCTTGACTCTCCGCACGATGAGCCGGGCTGTCACCCGCTTGCCTTTCTTTCTGGTGAAGGCGGTGTAGGAGGTCTCGGCGACCTCGGCGTCGGACACCCAGCCGCCGTGCCTGCTCATCAAAGACGGCTCGCGGGTATTTGATCGGTGTCCAGGCGCCAGGATCGATGGCGGCGATCGCTGCTTTGACCTTGGGGTCCAGCTTGGCCGTGATCGAAAACCGGGTGTCCTGGGCGCGGCAGGCGGCGACGACCTCCGCGCTGTAGAACGCCGAGTCACCGCGCAGGATCAGGGTGCCGGTGCAGCCTGCTTGCCGGGCGGTGGGGATGGACTCGGCCACCAGCGACTTCGCACCGCGTGCGGAGCCGGTGGCGCCGCCGCGCAGCCGGGTGGCGGCCACCACGGGCGCGGCCAGCGGGGTGGACAAGGTGACGGTCAGCGCATTCAGCCCGCAAACCAGCACGCTCTTGCCCTGGATCTTCGTGTGGCCGAACCCGGAACCCTGCTTGGCGTAGCCGTAGGTGCGGCGCTGCATCGAGTCGATGTCGAGGAAGGCCAGCACGTCGGCACCCGGCAGCAGCCGGGCGTGCGCGGCCAGCCTCACCAGTAACTCGCGCGCGACCCTGTCGAGCTGACGGACGTTGCCCCAGGTGAACGCGCGCAGGAACGAGCCCAGTGTGGACAGGGCGCGGATACCGTCGAAGATCTTGTCCATGCCGCCGTGCCGCAGCAGGTCCAGGTCGTCGATGCTGTCGGCGCCGCAGGCCATCCCGGCCACGATCGAGCCCACCTTCGCCTCCGCGTTGACGCCGTCCGCGGCGCCCAGCCTCACGTGCGCGTCGACCAGCCGCTCCAGACCGCACCGCTCGGCCAGTCGCATCGCCGGAGCCAGCCCGCCGTAGGAGATCACATGCTCATCATCGAAGATCGCCTGCGTACGGGCGGGGGCGTGAGAGAATCGCACTTACGAGGTGTCCTTTGAAACGGGCGGCTGGAAGCGTGAAGAACTCCCATCCTCCCAGCTCAACGGGCACCTCGCGCTATTTCCCGAGCCTCGCCTCAAGATTCACACCGTGGATCCAGGCTCAGCGCGCGTCGCGTCGGGTAATGACCTCTTTGGTGTGAAGCAGACATACCGATTTTGTCAGAGGGCGTTTGCCTGGTGGAGCCCATGTTCGTCACTCGCTTCGTGATAGGACACGAACCAGACAAGATGGCCTTCCATACCAGCCACCTCCACTGGCACGGACATGCGACGCCATCCCGGAGCCGAAGCGCCCCCGCCGGAGGCACGCAGTAAGGCAGCCCCGTGACTGCCTCTGTGTGCGCTGACCAGCTCGACCCGTGAGCAGAACCGTGCGCCCTGCGAAAGCGGCCCTGTCCTCGTCCGCGCCAGCCGACCGGCGTTTTGCGGGTCAGGCATGGAGCCCGAGTGGAGTGCCTGGCCCGCGTCGCGTCGGCGGCGCGTGCGGCCAAGCAGGTCCCTCACGCTGGACCAGGCCGTCACGCTCCTCAAGGCATGCGAGGGGGAGACGTTCGGCTCATACGTCATCACCTCGCTCCTCACCGGCATCCGGCCCGAGGAAGCACGCAAGCTCCTCTGGGAAGCCGTGGATCTGAAGGGAAACCCGCCGTCCATCTCGGTCCTTCGCGCCGATCGAGTCGGCGGGGACACCAAACCAAGAAGTCACGTCGAGTGCTCGCTCTGCCGGCCCTCGTGGTTGAGGAACTCAAGCGACATCGAGCCCGGCAGCACGCTCGACGACTGGCGGCCGCGAGGCATGCGACCACGGCCTCGTCTTCACCCGCGATGACGGGACCATGCTCGACCCCCATGCGCGTCCTGCGCGGCCTACGAGTGATCACCAGAAAGGCGGGCGTCGGGAACCGCCGGAAGGTACGGGAGCTCCGGCACTCCTCCGTCTCGATCCTGAGCGACGGGGATGTCTCGGTGGAGCGCATCGCCGACCTCGTCGGGCACTCGACACCCAGCACCGCGCAGACCGTCTGCCGGCACCAGATCAGGCCGGTCATCGTCCATGGCGCCGAGGCCATGGATGCCGTCTTCGGGAACGGCGACCAACCTGGATAGTGGCGCCCTTGTAGGCTCTCGGAACGACTCAAGCCCCCAGTCCTTGATCAAGGATGAGGGCCTGAGCTTTGCGTCTTCGACGCTACCGAAGCTCCCGCGATTGGACTCGAACCAATAACCTGCCGGTTAACAGCCGGCTGCTCTGCCGTTGAGCTACGCGGGATCGGGCTTCTGCCCACGTCACCGGGGCTTTCGGGCCCCTCCGCCGTGCGCACGACTAGATTAGCGCACTCTGGGAGTGCGTGTCGCATCATAAGCAGGGTAGGCCCGGAGGCAGCGGAGGTGCGAAATGCGTTATCGAATGACATTCGCTGTTGGACTGGCGGTCGGCTACGTGCTGGGCAGCCGGGCAGGACGCGAGCGGTACGAGCAGATCAAGCGGACGGCGCAGCGTGTCGCGGACAACCCCAGGTTCCAGGAGGCCGCCGGAGTGGTCGGCGCGCAGGCGTCGAAGTTCGCCGGGATGGCCAGGACGAGGGTGGGTGACACGCTGCAGCAGCGGATCCCGTTCCTGCACGACAACCACAGACCCGACACGGGCACCGGCTGGCCGGACGACGGCGTCGAGGGCAGGAACGCGAAGGAGACCGGCATCCCCTACTGAGCGGCGCGTGGGCGTGGGGGCCACGGCTCACACGCCCATGCTGCGCCGCACCCCCTCCAGGGCCTGCTCGGCCTGCGCGCGCAGGCCGGGGTCCTCGGGGTCGAGGCCGTCGTCGAAGACGAAGGTCCAGCCCAGCACCTCGCCTCCCGGCCGGCGCCGGGCCACGAGCCGCACGCCGCCCCTGCCCGGCAGGTTGACGTGCTTGTTCACCACGATCGTCGCGTTGACGCGCTCGCGCAGCGTCTCGGGCACCATGCGCGGCTCGGCGATCCGCCCGGCGTGCCATCGGCCGTCGGTGGTGAGCACCCGCACCCCTTCGTCGTCCCACGACGCCCTGTCGATCTCCTCGTACGGCAGGCGCGTGCCGTCGGCCAGGTGCAGGGCGAGGTTCGTGGCCACCACGTGGCCGTCCTCGGAGGGGGTGAAGGTCAGCACCCGCTCTCCCGGCTCCATCGTCAGGGACCTGCGCACGTCGGCGGGCAACCGGCGGAAAATGCTCATTCCATAACGGTATCGGCGAGCAGATCCAGGGTGAGCGCCGCGCTCCAGGAGAAGTCCCGGCACCCGCGCCCGCTGCCGTCGAAGGGGTCGAAGCACTCGCGGAAGCCGGCCTGCCGCACCAGGCGCAGGGTGCCGTGGGTGAGCTGCCGGGCGAGCGGGTCGAGCGAGTGCACGGCGGCGGCCCTGCGCAGCAGCCAGTTGGTGTTCACCCAGGAAGGGCCGCGCCAGTAGCGGGTGCGGTCGAACTGGGCGGCGCGGATCTCGCAACTCGGCACCGGGTAGCCGGTGGCGCCCATGAACCTGGCCGACTCCAGCACCTCGACGGTGGCGCGCACGTGCTCGCCGGGCAGCCACGGGTCGAGCAGCGGCCCGAACCCGCCCACCGTGCACACCTTGATCAGCCGGTCGGTACGCAGGTCCCTGGCGTAGAAGCAGCCGTCCCAGAGGCGCTCGATCATGGCCCGCCGGATGCGCTCGGCCTGCTCGGCGTGGGGCGCGGGATCGGCTCGGGCCAGCGGCGCCAGCTCCGCCAGCGCCTGGCAGGAGGCCAGCCAGATCCCGTTGAACATCGGGTCCTCGATCGCGAACGGATGCTCGTCGCGCAGGTAACCGGCGCTGTATCCGGCGTCGCGGTAGCGCATGGCCAGCCAGACGTAGCGGTCGTGGGCGCTGTCGGGGTGGCGCTCCTCCATGTCGACGTTGCGGTAGCCGTACCTGATCACGGGGAGGGCGGCGAGCGCGTCGTCCCAGGCCGGGCTGTCGTCCATGCCCGACTCCCACGGATGCACGATCGCGGCCAGCCCGGCCCCGCCCAGGTCGCGGGCCGAGGCGAGGTAGTCGTGCTGGGCCACCAGCGCGGGAAACGCCTTCCTGACGAAGGCGACGTCGCCGGTGTGCCGGTAGAGCCACCACAGGGCGAGTCCCTGCAGCGGCGGCGAGGTGAGCCCGGAGGTGAGCACGCGCGGCGCGGCGTCGTGCTCCTGGGAGCGCCAGACGGAGGGTCCTGGGAAGTACGCCTCCCGCGTGTGGAAGACGATGTGCGGCACCATCCCGGTCGCCCACTGCCCGCGCAGCAGGCTGAGCAGCTCTTCGCGGGCCCGGTCGGGCCGGTGCCTGGCCAGGCCGATGACGACGAACGCGGAGTCCCAGCTCCATTGGTGCGGGTAGAGGCCAGGCGCGGGCACGGTGCCCGTGCCTGTCCAGTTCGCCTCGAGCACGGCCATTGCCTCGCGCCCGAGCGCGGCGTCGTCGACCGCCGGCCGCGCCTCCATCACCCAACTATGCCTGGGGATCCCGCGGGAAGCTACTGCGCGGGAACCCGCCGCTCGTCAGGCCCTCTTCGCCCACTTCGCCAGGAACATGACGCCCAGCGCCACGCCACCGATGATCAGGCCCCACTTGAGCAGCGTGAGGGCGAAGCTCACGAGGGGGCCGAGGAGCACGAGCGCGGCGACGACCGCCGCGATGATCAGAAGAATACGTCCCATGTTCGAAACGGTACGAGATCTTTTAAGTCGTTTGCAGGCGACACAGGGTTGAATCAGGGGCAAGTCAGGGGTTCCCCCCACCCCGGAACCAACCGGCACGACCTTCGCGTTGAGTCGGTAAGGAGCACCGGGGCATCGGGGGCCCGCTTCACGGGGAGCGTGATGAGCCTGGGACCGCCCATGAGCAGGGAAGCCGCGGAATACGCGCTGCGTGCCCGCGCGGACGAACGCGACCGGATCTCCGGCGACCTGCTCGATCTCGAATCCCACACCACCTACCAGGTGCTCAGAGGCGCCTCCTTACGTGGGACCACCGAACAACGATGGACGGCGACGCAGGACTCCCTGACCACCCTGTGGCGGCTCAACGACGCCTACCGCGCCGTGCTGCGCCGCGCCGAGCAGATCAGGGCCTCGCGCGCCCGGCCCGGCGCCGAGCAGCTCGCCGCGCTCACCGAGCTGCTCGCGGGCTCCTCCGTCGTGCTGCGGGCCGCCGCCAGGCCGGTCGAGCAGCGTTCCCTCATCCCCCAGGCGGACCTGCGGCTCACCCTCGACGAGGCCGTGACCCGGATGGACGCCGCCTTCCGCGAGGTCACCTCCGCGCTCAACGACGTCGACGCCGTGTGGAACGGCGTGCTGCCTCGGCTCGACGGCGCCGACGCGGACCTGCGCGAGATCCACGATCTCGAGAACGAGCTGGGCGAGAGCGCCGGCCTGACCGTCGAGGCGGGCGAGCTGGCGCGGTTGAGGACCGCGGTGCTGGAGGACCCGCTCGGCGCGACCGTCGAGCCGCACCTCGACCGGCTGGCGCGCCTGCTCGCCTCCTCCCGCGCGGAGCTCGACCTGGCGATCACCGTGAAACGGGAGTTCGCCGCGCGGCGCGAGAACCTGGTGGCCGCCCTCGACCTGGTACGCGCGGCCGAGAGCGAGGCCCGGCTGGCCCACGGCGCGGTCGTCGTCAAGATCGCCCTGCCGCCGCAGGCCCAGCCGCGCAGCCGCGTCGGCGCGCTGGCCGGCGAGCTCGACGCGCTCGACGTCTCGGCCGACCCCTGGGTGGTGAGGGCCAAGCGCCTCGCCCGTCTCGAAGACGACACCCGTGAGGCCGCCGAGCAGGCGCGGACCACGGCGAAGGCGCTCTACGGCCTGATCAGCAGGCGCGACGAGTTGCGCGGGCGCCTCGGCGCCTGCGAGGCGATGGCCGCCCGCAAGGGCCTGGCGGAGGACCAGGCGGTGTTCGAGTCGTTCGCGCGCGCCCACAGATTGTTGTGGAACGCCCCCTGCGACCTGACGAAGGCGGCTGCGGCCGTCGAGAACTACCAGCGCGCGATCCACGGAGGCAAATGATGACCCGCTGCGCGCAGCCCGGCTGCACGGGAACGATCGATGAGGGCTACTGCGACCTGTGCGGCACCGCCGAGAGCCCGCCGCGGGCCGCGCCGGCGCCGGCTTCGGCGTCCCCTGCCGGGCCGGCGCCGGGATCGGCTTCCGGGCCCGCGTCCGCTCCGGTGGTGACCCAGCCGGTGAGCAGGTCGATGAGCGGGCCGACGGGCAGCAGCGGCAGGTCGCGGGCCGGCGTGCTGGCCACCATCGCGGACCTGCCGTCGGTGCCCTACCGCGACCCGGCCACGGCCGTGATGGCCGACCCCGAGGTGCCGGAGAACAAGAGGCGCTGCGCCAACACGGCGTGCGGGAAACCCGTGGGCCGCTCCAGGAACGGCCGGCCGGGCCTGACGGACGGGTTCTGCCCGCACTGCCGCACGGCGTTCTCGTTCACCCCCAAGCTGGGCAAGGACGACCTGGTGGCCGGCCAGTACCGCGTGCTCGGCTGCCTGGCGCACGGCGGGCTCGGCTGGATCTACCTCGCCTCCGACGAGAACCTCGACGGCCGGTGGGTCGTGCTCAAGGGCCTGCTCAACAGCAACGACGCCGAGGCGCTGGCGGCGGCCGAGGCCGAGCGGAAGTTCCTCACCACGGTCGACCACCCCAACATCGTCAAGATCTTCAACTTCCAGCGCTCGGCCGGCCTCGGCTACATCGTCATGGAGTACGTGGGCGGCCAGTCCCTGCACGAGCTGCGCCGCCAGGGCCCCCTGCCGCTGCGCGAGACCCTCATGTACGGCAGGGAGATCCTGCACGCGTTCGGCTACCTGCACGAGCACGGCCTGGCCTACTGCGATCTCAAGCCGGCCAACGTGATCAGGGTCGGCAAGCGGCTCAAGCTCATCGACCTGGGCGCGGTGCAGCCCATCGGCTCGCCGCCCGGCTCGTCGTGGGCCACGGTCGGCTACCACGCCCCCGAGCTGGAGACCCGGCCGACGTCGGTCGCCTCCGACCTCTACACCGTGGCCAGGACCCTGGCCGTCCTGGCGATTCCCGGGTTCAGCCCGGCCAGGGACGACATGGAGGTCCCGCTGCCGGTGGACTGCGGGCATCCGTCGTTCACCCGGCTGCTGCGCAAGGCGACCGCCGCCGATCCCGCCGACCGGTTCCGGAGCGCGTGGGAGATGGAGGAGCAGCTCGTCGGGGTGCTGCGGGAGATCAGCGCCATGGAGGAGGGGACGCCGTACCCGGCGCTCTCGACGTTGTTCGGGCCGGAGCGTACGGCGGTGGGGACGGCGCTGTCGGACACGTACGACGAGGTGTTCGAGCCGCTCGATCCCGCGGCGGTCGCGACGGCCTTACCCGTGCCGCTGGTCGATCCGGCCGACCCGGCCGCCGGAGCGCTGGCCGGGCTGCTCGGCCGCGACGGCGGGACGCTGATCGACCAGCTCGCCGCGATGCCGCAGACGCCCGAGACGAAGCTGATGCGCGCCAGGCTGCTGGCCGAGCGCGGGGCGGACGAGGCGCGCGACGTGCTCGACGAGCTGGCCGCGGAGCTGCCAGGCGACTGGCGGCCCATCTGGTACCGCGGAGTGCTGGCGCTGGCCCTGCGCCAGGAGCAGGTGGCCGTGTCCATGTTCGACGCCTGCCTGTCGGCGCTCCCGGGAGAGCCGGCGCCGAAGCTGGCGCTGGCCTTCGCGCTGGAATACGCGGGCAAGCCGGCCGCCACCTGGTACGAGTGCGTCTGGCGGACCGACCACGCCTACGTGAGCGCGGCGTTCGGGCTGGCCAGGACGGGCCGGATGAGCGTGCTGGACGAGGTGCCCCCCACGTCGTTCTACCGGGTCCCCGCGCAGGTGGCGCTGGCCGCGTCGGTGGTGCGGCGGGCCGACCTGAGCGGGCTCACGGCCGCCGACCTGACGGGCGCGGTCGAGCGGGTGGCCGCCCAGGCCGACCTCGATCCGCGCCGCCGCGACCTGCTCACCGCCGAGCTGCTCGGCGCGGCGCTGACCTGGCTGGAGACGAACAAGCCGCCGGCGAACGGGCAGCTCGCGGGCGCGCCGTTCACCGGGCCGGGGTTGCGCAGGCGCATCGAGTCCATCTTCCGCAGGCTCGCCGCGGCCGCCGACTCCCGCCAGGAGCGCCACGCGCTCATCGACCAGGCCAACGCCGTACGACCGAGGACGTGGGTGTGACGGATCCCCAGGCCATCCAGCACGACACGCCGGGCGCCGCCTGCCCGGTGTGCCAGGCCTCCGTGGTCGAAGGCGACGTCTACTGCGAGGCGTGCGGCCACGCGCTCGGCTCCCCGGTGTGCGCGTTCTGCGACGCCGCGGCGGTCGACTCCGACGGATACTGCGAGCGGTGCGGCCTTCGCCAGCCCACCGAGCGGGACCACGCCGAGATCGTGCTCGTCGGCGGCGCCGCGGGCGTCACCGACAGGGGACTGCGCCGCAGCCGCAACGAGGACGCGATGGCCCTGCTGACCGCCGGCCGCTCGACCGTGACCGTGGTCTGCGACGGCGTGGGCAGCTCGCCCAGGGCCGACGAGGCGTCCGCGGTCGCCGTCGAGACCGCGGCGGCCGCGCTGGCCAGGGGCTTGTCGTCGGAGGAGGCGTTCGACCTGGCCGGGCGGGCGGTGAGCAAGCTCGCCACCTCCGTGCACGACGCCCCCGCCTGCACGTACGTCTCCGCCGTGGTCGAGCCGGGCCGCGTGACGCTCGGCTGGGCGGGCGACAGCCGCGCGTACTGGATCCCCGACGGGACCCCGCTGACCACGGACGACGCCGTGCCGACCGGCGAGATCACCGCCTGGCTGGGCGCCGACGCCGTCGGCGTCCGGCTCAACGTGCGAACGCTCGCCTCGCGCCGGCCAGGACACCTGCTCGTCTGCAGCGACGGCCTCTGGCGCTATCTGGACGGCTACGCCTTCCCTCGCGGGGGCACCCCGCGTGACCTGGCACGCGAGATGTTGCGCCACGCGCTGGACTCCGGCGGCCAGGACAACGTGACCATTGTCGTGATCCCCTTAGGAGAAGCACATGAGTGATCAGGCCGCTTTCACGTTGACCATCGACCAGAACAAGTACCTTCCGCTTGACGGGCGCGAGGTGCACGCCATCCTCACGGTGAGCTCGACCGGCGGCCTGACCACGCAGGCCGTCCCCGCGGAGGCCGCCGAAGTGATCATCGTGGACACGTCGGGCTCGATGAGCGGCTCCAAGATCCGCGAGGCCAGGCAGGCCGCCGCCACGGCCGTGCAGACCCTGCGCGACGGCGTCCACTTCGCGGTGGTCTCCGGCACGGGGAGCGCCAAGGTCGTCTATCCGAGTGGCGGAACGCCGAGCCTGGTCCAGGCGAACCCGGCCACCAGGGCCGAGGCGGCCAAGGCCGTCGACAGGTTGCTCTCGTACGGCGGCACCGCCATGGGCGAGTGGCTGAAGCTGGCCGGGCACCTGCTGTCCACCCGCCCCCAGGCGATCAAACACGCGCTGCTCATGACCGACGGCCAGAACAACGAGCGCGCCGACGTGTTCGCCTCGGTGTTGTCGGCGTGGAGCGGCACGTTCGTGTGCGACTGCCTCGGGATCGGCGCCGACTGGGCGCCCGCCGAGCTGCGCAAGGTGGCCGAGGCGATGCTCGGCACGTTCGACTACGTGCGCGACCAGGCGGACCTGCCGGAGTATTTCCGCCGGCTCACGCAGGCGTCGATGAGCAAGACCGTGGCCGACCTGTCGCTGCGCGTGTGGGTGCCGCAGGCCGCCCGGCTGATGTTCGTCAAGCAGGTCGACCCGGTGCTGCTCGACCTCACCGGCAAGCGCGCCGACGTCAACCCCCTGACCGGCGACTACCCGACGGGCTCCTGGGGCGCTGAGGAGCGCAAATACCATATCTGCGTCGAGGTGCCCCCCGGGCGGATCGGCCAGGAGATCAGGGCGGGCTGGGTCAAGCTCGTGCACCCCGACACCCAGGACGTCCTGGCCAGCGGCAACGTGCTCGCCCAGTGGACCGACGACCTGGCCCTGTCCACCCAGATCAACGGCAACGTCGCCCACTACACCGGCCAGGCCGAGCTGCACGACCTCATCCAGGACGGGCTCAGCGCCCGTGCGATGGGCGACATCGAAACCGCGACGGCCCGCCTGGCCAAGGCCAGAGACCTGGCCGGCGCGTCCGGACGCGAGGACACCGCCAAGCTGCTCGACCGGGTGGTCGAGGTCGATCCGGCCACCGGTACGGCCCGGCTGCGTAAGAACGTGGACAAGGAGGACACGATCGAGCTGGACACCGGCTCCGTCCGCACCAGCCGCCTGCGCAGGGAAGGAAGCTGATGGCGACCTGTCCGCAAGGGCACCCGTCGGGCGCCGACGACTACTGCGACGTGTGCGGCACGCAGATGGCGGGAGCCTCCTCGGCTTCCCCCGCCCCCGCCGCGCCCCAGCCGTCCGCACAGCCGTCCGCACAGCCGTCCGCACAGCCGCCTGCCCAGGGGAGCGCAGGCGCCGAGACCTGCCCGATCTGCCGGACGCCGCGGGCCGGACAGTTCTGCGAGGTGTGCGGCCACGACTACAGCGGCGCCTCCGGCGCCCTCCCGCTCCCCATGACCGGGACCCGCTGGGAGGCCGTCACCGCGGCCGACCGCACCTACTACGAGAAGGTCATCGCCGAGGGCGGCCCCGACGCCGACGCGGTGGCGTTCCCGCCGTACTGTCCTGAACGCTCGTTCGGGCTGCACGGCGAGCAGGTCCGCATCGGGCGGCGCAGCAAGGCCAGGAACCTGGCGCCCGAGATCGACCTCACCGGCCCGCCGGAGGACCCGGGCGTCTCGCACCTGCACGCCGTGCTGCTGGCCCAGCCGGACGGCTCCTGGATGCTGGTCGATCCGGGCTCGTCCAACGGCACGCAGGTGAACGGCAGGCCGCTCCAGGTCAACGTGCCGGTCAGGATCGGCCCGGGCGACCGCGTCCACCTGGGCGCCTGGACCGTGATCACCCTCAGGGAGGGCACGCCGTGACCCTGGCGCAGGCCCGGCCGGGCACCCCGTTACCCGTGGAGCGCGGCGTACCCGGCCGCATCCGGGTCATCTCCGGCATCACCGTCGCCTCGCTGGCGCTGCTGTTCGCGGCGCTCGCCGTCGGCAGCTCGGCGGCCCGCGACGGGCTGCAGGTCATCGGCCGCGACGCCGGCCCGCAGGTCGTCGCCACCGCCGGGCTCTACCTGGCGCTGAGCGACATGGACGCGCAGGTGGCCAACGTCCTGGTGATGGGCGACGGCTATCCCCGGGAGCGCGAGGCCGCGGTCACCCGCTACGAGCAGCAACGTTCCGTCGCCAACCAGGCGCTGCTGAAGGCGTTCGAGCTGTCCGGCGACAACCCGGCGGAGCGGCGGACCGTGCAGTCGGTGCTCGACGCGCTCGGCCGCTACGAGCGGCTCGCCGGGCAGGCGCTGCTGCTCGACGAGCGGTCCGGGCACGCGCCAGGACCGCCGCCGGGCGAGGTGGTGCGGGCCTACCGCGACGCCACCGACCTGATGCGCCAGGTGCTGCTGCCGCAGGCGTACAACCTGACCCTGGAGAACGGCACGATCGTCCGGCGCACCTATGACGAGAAGGCGTTCACGGTGCCTCTGGTGCGCGACGCGGTGGTGGTCGCGGGGGTGATCGCGATCGGCTGCCTGATCTGGCTGCAGATCTTCCTGGCCCGGCGGTTCCGCCGGATCTTCGGGCCCGCGCTGATGGCCGCCACGGTCATCACGGCTGTCGTGCTGGTGTCCGGGGTGAGCGTGCTCGGCCAGGACCTGCGGGCGCTGCGCACCGCCAAGTCGGACGGTTTCGACTCGGTGCTGACCCTGGCCAAGGCGCGCGCGATCAGCAACAGCATGCAGGGCGACCAGAGCCGCTACCTGCTCGACGAGGAGCGGGCCGACACCTACGAGCACACCTACCTCGACAAGTCGATGTCGGTCATCTACTTCGAGGCGGGCAACCTGGACACCTACCACCGCAAGGTGACCACCGGCGCGAAGGACTTCCTCGGGCTGCTCGGCCCCGAACTCGTCGGCAAGCAGGGCAATGACGCGCTGGAGGCCTACCGCGACTTCCAGGCCGCCGACGTGAAGTTCCGCCGGCTGGTGCTGGGCGGCCAGGCCAACGAGGCGGTCGCCGAACGGCTCGGGCCGGTCACCACCACGTTCACCGCCTACGACGAGGCGCTGCTCGAACTCGCCGAGACGCACCAGGGCGTCTTCAAACGCGCGATCGACAGGGGCGAGGGCGCGCTGAACACCCTGTGGTTGCTGCTTCCCTTTGCCATCGGCGCGATCGGCCTGCTGGTGATCGCCGGAGTGTGGCCCCGACTCAAGGAGTACCGGTGAAACGGGCGCTGGCAGTGGTGCTCGCCGTGGCCGCGGTCCTCGTGACCGGCTGCGGCATGAGCGACCAGGAGTCGATCCTGGACAAGGACGAGATCGTCATCGGGGTACGCCCCGACTTGCCGCTGGTCGGGTTCCGCGGGCCCGACGGCCGGTTCGACGGCTTCGACGTCGACGTGGCCCGCTACGTCGCCGGCAAGCTGGACAAGGAGTACACCTTCCTGCCCACGCTGGCGGCCGCCCGCGACGACGTGCTGGTCGACGGGCGGGCCGACATGGTGGTGGCGACGTACACGATCAGCCAGGACCGCAAGGCGAAGGTGTCGTTCGCCGGGCCGTACCACATCTCGTACCAGGACATCCTGACCCGGGCCGACGAGACGATCAAGAACGTGCGCGACCTGGAGGGCCGCCGGATCTGCGAGGTCACGGGCGCGAACGCGGCCCAGCGCGTCGTGGAGGAGCGGAAGGTGGCGGCGCGGGTCGTGCCGTTCCCCGACTACCGGCAGTGCCTGGCGGCGCTGAAGAGCAACCAGGTGGACGCGGTCACCACCAACGACGTCATCCTGGCGGGGCTGGCCGCACAGGACGGCTCGGGGCTGCGGCTGGCCAACGCGCAGTTCAACGAGCAGCGCTCGGGCATCGGCCTGCCCAAGGGCGACGTGCCCGCCTGCGAGGCGGTCAACCGGGCGATCACCGACATGTACCAGGACGGCACCGCCGCGAAGCTGCTGAAGAAGTGGTTCGCCACGTCGGGGCTGGACCTCGACACGATCGCCGTGCCGCAGTTCGAGGGCTGCTCCTGACCAGAGGGCTGCTCCTGGACATGGGCCGGGCCCGGGCGCGCTCGCCCGGGCCCGTTCCCTTGGATCAGTCCAGGTAGTCGCGCAACATCTGGGCCCGCGTCGGATGACGGAGCTTGGCCAGGGTCTTCGACTCGATCTGCCGGATGCGCTCCCGCGTGACGCCGAACTCCCTGCCCACCTCCTCCAGCGTGCGCGGATGCCCGTCGGCCAGGCCGAACCGGAGCTGGATGATGCGCTGCTCGCGGTCGGACAACGTGGCCAGGATGTCGTCGAGCTGGTCCTGCAGCATGATGAAGGCCGCGGCCTCCATCGGCACGACCGCGTCGGCGTCCTCGATGAAGTCACCGAGGTCGGAATCCTCCTCGCCGATCGGCGACTGCAGCGACACGGGCTCCTGGGCGATGCGCTGGATCTCCACCACACGATCGACAGGGAGGTCCATCTCCTTGGCGATCTCCTCGGGGATCGGCTCGCGGCCGAGGTCCTGGTGGAGCTGGCGCTGCACGCGGACGAGCTTGTTGATCGTCTCCACCATGTGCACCGGAATGCGGATGGTGCGTGCCTGGTCGGCGATGGCCCGCGTGATCGCCTGCCGGATCCACCAGGTCGCGTAGGTGGAGAACTTGTAACCCTTCGTGTAGTCGAACTTCTCGACCGCTCGAATGAGCCCGAGGTTGCCCTCCTGGATCAGGTCCAGGAACAACATGCCGCGGCCCACGTACCGCTTGGCGATCGACACCACGAGCCTGAGGTTGGCTTCGATGAGCCGCTGTTTGGCCCGGGTGCCCTGCCAGACGAGCTCCCTGAGCTCCGGGAAGGCCAGACGCGAGACCCCGTTGGCCAGCCTGTCCTCGGCGAACAGACCGGCTTCGATCGACTTGGCGAGCTCCACCTCCTCCTCGGCGGTCAGCAACGGGACGCGGCCGATCTCCCGTAGATAGATACGGACGAGATCGCTGGTCGGCGCCCGCTTGCCTACGTCTTCCTCATCGGCGCGGGCAGGCTCCTCGTCGCCCTGGGGCTCGAGGACCTCCACGCCATTCTCGGCGAGCATCCGCACGACGCGTTCCAGCGCGTCGGACGGCAACTCGGATCGGTCAAGCGCGGCTGCGACGTCATCGACGGTTACGCTCCCGCGCTCCCTTCCTTTCGCGACGAGGTCCGCCACCTGATCTACCGATGGCGGTCCGCTTGGCAGCACCGATGCACCCACGGGAGACAGTCTGCAGTATTGGTTCCATCAAATGGCAGACCCATTTTTGTCACCGAAGGTAAGGCCGCCGTCCTTACCGAATTGAGATCGCCTAAAGGTTTAGGCCGAGTTTGATCAGGAAAGTAAAGTCAATTACGCGCTCTGGATTCACGCGCCCGGCGACGCCGCCAGCCGGACGCACCTCTTCCGCTGCCCCGAAACGCCGCCCGCCGCGCCCCGCCGCGGATTGGACCGCGCCACATTCCCCTGTCAACCGCCCGGTATTCCAGCCGGCGATCGCAGCCGAACCGTTATCTACCCCAGCCGTCCCGTGACGGGAGCGAGGCGTTCCCCGCTCTCCCGCGCGCTCAACAGGCCGCCGCCGTTCAGGTGGCCTGGTCAGCTGCCCGCGAGCCGGTCGCGCAGGACCCTGCGCTGCTGCTCCAGCGCCACCAGCTCCCCGAACAGCTTGTTGTACTCCTGCTGCTCCTCCACCGGGTTGAGCCGCTGGATCCGGGACTTCACCTGCGCGATGGCCCGATCGACCGGCATGGCCTCGACCGCCGCCATGATGTCGCCGGCATAGCGCTCCTCGGTGTGCGCGTCCGTCTGGATCGCCTCCACCGCGAACCGGGTCACGAGCGCCCTGGCGCCCTCCTCGTGAGCGTGCTCGAGCAGCAGGTCGACCCACTCCCGCCCGCCGTGCCCCGCCGCGGCGACGCCTCCGGCGGCGGCGATCACCTTGTGCACCATCGCGTGGTCGGGAGTGGTGAACGCCCGCGCGTCGAGCGCGTCGAAGCGCGGCCCCAGCAACGCCGGCCGCTGCACGGCCAGCTTGAGCAGCTCGCCCTCGACCCGCACGCTGGGATCGGCGGGCGCCGCCCTGGGCATCCGCCGGCCGCGGCCCTGCTGCGCGCCCGACACCTCGGAGATGCGCTGCATGACGAACCGCTCGTCCATGAAACCCAGCCACCGGTCGAGGTCGATGGCGTAGCGCTTGCGCAGCCCCACGTCCTTGATGCCGGCCACGATCGGGGCGGCCGCGTCGAGAGCGGCGATCTTGCCCTCGTTGCTGCGCAGGTCATAGCGCGAGATCGTGCTCCTGATCGCGAACTGGAACAGCGGCTCCCTGCTCGCGATCAGATCGCGCACGGCCGCGTCGCCCTGCTTGACCCGCAGGTCGCACGGGTCGAGCCCGTCGGCCTGCACCGCCACGTAGGTCTGGGTGACGAACTTCTGCTCGTCGGCGAACGCCCGCAGCGCCGCCTTCTGCCCCGCCGCGTCACCGTCGAAGGTGAAGATAACCTCACCCCGGAACTCGGCCTGGTCGAGCAGGAACCGGCGCAGGATCTTGATGTGCTCCTCGCCGAACGAGGTGCCGCAGGTGGCCACGGCGGTCGGCACGCCGGCCAGATGGCAGGCCATCACGTCGGTGTAGCCCTCGACGATCACCGCTTGGGACCGCTTGGAGATCTCCCGTTTCGCGAGATCGATGCCGTAAAGCACCTGGCTCTTCTTGTAAAGCGGCGAGTCAGGCGTATTCAGATATTTCGGGCCATCGTCGGAATCGAGCAGCTTCCGCGCGCCGAAACCGATCACGTCGCCCGTGGCGTCCCTGATGGGCCAGATCAGCCGCCCGCGGAACCGGTCGATCGGCCCCCGCCGCCCCTCCTTGGCCAGCCCGCCCTTGACCAGCTCGTCGGCCGAGAACCCGCGCCCCATGAGATGGCGGACGAGCGCCTCCCACTCGGCCGGCGCGTATCCCACCCCGAAGGTCTCGGCGTCGGCCCGCTCGAACCCCCGCTCCGACAGGAACCGCCGCCCGGCCGCCGCGTCGGGGCTCAGCAGCTTGTCGGCGTAGAACTCGGCCGCCGCCCGGTGCGCCTCGACCAGCCTGGCCCGCTCGCCGTGGTCGCGCCTCGGGACGTAGCCGCCCTGCTCGTACTGCAGCTGGATGCCGGCCCGCTGTGCCAGCCGCTCGACCGCCTCGCTGAAGGGCAGGTGCTCGATCTTCTCGACGAACGTGATCACGTCGCCGCCCTCGCTGCAACCGAAGCAGTTCCCGGTCAAAATATTGTCTTCCAGGACAAACGCATGCCCATGGTCGACAGTGGCGCAGAAGACTTCCTCAACCCGATCGGTCTCCTCGACGGACTGCACCACCCAACCGCGCCGCGCAAACGCCTTCGTTGTGCCGGTGAACCGCAACCGGTGCTCGTCGACCAGGAAAAAGTCTTCGGTGAGATCATCATTGATGAAGTGCACACGGAAGATCGAACTGGGCTCCCTTCCCGGGAAGCCCTCTCTGACCTGCTCGGTGACGCCGTACGTGCCGATCCCGAGCTTGGTGCACGCAGCTCGGACGAACTCCAGGGTCGCCTTGTCCGCGCAGTGCAACATGACCGTGCCGTCTTTGGCGACATGTCCGTCAGCGGCCACGTAGCCCGCGAGCCAGCCGTACAGATAGGGCACGGACTCGTCGAGCGAGGGAAGCTCCTTGAAGAACTTCGGCAGGTGATGGACCAGGAGCTGCCTGCTCTTTCCCGACAACCCTCCCACGCTTTCCGTCACGTAGCTGAGCGGGAACCACTTGAGCAGTTGGGCATCCTTGACGGCGTCGAGCGTTGCTCTGCTCCCCGTGGCCGCTCGTGTACCGTCACCGAAGGTGATCCCGTGCGCTATGCCGAAGGGCGACGGCGTCGTGCGCTTGATGCGGGTGCCCGGGAACACCGAGACCAGCCGATGACGCCGCTTCAAGTCTTTGGTGATGACCTCGGCGCGTTTGTCCTGATGTCGTCCAGATCGTACGAACCAACGGTGCTCGGGGGTGGCGAAGATCTCCTTTCGCTGCCCGTTGCGGCTCAAGACGATCTTCATGAGCGGCTGGACGCCGAATGACATGAAGGGCGCGTCCACCCACGTGCCGTCGGACGCGAGCACCCGATGCGTCCCGCCCGCGAGCTCAGCGATCGGACGCACACCCTCCCAGGTCATGACCCTGGTCTCCGCCGCCAGACAGTAGAACATCCCGCGCTCGGGGGTGACGTTGAACGACGGGCTCTTCTCGTCGTGGAACGGGCACAGCCCCTTGAGGTTGCCGCCTCCGGCGTTGCGCAACTGGATGTGCTCGCCGATCACGTCGGCGATGGGGGAGCGCTCGCGAACGAGCGCGATGTCGACATCACGGATCCGGCCAGCCACGCCCGTGAGTCTATTCCGCCCCGCCGACGGTTCCCGCCCCCGCGGTGCGCACCCTGGCGCGTGCGGCTGGGGGAAGAGGGGCATTACCTGTGGGTTGCTAAAGCAGGAAAGCCGCTGTACGCGGACCCCTGGTCGGCTACAAAGGTAAAGGTCGTAGGGAAACGGTGACACGGGTGGAGACCATGCAATCGGGTCATATCGCGCGATGGGCGGCCGTCATGGGCGCCGTGCTGCTGACCGGCGCCTGCAGCCAGGCGACCGGGCTGGCCGGCGTCGGCGCCACCCTGCGCTCCGCCGTACCCTCCGGCCCGGCGACCGGAGCGGGCACGGCCGCCTCACCGGCGGACCCGACGCCGACCGCCGGGAAGCAGGGCGGCAAGCAGGCCGGCGTGGAGCCGCCCGAGGGCGACGACCCGGTCAGGGTGCCGCCGCCGAAGTTGTCGAAATACACCTACACGTTCCCTGTCAAGGGCTGCGAGGTCACCTACTCGCGCAAGCTGCTCGTGCTGCCCAAGACGACGATCTGGGCGCAGGAGGGGTGCGCGTTCGTGGCGCCCGTCGCCGGCGTCGTGGACGAGGTCAACACCAGGAACCGGTGGCGCCCGTCCACGGACGCGGGCGCCGACCGCGAGGGCAGGTTCGTCACGATCATCGGCGACGACGGCGTGCGCTACCTCGGCGGGCACCTCGACACGGTGGCCGACGGCATCAGGCCGGGCGTCCGCGTCAAGGCCGGCCGGCTGCTCGGCCGGGTGGGCAGGTCGGGCAACGCCCGGGACACCGCCACCAACCTCTATTTCGCGATCTCGTGGAAGACCGGCTCGACGTTCTGGTGGGTGCGCAGGGGCATGGTCAAGCCGTGGGACTACCTCGACGCCTGGCGTACGGGCAACCGCACGCTCTCCCCCAGGGAGGAGACGCTGAAACTGCGCGCGAAGCTCGGGGAGACGCCGCGCTGCACCGTGTTGTGCGCGTCGAAGCAGCCGAAGAAGCCGAAGACGACGCCGCAGGCGGCCAGGAGCGAGCCGCCGTCCGCCGATGACGACGGTGACGGCGGCGTGGTCAGCGTCACCCCGTAGGCAGTTCCTTCTGGTCGACGACGGCGCCCGACCTGATGAGGGCCTGGATGTCGTCCACGACGTCCCAGACGTTGACGTTCATCCCGGCGATCACGCGTCCGCCGCGCAACCAGTAGGCGATGAACTCCAGCTTGTCCGGGTCGCCGCGGTAGACGATCTCGTCGTAGCCCTCGATGTCGCCGGAGAACTCCATGCCGAGCTCGTACTGGTCGGTGTAGAAGTACGGGATCGGGTCGTAGGTGACGTCCTGGCCGAGCATCGACCGCGCGGCGGCGGGGCCGCCGTGCAGGGCGTTGGCCCAGTGTTCGACGCGCACGCGGCGGCCGTACACGGGATGGAAGTGCTCGGCCACGTCGCCGGCGGCGAACACGTCCGGGTGCGAGGTGCGCAGGGCGGCGTCCGTGAGGATGCCCTGCCCGACCTCGAGACCGGCGTCGCGGGCGAGCCAGACCTCGGGGGCGGCGCCGATGCCGACGACGACGAGGTCGGCCGCGAGCCGCTCGCCCGAGCTGAGCCGCACGCCGGTGTCGGTGATCTCCGCGGCGGCGGTGCCGAAGCGCAGGTGCACCCCCTTGCGGGCGTGCAGGCGGGCGAACAGGTCACCCAGTTCGGGGCCGAGCGCCCGGTTGAGAGCGGTGGGCTCGGGCTCGACGACGGTGACCTCGCAGCCGGCCGTGCGGGCCGCCGCCGCGGTCTCGAGCCCGATCCAGGACGCGCCGACGACGAGCACCTTGGCGCCGGCGGCGAAACGTTCCCTGAGCGCGTCGCTGTCCTGGACGGTGCGCAGGTAGTAGCCGGGTCCCGGCAGGCGCCTGGGCACGGAGCCGGTCGCGAGGAGCAGCTTGTCGTACGGCTGCCGCGACCCGTCACTGAGCCTGACCAGGTGGTGGCCGGGCTCGATGCGGGTGACCCGCCGGCCCAGCCGCAGGTCGACGTCGTTGTCGGCGTACCACTCCGGCGGGTGGACGTAGATCTGGTCTCGTTCGCTCCTGCCGCTCAGGTAGTCCTTGGACAGGGGCGGTCTCTCGTAGGGCCGCTCGGCCTCCGCGCCGATCAGCACGATCTCGCCGTCGAAGCCCTCCTCGCGCAGGGCCTGCGCGGCCTTGGCTCCTGCCAGCCCGGCGCCGGCGATCACAAATGTGGCCATGAGCGCAGTATCCGCCCGCCGGGGTCGCCGGGGGAAGCGGGTCGGGTCAGGTGGCCCGGCTCATCGGCGAAGCCCGGTCACCGGGCGAGCCTCCTGTGCCAGGCCACCGCCGAGGTGTCGGTGAGCGAGGCGATCTGGTCGATCACGACCCTGACGCGGGCCGCGCCGTCCGGGGCCTCCTGGTACGCGGGCCGGAAGGCGGGCTCCAGCGTGCCGGGCGCGCCGCTGGTGATCAGCGCGGCCAGTTCGGTGATGAGGTCGCGCTGCCTGGCCTGGTTGGCGTGGTGGTCCTTCGTGGTCATGACGTAGTGGGCGACGACGCCCTTGAGCAGCGCGCACTCCAGCCGCGTGGCGGGCGGCACGACGAGGTCGGCGCGGTGGCGGCTGCCGTACACCTCCTTGGTGGCGGCCTGCGCGGAGCGGCAGAAGCGGCCGATGAGACCGCTGGTGAGGGCTTTGAGGCCGGCCAGGTCGGCGAGCGTGCCCGTGAAGCTGCGGGGCCAGAGCGGATCCGTGATCAGCCTGGCGAAGACGGCCTCCAGCTCGTTCAGGTCGGCGCCGGGGGCGTACCAGGTGCGGGTGATCTCGCACACCTGCCTGCGCTCCTCGGCGGACAGGAGCGCTTCTGGCGTGACATGGCCGAGGTGCAGGGCGTCCTCGAGGTCGTGGACGGAGTAGGCGACGTCGTCGGCCCAGTCCATGATCTGCGCCTCGAAGCTCACCCGCCCGTCCGGCGCGCCCTCCCTGATCCACTCGAACACGGGAAGGTCGTCGTCGTAGACGCCGAATTTGGGAGACTTGTCACACGTCCATGGGTACTTGATCGAGGCGTCCAGTGCCGCCCGGGTCAGGTTGAGACCGGCGCTCCTGCCGTCCTCGGTGAGCACCTTGGCCTCGAGCCTGGTGAGCAGGCGCAGGCTCTGCGCGTTGCCCTCGAAGCCGCCGCACGACTCCGCCAGCGCGTTGAGCGCCACCTCCCCGTTGTGCCCGAACGGCGGATGCCCCAGGTCGTGCGCCAGGCAGGCGGTCTCCACGAGGTCGGGGTCGACGCCGAGGGTGGCGCCCATCTCCCTGCCCACCTGGGCGCATTCGAGCGAGTGGGTCAGCCGGGTGCGCGGGATGTGCTGGCCGCCGCCGAACGTCTCGCCGGGCCCGACGACCTGCGTCTTCGCGGCGAGCCTGCGCAGCGCCGCGCTGTGCAGCACGCGGGCCCTGTCACGCTCGAACGCCGAGCGATCCGGATTGCCGGGAGGTTCCGGAACCCATCGGTCCTGGTCGAGTTGGTCGTAGTACGACATCGGTGCAGCGATTTTATCCAGTTTCCCGTCTCCGCTAGTGTCGAGCCTCGCGAGTACCCCTTCCCCGGGAGCCCTCCCCCATGACGACAGCGTTCCGAGCGGTGCTGGCTTTCACCCTGCTCGCCGGCTTCTACGTTCTGGTCGGTCTGATCCTCGCCGCGGCGGTCTTCTTCGACGTCCTCTTAGTGGTCGACTTCCACGTCAACCTCATCAAGTTCGCGGCCGTGCTGACCCTGGCCGCGCTCGCGCTGGTCCGGGCCCTGATCATGGTGAGCCGCCGCCGGAGCGGCGAGCAGCCCGGCGTCCCGGTCACGCGCGAGGACGAGCCGGTGTTGTGGCAGACGGTCGAGGAGCTCGCCCAGCGCGTACGCACCGCGCCCCCCGACGAGATCCGGCTGGTGGCCGAGGTGAACGCGGCAGTCTCGGAGGACACGCGGTTCCTGGGCATGAAGGCGACGCGGCGGCGCATGTTCGTCGGGCTGCCGCTGCTGCAGACGCTCACCGTGGACGAGCTGCGCGCGGTGCTCGGGCACGAGCTCGGCCACTACAGCGGCGCCCACACGCGGCTGGGCGCGCCCGTCTACCGCGGGCGCGTCTCGCTGATCGCCACCGTGCAGGGCCTGCGCAACCACCCGTTCGTCCAGCGCCTGTTCACCTGGTACGCCAAGCTCTACCTGCGGGTGTCGCAGGCCGTCTCGCGCAGGCAGGAGCTGGAGGCCGACCAGTTCGCCGTCGCGATCGGCGGCCGGCAGTCCATGGCGGGCGCCCTGCACAAGATCCACACCACCGCGATCGGCTGGGACCTGTACGTCAACGCGTACCTGTCGATGACGGGCGCGGGCGGCACCAGGCCCGCGTCGGTGTTCGGCGGCTTCCACGCCTTCATGAGCGACGCCGAACGGCAGGCCGAGCTGGCCAGGCTGAGCGATCAGCCCGAGGAGGTCTCCCCGTACGACTCCCACCCGAGCCTGGCCGACCGCCTGGCCGCCATCGAGCGCCTGCCGGAGCCGCAGCAGGTGCCCGACCCCCGCTCGGCCCTCACCCTGCTGCGCGACCCGAACGTGGCCGTGCAGGCGGTCGAGCAGTCCATGTGGTCGTCCGAGGCGCTGCTGACGCTGCGGGCGGTCTCGTGGGAGGAGCTCGTCGCGCACGGCATGTACGCCACCCGCAACGCCGACGCCCTGCGCGACCTGGCCCTGGCCGGGCAGCAGGTGATGGGGGCGTCACGGCCGTACCTGGACGCCGCCTTCGAGGCGATCGCGCGGGGGCGGCAGGCGGAGCTCGAGTACAAGCTGCGCGAGCTGGGCTGGAACCCGTCGGACACCCTGCTGGCCGGGGTGCTCGGGCAGGCGCTGGAAGCCGTCATGATCCAGCTCGGCGAGGCCAAGTGGACGCTGTCCTGGTCGGGGCCCGCGCGGCTGCTCTTCGACGACGGGGAGGAGGTGGCGTTGGCGGAGTACGCGGCCCGGGTGGCGGCCGATCCGTCAGCGGTGGGCGGGCTGCGGCAATGGCTGGGCGACCACGGCATGCGCCACGACTACGTCCCCGTCGAGCAACCGCCACCGCCGGGCGCCCTGCCCGCCCCGGGACCCCCCTCCGGCCCCGCCGCGGCCCTCACCGCGGGCCCCCCTCCGGGACCTGTCGCGGGACCCCCTCCCGGCCCCACCGCGGGCCCCACCGCGGGACCCACCGCGGGACCCACCCCCGGCCCCACCGCGGGACCTCCCTCCGGTGCGGGACCCGGTGCGGGACCCGCTCCTGGGATCCCGGGCCCGCACGCTCCGGGGCCGCTCGCGCCGCCCTTCCCGGGACAATCGGCTCCCCCCGCCCAGGAGGACCAGTCCCCTCACTTCTCAGGACCCGTCCCCCCGCCCGCCTCGGACCCCGCCGTCCCCCACCCCCCGGAACCCGCGACCCCGGACGCCTGGGGACCGGCCGCCCCGGAACCCGCGGCTCACAAGCCCGGCCCCGCAGTCACGGACACCTCCGGAGACTCCTGGTTGTTCTCGGAGGAAGAGCCGGTGCCGCACACGTTGGGCGACCCGAACCCGGACGCCCCCCGTTAAGGTCTTGGCCGTTTCCCGTACGGGCGATCGGCCTTGGCCACGTCAGAGGTAGCGTGACTGGAGACGGGCCGGCGATGAACCATGGACGGCAGATGGCAGGGACCCCGGCGGAGCGGCACGGCGAGGCGGTGGCGCTGCTGGCTGCGGCCCGGGCGGGCGACCACGACGCGTTCGGCGTCCTGGTCGGGCCGTTCCAGGACGAGCTGCGCGCGCACTGCTACCGGATGCTGGGATCGCTGCACGACGCCGAGGACGCGGTTCAGGACACTTTGGACCGGGCCTGGCGGAGTTTGGGCCGGTTCGAGGACCGGGGATCGTTCAGGGCGTGGCTGTACAAGATCGCAACGAATCGGGCGCTGACGCTGATCGAGCGGCGGGGGCGGCGCGAGCTGCCCGCCGACCTGACCCCCGGGGGCGCGCCGGTGGCCGAGGTGGCATGGCTGGAACCGTATCCTGACCGGCTGATGGGCTGGACGGAGGAGCTGGGCCCCGAGGCGCGCGCGGTGGCGCGGGAAAGCGTGGAGCTGGCCTTCGTCGCGGTCCTGCAGCACCTGTCGCCCCGGCAGCGGGCTGTTTTGCTGCTGCGCGACGTCCTCGGGTACGCCGCCGCCGAGGCCGCCGGCCAGCTGGACACCACGGTCGCCGCGGTCAACAGCGCCCTGCAGCGGGCCCGCAAGATGCTCGCCGAGCTGCTTCCTGAGGCCGGTCGGCGAGGGACGTTCGACGCGCTCGGCGAGCCCGGGCAGCGAGAGCTGGCCCGCCGTTACGCCGACGCGTGGGAGGCCGGCGACGCCGACGTCATCGTGGCTCTGCTGACCGAGGACGCGAAATACTCGATGCCGCCGCTCCCGCACTGGTACCAGGGCCGCGACGAGATCCGCCGCTTCCTGACGGAGGGTCCGCTGACCGGCCGCTGGCGCTTCCTGCCGGCGCGGGCGAACGGGCAGCTCGCCTTCGGCACGTACATGTGGGACGACGAGCGGGCCGCGTACGTCCCGGCCGGCCTGGATCTGCTGGCCGTCCGGGGCACGCGGATCGCCGAGGTCGTCTCGTTCCTCCAGGCCGATTTCGCGGCCTTCGGCCTGCCCGCGGAGCTGCCGCGATGATTTCCGGGCCCGGCGCGGGTTGTAGTTCCGAAGGGACCATCGACCTGGAAGGACCACGACCATGGCCACCGACGAGGAGCAGATCCGCGCGCTGATCCGGCACTGGGCCGAGGCCGTGCATGCCGGCGACATGGACGCCGTGCTCGCGGATCACGCCGATGACGTCGTGATGTTCGACGTGCCCCCGCCGTACGAGGGCGTCCGCGGCATCGCGGCCTACCGTGAGACGTGGCCGGGCTTCTTCGCCTGGCAGGAGCAGGGGGCCGTGTTCGAGATCGAGAGCCTGGAGGTCACCGCCGGCTCCGGCGTCGCCTTCGCCTTCGCGCTGCTGCGCTGCGGCACTCCCGGGGCGCTGGCGGCCGACCCCGGACACCGGCTGCGGCTGACGCTCGGCCTGCGCAAGGAGCGCGGCCGCTGGGTCGTCGCCCACGAGCACCACTCGTTCCCGATCGCGGATCGCGGTGCGAGGGAGGAGGAGGTGCGCCGGGTGCACGAACGCTGGTACGCGAGCACCGCCGCCAAGGACTTGGACGGCATGATGGCCTTCGTCGCCGACGACGTGGTCTCCTACGAGCACGAGGCGCCTTTCGAGTACGCCGGCGCCGAAGCGGTGCGCGAGGTGTGCGCGCGGGGCCTGGACGCCGCCGGCGAGGCGGACGTCACCCTGGACGTGCCCGGTCTGAGGATTCTGGTGAACGAGGATCTCGCCGTGGCCTGGGGCTTCAACCACGTCCGCGTCACCGGCAGGGACGGGCAGGCGTCCGACATGTGGTCGCGCGGCACCCGCGTGTTCGAGCGGCGTGACGGCGCGTGGCTGATGGTGCACCAGCACCTGTCGTTCCCGCTGGATGACGACACCGGCGAACGCCGTACGTGATCGCTGACGCCGGTGACGGTGCCGGCGGGCGCCCGGCCCCGCGCCCCGCCCTCCGGAGCAGGTCGGGGCGATCGACGTCATCACCGAGCCCTGGTTGCGACAGCCCAGGAACGGCCGGGCGCCGCCGTCAGCGCAGCGGGCGTTCCAGCTCGGCCCGGTGCGCGGCGACCCAGTTGTGGCTGGCGCGGATCCGGGCCACCACCCCGTCGTCACGCAGTCTGATCGCGTGCGGCATCCCGGCGGCCGCGTCCGTCTCGATGCCGCGCGCGCAGCGGTCCTGCCACCACAGGATCGCCGCCACCAGGCCATCCCGCTCACGCAGCCCGTACGCGTCGCAGATGAGCCGGATCCGCCTTCCGGCGTCGACGGCTCCTGGACCGAGGCCGAGGTACTGCCAGCAGACGTGCGCCACGTCGTGGATCCGCGGTCCCGGCGCCGCGATGTCCCAGTCGATGAACGCCACCGGCCGCAGGCCCGCGCCCTCGTCGCGGTAGACGGTGTTCTTCGGGGACAGGTCGTTGTGGCACACGACCTCGTCGTCGCCGGCCAGGGGTGTCCCCGCGGTCAGGTCGTGGAACGCGCGTACGAGCTCCGCCACCCGCGCCAGGCTCTCGTCGGAGGTGACGCCGTCGGGCTGGACGTCCTCCCAGGCAACGTGGCCGTCCACGAAGCTGAGGATCTCGCGGCCGCGCTCGTCCGTCCCCAGGAATCTCGGCGCGCCCGGCCATCCGCCGCGTTCCAGCAGGAGCAGCAGGTCGTGCACGTACGCGGCCCGGTGCGCGGGCGGGCGGCGGACGGTGTCGCCGACCCGGACGACGGCGTTCACGTACCCGCCGGGCAGGTGTGTTTCGGACATGCGTCCCAGCCTGCCCGATCAGGCCGGGGGACGCCGCTCCATCGGCCGGGCCACGGCTTCGAGGACCGGTATCCGGGTCCTGCCGGCGTGCGGGGTCACCGAGGCGGGCCCCGCACCGGCGCCGCGTGGTCAGCGCCGGCACCTTGTTATCAAGGAGACCCTGATTATCTGGCGAGTGTCACGCCAGAAAGCCACATTGAAGACCTCTTGATAGTTTCAGGCTTGACGTTATTTTCATGGATTCCACAATTAATAAGGAGACTGCGACAAGCAGGACTTCTCCGCGGCCACCCTGCGGAGTCACCGCACCGTCGACCACATCTCGCTGGTGATGTGCGTGTTCTACCTGGCCGAGTTCCACGAGGACGTCATCTACCTCATGCAGGCCGGGTTCATCGGCGCGTGGGGCGAGCAGAACTTCGGCGACCAGGGCGTGGTGAGCGCCGCCGACCGGGCCGACAGGAAGGCCGTGGTCGACAAGATCCTCGCCGTCCTGCCCTCGTCGCGGATGGCGCAGCGCGAGATCTCCCGCTGCCTCGGCTACCGCTTCGCCCTGCGGACCGGCGCGTACCCGGACAGGCCGCCCGGGGCGGTGCGCTTCCGGTCACCTTCGCCGTCAGGGACGACGGCTACGCCGCCCCCGTCAATCCCTCCGCGACCGGCAGCGAGCTCGAGAGCGGGCTCGCGGCGGTCAGGCGGCGCCCATGGCGCGGGCGATCGTGAGGCTGTCCTCGAAGATGTGGTAGCGGGTGATGAGGCCGTCCTCGACGGTGATGTGCAGCGCGACCGGGGAGGTGTACGCGACACCGCTTTCCCGCACGGTCTGCACGATCTCCGCGATCACCACGGCGTCCGCCCCGTCGACCAGGATCCGGGTGACCGACGTGCCGTTCAGCTCGGGCACGTGGTACGTGTCCAGCGCGCGGAAGTGGTCCGCCGCCTCGGCCCTGGTCGATCGCGGCCGGATCCAGGGCACCACGGGCTGCCCTTCGGATGGCCAGCTGAACCGCCAGTCGATGTGCTCGGCGAACAACGCGGCCGCGCCGTCGTGGTCGCCCCCGGCGATGCGCCGCAGCAGTTCCTGCACGATGTCACGGGTGTTCTTCATCTCGTACGTCATGCCGCACAGCCTGCCCGGCCCGGGGTTAGCCCGTCGATTACCCGCGAGGTAACCGTCAGCCATGGGCGGCGCCGGGACGCCTCCCCGGTCGCCCGCTGGCCGGCTCGCCGCCGCCGTCCCTGAGAATGCGCTGTGAACCTGCGCCAACGCCTTCCTGACCCCGCACCCTTACGTTACTTTTGTCCGACTACGGCGGCCGTTACCCCTGGTTTCGGCTGCCCATTCCCGGGGGGAATGAGGTAACGCGCGGTAACGAAAGGGCTGCAGGCGCGCATGGGCGTTGTGAGAACCGGCATCAAGCGAAGAATTCGGCTGCTGAACGAGGCGCTGCGCCCACCGCGCCAGCTGTCGGCACCAGAGCCGGCACCGCTGCTCAAGGCCTCCCGCCCGCGTCCCCCGAAGCGCACGCACGTCGTCGACTACTCCATCCCGATCCTGCCGCGGCAGGTGGACTCCCCGGTCTTCGTGATCGCCTCGGTGCGCTCCGGCTCCACGCTGCTGCGCATGCTACTCAACAGTCACTCCCGCATCCGCGCCCCGCACGAGCTGCACCTGCGCACCGTCGAGGTCCACCTGACCCCCGACTTCTCCGAGCAGTCCATGCAGGAACTCGGGCTGGACAAGGTGGAGCTCGAACACGCCTTGTGGGACCGCATCCTGCGCCTGGAACTGGAGCGCAGCGGCAAGGAGATCATCGTCGACAAGACCCCGGGCAACGTCTTCCTCTGGGAGCGGCTGCACTACGCCTGGCCGAAGGCGAAGTTCCTCTTCCTGCTGCGCCATCCGGAGGGCGTGGTGTCCTCCCTGGAGAACCGCAAGACGAACACCTCCACCCGCGAAGCGCTCGAGGCGAACGCGCTGAAATACTTCAAGCCCCTGGAACAGGCCCGCCGCACCCTCGACGGTCTCACGCTGCGCTACGAAGAGCTGACCGCCGAGCCGGAACGGGTCACCCGCGAGGTATGCGAATATCTGGGCGTGGCGTGGGAGCCGGAGATGCTCGAATACAGCAAGCACGACCAGGGCCGGTTCGTCCCCAACCTGGGCGACCGCAGCGACACCATCAAGTCCGGACGGATCCAGCCCGCCCGCACCTTCGACAACACCGCGCTCCCACCCGAGCTCGCCGAGTACGCCGAGGCCTGGGGCTACCGCTGACCTGGCGGAAAACCGGCGTGACCGGCGGGCTGCCGTGTGAAAAGATCCGGCAATGCGCATCGAGTTCTCCCCGTTCTCGTCCGACGACATCGACCTGTTGGCGGACTTCCTGACGGGAAACGACTGGCCCTTCCACGCGGGCACGCAGGACGCGGAGACGGTCAGGCGGCGGGCCGCCGACGGGCTCTACTGGAACGACGAGAGCCGCACGTTCTGGGTGCTGGCCGACGGCGAGCGCGCGGGCCTGGTGCGGCTGCAGGATCTCGCCGACGACACCGCCATGTTCGACCTGCGGATCCGTGAGGCCCGGCGCGGTCAGGGGCTCGGCACGGCCGCGGTCGCCTGGCTGACACCGTACGTCTTCACCGAGTTCCCCCACATCATGCGGATCGAGGCCACGACCCGCCAGGACAACCACGCCATGCGCGCGATCCTGCGCGGCAGCGGGTACGCCAAGGAGGCGCACTACCGGGAGGCCTGGCCGAGCCCGGACGGCGGCACCCTCCACGACTCGGTCGGCTACGCCGTGCTCCGGCGCGACTGGCTCTCCGGCACGGTGACGCTCCCCGACTGGCACGACGAGCCCGCGACCCGGTCGAGCGGGGAACGTCCGAGCTGAGCGCGACCCCGGTCGGCCGGAGATCGTCCGAGCCGACCGCGGTCCGGCACGGAAGGAGAGCTGTTGCGCTGGTTCTGGTGGCTGGGGGCGCCGGTCCTCGCCGGGATGTTGCTGGTCCTGGCGGCGCGCGACATCGTGCCCGCGTACACCGCCCAGTTCGGTTCCGGCGTCCCAGGCGTCTTCACCGCCACCAAGCGAGATTGCGGCGGCCGGACGTGTACGTGGGTGGGCTACTTCGTCGCCGACGACTCGCCGGTCCGGCGACGCGTCACGCTGGCGACGGGCGACGGCCTGAAGCGGGTGGGCGACAGCGTTCCGGCCGAGGACACCGGCAACCCGTACACCGTCTATCCGGCGACCGGCTCCTCGGACTGGCTGCTGATCACCATCCTCGGCACGGCGAGCGTCGTGGTGCTCGGCTTCTGGATCAGGGGCGTGATCCGGGCGCTCCGCCGGACGTGACGGCGCGCGCCCGTCACATTCCGCGGCGGTGTTTCGTCGGACCGGTGGAGTACAGTCCAGTCGCCACCGGCGGCCCGTCAATCCGAGGAAAGCCCATGTCCAGCAACAGAGCGACGTTCCAGCGCTTCCACGAGGCCGTCAACAGCGGCGACGCGGAGCTCATCGCGACGACCATCGACGAGGTCGTCGCCCCTGACCTGATCTTCCATGCGCCGGTGCCGACGGAGCTGCCGGGGCCGCAGGCGCTCAAGCAGGTGTGGGCGGTGCTTCTTCGCGGATTCCCCGACATTCGCGTCGAGGTCGAGGACGTGATCGCCGAAGGCGACAGGATCGTCTCCAGGAACACGGTCACCGGCACCCACCAGGGCGAGTTCAGGGGCCTTCCGCCGACGGGCCGGTCCGTCACGTACAACGAGATCTTCATCTTCCGTTTCGCCGGCGGCCGGATCGCCGAGGTCTGGGGCGTCGTCGACCTCCTGACGCAGCTGAGGCAGCTCGGCGCCGTTCCGTCCTAGCCCGGCCGCAGGGGATCGGAATCCCGCTCGGCCTCATCCACCAGAGTCGCCTCGATGAGCCGGGCGGTGGCCTCTATCTGCTCGGGCGGAAAGTAGCAGGTGTCGCCGATCACCTGGTACGAGACGCCGCGGAACACGCTCAGGAACAGCCTGATCCGTTCGTTGTCGAATTTGCGGCGCCAGGTGAAAGAGCTGTCCTGGAGTAGGTTTCGCGGCTTTGCTCCATCGGGCCGTTCCGGCCGTCTCCGGTCGTCGGCGATGGCCGCACCGTGGGAGACCAGGTTCAAGGTGGCCAGATCGGGGATGATGTCCGGCTGGTGGATCTCGTCCAACACGCTTCTGACGTCGTCCGGGTCGTACTGACTGCATTGGTAGGCCCTCAACGCCGCCTGGTGCGCCGAGCGGACCAGGCGAGGGAACGGCGCTCCCCCGTTCTCCAGCAGCACCGGGGTGTTCTGGCACAGGTACACGAGCGACCGTTTGACTTCGGGGGCGAACCGGTTGGTCACCCGGAGCAGAACCGGAAGCGTGTCACGACCCGCGTACACGGTCAGGACGCGCGCCGCCGCGGCCAGGAACACCGACGTCTGGCTCACCCCGTGCCGGGCCGCCAGCATCCGCGACGCGCACGAGGACGCCTCGGACAGGTAGGAGCCCTGCCAGAACCGTGGCGTCGCCGGCTCACCGCGCAGGGTGAACGTTTCATCTCCCAGCTGGCATGTGCTCAGCACCTTGCGCCAGTGGGCCGGCACACGCTGGCCCAGGCGAGGTGCGAGCACTTCCCGCTCGTAACGGGCTTGCTCGATGGGCTGCCTGGTCACCGGCGGCAACGCACGCGTGCCGGCCAGCAGCGCCGCGAGCTCTTCCAGCAGCAGCTGTGTGGCCCAGCCGTCCACGACCAGATGCGACAGGCAGAGGACGACGCTCTGCACCCTGCCGCCTGCCATGGCCAGACCCACGCGCCAGGGCAGATCCACTTCCAGGTCGAAACGCCTGGCAGCAAGACCGGACTGCGCATCGGACAACCGGCGCACCGCATCGGGCCCCGTGGCCAGGGCGACCGGTACGGCGCCCTGGCCCGCCACGGTCTGGACTGGCTGGTCATCGTCGCCGCGGCGGAATGTGGTGCGCAGGGCGTCGTGCCTGGCGACCAGGGTGCGGAGCGCGGTCAGCACCCGGTCGACGGAAGACCCGCCGTCAGGCGCCTCCAAGGTCAGCATCACGTTGAGATGCTGGTCATCGGGGGCGAGGGCACGGATGTTGTTCCACATGCCCTTCTGTGCCCAGGCGAGCGGGCCGCTGCCGGCCCGGCACTCCGAGAATTCCAGTGGCGGCGCGTCCATGTGCTCCGATACGTCCACCGACATCAGCCATATCTCCGTTCTGTCGTGCTGTCGCAGCGTGAGGTCGCCGTGCTCGGGCGGGTGTGGGGCTCCTACGGGGCCGGGTGCCGGCCTTGTGAAGGCGTCGTTCACCCGGGCGATCGGTCATCGCCTTCGATGGGGAGGGGACGCTCGGGATGGATGCCGGCGTGAGAGCCGCGCCAGAGCACCTGCTTGGGAAGGCGGCCAGCCGACCAGGGCGGCGTCAAGGGTGCCGCTGACCTTCCAGGCCAGTGTAGAGGTGGCGTATATCGGGCGGAAGGCACAAGTTACGGATGAATCAGTTTCCGCTGGACGAATAGTAGCGAGTTTGTGATTGCCAGAAGAGGTATGCCAAACCCGCTAATATAACCCCTACGGCAGGCGCGGCCGCCGCGATCCACGGAAGGACCCACAGCTCGCCGGTCCGGCCGAGGAGAACGGCCGCCGGAAAGTAGGCGGCGAAAGCCAGCGGAAACACGGTGGTCAGGCTCCACCGCGCCACCGGTCCGAAAATCTTGATCGGGTAATTGCCGAAGCTGTTGAAGACGCTGTCGAGTGTGAGCATCATCTCGGTGGCGCCGTGCAGCCGGAACGCCAGGCTCGCCAGCACCAGTTGGAACGACATCTCGGTGAGCGCTCCGCCGACGAGCGCGGCGATCAGCAGGAGGACGTTCGCCGGAGTCCAGTCGACCCCCGAGCTCACCATGCCGGCCGCCAGGATCGCCACACCGCCGACGAGATGGCCGATCGTCACGATGGTCATGCGACGCGTCATGAGTTGAATCAGCGGATTGAGCGGCCGGATAAGATATCGGTCGAATTCCGCCGAGCGCACCACGTGGGTGATCTGGAACACCGAGGCGAACGGAATCACCCACAGGGCATGGGCCGTCAGGCGCATGCCATAGAGCAGCAGGATCTCGCGAAAGGTCCAGCCGCCGAGATCCCCGAACCGGCTGAGAATCGTCGCGATGAACACGAGACCCAGACCCTGCACCGCGAGCCCACCGAGCATTCCGAAAAAGAAGTGCACGCGATGCTGCATCTCCGCCCGTAACGCGGCACGGGCCAGAATCGCCCACATGCGCAGCGCCCGTATCAACGTGGTCACCCTCCCTGCACGACCATCCGGCGGATCGCCCGAGACCACACCAGGCGCGCGGCGAACCACAGGACCACGACCCACAACGCCTGCACGACCATCGCGACCACCACGTCGCCGCCGTGCGTCCTGCCGAGATAGATCGCCGTCGGCGTGTGCATCACCGCTTGGAGCGGCAGGATCTCCACCACGATGCGCAGGGCGTCCGGCATGAACCACAGAGGCACCAGCGCGCCGGACAGGAACTGCACCGCCATGCGGTAGATCAAGAAGAGCCCGTCGAGCTCCAGCGTCCAGAAGGTGATCAGTCCGACCAGGACGGAGAGAATGGTGATGACACAGTAGCCGAGCGCCAGGCTGACAACGTAGGCGATGATCGCCCCCGGCGACGGAGCCGGCCGCGCTCCACCGACGAAACCAGCGAAGGGCAGCGCCACCACCGCGAACGGCACCATCGCCGCAGTGCGGCCGAGCTGGCTTGCGACCACGTGGCCGAGAAAGTTCACCGGCCGCGTCATATCGATCGCGACGAGCCCGTCCCTGACCCGTTCGGGAATCAGCGAGAAGATCCATGGGCTGAACAACCAGTTCTGCAGGTTGCCCAGTGTCAGATACGTGATGGTCACCGAGAACGGCACCCCGTCGACCATGGCCCGTCCGGAGTAGATCGCTTCCCAGACAACCCGCAGGAGCAGGATCTGGAACAGCAGCCGCACGAGTCCCGCCACGTAATCGACGCGATACCGCATGACGGTGCGCGCCTGCATCCTGCCGATGGCCGCATAGCCCGCGAGACTCGTCCGCATCTAGGAGGACCGTTCGCCGTAGATGTCGGCGACCACGTCTTCGAGCTTCGGTCTGACGATGGACAGGTCCGTCACCTGGTGGACGGCGAGCACGTTGCCGATGAGGTCAGCGGCCGCGATGCGGGACGGGTCGAACGTCAGGGTGACGAAACCGTCCTCCCATCGTGTTCGCCGCACGCCGGGGACGTCGACGTCGAACCTCGGCTCCGCCACATGCACGATCAGTTCGTGACAGGGCGCATGCTGCCTCTTCAGCTCGGCGACGTCACCGTCATAGAGCACCTTTCCGCGGTCGATCAGGATGACGCGCGTGCACAGCTCCTCGACATCGTCAAGGTCATGAGTGGTGAGGATGACGGTCGTCCCGGCATCACGATTGAGCTCACCCAGGAATGCACGGATGCGCCTCTTGGCGACGATGTCCAAACCGACGGTCGGCTCGTCGAGATAGAGAATCCGCGGCTCATAGAGCATCGCCGCCGCAAGGTCTCCGCGCATGCGCTGGCCCAGGGAGAGCTGCCGCACCGGAACGTCGATGAACTCGTCGAGGCCGAGCATGCCGGCAAAGGTCTCGAGATTCGCCAGATATCTCTGACGCGGGACGTCGTAGAGCGTACGAACGAGTTCCAGGGAGTCGCGCAGCGGGAGGTCCCACCACAGCCCGGTGCGCTGCCCGAACACCACCCCGATCTGACGAGCATTACGCTCGCGCTCGCGCCACGGCACCACACCGGCGACTTCGACGGTTCCGGAGGTGGGCACCAGAATGCCGGTCAGCATCTTTATCGTCGTCGATTTTCCGGCGCCATTGGGCCCAATATAGCCGATGAGTTCCCCGGGTTCTATGCTGAAGTCGACGCCATCAACCGCCCTGGTCGGCACATAATCGGTGCTGAACAGCGTGCGGAGTGCGGTGAAGCGCCCAGATTTCCGCTCGGACCGGCGAAACTCCTTCACCAACTCCCGCACTTTGATCGTCATGGCGCGCCATCATACAGGTGAGATCACCGGCAAAGGAGCCCGCACCCGAAGCCCATGGATATCGTGGACCCCGTCCCGCGATTGACGGACGCAGCGGAATCGTCACGCCATGTCCCTATGCACGCTGTGTCGAAGAAGCCGGACGCAGGAGGCCGATCCCCGGGCCTACCGGCACAGCGTGCAAGTGAGGACAATCATCAGTTGCACGCTCGCCCAGAGCGGCCGATGCCGGCCGCGGAAAACCACGAGAGTCCCTTCCTGACGATGGAACCCATTGGCTCGGTCCAAAAGTCGGGCCGGTCATCACTAGTATATTCTCGTTCGAAGTCTCGACACCCTCCGTCACATGTGTTCCGGCTGGCAGAGGCATTTCTCGGGCCATCACAAGAACAGGCCGACTGCACGCTTCAGACAACATCCGGAGTTCTTGAGGTGCTCCAATGACTCGTTCCCCATGCGACGGCACCGCAGGCCAGGCATTCTGCGACCTCCACCTGCACACCACCAACTCCGACGGCCTGATGTCACCAGAGGAGGTCATCGAACGGGCAGGGCGAGCAGCACTGCGGGTGATGAGCATCAGCGACCATTCGCGCACGACCTACGATGCCGGACTGGAGGCCCTGGCGGCGGCGCACGGCACCATCCTGCTTCCCGGGCTCGAGATCAGCACGATGCACCACGACCGCAAATATCACGTGCTGGGCTACGGCCACGGCGTGCTCGACGCCAAGGTGCAGGAGTTCGCCTTCCGGCCGACCGCGATCAAGAACGACGTCTACGGCCGGGTGCTGGCCGGCCTGCGCGCCGCCGGCACGCCCCTCCCTGCCACCGAAGACATCCTCGCCGGCGTCCAGGAGGACGGACCTCCGCTGCACCCACGCAAATGGATGCTCAGTGCGACGCTCATCGGCCGATATCTGGCACGCCCGCTCGACGTGGATCCGGTTCGGGCGGCGGCCGTCGTCAGGGAACGGTACAACGCCATGAAGAGCTCCGAACGGGATCGGTACGTGCCCACCGAACGCGCCATCGCGATGGTCCGCGACGCCGGCGGGATCCCGGTGATAGCGCACCCCTTCTGGGAGTGCCATTCGGGCAGGAACTCATGGGGCGGCGTGGTCGGCGACCTTGGCAGGTTCACGGCCGCAGGGCTCGCGGGCGTAGAGGTGAGCTCGCGACACGACTCGCCCGCGGATGAGAACCGCCGAAGGGAGGCAGCACATCGGCTGCGCCTGGTTCCTTTCCGCAGCTCGGACTTCCACGGGAACGGCAAGACCGCGGTCGGACAGTTCCCGATGCCCGTTGAGCACCTGATCGAGGCGGCGGACCGCTGCGGTGTGGACATTCCCCTGCACTGGTCAGGAAAGGCGGATGACGGCGAATGAGGTTGTGCGGCATCAAGATCACCCACGACGGGGCCGTGGCGGTCATCGAGGACGGCCGTCTCGTGATGTCCTGCGAGAGCGAGAAGATCGCCAACCGGCCTCGCTATTCGCGTATCGACGAACTCGGCGACGTGGAGGTTCTGCTCGACGAATTTGGTTACTCGCTGGACGACATGGATCTCGTCGCCTTCGACGGCTGGCATGAGCCCTACAAGACCCGGCGGTGGCGCGGGATAGACGTCGAGGTCCGGCTGGGGCCGTACGTGGAAGGCATCAGGTCGAAGACCCTCATCAACCCCGTCCGGGAAAGGACCCTCGACCTCGAGTACGTGACGTTCCCTCACTACGCGGGCCATGTCGCCGCCGCGTACTGTACGAGCCCGTTCGCGGTTGCGGCTGAGCCTGCGCTCATCCTGAGCTGGGACGGCCTGATGTATCCGTACCTGTACGACTGCCGCGGCGATCTCACGAAGCTGCGGACGGTCGGAGCTCTGTTCCCGCTCGTGGGCAACGCGTATGCGGTGCTTGCCGGGTCGTTCCCGCCGTTCGATCAACGGGCCTCGGGGTTCGAGAATCTCGGGCTGGCGGGCAAGATCATGGCGTACGCGGCGCTGGGCACGCCGGACCGTGCCGCGATGGCCGCGCTGGACTCCGCTCTCAAGGAACGTCATGCCGCGTGTCGCCGCGAGTCGCCGTTCGGAACGGACGACGCCTTCCGGTTCGAGGCGGGGGTGGCGCAGCTGGAGGCGCTGGCACCGGCCATGCATCTCGCCGACGTCTCACCGGTCGACATGATCGCCTCCATCAGCCGCTATCTGGGCGACCGGCTGGTGGAGAGCCTCGACCGAGCACTCCGGACGATTCCCGACCCGCCGCGCAACCTGTGCCTGACGGGCGGCACCGCGTTGAACATCAATTGGAACAGTCAGATTCGTGAAAGCGGGTTGTTCGACAACGTCTGGGTCCCGCCCTTCCCCAATGACTCAGGTGTCGCGCTCGGCGTGGCCTGCTGTGCCATGGCCGTGGCCGAGGGACGCTCCCAGGTGGAGTGGGACGTCTACAGCGGGCAGCGGCTGGGTGCGTCGCCGGTCGATCCGGCGTGGAAACAATCTCCGTGTTCTCTGCCGGAGCTCGCCCGGCTTCTGCACGAGACCGGCGAACCTGTCGTCTTTCTCACCGGAAGGGCGGAGCTCGGGCCGCGCGCTCTCGGCCACCGGAGCATCCTCGCGCCGGCCACGGACAGAGCCATGCACGATCGTTTGAATGAGATGAAGGATCGCGAGGCTTACCGTCCCGTCGCACCCGTCTGCCTGGAGAACGCCGCACCTGAGATCTTCGATCCAGGAACCCCTGATCCTTACATGCTCTTCAGCCACCACGTCCGGGATGTGTGGCGCGACCGTCTGCCTGCCATCTGCCACGTCGATGGAACCGCACGGCTGCAGACCGTCAACGAGGAGCAGTGCCCAGAGCTGGTTGAGCTTCTCACGGCATATCGCGAAATCAGCGGCATGCCGGCACTGTGCAACACCAGCGCGAATTTCAAGAACTGTGGCTTCTTCCCGGACGTTGCAAGCGCGATGAACTGGGGGAAGGCGCTTTATATCTGGTCAGACGGGATGATCTATGAACACCCAGAAGTATCAGCGTGAATCCCTGGAATCCACCTCACGCGCCGCTGTCAACCCGTCGACCGGTCAGGAGCCTGGCATGTCACCTGGGAAGGTAAGGTGGCCCCTCGACCTGGGGCTGCCCGACGCGACGACCTTTCCGCGCTCGGAGTTTCTGGAGCTCACCGAGCACACGCTGGCGGAGGCCGAGCCGTCCCTGTTCTACGGCGGACCCGGCCGTGCCGGAATCGCACGGGGACACGCCGGGCTGCGAGCCGCCCTGGCCGAGCGCATCGGCGCGGCTCCATCGAGTGCCTCCGGTATCGACGGCATCATGCTGACGTCGGGAGCCGCGCACGCCATCGAGCTCGTGTGGCGGGCGTTACTCCGCGACGGTGACGTGTTCGTGGTGGAGGCTCCCACGTGGGGTGCCTCGATCCGGATCGGCCGTGCCCTCGGCGCCGAACCTCTCGCCATCCCGATGGACCGCGACGGAATGCGCGTCGACGTCCTCGAACGCAGGCTCGGCGAACTGAAGGCCGCGGGCCGCCGGTGCAAGCTGGTGTACGTCATCGCGGACTACAACACCCCTACGGGATGGTCGCTCTCGCTCTCCCGCCGCCGGCAGTTGTTGCGGCTCGCGGTCGAGTACGACTTCCTCGTCATCGAGGACCGCGTCTATGCCGAACTGCGCTACGACGGACCGCAGCTGCCGCCGATGTCGACGCTGGAAGGCGGCGACCGGCTGATCACCGTCGGAAGCTTCAGCAAGACGCTGGCCCCCGGGCTGCGCTGCGGATGGCTCAGCGCGAGCCCCGATCTCGTCGATGTCGTGGCGGCCCCGCGAGAAGATCTCGGCTCAAGCCAGCTCACCGCCCGCATCCTTGAGCACTTCGTGCGCAGCGGTCGGTATGACGAGCACCTGTCTCGAGTCACGCGAATGTACCGAAGCAAGCGCGACACCGTCGTCGCGAGCCTGCGCGAGCACTGCGGCGACACCGTTCGCTTCGACGTGCCACACGGCGGCATGTTTGTCTGGATCGAGCTCGCCGACCACGTCAAGGGAGACCTGGTCATGCACCACAGCGCTCAGGAAGGTGTGCTCTGCAGACCGGGCGATTCGTTCTTCGGTGACGGTGGAAACTACCAGCAGTGGTTCCGCATGGCCTTCACGATGGTGTCCGAGCCTGAACTGGTGCGCGGAGTGCGCGTGCTCGGCGAAGCCATCCAGCGAAGCACGTAGCGGCCCGCCCGCGCTCCCGGCAGGGGGGCCGCGCCCGCGTGGGCGCCGGCGGCGACTCGTCTCGCGAGACGGCGGTAGGCGCCTGCACGCGATGGACACGGTGCCGGCACCCTGAAGGAGCCGGTCCGCCGCTTCTCCCATTGGGCCGGACGTCGAGCGGAATGCCGCCCCGCAAATGTATCTGAATATCATCACACACATTCCTGGGAATTATCCCGCGCGCGCCGCGGCGCCACCTTGCCTTGCTGATCGGACACCGTTGTCACCATACTGGCCCATGGATAGAGTCGAATTGACCACCCATCGAGGAGGGCCGGATCGGAATGACCGAAAGCGGGGCCCGGGCGGACGAAGCTGTTGCCACCGGCGCAGCGAACCGAGATGAAAGCTGTCCACACAACGGCGAGGTGATCCGCACCATCGGCGAGCGGCCCGAGCTGTTCGAGGGGGAGGAATTCTGGAACAGCAATATCGTGAGGTTCGACGCCGAGACGTATGTGGTCAGCCACCGCGCCATTCTGACGCTGGTGGTCGTGGCGAAATGCAATGCCGCATGCAAGTTCTGCTCCAACGAGATCACATTCACCCCCGCCGGACCATACCTGAGCTGGGGACCTCAGCTGCGGCGCGTGAAAAGCTTCGCGTTGACCGCCGGCGTGCGGAAGGTCGCCTACACCGGCGGCGAGCCCACGCTCAGCCCGCAGAGACTCCTTGACCTGACCCGGTCCGTGAATCCCGGCTTCGACAAGTCGCGGCTGCACACCAACGGCATCGGCCTGGGCAAGAGCGTCCAGACGCCCACCGGCCAGGCCACCCTTCTCGATGGCCTCATCAGCGCGGGTTTGTCCGGTGCGTCGGTCAGCGTGGCACATTTCGATCCAGACCTGAATGCCGCGATCATGAGGTTCGGGCCATCGTGGAACGGCATGACCGACGCCGATCACCGGAATGTCACCCAACGCGGCTCAACGCATTTCACCCCACGGCTCAGTTGCGTCATGACGCCCGAGGGCGTCTCCACCGTTCCGGACATGTTCAGCTACATGGAGTGGGGCCGCGAGCTCGGATACCGCCGCTTCATCTTTCGGTCCTGCTCGGAGATTCCCGAAGCGTTCCGCAAGTCCACCGATTACTCGGTCTACAACGCGGAGGGCCATATTCCGATCGACTCGCTCGTGGCCGAGCTCGATCAGATGCCCGAGCTCGAGAAGACTTTCGTGCAGCGCAAAAGCGACTCAAAGGTGGACTGCTACCGCTGGGGCGATATCGACTTCGACGTCGACGAATCAAGCGAAGAGCCCAATCCTGACCGCAAGGTAAGACGCCTCAACGTCATGCCCAACGGTGTCTCGTACGTGTGCTGGATAGACCCGCTGGCGGTCCTGTTCGAGGACGAGAGGCCCATCGCCGCCGAATCGATGAAGCGCGAGTTCGGCGGTCTCAAGATCCTTGATCAATCGTGAGCCGCCGGGTGCGCGTGGGCGTGATCGGCCTCGGGAGGGTCGCCCAGCTCCACCATCTTCCCAACCTCGCCCAGTCCCGGCGGGCGGAGATCTCCGCCGTCTGCGACCTGTCCCCCGGCCTCGCTGCCGCCGTCGCGCACGAGTACGGTCTGCCCACCCGAGCCGTCGCGCCGTCCGCCGACGACCTGATGTCCCGCGACCTCGATGCGGTGCTGATCGCCAACCGGCATCACGCTCCCTTGGTCCAGCGTGCTCTCGAGGCGCAGTTGCACGTCATGGTCGAGAAGCCGGTGTGCTGGGGGATCGACGAGGCGACCGCGCTGGAGAAGCTGGAGCGATCCTCCCCGTCGTCGGTGGTGGTCGGATACATGAAGCGGTACGACCCGTCATTCGCGCGGCTCCTGGGCAGCGAGGCGCCACCCATGTTCGTGCGCCTCCACGTCTTCGCCGGAGCGCGGCACAAACAGGAGAGACTCCATCCGCGTGTCAAGGGTCACGACCGCACGGTCCAGGACGCCGAAGCCGAAAGTGCGGCGGTCGACCTACAGATCGCCACGACGCTCGGCGGCGGTGCCGCCGTTCGTGTAAAGGACGTGCGGACCCTGACGGAGCTGGCCGTACACGACCTCAACCTCGGGCGCACGCTGATCGGGCCGATCGGGGTCCGCGAGGCCTTCCGGTTCGGCACGCCCTTCGGTCCCGGTTTCCTCGCCGTCATGAACGGGAGCGGCGTTCCGGTGCACCTGGAAGTCGTCCCCGACTTCCAGACCGCGAGCGCCTGGGACGAAACGCTCACCGCCTTCTACCCCGGGGCGTCAACGGAGCTGCGGTTCGGCTCGCCGTTCCTCCGTTCCGCGCCCACCGTCACCCACGAGCGGTGCACGGTCGGAACCGATGTGGTGAGGCGTGAGGTGATCACCTCGTACGACAGCGCTTACCGGCTTGAAGTCGAGCATTTCCTCGACTGCGCGCTGGAGCTCGCGGCGTCACGTACCCCGATCTCCGACGCCGTGGCCGACCTGGCCCTCATCTATGAGATCGCGGCTATGCTGCGCGATCTCTGAACGTTCGACTCGTTCCTTGGCGAGCATGAAGTGATACGGCGGCGGGCTGCGCGGAAACGCGGCGCGACCTGACACGCCGCACCATCGCCTGGCCGCAGCACGTGAGGATGAGCACCTGATGACGCCTGCACCACCGGAGACGACGACCTCCGCAGGAGAAGACGCCCCATGGCTCGTCCTCGACATCGACGATACCTTGGTCGACACGTACACGACAGGGTGGGCGAAGTGCCAGGAGGTCGCGCGGGTTCTCGGGCTGGAGCCGCCCGACGAGACGGTGTTCGCCGACCACTACGGGCACGTGGGCTTCGCGGAGTGCGTGCGGCGTCTCCACGCGGGAGTGGATCTCGCTCGCTACTCGTCAGCATACGACGCTCTCTCCGCCCGGTTTCCGCCCGTGCCCTTGTGCGACGCGCGCCGGCTCGTACGGGCCGCGACCTCAGCCGGAATGCGCCGCGGCATCCTCACCAACGGCCCGGGCGTCAAGACCTGGCGCAAGCTCCGCGCGTGCGGGCTCGACGTGACCGCATTCGATTTTGTGGTGCACGGCGACAACGCGGCCGAGCCGAAGCCCAGCGTGCGCTCCTTCACCGCGTTGCGGGCCAGGGGGGTCGACCCGGGCAGGGCATGGTACGTGAGCGATTCGGCGGCGGAGTGGCGGGCGGCCGAATCCGCCGGATTCCGGACCGTGGGCGTGTTCACCGGCCGGTCCGTCAGCCACGGACATCTGCCCACGCTGCTCCTGCCGAGCAGCGCCGCTCTGCCGGACCTCGCTCCTCTCCTCGCCACGGTGACGGGATCCCCCCGCCCCGGACCGCCGGCCGCCGTCACGTTCGATGCGGGATTCACGCTGATCGAGCACGTCCGCGACCCCGCCCGCGTGATACGTGACCATCTTGCTCGCTCGGGCGCCGCCCTCCCGATGTCCGAGGTGCGTACGGCCATGGCGAACGCGACCGGCGTTCTCAGGTCTCCGGACTCGTGGTGGGCGGATCCGTTCACCGCCGAGACGACGCTACGGCGCTTCTATGGGGAGGTCCTGGCCGGGCTCGGCCACGCCTCGCCATCCGGAGCGGCGACCGTGCTCGACGCGTACACCGCCCCCGGCAACTGGCGCCCCGCGCCGGGGGCGCGAGAACTGCTCGCCGCGGTGCGAGGAGCCGGGCAGCGCATCGGGGTTCTGTCCAACTGGCAGCCCTCTCTCGTGGACGTCCTGGCCTCGGCAGGGCTCGACCGGTATGCGGACGTCGTCATCCCCTCGACGACCGCCGGCGTCGCCAAACCCTCTCCCGCGGCGTTCGTCAAGGCGGCGAACGCTCTCGGCGTGGGCGCGGAACGCCTGCTCCACGTCGGTGACCAGCTCGTTGACGACGTCTCGGGTGCACTGCGCGCCGGCTGCCGGGCCGCCCTCGCACCACAGCCGCTGCGCGCGCTCTCCGCGGCGTTCCGCGTCACGGCCGGATGACCTGCCGCCGTGCGCCCTCGGCGGCCGGCGACGCCTGTTCCGGCGTCAGCGGAGCGGCTCCAGCACTGTCGCCAGCCGCTCAAGTCTCGCCGCCTCGTGAGGAGGCCGAATCCGGAGAATGACCAGGTCAGCACCTGCCTCCGTAAGCTGGGCGACTTCCTTGACCATGCTTTCCGGCGCGGAGTCCTCTCCGTGAATGGTCGCCGAGGTGATGATCTCCGAGGGGTCGCGGCCGAGCTGCGCGCAGCACCGGAGCAGGAGCAGGCGCTTGCGGGAGAAGTCCTCGGCACGTCCGCCCGGATGGTTCCAGTGCTGCGCCCACCGAGCGGCGGTCGGCAGAGTCCGCCGCTCGCCACCGCCGCCGATGCAGAGAGGCGGGTGCGGTCGCTGTACGGGAGGAATGTCGCATCGCGCCTCCGCCAGCGTGAAGAAGCCTCCGTGCGCGGAGACCGTGTGGCCCGAAAGAAGACGAACCAGCGCCTCGCATCCTTCGTCGAGCCGGTCCGCGCGGGACGCGGGCGTGCCGAAGGGAATGCCCTGCGGAAGGTGATCCAGCTCGCGCCATCCCGCGCCGATGCCGAGTTCGAGCCGGCCCTCGGAAATCGTGTCCAACGTCAGGGCCATCTGTGCGAGCAGCGCCGGATGCCGGCGCGCGACCGCGAGGACCATGGTCCCCAGGCGGAGACGGCTCGTCGCATGGGCCAGGGCCGTCATGACCGTCCATGTTTCGTAGCACGGGCCTGACGTGTTGACAGCGGCTGACGACGAATGATCGAACAGCCAGCCGGATTCAAAGAATTCCATCTCGTCAGCGGCCTGGAACATTGCCAGCAGCCGCGGCCAGGACGACGGTTCATCAGAAAGGACGGGCATGAATGCGAATCGCATCGGCACATTGTATCCGGAGCTCGACCACCGCCGGGCGCCACGTGTTTTCATTTACATATCCCGGCCCGTCTTGCAGAATCACGAGCATGTCCATACCAGGCGGGCCCGCGGTGGCCGAGGATTTGCGCATATCATTCAACCAGCTGACCGCGCGGGACCTTCCCCTGGCGACGGCCGCTCGTGCCGCGCGCGAATCCGGGTTCGACGGCTTCGGGGTTCTCCCGTCGGCGATCGCCGAGCACGGCGTGAATGGCGTACGGTCCGTGCTGGACGGAGAAGGGCTGCAGCCGACCAGTGTCTGCGCGTTCATAGGCCTCATAGATCCGAGCCCTGCGGTCCGTGCGGAGCGGATAGCGAAAGCCGAACGATGCCTGGCCCATGCCGCCGAACTCGGCGTGCCACTCGTCGTGGTGGTCGGCGGCCCATGCGCGGCTCTTGGGCGAAGGGACGCGTGGAACCAGGCCGCCACCGCGGTCGGCATGCTGTTGCAGCGGGCCGCACGAGAGGGAGCCGACCTGCTCATCGAGCCGCTGCATCCCGTTCTGGTCAACGAGTCGGTCGCGACATCCGTGGCGGACGCCCTCACGCTGATCGAGCAGGGACAGACCGGCGGCATCGTCGTCGACACCTGGCACGTCTGGTGGGATTCGGGGCTCCGCGAACGTCTGCTGGAGGCAGGCAGCAGAACCCGGATCGTGCACCTGTCGGATTGGGCGGCCGGCCCTGCGGGAAACCTGGACCGCGCGCTTCCGGGCGAAGGATGCGCCGACGTGCCGGCGATCTGCGCGGATCTGCTCACCGCCGGTTTCGATGGGTGGTGGGAGCTCGAGATCCTGTCCGAGACGTTGTGGGCAGGGGATCAGATCTCTCTGGTTCGCGCATCGTACGCATCGGCGCTCAGAACCCTGGAGAAAGCGTTTTCAATGGCGGCGAAAACGAACGACCATGTGGAGTCCATGCAGTGAATTCGCAACAGGCGATAGACGAGGCGGACAACATCCTGCAAGGCGCGGAGTTCACCCAGAAATCATTCGCGCAGACGATGCGGCGCGAACTCATCGAACGGTTGGCCGAGTCCCATCGCACCGGGGTGCCGCTGCGCGTTTTCGCCGGCTACGACGCAAGCCGGCCAAACCTCCATCTGGGACACACCATCACGATGCGAAAGCTCCGCTTCTTTCAGGAGCTCGGGCACGAGGTCATATTCCTGGTGGGCACGGTCACCGCTCAGATCGGAGATCCTTCGGACCGGCTGTACGAGCGGCCCCGGATCCCTCTCGACAAGGTCGTGAGCGCCGCCTCGACCTTCGTCGAGCAGATGTCGCTCGTTCTCGACCCGGATCGCACGACGGTCATGTACAACGGCGACTGGCTGAGCGACCTGCCCCTCTCCGACCTCCTGGCCGTCGCGTCGGCGTTCACCGTCCAGCAGGTGACCAGCCCGGCGGCCGTCAGAGACCGGATGAAGTCCAGCAAGCCGGTCGGCCTGCATGAGCTGCTCTACCCGCTCATGCAGGGCTACGACGCGCTGCACCTGCGGGCGGACGTCCAGCTCGGCACGGTCGGCCCGATCTTCAACATCCTGGCAGGCCGCCGGCTGCAGCGACTGTACGGGCAGCGGCCCTGCGTCGGCGTCACCTACCCGACCCTCTGGGGGACGAAGGGCCACCGGCGGATGTCCAAGCGTGAAGGCACCCACATCGCCCTGGCCGAGAAGCCGAGCGAACAGTTCGCGAAGGTGATGAGCATCGACGACGAGACGATGCGGCAATGGATCACTCTTGTCTCGTCGTGGCCACCGGAGGAAGTGCGCGCGCGGCTCGAAGGCTGGAGATCGGGAGAGTTGCATCCCATGGCGTTGAAGCAGGACCTCGCCTTCGACATCGTACGCGTTTACCACGGCGAGGAGGCGGCGGCCAAGGCGAAGGAGAGCTTCCTTCCCGGGCATCGCGGCGATCCCGACCCGTCGATGGCCGTACCCCTGATCGCGGACCCCGGCGGAATACTGGACGTTCTCCACGCCACAGGCACGGTCCCGTCCAGGCAGCAGGCGCGTCGCCTCCTCCTGTCCGGAGCCGTGCGGGTCAACGGCGGCAAGGTGTTCGAGGAGGATCACCGGGTCTCCAGCGGAGACCTGATCAGTGTCGGACCCCGCCGTCTGTACGTTCTGCAGCCGGGTGAGACCCGGCCCTGAACGGGGCGTCGGCGAGTAGGCGCATCCCGATGGTTCGAGCCGCGTGGCGCGCGCCGGCGCCGGAGACGCCGGCGAAACACACGCGGACACTGGGCGACGGTGCGAGGAAGTCATCGCCCGGGCCCACCCGGACGCCGTCCGCGGCGAGGCGGCCGACGAAATCTTCCGTGGTCGTATGCGGGACGGGCAGGAGGAAGAACGGGGATCCGGCGACCGCGCCGGGACAACGCTCCGCGCCGGCAACGCCTACCAGCTCGTCGAGGAAGGCGCGGGAAGCCTCGGCCGTGGGCCGGACCGTGTGGTCGATGAGCAGTTCCAGGCCGCCATGTGCCAGGAAGTAGGCCCAGCACCGTTGCCAGAACAGACTGGGCCTGGCGTGCTGCCGCCGTGCCAGGTCGTCCATGCCCGTGCCGCGGATCCATCCCAGCGCTGCCCCGCTACCGGCCAGCTTGGACAGTGAACCGGTCATCCAGACCCGGGCGGGCCGGCTCCTCCCCTTCCCGAACCAGCGGTATACCTCGTTGACCACGACCTGACGCGTCCGGGCGACCGCTTCGACGCGGCGCCAGCCGTCCGGGGTCAGGGTGGCGCCGTCCGGGTTCCGCCACGGATCGGTCAGCCAGACGACGCCGGCGGACCCCGTCCGGCCCGCATGCCGGTGCTCCAGGAGTTCGGCCCAGGGATGGAGATTCACGTCCCGGCGACAAGCACGGAGCACCGTGACCGTGCCGGTGAATGAGGGCTGCTCATGCGAGAAGCTCTCGCCGAACTGCGCGATGACCGACGCACCGGCGCGTACGCCGCTGGTGATCAGCACGTCGTCCGGGTCCTCGCGCAGTATGGCGCCGAGCACCTCACGAAGGCCGCGATCTCCCTGTGGCGGCGGCGGGTGCCACGCGTCAGGCAGGCCGAGTACATGGTCGGTGGCCGCACGCCAGAGTCGCAGCCCGGCGGACGGCCACGTCGCCTGCGGCCCTGTGAGGTCGACAGGGTGCCCCATCCCGCTCATTTCGTGCCCTCGTTCAAGCGCTGCCAGGGATCGTCGACGTGATAGACGGCAGGCACGAAATCGCCCAGGCGCGTACGGATGATGTCGCCGACCGGGGAACGGATCGCGGTGAGCTCCTCCGACAGTGACCGCTGGGGCCCGCGCACCGGAAGGAAGGAGGCACCGGCCGCCGTGCCGTCGTCCCCGCTGCGCAGGCGTTTCACCAACGCCGCGGGAATCAGGCGCACACACGTCCAGTTGACCAGTCTCGGCAACCGCGGCCCCGGGCGGATCGCCCGTGATCTGACCTTGACCACGCGATGGCCCCAGTAATAGCGAGCTGCCGAAAGCGTGGTCACCGTGGCACGGGCGTAGGAGTGGCGCGCGCCGAGAGCGTAGGCGTGCCTGACGGTCGCCGCCCACCGCCGTTGCCACATCAGGGAAACCCGCGGCGCCGGCGTCTCCGCCCGTACGCGCTTCAGCCGCGTCGGCAGGACACTGTCACGGTAGAGGGGCCGTAGCGGGGTCGCGTCGAGTTCCTCGGCCAGACGCTTGAAGAAGCCAAGGAGCTTGATGGCCTCCAGCTCGCGCAGCAGTTGATCCCAGTCCATCGATGGATCCTGAAGCGCCAAGCCGAAATCGTTGAGGTCCTTGGTCGTGATGTCGTGGTCACCGGCCGCGTTCGCGACGAGGAGCGGCATGTTCTGCTGAATTTCGTAGTAGCTGAGCCCGGGTTTCCGTTCCCCCGTTCCCAGCGGATGAAAACCGCAGTGCCGCACCGAATAGCCACCGAAATGCAGATCGATGGTCGGACGGTTTTCGAGGGCGCCGTCATTGAGGTTGAACTGTCCGTAGATCACGCCGGACTCCAAGGACCTCTTCACCCACGGCCATTCAAGGTTGTCGAAGTCGTAGCCGGCCTCCCGCAGGCGTGCGGTGAGCCTGACGGCGTCGTCCACGGTCGCGACCATCAGATCCAGATCTCCGAGGTCCCGCACCGCGCGCTCGGGATACGCGCCCTCGGCCGCCAGTCCCTTGATGGCCCAGACGCTGATCCCCAGTTCTCTGGCCTGCCGGTCCACCATCGGCAGAACGTCGTCCTTATGACGTGCGACCGCCTCGATCCGCGCTCGGGCCTCGGCGAAGCGCGCCTGGCCATGGAGTCCGCCGGCGAGCTCGGCTCCGCCTCCCTTCAGGCGTTCCAGCACCAGCGAGGAGACCTTCTCGTCGATGAGCGCGTCCGCCAGGAGCGCGACCGGCACTGCGCCGAGGCGGGCCAATGCCTCGTCTTCCACGATCGAATCACCATAGACACCGGCGCTGCGAACGGCTGCTCTCGCGGCATGCATGGAATGCTTGCGCATGGAGGTCTCCAATTGACGCGTGCTAATATGCCGACGTGGCGCAGTCATCGACGGAAACGGCGGAAGCAGATCTGCCGTTCGTTATTGTGCTAGGTCCACCGGCTTCCGGCAAGAGCACCCTGGTCAGGGAAATACTGGCCGATCACGCTTCCTTCCGGCGCTTTGTGGTCCGCCACCAGCTCGCTCGAGAAAAAAGCAACGGAACACCCCTCTGGGAGTCGATAAGAAAGTCCGTGGAGAAGGGCAGATGGATTCCCGACTCCCTTGTCGTCGAATTATTCGCCCGGCAACTCCGGGCATATCCGTCGGCGAGAATGGTGTTGCAGGGTCTTCCCGCCAACGGCGCTCAGGCGGTGATGGTCCGGGACCTGATCCACGCCCATGGCGTCCGGACCAAGCTGGTGCTCTATCTCGACGCCTCCGACGACGTCTGCGCCATGCGGATGCGCCATCGGGTGGTCTGCACGACCTGCGACGACGGCAGGGCGCCGGCCGGCGCCGCTCCGAAGGCTCCGGATCGCTGCATCACTTGTGGCGGGTTGCTCGAGCGCCGTCCGGACGACAACGAGTCGGTCTTCGCACAGCGGCTGCGCACCCACCGTCGCAACATCCCGGCCATCTTCGCCGCTTTCCGGCCGGAGGAGATCACGGTCCTCGACGCGAAAGCCACCCCGGAGGCTGTCGCGGCCTCCGCGCGCGTGGCGCTGTGGACCTTGCGGGGCGGCTAGAAAGCTCGTCGCTCACGTGTGACCAGCTCCTTCGCCCTCCCGCGCGGTCGCCCTACCAGGCCAGGTGAGCACCGCTCGCCCCGGCGCGCTGGATCTGCCGCAGCAGTCGCTGCGCGATCGCTCGGGCGGACGAAGCCGGTATGTGATCCACACGGTAGTTGACCGACAACTCGTGCCGGTTCGAGAAGTCGCAGGTGAGCCTGAGGTCGGGCTGGCCGGGCCACGACGGCGGCGTGAGGGTGACGATGGCGTCCTCGTCCGGACGCTCGATGTCCTCCTCGCCCGCGTCCTCGAAGAGCTCGATCCGCCCCGTGCGGGAGACCGGCCCGCCGCGTCGGGGCCTGATCTGGACGTCAGCCGCCAGCCGGGGCACGCTCTGCAGCACTTCGCGTGCTCCCGGCAGGGCCTGGATGAGCGCGGCCGGCGGTGGCGTGCCGGTGAGAGTCTCCTTGAGGCTCGTCGAGACCTCGCGGACCGCGGCCGCCAAACCCGCCTCGACCGACGCGAAGATGTACTGTGCGTCGGCGAACAGGCCGACGGACCCTCGTGCCTTCAACGAGCGGTTCGCGTGCGGCGTGAGCAGCGCGAGCCGGCGCCAGCCGAACTCTGCCGCCACGGCATGGGCGAACAACGCGATGGCCACCCCCAGCCGGCTGCTTCCGGCCTGTGCGTTGAGGGCCTCGAAACGACGCGTCGATTCTGAGCTCAAGGCGACGACGAAGGACTCGACGGAAGCCGGTTTGCACAGACTCCCGGAAATCTCGGATAAGGGACTCATATCGAGTGCCGTGATCTTCTCGCCGAGAGCCTTGGTCTTGTCCTTCAACACGCCGGAGGTCCACATCGAATAGAGCTCACGCGCGAACGTGCTGAACGGATAGATCTCCCCCGTGCTTGCCGGCGCCCCTGCCATGATCCGCCGGTATGAACGCTCGATGTCGCGTTGCAGCACGAACAGTGACCATCGGTCGCAGAGGGCGTGATCGGTGAGGATTCTGAGTTTCCGCCGCACAGGCCCTTCGATGAGTTGAAAGCGGAAGACCGGGAGGCGCCCGGGATCCGCCCGTAGTCCAGGAAGCCATCCTGGCTCCCCGTGGTCGGACTGCAAGGTGTGCTCTGGAGCGATCACGTCCAGCGCTTCCACCGGCCGTTCGGCGACGACGTTCCGGTAGCCGAGCCATAGGGACTCAAGCGGCGAGGAAGGCGATCCGGGCTCCCCGTCGACGATCACCGTCCGCAGGACCTCATGCCTCTGATACACCTCGGCAACCGCCTGGCGCAGCAGCTCGGGGCTCGCCTGGGAGGCGATCGGCCGCTCGTACACGATGGTCGTCAGTCCCGGATCGGCGCGGTCGATGGCCCTGAACGCCGACTGCGATGGGATGGCCGGATATGTAAAGGATGACGACACCCTGACCTCTTCCAGATCGTCCCCGGTCAGCAGTCACGAGGCAGGCGTTTCGGCCTCCCGGCCACCGGCGGTGAGTCCCCGGGCCTTTTGAACGCAGTCCTCGACGATGCGGATGATGTCGAGGGCGCTCGGCGCCTCCCATACGGACTCCAGCGGCACTTCGATCTCGAATCCCTCTTCAATCTGCGTGCATATTTCCAGCAAGGTCAGGGAGTCTGCACCGACATCGAAGAGATTGTCCTTCATATCCACGGATTCCACGAGCAGGGTGGCTTTGATGATCTTCAGTACGTCGTCGGCGATGTTTTGTTCTTCGTGCACCATAAGACGATTCTCCCTTGCTGAGCAAAATATGCTTCGCGCGATCATATGACAAGTCGGATCAGGCCCGGAGAAAGGCATCGTACGAGAGCCCTGGGATAGGAAAGCGCCCTTTGGCGCGGCGAAAGACGAGCGTGACGACCCACGGGCGGTGAAAGTTATCGATCCAGCGTGACGGACGAATCGTCTATCGTCCATACGTGCTACGTCGCACGCCTTGTGCGGTATCCGCGTGCGTGCCAACCTGAAGAAAATGGCCGCCGGCAGCCCTCCGGCAGAGGCGGGTCACCGCTCGGTGGCGGATCAGGCCCCCGTATCCGCCCGTCGCCCGGCTTGTCCCGTTCGCGAGAGTCTCCGCCAGAGGCACGGCACCACCGGGCGCGATCCGCCGGCATGCGCGGCTGGAACCGCGCACCTGGACGCGAGGAGCGGAAGTGCCTGTGATCGATGGCTCGACGTCCTGCCTCCTTGAGTTTCGCGGGACGCGATCATGTTCATCCGCGATGACCTGGGGCCAGCAATGGATGTGGCGAGAGGCCGTCTGGTTCGACGGTGATCACGCCCACCTCAATGTGCCGTTCACGGTGGAGCTACCGCACGGCACGACCTTGCCCACCGCCCTGACAGCGGTACGCGTGCTCGTCGAGCAACACGAGTCCCTGCGGACGACGTTCGCGGAGACGGCGGGCGATCAGCCGCGACAGGCCGTCGCCTCGACCGGATCGTTGCGGGTGAGTGTCTGCGAGGCGTCACCCCATCCGGCGGATCACTGGCGCGACCAGGTCGAGGACGCGCTCATGCGTACGGCGTTCCTGCTGGACGAGTGGCCGATACGCGTCGCGATCGTCACCCAGGACGGCGAGCCGCGGCATGTCGTGGTCGTCCTGTTCCATCTGGCGGTTGACGGCTGGGCCGTCGCACAGCTGCGCGACCATCTCGTCCACCTGCTGCGCGCTGAGCGATCTCCGGGAGTGGAGACCGGCCTTCAGCCCCATGACCAGGCGACGTACGAGGCGAGTGAGCGTGGGAGGCGGGTCGCGGCGTCGTCGCTCGCCTACTGGAAGCAGCAGGTGGCGGGTCTGCGTGCCGAGTGTCCTCCCCCGGCCTCCGGTGGTGGCGGGCCGGCCACCTATCGCGAGATGTACATGGAGTCACGCGCCCTTGCCGAAGCCATTTGCCGGCTGAGCGAGGTGTACCGGGTGGGTGCGCCGACGCTGATGTTGACTATCTGGTCGGCGCTGCTCGGCCTGCGGTCGCCGGTCCAGAAGTGCGAGTCGATGATCTACTGCAGCAACCGCGTCGGTCCCAGGCGCAGGGCAGCCGCCGGGACCTTCGTCCAGGACACCCCGTTCAGCGTCGACGTGCGTGGCCTGAGTTTCCCCGAGCTCCTCAGCACGACGGTGAGGTCCGCGCTGCTGGCGTACCGGCACGGGCAGTACGACCCGCGTGCGGTGGCCCGGCTCGTGTACGGCCACTCCGGCGAAGCCCGCCATTGCGTGGGCCTGCCCTTCTCGATCAATCTGAACCTCTCGGGCGAGGTGCCCTGCAGGGCTGCGGCCGGTGGCACACCCGCCAGTTCGCCGGGCGACACCATCCTGCGGTGGACCCGCGACCTGTCTCAGGATCGTATGGGGCGGCGGGTCTACCTCGTGACCTTCGCCCGCCCGCCGGCCCTTGGTTGTCTCCTGCGGGCCGACACGTCGTTCCTGACACCGGCGGAGATCGACGTCTTTCTCCGCGCGATGGAGTCCCTCGCTCTGGCGGCCGCGAAAAGGCCGCGTCTGACCGCCCAGGACATGTCCGGTGTGGTGCGGGACCTCACAGCTTGACCGCCGACGCGGGCCACGACCGAGCTGCTCCAACCTTCCTCCGGCGGTCCGCGGGCCGGCCTGGACGAGCATGAGGCGCATCCCCGTCGTCGCGCAGCCTCACGCCCCGGTCAAGCGCGCGAGCGCGGCGTCGAGACGTCGCACCGTCCGGTCGCGGCCGAGGACTTCCAGTGATTCGAACAGTGGCAGACCGACCGTCCGCCCCGACACCGCCACCCGGACCGGGGCTTGCGCCTTGCCCAGCTTCAGCCCGTGGCGCTCGCCCACCTCGGTCAGCACGTTCTTCAGCGTCTCCGCCCGCCATGCCGCGGCGGCGTACGCCGTCCGCGCATCGCGCAGCAGCCGAGCGGCGCCCGGCTTCATGGCTTTGGTCCACGACGCCTCGTCGAAGACGGGCTCGTCGAGGAACAGGAAATCCACATAACCCGTGATCTCCGACAACAACGTCAGCCGGGTCTGCGCCAGCGGCGCCACCGCCGCGAACACGCCCGGGTCGAACGCGTCCGCTCGCCACGGCACATGGGGCCCGGTGAGCCACGGCGCGCATGCGGCGGCGAACGCCTCTTCGGACAGCGCCCGGATGTATTCGCCGTTGAACGCGCTCAGCTTCTTCACATCGAAGAACGCCGGCGAGGTGTTGACGTCCTCGATTCTGAACAGCCGCTCCATCTCCGGGTATGGCATGATCTCCCGATCGCCGCCCGGCCCCCAGCCCAGCAACATCAGGTAGTTGACCAGGGCGTCCGGCAGGAACCCATCTGCCAGATATTCCTCCAGCGCCAGCTTGTCCCGCCGCTTGGACAGTTTCTGCCGCTTTTCGTTGACGAGGACGGGCAGATGGGCCCACATCGGCGGCGCCGAGCCCAGGGCCTCCCACAGGAGCTGCTGCTTGGGCGTGTTGGAGAGATGCTCCTCGCCCCGGATCACGTGCGTGATGCCCTGGTCCAGGTCGTCGACGACATTGGCCAGGAGAAAGACCGGCGACCCATCGCCCCTGGCGATGACGAAATCCTCGATCGCGCTGTTGGGGAAGGCGGGCTTGCCGCGGATCAGATCCACGATCAGGGTTTCGCCGTCATCCGGCGTCCGAAAGCGCAACGCGCGTCCCTGCGCGGGCTCCAGCCCGCGCTCGCGGCAGAATCCGTCATATCCCAGGTGCTCGGACTCTCGCCGCTCCGTGAGCTGCTCACGCGTGCAGTCGCAGAAGTATGCCCGGCCCTTCGTATACAGCTGGAGCGCCGCCTGCCGGTGCCGATCGGCACTCTGCGACTGCATGTAGGGACCCTCGAAAGCGGGATCCGAGGAATCGATGCCGATCGCGGCCAGAGCTTGGATAATGCCTTCCGTCCACTCTGGGCGATTTCGCGCAGTGTCGGTGTCTTCCACCCGCAGCACGAACTTTCCCCCTGATTGTCGCGCTACCGCCCAATTATAGAGAGCCGAGCGTGCGCCTCCAACGTGGAACATTCCTGTGGGGGAAGGCGCGAAACGTGCGCGAACCGGGACTACTGACACGCCGAGCAGTCTACCCGCGGAAACCACAGGCCGTTCACAGGCTCAGCTGCATGCAGGAAATTGACGGTGAAGGCCGGATTTGAGGGTGCGCTCAGGATGGTGACGTGCACGAACCGGCTGTTCATCTCGTGCCCGCCGCCGGTGTGGAAAGACGTCGAGTGGCCCTGCGCAGACGAGGATGCTTAGCATGTGCGGCGCGGGACAGGCGATGAAGTCACCCGGTCCAACGGAGGAGATGTGGAAAGACCTGTAGTCGGTCTGAGCGTGTCCATGCACCCTATCGGCGACGTGCACCCCGTAGACGAAGCAATCGAGGCGGAAAGGCTGGGGTTCGATTTCGTTTCGGTCGCGGACCATCCTTTCGGGGGCAGCCCCACCAACGAGCCATTGGTGACACTGGCCTCCATCGGCGCCGCGACGCGGCAGATCGGGCTCGTCACCCGCGTTCTCGGAGCGCCGTTCCGCAATCCGGCGCTCGTGGCGAAGATGGCCGAGACCATCAACCGTCTCGCCAACGGCCGTCTCGTGCTCGGGATCGGCGGTGGCGGCGCGGACAACAAGATGCGTTCCGTGGGCGTGAACCCGCCGTCCGCCCGGGGGAAGATCGATGCCCTCGCCGAGGCGACGGCGATCATCAAAGGCCTGTGGTGCGACGGTAAGTTCACCTTCTCCGGCCAGCACCACGGCGTCGTCGACGCGGAGATCAGCCCACGGCCGGCGAGCCGGATACCTGTCTGGCTGGGCGTCCTCGGCCTGCGCGGAGCCGAAGTGGCCGGCAGCATGGCGGACGGCTGGATCCCGTACCTGCGTTACACCTCGGTGGAGCGGCTGACCGCGTGCAGGTCCCGCCTCATCGCCGCGGCGGACGGCGCGGGGCGCGATCCCTCGACGATCACCTGCGTCCTCAGTCTCGAGGCTCATGTCGGTCCGCTGGCCGAAGCGCCGCCGAATGCCATCACCGGTCCGCCGGAAGCCGTCGCCGACCAGCTTGCGAAGCTGCGAGACCTCGGCTTCGACGGCTTCAACGTCAGCGTCCCCGGCCCTGACCGCGCCGAGCAGCCCGCGCGTTTCGCGGAAGAGGTGCTTCCGCTGCTCGGGGAGGCCCTTCCGCCGGCCGGCACCACGGTTTCCGGAGGCGCACGATGAGCGCGCGAACGCTCTCCAAGACGTCCTTGCTGGTATTGCTCGGGCCTCCGGGGTCCGGCAAGAGCACCCTGGTCACGAGCATTCTGGACGCGACCCCCGGCCTCGGGCACTTCGCCGTCCGGCGTCAGTTCGTCGAGGAGAAGAGCAAGCAGACAGATCTGTGGCTCGCGGCCGCCGAGTCACAGGAGAAGGGGCAATGGCTCCCGGACGAGGTCGTCATCGAGGCGTTCTCCCGCCGGCTGGACGCGCAGTTGCCGGGAGGAATGCTCATCGAGGGCCTGCCCGCCAACGCCGAACAGGCACGGCTCATGATCGAGGTCGTGGCCGGCCGCGGCCGGCAGGTCGACCGCGTTCTCTATCTGGACGCCCCGGACGAGGTATGCATGGCACGCATGCGCAAGCGGTCGGTGTGCGTCACCTGTGACGGCGGAATATCGCAGGCAGCCGTCTCGGAGGCGGATCCCGGCCGGTGTGCGCGGTGCGGGTCCGCGCTCGGCCGAAGGCGGGATGACCACGACGGGCCGTTCGCGGAACGCCTTCGCCTGCACCGGCACCACATCCGCGGAATCCTCGACGAACTCTGTCACGAGGTGACCGTTCTGGACGGAACAGAAGATCGAGGCGAGATAGTACGGGCCGCGTTCCGGCAGCTTTCCTAGTCGGGACCAGCCGGAATTCGCAGGCATCGGTACGAACAACGCGGCCACGGCGTGCCCGTGTGCAAGTGCGGATGGTCCTCACTTGCACGCCGCCCGCCTCCAGGCATCACGACCGTCATCCACAGCCGAACGCGCCACGACCGAAAGTCCGCGGGCGAAGTGCCACCGGTGCGCACGTTTTTATGTGTTCATTCGTGTTGTTGCGATCCTGGTGAATCCCGGCCAACATCGGTGAGGAACTCGAACGACTTTTCCGGACACACAGATATGGCAGCCATATCGAAATAATTGCGTCGCCAGCTCCCGAGGAGGTGCTCGAATGACAATCGACATGCGCACACGCACCAACAGCGGCGTCCGGACGATAGATCCTCGCTCGTTCTTCGAGGAACTGCCGGATCTGCTCAGGACGACCGGACCGCAGGCCGCTCGGGCCGCGGCGCGGCTCGGGCTTGGCCGCCTTTCGCTTCGGGTCGGCGACACCATGCGGACTCTGGTCCCGGAAGCGGACACCGTCACCGTCGTCGACGACGCCACGAGCGGAGAGCTGGTCGTCGACATCGGCGAAGCCGCGTTCTCCGAGTGGGTCCAGGAAGTGCGCACCATGCTGGCCCTGCTGGTCTCAGGCGACGCCCAGGTGAGCAGTGGCGATTCCAACGCGGCACTTGCGTGGGACGTGGTGCTCCGGGCGATGGTCGACGGCCGCCCGATGTACGAGCCGGGATCCATATCGCTGACGAATCTGGACGGCTCGCCGCTCGACGTGGACCGGTCGTTCACGCCCGATGACGATGACGCCGAAATGGGAAGGTTTCTCGAGCAGGCCGGCTTCCTCATGCTGCGCGGCTGGATCGGCGCCGATGCCGTCGCCGCCATCTCGGCCGACATCGACCGCGGTCTCACATCCGCCCGAAGGGACGACCCCCACCGATGGTGGGCGAAACTCGAGAACGGGCAGGAGGCGTGTGTGCGCCTCAAGCACTTCGACCGGATATCGGAAGCCGGCAAGCGCGTGGCGGAAAGTGATCCGCTCCGGCGCCTGTGCAACCTGACCGGAGACTCCTTCGCGTTTCCTCCGTCCTGGGTGGAGTCCCTCGTCAAACCCACCGGTGTGGTGGAAGGGCCGTCGGAGATTCGCTGGCACAAGGACTGCTGGCAGGGGAAGCACTCGTACTTCTGCAATGGCGTGACGATCGGGGTCCTGCTGGCGCCTTCCAACGAGGTGACCGGGGGCATCCGGGTCATGGCGGGCTCTCATCGTACGAACTTCCCCGCAGTCGATCACAATATCGACGAGGTGGACCTGCCGGTCCGGGCTCTCTACGGCGAAGCGGGAGATCTCACGGTTCACCTGTCGTGCGCGATGCACGAGACCGTCGCCCCCCAGCGTGGTGAGCGACGCCTGATGTACGCCGGCTTCTCGCTCGTCGACCCCATGTCCGGCACCGGTGTCGACAATCGGTACAGCATCAAACACGCGGACTGGTCGAATGCCGTCTCGTCGGCCTGGGACGTCTACGCGTAGCGCGCGAACGTCGCCGACCCCGACCGCCGCCATCGATTCCGACCGCCGACAGCGCAAGCCTGGGATGGGACCGGTTCCTTGGATGATCGCACTGCGATAGAGCTGATCTGCCGCAAAGCAGGATACGACGCGTGGGCACGGTTGTCCGACTCGATCGCCGAGGAAGAGGTCCTCGTGGTCTCGGGCTCCCTGTTCGAGGGCATCGGCAACGTACGGTCCGACCTCGACTTCTTCGTGGTGAGCGACAACCGCCCGCGCGACGTGCCCGTGCGCATGGCGTTCGCCGGAGCAAGCTGGTTGGACATCGAATATGTCCGGGCACGGGAGCTGGAGGACCTCACCAGGAAGCTGGCGACGACCGATCCGAAGGCCATTGCCCAGGTTCTGCGGCTGTCGCGGCCGGAGCTCGATCGTTATTACCGGCTTGCCATCGGCGCGACCGTCAAGGGCGCGTACCCCACGAGCGTGGTCTTCTCGCTGGAGGCGTATCGTCCCGTGCTCAGGTCGTGGGCGATTCTGCACGCCGGCGCCTTCTCCGCGCGGGCGACGATCGCTCTGAACAGCGGTGACGTCACCGCCGCCACCCTCTACGCCTGTTATGCCGCCCACCTCTGCACGATGGGGACCCTGACCGACGTGGGGGAGCTCTATCCGTCGCCGAAGTACACCCTCGAGAAGGCGATCCGGGCCTTCGGCCCGGACTCCGCCGAGGTCGCCACGATCGCGGCGCTGCTTCATCCCTCGGTTGACCCGGTGCGTCATGTCCGCGCGGCGGTCGAGCACATCGACACCGTGCTGGCCGAATCCCTGTCCGGAATGAACGCCGATGACCTCGTGACCGAGGCGGCGGCGCCGATCGAGCACGATCGCCGTCACTACGTCTCGACCCTCATGACCCGCAAGGCGGCGTACGACGTGCTGCCGGAGGACACGGCGGCGATCACCGCGCTCCTGCCGGCTCTGGGTCCGCATGAAGCGGACGGCAGCCGGAAGCAGGCGCCCAGCGTCTGGCAAGCCCAGGCACACCGCCTCGTCCTGCGGGAGGCACTGATCGATGCCGGACTGCTGAGGGAGGTGAAGGGCCATGCGCGGTGAGATCGCGAAGGCGGTGCCCATGCCGGTCGCGCTCCGGCGATCCCACGACGAATCCTCCGGCCGCCTCGAGATCATGGCGCTGATGTACGACCTCGACGGCGCCCTCCAGGCCGGCCAGCTGGGGTTGGCGCGGTATACCGCCGCCAGCCTGATCGACGCGTCGGTCGCCGTGTGGCTCCGTGAGCGCTGCACCGTGTTTCCGCCCTTCGAGCACGCCACGGCGAGAGCCAGAGTCGCGCTGTCGGTGCTCAGGGCCGTCAATCCCGATCTGGCGGACAGAGTCTCCGCCCTCTACTGTGCGGCCCTCCCGCTGGACGTGGACGCGGTCACCGCACACTGCCGGGCGGTTCTCGCCCTGGTGGGTGACTTGACGGGCCATGGAGACGACGGGCTGGCCTCGGCGGTGCGCGCCTGGGCGGAGAGCGCGCGGGCGACCCGTGACCTGTGTGAGCGGCTTGGCGTGCCGGTGGGTGACTTCTATTGGGCGCCTCCGGACGCCGACACGTGGCACAGCGATGTTCTGAAGCACGCCGCCAGGGAGGCCTCCTCCTGACCGTACCGGCCGATCGAACGAGGATGCGGTGCCGGTGGCACTCGACGACGCGGAGCGGAGACCGATGATGTTGTGGGCAACGCCGGCCGAAGCAAGGGCCAGGAGAAGGCCGGCATCGAGCATCTCGTACCGGTATGCGTCATGAAGGTGGCGGAGCGGCGGGCGAGCGGCTGGAACGGCGAACTCCTGCGACGCGTGTTCCTCCATCAGAACGGCCTGGCGGCCATCACCGCGCTGGCGACCTTGGAGGCCTCAGGAAGCCTCGATCGGCTCAGCAGGGAACGCCTCAGCTGCACGGACGTGGTGAACGATTCGCCTTCCCCTGGCGCAGTGGCGGCCTCGATCGTGGCGGCGTGCGATGCCGGATGGCTGACCGTGCATGACGACCGCGGCGGCGGCTCCGTGGTGTCGCTGTCCGCGTCGGATGACGTGGCCTTCGCACTCGACATCCTCCTCGACGCTCACCGCGCGATCCGCGAGCGCGATCGTGGCCGTCCGTGGTCCGTGGAGAGCACCGTGGCGCGTCTCCTCGGCTGCGTCGACATCCTGACCTCGGCCAAGGCATCGGTCAGCAGGCGCACCTCCCTGCCGGACGCGGCGGCGGACCTTCTCCTCCGCCTGCTGGAAGGCCTGCTCGCCGTGCCGCTGCTGCCTCGGATCGAGCGCGACCATGATCGGGCGGACCTCGCGCCGCTGTTCGCCGCGCTCGATCTGGGAACGTCGGAAGCCGGCATCAAGCGGGTGCTGTCCTTCTTCGCCCCCATGTACGGACTGGCTGGTTCCTACGCGCAAACGCTGATCCGGCTCCCGGATCGAGTGGCGGCCGGAGAGACGATCGCACCCTTGGACGTTACGCGGCAGATCGACCGCAGTATCAACGTGAGGGCGAGCGCGACCGCGCATCGTGGCTACTTTCACGCGGCGACCAGGCTCGTCGCCAGGCACTTCGACCAGGCGCCGCTCGCGGAGCAACCTCGCGCCATCCTCGACATCGGCTGCGGCGACGGCTCGTGGCTGCGCGAGCTGTACGCGTTCGTCCGCGGCTCGACGTCACGCGGCCGGTCCCTCGCGGAGCACCCCCTGGTCGTCCTCGGTGTCGACATGGACCCGGTGGCGCTGGAGATCAGTGAGCGCAACCTGTCGAACCTGCCGGCGATCTGTCTGCTCGGAGACGTCGGGCAGCCGTCGGAGGTCGCGCAGGCGGTGGCGTCGGCCAGTGGCATCGGCATGGACGACATCATGTCCGTCCGGGCTTTCGTCGACCACAACCGGTCGCTGGGACACATGGAAGGCGAGAACGGAAACGTGCACCTCACCGACGGCGTGTACGCCACGCCGTCGGGATCGATCATCTCCGCTGAGGCGGTGCGGGAGGACTGGGCGGAGCACTACGCACAGTGGCGGCAGGTATGCGGACGTCACGGCCTGGTGGTCATCGAGGCCCACACTCCCGGCATCGCGACGGTGCGAGACCGGCTCGAAAGCAGCCACACGCTCGCTCTGCGCTTCTACCACGCGCTGTCCGGGCAGTCCCCCATCCCGTACGAGGCCTTCCGCGGAGCGGTGTCCTTCGCGGGATTCTCCTCGCGGCGCTCGGTTCTTTATCCGGAAACGTCGCCGACCACCAGCATCAGCTGGCTCGCTTGAACGCCGGCGGGGAGGGGTGCGCGGCCCACCGGTGTTCGCGGCACGGAACGGAAACCGCCCGGCTGCGAGCGCGTCGCGCCGGTCAGGCGTACCGGGCGAACAGCAGGTCCAGCGCCTCGCGTACCAAGGGCTCGATCTCCCGGTCCCGGTTCTCGGAGATCCGCGCGAGCCGAGCCCGCTCGCCTTCGGACGACGCGAATGCCCTGGGCGTCAAGGTGAGTCCGTCCTGTGCCCCTGCGCCGCCGTGGCCGGACAAGCCGGTCCTGGCGGCGGCCAGCCGGAGCAGATCGACGGGATCGCCGGTTTCGCTGCCATGGGCCGCGCCATGGCGGAGCGGAATGTCACGCACATGGCTGGGCGCGGCGATCGTCCCGGCGGCACGGCGCACCGATGCCAGCGTGGGGGCGTCCATCACCCAGACGAAATTAGCCAGCCCGTGCCAGTGGGGAGCGGCTCCTGCCGCGCGGAGCAGTTCATCGATCTGCGCCATCCGGCGCAGTGGCGCGGCGAGATCGTCTCCCGCGCCCGCGAACCCCTGCGGGTCGGCACCGAACCAGGCGACACCGAGGCGATCGCGGGCCGTGCGGAATCGCTCGGAGACATAAGCGATCGAGGCGACGACCGTGTGCTCGAGCACCTCGTGCACGGCAGCGCTGGAATCAATGTCCAAGGCGCCCCATCGAGTCATATCCCATGCTCCTCACGGGTACGGCCGGCCCGCGGATCGAATTGCGGAAAAGAGGAATGACGATCAGCGGGAAAGCAGCCTCAATATTGACGACAATATACCGGCTTTTCTGGCTGTACATGGTCATGACCGCGGAGTGAAATAAGACGGGATAACGCGCTTCAACTTCCCTGACGGGCACGACAGAGGAGATTGCCGGCATGTCGTTCAACGGAGAGCCCCGGGCCGCATTCCCGGCCGGGAAAAGCCGCCGTCCGGCGATCCACGGGATGAAGCGGCGCTGGGCGGCGGCCACCGTCGAGCGCGGCCTGGTCCGTGACAGCGCCGCGTGGTTCGTCCTTCCGGAGCAGGCCGATCGCGCCGAGCTCGAAAGGACGTTCGCGGCGGCGGTCTTCCTCGCGCTGGCTCCGGCCACTCGTGCCACGCTGGCCGCCATGACCGGCCCGGGCGCCTACAGTTCCTTCTTCGCATCGGCGGCGGAACTCATGCCGGCGTTGCTCTTCTTCTGGGACGAACCGACAGGGCGTGAGAAGTGGCACCGATACCTCTGGCCCGGCCCTCCGGCGCCTGGCCTCACGTGTCCGTACACGAAGGTGGCCCGGGCCGCGCGCTCCATACCGTGCCACCGGGAGTTCTCCCTGCTCGAACCCGCCCACGCCGCCGTCCAGCGAGCCGAGAGCAGCGTCGATGCCCACCCGTCCAGCGCCACCCCTCCTGCTCATCTCCCACGATTCGCCGCGAACACCCCCTTCCACACCGGTGCCCCCATCGCGAACGGCGACAAGCTGACGCGCTTCTGCGCGCGACTCGCCACTGATCTTTTCGTCACCGCCGGGGAACGGATCGACGCTGTCGCCGATCATGGGAGCGGCATGAACGGCCGATGCTGACGGCGCGCCTCACCGGCCGGTCCGGCGATCACGACGTGCGACCGGCGGATGAGACGTCATCCCTGCCCATCGCATGCGCCGCTGCCGATGGAGGTGATGACATGGCGGTAGAAATCAACCTGAAGGCCCAGGTCTGACAGGGGCATCCGCTCGTCCGGCCCGTGGACGGTCCTGGCCGCCTCGGAGGTCGTCATCTCGCGCATGGGAAAGAATCCGTACGCGACCGTACCGTACCGCTCGCGCAGCCAGTGGGAGTCGGTGAAGCCGGCGTCGCACAGCGGCAGCAGCAGCGATCCGGCATCGACGCGCCGGACGAAACTCTCGATCGCTCCCCAGAGCGGAGTGGCCGTCGGCGACCGGCTGCCCCCTCGGATCGGCCGCCAGGCTACGCGGTAAGGCAGCTCCACCGCCGCCGCTTCGAGAACGGTTTCGATCTCTTCACGGCCGCAGCCGGGCAGCAGCCAGCAGGAGAAGTGGATCTCGCAGACCGACGGGCGTCCGGCGAGGGAGGTCGAAACGATCTTCAACGGGACGAGCGTGGTTCCCGTCAAGGGCGTCAGCAGGGTGCGCAGAGCAGGGTGGATGCTTCCCGCCGCAGCGGCGACCTCCCCCGGAGGTCGTCCGGTCCCGGCGAGCGCATCCATCACGACCGTGGCCTCTTCGGCCGGCGTGTCGCCGATGTGCTGGCCGGCGACCTTGCTCACGAACCGGCCGGCCTCAGCGATGGCGTTCGGCTGCTCTGCCAGCATGGGCAGCCCAGCGGGTGCGGTGATGGTGACGGTGAGCTCGGCGGTGACCCGCTCAGCGGTCGCGCAGAAGTAGACGGCGCGGTCGTCCAGGACCATGCGATCCCCGGCACCGTGGGTGAGGGCGTAGTCGGTGCGCAGTGCCTCAGGGCGCCGGTCCAGCAGCCATCGGGTGCCGAGCTCCGAGCCGAGCTCCTCATCGGCGGTGGCGGCGAGGACGACGTCGCCGCGGAAAGGGACACCGGAGCGCAGCAGCGAGGCGACCGCGACGGCCTGAGCCGCGGCCTGTCCCTTGAGATCCAGCGCGCCACGCCCCCAGACGCTGCCGTCACGCACGATCCCATCCCACGGATCCGACGACCACTCGGCGGGGTCGGCGTCGACCGTGTCCAGGTGCGAGAGCAGGAGCAACGATGGACCGTCGCCGGCTCCGCGGATGCGGGTGACCAGGCTCGCGCGTCCGGGCTCGGCTTCGTACACGGTCGGGTCGATGCCCGAACGGCGCAGATAAGCGGCCAGGACCGCCGCAGCGGCAGCCGTGTCACCCGGCGGGTTGCACGAGCGGGCACGGATGAGCTCGGACAGGAGGCGCTGCGCCTCCGTTACCAGCTCGTTCACTCGAACTCGGCTCCGCGACGCGCCGGCCCACCGGGTGTCGGGCCGCGTTTCTCGACGATCCAATGCCACCGTGGCGCGTGGTTCTCGAGCAGGAGTTGCAACGCCTCGTGGAACAGCGAGTCGTCCGGGCGGCCCGTCCGCCGGCTCAGTGCGGCGAGCTGACGCTGCTGCTCGACGGTTATCCGGAATGTCTGCGGCTCCACCGCAACGGGCGCGTCGGCCACGTACACCGCATCGCGGGTCAGCTTGGCCTGCCACAGGGCCTCGCCCACCGCCCAGAGAAGGTCCTGCCCGGTGCTGCCGTGGAGGGGGGAGCGGGCGACGCCGAGACTTGCCGTCAGCCGCACCTCCTCGCCGTCGATCAGGCGGAAGACGTGGCCGCCGATCAGCTGGTGCAGCCGCTCGGCCAGCCGGGTGGGCTCATGGGGATCGTCAGGGGTGAGGACGATCCATCCCTCGTCGCGTGACCCGGAATCCAGGAACGTCGCCTGCTCCGGGAGCGCGGAACGCAGCAGCTCATGAAGTTGCACGACAAGGTGACGCTTCTCTTTCACGCCGCGGCGGCGTACGACCGCGGACCGGTCGAGGTCGACGGCGATGATGAAGACGTCGGTTCCCTTCCGCAGGACGTCATCGACGAAATGCCGGGCGAGCTCCACCCGCTTCATGTCGGCGAACATCCGCTGCAGATTGTGCTGGGGCTCGTCCCCCATCGGATAGGCGCTGAGGCCAGCGTCAATGGTCATCCTGATCACCTGCCGTTGCGAGTAGGGTGCGAACGCCATGGACGGTCGCGGGCCGGGACAGTGTCGCGATCTTCGCTGCGGCTACGGCCTGAGCGAAGAGGCATGCCTCCCGCAGGGGGCGCCCATCGCTCAGGGCCGCCAGCAAACCTGCGACCAGCGAGTCGCCGGCGCCCAGGGTGTTGACGGGATGGGTGGCGAATCCGGCCTGATGCGTGCTGCTGTCCGCGTCGCTCACCAGGCATCCCCGCGACCCGAGCGACGTGACGACCCCTGCGGCGCCCCCGGCGATGCAGGCCTGCGCCAACGCCCGGTTGTCGCCTTCCGAGAAGGAGGCACCGCTGCATATCGCGATCGCGACGCCATCGACGCGGGGCACGATGTTGTCGCGCGCCGTCGCGGCGTCGGTCAACCATGGACGGAACCCGAAGTCGCACACCACGCGTGCGCCTTGCTCGACCAGGGCCACGCGCAGTGGGTCATAGCTGGGAAAGCCGGGCACATAACACAGGGCGTCGCCCCGCACGCGGAGCTCACGAAGCAGCGGGGTCAGCGCCTCGCCGGGCCGGGTCACGCCCTCCTGGTTCACGATGACGCGATGGTCACCGCCTGATTCGACGAGGATGGCGACCCTCGCGGTGTCGCCCGCCACGGACGCCCACCACGAACAGTCGACGCCGGACGCGATCAGGCTCTTGCGCAGATGCTCGGCCAGATCGTCCTCCCCCGCCACACCCACCATCGCGACCCGCCGTTCCAGCGCGGCCAGTTGCAGCGCCACCATCGCGGCGCTACCGCCAGGGTCCAGCTTCACATCGCCGGCGCAGAAATCACCCGTGCCGGACGATCGGACGGTGACGTGCAGGCACACGTCTCCGAAGACGACTATGGGCACGCCGGCGACGCCCGTCACAACGTCACCCGGACGCCGTTCGTGGCGGCCCGCTGGAGCGCGTCCGCGAACGCCACGGTGCGCAGGTTGTCGGCACCGGTCGGGCCCCTTGGATCCTGGCCGTTGAGCCAGCCGAGATACCACCGTACGAGCCGGGTGTTCAGGTCGGCCAGCGGCGTCGGCTGGGCGGACGGCTCGAACACCACTTCGCCGTTGACCGTGACGCTCTCGTCGACGACGCGCACGACCCCATGGTCGAACTCGAGCTCCCAGCCGGAGTTGAGCGGCACCACAGCGCTTCCACGCGGCGCCCAGTTCGCCAGGTAGCGTACGACCGTCCCGCTGCGCAACTCGGCGCACATCGTCAGGCCGGCCGGGCCGCGAAACTCACTCCATGGCGGGCTGAAGGCATGCGCGACGACGGCCGCCGGCTCATCGTCGATGACCCAGCGCACGAGGTCCAGCACGTGCACGCTGCCCTCCCACAGGACGGGCTGGTCCATCGCCAGCCGCCAGGCGAGGCCAGGTCGCCAGAAGGTGCCCTCGACGTTGAACGTGATCGTCACGACTCCCAGCCGGCCCAGGGAACCCTCGCCGATGAGGTCACGCACTTTGAGAAACGCCGGCAGATAGCGCATCTGCTGGATGATGGCCAGGCGCCGGCCGGCCGCGGTGGCGAGATCCATGATCCGTGACGCGTCCCCCAGGTTGAGGGCCATCGGTTTGGCGACCAGAAGATCCTTGCCAGTCCGGAACGCCGCCTCCGCGTGGCGAAGATGATGGCCGGGTGGTGTGCAATCGACCACGAGGTGCGCGTCGGTGTCCCACCACTGGCTCTCGTCGTTGTCAAAGACCGCCGACGGCGTCACCTTGTAGGTGCGCGCGGCGTCGGCCAGGGCGCCGGTGTCGTGATCGACCACGGCGGCGATCTCGATCCCGTTGGCCGCCAGGGCAGGGAGCACTTCGCGCCCGAATCCGCCGACGCCGAGCACGATGCTACGCATGGCTGTGGACGCCATGCGGGCGACGAGCGATGTGGATCGGGGAAATGATCATGTTGTACTCCTCGTCGGGTGGACCTGCGTGTCCAGGAGTTGATCCGTCGAACTCGCCATCCGGGTGACCGCTCCGTACGGCCCCTCCTGGCTCCACGGCGCGAGCGCGCTGGATCCGGCGCGGTCGCAGAGCTTCGCAGCAGACAAGAGACCGGGTCGAGCGGGGATAGGCCTCCGCACCCATCGCATGCCGTTACGGGGGATGCCGATGGTGATGTTCAATCCGCCGAGCCGGAATTGGCTATAACCGTAATAAGGATCAGTGAACCGTTCTGTCAAGGCACCCGACCGGGCCGCCGCCGATCTCGCACGCGGTGCGTGCCGCCGCTCCGGCGCCGGCCACGAGGCGGAGGCGGCACCTCTCCCGGCGGCCGGCGCGCCGGGAGAGCCCGGCCAGGACAACACCGTTGACCTGGGCAACGTCCGTGCCCACCGGGCCGGGCGCGGCCCTTCCGGCCATCGCGGAGATCAGAAGTTTGTTCATCGTCTCAACGAACCTCCGACTGAAGATGCTTCCAACTTTTGGCCGCACGGGAGTTGACAGTCGCAGTTCTTGCAGCCCTCCGACAAAGAAACGAAGCTTTTTCCGGCAGGAGGCCCTCAGAAAAAGATAACTCCCAGGTTGCCGCAAGGCGGTTCTAACGGTTGACCGGGATGACTTCCTATGTTTGCATCATTTCGTGCCTGCAGTCATAAGCACTTGGTCAAGTCGGACCGCACACATCTCTCACGAAGATCCCAGGGGCCCTCCATCTGACAAGTAAGGCCGAGCAGGCCACCGCTATTATCACGTCGTCGTTGCTTCATCGAAGTATGCGCTGCGTTTCTGCTGTGCGCCAGGCACGTCGGTACGTGATCGTGGGCCACTGCTGGTGCAGGAACGGCAGCGGCGCCCGGACGAGGCGGCGAAGCCGCAAAGGCCAACTCCCGCACGATTCATTGAGGTTCAGCCGATCTTCGCCTCACTTGAGTGCGCACTGAACCGACTGTCAGGCGTTCGCCTGACACGTTCTTATTCTCTCATATATATGCTGCACACAGCGGCGCCGCAGGCCGGACATCCTCGATGTAGCCGGCGCCCTCCGACCGGGACCCGTATCGAGACCACTCACGCGTCGCCCCCCGAGAGGTCTCCGGAGGCCTCGGGCAGCATTGCCGTCATGCGACGAGAGGGCGAGATCACCATATTGCGGAGACCACGCCCAGCCGGCGGTCCTTGAGCAGCGGCCACCGATCACGGGCGGGCGACGTCACCACAGCGCTCACAGGAAAGGGTGGTGCAATGTCTCAACGACTTCGCTCAGTAACATCTGGCCGAGCTCATGAGACGATGGCACGCGACTTATCCCCCACTTCCGGCGACAACGAACCCGGAATCTCCCAAGAGATCGTAAGAATAAGCACGAGCAAGCTCTGCATTTCCGACTCACCGCGTCTCAACGGCATTGACCGCGACCACGTGCGCACCTTGGCGGACGTCGATGATCCACTTCCTGCTATTATAGTTCACTACCCGACCATGCAAGTCATCGACGGCATGCACCGGCTTGAGGCAGCACTTCTCAAGGGCTTGACAGAAATCGATGCGCACTATTTCCACGGCAATGATGCTGAGGCTTTCCGGCTTGCGGTCGCCGCCAACATCAGGCATGGTCTGCCGCTCACGCAAGCAGAACGCCAGAGCGCGGCAACGCGCATCATACGTTCCCATCCGCAACTCTCCGACCGGTCGATCGCGCACACCACGGGACTGTCCGCGAAGACCGTTGCCCGCATTCGTCACGGATCTCACAACGGAATAACCGACCAGCGGATCGGTCGTGACGGAAAAGTGCGGCCGTTGAACACCGCGGAGGGCCGGCGAATCGCTTCCCGCACGATCATCGACCGGCCGGGCGCCTCTTTACGTGAGATCGCGCGGGAAGCGGGTGTCTCGGTCGGGACCGTGCGGGATGTGCGCGCGCGCCTGGCGTCGGGCAAGGATCCGGTTCCCTCCCGGCATCGCACACCGTACGAACGGAGCTCGCCGATCGCCGGCGGGCCAGACGCGCAGCAAGCCGTGCGCACCCTGGACCCGGGGGTGATGTTGGATGGCCTGCGCCGTGATCCCGCGCTGCGTTACAGCGAGTCCGGCCGGCACCTGTTGCGCTGGCTGGGGACGCACGTCATCAGCATCGCACAGGCTCGGACGGCCCTTTGCAACGTACCGCCGCACTGCGCCGTCGTCGTCGCCAGGATCGCTCGCGGGTACGCGGATGTCTGGAGTTCCCTCGCCATCGAGCTGGAGCGACAGGACGACAACGACAGGTGACGTCAGCGGGCACCTCTTTCGTGGCGCCCGTTTCGCGTTCAGCGGGTGTCGGAGTCGGTGTCCTTCAGCGCGGCGCGGCCGGCTTCCAGGCGGGCCACCGGGATGCGGAACGGGCTGCACGAGACGTAGTCCAGGCCCACGTCGTGGCAGAAGTGCACGGAGTCCGGGTCGCCTCCGTGCTCGCCGCAGATTCCCAGGTGCAGGCCGGGCCGGGTGGCCCTGCCCTCCTCGACCGCGATCTCGATCAGGCGGCCGACGCCCTCCCTGTCGAGGGTCTCGAAGGGAGAGACGCCGAAGATGCCGAGGTCGAGATAGCGCGAGAAGAACGACGCCTCCACGTCGTCCCTGGAGAAGCCCCAGGACATCTGGGTGAGGTCGTTGGTGCCGAAGGAGAAGAACTCCGCGGCCTCGGCGATCCTGCCCGCCGTCAGCGCCGCTCTGGGCACTTCGATCATGGTGCCGATCAGGACCTCGACGCCGGCCTCCGCGAGGATCCTGACGGCCTCCTCACGTACGGACTCCAGCTCCTGTACGGCGGCCACCAGCGGGATCATGATCTCCGGCCGGGCGCCCGGCACCTCCTTCGCCGCGTGGGCGATGGCGCGCACCTGCATGGCGAACAGGCCGGGGATGACCAGGCCGAGGCGCACGCCGCGCAGCCCGAGCATCGGGTTCTGCTCGTGCAGGCGCTTGACGGCGGCCAGGAGCTCGCGGTCCTTGCCGGTGACGTCCGATGAGGTGGCGACCTTGACGGACAGGTCCACGATGTCGGGAAGGAACTCGTGCAGGGGCGGGTCGATGAGGCGGATGGTGACGGGATCGCCGTCCATAGCCTTAAATATCGCTACAAAGTCTGCTTTCTGGAGCGGTTCCAGGGCATCCAGCGCGGCCTGGCGTTCGTCGTCCGTCGACGCCAGGACCAGGTCCTCCACCAGCCGCCTGCGCTCCCCCAGGAACATGTGCTCGGTGCGGCACAGCCCGATCCCCTGCGCGCCGAACCGGCGGGCCCGCGCCGCGTCGTCCGGGCTGTCCGCGTTGGCCCGCACGCCGAGCCGGCGGGCGGCGTCCGCGCGGCGCATGATCCGGTCGACGGCCCTGACCAGCTCGTCGTCCGGCTCCGCGCCCTCGAAGTATTCGACGACCGCCGAGTCCACCACCGGCACCTCCCCGAGGAACACCTCCCCCGTGGTCCCGTCGATGGAGATGAGGTCACCCTCGGAGACGACCACGCCGCCCGGCGCGGTGAACCTGCGCTCCTCCGTGGACACCTCCAGCTCCTCGGCCCCGCACACGCACGTCTTGCCCATGCCGCGGGCGACCACGGCCGCGTGGGAGGTCTTGCCGCCGCGGCTGGTCAGGATGCCCCTGGCGGCGATCATGCCGGCCAGGTCGTCGGGGTTGGTCTCGCGCCGGACCAGGATGACGTCCTCACCCTGCTCCGACAGCTCGACGGCCCGCTCCGAGCAGAAGACGGCCCTGCCGACGGCGGCGCCGGGAGAGGCGTTCATGCCCTTGCCGATCCTCCTCCGGTCGGCGTCCGCGTCGAAACGCGGGAACATGAGCTGGGCCAGCTGGTCGCCGGTGACGCGGGTGACGGCCTCGTCGAGCGTGATCAGGCCCTGGTCGACGAGCTGGGTGGCGATGCAGAACGCGGCCGCCGCCGTGCGCTTGCCGACGCGCGTCTGCAACATCCAGAGCTTGCCGCGCTCGATCGTGAACTCGATGTCGCACAGGTCCCTGTAGTGGTTCTCCAGGGTCTCCATGATCCCGAGCAGCTCGTCGTACGAGTGCTTGTCGATGCGCTCGAGCTCCTGGAGCGGGATCGTGTTGCGGATGCCGGCCACCACGTCCTCGCCCTGGGCGTTCTGCAGGTAGTCGCCGTAGATGCCCTGCCGGCCCGAGCCGGGATCGCGGGTGAAGGCGACGCCGGTGCCGGAGTCGTCACCGTAGTTGCCGAAGACCATGGCCATGATGTTCACGGCGGTGCCGAGGTCGGCGGGGATGCGCTCCTGGCGGCGGTAGAGGATGGCGCGTGGTGCGTTCCACGAGTCGAAGACGGCCCGGACGGCCAGGCGCATCTGCTCGCGCGGGTCGGCGGGGAAGTCGTCGCCCGTCTGCTCGCGGACGATGCCCTTGTACGTCTCCACGAGCCGCTGCAGCTCGCCCGCGTCGAGGTCGGTGTCGTTGCGCCTGCCCTTGACGGCGTCGAGCGCCCGCTCGAACAGGTCCCCGTCGATCCCGAGCACCGTCTTGCCGAACATCTGGACGAGCCGGCGGTAAGAGTCCCAGGCGAAACGTTCGTTGCCGCCCGCCTGCTTGGCCAGGCCATGCACCGACTCGTCGTTGAGCCCGATGTTGAGCACCGTCTCCATCATGCCCGGCATGGAGAATTTCGCCCCGGAGCGTACGCTGACGAGCAGCGGGTCGTCGGCCTGGCCGAGTTTCCTGCCCATCCGGCCCTCGAGCGCGCCCAGATGCTCCGCGACCTCCTGCTCCAGGCCTCCCGGTGTCGAGCCTTCCGCCAGGTAGTGGCGGCAGGCCTCGCTGGTGATCGTGAATCCGGGAGGAACGGGCAGCCCGAGGTTGGTCATTTCGGCGAGGTTGGCTCCCTTACCGCCGAGAAGATCTTTGAGATTCCTGTTGCCCTCGGTGAAATCGTAAACGTACTTCCCCACCACAACTCCAATCCGACGCCTCTGGACCGGACTCTACCGGCGAAATTGATGACGAAACTTCACCCCTTCCCTAAGACAACATTTATGCAGGTGAACACCTGTGGACAGGTCTAATCCAATTATACGACCGCACCTCAGGAAATTGGATTAGACCAATTGGTTTAAACCAATTCTTGGGAAAGGAGAACGGCCAGGCGGGCCCGGATCTCGGTCCGCGATCACGCGATCCGGGGCCCCATCCCCACACATGCCTGAGGCGCCCCCGCCCACCGGCGGAAGCGCCTCCGTACGACGCTAGGCGAGCGGATTGTCCTCCGGCGGCGAGCCCGGCGCCCCGTCACGCGGCGGCAGCCAGAGCACGAACGTCGCACCCTCCCCCAGCTGCGAGTACACCGCCACCCGTCCTCCGTGCGACTCCACGATCTGGCGCACGATGGCCAGGCCGAGCCCTGTGTGGCGGTCGCGGCGGCTGGCCTCGCCCCGCCAGAAGCGGTCGAAGACCCGCTGCTGGTCCGCCTCCCCCAGCCCGGGCCCGTCGTCGCGGACCGCCACCCACAGCCAGCCCTCCGCGGGGCCCGCCACCACGCGGATCGTGGCGCCGGGCGGCGAGAGGCGCACGGCGTTGGACAGCAGGTTGGCCACGGCCCGCCGCAGCGCGTCGGAGTCGCCGGTCATGTCCAGGCCGGAGCCCAGGTCGCGGGTGATCCGCACGTGCCGGGCGGCGGCCGGGGTGGCGTGTTCCTCGCACGCCTCGGCCGCCACCCTGGCCAGGTCGAGATCGGCGTCGGCGAACGCGGTGCCCTGGCGCCTGGCGCTGGCGAGCAGGTCCTCGACGAGCCGCGTCATGCGAGTGGTCGCGCGATCCACGATGGCCACGGCCCTGGCGCGCTCCTCGTCGCTGGCGTCGGGGGTGGACAACACGGCGTCCACGTTCGCCCGGATGATCGTCAGCGGGCTGCGCAGCTCGTGCGAGGCGTCGTCGATGAGCTGGCGCTGCGCGCTGAACGCCTCCTCCAGCCGGTCGAGCATGGTGTCGATGGTGTCGGCCAGGTCCTTGAGCTCGTCGCGCGGCCCGCCCAGCCTGATGCGCCGGGCCAGGTCGGTGGCCTGGATCTCCTCCGTGGTGCGGGTGATCGACCGGACGGGACGCAGCACGCGGCCGGCCAGCACCCAGCCGATGCCCAGGCTGGCGAGATAGAGCCCGGCCAGCGTGACGAGCGAATAGTCGCGCAGCGTGGCCAGCGTCTTGACGTTGACCGCGTTCTCGACCTCCTGGACGAAGACGACCTCCCGCTTGCCCAGGTACTGGTCGCCCGAGTAGGCCTTGGCGTACTCGGTGGTGTAGGGGCGCTGGTCGGTGGATTTCGAGACGGCGAAGTAGATGCCGCCGAGCACGAGCGCGGCCAGCACGAAAAGCAGGCCCGAGTAGAGCACGGTGAGCCGGAAGCGGATGGTGTGGATCATGTCGGCTCCTTGAGCCGGTAGCCCCGGCTGATCACCGTCTCGATCAGGCCGTCCTCCTGGAGCTTGCGCCGCAGGTTGCCGACCGTGACGCGCACGGTGTTGGTGAACGGGTCGGCGTGCTCGTCCCAGACGTGCTCCAGCAGCTCCTCGCTGGACACCACGTGACCCGGCCTGGTCATCAGGTAGTGCAGCACGCCGTATTCCTTGGGGGTGAGCGCCAGCGACCTGCCGTCCAGCGACACCTCCAGCCTGGCCGTGTCGATGCGCAGCCCGCCCACCTCGAGCACGGAGGTGCCGCCGCTCTCCCTGCGCAGCAGCGCCCGCACCCGGGCCAGCAGCTCGGGGAACGCGAACGGCTTGACCAGGTAGTCGTCCGCCCCCTCGTCGAGCCCGCGGACGCGGTCGTCGAGCCGGTCGCGCGCGGTCACCATGATGATCCGCACGCCCTGGCCGGCCGCGCGCACGGTGCGGCAGAGCTGGAAGCCGTCGCCGCCGGGCAGGTTCAGGTCGAGCAGGACCAGGTCGTACGCGTTGACCTGCAGCTTCTCGTGCGCGGACGGCGCGTCGTAGGCCACGTCCACCGCGTAGCCCGCGCGGGCGAGACCCACCCGCAACGCGTCGACCAGGTCCTCCTCGTCCTCCACCACCAGCAGTCGCATGTTTGTGACCCTAATTTCGCATGATGCGTTCCGCGACGGGCGCGGCACGGTCGATGGGGATGGCGAAGCCGATGCCGATGTTCCCGCCCCCTCGGCCGGCGGCGATGGCGGTGTTCACCCCCACGACCTCGCCCCTGTCGTTCACCAGCGGCCCACCCGAGTTGCCCGGGTTGATGGACGCGTCCGTCTGCACGGCCGTGCGCCGCGCCCCGCCCAGCCGCACCTCCCGGTCCAGGGCGCTGACGATGCCCGCGGTGACCGTGCCGGAAAGACCCAGCGGCGAGCCGATGGCCAGCACCTGGTCGCCGACGGACAGGTCGGACGACCGGCCGAGGGTGGCGGGGGGCAGGTCGCCGGGGTGGTCGACCGCCAGCACGGCCAGATCCTCGTCGTCGTCCGCACCGAGCACGCGGGCGCTCAGCCTGCGGCCGTCGTTCAGCACCACGGTCGCCAGGCCGCCGTCACTGACCACGTGCGCGTTGGTGAGGATGTGGCCGCGCCCGTCCACCACGAAGCCGGACCCGCCCCGGCTGCCGGCCTCCACGGAGACCACGCTGGGCAGCACCCGCGCCGCCGTCGCGCTCAGCCCGGTCAGGCCGGACGACGGCGCGGGCGCGACCCTCGGCAGGGCCGCGGCGGGGGCCGGGTCGGACACCCCGGAGAGCCTGGCCCCCGCCGCTCCCGCCGCCCCGCCGGCGACCGCCGCGACGAGCGCGGCGACCACCAGCAGGCGTCCTCTCCGCACCGCCGCCCGCGCGGGCCGCGAACCCTGCGCGGGCGGCGGTGGCGCAGGGGACGGCGGTCCCGGTACGGGCGGCGGTGGCGCAGGGGACGGCGGTCCCGGTACGGGCGGCGGCTGCGCCGGAGGTGGGGGGGCGAGCATGGGCGGCGGCACCGTGCCGGGCACGGGAGGCGGCCCCTGGGCGGGGTCGCGGCGGGCACCGGGCGGCACCGTACGGAAATCCGGCCCGCTCGGCCGGCCCATGCCTCTCACGGCAGCCTCGAGAACCACATCATCGACGTCACCGCCGCGATCAGCCCGCAGATCAGTCCCGCCGCCACGAACCACTGCCAAACCTCCTGCTGCTCGGTGCGGTAGCCGACCGACGTGCCGATGTCCTCGTAGACCGCCTGCAGTTCGCTGCCGCTGGCCGCCTCGTAGAACCCGCCTCCCGCCGCCTCGGCCAGCCCGCGCAGCGCGGGACCGTCCACCGGCACCGGGACCTCCTGGCCGGAGAGGCTGATGGTGCCGCCCGCGGTGCCGTAGGCGATGGTGGTGACCGGGACGCCCTTCGAGGACGCCTCGGCCGCCGCGTCGTTCAGCGTGCGGCCGGTCGTGTTGGAGCCGTCCGACAGCAGCACGATGTGCGCGGGCGGCGCTTCCTCCTCCGAGTCGAGCGAGGCGATGGCCTCCAGCGAGGAGTAGACGGCCTCGCCGATGGCGGTGCCCGACGCCGTGCTCAGCCGGCCGAGCGCGTTCAGCACCGCCTGCCGGTCCGTGGTCGGCGGCACCGCCACGGAGGCCGACGACGAGAACGACACCAGGCCCAGGTTGAACCGCTCGGGCAGCCCTTCCACGAACTGCCTGGCCGCCTGCCGGGCCGCGGAGAACCGGTCGGGGCTGACGTCGGTGGCGCTCATGGACGCCGACACGTCGAACGCCACCATGATCGTGGCCCGTTCCCTCGGCACCCGCACCTCGGCCGTCGGCCTGGCGAAGCCCACGACCACCAGCGCGAACATGAGCAGCAGCGCCGCCGCCGGCAGGTGCCTGCGCCACCCGGGGCTCCTTGGAGCCACCTTGTCGAGCAGGTCGAGGTTGGTGAACCGGACGGCGTACGCGCTGCGGCGCAGCGACACGAGCACGTAGGCGACGGCGAGCAGCGCCACGGGGATGAGCAGCAGCAACCAGACGGGCGAGATCAGGCTCACGCCACATCACCTCCTGTGCCAGGCGTGCCGCCACCCAGGACAGCTCCCCGGACGGGCAACATCGGGCTCGGGGCCAGGGCCGCCAGGCGGCGCTGCCGTACGACGTGCTGGACCAGGTCCCGCACCCAGTCCCGGTCCGTACGCAGCCGCAGGTGGGTCGCGCCGGCCCGGCGCAGCGCCCGCCTGATGGCGTCGCGCTGCCCGGCAGCCGCCTCCGCGTACCGGCGGCGCAGCCGGGCGTTGCCGGTGGCGACCTCCCGCCGCCGCCCCGTCTCCGGGTCGATCAGCGTGAGGAGCCCCACGTCCGGCAGTGTCAGCTCGCGCGGGTCGACCACCTCCACGGCCAGCACCTGGTGCCGGGCGGCCAGCCTGCGCAGCGGCGGCTCCCAGGTCTGCGGCTCGTCCAGGTAGTCGGACACGACCACGACGAGACCGCGCCGCCGTACGGCCCGGCTGAGCTGTTCGGCCGCCACGCCGAGCAGCGGCTCGGCCACGCCGGGCGGGGTCCGCGGCAGCGCGAACGCCGCCTGCAGCAGCGCCATCAGGTGCGGCCTGCCCGTCCTGGCGGGCAGCGTCCTGACGCCGCCGCCGTGCAGCAGGTGGGCGCCGATCCGGTTGCCGGTCCGCTGCGTGAGGAAGCCGACCGCCGCCAGCGCGGCCAGGGCGAGCTCCCGCTTCTCCAGCGCGGCGGTCCCGAAGTCCATGCTCGCGGTGGCGTCGAGCAGGGCCCAGATCTCCAGCTCGCGGTCGGCGACCAGATCCCGCACGTGGGGCTCGTTCGTGCGGGCGGTGACGTTCCAGTCCATCCGCCGCACGTCGTCCCCCGGCTGGTACGGCCGCGACTCCGCGGGCTCGCTCCCGGGACCTGGCACCAGCCCGAGGTGTTCGCCCTGGAGCAGTCCATCCAGCCTCCTGGTGATCGTCAGCTCGAGCCTGCGCAGCGCGGGCTCCGCGATCAGGTACGGCTTCATGCCACCGCGTCCTGTCGCACCGTTTCCTGCTGCATCGCCTCCTGTTGGGGCGCGATGAGGGGCAGCGGCACGGCGGCCAGCACCCGGTCCACGATCTGCCGGGGCGCGACCCCGTCGGCCAGCGCGTCGAAGGAGAGCACCAGCCGGTGCGCCATCACGTCGTGCGCCAGGTCGCGTACGTCCTCCGGCAGCACGTAGTCGCGCCCGCGCAGGAGCGCCAGCGCCCGGGCGGCCGACAGCAGGCCGAGCGTGGCCCTGGGGCTGGCCCCGAACGCCAGCAGCCGCCGCACGTCCTGCACCCCGTACCGGTCGGGGTCGCGGGTGGCGTAGACGAGGCGGACGGCGTACTCGGCGACGGCGTGGTGCACGAAGACCTCCTCGGCCCGCCGCTGGAGCGCGAGGACCTGGGCCGGGTCGAGCACGGCGTGCGGCGCGGGCGGGTCCACGCTCATGCGGTAGACGATCGCCAGCTCCTCCGATTCGCTGGGATAGCCCACGTCGATCTTCATGAGGAAGCGGTCGCGCTGCGCCTCGGGCAGGTGGTAGACGCCTTCGGACTCGATGGGGTTCTGGGTGGCCAGCACCAGGAACGGCCTGGGCACCTCGTGGGTGACGCCGCCGATGCTGACCTGCCGCTCGGCCATGATCTCCAGCAGGGCCGACTGCACCTTGGCGGGCGCCCGGTTGATCTCGTCGGCGAGCAGCAGGTTGACCATGACGGGACCGAGCTCGATGTCGAACGACTCGGTCGACGGCCGGTAGATCCGCGTGCCGATGATGTCGGACGGCACCAGGTCCGGCGTGAACTGGATGCGGGCGAACGTCCCCCCGACCACGCTCGCCGTGGTCTCGGCGGCCAGCGTCTTGGCGATGCCCGGCACGCCTTCGAGCAGGCAGTGCCCCTTGGCGACGACCGCCACGATCAACCGCTCGACCATGTGGTCCTGGCCGACGATCACCCGCTTGACCTCGAACAGCGCCCGTTCGAGCAGCGCCGGGTCGGTCATGGCTGCACGACCTTGTCGGGGCAGTCGTCCACGACCAGCCGCAGCTCCAGCGCGGTCGGCTCAGGTTCGGCGAACGCGGCGCTCCCCGTCATGAGCGCCGCGCCCGCGGCGAGCAGCACAAGAGCGAAACGTGATGTACGCATGATGACCCTCGTCCCTCGTATGGCCTTTATCGGCTTAGAGGGCATGTCATCAGGCAATCGCGAAAGCCCGCGTAACTCCTGTCTTTATACGATTTTTCGGTCGAAGGGTCAGACCGACGAGCCGGAGCGGGATTGGGGCGTGCATGACCGTGGAGCCGGGCAAGGGCGAAGGATCACGGAACCGAGGTCACGGATGACCACGGAGCCGGAAAGGATGCGCGCGTCACGGCGGCGCAGCGGTGAGGCGGAGGAGCGTCTCCTTGGAGGGCCGTCAGCGCGGGGCGGCGGGTGGGGCTCAGGCGGCCTGCCGTAAGAATGGCGACTCCGCCCGCCCCACCCGAACGCACGCGAATGGACGTGCACCCGCCGAAGTACGGCGACTACACCGGTCAGTCGTTCAGGTGCTGGCGCAGGTAGGCGTCGACGCCGTCGATGGAGATGCGCTCCTGGGCCATGGAGTCACGCTCGCGGATCGTCACCGCGTTGTCCTCGAGGGTGTCGAAGTCGACGGTGATGCAGAACGGCGTGCCGATCTCGTCCTGGCGGCGGTAGCGGCGGCCGATCGCGCCCGCGTCGTCGAACTCGACGTTCCACCGGCGGCGCAGCTGCGCGGCCAGGTCGCGCGCCTTCGGCGACAGGTCGGCGTTGCGCGAGAGCGGCAGCACTGCGGCCTTGACCGGGGCGAGCCGGTGGTCGAGCCGCATGACCGTGCGCTTCTCCATGACGCCCTTGGCGTTGGGCGCTTCGTCCTCGGTGTAGGCGTCGATCAGGAACGTCAGCGTGGCGCGGTCGACACCGGCGGCCGGCTCGATGACGTAGGGGACGTAGCGCTCCCCGCTGTCCTGCTCGAAGAAGCTGAGGTCGGCGCCGGACGCCTTGGCGTGGGAGGTGAGGTCGAAGTCGGTGCGGTTGGCGATGCCCTCGAGCTCACCCCACTCGGAGCCGACGAAGTTGAAGCGGTATTCGACGTCGACGGTGCGCTTGGCGTAGTGGGACAACTTCTCCTGCGGGTGCTCGTAGAGGCGCAGGTTGTCCTTGTTGATGCCGAGGTCGGAATACCACCGGAAGCGCTCGTCGATCCAGTATTGGTGCCACTCCTCGTCGGTGCCGGGCTTGACGAAGAACTCCATCTCCATCTGCTCGAACTCGCGGGTGCGGAAGATGAAGTTGCCCGGCGTGATCTCGTTGCGGAACGACTTGCCGATCTGGCCGATGCCGAACGGGATCTTCTTGCGCGCCGACTGCTGCACGTTGAGGTAGTTGATGAAGATGCCCTGCGCGGTCTCGGGGCGCAGCCAGGCCAGGCCCGACTCGTCCTCGACCGGGCCGAGGTAGGTCTTGAGCAGGCCGCTGAACTGCCGGGGCTCGGTGAAGGTGCCCTTGTTTCCGCAGTTGGGGCAGGTGATGTCGGCCAGACCGCCCTCGGGGGTCTTGCCGTTCTTCTCTTCGTAGGCCTCGACGAGGTGGTCGGCCCTGAAGCGCTTGTGGCAGGACAGGCACTCGGTCAGCGGGTCGCTGAAGGTGTCGACGTGGCCGCTGGCCCGCCACACCTCGGGCGCCAGGATGACGCAGGAGTCGAGGCCCACCACGTCGTCGCGCGACTGGACCATCGACAGCCACCACTGCCGCTTGACGTTGTTCTTCAGCTCGACGCCCAGTGGACCGTAGTCCCACGACGCGCGCAGTCCGCCGTAGATCTCGCTCGACGGATAGACGAGCCCGCGGCGCTTGGCGAGGCTGACGATGGTGTCCATGACGTCGGTGCGTCGTGCCATGTCGATGAATCTCTTTCCGGCTGGAGGTCGGCGAGTGAAATTGGTGAGATCCCAGCTTAGGGGACTCTCGAACGCTCTCGCGCGCGAGTATTGTTACGCACCGTCCCGGACGTGGACGTCCTCATATGCGCTGGGTTCGTTGACCATGAGAATCATCAGTGGATACATCGCCATCCGGGCGGCGGAGAGCGCTCTGCGGTAGAAACCGGCGCCCTCCCACTCGCTGACCAGGGCCCACAGGTTGGGCTCGTCGACCGAGCGGGCCAGCCGGCCGCGCTGATAGCCCGGCTGGGTGGCGAGCAGGTCGAGGATGGCGTGGCCCTGTTTGACGAAGTCTTGTGACTGGGACTCTGGAACGGAGTATCGGATCACGGCGAGCACGCGACCAGCCTAGAGGCCCCTTCAGGAACACCGCGCCCGCGCGACACGCGTAGGCTCTTCCCGTGGCCCCTGACAGCAAGCCCGGCGGCAGGCACGACAGCAAGCCCGGCAGCAAGCGCGGCGACCGGCGCAACGACCGGCCCGGCGACCGGCCCCGAGACCGGCGCAGCGGCAAGCGCCCGCTCCCGCAGGGCGAGCCGTTCTTCACGCCGGGCGCGACCGGCCTGCGCAAGTCCGTCGAGCAGCGCAGCGCCGTGCCGATGACGTTCCTGTTCACGCAGGTGCCCCGGTGGGTGGCGCCGGTGGTGCTGGTGGTCCTGCTGCTGGCCGGGTTCGCCGTGACCAATCCGCTGGGCGGCGTCGCCGTCCTGCCCGTGATCGCGTTCATCGGGTGGCTGGCCTATCTGTCGTGGCCTTCTCTGGGGGCCGGCGGGAAGCTGCTGCGGGTCGCCATGCTGACGTTTCTCGTCCTGCTCGCGGCGACCCGCTTCGGCGCCTTCTGAGTGACCCGCTGAGGCGCCTGCTGGGTGGCCTTCGTGAGGGATCGCCTCAGGGCAGCAGCGTGTAGTGCGGGAAGTTGCCCGGCAGGCGTTCGTTGTCGGGGCCGCTCGTGGCGGCGCGCACCAGCAGGTCGCCGCCGACGAACGCGCCGCGCCACGACGCGCCGAGCCCGCCGAACAGCTCCTCGCGGTCGCCGCGCGAGCGCGGTTTGTTGTGGCCCACCTTGAACGCCCGCACCTCGGGGGCGAGGCGGTGGAAGGTCTCCTCGTCGTCGCAGGAAAGGGTGGCGACGAGCGCGCCGTTGCTGGCGTTCATGGCGGCCAGCAGCTCGGCCTCCGTGTCCACCAGGACGATCGTGTCGACGGGGCCGAACGGCTCGGCGTGGTGCAGGGGTGAGGAGGGGGGCGGGTTGAGGACCGCGGTCGGAGCAAAGTAGGCGGAAATATCCTGCCCCGGGAGGAAGTGTCCGGACTCGATGGCCGCGCGGTGGATCGGCACGCCGCCCCGCGCCACGGCCTCGTCCACCTGGTCGGCCAGCTCCTTGGCCTTCGAGGCGTTGATCAGCGGGCCGAAGGCCAGCTCCGGCAGCGGGTCGTCCGGCTCGGCGACCGCGAGCGGGTGGCCGAAGCGCAGCGACCCCACAGCGGACACGTACGCGCCCAGGAACTCGTGGAACGCCGACCGCTGCACCACGAACCGCGGATAGGCCGTGCACCGCTGCTTACCGTAGTCGAACGACGCCCGGATCTGCCTCGTGAGCAGGTCCCAGTCGCCGTACTCCCACACGCCCCAGCAGTTCAGCCCCTCCTGCTCCAGCACGTGCCGGCGCCCGAGGTCGGCCAGCGAGGTCGCCACCTTGGCGCCCGCGTCCCTGCCGCCCACGAACGACACGCAGCCCAGCGCGCGCCCCGCCACCAGCGCGGGCGACAGCTCGGCCCCTCCCCCGCTGACCAGCGTGAACGGCAGCCCTTCCCGCACGGCCAGCGCGCAGGCCAGCGTGAGGCAGCACAGCCCGCCGTCCGTGGGCGTCTTGGCGATCACCGCGTTGCCGGCCAGCGCCTGCACGAGCATGGCGTGCATGAGCACGCTCATCGGATAGTTCCAGCTCGCGATGTTGCTGACCGGTCCCGGCAGCGGCGTGCGTCCCGCCACCATGCGGTCGATCTCGTCGAGATACCAGCGCACGCCGTCCAGACAGCGGTCCACGTCGGCGCAGGCCGTCTTCCACGGCTTGCCGATCTCCCAGACCAGCAGCAGGGCCAGCAGGTCGCGGTGGGCGGCCATGGACTCCACGGCCGCCGCGACCATCGCCTTGCGCTCGGCCATCGGCAGGTACCGCCACCGGTTGTGCTCCTCGACGGCGCCGGCCACCGCCCGCGCGGCCCCGGCCCGGTCGAGCCGGGGCAGCCCGGCGATGGCCGTGCCGTCCAGCGGCGAGAACCCCGGCACGGGGCGCCCGTCGCGGCGCCACATGCCACCCCAGTGGTTCAGCACGCGGTCGTCGTGGAAGGCCTCGGGAGCCGCCGTGTGGCATCGGTCGTAGGCGTCCCGCCAGGCCGTACCCGGCTTGAGCTGCATGAGCGCTCCTCTCAGTCGGACCAGTCGGCGGTGATGAGCTCGGGCAGCGGCTCGAACTCCTTGACCGCGTCGAGCGAGGGACCCATGGCGGCGTTGGCCTCGCGTTCGACCATCACCTCCACCAGCACCGGCAGCCGCTCGCGCGCCGACTCGGCCGACGCCCACGCCAGCGCGCCGGGCAGGTCACCCGGCAGCTCCACGCGGCGCGCCGGGCAGCCGAACGCCTCCATGGCCTTGACATGGTCGATGCCGCCTTCCCCGTAGTGCAGGTCCACGGCGAAGTTCATGTCGTACGGGATCTCCGCCTGCCGGATGAGCCCGAGGTACTCGTTGTTGATCATCACGATAACGAACGGGATGCGGTACTGGGCGGCGACCGCGACCTCCTCCATCAGGAACTGGAAGGAGTAGTCGCCGACCACGGCCACCACCTGCCGCTCGGGATGCGCGCACTTGACGCCCATGGCCGCGGGCACCTCCCAGCCCAGCGGCCCCGCCTGCCCGCAGACCAGGTAGCGCCGCGGCAGGTAGGTCGTCTGGAACTGGCCCGACCAGATCTGGTAGAGCCCGATGGCGGTGACGAACGTGGTGTCCCTGCCGAAATACTCGTTGATCTCCTTGAACACCCTGGGCGGCTTGATCGGCACGTCGTCGAAGTCGTCGCGGCGGGTCATCGTACGGCGCAGGTCGGACACCTTGCGCACCCACTTGCCCGGCTCCTTCGGCCCGCTCCGCCCGCGCGCCTCTGCCAGCAGGTCGGCGAGCACCGGCTTGGCGTGGCCGACGATCCCCAGGTCGGGCTCGAAGACCCGGCCGATCTGCATGGGCTCGATGTCGACGTGCACGAACTTGCGTCCCCGGCGGTAGACGTCGAGGTCGCCGGTGTGCCGGTCGCCGAAACGAGCGCCGACGGCCAGCACCAGGTCGCTGTCCAGGAACGCGGCGTTGCCCCACCGCGTCTGCGTCTGGATGCCCGGCATCCCGGCGAACAGCGGGTGGTCCTCGGGGAAGGCGCCCTTGCCCATGAGCGTCACCTGCACCGGCACCTGGAGGTGCTCGGCCAGCGCGCGCAGCTCGCCGCAGGCGTCGGCGATGATCACGCCGCCGCCGGCCAGGATGACGGGTCGCCTGGCCTCCGCCAGGAGGTCCATGGCCTTGCGCACGGCCTTCGGCAGCGGGCGCGGCGCCTCGACGGGCAGCGGCGCGTCCACGTCGCGGTCGTACAGGCAGGTGCCGCGCTGGACGTCGATCGGCAGGTCGATGAGCACCGGCCCCGGCCGGCCCGACCTGGCGATCCTGAACGCCTCGCGGAACACCCACGGCGCCTGGGCGGGCTCCTTGAGCTGCACCGCCCACTTGGTCACCGGACGGGCGATCTCCACGATGTCGACCGCCTGGAACGCCTCCTGGTGCAGCTTCGACGTGGCGGCCTGGCCGGTGACACAGATCATCGGGATCGAGTCGGCCATCGCCGTGTAGAGACCGGTGATCATGTTGGTGCCGGCGGGGCCGGACGTGCCGATGCAGACGCCGGCGTTCCCCGTCACCCTGGCCCAGCCGTCGGCCGCGTGGGTACCGCCCTCCTCGTGGCGTACCGTGATGTGCCGGATCGAGCTGTTCTGGAGCGCCGCGTAGAGCGGCAGGATGGCCGCGCCGGGGATGCCGAAGACGGTGTCCACGCCCTCCGACTCCAGCACCGCGACCACGGCCTCCATGCACGGAATTCGATTCATCCGTTCAGCCTTTCGATCACTTTGAGCAGGGCGGAGTGGTCGAGCGAGCCGTGGCCCTGCGCCCTGGCCGCCGCTATGAGCTGGGCGACCTGCCCCGTGAGCGGCAGGCTGACCCCGGCCTCGCGGGCCGCGGCGACGGCGATGCCCATGTCCTTGTGGTGCAGGTCGATGCGGAACCCCGGGGCGAACTCCCGCTTGACCATGGTGTGGCGCTTGAGCTCGAGGATCCTGGAGCCCGCCAGGCCGGCCGCGAGCACGTCCAGGCCGGCGGCCGGGTCGACGCCTGAGGCCTCCAGCAGCACGATGGCCTCCGACACGAGCCCGTACACGCCGCCGACGACGAGCTGGTTGGCCGCTTTGACGGTCTGGCCCGCGCCCGCGGGGCCGACGTGCACCACGGACGTGCCGAGGCTGCCGAGCACCGGCCCGGCCGCCGCGACGTCCTCGGCTTCGCCGCCCACCATGATCGACAGGGTGCCGTCGATCGCGCCGCGCTCGCCACCGCTGACCGGGGCGTCCAGCGCCCGTACCCCGGCGGCCGCCGCCTGGCGCGCCACCCGGCGGGAGGTCTCCGGCTTGATGGTGCTCATGTCGACGTAGAGCAGGTTCGGCTTGCCGTACTCGACGACCAGCGGCGCGACCTCCTCCACCTGCGGCGAGTCGGGCAGCATGGTGATCACGACGTCCGCGCCGGCGACCGCGTCGACCACGCCGGTCGCGCCCTTGCCGCCCAGCCCGGCGAGCTGCTCGACCCGCTCGGCGCTGATGTCGTACCCGGTCACGGCGTGCCCGGCCTTGACGAGGTTGGCGGCCATGGGGCTGCCCATGATCCCCAAGCCGATGAAGCCGATGTTCATGTGCGCCTCCAGTCGAATGCGCCCGGCCCCTCGTGCCGGTACTCCAGGCCGACGTGGCCGCGGTAGCCGGCGGCCTCCAGCCGCGCGAAGATCTCCCGGTACGGCATGCGCCCGCTGCCCGGACGTCCCCTTCCTGGGTCGTCGGCGATCTGCACGTGGCCGAAGCGTTCCGCGTGCCCGTCGATGAGCGCGAGCACGTCCTCGCCCATCCGGTGCAGGTGGTAGAGGTCGGCCAGGAAGGCCACGTTGTCCCTGCCGACCTCGTCGATCAGCTCGAACGCCGCCTGCGACGACGTGATCGGATAGTTCGGGTTCTCGTGGGAGTTGAGGGCTTCGACGACCACGGTCGCGCCGATGTCCGCCGCCGCGTCCGCGGCCCTCCTCAGGTTCGCCACGGCCAGGTCCCTGTCGGTGCCGGGGCCGTTGCCGTACAGGGCGTTGAGCACCCCGCAGCCCAGCTCGCCCGCCAGCCGGACCGTGACGTCGACGTTCGCCTGGAACCTCGCCGAGTCGCCGGGCCTGGCCAGCAGGCCGCGATCGCCCGCCGCCATGTTCCCGGCGTCGAAGTTGAGCCCCGTGAGGCGCACCCCCGCGTCCTCGACGGCCTGCCGCAGCGCCGCCAGTTCCGCGCCCGCGGGGTCGGGGCCGTCGAACGGCCACCACATCTCCACGGCGTCGAACCCCGCCTTGGCCGCCGCGGCCGGACGCTCCAGCAGCGGCAGGTCCGTGAACAGGATGGACAGGTTGACGGTGAATCTCACGAAGACCCTCCCTCGCGCGTGGCGCGGAGGAGGCGGGCCGTCTCCGAGGGGGTGCGGCCGACGCGGACGCCGACGGCCTCCAGGGCCTCCTTCTTGGCCTGGGCCGTGCCGGACGAGCCGGACACGATCGCGCCCGCGTGCCCCATGGTCTTGCCCTCCGGCGCGGTGAAGCCGGCGACGTAGGCGACCACGGGTTTGGTGACGTTCGCGGCGATGTAGGCGGCGGCCCGCTCCTCGGCGTCGCCGCCGATCTCGCCGATCATGACGATGGCGTCGGTGCCCGGGTCCTCCTCGAACGCCTGGAGGCAGTCGATGTGGGTGGTGCCGATGACCGGGTCGCCGCCGATGCCGACAGCGGTGGAGAAGCCGAGGTCGCGCAGCTCGTACATCAGCTGGTACGTCAGCGTGCCCGACTTGGAGACCAGCCCGATGCGCCCGGCGGAGGTGATGTCGGCGGGGATGATGCCGGCGGAGGACTGGCCGGGGCTGATCAGGCCGGGGCAGTTGGGCCCGATGATCCTGGTGCGGCCGCTCGCCAGCGCGCGGAAGCGTACGGCGTCGTGCACGGGGACGCCCTCGGTGATGACCACGCAGAGCGGGATGCCCGCCTCGACGGCCTCCTCCACGGCCGAGCCGGTGAACCGGGGCGGCACGAAGACCACGGAGACGTCGGCCCCCGTCTCGGCCATCGCCTCGCCCACGGAGCCGAACACGGGCACCGTCCGCTCGCCGAAGTCCACCGAGCGCCCGCCCTTGCCGGGTGTCACCCCGGCCACGATGTCGGTGCCCGCGGCGAGCATGCGGGCCGTGTGCCTGCTGCCCTCGGCGCCCGTCATGCCCTGCACGAGCACCCGGCTGTCCTTGGTCAGAAAGATCGCCATCATGCACCTGCCGCGAGTCTGGCCGCCGTCTCGGCGGCGCCGTCCATGGTCGAGACCTGGCGGACGGCCGGGTGCCTGGCGTCGCTCAGGATGCGCCGGCCCACCTCGGCGTTGTTGCCGTCCAGCCGTACGACGATGGGCCTGCCGTGGCCGCGTTCGCCGAGAAGTTCGAGTGCGGTGACGATGCCGTTCGCCACCGCGTCGCAGGCGGTGATGCCGCCGAAGACGTTGACCAGCACCGAGCGCACGCCGGGGTCGTCAAGGATGATCTCCAGCCCGTCGGCCATGACCTTGGCGGACGCGCCGCCGCCGATGTCCAGGAAGTTGGCGGGGGCGGCTCCCGCTCCGGCGACCACGTCGAGCGTGCTCATGACCAGGCCGGCGCCGTTGCCGATCACGCCGACCTCGCCGTCGAGCTTGACGTAGTTCAGTCCCTTGGCCCGGGCGCGGGCCTCCAGGCCGTCCGCGTGTTCCTCCTGCTCCCAGGAGTGCCGGAAGGCGGAGTTGTCGTCCAGGGTCACCTTGCCGTCGAGCGCCACGATCCGCTGGTCGGTGGTGCAGATCAGCGGGTTCACCTCGACCAGCAGGGCGTCCTCCGCGACCAGCACCCGCCACAGCTTCTCCAGCGTCTCGGCCGCCTGCTCGGGCAGGCCCGCCTTGGCGGCGAGCGCCCGCGCGGTCTCGGCGTCCACTCCGGACACCGGGTCGACGGGGAGCTTCACCAGCGCGTCGGGGTCGGTGGCGGCGAGCTCTTCGATCTCCATGCCGCCCTGGCTCGACACCATGGCCAGGAACCCGCCCTCGGCCCGGTCGACCAGGAAGGCCGCGTAGTACTCCTCGAACGGCACGGTCGCGGTCTCGACCAGCACGCTGCGCGCGACGTGCCCCTTGATGTCCATGCCGAGGACGCGGTCGGCCTCCACTTCCGCGGTGACCGGCCCCGCCGCGGTCCTGATGCCGCCCGCCTTGCCGCGTCCGCCGGTCTTGACCTGGGCCTTGATGACAACGGGCGCGTTCAGCTCGGCCGCGATCGCGCCGGCCTGCGCGGGGGTGGTGGCGACCCTGCCGGCGGGGACCGGGATCCCGTGACGCCCGAAGAGCTCCTTCGCCTGGTATTCGTACAGGTCCATTCGAGCCTCCTTTGTAGACGGTATACCGTATGGAATATCCCTCGTCTAGGGTCTCGACAGGGCTCCGTCGACTGGATATTCCATACAGTATGGAGAATGCAGTTCGAGACTGGCGTGGCCGCTCGTACCTTCCCGGGCCCGTCCCCGCCGACCACAAGCGCATGTTCTGGCTGTCCTGGGCCGCCATGGCCGCGATCAGCCCGCTGCAGTACGGCTACGCCGCGCTGCTCGCCCAGAAGGAGCTGACCCTGCTGGCCGTCTGGATCGCCTGCCAGGCGGCGGGCGCGCTGCCCGCTCTTCACCTGGTGCGGCGCGGGCGCCTCAGCGTACGCGCGAGCCTGGCGCTCGGAGCCGCGCTGAGCGGGCTCGGCCTCGTCGCGGCGGCCCTCACGGTCGCGGCGCCGCCGGCCGAAGGCGCCGCCGCCGCGCTCGCGGGCGGCGCCCCGGGCTCCGTGAGCCTGGCCGCTCTCACCGGCTACGGACTGCTCGGCGGGCTGGGCGCGGGCCTGGTCTACGGCGTCTGCGGCGAGGTCGTCTCCTCCTGGTTCCCGGAACGGCCCGCCGCCCGCGTCGGCCTGATCACCGGCGCCTTCGGGTACGGGGCTGTGCCCCTGCTGCTCTGGGCCGGCATCGCTCCCGGCGCCACGCAGGCCGCCTTCATCACCGCCGCGGCCGTCGCGGTGGCGGTCATCGGGGCGGCCGCCCGCCACCTGCGACTCCCCCCGGCCCTGTGGTGGCCCGACGACGTCGACCCGCGCACGCACGCCCTCGACGCGGCACGGTTGCGCGTCACCCCGGAGGCGGCCAAGCAGTTCCTGCTCGCCCAGGCTCTGCGCACGCGGACGCTGCCCGCTCTCGCCCTGATCCTGACCTGCGCGGGCGCCGTGTCGGTCTTCGACGTGATCGTGGTCGCGGGCACGGGGACGTGGGGCGCCGTGGCCCTCATGGTGGCGCTGAACGGGGCCAGCAGGTCGGTGGCCATGCGCTGCTCGGAGCTGTTCGGCCGCAGGCGGGTGCTGGCCGCCGTGCTGGGCGCGCTCGCGGTCGGCCAGGTGCTGCTGGCCGCCGGCGGCGCGCACGTCGGCGGCTCGCCGGCGCAGGCGACCGTCAGCGCCGGCCTGCTCTGGCTCGGCGCGATCGCGGCCGGGCTGGGCGGTGGCGCCTTCTACCCGCTGCTCGCCAGCCTGGTGCGCGAGTTCTTCGGCACCGAGCGCGCCGGCGAGATCCACGCCGTCATCTACAGCGCCAAGGCGCTGGCGGGCGTCGGCGCCGTGGCCCTGGCCATGGCTGCACTGACCGCTCCGGGCGCCGCGCTGCTGACCGCCGCCACCCTGGCCGCGCTGCCCGCGCTGGCCGCGCCCCGCCTGCGCATCCCCGGCCTGCCCGCGACGATACCGCTGTGATGAGACTCACGACCATGGACAATCGTTGGCCGGTATGCTGTAGGCAGTCGACCAAAAACTTTTAGCTCAGCCCTGGAGACGTGCCCATGTTGCTGTCGGATCAGGCCGGTCAGACGGCGGCCGCGAAGATTCCCCGTCCCGCCACGCTCCGGGAGAGCGTGATAGAGGCTATCCAAGAGCTCATCGTCTCGGGCCAGCTCAAGCCCGGCCAGCACCTCGTCGAGAGCGAGCTGGCCGAGCTGCTCGGGGTCTCCCGGCAGCCGGTCCGCGAGGCGCTGCAGCAGCTCAGCGGCGAGGGCTGGGTCGACCTGCATCCCGGCCAGGGGGCGTTCGTGCACGTCCCGACGCTTGAGGAGGCCGACCAGCTGCTGGCCGTCCGCACGCTGCTCGAGACCGAGTCGGCCCGGCTGGCCGCCGTGCACGCCGGCGAGGACGGCGTGAAACGGCTGCGCGCGCTGTGCTCCCGCGGCATCGCCGCGGTGCAGTCGGACGACGTCGACGCGGCCGTCGCCACCAACTCCGAGCTGCACGCCCTGGTGACCGATCTGTCGGGCAACAAGGTCCTCGCAGAGCTGGCCGCCCAGGTGGCCAGGCGCGTGCGGTGGTATCACACGCCGGTGGCCCGCCAGCGCGGCATGGCCTCGTGGGACGAGCACACCTCGCTGATCGACGCCATCGAGGCGGGCGACGAGGACCGCGCCGCCAAGATCATGCGTGACCACACGGAGCACACCCGCGCCTCCTACATGGAGCAGCGGGAGAACGAGCCCGTGGAGCCCGCGCCCAAGCCGGTGCGGCGGCGGCGCCCGCGCACGCCGGCCGCGAGCTGACGGCGCGCGAAGATCCGCGCGGGGTGACCCGCGCGCAGGCCCGCACGGGCTGACCGCGCGCCAGAACCCGCGCGGGTCTGACCCGCGCGGAGCGTCCAGAACGACCTGCTCGGACCCGCCGCGGGCTGACCTGCGGGGATGGCCCGCGGGGTGATCTGACGTTCACAGAAGACGACATGCTGCGTAACACCTCGGGCAGAGGATGCGTAGCAAAGATGGGAGGTGCATGACCGTGAAGGCGCTGATCCGCTTTCTCCTGGGTGATCCCGCGGGCCATTCCGCCGATGGCCGGGTGATCGGCCTCGGCCTCAGCACGGCGCTCAGGAAGCACTACTCCGCCGACGACGCGGAGCGCTACCTGCGCCAGTGGACCGCAGAGCACGACGTACGCAAGAGCCCTCGATGCTGAGTGCGTCGCCTGAACGTCGGTGAGTCGCCGGGGCGGTTGAGCTCCACACCCAGCTCGGCGAAGTGACGTGCAGGCACCTTTCGCCGCGGACATGCCGCTGAGCCGGCAGGGCCGTCGCCCCCCGCGCGCTTTCGGCCTCAGGTCCGGGCTCCAGCAACGTACGACGACCCGTCGGCGTCCGGCCACAGGGAACCCACGGGTCTCGGCTGTTCCGAAACCAGTCTCCCGCCGGACATAGCCGACGCCGGCCGCGCTAGGGGACGAGGGAGACGCGGCCGGCCAGAGCGCCCGGTCGCGCGCCCTCGCCACCCAGCACCGTCTCCACCCGCTCCGGCTCGTCCAACCGGAGGGCGATCCCGCCGGGAACCTCGCCGACCAGAATCACGCGAAGGCCGCCACCATTGGCGACGCCACACCTGTGGCCAGATCAAGCCTGTGCGCCGTCCCCGTGAACACCACCCGGCAGCGGCCGACGGTGATGACGGAGCACGTTTCCCATGGCCAGGACCCTCTTGCCCGTGTCGAGCGTCGTCACTCGTGGCCGACATCACCCAGCTAACGGTCCTTTCGTTCCATTAAGCCTGCTACAGTTGGTCTCACCTTAACGGAACAAATGAACCGTTAGCTTGTGATGGGATGATCATGACCTCCTTCAAGCGAAGTCCTCGTACCAGGCTGCTGGTCCCGCTGGCGGCGACAGCGGTGCTGTCGACCGGCGCGGGATGCGCAAGCGCACCGCCCCCCGCATCGGCCGCCACCTCAGCTTGGGCCGCCGGCTGGATCGCCTCGCCGCAACGACCGAGTATCGGCTTCGAGCCGAACTGGTCCGAGGAAGGCTTCTCCAACCAGAGCGTTCGGCAGGTCGTCAGAACAACCGCCGGCGGCAGGAGCGTTCGCATCCGCCTGTCGAACCTCTACGGCACCTCACCACTGCGCGTCACCGGTGCCACCGTCGCACGAGCAGAAGAAGGCGCGTCCGTCAAGGCCGGCTCCGTACGGCATCTCAGGTTCGGGCGATCGACGTCGCTGACCATCCCGGCGCGCGGCCAGGCAGCCAGCGATCCGCTGCCTTTCGACGTCAGCGCCATGGATTCGCTGACCGTCACGTTGTACTTCGCGGGGACCACCGGTCCCGCCAGTTTCCACTCCCAGGCATATGCCACCAGTTACCGCGCCGCTGGCGACCACCGCACCGATCCGTCCGGGTCCGCGTTCACGCAGAGCACGCATTCGTGGTACTACCTCTCCGGACTCGATGTGACCGGCGGCGAGCAGGGACGCGGCTCCGTCGTCACATTCGGCGACTCCATCACCGATGGTTTCGGCTCCACCAACGACGCCAACAACCGCTTCTCGGACGAACTGGCCGAGGTCTTCGACGCCTCAGGCAAGCCGCGGCCCGTACTCAACGCAGGCATCGGCGGAAACCTGGTGCTCAACGACTCCTCCTGGTATGGAGAGAAGTCGTCGGCTCGGTTCGATCGTGACGTGCTCGATCAGCCTGGGGTGGACACGGTCGTCATTCTGGAGGGCATCAACGACATCGGCTTCAGCGAGTCGGACACGCCTACCTACAAGCCGAACCCTGTCATTCCGGCACGCGAGCTGATCGCGGGACACCAGCGCCTCATCAAGAAGGCACACGCCAAGGGCATCAAGGTGATCGGCGCGACCCTGCTGCCCTTCAAGGGCTCGGATCACTGGGGAGATCACGCGGCGACCGCCAGCAACGAGCTCAACCGGTGGATCCGCACGTCCGGCGAGTACGACGCCGTGGTCGACCTCGACCGAACGATGGCCTCGCCGTCCGACCCGGATCTGCTCGATCCCGCCTACGACAGCGGTGACAAGCTGCATCCCAACGATGCCGGCTACCGGGCCATGGCTCAGGCAGTGGCCGCCGTGCTGCGGCCCTCGAAAGGCGCTGACGACCGGGGCTGACCGGCTGGCGGAACCCCGTCCCGCGACGGCGGGACGAACGGCGACCACCGCGGCCCACGGCCGAAGGCCAGGTCATGATGCGGGGCGGGACAGACGCTCGCGCGTGCTTTCCTTCAGTATGACGAGGAAGGCGCTCACGAGCGCATCGGGGACGGTACGCGCGTAGGCGGTGAGCTCCCGGCGCACACCCGGTGACGGCCTGAGGGCGTAGCCCTCGTACCCGTCCGGCACAATGTTGGCGGGAACCAGGGCGGGCCCGAGGCCGGCGGCCGCGAGGATGGGCGCGGACGCGGTTTGTTCGGTCCGTACGGCGATGCTGGGCTGGAACGCGGCTCTCGCGCACGCCAGGTTCAGGACATCGGCAAGGCCGTTGTCGGGCGCGTAGTGCACCCAGCGGCGGTCACGTAGCTCCGCGAGATCCACCTCTGTGGCGTGACGGACGGCGAGGGGGTCGCCACGCGAGACCGCGATGACGAAATCTTCGATGCCCAGCGTGTGTATCGGCCCCGTCCAGTCTGGCGGACGAGGCCCGATGGCCAGGTCTGCCTGCCCTCCCGTCATGGCCTTCGTCAGCTCATCCGAATGCCGGTGCTCGTAGAGGCGGACATCGACGTCCGGGTGGCGCCGGCTCCACAGACGCAGGGCAGCAGGCAGCAGGCCGAGACTGATCGAATAGGTGGTCGCGAGCCTGAGCTCTCCGCCGGCCAGCCCCACCGATTGCCTGGCGGCGGAGAGAGCGTTGGCCGCGTCCGTGAGGACCGCCCGGGCGTGCGGCAGGAAAGCGCGTCCGGCCGGGGTGAGATGCGCACCACGTGATGCTCGTTCCAGCAGCGCGGCTCCGACGGACCGCTCAAGTGCCTGTATCTGATGGGACAGCGCGGGCTGTGTGACGTGCAGCAGCGCGGCTGCGCGCGTGAAGGAGCCCTCGTCCACGACGGTGACCAGGTATTCGATCTGACGCAGGCTTACCATGAACAGATTTTATCGGATCTATGAAAGATATGAGTTCGACTTATAGACGTGGCTGCAACGAGACTCTTTCAACAGCCGACTCTCTCGGAAGGAGACCCACTGTGACATTCCTGGATAACCTCGCGCTCGCGGGAGCCGTCGTAGGGACGGACTTCAGCGACTGGCCGGCGAGCCTCCGAGACGAGTTCCAGGCCAACGCTCACAACGGCCATGTCGGTGGGCTGCTGCTTCACGAATCCGAGCGAGTGCGCGTCTGGCAGATCAGGCTCGCCCCCGGCGAGCGGCTGCCGGCGCACCGGCACGTACTCGACTACTTCTGGACGGCGCTGACCGATGGACGCAGCCGCCAGCACACCCACGACGGCACCACGCGCGAAGTCTCCTACCGCCGCGGCGAAACCCGGGAGTACGTCTTCTGCGCCGGCGAATACCTGCTGCACGACCTGGAGAACATCGGCGGCGACGACCTGGCCTTCATCACAGTAGAACAAGTCCGCAGCGCGAACCCCCCGCTCCCGCTCAGCTGACGACGGCACCACGGCAAAGGCACGGCCCCATGGCAATCACCGACCCAGACGCGACCACCTACGTACGGCCACGCAATGCCCTGACGCCCCGCCAGGTCGGCTTCGCGGCCATGATCGGGAACGCAATAGAACTCTACGACTTCATCCTGTACTCCTTCATCGCGGCCAGTGTGTTCGGCCCGCTGTTCTTTCCCAGCTTCGAGCCGTGGCTCGGCACCCTGGCCGCGTTCTCGGGACACGCTGTGGCCTTCCTCATCCGGCCGCTGGGCGCGACGGTGTTCGGCCGCATGGGCGACCGGCTCGGCCGCAGACCCGCGCTGCTGGCGTCACTGGCCATCATGGGCGTGGCGACGGTCGGCATCGGGCTTCTCCCGACCTATGCCGCGATCGGCGCGGCCGCCCCCATCATCCTGGTAGCGCTCCGGATGCTCCAAGGACTGGCCGTGGGCGGCGAGTATCCCGGCGCGGTCGTCGTCGCCGTTGAGCACGCGCCTCCCAGGCTCGCCACGCTCTACGGCGCCTTCCCCCAGATCGGAAACATGATCGGCATCCTCTCCGCCGGCGCATCGATGCTGATCGTCAACCTGGTGGTCGGACAGACCACCTGGCAGGCCTGGGGCTGGCGAGTGCCGTTCCTGCTCAGCGGAGTCCTGGTCGTCTTCGGGCTTCTCCTGCGCAGCCGGCTTTCCGAGACACCGGAATTCGTCGAGGCGTCGAGCAAAGTGGCCACGCAACGCCGCGCCGCCTCCGGACAGTTCAGCACGCTCCTGCGCCGGGCACGGCGGCCGTTGCTGATCTGCGTGCTGATGTGGATCGGACCGGTCACCTTCGGCTACGCGTTCCTCACCAGCCTGCTGGCATACGTCGGAAAGTACCAACCGGAACTGTCCGCCGCGGACGTGCAGCTCGGACTGGTGCTGACCGGCTTGGCCCTGGTCGTTCTCGTGGCGATCAGCGGCAGATACGGCGACGCATGGGGCCGCGAGCGCATCGTGATCATCTCAGGCGTGCTGACGATGGCGTGGGCCATACCGTCCTACCTGCTGATCGGCACAGGCGACCGATACGCGCTGTGGCTGGCCATGATCGTCGGCGCCGTCTCATACGGGATCTTCGGTGGGGTGGCGCCGACCATGATGTCGCACCTGTTCCCGGTCGAGGTGCGCTACGTCGGCGTTGCGACCGTGATCGCGATCAGCGCGCTGGTAGGCGGCGGCTTGTTGCCGCTGCCCACCCTGGCCGCCGTAGGCGGTCTGGGCGGATCGCCCGTGCCGATGATGACGATGATGGGCCTGTCCGGTCTCGCCACCACGATCGGCGGCGTTCTGCTGCACCGCAATCGCGTCGCCCTTCGTGCGACGCGCTGAGCCCGTCGAGACACCATGCCTCTGGATCCGCAAGCTGCCGCTCTCCTGGACAGCACAGCCAGGAACCGGGCCCCCACTGGCCGCATGACAGTCACCGGCGCCCGCACCGGCATCTTGAAGTACCTCGAGTTGCAGGGCGAGCCGGAGCCCGTGGCCCACGTCCGAGACGTGACCATCCCCGGGCCGGCTTCCGCGCTGCCGGCCCGGGTCCACTATCCGCACGGCAAGCCCCCGTACCCGTGCCTCGTCCACTTCCACGGGGGCGGCTGGGTCAGCGGCGACCCCGAGATATACGACCGGCCTTCGCGCAGGCTGGCGAACGCCACAGGCTGCGCCGTCATCACTGTCGGCTACCGCAAGGCTCCGGAGAACCGCTTTCCCGCGGCACTCGACGACTGCCACGCGGCCGTGTCGTGGATCGCCGAGAACGCCACCGACCTGCAGATCGACTCGAAGCGGATCGGTGTCTCCGGCGACAGCGCCGGCGGCAACCTGGCCACAGCGACATGCCTGCGCGTCCGCGACGCAGGCGGACCCGCCATCAGCCTGCAGATCCTCATCTATCCAGCCACCGACGCGGCCTGCGCGACCGCCTCCCACCAGACGTACGCGCAAGGCTACGGGCTGGAAAGCCGCACCATGCGATGGAACTGGGCCCAGTACCTGGGACCCCACGACCCGGCGGACCACTACGCCTCACCGCTGCGGGCCCGCCTCGACGGGCTGCCGCCGGCACTCGTGATGACCGCCGAGTACGACCCGCTGCGCGACGAAGGCGAACTGTACGCCGCACGCCTGGCCACAGCCGGGACGACGGTCACGCACACCCGCTACGACGGAATGATCCACGCCTTCTACCTGGCCGGTCGTGCTGTTCAGCGCACCGACACCCTCTACACCCGGATCGGCGACGTGACGCGCAGGCACCTTCTGCCGTAACCAGCCATCACCATTGGAACAGGAGAACACCCGAATGAGCACCCAGCGCAAGGTCGCCCTCGTCGTCGGCGCCCAGGGCGTGATCGGCCGTAACCTGGTCGACCACCTGGCCACCTTCGACGACTGGGAGGTGATCGGCCTATCCCGCCGTTCCGCGCCGGACAGCGACCGCCTCCGAAACATCTCCGTCGACCTGCTCGACCCGGAGGACTGCACCAAGAAGCTCTCCGGCCTGAACGAGGTCACCCACATCTTCTACACCGCCTACCAGGAACGGCCGACCTGGGCCGAACTCGTCCCGCCGAACCTCGCGATGCTCGTCAACGTCGTCGACGCCGTCGAGCCCTTCGCACACGACCTCGCTCACATCAGCCTGATGCAGGGCTACAAGGTGTACGGTGCCCACCTCGGACCGTTCAAGACGCCGGCCCGCGAATCGGACCCGCACCACATGCCGCCGGAGTTCAACGTCGACCAGCAGGAGTTCCTGGAGCGGCGGCAGCGGGGCAAGTCCTGGACATGGTCGGCGATCCGCCCGTCCGTCGTGTGCGGCTTCGCCCTCGGCAATCCCATGAATCTGGCCATGGTGATCGCCGTCTACGGCTCCATCGCCAAGGAGCTCGGCGTGCCCATGCGCTTCCCCGGCAAGCCGGGGGCCTACCACAGCCTCCTTGAGATGACCGACGCCGGGCTGCTCGCCAAGGCAACCGTCTGGGCAGCGACCGATCCCCGATGCGCGAACCAGGCGTTCAACATCAACAACGGCGATCTGTTCCGCTGGGACGACATGTGGCCGAAGATCGCCCAATTCTTCGATCTGGAAGTCGCCAGCCCGCTTCCCATGTCGCTGGCGACCGTCATGGCCGACAAGGCGCCGCTCTGGGAGGAGATGACGCGCAAGTACGGCCTGGAGCCGCACACCTACGAAGAGCTGTCATCGTGGGGGTTCGGCGACTTCGTGTTCTCCTGGGACTACGACATGTTCGCCGACGGCACCAAGGCCCGGCGCTTCGGCTTCCACGACTTCGTCGACACCGAGGAGATGTTCCTCAACATCCTGTCCGGCATGCGCGAACGCCGCATCATCCCCTGAGCCGATGGAGCCGCTCCACCGAACTGTGCGTTCGGTGGAGCGAGACGGTGTTCAGGGCATGTCGCGGCGACACCAGCAAGCCACGTCCTTAACGGGTCATTGGTGCCGATAGCATCGGCGTGATGCTGACATGTCGAGGAGCTCCATGAATCAGGATTCCCGCTCGGCAGGGACGGTGCGTCCTGGCGGTCGCACAGCCAGAGTGCGTGCCGCGGTGCTCGAGGCAACCCAGGACGAGCTGATGGAACGCGGCTTCCATGGATTGGTCATGGATCACGTGGCGTCACGAGCAGGCGTGGGCAAAACCACCTTGTACCGTCGCTGGGGAACAACCGCAGGTCTCGTGACTGATCTGATGAGGGAACTCGCCGAGCAGTCGGCTCCGCACGCCAACACGGGAACCATCGAAGGAGACCTTCGCGCTCATGCTGCCAATGTTCTCCACGGCATCACCGACGAGCGCCTGGGCCCGACACTCGAAGCCATGATCACAGCTGCCACCTGCGACGGAGGCGCGGCCGACGCTCTTCGAGCGTTCTATGTCCGTCGCATATCCACGAGTGGGAAGAGTGCGTCGACCTGGCCATCGCGCGCGGCGAGCTTCCGCCGGGCACCGACGGCGAGGAAGTCATCCGGGCCGTCTCCGCGCCCATCTACTATCGCCTGCTGGTCACCCGGGAGGTCATCGATGCGGCTGTCGCCGAGCGGGCGGCTCTGCGCACTCTGGCCGCCGCCCGCGCGGGGGCGTTCGTCGGACCAAACACGTGAGATGGATGTCCCGAGCTGCCGGAACGGCCTGCGCGCACGCGCCCCGCCCCGCAGGCCCCAGTGCCCCGCAACCCAGCCCATCCCCTCGTCTCCGGCTTCCAAGGAGCCCGCCATGGACCTTCACCTCTCCGGCAAGGTCATTCTCGTCACCGGTGCGACCAGCGGCATCGGCCTGGCGACCGCCCATCTGCTCGCCGGGGAAGGAGCTCAGGTCGTGGCGATCGCCCGCGGCACCTCCCCTCAGCCCGCGCTGCCGTCTGCCACACAGTTCATCCGCGCCGACCTCACCGATCCGGCGGTCGCGACGCAGGTCGTCACACAGATCATGGACCGCCACGGCAAGCTCGACGGACTGGTCAACAACGCGGCCGCCCTGATCTCCCGCGACTCGTTCGCCGACATCGACGACGACCAGTGGCACGCCACCTTCGAGCTCAACCTGCATTCAGCCGTCCGGCTCACGCGAGCTGCGCTGCCGATCCTGACGCAGAACCCCGAGGGAGGCAGCATCGTCCACGTCGCCAGCGAGGCGGCCCGCATGCCCGACGCGTCCATCGCCGACTACGCCGCGTCCAAGGCGGCACTGTTGTCGGTGTCGAAATCCCTGGCCGCGGCCCTCGGCCCGGCCGGGGTGCGCTCCAACATCGTTTCTCCGGGCCCTACGCGCACCGCGCTCTTCGACGCTCCTGGCGGCTTCGCCGAGCAACTGGCCCAGCGTTTCGACCTGCCGCCGGCAGACGCCGTCGACCACTTCATCCGCGTCGAGCGGCGCCTGCCCACCGGGCGCATCGGCACCCCGGAGGAGGTGGCCGGCGTCATCGCCTACCTGCTGTCCCCCCGCGCCGCCCAGGTCACCGGCGCCGAATGGGCGATCGACGGAGGAGCCCTGCGCCAACTGTGAGACGGCAGCACGACGTGCACAAGAGTCCCCGTCCCTGGGCAGGCGCCCTTGGGCACGTCGTTGTGAGCATGCCGCCGAGCCGCGGCCGCCCCCGCGCGCGGCCTCGGCCTCTGGTCCGAGGCGCGTCAGCGGTCGGCAGGCTCCGGCTCCACCTCCTTTGCCCTGGCGTCGCGGGACGACTTCATCAGGCTCAGCACCGTGGTCACCGCCAGGGTGCCGAGGATGACGCCGAGTGAGACCATGATCGGGATCTCCGGCGCCCACGACACGCCGTCGTGGTGCAGGGCCTCGAGGATCAGCTTCACCCCGATGAACGCCAGCACCACCGACAGCCCCTTGCTCAGGTAGACGAGCCGGTCCAGCAGCCCGCCGATGAGGAAGAAGAGCTGCCGCAGCCCCATGAGGGCGAAGGCGTTGGCGGTGAACACCAGATAGGGCTCCTTGGTGAGCCCGAAGATGGCCGGGATGGAGTCGAGTGCGAACAACAGGTCGGTCGTCCCGATGGCGACCATCACGATCAGCATCGGGGTGACCATCCTGCGGCCCAGATGCACGGTGAGCCGGGCGCCGTGATAGGTGTCCGTGGTCGGGAGCACCCGGCGCACCGTGCGCAGGGCGAGGTTCTCGGAGAACTCCGCGTCGTCGTCCTCGTGGCCGATCAGCTTCCACGCGGTGTAGACGAGGAACGCGCCGAAGACGTAGAAGAGCCAGTCGAACCTGGAGACCGCCTCGGCGCCGGCCGCGATGAAGGCGCCGCGCATCATCAGCGCCAGGATGATGCCGATGAGCAGCACCTTCTGGCGATACTGACGCGGCACCTGGAATCGGCTCATGATCAGCAGGAAGACGAAGAGGTTGTCCACGCTGAGCGAATACTCGGTGATCCACCCGGCGAAGAACTCCCCGCCGTGCGCGGGGCCCGACAACAGGAGCAGGCCGGCGCCGAAGGCCACGGCCAGACCCACGTAGAACGACACCCACCCCACACATTCCCTGAAGGAGGGTTCGTGCGGGTTGCGGGCGACGAGGTAGAAGTCGAACGCGAGCACGATGCAGAATCCGCCGATCGTGGCCAGCCAGACCCAGACGGGCAGGTTCATCGACGCGACCCCTTCCTGGCCGCCTGCAGGGCCTGGGCGTGCTTGACGTACTCACCGAGCAGCGCCTTGGCCTCAGGGTTCGCGCCGGCCCTGCGCATGAGCCAGTGCGGCATGAGCCGCTCGTGCAGCCAGACGAAGCCGATCGCGAAGCCGAGCGCCACCATCGCCTGGTACGCCAGGAACGGCAGCACGCCGTCGGCCATGCCGACCCCGGCCACGCTCTCCTGCATGAGCCGCGACACGGGGAAGGCCGCCATCCAGAACAGTCCGACGGGCCCGAAGGTGCCGGGCCGGAACACGCCGTGGCCCAGGAGCACGCCATACAGCCCGCCGAAGAGGCCGAGCGGCACGGCGAGCGCGAGGGCCGACAGCGCGGCCATCCCGGTGGGCTGCCCCGCGAGCAGGGTCAGCCCACCGGCCATGGCACCGGCGGCGGCTCCGATCGACGCCCCTGGCAGGGCGAGTTCGAGGCTGTGCCGTCCGATCATCAGCCCACGACCACGCCATAGGCGAACAGGCTGTAGAACAACATCCCCAGGTAGAACACCGCGCCGAACCCGATGATCACGTTGGTCCACCACTTGGGCCTGATCGGTTTGGGCAACATGCGGTTGTTCACCAGGAGCAGGGTCACGCAGTACGCGCCCATCGCGAACGTCGACAGGAACGCCAGCGTGTCCAGGATCCCGCTGGGTCCGTCGGCCGGGCCGAACAGCAGGATCAGGATGCCGAAGATGATCACACCCCAGAGGAAGATCGCGTACAGGTGCGACATGCGGATCTTCTTCGCGCCGGGCACGAAGTTGTACGTCATGTCGGCCTGGCCTCTGGAGAAGGAGTCGAACAACCCCAGCGTCGCGTTCAGGCCGATGAGCGCGATGAACCCGAGGAAAACCACCCCGAGTACCGAGCTGCCCGCGGAGGAGACCGCGTCCGCCATCGCGGTGAGCGCCACCTCCCGGTCATCGCCTGCGATCACGTCGCGCACGCCCGGGTTCTGCCGCACCGCCGACTGGGCGATCACCGTGAAGGAGATCGTGACCAGCATGGTGATGCCCCAGAACAGAAGGAGGGCGTCGAAGGTGACCCAGCGCCGCCAGCCCTTCCACTTGGCCATCTCAGCCGGGTCGTCGGTGTCGAACATGAACCCGCGCGAGGGCATCTCCTCCTGCTCGCCCGCGTGCCGCAGCCCGCGGACCTTCGGCATGTGCGCGCCCATGCCGGCGCCGGAGTCACGCAGGTGCAGCGTGTACCACATCTGCTGCATACCCGACGGGCCGGCGAACGCGCACGCCCCGACGATCACCGGGAACCAGGCCGCGGTCATGGCCTCCGGCGGCAGGTAGCCGAAGGAGAACATGCCGGTGATCGTGGTGACCACGTCGTTGAAGGTGCCGACCATGGCGGCGACCACGGCCGTGCCGAGCACGAGCGCGCCGATGAGCAGCGACAGCACGTTCTCCAGCACGTTGTAGATCACCTTCGCCAGGCTGAAGATCACGCCCACGAGGATCAACCCGGCGACCGCGGTCACCACCCAGGGTATTCCGGTGATCTCCTCGAACGCCGCCGCTCCCGCCGACAGGTGCCCCGGCCAGATGTAGACGGCGATGGCGACGATGAAGAAGAACCACATCAGCGGCTTGAACACCCTGGCCGCGCCGGAGAAGATGCTCTCCCCCGTGGCCATGGCGTACCGCGCCATCTCCAGCATCACCACGGCCTGCAGGGTGACGCCGATCAGGAACAGCCACCGGATCTCCGGCCCGAACAGCAGCACCAGCCGGGGCCACATGTACGACTCTCCCATGCCCACGCCCAGGGCGACGAGGAAGACCGTCGGCCCGAGAATGTGCACCGAGGGAGGCGCGTCGGGGAGTTTCCTGATGGGCATCGGCTCGAGCCGGCCCGCTTTCCATACTCGTTCGTCCTCCACCGGTGGCGCGGCCTGCGCCGCCGGTGGTGTGTTCGATGTGTCCACCTACGGACCTCCTGGGGGGTTGTTGCCTTTCTGCGCTGCTGCCCCGAATGGCCCCCTCGCCTGGCTGCTGTGCGATCTATCGGCTCTGGCCCAGCAGCCCGGCCGCCCTGGCCCAGCGGTACTTCGCACCGAGGACCGCCACGGGCTTCTCAGTCGTGTACGGGTACGCGACCACGCCATGCTCGAACAGGTATTCGCTGGCCTCCTCAACTTCGGTGTCCCCGGCGAGCGACGCCACGACCGGCTTGACGTTGCCCTTCTGCCGCTCCTCGGCCACGACGCGGGCGATGAGCTCGGCGAAGACCATCGGCGGCGTCACGATCGTGTGCCAGTAGCCCAGGACGAGCGCGTGGATGCGCTCGTCGGCCAGGCCGAGGCGGACCGTGTTCTCGTACGTCGATGGCGGTTCGCCGCCGGTGATGTCGATGGGATTGCCCGCCGCCCCGAAGGGCGGGATGTAGGCGCGGAAGGCCTCGTCCAGGTCGGGCGGGATGTCCATGAGCGTCAGCCCGGCGTCGACGATGGCGTCGGAGAGCAGCACGCCCGAGCCGCCCGCCCCGGTGATGATGACGACGTTCTCGCCCTTGGGCGCGGGCAGGATCGGCAGCGCGCGGGCGTACTCCAGCATGTCGTTGAGGCCCGGCGCGCGCACCACTCCGGCCTGCCGGAGGATGTCGTCGTAGACCTTGTCGTCGCCGGCCAGGGCCCCGGTGTGCGAGCCGGCCGCCCGCGCGCCCATCGCGGTGCGTCCCGCCTTGAGCACGATGACCGGCTTCTCCTTGACCACGCGGCGGGCGGCGTCGACGAAGCCGCGCCCGTCCTTGAGGTCCTCCAGGTGCATGGCCACGGCCTTGGTGTTGTCGTCCTGCTCGAAGAAGGTGAGCAGGTCGTCCTCGTCCACGTCGGCCTTGTTGCCGACGCCGACGATGGCGGAGACGCCCATCTTGGTGGTGCGGCTGAAGCCCAGGATGGCCATGCCGATGCCGCCGCTCTGCGAGGTCAGCGCCACGCTGCCCTTGACGTCGTACGGCGTGCAGAACGTCGCGCAGAGGTTCTCCGGCGTGTAGTAGTAGCCGTAGATGTTGGGGCCCAGCATGCGCACGCCGTGCCTGCGCGCGATCTCGACGATCTCCTGCTGGCCCTCGACGTTGCCCGTCTCGGCGAACCCCGACGGGATCATGACGGCGCCCGCCACGCCCTTCTTCCCGGTCTCCTCCAGCGCCGCCGCGACGAACTTGGCGGGGATGGCGAACACGGCCACGTCCACGTCGCCGGGGACGTCGGAGATGCTCTTGTACGCGGGCAGCCCCATGATCTCGTCGGCCTTGGGGTTGATCGGCAGGATCTGCCCCTGGTAGCCGCCGTTGATGAGGTTGCGCATGACGGAGTTGCCGATCTTGCCGTTCTCCGCGGAGGCGCCGATCACCGCGACCGAGCGCGGCTTGAAGATCCGCGTCATCTGCCGGAGGATCTCCTCGCGCGGCAGCCGGGTGACCTCCGCGGGCTTGTCCCCGATGAGGATGCGCACGTCGGCGGCGACCGCGCCGTTCGCGTCGGCGAAGACGGGGTTGAGGTCGACCTCGATGATCTCGGGGAAGTCGGTGACCAGCCGGCCGACCCGCTCGATCAGGCCCGCGAGCGCCTCCCGGTTGGCGGGTTCGGCGCCGCGAGCACCACGGAGGACTTCTGCCGCCCTGATGTTGTCCAGCATCCCAAAGGCATCTTCGCCCGAAAGCGGGGCAAGCCTAAAGGTAACGTCCTGCAAAACTTCGACCAGGACACCGCCAAGCCCGAAGGCGACGACCTTGCCGAACGTGGGGTCGGTGACGGCGCCGACGATGACCTCGTGGCCGCCGCCGACCAGCTGCTGCACCTGGATGCCGTCGATCTTCGCGTCGGGGTTGTAGGCGCGGGCGTTGGCCAGGATCGTGTCGTAGCCCTCCCGTACCTCGTCGGCGCTCTTCAGGCCGACCAGCACGCCGCCGGCGTCCGTCTTGTGCAGGATGTCGGGCGAGACGATCTTGAGGACGACCGGGAGCCCGATCTTTTCGGCGATCTCCGCCGCCTCCGCGGCCGACGTGGCCAGCCCCTCGCCCGGGGTCGCGATGCCGTACTCCTCGCACAGCCTGCGTCCTTCGGGTGCTGTCAGGGCGGTGCGCCCTTCGGCGAGCGCCTTGTCGATGACTTCCCTGACCACTTAGATGACTCCGTTCGTCTTGAGTTCGGCAAGCTCGTCCGCGCTGACGCCGAGCTCGCCGTAGATGTCCTGGTTGTGCTCGCCGAGCAGGGGCGGGGTGACGACGTCCACCGGAGAGTCCGACAGCTGCAGCGGGCTGCCGACCGTCACGAACTCACCGCGCTCCGGGTGGTCGACCTTGACGACGATGCCCTCCTCGCGCAGGCTCTCGTCCTCCACCAGCTCCTTGGTGGACAGGATCGGCCCGCAAGGGACGTTGGCGCCGTTGAGCCGGTCGAGCACCGTCCACTTGTCGTGGCGGATCGTCCACTCCTCGATGAGCTGGAACATCTTGTCCAGCTTGGTCAGCCGCGCCTCCGGCGTCGCCCACTCGGGGTCGTCCGCCAGCTCGGGACGGCCGATGATGTTCGCGATCGGCTCCCAGCCGACCGGCTGCACGATCACGTAGATGTAGTCGTTGGGGCCTCCGGGAGCGCAGCGCACCGCCCAGCCCGGCTGGCCGCCGCCGCTGGCGTTGCCCGAGCGCGGCACCTCGTCGCCGAACGTCTTGTTGGGATACTCGCGCAGCGGGCCGTGCGCCAGCCGCTGCTGGTCGCGCAGCTTGACCCGGCACAGGTTCAGCACGGCGTGCTGCATGGCCACCTGTACGCGCTGGCCGCGCTGCGTCTGCTCGCGCTGGTAGAGGGCCGCCAGGATGCCGGCGACCGCGTGGATGCCGGTGCCCGAGTCGCCGATCTGCGCCCCGGTGGCCAGCGGCGGGCCCTCCTCGAAGCCCGTGGTGCTCATCGAGCCGCCCATCGCCTGCGCGATCACCTCGTACGCCTTGAACTTGGCGTACCGGCCGGAGCCGAAGCCCTTGATCGAGGCGTAGATGAGGCGGGGGTTGAGCTCCTGGAGGCGTTCCCAGGTGAAGCCCATGCGGTCGACCGCGCCCGGCCCGAAGTTCTCCACCAGGACGTCCGCGTTCTTCACGAGCTCGGTGAAGAGCTCCTTGCCGCGCTCGCTCTTCATGTTGAGGGTGATGCTGCGCTTGTTGCAGTTGAGCATCGTGAAATAGAGGCTGTCGACGTCTGGCACGTCACGGAGCTGCTGCCGGGTGATGTCGCCTTTGGGTGCTTCCAGCTTGACCACGTCCGCGCCCAGCCACGCGAGCATCTGGGTGGCGGACGGGCCGGACTGGACATGGGTCATGTCGAGGACGCGGACACCTTCGAGAGCCTTCATGTCGCTTTTCCCCTACTTGTACATGGTCTGGTTCATCGTTCCGGGGGCGTAGACCTCCGGATCGACCCATACGTTGATCAGTGAGGGCTTGCCCGACTCCCTGGCCCGCTCCAGCGCGGGACGGATGTCGGCCGGGTCCCGGACCTCCTCGCCGTGGCCGCCGAGGAGCTTGGCGAACTCGCCGTAGCGGATGTCGCCTAGGGTGTTGCCGACGCGCGCGCGGTCCTCGCCATACTTGGCGGCCTGGCCGTACCTGATCTGGTTCATCGAGGAGTTGTTGCCGATGACCCCGATGAACGGCAGGTCGAAGCGGACCATCGTCTCGAAGTCCCAGCCGGTCAGGCTGAAGGCGCCGTCGCCGAACAGGCACAGCACCTCCTTGTCGCGCCGCGCCTGCTTGGCCGCCATCGCGAAGGCGGTGCCGACGCCGAGCGTGCCGAGCGGCCCCGGGTCCATCCAGTGGCCGGGCGACTTCGGCTGCACGACCTGGCCGGAGAAGGTGACGATGTCGCCGCCGTCGCCGATGTAGATGGTGTCCTCGGTGAGGAACTCGTTGATCTCGTGGACGAGGCGGTAGGGGTCGATGGGCTGGGCGTCGGAGTGCTGGCGGGGCAGGCGCTTCTCGTACGCCTGGGTCTCGACCGTGCGCAGCTCCTCGATCCACGCCTTGCGCTTGGCGGCGGCGTCCCCGATACGGCCGCTCGCCGCCTGGGCCGCGGCGGAGAGGATGAGGCCGGCGTCGCCGACGATGCCGAGGTCGATGTCCCGGTTCTTGCCGACGGTGCGGTAGTCGAGGTCGATCTGGACGACGGTCGCGGTCGGCGACAGGCGCTTGCCGTACCCCATCCTGAAGTCGAACGGGGTGCCGACGATGATGATCAGGTCGGCCTCGGTGAAGGCGTACCTGCGGCTGAGCTGGAAGTGGTGCGGGTCGCCCGGCGCGAGCGTGCCGCGGCCCGAGCCGTTCATGTACGCGGGCACGTTGAGCGCCCTGACGAAGTCGATCGCCGCGTCGGTCGCCCGGCACGTCCAGACCTGGCTCCCGAGCAGGATGGCCGGCTTCTCGGCGTGCGCCAGCAGGTCGGCGAGCCGCTCGATCGCCTCGGGGTCGCCTGCCTGGCGGGTGGAGGCCCGATAGCGCCCGGTCTCCGGGATCCGCGCCTTCTCCAGCGGGACCTTCGCGTCGAGCACGTCGCGCGGGATCTCCAGGAACGACGGGCCGGGAGCGCCGTGGTAGCACTCGCGGAAGGCCATGGACACGATGTCGGCCACCCGTTCCGTGCTCGGCACCGTGGCCGCGAACTTGGTGATGGGGGCCATCATGTCCACGTGCGGCAGGTCCTGGAGCGAGCCCATCTTGTGCTGGCTCAGAGCCCCCTGGCCGCCGATGAGCAACATGGGGCTCTCGGCGCGGAAGGCGTTGGCCACGCCGGTGACCGCGTCGGTCGTGCCCGGTCCGGCGGTGACCACTGCGCAGCCGGGCTTGCCGGTGATGCGCGCGTATCCGTCCGCGGCGTGCGCGGCTACCTGTTCGTGGCGTACGTCTATGACCTCGATGCCCTCATCGACGCAGCCGTCATAGATATCGATGATGTGGCCGCCGCAGAGCGTGTAGATCACTTCTACGCCCTCGGCCTTGAGCGCCTTGGCTACGAGATGACCGCCAGAGATCGTTTCCGACATCCTTCAACCCTTTCCGGGGGACGGAGCGCTGTCTTCCGCATACTGCATACCGTATGAACGCAATGGTTACTCCCTCCTGAACGGCCTGTCTAGCCCCCCGGGGGCAACTCGATCAGCTCGACCTGCTCACCGGACCACCCCGCAGGCACCACGGCCAGGGCATCCGCGAGCGCGGCGCCCCACAACGAACCGGGCCGGTCATGTCCCACAGGAACGGCCCCGCGGCCGGACCTCCTGACCGGCACCAGCCGCGTGTCCCTCGGGTGCACCCTGACCGGGCCGACGAGCGCGCTCGTCTCCCTGCCGATTGATGTGCCGGCCGATGCGCCGGCTGATGCGCCCGCCGCCTCGCGCACGATCGGGGCCAGCAGGGTGAGCGCCGCGGCGAGGGCCGCGAACGGGTTGCCCGGCAGCCCCACGACGAGCCCGCCGCCCGGCAGCCGGGCCAGCATCTGCGGGTGCCCCGGGCGCACGGCCACGCCGTCGACGACAAGCTCCGCCCCGAGCTCGGCCAGCACCCCCCGGAGGTGGTCGGCCGGCCCTTTCGACGACGCCCCGCACACGACGGCCACGTCGCCGCCCTTCCCCGTCGTGAAGGGCGGCCCGGCGAGGGCTTCGCGGAGGGCGCCGGGACCGTCGGGCAGGCGGGTCGTGCCGACGACGCGGCCGCCCGCCCACTCCACGAGGCCGGGCAGGAACGGCCCGATGGCGTCGCGGACCCGGCCCGGCGCGGGGAGTCCTTCGTGCACCACCTCGTCGCCGGTGACCAGGACCGTCACCCGGATCCGGGGGCGCACCCGCAGGGTGTCGTGGCCGAGCGAGGCGGCCAGCCCGAGCACGGCGGGAGTGACCGTGGAGCCCGCCCCGAGCACGACCGCGCCCTCGGCGACATCCTCGCCCCGCCGCCGGATGTGCCGCCCGGCCTCGACCGTGCCGCCCACCCACAGGGGATCCGCCCCCGGACGTCGCTGCGGCCCCGGGACCGCGCGGGCGTCCGGGCGTCCGGGAGGCGGTGCCGCGATCGCGTGCTCGTAGGGCAGCACCGCCTCCGCCCCCGCCGGGGCGGGTGCGCCGGTGGCGATCTCCACCGCCTCACCCGCCCGCAGCACTCCCCCGTACGGCGCTCCCCCGGCCAGGACGCCGCCCACGACCAGCCACGGCCCGGGGCCCGCCACGGCGTAGCCGTCCATCGCCGCGACGTCCACCCCCGGCACCGGCACCAGGGCCGTCACGGGGGCGGCCAGGCGGCGGCCCAGCGCCTCCTGGAGCGGGACCCGCGCCGGCTCCAACCGCCCCACCGACCGTGCCGCGAGGGCCCGCGCGGCGGCCCATGACATCGCTTCCACCACTGGTTCATGCCGAACAACGGTCACAGGTACGCTCCTTGACCCGACTTTTTCCATACTGTATACCGAATGCACGGTGGGTCTCGTCCAGCGATCCACCGCAGGCGGCGGAGAATTCGCGCCTACAGTTCCCCGCGTCCAGCGAGCTACTGCAGGCAGCGGAGGAAATCCGCGCCTCCGGTGGGGTCGCGACGGCGGCCCACCGCTGTACGGGGGCCGTACAGACAGTCCGACGCGAGAACGGAGCGGATGATGAAGGTCGCTGTTCTTGGCGCCGGCGCCATCGGCGCATACGTGGGGGCCGCCCTCCACAGAGCGGGAGTCGAGGTGCACCTCATCGCCAGAGGCGAGCACCTGCAGGCGATACGCGCCGCCGGTGTGCGGGTGCTCACCCCCAGGGGCGATTTCGTCGCCCATCCCCATGCCACCGACGACCCCACCGAGGTCGGCCCGGTGGACCACATCTTCCTGGGCCTCAAGGCGAACAGTTACGCCTCCGCAGGCCCCATGATCCGGCCGCTTCTGCACGAGGCCACGAGCGTCATCGCCGCGCAGAACGGCATCCCGTGGTGGTATTTCCACGGACTCAAGGGCCCGTACGAGGGCTACCGCATCGAGAGCGTCGACCCGGGCGGCGCGGTGACGGCCGCGCTGCCGCTGCACCGGGCGATCGGCTGCGTGGTCTACGCCGCCACCGAGATCGAGGCTCCGGGCGTGATCCGCCACCTCGAGGGCACCAGGTTCTCCATCGGCGAGCCGAACGGCGAGCTGACCGAGCGGTGCGCCGCCTTCAGCCAGGCAGCGGTGGAGGGCGGGCTGAAGTGCCCGGTGGAGCGTGATCTCCGCCGGGATGTCTGGATCAAACTCATGGGCAACATCGCCTTCAACCCGATCAGCGCGCTCGCCAGGGCGACGATGGCCGGGATCTGCCGCCACGACGGCACCAGGGAACTGGTCGTGGCGATGATGCGGGAGACGGTCGAGGTGGCGCAGCGGGTGGGCTGCGATCCCGGCATCTCGATCGAGCGCCGGCTGCGGGGGGCCGAGAAGGCCGGCGAGCACAAGACGTCCACGCTCCAGGATCTGGAGAAGGGTAAACCGCTGGAGCTCGACGTGCTGCTGGCGGCGGTGGTCGAGCTGGCCGACCTCACCGGAGCGGAGGTGCCGACCCTGCGCGCGATCCACGCTGTGAGCGATCTGCTGAACGCGAACCTTGTCCGCGCGGTCTAGCTGGGAATACCGTGATTGTATACAGAATGGAGGGATCATGAGCTATGACCGCCTGACCCATCCACTGGTGCGCGAGAACGGCGTGCTGCGCAGGGCGAGCTGGGAGGAAGCGCTGGAGCGCGCGGCGGAGGGATTCCGCCGCAACGTCGCCAAGCACGGCCCCAACTGCTTCGCCATGCTGTCGTGCGCCCGTTCCACCAACGAGATGAACTACGTCGGGCAGAAATTCACCCGCGTGGTAATAGGCACCAACAACGTGGACTCCTGCAACCGCACGTGCCACGCGCCGAGCGTGGCCGGTTTGTCGGCGGTGTTCGGCAGTGGCGGCGGCACCTCCTCCTACCAGGAGGTCGAGGACACCGACGTGATCGTCATGTGGGGTTCGGCGGCCAGGAACGCCCACCCCATCTTCTTCCAGCACGTCCTCAAGGGCATCCGCAAGGGCGCGCGGATGTTCGCGGTCGACCCCCGCCGCACCGGCACAGCCCAGTGGGCCGACCTGTGGCTGGGGCTCAACGTCGGCACGGACATCCCGCTCGCCCACGCGGTGGCCCGCGAGATCATCCACTCCGGCCTGCACAACGAGGCGTTCATCGAGCGGGCCACGATCGGCTTCGAGGAGTTCAAGGAGTCGGTCGAGCCGTGGACGCTCAGCGCGGCCGAGCAGGTCACCGGCGTGCCCGCGGCCGCCATCCGCGAGCTGGCCCACGCCTACGCCCGCGCCGACCGCGCCCAGCTGTGCTGGACGCTCGGCATCACCGAGCACCACAACGCCACCGACAACGTACGGGCACTGATCAACCTGTCCCTGCTGACCGGCCACGTCGGCCGCTACGGGTCGGGCCTGTCGCCGCTGCGCGGGCAGAACAACGTGCAGGGCGGCGGCGACATGGGCGCCATCCCCAACCGCCTGCCCGGCTTCCAGGACATCCTCGACCCGGACATCAGGGCCAGGTTCGAGAGCGCGTGGGGCCGGCCGATCCAGCCTTCGTACGGGCACAACCTCACCGAGATGCTCGAGGCGATGGCCGAGGGCGAGGTCACCACCTGCTATCTGATCGGTGAGAATCCCGTGCAGTCGGAGGCCGACTCGCTGGCCTGCGTCAAGCGCCTGTCCATGCTCGACCACCTCGTCGTGCAGGACATCTTCCTCACCAAGACCGCCCAGATGGCCGACGTCGTGCTGCCGGCCAGCGCCGCCTGGTGCGAGGCGGACGGCACGTTCACCAACAGCGAGCGCCGCGTCCAGCGGGTGCGCAAGGCCCTGGAGCCGCCGGGCGAGGCCCGCGACGACATCTGGATCATGTGCGAGATCGCCCGCAGGCTGGGCCACGACTGGCATTACGACGGCGCGGAGGAGGTCTGGAACGAGCTGCGCGCCCTGTCCCCGCAGCACACGGGCATGACCTACCAGCGGCTGGCCGACCTGCAGGGCATCCAGTGGCCCTGCCCGTCGGAGGACGAGCTGGAGCCCCCGTACCTGCACGGCAGGCTCTGGGAGAACGACCCGTCGAAGCGGGGCACGCCGGCGCCGTTCGCGGTGTTGCGGCACTCGCCGCCGGTGGACCTGCTGGACGACGAGTATCCGCTGCGGCTGACCACGGGCCGCCGGCTCGACTCCTACAACACGGGCGTGCAGTCGTCCGGTTTCGCCTCGCCGCTGCGCCGCGGGGAGACCATCGAGCTCTGCCCCGAGGACGCCGAGCGGCTCGGGCTGACCGAGGGCGAGGAGGTGCGGATCACCTCGCGGCGCGGCTCGGTGACCGCCCCGGTGTACATCGACCCCGCCCTGCGGCCGGGGCTCGTGTTCATGACGTTCCACTTCCCCGACGAGGTGGACACCAACTCCTTGACCATCGAGGCCACCGACCCGATCTCGGGCACGGCCGAGTTCAAGGCCGCCGCCGTACGCGTCGAGAAGCTCGTCAAGGCTGGGTGATCAGATGGATCTGAGATTTCGTGGTGCGGAGCCGTCCGAGGAGGAGCGCGCGGCGGTCGACGCCCTGCTCGGGCCGCCCGCCTCCGCCTGGGACGGCGGCTCGCGGACCGCGGCCGACCTGCGCTTCGCCGCCCGCGCCGAGGCCGCCCGCGACCAGTTGCTGCCGGCGCTGCACGCGGTCAACGACCGGGTCGGGTGGATCAGTGAGGGGGCGCTGGAGTACATCTGCCGCCGCCTGACGATCCCGCCGGCCGAGGCGTACGGCGTGGCGACGTTCTACGCGCTGTTCTCCGTGAAGCCCAGGTCGACGCGGATGTTGCACGTCTGCACCGACCTGGCCTGCCAGGCGAAGGGCGCGGAGTCCGTACGCCGGCGCGTCGAGGACCACTTCGGCCCGGCGGGCACGTCGTGGCAGGAGAGCCCCTGTCTGGGGATGTGCGAGCGGGCCCCGGCCGCGCTCGCCCTTGAGGCGGGCACGCCGCCCGTGGCGCAGGTGTACGCCCCCGCCACCCCCGACACGATCACCACCATGGCCGAGGCGTCGCCGAGCTCCAACGGGAGCACGCCGAGCGTCAAGGTCACCGGTGAGACCCCAGAACGGGCGGCGGTGCCGCAGGCCGGGCAGGACGGGTTGCTCCTGCTCAGGAGAATCGGCGCCGTCGACCCGGCCAGCCTGGACGACTACCGGGCGGCCGGCGGCTACACCGCGCTCAGGCGGGCGTTCGACCTCGGCCCCGCGGGAGTGATCCGCGAGGTGCTGGAGTCGGGCCTGGTCGGCAGGGGTGGCGCGGCGTTCCCGACGGGACGCAAGTGGGACGCCACGGCCCGCCAGCCGGACCACCCCCACTACCTGGTCTGCAACGCCGACGAGAGCGAGCCGGGCACGTTCAAGGACCGGGTCATCATGGAGGGCGACCCGTACGCGCTGGTCGAGGCCATGACGATCGCCGCCTACGCCACCGGCTGCGCCAAGGGATACCTCTACATCAGGGGCGAATATCCCCGGGCGGTCGCGCGGCTCCAGCACGCGATCGCGACCGCCCGCGCGCGGGGCCTGCTCGGCGACGACATCCTCGGCAAGGGCCTGTCCTTCGACATCGAGCTGCGGAGGGGCGCGGGCGCCTACATCTGCGGCGAGGAGACCGCGATCTTCAACTCGATCGAGGGGCAGCGGGGCGAGCCGCGCAGCAAACCGCCGTTCCCGGTGGAGAAGGGGCTGTTCGGCAAGCCGACCGTGGTCAACAACGTCGAGACGCTGGTCAACGTGCTACCGATCCTGGAGAACGGGGCGCAGGCGTACGCGGCGGCCGAGCCGAAGCTGTTCTGCGTCTCGGGCGCGGTGGAACGCCCCGGCGTGTACGAGCTGACGTTCGGCGCCACGCTGCGCGAGCTGCTCGACCTGTCCGGCACCACCGGGACGACCAGGGCGGTGCTGCTCGGCGGCGCGGCCGGCGCGTTCGTCACCGACCTGGACATCCCGCTCACCTTCGAGGGCACCAGGGCCGCCGGCGCGACGCTCGGCTCCGGCGTGGTGCTCGTCATCGACGACGGCGTCGACCTCAAGAGCCTGCTGCTGCGCATCGCGGAGTTCTTCCGCGACGAGTCGTGCGGCCAGTGCGTGCCCTGCCGGGTGGGTACGGTACGCCAGGAGGAGGCTCTGCACCGGCTGTCGAGCCGGGTGGACGACGACGATCTCGTGCTGCTGCGCGAGGTCGGCCAGACCATGCGTGACGCCTCCATCTGCGGCCTCGGACAGACCGCCTGGAACGCCGTCGAATCAGCAATCGACCGCCTGGGAGTTTTCAGATGATCCCGCTCCAGCCGCCCCGCCGGCTCATCGACGTCGAGATCGACGGCGAGCCCGTACGGGTGCCAGAGGGCTCGACGATCCTCGACGCGTGCGCCGCGGCGGGCAAGGACATCCCGACGCTCTGCTACGGCGACACGCTCACCCCGAAGAACGCCTGCCGGGTCTGCGTCGTGGAGGTGGAGGGCGCACGGACGCTGGCGCCCGCCTGCTCCAGGAAGGCCGAGAAGGGCATGAAGGTCGGCACCGACACCGAGCGCGCCCGGCAGAGCCGCAAGGTCGTGCTGGAGCTGCTCGGCTCCTCGGTGGACATGTCGACCACCCCGAGGGCGGCCGAGTGGACGGAGGAATATGCCGCCGACCCGGCCAGGTTCGGCGACGACGCCGCCACCGTCGAGCAGCCCGCCAAGGTCGACAACGAGCTCTACGTACGCGACTACAGCAAGTGCATCATGTGCTACAAGTGCGTGGACGCCTGCGGCGACCAGTGGCAGAACACCTTCGCCATCGGCGTCGCGGGCCGGGGCTTCGACACGACGATCTCCACGGAGTTCGACGCCCCGCTCACCGACTCAGCCTGCGTCTACTGCGGCAACTGCGTCGAGGTGTGCCCCACGGGCGCGCTGTCGTTCAAGACCGAGTTCGACATGCGGGCCGAGGGCACCTGGGACGAGACGAAGCAGACGGAGACGACGACGATCTGCAGCTACTGCGGGGTCGGGTGCAACCTGACCCTGCACGTGCAGGACAACAAGATCGTCAAGGTGACCTCGCCGCACGACAACCCGGTCACCAAGGGCAACCTCTGCGTCAAGGGCCGTTTCGGGTACGGCTATGTCTAGGGTCTCCGTCAAACGCCGCATCCTGCGGGTGAAGGACACCGCCCGCACGCGCAAGATCGACTCGCTGGCCGCCGAGGAGCCGCTGGAGATCCGGCTCAACGGCACGCCGCTGACGGTCACCATGCGCACGCCCGGCGACGACTTCGACCTGGCCGCCGGCTTCCTCGTCAGCGAGGGGGCCGTGGGCTCGCCGGACGACATCGCCACGATCCGCTACTGCGCGGGCGCGACGGTGGAAGGCGGGAACACGTACAACGTGCTCGACGTGCGGCTCGCACCAGGCGTCCCGGCGCCGGAGCCGCGCAACTTCTACACCACCTCCTCCTGCGGCGTCTGCGGCAAGGCGTCGCTGGAGGCGGTGCGCACCGTGGCCCGCTGGAGCGCCGGCGACGACCCCGTCGAGCTGACGCAGCCGGTGATCACATCCCTGCCGCTGCGGCTGCGGGCGGCCCAGCGGGTCTTCGACAGGACCGGAGGGCTGCACGCGGCCGGCCTGTTCACGGCCGGCGGCGAGGCGCTGTGCGTGCGCGAGGACGTGGGCCGCCACAACGCCGTCGACAAGCTGCTCGGCTGGGCGCTCAGGAACGGGCGGCTGCCGCTGCGCGGCACCGTGCTGATGGTGTCGGGCAGGGCGTCGTTCGAGCTGGTGCAGAAGGCGGTCATGGGGGGCGTCCCCGCGCTCGCCGCGGTGTCCGCGCCCTCCTCGCTCGCGGTCGAGCTGGCCGCGGAGGAGGGGCTGACGCTCATCGGTTTCCTCCGCGGCGACTCGATGAACGTCTACGCGGGCGAGCACCGGCTGGCCGAGGAGGCCCTGCTCCCCGACTGAACCCCGTTCCGCGAGGCGCCGGGCGAACGCGCGCCTCGCGGAACGGGGCCGCGAACGTCGCTCAGGGCGCCGGCAACGGCTCTGCCGGCGCACGACCACCGGGGCGACCGCGGGATGCCGAGCGGCGTGCCTGGGCCCCCAGCCGCCGTCCGGCATCCTGTGTTCATGGCCCTGTTCATGGCCTCCACTCCGTGGAGGCGGACTCGGTCGCCAGACGCCGCCACCTTCCCCCGCTCTGGTCGCCCTGCTCAGGGCCTCGCTCCGTGAGGCGGGCTCCCTCGCAGCTCCCGACGCTCCTCCAGGTGACGGCACTCCCTCGCGAACCTGCTCCCTCCGGGGCGCTGGGCCGCAGATTTTGACAATCATTTTCATTCTGCCGCATACTGGATGCATGATTTCAGGATTTTCCCGGTCTTGTGCTGCGCGTTTGCTGGCGGGAGCCGCGTTGATCACCACCGCCGCGTGCGGCGCCGGCTCGGCTACCACCGCGGCGGAGGGCGGCAAGCCCGAGGTGGTCGCCGCCATCTATCCGCTCCAGTGGCTGGCCGAGCAGGTCGGGGGATCCGACGTCCAGGTGACGAGCCTGACCGCGCCCGGCGTCGAGCCGCACGACCTCGAGCTGGGCATCCAGCAGGTCACGGCGATCAGGAACGCCGCGCTCACCGTCTATGTCAAGGGCGTGCAACCGGCCATGGACGACGCCGTGGAGCCCGACACGAGCTTCGACGCCGCCACCGCCGTCAAGACGATCCCTTCCGGCGAGCACGCCGAGGAGCACGCCGAGGAGGGCGCGGAGGAGCACGCCGAGGAGCACGGCCACGAGGTCGCCTACGACCCGCACCTCTGGCTCGACCCGTCCCGCCTGGCCACCGTCGCCACGACGCTGGGCGAGCGACTGGCCGCCGCCGACGCCCCGCACGCCAAGGCGTACCAGGACCGCGCCGCCAAGACGGCCGCCGCGCTGGGCACTCTCGACCAGGAGCTCGCCGAGGGCCTGCGCACGTGCGAGACCAGGACGCTGGTCACCGCGCACTCGGCGTTCGGCTACCTCGCGGACCGCTACAAGCTCAAGCAGGTCGGCATCACGCTCGACCCCGAGACCGAGCCGTCGCCCACCCGCATCTCCGAGGTGGCCAAGCTCGCCAAGGCCGAAGGCGTGGGCACGATCTTCACCGAGACCCTGGTCAGCCCGAAGGTGGCCGAGGTGCTCGCGAGCCAGGTCGGCGCGGAGACGGCCGTGCTCGACCCGCTGGAGAGCAAGCCCTCGGGCGATTACCTGTCCGCCATGCGCGATAACCTCAAAACCCTACAAACAGCACTGGGGTGTACGGCATGAGCGAAACGGCCTTCGCGATGACCGGCGGCCGGGTCTCCTTCGAGGGCAAGCCCGTCCTGCGGGGGATCGACCTGACCGTCCGTCCCGGGGAGGTCGTCGCACTTCTGGGCGCCAACGGCTCGGGCAAGTCCACGCTGGTCCGCGCGCTGCTCGGCCTCACGCCGCTGTCCGGCGGCACGACCCTGGTGTACGGTTCGCCACCGGCCAGGTTCCGCGACTGGTGGCGCATCGGCTACGTGCCGCAGCGGCTGCGCGTCGGAGGCGGCGTGCCCGCCAGCGTACGCGAGGTCGTGGCCTCGGGCCGGATCGCCAGGCAGAGCCGGTTCCGCAGGACGAGCGCGGCCGACAGGGCCGCCGTGGCGAGCGCGCTGGAGGCCGTCAGGCTGGCCGACCGCGAAGGTGACCCCGTCCAGTCGTTGTCCGGCGGCCAGCAACAGCGGGTGCTCATCGCCCGCGCGCTGGCCGGGGAGCCGGACACGTACGTGATGGACGAGCCGACCGCGGGCGTGGACGCCGAGACCCAGAAACTGCTCGCCGACACGCTTTCCGCGCTGGTGCTGGAGGGCAAGACGGTGGTGCTGGTCGCGCACGAGCTCGGCCCGCTGGAGCCGATCATCACGCGCGGCGTCGTGATCCGCGAGGGCCGGATCGCTCACGACGGCAGGCCGCCGCGGCCCGAGGGCGACTGCGCGCGGCCGGGGCACGAGCACCAGCACCCGCACGCGGCCGTCGAGCCGGGCGCGGGGCCGCTCACGGGGTGGCAGGGGGACCCACGATGATTATTGAGCTGCTTCAGGAGGAGCTCTTCCAGCTCGCGCTCGTCGCGGCGCTGCTGGTGGGGCTCTGCGCGCCCGCGGTCGGCACGTTCATCGTGCAGCGCCGGCTGTCGCTGCTCGGCGACGGCATCGGCCACGTGGCGCTGACGGGCGTGGCGCTGGGGTTCCTGACCGGCACCGCTCCGGTGCTGACCGCGGTGATCGTGTCCGTGCTCGGCGCCGTGGCCATCGAACTGGTCAGGGCACGCGGCCGCACCAGCGGCGACGTGGCGCTGGCGCTGCTGTTCTACGGCGGGATCGCGGGCGGTGTCATGCTCATGGGCATCGCGCCGGGCGGCAGCACCACCAAGCTCAACTCCTACCTGTTCGGCGCCATCGCCAGCGTCACGCCCGAGGACATCTGGATCATCGCCGCGCTGGCCGCCGCCGTGATCGCGGTCGTGGTGATCTTCGGCAGAGAGCTGTTCGTGCTCTGCCAGGACGAGGAGATGGCCAGGGCCAGCGGCCTGCCCGTGCGCTTCCTCAGCCTGCTGATCGCCGTCACGGCGGCGCTCACCGTCGTCATCGCCATGCGCGTGGTCGGCCTGCTGCTGGTCAGCGCGCTGATGGTGATCCCGGTGGCGACCAGCCAGCAGCTGACGCGGGGATTCCGCACGACGATGCTGCTGGCCATGCTGTTCGGGGTGCTCGCCTCCGTGGGCGGCCTGCTCGCCTCCACCTACTCGGCCAAGGTCCCTCCAGGAGCCGCGATCGTGCTTCTTGCGCTCGCCGGCTTCGTCCTGGCCCTCGGTGTCGGTAGATTCGTACGGCGAGGCCGGACCCAGGAGTCACCATTGAGCGAGCGACCAAAGTTGCGCGTCGAGGAGGTCGCATGACGACGAGACGCGATGCCGTCCACGACACCCTCCGCAGGAGCGAGGGGTTCCGCAGCGCGCAGGACGTCTATGCCGAGATGCGCCTCCACGGCGCCAAGATCGGCCTGACCACGGTCTACCGCGCGCTGCAGGCGCTGGCCGACGGCGGTCAGGTCGACGTGCTGCGCACCGACGACGGCGAGTCGGTCTACCGCGCCTGCGCGAGCGACACCCATCACCACCACCTGGTGTGCCGCCGCTGCGGCCGCACCGTGGAGGTCGACGGCCCCGCGGTCGAGCGCTGGGCCGAGATGGTCGGCTCGGAGCACGGCTTCACCGACATCACTCACACGGTCGAGGTCTTCGGCACCTGCTCGTCCTGCTCCGCCTCGGTCAGGACGGGCTGAGCGCGGCGAGAGCCGTAGAGGACCCCGAGCACGATCACCGCGCAGCCCGTGAGCTGCATGACCGACGGGCGCTCCCCCAGCGCCAGCGCGGAGATCCCCACGGTCGTCATGGGCTGGATCAGCAGCAGCAGCGCCGTGAGCGCGGCGGGCTGACGCGGCAGCGAAAACGTGATCAGTGACCACCCGAGCACCTGCGGCCCGAGCGCGAGCAGCAGCAGCCATCCGTGCGCGGGCCAGTCCGGCGTGAAGTCCGCGCCCCCGAACAGCGGGCTGAGCAGCGCGATCGTCGCGGCGGTCACCACGGTCGCGTGCGCCAGCGGGCCCGCGCCACGATCCGGCCCGGCCTTCATCAGCAGCAGGAACACCGCGTACGACAGCGACGTGGCCACCCCCGCGAGCACCCCCATCATGGGGTCACTGCCGTAGGCCGCGCTGTCGAACACCCCGGAGATCAGCACCACGCCGCCGAACACCACCGGCGTCCCGACCATCAGCCGGGGGGACGGCCGCTCCCCGAACACCGCCCAGGCGGCGAACGCCACGATGAACACCTGCAGGTTGCCCAGCACGGTCGCCAGCCCCGCGCCCACGTACTCGATCGCGTGGTGCCAGAACAGCAGGTCGAGCGCGAACACAGCCCCCGCGGAATAGGCCAGCAGGAGCGCCTTGCGCGGCATCGGCCCCAGCCTGCGCCGCTCCAGCCAGGCCAGCACGAGCATCGGCGGCACGGCGTACGCGCAGCGGAAGAACGCGGAGGTCGCGGGTGACACGTCCGCCATGCGGACCATGGGACCGGAGGTGGAGATGATGAGCGCTCCGGCGATCGCGACCATGACGATACGCCGATGTGCACTCACGGAAACCCCCGGGACCCCGAGCAAGAGATACGCTGCGACAACGCTAGATCCCGGCGCGTACAGGAGTCAACATGCCGTTTGGCCATGACATGGTGCATTCGCTGGCCACCGTTGTCGAGCTGGTCAACACCTCGCCCTCCACCGGCGGCGAGGAGGGCCTGGCCGGCCTGGCCGAACTGCAGGCGTTCGTGGAGTCCCGCCAGATCAGCGGCGTGAGCCGGCTCACGGCCCGCGACCTCGGCCAGGTGCGGATGGTGCGGGAGGCGTTCCACCGCGTCTTCACCGCCACCGACCAGCCGACCGCGGTCCGCACGTTGAACGCGCTGCTGTCGGAGACGCGCATCACGCCCAGGCTCACGGAGCACGACGGGCACCCGCTGCACGTGCACTATTTCGCCGCCGACGCGGCGCTGGCCGAGCACGTGGCGGCCGACTGCGGGGTGGCGCTGGCCCACCTGCTGGTCGAGGGCGAGGCCGAACGCCTGCGCACGTGCGCGGCACCCGACTGCGACCGGGTGTTCGTCGACGAGTCCCGCAACCGCTCACGCGTCTACTGCGACAGCCGCACGTGCGGCAACCGTATGCACGTCGCCGCCTATCGCGCCCGCCGCCGCGCCTGAGCCGCTAGACCTGGTTGGGCAGCGCCCCGCCGTAGCGGCGGTCGCGCTTGGCGTAGATCTCGCACGCCTCCCACAGGTCCCTGCGGTCGAAGTCGGGCCAGAGCCGGTCGAGGAACACCATCTCGGCGTAGGCCGACTGCCACAGCAGGAAGTTGGAGAACCGCTGCTCGCCCGACGACCGTACGAACAGGTCGACCTCGGGGATCTCCGGCTCGTCGAGATAGCGGGCGAACACCTTCTCGTTGACCTTGGACGGCTTCACCCGCCCGGCCGCGATGTCCTCGGCCAACCGGACCGCCGCATCGACGATCTCGGCCTGACCCCCGTAGTTGACGCAGAACTGCAGTGTCAGCGTACGGTTGGCGACGGTCATCTCCTCAGCCGTCTGCAGCTCGGAGATGACGCTCTTCCACAGCCGCCCGGGCCGGCCGGCCCAGCGCACGCGCACGCCCATGGCGTTGAGCTCGTCGCGACGGCGCCGGATGACGTCGCGGTTGAAGCCCATGAGGAAACGCACCTCGTCGGGCGAGCGCTTCCAGTTCTCCGTCGAGAACGCGTACGCGCTCAGATAGGGGATGCCCAGCTCGAGAGCTCCCTCGATGACATCGAACAGCGAGGATTCGCCTGCTTTGTGCCCCTCGGTGCGCGGCAACCCCCGCGCCTTGGCCCAGCGGCCGTTGCCGTCCATGACGATCGCGACGTGCCGGGGCACCAGCTCCCGCGGGATCGGCGGCGGTGTCGCGCCTGACGGATGGGGGGACGGTGGTCGGACGTTCACGCGGGCTCCCTTTCGACGTGTCGGAGAGAGCGTATGCCGTGTTCGAGGTGCCACTGCAGATAGGCGGCGACAAGGCCGCTGCACTCGCTGCGATGGCGCGACTCGGAGGCGTCGGCCAGGGCCCAGTCACCGCGCAGCAGCGCGGCCATGAGCCCGATCGTCTCTCCGGCGGGCACAACGGACCCGGACGGCTTGCACGCCCCGCACACCACGCCGCCGGCGACGATGGCGAACGCCCTGATCGCCGGGGCCCGGCACCGGGCGCACGCGTCGAGCACGGGGGCGTAGCCGGCCACGGCCAGGGAACGCAGGAAATAGGCGTCCAGCACCAGTCTGGCCTCGTGATCCCGGTCGGCGAGCGTGCGCAGCCCGCCCACCAGGAGCAGGAACTGCCGCAGCGCCGGCTCCTTCTCCCCGTGCGTCAGCCGGTCGGCGGTCTCCAGCATCGCGGTGCCCGCGGTGTAGCGCGGGTAGTCGGCGGCCAGCGCCTCCCCGTAGGGCCTCAGCGTCTCCGCCTGGGTGACGACGTCGAGGGTGCGCCCGGTGTGCAGCTGCAGGTCGACATGGGTGAACGGCTCGAGTCTCGCCCCGAAACGCGACGTCGTGCGGCGCACGCCCTTGGCCACCGCGCGGATTTTGCCGGTGCGCTTGGCCAGAATGGTGACGATGCGGTCGGCCTCACCGAGTTTCTGTGTACGCAGGACCACGCCTTCGTCACGGTAGAGACTCACTCGGACATCTTACGGCCACTCTCGGTACCGACGGGCGAACGTTACGGGCATGCTCTGTTGACGCGACTTTGCGTAACCCTCACTAGACTTTGACGCCTGTCCCCGCATCACCCGTTGTTCAACCCCCCGCAATCGCCTCGAAAGGGAGACATGACCCGCGTGGTCCTGCTGGGCGCCTCGCCCGGCCCCGAAACCTCTCCGACCGGCCTGAGGCTGGCCGCGCTTACCGGCAACCCCACCGTGGCCGAACGACTACGCAGCCAGGTCACCTCCATGGATCCGCGGCCCGCCACCATCGAGTCAGGCGATGTGGCCGCCGCCCTGCGAGCCCTGGCCGATGTCGCCGCATCAGCAACGGAAAACCTCTTCATCATCCCGACCAACTCCGTCGTCCACGACGAGCTGATCTACCAGATCACCAAGTCCAAGCGCGGGGCGCTGGCGCTCGTCGCGAAGGAGCCGCGCTACGGGATCACCGAGGAGGCGCAGGAGGACACCGGTCAGGAGGACAACGGCCAGGAAGACAGCGACGACGAGCCCGCTACGGAGGGGCGCGTCCCCATCGCGGAGGCGGAGCCGGAGATCGGCTACGAACGCCTCGAAGGCCTGCCCGTGCGCGCCCGCATCGGCAAGTCCAACCGCATCGTCTCGGTGGGCACCGCCCACCACGCTGTCACCAGGCCCAACGCGGCGCTGCTCGGCCCGCTGCACGTGAGCGCGCGCAACGCGCCCGTGCTGGCCGAGACCTGCCGCGAGCTGGCCGAGATCGCCCACCGCTTCGGCGATGACGACGACCTGGTGCAGCTCATCGTGTTCGGCCTGGTGCGCAACGGCGTGTCGGTCGGCATCCGCGGCCGCCGCGATCTGTTCTACCGCCGGGTCACCACCCAGGAGGAGGTCAACGAGGCGGGCGCCGAGATGACCGGCATGGACGAAGACCGCTCCAGGCTCAACAACGCGGTCAAGGGCGCCGACGGCTTCTTCACCACCTACTTCGTCTCCACCTACTCCCGCTTCATCGCCCGCTGGGCGGCCAGGCGCGGGCTGACGCCCAACCAGGTCACGCTGATCTCGATCGCGCTCGGCGTGGCCGCGGCCGCGTGCTTCGCCACGGGCGATCGCCCGTGGATGGTGGCGGGCGGGATCCTGATCTACTTCGCGTTCGTCTTCGACTGCGTCGACGGGCAGGTGGCCCGCTACGCCCGCAAGTTCGGCGTGCTCGGTGCATGGCTGGACGCCACGTTCGACCGGTTCAAGGAATACGTGGTCTTCGCCGGGCTGGCCATCGGCTGGGTGGTCTCCGGCAACAGCGAGGACATCTGGATCCTGGCGCTGGCCGCCCTCGGCCTGCAGTCGGTGCGCCACCTGCTCGACTTCTCCTTCGGCATCTCCAACCGCCGCAAGCCACCGGCCAAGCTGCCCACCCTGGCGCTCGACGCGCCCGACGACCGCGATCTGCGCGAGGCGCTGACGCGTCGGAAGGTCGAGCGCAACCAGGGCGTGCGGGGCGTGCTCAAGCTGTGGAGCAAGGCGGGCAAGAACCGCGCCGTCCACTGGGCGCGTAAGATGATCGTCTTCCCCATCGGCGAGCGGTTCGCGGCCATCGCGATCACCGCCGCCCTCTTCGACGCCCGGATCACCTTCCTCACCTTGGTGATCTGGGGCTCCGTCGCCGCCATCTACACCCTCACCGGACGCCTCATGAGGTCGCTCGTATGATCACCCAACCGCAGGCCATGGCCACCCCCACGCCGGACCCCGACGAGGAACGCCGCCGCATCCAGACCGCCCGTCTGCTCGCCTACCGCGACGACGGCCCGCTCGCCCACGCGCTGGCCGGCAAGATCGGCAGGGGCCTGCCGCCCGTGCCCGCCACGCTCGTCGCCCTGCTGGCGATCGTCGGCCTCGTCGTCGCCGGCGTGCTGGAGGCGGGCCCGATCCTGCTCCTGCCCGTGGCGATCATGCTGCTGCTGGTGCTGCCCACCGCGCCGCGCGACCACCTGGGCCGCTTCGACTGGCTGACCCCGCCGCTGCTGCGGGGCACCGAGTTCCTCACCATGATCGCCATCGGTCTCGCGGCCGACGCGCCGAGGTGGCTGCTGTTCGTGCTGGTGTACGTCGTGGGCTACCACACCTACGACACCGTCTACCGCACCCGTCAGAGCATCTGGCCGCCCGCCTGGGTGTTCCACGCGGGACTCGGATGGGAGCTGCGCCTGATCATCATCGGCGCCGGAGCCGCGCTCGGAGCGCTGACCCCGGTGCTGGCGGTGCTGACGGCCTACCTGTTCGTCCTGTTCGCGGTGGAGAGCGTGACGAGCTGGGTCCGCCTCGACAAGTCCACCGCCCAGTCCGCCGACGCCGAGCAGGACCTTGAGGCCTCCCCGGAAGAGGCGATGGAGCAGGCACAGGCCAACGGCGAGACCGCCAAGGGCTGACCCGGGCGAGATCCGCGGCACCGCCGTGCGCGCGGTGTCGCGGATCTCACCGGCGCGACCGCCGTGGACCTGCTGCACGGCGTACGGCACGAGTCGCAACGAGAGCGCTCTCTAGAAGCTCTCCGATCGGCGCTTACCCGAGGGTGGGGTGCCCGTGCCCTGATCGTTGACAGTTCTTAGGTGCTGTGTTCACATCGTTGAGAGAGCGCTCTCTCGCATCCAACCCCCCCATGGAGCGATGATGACAACAGCAAACAGGCACCGGCGCCGCCTGGCGGCCGTGGCCGTGGTGCTCACCGCACTCACCGGGCTGCTCGTCCAGATGACCGCCGGCGCCTCGGCCTCCGTGCCGTCCACGCCGTCCGGCTGGTCACTGGTCTGGTCGGACGACTTCGACGGCCCCGCCAACACCCTGCCCTCATCGAACAACTGGATCATCGACACGGGGCACGCGTACCCCGGCGGCCCGGCCAACTGGGGCACCGGCGAGATCCAGAACTACACCTCCAGCACCTCCAACCTCAGCCTCGACGGCTCGGGCAACCTGCGCATCACCCCGCTCCGCAGCGGCTCCGGCGAGTGGACCTCGGCCCGCATCGAGACCAGGCGATCCGACTTCAAGCCCGCCGACGGGCGCATCCTGCGCATCGAGGGCCGCATCCAGATGCCGAACGTGACCGGCAACGCCGCCCTCGGCTACTGGCCGGCGTTCTGGGCGCTCGGGTCGCCGTACCGGGGGAACTACTGGAACTGGCCGGGGATCGGCGAGTTCGACATCATGGAGAACGTCAACGGCCTCAACTCCGTCTGGGCCGTGCTCCACTGCGGCGTCGCCCCCGGCGGGCCGTGCGAAGAGAACAACGGCCTCGGCGCCAGCCGCGCCTGCCCCGGCTCGTCGTGCCAGTCGGGCTACCACACCTACCGCTTCGAGTGGGACCGCAGCGTCAGCCCCAACCAGCTGCGCTGGTACGTGGACGGCCAGCTGTTCCACAGCCTCAGCCAGTCCAGGTTCGACGCCACGACCTGGAACAACATGACCGGTCACGCCGGCTACTTCCTGCTGCTCAACGTGGCGATGGGCGGTGCGTTCCCCAACGGCGTGGCCGGCTTCGGGACCCCCACGGGTGACACCGTGCCCGGCAGGCCGATGATGGTGGACTACGTCGCGGTCTGGCAGAGCGGCACGGGCGGCGGCGACCCCGACCCGACCGACCCGCCCGGCGACGTCGACGCCCGCTCCACCATCCAGGCCGAGCGCTACAACGCCCAGTCGGGCACCATGGTCGAGACGACCACCGACTCGGGCGGCGGCCAGAACGTCGGCGGCATCTCCAACGGCGACTGGCTCCGCTTCGACGGGGTGCGGTTCGGCTCGCAGGCCGCCCGCCAGTTCAAGGCCAGGGTGGCGTCCGGGGCGGGCGCCGGGGTCAGCGGGCTGGTGCAGGTGCGGCTCGACAGCCCCACGGCCACGCCCATCGGTGACTTCGCCGTGGGGAACACCGGCGGATGGCAGAGCTGGCGCACCATCCCGGCCAACATCTCCGGGGTGACCGGGACGCACACGGTCTACCTCACCTTCAGCAGCGGCCAGCCGGCCGACTTCGTCAACGTCAACTGGTTCACCTTCTCCACCTCCTGACCGCCCAGCTGGCCCGTACGCGCGTGAACCTTGCGCGTACGGGCCCGCCCCCGGCCGGCAGGCCCACCGCTTCGACGTACGGCGATATGGGCGCGGCACGCGCCCGAAGAGGGCAGGCGTCAGGTGGAGTCCCTGACCACGAGCCGGGCCGGGAGCACGACGGACGTGACGTGGCGGCCCTCCAGGCGCGACAGCAGGAGCCGGGCGAGCGCGAGGGCCTGGTCGGCGACGGGGACGCGCACGGTGGTGAGCGGCGGGGTGGTGGCCGAGGCGGCGTCGACGTCGTCGAAGCCCGCGATCGCCAGGTCGTCCGGCACCCGCCGCCCGGTCTCCCGCGCCGCCCGCAACGCCCCGATGGCGAGCTGGTCGCCGGCCGCGAAGATCGCGTCCAGTGACGGGTTGTCGCCGATGAGCCGGCGCGCGGCCGCCGCGCCGGACGCGCGGGTGAGGTCGTCGGCCGGGGCCAGGATCGGACTCATGCCGGCGCGGTGGAGGGCTGCCCGGTGACCGGCGAGGCGGTCCTGGACGGAGGTCAGGTCCATGGGGCCGCAGATCATGCCGATGTGGCGGCGCCCGCGCGCGATGAGGTGCTCGGTGGCGGCCGCCGCTCCCCCGGCGTTGTCGACGTCCACGTACGGCACCAGCGACGTGACCGCGGGTTTCCCGAGCAGCACGATCGGCACGCCGGTCCGCGAGAGCCGCTCGGCCAGGGTGTCGGCCCGGTCGGGCGGCAGGAGCACGACGCCGTCCGCCAGCCGCGCCTCCACGTGGGAGGCGATGCGGCGGTGGCTCTCGGCGGTGTCGGCCAGCATGAGCGTGATCTGCTTGCCCGCGCCCTCCAGCATGCTGGTGACGTACTGGACGACGGCCGCGGTCAGCGGATCGCCGCCCTGCCTGGGCACCGACAGGACGAGGGCGACCGTGTTGGTGCGCCTGGTGACCAGGCTGCGGGCGGCGGCGTTGGGCACGTAGCCGAGCTCTCTGACGACCCGCATCACCGTCGCGCGCACCTCGGAGCTCACCGAGCTCTCTCCGTTGACGACGCGCGAGACCGTGGCTCTGGAGACGCGGGCACGGGCGGCCACGGTCTCCAGGGTGGGCCGCCGGGGGCGGGTCTCGGTCAGGCCGTTGCGCGCGATGACGTCCTGATACCACCGGGCGCTGTCCTTCGGACGGCGTTTCTGGGTGGCGAAGTCCACGTGCACGAGGCCGAACTTGCGCTGGTAACCGTCGGCCCATTCGAGGTTGTCGAGCAGCGTCCAGACGAAGTATCCGCGGACCCTGGCGCCGTTCTCGATCGCGGATCTCAGGGCGCGCAGGTGCTCCTCGATGAAGCTGATCCTGTCGACGTCGTGAATGCCGTCGCCGGTCACCACGTCGACGAAGTCGGCGCCGTTCTCGGTGATCATCAGATCGGTTTCCGGATATTCCCGCGAAAGGCGGCCGAGCAGCTGGGAGAGGCAACCGGGCACGATGGGCCAGCCCATGGCGGTGACCGCCGTGGGCACCGTGCAGAAGAGCACGCCCTCGCTTCCCGGGAAAGCCGGATCGGCGGGTTCGCTGGGCTGCGCCTGCACCACCAGCGGCGCGTAGTAATTGACGCCGATCAGATCGATGGGCCGGGCGATGACGTCGAGGTCGCCGTCGCGGACGTGGCCGAGCCCCGCGTGGCGCTCGATGAGCGGGATCAGGTCGGCAGGGTAGGCGCCGCGCAGCATCGGGTCGAGGAACTGCCGGTTCGCCAGGGCGTCGATCCTGGCCACGGCCTCGGCGTCCTCCTCGCTCAGCTCCCTGCCTGCGTCGCTCACCTGGGCGGGCGTCAGCACGGGTGAGATGTTGACGACGGCGCCCACCTTGGCGGCTCCGGCGGCGCGCAGCGCCTGGACGGCCAGCCCGTGGGCGAGCAGCAGGTGGTGGGCGCTGCGGAAGGCGTCGGCCGCCGACGTCCTGCCGGGCGCGTGAATGCCGGAGCCATATCCGAGAAAGGCCGCCACCCACGGTTCGTTCACCGTGAACCACGTGTCGACCCGGTCACCGAGCCGCTCGTGAACGGCCGCGGCGTAATCCGCGAAATGGCGGGCGGTGTCGCGGACCGGCCAGCCGCCCTGGTCCTCCAGCACCTGCGGCAGGTCCCAGTGATATAGGGTCGCATAGGGCGTGATGCCCGCGGCGAGCAACTCGTCGAGCAGCCGATCGTAGAAGTCGAGCCCGGCCGTGTTCACCTTTCCGCAGCCGTCGGGAATCACCCTCGCCCAGCTCACCGAGAAACGGTAGGCGGCTATTCCGAGGTCTTTCATCAACCGCACGTCCTCGGTATGGCGGTGGTAATGGTCGCACGCCTCGGCACGGTCGGCGGAGAAGCCGTCCCAGATGGACGGGCCGCGGCCGCCGGCGGTCGTGGCCCCCTCGATCTGGAAGGCGGAGGTCGACACTCCCCAGACGAAACCCTCGGGGAAACTCGCTGCGCTCATCGTGGTGAAACCCTCCGGACACGGTTCGGGCGCCCAGTGTCCCGCGCGCCGCACGTCGCGCGCCAGCCTGGCCAGGCTGTATACAGAGCGCGTGGAACTGGACCGGCTTGATCGTGACATCATCGCGGCGCTCGTCGACGACGCCCGTGCGACGTACGCGGACATCGGTGATCACGTGGGGCTGAGCGCGTCGGCGGTCAAGCGTCGGGTCGACCGGCTGCGCGCTACGGGGGCGATCACCGGGTTCAGCGCGCGGGTGGCGCCCCAGGCGCTGGGCTGGACGACCGAGGCCTACGTGGAGCTGTTCTGCCAGGGCAAGACCAAGCCGTCGGACATCGCGCTGGCCGTGGCCAAGTTCCCCGAGGTGGTGGGCGCCGCCACGATCACCGGCGAGGCCGACGCGCTGCTGCACATCCGGGCGACGGACGTCCGCCACGTGGAGCGGGTGATCGAGCGCATCGCGGCGGAGACGTTCGTGGTGCGGACCAAGAGCGTCATCGTGCTCTCCAGGCTGGTCGACGCACCGCCTGGCACCACCGTGCCCCAACCGCGCAACGGACCGTCCACCGACGCCTGAAAGACGCAACAGACCTGCGCATATACGCAATGTCGACCTCTTGGCCGCCATGACGGGCGGTTCCTAGGCTGGCTGCGTCCCTCCAGAGCGGGATTTTCCCTGGTCAACGATGATGGAGCGCTGCATGCCCAAACACTTCCTCATGTGCCGCCCTGAGTACTTCGCCGTCGAATACAGCATCAATCCGTGGATGCGCCCCGAAGCCGGCGCGTCCCGCGACATCGCGGTTCGGCAGTGGGAAGACCTCAAAGCCGCATACGAGGAACTCGGCCATCGCGTCAGCCTGATCGACCCGATCGACGGGCTGCCCGACATGGTGTTCGCCGCCAACGGCGCGCTGGTCGTCGACGGGCGCGTCTACGGCGCCAGGTTCGCCTACCCGCAGCGCGGCCCCGAGGGCCCGGCCTATCTGCGCTGGTTCGCCGAACGCGGATATCCGGCGCACGAGCCGCAACACGTCAACGAGGGCGAGGGCGACTTCCTCGCGCTCGACGAGATCATCCTCGCCGGCACGGGCTTCCGCACGGACGTGCGCGCCCACCAGGAGGCACAGGAGATCCTGGGCCGGCCGGTGATCTCGCTGACCCTGGTCGACCCGCGCTTCTACCACCTGGACACGGCGCTGTTCCCGCTGGACGGCCGGAACGTCGCCTACTACCCGCAGGCCTTCTCGCGGGGAAGCCAGGAGGTGCTGCGCCACCTGTTCCCCGACGCCGTCCTGGCGACCGCCCTGGACGCCGAGGTGCTCGGCCTGAACGCGGTCAGCGACGGCACCCACGTGGTGATCAACGCCGAGGCCTCCAACCTGCAGTTGGAGCTCAAGCGCCGAGGGTATGAGGTGCTCCCGGTCGACCTGTCGGAGCTGCGTAAGGCGGGTGGGGGCCCCAAGTGCTGCACACTGGAGATCAGGGGGGAGAACTGACCATGACCACCAGCGCAGAGTTGATCGAGATCAGCGAAAGCCGTAGTGCGCACAACTACCACCCACTGCCCGTGGTGATCCACGAGGCGCACGGAGCGTGGGTCACCGACGTCGAGGGCAAACGTTATCTGGACTGCCTGTCCGGCTATTCCTCGCTCAACTTCGGCCACGGCCACCCGAAGATCGTCGAGGCGGCGAGGGACCAGCTCGAACGGCTGACCCTGACCAGCCGCGCGTTCTACCACGACCAGTTCGCGCACTTCTGCGCCGGACTGGGCGACCTCACGGGCAAGGACATGGTCCTGCCCATGAACACCGGCGCCGAGGCCGTCGAGACCGCCATCAAGGTGGCGCGCAAGTGGGGCTACGAGGTCAAGGGCGTCGAGCCCGACCAGGCCAACATCATCGTGATGGAGAACAACTTCCACGGCCGCACCACCACGATCATCAGCTTCTCGACCGACGCCGACGCGCACGACAACTTCGGCCCCTACACGCCGGGCTTCAGAATCGTGCCCTACGGCTCGGCTGAGGCGATCAGGCAGGCCGTCGACGCCAACACGGTCGCCGTGCTCGTCGAGCCCATCCAGGGCGAGGCCGGGGTGCTGGTCCCGCCGGACGGCTACCTGACCGAGGTCAGGGAGCTGTGCTCGGCCGGCGGGATCCTGATGATCGCCGACGAGATCCAGTCAGGGCTGGGCCGCACCGGGCAGACGTTCGCGTGCGACGTCGAAGGGGTCGTGCCCGACATCTACGTCCTGGGCAAGGCCCTCGGCGGCGGCGTCGTACCGGTGTCGGCCATCGCGGCCGACCGCGACGTGCTCGGCGTCATCCACCCCGGCCAGCACGGGTCCACGTTCGGCGGCAACCCGCTGGCGTGCGCGGTGGGCATCGCGGTCATCGAGCTGTTGAACACCGGCGAGTTCCAGGCCAGGGCCACCAAGCTCGGCGAGACCCTGCACGCCCGGCTGCGCGGCCTGCTCGGCAAGGGTGTCTCCGAGATCCGCGGGCGTGGGCTGTGGGCGGGTGTGGACATCGAGCCGTCGCTGGCCACCGGGCGCGAGGTGTCGAAGGCCATGCTGAGGCGCGGCGTGCTGGTCAAGGACACGCAAGGCTCCACGATCCGGCTGGCTCCGCCGATCGTCGTCTCCGAGGACGACCTGATCTGGGGGATCGACCAGCTCACCGATGCTCTCTACGCCTTGAAGGAGCGGTAGGGACTCAGCCCACGCGTACGGATTCGATCGGCTTTATGGCGTCGTCGCGCGACTCGTACCAGGTCAGCGTGCCGGGGAGGGTCAGGGTGGCCACCGCGTTCTGGAACCAGGGGCCCTTGACGATCCGCCATCGGAAGGGCGCTCTCGGGATGCCCGCCGACCGCGCCAGCAGGCCGCCCACCAGCGTGGCCAGGCCGAACTGGGTCAGCACGTTGGCCCAGCGCAGCACCCGGCTGAGGGGGTTGCGGATCGGCGAGCACACGACCTGGTAGACCGGCCCGGTGTTGGCCTTGGCGAGGTAGGAGTAGTGCACGTCGCCGGAGAGGATCAGCACGGGCTTGCCGAGTTTGATCAGCATCCCGGCCAGGTCTTCGAACGAGCGGCGGAACGCCGCCCAGTGCTCCAGGTCGACGGCCTGCCGGAGCATCTCGGACCACCTGGCCACCAGGCGGCCCCACTTGCCGTCGCACAGGGCCTCGTTCCAGTTCTGTACGCCGTGGACGCCCTCGGGCAGCAGGAACGGGATCGACGAGCCGATGATCAGCCGCTCGGCCGGGCGGGTGACCTGCTCCTCCAGCCAGGCCCACTCGTCGGGGTCGAGCATGCGGCGGTCGCCGGGCGTGAGCTGCCTGGCGCACCGCGTGTCGACCATGATCAGGCGGGTGTCGCCGAGGTCGCGGGCGTAGCTCCAGCGGTTGCTGCTCGGCTCGGTGTCGGCCCTGTCGGCGAACGCGTCGAGCGCGTCTCCGGTGTCGCCGTCGCCGCTCAGCAGCTTCTGCAGGAGCGTGTCCGCCGCGCGCTCGGCCGGTGAGAGATTGCCGAGGTGCTGGTAGACGTAGTAGGCCCCGAGTCCTGCGACGACCCGGCGGCGCCACCACGGTGTCCTGGCCATCTGCTCGCGCCAGGTCTTCGAGGTGTTCCAGTCGTCGCGCACGTCGTGGTCGTCGAAGATCATCGCGGTCGGCACGGTGGACAACACCCAGCGGATGTCGGGGTCGGTCCACGCCTGGCGGTAGAGCTCGGCGTATTCCTCGAAGTCGGCGATCTCCCCCTGCGGTTCGGTGTCCCTTCGCGACCTGATGTAGTCCAGGACCTCGGGCGACGGGCTGTCGGCGTAGACCTGGTCGCCGAGGAACAGCAGCAGGTCGGGCCACTCCTCGTCGCCGGCCTGCGCGAGGTGGGTGCCGAGCTCGCTCAGCATGTCGTAGCCGTGCGTGATCACGTGTGTGGCGTCGTGGGGCACGCTGGTGCGGCACGAGCCGAACATCAGCTTGCGCACCCCTTCGGCGGGCAACAGCCTGATCCGGCTGGGCGGGCGACCCGCCAGGGGCCATACGGCCTCCCCGTCGAGTGTGACGGAATAGGACCCGATATCCTGGGAGAGTCCAACGAGATCCACGATCGCGTAGTGGTGTCCGTGCACGGTGAAGGTAGGCGACCGGTAAGCCCTGCCGTCCGCTTCGACGGTGACCGTGCAGGGGTCGGCGGTCTCCACCCAGATCGAGGCGCTGTCACGATCGACATAACGCAGCATCGGCCCCACCACGAGTGCGGGCATTCCACTCCTTCAGATCGACGATTCGGCATACATCCGCTCGTAAGCCTGCCAGAGTGGCGCCGCTCGTGGCACCTCGGTCACCGGCTTGGACTTCTTCCAAGTCCTAGGCAAGTCCAAACCCCTCGCCTATAGGATGATCGTAACAACATCGCCCAAAGTGGAAGGCAATGGCGCCTTTCCTGCAAAAAGGGCGTAAATACCAGGAGGAAACTCTTCAATGAGCATCATGGTGCCGTCAACGACGCCGGCCCTGATCACACCGGGCCGCCAAGCGCTCGACTCCGCTCTCCACCAGCTCGACCAGGCCGCCGAGCAGCTCGGGCTCGACGACGGGCTCCGCACGATGCTGGCCACGCCCCGCCGCTCCCTGACCGTCTCGGTCCCGGTGCGGCGCGAGGACGGACGGCTCGACGTCGTCCAGGGATACCGGGTCCAGCACAACGTCTCACGCGGCCCCGCCAAGGGCGGGCTCCGGTTTCATCCCAGCACCGACATCCACGAGGTCACCGCGCTCGCGATGTGGATGACGTGGAAGTGCGCGCTGGTCGGCATCCCGTACGGCGGCGCCAAAGGCGGCGTGGCCGTGGACCCGGCCGGGCTCACCACCCGCGAGCTCGAACGGCTGACCCGTCGCTACGTCAACGAGATCCTGCCGCTGATCGGCCCGGAGAAGGACATCCCCGCGCCCGACGTCGGCACCGACGAGCAGACGATGGCGTGGGTCATGGACACCTACAGCGTCAACGCCGGCTACTCCGTGCCCGGCGTGGTCACCGGCAAGCCGATGACGCTGGGCGGCTCGCTCGGCCGTGCGGGCGCGACCTCGCGCGGCGTGCAGATCGCGGCGCTGGCCGCGCTGGGCGGCTCGCCCGAGGGCGTGACCGTGGCCGTGCAGGGCTTCGGCAAGGTGGGCGCGCTGGCCGCACAATACCTGTCCGACGCCGGCTGCAAAGTCGTGGCCGTCTCCGACGTCACGGGCGCCGTCTACGCGAGCAGCGGCCTCGACATCGCCCGGCTGCGCGCCTGGGCCGCCGAGGAGGGCGGCGTGCACGGCTACCGCCACGCCGACGCCCTGGCCCGCGACGACCTGTTCGAACTGGACGTCGACGTGCTGGTCCCGGCCGCGCTGGAAGGCGCGATCACCGAGGCCAACGCGCCGAGGATCCGGGCCAGGCTGATCGTCGAGGGCGCCAACGGGCCCACCACGCCGCAGGCCGACGAGATCCTCGCCGCCTCCGGCACCACGGTCGTGCCCGACATCCTGGCCAACGCGGGCGGGGTGATCGTGTCCTACCTGGAGTGGGTCCAGAACATGCAGGCCTACTCCTGGAGTTCCGGCGAGGTCGAGCTCAAGCTGCGCGACCTCATGCAGGGCGCCTACTCCGAGGTGAAGTCGCTGGCCGCCGAACGCGGGCTGACGCTCAGGCAGGCGGCGCACGTCATCGGCGTGGGCCGGGTGGCCGACGCGCACCGGATGCGCGGGCTCTACCCGTGACGACCGGCAGCCGGCACGGCTGAGGACCGCCTCAGCGCGCCGGAACCACCGGAGGTCAAGGACGACCGCCGGCCAGAACGACCGGGGCCCGCAGTCCGGGGCGGGCCCCGGCTCCTGTGCTCACTTCCCTGGGCTCACTTCCCTGGGCTCACTCCCCGGACCTACTTCCCCGGCTCACTTCCTGAGCTCGGCGTAGTCGAGCACGGCCACCAGGCCCTCGAGATCGCTCATGAGCCGTTCGGTGCGCTCGGCGCCGAACGCGACCGCGACGAGCCCGTGGTGCTCGGCCACCGCGCCGTCCACCCGCGCGAGCAGCTCGGCCCCCCGGTCCGAGACGAACACCGCCACCCGCCGCCGGTCGCCCTTCGACGGCCCGCGGTAGACCAGCGCCCGCTCGATCAGCCGGTCGATCGCCTTGGTCAGGGTGGGGTGGGGCATCAGCACGGCCGCGGCGAGCTCGCCCATCGAGTCGCCCCGCCCGTCGGCCAGCGCGCGCATGATGCGCCACTGCTCGACGGTGACGTCCTCGCCCGCCAGCGCGGCCGCCAGCCCCCGGTTGACGCTGCGCTCCGCGCGGCTCAGCAGATAGGCGAGCGAGGACCCGAGCCCGGAGGAGGTCATTGGAGGAGGTCCTTTCATCGGAGAGCTTGAAGGGAGGATACTCGTCGGCGTGGCGGCGACCGTCGATCCTCTCGAAGCGCGGCTCCTCCCATCAGGTTCGATCAGGATCGGCCTGGTCGTGCCCGTGTCCGGGGTCCTCGGCCTGATGGGTCCCTGCGCGATCAACTGCGCCGTCCTGGCGGCGGAGGAGCTCAACGCCGCGGGCGGCATGCTGGGCAGGCCGGTCGAGCTGGTCCTCGTCGACGGCGGGCGGCCCGCGCGCCAGGTGGCGGCCGAGGTGTCCGAGCTGGTCAGGACCGGCACCGTGCAGGCCGTGGCGGGCGCCCACGCCAGTGACGTGCGGGTCGAGGTGGTGGCCGCGATCGCCGGGCGAGTGCCGTTCGTCTACGGGCCGCCGTACGAAGGCGGCGGGCACGCGCCGGGCGTCTACTTCCTCGGCGAGACCCCCGACCGGCAACTCGCGCCGGGGATCGAGTGGCTGGTCGGGGCGCGCCGGGCACGCCGGTGGTTCCTGCTGGGCAACGACTACATCTGGCCGCGCCTGGCGCACGCGAGCGCCCGCCCGCTGTTGCGCGCGTCCGGCGCCACCGTGGTGGGCGAGAGCCTCGTGCCGTACGGCGACGCGGTGCGGCGGCTCGACCGGGTGGCGGCCGCCCGCCCCGACGCCATCCTGCTGACGCTGATCGGCAGCGACCTCGTGGACTTCAACCGCGCGTACGCGGCCGGCGGGCTCGGCGCGGCCCGGCTCTGCGGCGCGCTGGAGGAGCACGGGCTGCTGGGCATCGGCGGGGACGCCACGGGAGGGCTGTACGCGTCGATGGGCTACTTCCGCGACCTGCCGACCGAGGCCAGCCTCGGCTTCGCGCAGCGGTACGCCGCCCGCTTCGGCCCTGACGCTCCCATGCTGAACGCCCACGGCCAAGGCTGCTACGAGGCCGTCGCCATGCTGGCCGCCCTGTGCGCGCGGGCGGGGTCGCTGGCCGTGCCGGCGCTCGACGCGGTGGCCGACGGCACCACGATCACCAGCGCGCGCGGGACGCTCACCCTGCTCGGACGGCAGGTACGCCATCCCGTTCACCTCGGGAGGGCGGACGGCCTGGATTTCTTTCTAGAGAAACCTTTTCAATAGAAAGCTTTAGCTCTAGGGTGCGAAACGCCCCCGCTGCACCCCAGCTGCACCCCCCGATGCAGAAGGAGCCGTCCATGAGCACGATCGAGCAGTTCGGCTACCGCCAGGAGCTCCAGCGCTCGCTGGGCTTCACCGACCTGATGATCTACGGCCTGATCTTCATGGTGCCGATCGCGCCGTTCGGGATCTTCGGCAACGTCTTCTCCGTGTCCCACGGCATGGTGGCACTGGCGTACGTGATCGGCCTGGTGGCGATGGCGTTCACGGCGCTGTCGTACGCGCAGATGGCCAGGGCGTTCCCGATGGCCGGATCCGTCTACACGTACGCGGGCCGCGGCATCGGCGCCCCCGTCGGGTTCATGGCCGGCTGGGCCATCCTGCTCGACTACGTGCTCGTGCCGTCGCTGCTCTACCTGGTGGCCAGCGTCGCCATGAACTCGTTCGTGCCCGTGATCCCCGTCTGGGCCTGGCTGGCGGCGTTCGTGGTGCTCAACACCGTCGTCAACTACCTCGGCATCCGGATGACGGCCAGGATCACCCGGATCATGCTGGCGGCCGAGCTGGTCGTGCTGGCGATCTTCCTGGTGGTCGCGGGCGTCGCGCTGGCCCAGGGCGAGGCGCAGACCGGCGCGTTCACGCCGATCTTCGACTCGTCCGGGTTCACCTTCAGCGTGGTGTTCGCCGCCGCGTCGGTGGCCGTCCTGTCGTTCCTCGGCTTCGACGGCATCTCCACGCTGGCGGAGGAGAACCGCGAGGACGCCCGCAGGCTCGGCAGGTCCATGCTGGCCGCCCTCGGCCTGGCGGCCGTGCTGTTCGTGACGCAGACCTGGGTCGCGGCGCTCCTCACGCCCGGCCGCGACGCCCTGATCGCGAACGGGGACCCCGCGGGCAACGCCTTCTACGACACCGCCGCGTACGCCGGCGGGCCGTGGCTGGCGGTGCTCACCGCCGTGGCCACCGCCGTCGCGTGGGGCTTCGCCAACTCGCTGGTCGCGCAGGCGGCGACGTCGCGGCTGCTGTTCGCCATGGCCCGCGACCGCCAGCTGCCCGCCTTCCTGTCACGGGTGAACGCCAGGCACAAGGTGCCGGTCAACGCGACCCTCGCGGTGGCCGCCGTCTCGCTCGTCCTCGGCGTCTTCATGAGCACCAGGGCGAACGGCGTCGGCGAGCTGGCCTCGCTGGTGAACTTTGGCGCCATGACCGCGTTCCTGGTGCTGCACGTCTCCGTCGTCGTGCACTACGTGATCAGGCAGCGCAGCACCAACTGGTGGGCCCACCTCGTCGCCCCCGTGATCGGCTTCGCCGTCCTGGTGGCCGTCGTGTACAACCAGAACGTCGCGGCCCAGTGGGTCGGCGGCGTCTGGCTGGCGATCGGCCTGGCGGTTCTGGGCATCACCTATCTGATCGGCCGTAAGCCCACACTTCCCACGGAGGTCTCGTGAACGTCGTCTCCTACCGCCCCGCGCCGGAGGAACTGAGCTACACCTTCGGCGGGCGCTCCCCCGTCGGCAAGGTACGGCCGGGCACGATCGTGGAGCTCTACACGGAAGACTGCTTCGGCGGCCTCGTCCGGGGCGTGGACGACCTGCCGTCCCAGGTGTGCGAGTTCCCCTACCTCAACCCCGTGACCGGCCCCTTCCACGTGGAGGGCGCCGAGCCCGGCGACACGCTGGCCCTGCACTTCATCAGCATCACCCCGGCCAGGGACTGGGCGGTCTCCACGACGTTCCCCCACTTCGGCGCGCTGACCGGCACCCACACCACGGCCATGCTGCAGCCGCCGCTGGAGGAACGCGTCTGGCGCTACGACATCGACCTCGCCAAGGGCGTGGCCGTCTACCACGCCCGCACCAGCGACTTCAGCGTGGAGCTGCCGCTCGACCCGATGCACGGCACCGTCGGCGTCGCCCCGGCCGCGAACGAGGCCCGCATGACGATCACCCCCGACGCGCACGGCGGCAACATGGACACCCCCGAACTGCGCGCCGGCGTCACCGTCTACCTCGGGGTCAACGTCGAGGGCGGGATGTTCTCCATCGGCGACGGCCACGGGCTGCAGGGCCACGGAGAGGTGTGCGGCACCGCGGTCGAGTCGGCCATGAACACGGTGGTCGCCGTCGAGCTGATCAAGGGAGTGGCCACGCCGTGGCCCCGGCTGGAGGACGACCTGCACCTGATGTCCACCGGGTCGGCCAGGCCGCTGGAGGACGCGTACCGGATCAGCCAGCACGACCTGGTCACCTGGACGTCGGAGCTGACCGGGCTGGACACGCTCGACGCCTACCAGCTCGTCAGCCAGGCCGGGCAGGCGCCGGTCGGCAACGTGTGCGACACCAACTACACGATGGTCGCCAAGCTGCCCAAGGCTTACGCGGGAGACACGGCGGTCTACGCGTCGGCCCACACCCGCCTGCGCGCGCTCGCCTCCCGGTACACGGCACAGTGACCTGCTCCCCGCGCCGAAGCCGAAGGGCGCGGCTTTCTGCGAACCTTCGGTAAAGACGGATGTCGCAGGTGAGAGGGCTGATCATCAGCCCCGTAGGCTGGCCGGGTGCTCAGGCTGGTGTTGTCCCTCGCCCTGCTCGACCCGTCCGCCGTCACCGAGGTGTCCCAGCGCAACGTGCCCGCCCCGCGCGTCCTGACTCCTGACGGAGACCGCCTCGGCTACGCGCCGGTCCCGCGCCCCTACACGGGGGCGCGGCGGCTCACCGGCGTGCTGCTCGGTCACGACCCCGTCTCGCGGCGGGACGTGTTGTGCGGGGGCACGGTGATCGGCTCGCGCAGCCGCAGCCTGGTGCTGACGGCCGCGCACTGCCTCTACCACCGTGGCCGGGTGCTCGAGAATCTGGCCTTCCTGCCCGGCTACGACGGCGGGCGGCCGGGGCTGGGCGTCTGGCCGGCCGTACGCACGTGGGTGCCGGCGAGATGGCGCAACCGGCCGTACTCGCCCGGGCTTCTCCCGTACGACATCGGGCTGGTGGGGGTCGGGCGCGGCAAGCGCCCGCTGGAGGCCGTGACCGGCCGGGGGCTGCGGCCGATGGCCACGGACAGGGGCACCACGCTGCAGGGTCTGGAGCTGCTGGGCTATCCGGCGGGCAAGGGCTATCCGGGGGGCACCAGGCTGTACCGGTGCCTGGGTGACGCGGCCGAGGCGGTCTCCGAGGGGCCGGGGCTGATGGTCACCCGTAACTGCCACGCCGCCGCCGGCGGCAGCGGCGGGCCCGCGTTGTACGGCGGCTCGGTGGCCGGAGTCGTGTCGTCCTCCAGCCCGCTGAGCGACACGAAGGGCTACACCGTGCTCGCCCGGCTCGGGGACAAGCCGTTCAAGCGCATGTTCGCCAGGGCCGACAGGACGATGCGGCTCAGGCAGCGCGGCTGACACCTCCGGGCACGGGTCGGCGGCGCGGGCGGGCCGGAGCGGCCAGGCCGGTGCTCCGGCGACAGGCGCGGGTCAGGCGGCGCGCGCGACGATCTCCTCGCAGAGGGCGTGGGTGGCCAGGGCGTCGCCGGCGTCGATCACCCGGCCCTCGCGTACGGCGGAGAGGAACTCCAGGCAGATCTGCTCGATGCCGCGCTGCCTGGCCACCGGCACCCAGTCGGGCCGCCTGGCGAGGGTCTCGCCGCCCTGGTGGTCGATGACGTCGCCGAGGTTGACCACGCGCCGCTTCGCGCCGTCGCCCATGGCCTCGCAGGACTCCTCGGAGACCCCGCCGGCCCGGTTCATGACGCCGATGGCGGTGCAGCCGTCGCCGGACAGCTCCAGGACGATGTGCTCGACCAGGCCGTTGCGGACGCGGGTCCTGATCGTGGTGTCGGTGACGGGGCCGGGGGCGAGGAAGCGGAGGGTGTCCACCACATGGATGAAGTCATCAAATATCACCCGCCGGGGTGTGTCGGGGTGATTAGCCCTGTTCTTCTCCATGAGGATGAGATGACGGGGGTGAGCGGCAAGTCCGACATATCCGGGCGCGTACCGGCGGTTGAAGCCCACCATCAGGGACCTCCCCTCGGCCCTGGCCAGCCGCACGAGACGCTCGGACTCGGCGAGGGTGTAGGCGATCGGCTTGTCGACGTAGACGTGGACGCCCGCCCTGAGCAGCGGCTCGACGATCTCGGGATGGGCGTCGGTGGCGGCGTGCACGAACGCCGCCTCGACGCCGTCCTTGATCACCTCGTCCACGCTCGACGACCGGGCGGCGATCCGGTAGGCGTCGCCGAGCCGGTCCAGCCGAGCCGTGTTGCGCGTGCAGAGGTGCAGATCGAGGGCGGGCTGCGCGGCGAGCACGGGAAGGTAGGCCTTCTCCGCGATGTCGCCCAGGCCGATCATGGCTGTCTTCACACGTCGAGCGTAGCCTTGAGCGCCGCCTCGATCGGGGTGGGCGCCACGCCGAACGTACGCTCGAACGCCGACGAGTCGAGCACGTAGGGCGCGACGAACTGGTAGCGCGTGTGCTTCAGCTCGCCGATGAAGGGCGAGAACAGCCCGGCCGCCCACACCAGCGGCCACGGCAGCTGCCTCATCCGGGGGGCGGGCCGCCCCAGCAGCGCGGCCATCTTCTCCCCCAGCTGGCGGAAGGTCAGCGGCGCGCCGGTGGGCACGTGCCACGGCCTGCCCCAGGCCCGCTCGTCACCGCCCGCCGTGATCAGCGCGTCGGCCACGTCCGGCAGGTACGTCCAGCTGTGCGGGACGTCGGCCGGCCAGACGAGCGGGATGGCCCGGCCCGCCCTGAGCGGCGCGATGAACCGATCGCCCAGGTAGGACTGGTCGGTGGCGCCGGGACCGAAGTAGTCGGAGCCACGCACCTCGGTCACCCTGATGCGGCCCGCCCGGTGCGCGGCCAGGGCGTCGGTCCACATCTTCGCGCGTACCCGCATCTTGGGGGTGGTGGAGGCGAGCGGCAGATCCTCCGTCATCGGGACGGAGACCGGCCCGTACGGGTAGAGGTTGCCCAGGATCACCAGCACGGCCCCGCTCGACTCCGCGGCGGCCAGGAACGACGCGGCCATCGGCGGCCAGTCGGTGAGCCAGCGATGGTATTGGGGGTTGACGCAGTTGTAGAGGACGTCGGCGCCCCTGGCGATCTCGATGAGCCTGGCCTGGTCGGCGATGTCGGCGGCCACCCTGACCGCCCCTTCGGGGCCGCGGCCCGAGCGGGTCACGACGACGACCTCGTGCCCCTGCGCGACGAGCTTGGCGGCGAGGTGCGAGCCGACCTGGCCGGAGCCCACGACGACGTGCTTACCCATGTTCAGACCTGCTTCCAGATGATGCGGAGAACCGCGTTGACGACGAAGAGCGCGGCGAAGGCGGCCGCGGAGGTGGTCAGCCCGGAGGCGTGGAGCGCCGCCGCGCCACCACCGAACCACACGATCTCGAGCGCGACGCGTGCCGGGCCGGTGAGCGGGAAGGTGGCGTTGGCGCCGCCTCCCGCGCCGAACAGCGCCCACGCCGCGACGAACAGCGCCGGAGCACCGAGCCCGGCCAGCAGTTTGATCGCCCAGCTGGGGGAGAGCGTGAAGCCCCAGTAACCGGCCGACGCCAGCACGCCCAGCTCCAGCAGGAACATCAGCGCCCTGTTGGCATGGTTGGCGAGACTGAGCATCGGGACCTCCAGAGACCACCGTTCGCTTGCGAGAGCAATGCTCGCTTAAGAGAGCAACGTTCGTCAAGAGCAGTGCTCTCGAATTTTGACACCGCTCTGATAGCCTGCTGTGCATGACTGCCAGCCGTACCGCAAGAGAACGCGTCAGGGCCGAGCTCACCAGGGAGATCACCGACATCGCGCGGCGCCAGCTCGCCACGGAGAGGGCGGGCGGCCTGTCGCTGCGGGCCGTCGCGCGGGAGATGGGCATGGTCTCATCCGCCATCTACCGCTATTTCCCGAGCCGCGATGACCTGCTCACCACGTTGATCGTCGACGGCTACAACGCCCTGGGCGAGGCCGTGGAGCAGGCCGAGTCCGCCTGCCCCCGCGACGACTTCCCCGGACGGTGGCTGGCCGCCTGCCACGCGGTGCGCGAGTGGGCCGTCGCGCACCCGCACGAATACGCCCTGATCTACGGCTCCCCCGTGCCCGGCTACCAGGCGCCCCAGGACACGATCGCGGCCAGGGTGCGCGACGTGGCCGCGTACGGCCGGATCGTCTCCGACGCCTGGGAGGCCGGCGCGATCGTCCCGCCGCCGGACGAAGGCCCCGAAGAGCTCGAACGCGACGCCGGTTCGTTCCGCGAGCTCATGCCGGGCGTGCCCGACGCGGTGATCTGGCAGGCCGTCTCCGCGTGGACCGCGCTGTACGGATGGGTCAACTTCGAGGTGTTCGGCCAGTTCAACAACGTGATCGAGAACCGCAGGACGGCGTTCGAGCACGCGATGCGTCTCGCGGCGGCCACGATGGGGCTTGCTCAGTGACACTTACTAAGTTTTACTGAATACATGGCACGGAAGACATCCGAGCTCGGCCGCTTCACCGACGTGGCGCTGCTGGTGCTCATCAGCCTGGCCGAGGGGCAGAAACACGGCTACCGGATGATCCACGACATCGAGCAGTTCTCGGGGACCGCCCTCGAGCCCGGCACGCTCTACGGCGCGCTGATGCGGCTGGAGGAGCGCGGATGGATCGAGCCCGTCGAGACCGCCGAGCGGCGCAAGCCGTACCGGATCACCGAGAGCGGGCGTGACGCGCTGCGCGAGCAACTCGCCACGCTGCGGCGCATCGAGCAGGCGGGCGTGCGGCGCACCGCGGTCTCCTGGGGGTTGTCGTGATCCTGCGCATCATCGCCGAGTCGGTGCTGAGCCTCTATCCGGACGCGTGGCGGCAGCGCTACGGCGAGGAGGTCGCCGACCTGGTCGCCTCCCGGCCGGTGCGCGTGCGCACGGTGCTCGACCTGGTCGGGGGCGCCGCCGACGCGTGGCTCCACCACCGGCTCATCCCAGGAGGGCGACCGTTCCGCATTCCCGCGGCCGCCATCCTGTGCATGCTGGGAACCGCTCTGCTGCTCCTGTGGAATCCGGGTGTGCGCGACCCGCAGAGCCTCCACCGCGTCTGGGCCGAGGCCACGCACATGGGGGCACTCGCCCACACGCTGCAGGGGACGGCGATGTCGTTGTTCGTCACGGCGGGGCTCATGGGGGCGCTGGCGGTGACGCCGGTCGTGCTCACCGCCTCCAGCGCCCTGGGCAGCCCAGGGCAGGGGCTCATGACGCAGGTGACGGCCCGGCAAGTGGTCAGAACAGCGGTCGCCGTCGCCGTCCCCGTCACGCTGCTGGGCTCCATCCACTATGCGGTGGCCTTCGCCGACGCCGGTTACCCCGCCGGACCGCTGGGCAACGCGATGACGGGCGGCTTCCTCATCCCGCCCGTCCTGGCGTTCTCGTTGCCCGTGATCGCCGTGGCGGCGCAGGCACCCCCGCTGACGTCCGAAGTCAGGACCGGCGCCACCCTGCTCGCGGTGGCGGCCATCATCAACACGCTGGCCTGGCTGCCCGTGGCTGCCCTGATGCTGCTCGGACTGACGCGGGCGCCGTGGACGTTCGTGGCGGCGGTCACCGCCGGTGCGCTGGTCAGCGTCTGCATGGCCGGGCTGGCCGCGCGGCTCGCGCTCAGGCAGGGCCGGGCCGCGACGGACCGGCTCACCGCCGCTTGAGCAAGGGTCGCGGCGAGCCGGCTACCCCCGCTTGAGCAGCGGCACCAGCACCTCGTCCACGATCTCCACCACGAGGCTGTCCGGGATGGGCGTGCCCTCGAAGAGGAAGTGTTGCCGCAGCAGCGCCTGCCCGGCGTCGAGCCGCCGGGCGGTGACGTCGCCGGGATCGACCTCGCCGCGCTCGACCGCCCGGCGGACGATCTCCTCCATCATCCTCCTCCCGGCGCCCTGGCTGCTCCTCCGCATGGCGTTCAGCGGCGACTCGTTGCGCAGCGCCTCGCCGAGCAGCCCGCGCATCGCCTCGCCGGCCGGACCCGACAACGCCTGTGCCGTACGGCGGAGCATCGCCACCAGGTCGTCGCGGAAGTTGCCGGTGTCGGGCGAGGACTCCGGGGTGGGCAGCGAGCTGTAGACCGCCTCCATCACCAGCTCGATGCGGGAGGGCCAGCGCCGGTAAAGCGAGGCCTTGCTGGCCCTGGCCCGCTCGGCGACCCGCTCCATGGTCAGCCCGGCGTAGCCGACCTCGGCCAGCTCGTCGAGCGTCGCCTTGTGGATGGCCGCGTTGAGCGCCTCGCCCCGGCGCCGCGGACGCTTGCGGTGGTCGGTGACCATGACCTGCATCCTAGGTAGCGCGGGCGACCGTGCCCGCACCGCCGTCGACCGTGACGATCTCCCCGTCTTGGAGCACCGACGTACCCGTGCCCGTGCCCATGACGGCGGGGATGCCGTACTCCCTGGCCACGATCGCCGCGTGCGAGCCGGCGCCGCCGGTGTCGACGACCACGGCCGCCGCCTGCTGGAAGAGCGGCGTCCACGACGGGTTCGTGTAGGGGCAGACGAGCACGTCGCCGCCGTTGAGCTTGCCGAAGTCGGCCGGCTCCCTGATCAGCTTAACCGGCCCGGTCGCGACGCCGCCGCTCGCGGGCGCCCCGCTGAGCAGCGCGTCGCCCGTCTCACGGGGAGGGAAGACCGCGGCGGGGTCGATGAGCCGCACGCCGGACAGCTCCTCCCGCTTGGCCGCCCGCTCTGTGACCGTCCCGCGCAGCCGCTCCCGGCTCTCAGGAGGCAGCGCGGTCACGTCCCCGATCGCTTCGAGCTCCTCCAGCCGCAGGTGGAAGACGTCCTCAGGACGGTCGAGCACCCCCACGCCGACCAGGCGGCGACCGATCTCCACCAGCGACCTGCGCAGGACGGGCTGCGGCAGGGTGAAGGAGAAGTGGCTGTCCTCGCGGAAGGCGACGCCCGCGCGAGCCGCCGCCACCCGCCGCCGCACCCTGGCGCGGCGGCGCTCCGAACGCAGGCGAGGGTGGCGGAGCAGGAGGTCGAGCGCGTCGTCGCCCTCCTTCCTCTCGGGTGGGGCGCCGGCCAGGGCCTTGACCAGGCCGAGCACGGCCTCCGGAGCGTCCGCCCAGGTCGGCGGGGTGACGAGGATGGGGCTCGACGTCTCGCGGTGGCCGTACTCGGCGAGGAACGCCCGCAACTCGGCCTCGAACTCGGCGGGCAGCGGGTCGGCGTCGAGCGCGCCGGTGCGTTTGGCCACCTCCGCGAGCCGTTCCAGCGCTTCGTTGGCGTCGGTGGTGCGGGTGCGCGCCCCGGACAGCAGGTCACCGAACACCTCGCGGCGCCCCAGCCGCCGGACCGTCACCAGCAGCCGCAACAGCGCCAGCCCCGAGCCCGGCAGGTAGTCCATGCGCAGGCCGGCCACCGGCTGCACGACGTCGAGCGTCTCCCTGGGCACGCGGATCAGCCGCTCCCACGGCATCGACGCGAGATCGCGCGCGGCCAGCTCCCTGGCCTGCGCGAGGAAGGTGCGGTAGCGCGGGTCCTCGGTCCAGCGGGCGGGGTCGTACCGTCTGGCCCTGGCCAGAAGCCGGAACGGGGTGAGCAACATCCTCGGCGACGGATGCGGCTTCGGCGGCACGAGCCGGTAGACGACCCCGTCCTCCTCGCTCAGGAAGTTCTCGAACGCGCCCTTGATCCCGAACGAGGACGTGATCTTGCGCATGAGCCCGGCCGGGCCGTACGGCAGCCAGGTCGTCACGTCGATCGGATAGGGCCGCTCAGGGAGATATTCGAGCAGGACGGTCACCAGCCGGCGCTGGATCGGGTTGAGCTTCCCGATCGGTGGCGGCGGCAGCGCGGTCATCGGGCGGGCCTGCAGCAGGTGCACCCGGCCGCCCGCGTACGCCCACTCCATGTCCTGGGGGCGGCCGAAGTGGTCGGCGACCTCCCTGCCGAGCCGGGTCAGCTCCGCGATCACCGCGTCGGGCAGCCGCTCGGCGGCGGCCGCCGCGCCGGTCTCGCGGGCGACGCCGCCGCCGGAGGTGCCGCGGATGACCACCTCGCGGCGGCCCGGAGTGAAGTCGGCGTGTCCCGAAGCGTCGACCACGTAGTGGTCGGGCGTGACGAGGCCGGAGACGACGGCCTCCCCGAGACCGCTGCTGGCGTCGATGACGAGCTGCGCGCGGTCGCCGGTGACGGGGTTCGCGGTGAACATGACCCCGGCCATCTCCGCCTCGACCATGCTCTGGACGACCACCGCGATCCGCACCCCTGAGCCGTCGATCGCGAGCTTCGCGCGGTACGCGATCGCGCGCTCGGTCCAGAGCGAACCCCAGCAGCGGCGCACCGCGTCGAACAGCGCCTCCTCCCCGACGACGTTGAGGTAGGTGTCCTGCTGGCCGGCGAACGCGGCGCCCGGGAGGTCCTCGGCGGTGGCACTGGAGCGCACGGCCACGGGCCCGCCGCCGAGCCCGGCGTAGGCGTCGGCGATCGCCTGCCGCAGGCCGGGGGGCAACTCCACCCGCTCGAAGTGCTCGCGCGTGTCGTGGCCCTGCGCGACCTGCTCGTACGCGTGGGTCGTGACGATGAAACCACCCGGCACCGGCAGGCCCTTCCTGACCAGCTCGCCCAGGTTGGCGCCCTTGCCACCGGCCACGGCCAGATCGTCATGCCCGAAGGCGTCCAGGGGTGCGACGAGCTTCACGGCCTCTTCCCGGCTTTCACGGCTTCTCTCCGCTCTCACGGCATCCCCTCGGCTCGTACTCACGACTTGTCCTCGACTTCCACCCACGACTGGTCCACGGCCTGCACCCACAACTCGTCCACCGCCTGCGCCCGCAGCTTGTCCACGGCTCGGCACCCGCGGCTTTTCCCTGGCTTTCACGCACGACCGTCCCCGGCTTTCAGCCACGGCCTCATCTCGGCATCGGCTTTCACTCACGGCCTCTCCTCGTCTTCACGGCCTCTTCCTCGGCGTGAGCGGTGGTGCGGAGTGGGCGCGCCGGCAGCGCCAGCGCGAGCACGAACGCCACCGCGAGCAGCGGCGCCATGGCCGCGAACACCGGCGGCGCGGCGGCGGCGAAGGCTTCGCGCACGCCGGCGGGCAGGGCGGCCGGGTCGGTGGCCGCGATGCCGGATCTCATGGTGATCAGTGCCCCCACCAGCGCGACCCCCGCCGAGGCGCCGATCTGGCGCAGGAACGTCACCGACGACGTGGCGGTGCCGAGGTCGGCGTACTCGACGGCGTTCTGCGCGGCCAGCACCATGGTCTGCATGACGAGCCCGACGCCCAGCCCGGTCAGCAACATGGCCAGGGCGAGCGCGAGCGGCGAGGCGCCGGCCAGGCCGATCAGCCCCAGCCCTGCCGCGGCCACCGCCGTGCCGGCGACGGGATAGGGCTTGTACTTCCCGGTCCGCGTGATCAGCCGGCCGGACACGACGGTCGTGGCGAGCACGCCGCCCATGAGCGCGGTCACCAGCAGGCCCGCCTGCGTGGCGCTGGTGCCCGCCGCGATCTGCAGGTAGGCCGGCATGTACGTGATCGTCCCGAACAGCGCGAACCCGATGAGCAGGCTGATCGCCACGGGGATCGCGAAGGCCCGGTCGCGGAAGAGGCGCAGCGGCAGGATCGGGTCCTTGGCGTACCGGGCGCTGACCAGCCAGGCGACCAGCCCGGCGGTGGCCACGACCAGGTAGACGGGGTCGCGGGTCTGCCCCACCATGACCACGCCGACCACGGCGACGGCCAGGGCGAGCGCGCCCGCGACGTCCAGCGGAGCCCGCGCGCGGGGCTTCGGCAGCCGCAGCGTCACGCTCAGCACGACCAGCGCGATCAGGCCGAGCGGCGGATAGATGGCGAAGATCCACCGCCAGCTCAGCCGGTCGATGAACAGCCCGCCGATCAGCGGCCCTCCCACGGCGGCCACGACGTAGGCGGCCCCGATGAAACCGAGATAGCGGCCCCGCTCGCGCGGGCTGACGATCTCGCCGATGATGGCCTGGGCGCCGATCATCAGCCCTCCGCCGCCCAGCCCCTGCACGGCTCGGAAGGCGATGAACTGCGGCATCGAGGTGGCCAGCGCGCACAGCACGGCGCCGAGCACGAACACCACGATGGCCACCTGCATGACGGGCTTGCGGCCGTACCTGTCGCCGAGCTTGCCGTAGACGGGCATGACCACGGTGGCCGCGACGAGATAGGCGGTGACGACGACCGGCATCTGGTCGAGCCCGCCCAGGTCACCCGCGATGGCCGGAAGCGCGGGCGCCATGATCGTCTGGTCGAGCGCACCCAGCAACATCGCCAGGATCAGCCCCGAGAGCACGAAGCCCATGACATCGCTCCTTAGAGAACGAACCGTTCTCTAAGGAGCGTAAGCTTCCTCCTATAGAAACGCAACGTTCACTAATCGAGTGTTGCGCAGGTCACCGCAATCCATCGGCGGCGATCTCTCATCAGCTATCGATCTCGACTGCCGCACGTTCAGCCGGTGCGGGCGCCGACGCGGCGAGAGGAGGGACGGCTCGGATGGCGCACCACACGGTGCGACCAAGCCCGTGGCCATGCTCCCGGACACCCCAGTCGTGGGCGATCTCGTTGATGATCAGCAGCCCGCGGCCATCCTCCGCCTCCGACTCCTGCCGGATATGGGGCGCGGAGAACGTGGAGCCGGGATCCCGCACGCCGACGTAGACCGTCCCGCCGACCGCCGCGACCGTGAGGCCGATGAGGGTGTACGGCTTGGCGTTGGAGTGCCGCAGAGCGTTCGTCATGAGCTCGGACACGGCCAGCACAGCCTCGTCGACCACAGGGTGGTCATCTCCCAGCCACCTGCGCACCTCGGCGCGGGCCCGGGGAACGGACTCACGAATGCCCGCCAGATGAATCGAACCGATGACCTTCGGCTCGGCGCTCGCTGCTTGCACGGTTTCACCCACTCCAAGTAGCCGACCTCTATCTGCCTTACGACGATCGCAAGCTTTGGCTACACTCAGTAGTGAATTGACTTCGACATGCCATCAACCGTTGTAGTGAAGCTCCGGTTGAAACGCCGGTGGCCCCCCGGAGGTCAGGTGCCCAAGGAAAGCGAGCTGTGCCCCGCCGACTCCCCGACCGCCCTTTTCGGTTTCGAGCTGCGGCGATACCGCAAGGCCCGCGGGTGGTCCCAGATCCGCCTGTCCAAGGCGGTGTCCTACTCCGTCGGCACGATCAGCATGATCGAGACAGCCAGGCGATCACCAACGGAGGAGTTCGCACGCCACTGCGATGAAGCGCTGGAGGCGGAAGGAGCGCTGATGCGGCTCTGGCCGATGGTGAGCCACGCATCGGCTCCGTCGTGGTTCCGCCCCTGGCTCGACGTCGAAGCCACAGCAGAGGCGATCCGGTCGTGGGAGCCGCTGGTTGTGCCCGGCCTGCTCCAAACCGAGGACTACGCCAGGGCGGTGTTGAGTGGCGACGTCGGCGTAACGCCTGAGCAGATTGAGGAGCAGGTGATCGCTCGCATGGAACGTCAGAGCATTCTCCGACGTCCCAAGCCACCATTGTTGTGGATAGTGATCGATGAGGCTGTGCTCAATCGCCCGATCGGCAACCCAGCCGTAATGTCGGCGCAGGTCAACCGCCTCCTCGAAGCCGGCCAAGCTCCCCGGATCACCATCCAGGTTCTCCCTCTCAATGCGTACTCCACAACCGGTCTTTCCGGCGGATTTGCCATCGCACAAGCCCATGGAGCCTTCGACACGGCCTACGTTGAATCCGCCGGGATCATGAGTCGGGTGACGGACCGGCCAGAGGACGTTAATGTCCTAACATACAGATATGAGGGAATTCGTTCCGAAGCCCTCCCCCAGCGCGAGTCCCTGGAACTGATCAAGGAGACGCTACAGCGATGGACGATCTGACCCACGAACTCGACACAGCTATCTGGCGCAAGGCCACGCGATCAGGACCCGACGGTGGAAACTGCGTTGAAGTCGCTGAACTGTCCCATGGACACCGAGGCGTCCGTGACAGCAAGAACCCCACCGGCCATGCCCTCATCTTCACCCCAGGCGAATGGAACGCCTTCATCAGCGGCGTGAAGAGCGGCGAATTCGACTGACTACCACCGGCCCGACGAGGGATGTTCCCGATGCGTCCTGCATTCGCGTCGAACCTCCCTCGCCGGCCTGAGCAAGCCGTCCAGGAAACCGGTTGGTCTCCCGGACGGCTAATTGATCACTTCGGGCGGGGGCGCACCGAGCCTGGGGATGAGTTCGGAGCGGATGACAGCGAAGCAGCTGTCCATATGGCGGCGGAGGCCGGCGAGTTCGTCGCAGAGAGCCGCGAGGTTGTGTCTCATCTCCGCCCGCATGTCGGCGATATCCGCCTGCATCTGGGCGATGTCGGTCATCATGGAAGTGCCGTCTCCGGCATGCGTGCTCGCCTCGAGCGCCCGGAGACGCGTGATCAAGGCGAGGATCCGTACCTCTTCGTTCACCGCATTCCTGCCTTTGCGAAGCTGGGAATGGCAACCCGCACGGGTGGCGGGTGCAAGGTTTGACGGTGAGGATAGTGACACACGGCTGACGTTCATGCTGGTCACCGCCCGCGCCCGGGTGTGGTTCTTTCTCCCGGCGCCTGGCGTGTTTCTCCCTCAGATGTAATTGAGCGTGGACGGCTGGGGGTCCGTCCCTGGTGGACAGGGTCGCTGCCTCCGCCGCCCCGGGGATCAAAGGTCATTATCCCGAGGCGAGCCGGGCGTCTATCAGCACGTCGTGGTATGTCGCACATTAGCCGAATCGTACGATGACTCTGCACTTCGCCACACCCTGGGGCGAAACTGTCATCAGCCAGGCTGATACCCCTATCTGCGGGCAAACTTCGAACGCGCCATACCTTTCACCGGGGTTCAACTTGTTTTGTTGATGCGCTGTTGATTACCGTGCGAATGATGTGGGCGACGTGCCGCCTCCTGACCTGTTCTGGCGCAGCGAACCGTGCGAGGGGATCATCGTGGCTGACCTCGATCGCGAGGCGATGCGTGCCGTAGCGCAGCGGATCCAGCGGCTGTCCGACGAGCACTGGTGGTCGCTCGATCCGTCCTGCCGCCTGATGGAGAAGGACGCATGGGTGGGGCCGACGGGCGGCCGGTTCGATGCCCAGCTCCACGCCGACCAGCGCGAGCTGCGCGACCTGCTCAGGCAGGCCGTCCACAGCGCGAACCAGAAGCTGGCGTCCATTCAGGACAAGCCATGACCGAGTTCACCGGAGTCAAGCAGCCCGATTTCGACACGATGACGAGCAAGCACACCGAGGCGGCCAGGCGGCTGGAAGAACTGGCCCAGGCTCTGCACAGTGAACTTCGCAGCGCGGGGCTCGACACCTCACCGGCGGCGCGGCTGCGGCAGCTGGCCGGGCGAGTCACCACACAGGCCGAAGATCTACGGCGGCGGCAGAAACTCGTCCACGAGCTCCAACGGCAGCGGATCACTTTCGGCCGGAGCACGCCCGCCGGAAGCTTTCTCGAGATGCCCGACGGTTTGGAGGCGGCCAAAGGGTTGCTGGACGGCACGCTCGCCGGCCGCGCGGCGCTGAAGGCCGCGGACGGTGACTCCACGGCGCTGGCCGAGCTGGAGAAATACGCGTCAAGAGGAGGGGATGCGGAGTTCGTCAAGACGTTCCTCGGCGCGCTGGGTGCCCAGGGCCTGACGCGGCTCCCCGGCTCGCTCGCCGCCCAACTGCGCGACGCCAGAGCCCATGGCGACGCCAAACGCGTCGCTCAGCTCTCCAGCGATGGCGGCAAGGCGCTGCGCATGCTGAGCGCCGCCCTGGCCAAAGGAATGGATCCGAAGAATCCGGCATATGCGGGCGCCGGTTTCCTTCAGCAACTGGTGCAGCAGGGCCGGGCCCAGCACAAGACGGGCGGCACGACGTACTCCGGCTACCAGGCGCAGGCGCTCATCTGGCGAGCCCACGACGGGAAGCCGCCGTACTCGAAGGAGTTCATGGAAACCGTCGGACGCGACGTGATCGTCTATGAGCACGAGGAACGTAAGGACGAATGGGCGGCGAGCAGAGATTCTCTGGGCCGCCTTTTCGCAGGAACCCAGCTCCCCATCATCGATCTGGCCGGCGCGCTCGGCCTCGGCACCCTGCTGAGACCCGGAACCCATGCAGGGGCTCCGGGCGCAAAGGCACAGTCGTCCGTGGTCGACGACCTGTTCCACGCGGCCAAGTCCAGTCGGGAAGCGTCCCATGCCCTGCTGAACCACACTCCGCCCGGGTGGAAGGAATCCGTCCTGGACTACCTGCTGACGACCCGCTGGGAAGCCGCCCTCCACACGAAGGACCACGCGCCGTTCAACGACCTGCTGGTGACCGCGACCACCGGCCAGGACGCCACGTCTCGGAAGCTGGCCGCCGACATGACGAAGATCCTCTCCAACGAGGTACGCGGCGCCTTCGGCAAGGCCGACAGCGGCAACCTGGAAATCAGGAACGGGGAGGCTTTCGACCGATACGCCGCGCTCAGTTATCCCCTAGCCCGTGCGATCTCGGCCAACATCGACCAACTCTCCCGACTCTACCTGAACCACGCGACTTTCGGCCAGGTCACACCCGAGGACATGTCATACGCGCTGCTCCTGGCCACCTCTAACGATGCGGGGTTCGAGGCGCTGGTGAGAGCGCAGACGGAGCACATGCGAGCGGCACTCGCCACGGTGCCTCCAGTCGGCCTCAACGCTTCCAACGCCGAACGACTTGGTTTCACCAAGGCGGACGTCAAGGAGTATGACTTCGACGGGGACGGGCGGGTCGACAAGGCCGACATCAAGCAGTTCCTGACGGACCGGACCGTGGCGGAGGCCCGGCCCTTTAATCACATCGTGGAGACCCGCCGCCAAGTGCTGATCGCTCAGGGGTTGGACGACAAGAAGGCGGACGAGGCACTGAAGACCATGGTGGGCAACGCACTGGGGCTACTCCCCGTACCAGGAGCCAAACAGGTGGGCCAGTTGGCCACGGGCGCTTTTGGCGAACTGATCGGCAAGGGTTACGACAAGTTCGCCGGAGCCGCGTACGACGAGATTTCCAAACAAGCCGCCCACCGAATGTCCGGACATGGGCGGGGCCTGGACGAGACGCACCAGACCCTCGCGGACAATCGGAGAGCGGTGGAGAGGCTGGCAGAGCAGATGCTCGCCACCGCCATGCTGAATAAAGGTCTGCTTGACGGATTGGGCGCGGAAAGACATTCATTCGCGGCTGGGGATTCGCCGCGTATCAAGGCCTTCGCCGAGATGACTCCGCATGAATACAGCCAGTTCCTCATGTGGGCGCGCGAATCTGGAGGGAATAACGACCTACTCGATCGTTTCCGCATGACCTTCCGCAGTACCAGCGAAGTCGACGACTATCTCGACCTGCAGATCCCCTCCACTGGAGGTGGGCGATGAGCCGCTCCCGCTTGCCAATCGTTCTGGTCGCTCTCGCGGTGCTTGTCACAGCCTGCACTCAGAACGGTGGCATCGTTCCCACTCCCAACCCAGCACCGCAGCCTGTCGAGGATTCCACACCATACGTCTGTAGGTTTATCCCTGAACAGGCATTTCGCCTGGTCAGTGGCATGAATGGCCCACTCGCCGAGAAGATGGACGGCGGTCAGCAGGACGGCGACTGCTGGGCTCCAGATGTCACGCCTCGACCATTGGAGGTGCGGTGGATGCAGGAGAGCGAAGGAATACATCGAGAGCAACTAGACTTCGTTCTAGACGATAGGCGTCAGGTTTATAGCAGGCATGGCGGAGTCACTCTTCCTCCTGACCTCGGCGACGGCCTTGCCGCATACCTGCCGGATACACCGTTCGCCGACCAACCGTACCGAGTTGTCGCAAAATTTCGATGCGACGGCAAAGTTCAGCTAATCACCATCTACCTAGCACAAGTCGCCAAGGGCAGGGATGGGATCAAGGATCTGATCGAGCTTATGCGTATCGCCCAACAGCGCTACAGCAAGGTGTACGACTGCAAGCTCGCCACGTAAGGGCCCGAGCCCCAGTGAAAGGGGCCCGGGCGGGTGGGTCAGCGGAAGGCGCGGTTGACGGCGGAGATGATGGCCTTGAGGGCGGCGGTTGTGGCGTTGGCGTCGACGCCCACGCCCCACAGCACCTGGCCGTCCACGTCGCACTCCAGGTAGGAGGCGGCCTTGGCGTCGGCGCCCGCGCTCATCGCGTGCTCCACGTAGTCGAGGACGCGCGCCCGGATGCCGACCTGGGCGAGGGCGTCGATGAAGGCGGAGATGGGGCCGTTGCCCGTGCCGGTCACCTCGCGGATCTCGCCGTCGAGGCGGACGTCGGCGCTGATGCGGTCGTGTTCTTCCGTGGACTCGTGGCGGTGGGCCATGAGGCTGAGCCGGCCCCACCGGTTGGTGGGGTTGGGCAGGTATTCGTCGCGGAAGACGTCGTACATCGCGGCCGGGCTGATCTCGCCGCCCTGGGTGTCGGTGCGGGCCTGTACGACCTTGGAGAACTCGATCTGCAGCCGGCGCGGCAGGTCGAGCTGGTGGTCGGCCTTCATGATGTAGGCGACCCCGCCCTTGCCCGACTGGCTGTTGACCCGGATGACCGCTTCGTAGGTGCGGCCGATGTCCTTCGGGTCGATCGGGAGGTAGGGGACGGCCCAGGTGAAGTCGTCGACCGGCACGCCCGCCGCCACGGCGTCCTTCTCGAGGTGTTCGAAGCCCTTCTTGATGGCGTCCTGGTGGGAGCCGGAGAAGGCGGTGTAGACGAGCTCGCCGCCCCATGGGTGGCGCGGGTGGACGGGCAGCTGGTTGCAGTATTCGGTGACGCGGCGGACCTCGTCGATGTCGCTGAAGTCGATCTCGGGGTCGACGCCCTGGGAGAACAGGTTCATGCCCAGCGTGACCAGGCAGACGTTGCCGGTGCGCTCGCCGTTGCCGAACAGGCAGCCTTCGATGCGGTCGGCGCCCGCCATGTAGCCCAGTTCGGCGGCGGCCACGGCGCTGCCGCGGTCGTTGTGCGGGTGGAGCGACAGGATGATCGAGTCGCGGCGCTTGAGGTTGCGGTGCATCCACTCGATCTGGTCGGCGTAGATGTTGGGCGTGGCCATCTCGACGGTGGCCGGCAGGTTGAGGATGGTCTTACGGTCGGGCGTGGGCTGCCACACCTCGGTGACCGCGTCGCACACCTCGACGGCGTATTCGAGCTCGGTGCCGGTGAACGACTCCGGGGAATACTGGAAACGCACGTCGACGTCGGTCGCGTCGGCGAGCTTCTTCACCAGCTTGGCGCCCTCGACCGCGATGGCGGTGATGCCGTCTTTGTCCTGGCCGAAGACCACGCGGCGCTGGAGGGTGGAGGTGGAGTTGTACAGGTGGACGATGGCCTGCTTGGCGCCCTCGATCGACTCGAAGGTGCGCTCGATCAGCTCGGGCCTGGCCTGGGTCAGCACCTGGATCACCACGTCGTCGGGGACGCGGCCCTCTTCGATGATCTGCCGGATGAAGTCGAAGTCGGTCTGCGAGGCGGCGGGGAAGCCCACCTCGATCTCCTTGTAGCCCATGCGTACCAGCAGCTCGAACATCTGGAGCTTGCGGTGGGGGTCCATCGGGTCGATCAGGGCCTGGTTGCCGTCGCGCAGGTCCACCGCGCACCAGCGGGGGGCCTTGGTGATGACCTGGTCAGGCCAGGTGCGGTCGCGCAGGCGTACGGGCTCGAACGGCTGGTAGCGATGGATGGGCATAGGGCTGGGTTGCTGGGCGGTCATGGCTGCTGCTCCTGTTTCGGACGGAAGGAAGCGGCCGACGCGCACGACAGGCTCCGCGGCGAGGGAGCCGGCCTTAGAGGCCCCCGCCGCGGCAGCTAAGCAGGAGGCCGCGCAGCATGCCAACGACGGTACCAGACGTCTCGCCATGCGCCGTCCCGGGTCTCGGATGGTGAGAAGCGGGTCGGGCGAGGCGTCGCCTGTCCGGAGAAGGGTCGTAGGCGTCAGTCCGGGATGAGGACGCTGAGGCAGGTCACGCAGCCTTCGAGTTTCTCGTACTCGGAGATGTCGACGGTTGTCACGGCGAGTCCGCGCTGTTCGAGCATGGCGGCAGTCCGGGGCGCCGAGGCGGCCATCAGGACGCGGTCGCCGCCGAGCGGCACCACGTGGGCACCCGGCTCCTCCTCCGGCACGAGCAGGTCGGGCAGGTCCACGTGCCGGGGATCTCCGATGAGCGTCCCGTCGGGCAGCGCGGTCACCGCCGACTTCAGGTGCAGCACGCCCCGCATCTTCACGGGCACGACCTCGCATTCGGGGAGGAGGGCCGCCAGCTGCTCGATCCCCTGGTCGTTGGTGCGCGCCGACCTGCCGGCGTACAGGGTGGCGCCGGTCTGCAGCACGTCGCCGCCGTCGAGCGTGCCGGGGGCCGCGATCCTGACGGCCGTCAGCCCGAGCTCGTGTACGGCCGCCGCCACGGAGTCCACCTCCGGCCGCCGCTCCGGCGCGCCGGGCCTGGTCAGCACCGCCAGCCGCCCCGACACGACCACCGCGTCCTCCACGAACGGAGAGTCGGGCAGCTCGTCGGCGGGCGGCACGTACACGGGCCGCCATCCGCCGGCCGCCAGGGCCTCGACGTAGGCGTCATGTTGCGCGAGGGCCCACCGGTGATCCACGGGTTCGCGTTCGATGTGGGTGACGATGCCTTCGGCGATTCGGGGACCGGGCTTCCTTACCAGCGCAATACCAGCCATAGTGCGTCTTCTATCACGGGGTGATTAGAGTCTTGAGCATGCGGGACGACGAGATTCTCACCAGGATCAGCGCCCTGGTCAGCGAGGAGCACAAGCTGCGCGACAAGCTGACGGCGGGCGAGGTCACCACGGACGAGGAACACGCGCGCATCAAGGAGCTGGAGATGGCCCTCGACCAGTGCTGGGACCTGCTCAGGCAGCGCCGGGCCAGGCGCAACGCGGGCGACGACCCCGACGACGCCGCGGCCAGGCCCGCCGGCGAGGTGGAGAACTACCGCCAGTAGGCGGCGGGAAAACCTGTCGCCGGACCGCCGCTGGTGCGCTTTGCTGGCCTCATGCGGATCCAGCCGATCGACCTCGACGACCCGCCGGAGGAGATGGTCGCGGGCCTGTATGACGCCTATGTGGCCGCCGCCTCCGCGGACGACCCTGGTCCCCAGCCACCGCTCCCCCGCTTCCGCAGGGACTTCTGCGCGCACAGGCCCGGCGGGCGGGCCGAGGTCTGGGGGGCCGTGGAGGACGGCAGGGTCGTCGGCGGCTACGGCCTGTCGCTCCCGCTGCTCGACAACACGCACCTCGGCACGATCTTCCCTTTCGCCGTACGGCCCGAACACCAGCGGCGCGGGCTCGGGACGGAGTTGTTCGGGCACGTGCTCGGCCGCCTGCGCCATCACGGCAGGCGGCTGCTGCTGGCGGAGACACCCGTCACCGGCGCCGGCGCCCGTTTCGCGCGCGCCCGCGGCATGGAGGTGGCGCTCGTCGAGGCCCGCCGCATGCTCGACCTGCGCAAGGTGGACTGGGCGGCGCTCGAACGGATGATCCCCGAGGTCGCCGGCTACCACGTCGAACGGTTCTCCGGGCCGGCGGGCCCCGAGCTGGTACCCGACCTCGTCACGCTGATGGGCGGCATGAACGACGCCCCGCGCGACAGCGGCGTCGAGGACTCGAATTTCAGCCCGGAGCGCCTGCTGCACCGCGAGGAGGGCATCGTCCCCGGGGGCCGGACCTGCTACACCTCGATCGCCCGCCGCGACTCCGACGGCGCCCCGGCGGGCTACACGCGCATCTACCTCGACGCCGACCGCTCTGACGGCTGGGCGGAGCAGGCCGACACGACGGTGCTCGGCGCGCACCGCGGCCACCGCCTCGGCCTGCTGCTCAAGCTGGGCAACCTGCTGTGGTTGCGCGAGCGCGAGCCGCACCTCGAACGCGTCATCACCTGGAACGCCACCAGCAACAGCCACATGCTCGCCATCAACGAGGCCATGGGATTCGAGCTCTTCGACGAATGGAACGAGTGGCGCATGGAGGTGTAGCGCGCATGGATCATCCGGCGCGCGGGGAGCTAACCTGACCCACTATGACCATGGAGGCGCTGAGAGACGGAGACCCCAGGCAGGTGGGCCCGTACACCCTCCTGGGCCGGCTGGGCGAAGGCGGCATGGGCGTCGTCTACCTGGGCCGCTCCCCCGACGGCACGCAGGTGGCCGTCAAGCTGATCCACGCCAGGCTGGACGCGGACGCCGGATTCAGGCGCCGCTTCGCCCGCGAGGTGGCCGCCGCCAAGCGGGTCGCCAGGTTCTGCACCGCTCCCGTCCTCGACGCCGACGTCCAGGGTGACCTGGCCTATCTGGTCACCGAATATGTCGAGGGTCCCAGCCTCGACGACGTCGTCCGCTCCTCGGGGCCGCTCAGGGGCTCGGCTCTCGACGGGCTGGCCGCCTCGATGGCCATGGCGCTGCGCGCCATCCACGGGGCTGGGGTGGTGCATCGTGACCTGAAGCCGTCGAACGTGCTGTTGTCGCAGGTGGGACCCAAGGTCATCGACTTCGGCATCGCGCAGCTCGCGGGCGCGGAGATGAGCAGCGCGATCGTGGGGACGCCGTCGTACATGTCGCCCGAGCAGGTGTCGGGCGTCACGATCGGGCCGCCGTCGGACATCTTCTCCTGGGGCTGTACGGTCGCCTTCGCCGCCGGGGGCGTGCCGCCGTTCGGGTCGGGCTCGGTGCCGACGGTTCTGCTGCGCATCGTCAACGAACCCCCCGACCTGCGCGGGCTCACGGGGCCGCTGCGGGACCTGGTGGTGGCGTCGCTGGCCAAGAACCCCGCTGAACGCCCCACGGCGCAGGACCTGATGGACCGCCTCAGCACCTCGGGCTCCGGCGTGAGCACCACCACCGGCCCTGGCACGCCGATCCCAGGAGGGGATGCCGCAGGCACAGGCGGCAGTGCGGGGTCAGGAGACGGGCGGCCCGCCGTCGCAGATGACACCGCCGGGCCGGCCCAGGGTCCAGGAAGTTCCGTGGGTCCCGAAGGGAGTCGCGACGGTTTCGGAGGGCCGGCAGGCTCGGGTGAGGACGGGCACAACGGTCTGGGGGATCGGAACGGTCCGGAAGCGGCGAATGGTGGCGGGCCGGGGGACGTCCCGAGGCGCGGGCTGTCGCGGCTCGGGGCGGCGGGCGGGCGGCGCAAGCTGATGGCGGCCGCCGCGGCCGTGGCCGTGGCGGTGGCCGGGGTGTCGGCGGCGCTCGTGTGGCGTGACGAAGGCACCTCGGGCAGCACGACGGCGTACGAAGCCACCGCCACCGCCGGGCAGAACGGCACCACAGGTCAGGACGCGACCCGGCCGGCGGGCGCGGCCCGCAACCCGCTGATGGCCCAGGGGAAGGTGCCGTTCTACTCCCCGCCCGAGCCGGGCGCGAGCAGGCAGGCGGCGCTGTGGCAGAAGGATCGCCCCGAGGACGCGGAGCTGATGAGCAGGCTGGCCGCGGTCCCCCACGCCATCCGGCTCAACCAGCCCGAGGTCAGGTCGAAGGTGGACGACACGATCAGGGCGGCCGAGAAGGAGGGCGGTGTCCCGGTGTTCCTGATCAACTACATGCCGGGAAGCGACTGCCTGCCGATCGAGCCCGAGGAGATGGCGGCGTACCAGGAGTGGATCAAGGGCATCGCCCGCCAGATCGGCCGGGCCGGGGCGGTGGTCATCCTGGAGCCGTCCAGCCTCGTCAAGCTGCCGGGGACGGAGAAGTGCGACGCGGGCGGCTCTCCCGAGCAGCGCTACCGGGACCTCAGGCAGGCCGTGCGGAGCCTCAGGTCCGGCCCTCGCACGGCGGTCTATCTCGACGGCAGCCAGAACTACTGGCCGGGCACCGACATCATGGCGCGGCGGCTGATCGGGGCGGGGATCGAGGAGGCGGACGGGTTCTTCGTCAACACCGCCGGCTACCAGCGTACGGAGGGAAGCGTCGAGTACGGCAAGGCGCTGTCGGCGTGCGTCAGCGTCCAGCTGGCGACGGGCCGCGACGAGTGCCCGCAGGACGCGCCGCTGGACCGGTCGAGGATGCCGCACTTCGTGATCGACACCGCCAGGAACGGGCAGGGCTCGTGGAGGCCGAAGGAGAAGAAGTACGAGGATCCGCAGGTGTGGTGCAACCCTCCGGGCAGGGGCGTCGGACCGCGGCCCACCACGGAGACGGGTGAGGAGCTGGTCGACGCGTACCTGTGGATCGCGCGGCCGGGCGAGTCGGGCGGCCGGTGCAGGCGCGGCACCGGCGGCGAGGAGGATCCCGAGCGCGGTGTCGTGTCGCCGGAGGGCGGCCAGTGGTGGGGCGACCTGGCGCTGGAGCGGGCGAAGAACGCGAATCCGCCGCTGAGGTGAGCGCGTACCAGGAGATATCAGCATGAATTCCCGCGGTCCGGTCCACCAGAATGGGGATTGTGACTGCACGCCTGCGCATCGCCTCTGAGCTGAGGATGTTCCTGCCGGTGAGCCGGCGACGCGAGTGGCAGGAGGTCGCCCCCGACGGCACCTCCACGCTGGGGCACCACGTCGAGTCGATCGGCATCCCGTTGACGGAGGTCGGCCCGATGATCGTGGCCGGCGCCCAGGGCGTGCCGCCGTCCTACCAGCCCGCGCCCGGCGACGTGGTGGAGGTGCACCCGGTGCCGCGCCCGCAGCAGTTGCCCGAAGAGCCGCAGTTCCTGCTGGACGTGCATCTGGGCACGCTGGCGCGGCGGCTGCGGCTGCTCGGCATCGACACCGCCTACCACAACGACATGGACGATCCGGCGCTGGTGGCGCAGGCGAACGAGGAGCGGCGGGTGCTGCTCACGCAGGACCGCGGCCTGCTGCGCCGCCGCGCGCTGTGGCTGGGCGCGTACGTCCGCGGCTCGCGGCCCACCGACCAGCTCCGCGACCTGCTGGAGCGCTTCGCGCCGCCGCTGCGCCCGTGGACCCGGTGCACGGCGTGCAACGGTGAGCTGGAGCAGGTGGCCAAGGTCGAGATCGAGCCGCTGCTGGCGGCCGGCACGCGACGCAGCTACGACGCCTACGGCCGGTGCGGGAAGTGCGGCCAGGTCTACTGGCACGGCGCGCACAGCGGCCATCTGGAGGAGATCGTGCGCACGGCCCGAGCCTGGGCGCCCTGACACCGCCGCGGTGTGCCATCCTGATCGACATCTCTCCTCGGAAGCTCGAAGGCTCGAAGGAAGGGTCGTGTGGACTTTCGCATCATGGGGCCGCTCGAGGTGGCCGACGGCGACCGGGATCTGACGCCCACGACGCCCAAGCTCCGTGATCTGCTGGCCATGTTCCTGCTCAACGCCGGCCGGCCGCTGACCGTCGAGCGGCTGCGGCGGCTGTTGTGGCCGCGCGAGGGAGGTGACCGCTCCGACTCTCTCATCCGCGGCTACGTCGGCCGGCTCAGGCAGCTGCTCGGGAAAGACGTGATCGGCACCGTGTCGGGGTCGTACGTGCTGGCCGTCGGCGACGGCGGGCTCGACGTCGACCGGTTCCGGTTACTGGTCGACAAGGGCGCCTACGAGGAGGCGCTGGAGTTGTGGCGGGGCGAGGTCCTGGAGGACGTCGACCCCGAGGGCGAGCGGTGGTCGGAGACGCGCCGGCTGCGCGAGGAGCTCGGCGAGCTGCGGCTGCTCGCCCTTGAGCGCAGGCTGCAGGCCGATCTGGACGCGGGCCGCCATCGCGAGCTGCTGGCCGAGCTGCGCCGGCTGACCCGGCAACATCCGACGTGGCAGCGCTTCCGCGGCCAGTACATGCTGGCCCTCTACCGCAGCGGCCGGCGGGTGGACGCGCTGGCCGCGTACGCGGTGCTGCGCGACCAGCTCGACGGCGGCCACGCGATCGAGCCCGACCCGGAGTTGCAGCTGCTCTACCACCGCATGTTGTACGACGACGCGTCGCTGCACGTGTCAGCGGGCCCGCCGGTGCTGCTGCCGCCCGACGTGGCGGGTTTCACGGGACGGGCCGCCCTGCTCGACCGGGTGATCGGCGGCCAGGTCGTGGTGCACGGCCAGGCGGGTGCGGGCAAGTCGGCGCTGGCCGTGCACGCGGCCTGGCGGGGGCGCGAGAATTTCCCCGACGGCATCCTGTACGCCGACCTGCGCGAGACGACGGCGCCGGCGGCGGTGCTGGAGGACTTCCTGCGCTGGCTGGGCTGCCCGGCCCAGGCGATCCCCGCGTCGCTGGAGCAGCGTGAACGGCTCTTCCGCACGTACGCGGCCGGCCGCGGGCTGCTGGTGCTGCTGGACAACGCCGCGGCCGAGGCCCAGGTGCGGCCGCTGCTGACGTCCTGCCCGACGGTCGTGACCAGCCGTTCCTCGCTCGGCGGGCTGACCGGGGCGCGGCGGTTGTCCATCGGCGTGCTGGACGACGGGGAGGCGCTCGACCTGCTCGCGAGGTGTTCCGGGCGCGCGGCGAGCGACGCCATGCGCAGCCTGGCGCGGTTCTGCGGCGGCCTGCCGATCGCGCTGCGCATCGCCGGCTCCCGGCTGGCGGCCAGGCCGGAGTGGACCGTCGACTATCTGGTGCGCCTGCTGGAGGACGAGCACGAGCGGCTCGACCGGCTGCACGCGGGCGACCAGACGGTCCGCAGCGTGCTCGCGATCGGCTTCGACGGGCTGCCGGAGCCGGCCCGGCTGACGTTGCGCGGGCTCGGCGCGCTGTCGGCGCCCGACTTCGCCGACTGGGTGACCGAGCAGCTCGGCGGGCAGGCCGAGACGCTGGTGGACGCGGGCCTGCTGGAGACGTACGGGGTCGACGTGGCGGGCCAGGTTCGCTACCGGATGCACGATCTGACCAGGTTGTTCGCCCGCGAGCAGCCCGTCCCCGGGGTGCTGGCTAGGCTGGCGGCGGTGGTACTGGACCGGGTGCGGGCGTCGCGGTTCTCCCTGGTGTCGGGCGACCCGGCGACGGCCGTGGCCACCAGGGACATCAGGGAGTCGGTCGAGTGGCTGGCAGCCGAACGGGCGTTCCTGGTGAGCCTGGTCGCCGACCTGCACGCGGCGGGGCTCGACGACGCGTGCTGGCGGCTGGCGCACCTGCTGGGGCCCTTCCTCGAACGCCACCGCTACCTCGACGACTGGCGGGCCGTGACCGGGCCGGCGCTGGAGTCGGCGCGGCGGTCGGCCGACGACGAGGGCGAGGCGCTGATCCTGCTGGATCTGGGCGACCTGCATCTGGCCGAGCGGGAGTGGGAGCGCGCGTACGAACGGCTGGAGCTCGCGCTGGACATGGTCAGGCGGCAGGGCCGCGCGCGCGACGTCAACCACGCCGTACGCCGGCTGGCCCGCGTCCACCTGGAGCTGGGCCGGCTGGATGAAGCCGAGCGGGCGCTGCGCGCCTGCCTGGAGGAGGCCGGCAACGAGCGCGACACGGCCGACGCCGAGCGGGTGCTCGGCGCGGTGCTGCGCCGCGCCGGCCGGCTGGACGAGGCCGGCGGGTTGCTGGCGGCCGCCGTCGGGCGCCTGGCGGAGCTGGGTGACCGGCACCGGCAGGCCGACACCCTGCTCGACCTGTCGGCGGTACGCCTGGCGCAGGCCGCCAGACCGGCCGCCAGGGCCGCCGCCGAGCAGGCGAGGGGCATCGCCGTACGCCTCGGCGACCGGCTGCTCGACGCGCACGCGCTGCTGGCCCTGGCCCGGGTCAACCGGGCGGAGGGCGCGACCGGGCGGGCGCGCGAGCTGGCCGGGGCGGCCCTGGAGGTCTTCGAGGCGACCGGCGACCGGCAGGCCGCCGCGAACACGCGGGCCTTCCTGGCGCAGACTCCGCGGTGACGCCCCCGTCGACCCGCAGCGGGCTTGGGCCTCACACGGCCAGCAGGCGGCGCACGTCCGCGCGGTGCAGGTCCTCGGCCCGGTGACGAGGGCACGGGCCATGGCGAGCTGCTGCTGGCCTCCCGGCAGGTGGCCCGCGCTCCGCTTGAGCAGCGGTTCGAGCGCGGGGAAGAGGTCGAGGGCCTCGTCGACGCCTGCTTGGGCTGCTTGGCGGCCTCCAGGGTCACCAGCGGGTTGCCCTGGACGGACAGCTGGGGGAAACACTGGTGACCCTGCGGTACGTACCCCATGCCGAGCCGCACCCGCTCGTGCGGCTTGAGCCCGGTGACGTCGCGGCCGTCGAACGTGACCGTGCCGGCCACCGCGGGCAGCACCCCCATGACGGTGTCGAGCAGCGTGGTCTTGCCGACGCCGTTGCGTCCATGACGCACACGAGTTGCCCAGGCCCGGCCTCCAGCGAGACGCCGAACAACACGCGCGCCCTTCCGTACCCCGGCTCAAGGCCGGTTACCGACAACATCGCCCGCGTGTAAAGACGCGATTACCCGACGTTCACAGGCGCACTTATCCCGACATACGGCGGTTCAGCGCGAGAGCGAAACCGACCCGACATAGCGCGGCAACACCTAGGAAACGGCCGGTTCCTATGGTCCGGCCATGCGGCTAACCTCACACGAGCAGGAACGGCTGCTCATCCACGTCGCCGCCGGGGTGGCGCGCGAGCGGCAGGCCAGGGGCCTGCGGCTCAACCACCCCGAGGCCACCGCCGTCATCGCGTCGTTCCTCATGGAGGGCGCCAGGGACGGGCGCAGCGTCGCCGACCTGATGGAGGCCGGGCGGTCGGTGCTCGACCGCGCCGACGTCATGGACGGCGTGCCGGAGATGCTGGAGAGCGTGCAGATCGAGGCCACGTTCCCCGACGGCACGAAGCTGGTCACCGTGCACAGGCCGATCCCGTGATCCCGGGCGAGTACGCCCATCCCGAGGGCGCGATCGAGCTCAACCCGGGGCGCGAGCGGGTGACGGTGCGGGTGGTCAACACCGCTGACCGGCCGGTGCAGGTGGGTTCCCACTATCATTTCGCGGCCGCCAACCCGGGGCTGGAGTTCGACAGGAAGGCGGCCTGGGGGATGCGGCTCGACGTGCCGTCGGGGACGGCGATGAGGTTCGAGCCCGGCGTCGAGCGCGATGTGACGCTGGTGCCGATCGCGGGCGGCCGGGTCGTGCCGGGCCTGCGGCAGGAGTGGGCGGGGCCGCTCGATGGGTGACATCGCGCGTGCCCGCTACGCGGCACTCTACGGACCCACCACCGGCGACCGGATCCGGCTGGCCGACACCGACCTGTTCATCGAGGTCACCGAGGACCGCGCGATGGGCCCGGCAGGGGCCGGCGAGGAGGCCGTCTTCGGCGGCGGCAAGGTCATCCGCGAGTCGATGGGCCAGGCGCGGACCACCCGCGCGGAGGGCGCGGCCGACCTGGTCATCACCGGCGCGGTCATCCTCGACCACTGGGGCGTGGTGAAGGCCGACGTCGGCGTCCGCGACGGCCGCGTGTACGCCATCGGCAAGGCCGGCAACCCCGACACGATGGACGGCGTCGACCTGGTCATCGGGCCGTCCACGGAGGTGCTCGCGGGCAACGGCAGGATCCTCACCGCCGGGGCCGTCGACTCCCACGTCCACCTCATCTGCCCGCAACTCCTCGACGAGGCCATCGCGTCGGGGGTCACCACGATCGTCGGAGGAGGCACGGGGCCCGTCGAGGGCACCAAGGCCACGACCGTCACCGGGGCCTGGTACCTCGGCCGGATGCTGGAGTCGCTCGACGCGTACCCGCTGAACTTCGCGCTGCTCGGCAAGGGGAACACGGTCAGCGCCGAAGGGCTGCGCGAGCAGCTCGCGGCCGGAGCCTCCGGCTTCAAGCTGCACGAGGACTGGGGCTCCACGCCCGCCGCCATCGACGCCTGCCTGAGCGTGGCCGACGCGGCGGGCGTGCAGGTGACGCTGCACACCGACACGCTGAACGAGGCCGGGTTCGTCGAGTCGACGCTCGAGGCCATCGGCGACCGCACGATCCACGCGTACCACACGGAAGGGGCGGGCGGCGGGCACGCGCCCGACATCATCCGGGTGGCCGGTCAGGCCAACATCCTGCCGTCCTCCACCAACCCCACCCGGCCGCACACCGCCAACACGCTCGACGAGCACCTCGACATGCTGATGGTCTGCCACCATCTCAACCCGTCGATCCCCGAGGACCTGGCCTTCGCCGAGTCGCGCATCAGGCCCGCGACGATGGCGGCCGAGGACGTGCTGCACGACCTCGGGGCGATCTCGATGATCGGTTCCGACTCGCAGGCGATGGGCCGGATCGGGGAGACGATCATCCGTACGTGGCAGACGGCCCACGTGATGAAGGGGCGGTGGGGGGCGCTCGGCGGAGGGCCGGCGGACAACCTGCGGGCACAGCGCTATATCGCGAAATATACGATATGTCCGGCCATCGCCCATGGGCTGGACGACGAGCTCGGCTCCGTCGAGCCCGGCAAGCTCGCCGATCTCGTGCTGTGGAGCCCCGCGTTCTTCGGGGTCAAGCCCGACCTGGTGCTGAAGGGCGGCGTCGTCGCGTGGGCCCAGATGGGCGACGCCAACGCCTCCATCCCCACGCCCCAGCCGGTGCTGCCCCGTCCCATGTTCGGCGCGTCGCCGGTCACGGCCGCCGCCACCTCGCTCCACTTCGTCGCGCCCGCGGCCCTGGACGCGGGCCTCGCCGACCGTCTCGCGGTGCGCCGCCGCCTGGCGCCCGTCCAGGACGTACGCCGGCGCGGCAAGTCCGCGATGCCCCTCAACGACGCCCTGCCGAGGATCGAGGTCGCGCCCGACACGTTCGAGGTCCGCGTCGACGGCGAGCTCATCGAGCCCGCCCCGGCCGCCCGCCTGCCCATGGCCCAGCGGTACTTCCTCTTCTGATGCACCCCGCCCTGCTCCTCCTCACCGACTCCCGCCTCCCGGCCGGCGGCCACGCCCACTCGGGGGGCGCCGAACAGGCCATCGCCTCGGGGGCGGTGCACGATGTGCCCTCACTCGCGCGCTTCCTGCGCGGCCGCCTCCACACGGCGGGCGCGCTCGCGGCCGTCCTCACCGCCGCCGCCTGCGCCTGCGCCGCCGCTACGCCTCCCGCCACCGCCCCACCACCCGGGCTCCCGGCGGGGGGCGACGCGGGCCCCTGGGCGGTGCTCGGCAGGGAGGTCGACGCCAGGACCGCGTCACCCGCCCAGCGGGACGCCTCCAGGACGCAGGGCAGGCTGCTGCTCAGGGTCGCCCGGCGGGTGTGGCCGTCGCCGGTGCTCGACGAGCTGGCGCGGGCCGTACCGCAGCCGCATCATCCGGTCGCGCTCGGGGTGGCGGCGCACGCGGCGGGAGCGGCACCGGGGGACGCGGCGCTGGCGGCGGCGTACCACGCGGTCAGCGGCCCGGCCACGGCGGCGGTCCGCCTGCTGGGCCTGGATCCGGTCGCCGTGCACGGCCTGCTGGCCGGCCTCACGACCGAGTTGTCCGCCGTGGCCGCCGACGCCCGGACGGCCGTCACGACCGGGCACCCCGGCCCCACCACCCCGCGCGCCCGTCCCGATGGCGCGCACGCGCGCCCGCGTCCCGACCGCCCGGACGCGGGCGCGCGCCCCGGCGGCGCCCAGGTGCGCTGGGCGGCGTTGCCCGCGCACTCGGCGCCCGCCCTCGATCTCCTGGCCGAGCGGCATGCCCGGGCCGGGACCAGGTTGTTCGTCTCCTAGGAAAGGACCTCGACGATGGGCATCCATCACGACGATCACCACCACGCCCCCGACGGCCGGGGCAGGGCGCTGCGGCTCGGGGTCGGCGGCCCCGTCGGCAGCGGCAAGACGGCCCTGGTCGCCGCGCTGTGCCGGACGCTGGGCCCGTCGTTGTCGCTGGGTGTGGTGACGAACGACATCTACACCACCGAGGACGCCGACTTCCTGCGCGGTGCGGGCGTGCTCGACGAGGAGCGCATCCTGGCCGTGGAGACCGGCTGCTGCCCCCACACCGCCATCCGCGACGACATCGCCGCCAACCTCGACGCCGTGGAGACGCTGGAATGCCGGTTCGGCCCGCTGGACCTGGTGATCGTGGAGAGCGGTGGCGACAACCTGACGGCGACGTTCAGCCGAGGGCTGGCCGACCGGCAGATCTTCGTGCTGGACGTGTCGGGCGGCGACAAGGTGCCGCGCAAGGGCGGACCGGGGGTCACGGCGGCGGATCTGCTGGTGGTCAACAAGACCGACCTGGCGTCGATGGTGGGTGCCGACCTGGGCGTGATGGCGCGTGACGCGGCGGCCGTGCGGGGCGAGCGGCCGGTCGTGTTCACCTCGATCAGGCGGGACCCTGCGGCCGGCGACGTGGCGGGCTGGGTCGCGGAGCAGGTGCGCGCCTGGTCGCACGCCCACCCGGCGCCCATCGCCTGATGCCCGGGGACACGGCCCCCGCGCGCGCCTGCTCGGGACGCCGAGCCATGCGGGCGCACGCCGCCGTGGCGACGGCGCAGGCGCGGGACGGCACGACCGTCGTGCGGCGGCTGGCCTCGGCCCCGCCGCTCACGTTGCGCCAGACCGGCCCGTGCGCCGTCCACCTCGTCTCCACCGCGGCCGGTCCGCTCGGCGGCGACCGGCTCGCCTTGGACCTCGACGTCGCCCCGCGCACCACGCTGGAGCTGGGCTCGGTCGCGAGCACCCTGGTCCTGCCCGGCGAGGGCGTGTCGGAGCTGATGGTCACCGCCCGGGTGGGCGCGGGAGCCTCGCTCCGGTTCGCGCCGGAGCCGACGGTGCTCGCCGCCGGGTGCGAACACCGCCTGCTGGTACGGCTGGCGCTGGAGCCGGGCGCGAGCGTGTCGTGGCGGGAGGAGATCGTCTTCGGGCGGCACGGCGAGGCGCCGGGCCGCTGCCATGCTCGCTTCGACGCCACCTGCGACGGCCTGCCGCTGCTCCGGCAGGAGTTCACCGTCGGCGACCCGGACCTCGACGCCTCCCCCGCCGTCTATGGTGCGGCCCGCTGCGTCGGCACCACGTTCCTGACGGCTTGCGCCGGCGAGACGGTCGTGGCCGACGGGGTCGCCGTGCTGCCGCTGGCGGTGTCGGGCACGCTGGTGTCCGCTCTGGCCGCCGACGCGGTGCAGCTGCGCTCGCGGCTGGAGTGGGGAGAACGGGCGGCTCACGAATCGGCGGCGGCTCGCGGGGCGGTGAGGGCTTCGTCGCGTGAGTAGCGGCCGCTGGTGGCGCGGCGGGGCCCGGCTTACCCTGATCGTGTGGCCGACTTTCCGCAGCCCGAGCCCACCAGCCCGACCACCCGCTCACTCGCCCGCTCACCCACCGGGCCGCGCGCCCGCCGCGGCGCCCCGCTGGGCGTCGTGATCGCGGGCGCCCTGCTGATGTCCTGCGCGGTCCTGCCGTGGGCCGGGGTGGAGGCGCGCAGCGAGCTCATCGGTGGTGCGATCGCCGATGACGTCCGCGGCGTCGACGCGGCGGCCGGGGTCTACAGCCTGGTGGCCGGGCTGGCGGCGCTGGCGTGCGGGTTCGCCGGGGTGCTCGGGCGGCCGCGGCTGGCCGCGCTGGCCGCCGTCCCGGGAGGCGCGGCCGTGGTGGTGCTGGTGTCGTTCGTGACCGGCGACCGTGGCCTGCGCGACCGGGTCTCCGTCGACCTCGGCGACCTGCTGTCGATCGAGCCGGTGATCAGGTTCGGCTGGTTCGCGGCGCTGGCGTCGGCCGTCGCGGTGATCCTGCTGGCCGTCGTGGCCCTGGTGCGCCGCGGCTGACGGTCCCGGCAAGGCGCGGACGATGATCGGGTTGCTGCGACAATCTTCGCATGCAGGTTGAACAGACAGGGACGACGCTCTGGCAGCGGCTCGACGGCTCCGAGATCGTGGACCTCGCCCAGCCCATGCGGACGGGCATGCCCCAGTCGCCGAACCATCCCAGGTTCCGGATGGTCATCGAGCGCCGCCACGGCGACATGGTGCGCGAGGACGGCGGGTCGGCCGCCAACGAGCTGATCGTCACCGGCGGGCACGTGGGCACCCACGTCGACGCGCTCGGCCACGTCTCCCACGACGGGCACGCGTACGGCGGGGTCGAGGTCGCGGGCATCCAGTCGCACAAGGGGCTGTCCCGGCTCGGCATCGAGACCTTCCCCCCGTACGTGGGGCGCGGCGTGCTGCTCGACGTGACCGCCGTGCACGGCGTGGACGTGCTGCCCCCCGGATACGAGGTGACCCGCGACGACCTGGAGACGGCGCTGAAAAGGACGGGCGTGGCCATCCGGCCCGGCGACGCGGTGCTGATCGGCACCGGCTGGTCGCTCGAATGGGAAAGACCGTCCCGGTTCGTCGGCGAGGAGGGCGGCGTGCCGGGGCCCGGCGCCGACGCCGCCCGCTGGCTGGTCGAGCGGGGCGTCAAGGTGGCCGGCGGGGAGACCATCGCGTTCGAGCACATCGCGGCGGGACGCGGCCACGCCACGCTGCCGGTGCACCGCATCCTCCTGGTGGAGGCCGGGGTGAACATCGTGGAGACCATGCGGCTGACCCGGCTGCGCGAGGTCGGCGCGACCGAGTTCCTGCTGGTGATCAACCCGCTGCACGTCGTCGGCGCCACCGGCGCCCCCGTACGGCCGCTCGCGGTGCTCGCGTCATGACCGGCCTGCCCGGCGTGACCATCGTCTCCGCCCTCGCCGAGTTCGCCGCGCACGCCCGCGCGGGGCTGCCCGCGCCCGTCATGGACGACGTCACGGGTCGCGTGCTCGACATGTTCGGCAACGGCCTGGCCGCCCTGGAGCTCACCGGCCACGACGAGCCGCACGAGGCGGTCAGGCGGCTGGCCGACCGGTGGGGCGGAGCCGGCGAGTCCTCCGTGCTCGGCCACCCGCTCGCGCTCCCCGCACCGTCGGCCGCCCTGGTCAACGGCACGCTCGCGCACGCACTCGACTTCGACGACACCCACCTGCCCTCGGTGCTCCACCCGTCCGCCTCCGTCGTGCCCGCCGCGCTGGCGGTCGCGGAGTCGGCACGTGCGCCCGGGGCGGCGCTGTGCCAGGCCATCGCCGTGGGCAACGAGATCACCAACCGGCTCGGCATGGCCTCCTACCTGCCCGAGCTGCGCAACTCGCTGTTCTTCGAGAAGGGCTGGCACGCCACGTCCATCTGCGGCACCGTCGGCGCCGCCGCCGCGTCGGCCTTACTCATGAACCTGGACGCCGGCGGCATCACGGCGGCCATGGGCATCGCCGCGAGCATGGGAGCCGGGGTCATCGAGGCCAACCGCACCGGCGGCACCGTCAAGCGCGTCCACTGCGGCTGGGCGGCCCACGCGGGCGTCGTCGCCGCCATGATGGCCGCCGAAGGGGTGACCGGGCCGCCGACGGTCTTCGAGGGGCGTTTCGGCTTCTTCCAGGCGTTCCTCGACGGGCGTTACGACGCGGCCGCGATCACCGACGGGCTCGGCGAGCGGTGGGAGCTCCTGCGTACGGTCTACAAGCCGTACCCGTCCAACCACTTCACCCATCCCGGCATCGACGCGGCGCTCGCGCTGCGGGCCCAGGGGCTGCGGGCCGAGGACGTGGCGGAGATCGAGCTGGGCGTGGCGGCCGCGCCGCTGCGCACGATCGGCGAGCCGTACGAGGAGAAGGTGCGGCCCCGGACTCCGTACCACGCCAAGTTCTCCGGGCCGTACACGGTGGCCAGCGCGCTGGTCGGCGGCGGCGGGCTCGGGCTGCACCTCGACGACTTCACCGAGGCCGCCTTCCGCGACGAGAAGCGGCTCGCCCTGGCCGCCCGGGTGCGGGTGGTGGCCGACGAGGTGTGCACGGAGGAGTTCCCGCTGGCGTTCTCGGCCGTGCTGCGCGTACGGGCCAGGGACGGGCGGCGGCTGGAGCATCGGGTGCACAGCTCGCGGGGCGGGCCCGAGCATCCGCTGAGCATGGACGAGCTGGAGGAGAAGTACCGGCTGAACGCCTCGCGCGTGCTCCCGCCGGAGGCCGTCGCGGCGCTCGCCCGGCAGGTCCGCGGGCTGGCGGCCCGCGACGACGTCACCGGCCTGCTCCAGCCGGCCCTCGCCGCCGCCCGCCCGCCGTCGCCCGCACAGGACTGAACGGCGCCCCGGCACGCCTGCCAGGTCCGCCCGTCAGTCGTAGAAGCCCAGGCGGCGCAGCTGCTTCGGGTCGCGCTGCCAGTCTTTGGCCACGCTGATGCGCAGGTCGAGATAGACCCGCGTGCCCAGCAGCCCTTCGATCTGCTGGCGGGCCTTGGTGCCGACCTCGCGCAGCCGCCCGCCCTTGTGCCCGATGACGATCGCCTTCTGGGACGGCCGCTCCACGAACAGGTGCGCGTAGATGTCGAGCAGGTCGTCGCGGCCCTCCCTGGGCAACATCTCGTCGACGACGACGGCGATCGAGTGGGGCAGCTCGTCACGCACGCCCTCCAGCGCCGCCTCCCTGATCAGCTCGCCGACCAGGATCTGCTCGGGCTCGTCGGTGAGCCGGCCGTCCTCATAAAGCGGCGGCGACTCGGGCATGTGCTCGATCAGCACGTCGGCCAGCACGCCGAGCTGGTCACCCGACTGCGCCGACACGGGCACGATGGCGGCGAACTCCCCCACCTCCGAGACCGCCAGCAGCTGCTCGGCGATCTGCTCCTTGCTCGCCAGGTCGCACTTGGTCACCACCGCGACGACCGGGGTCTTCTTCACCGCCGCAAGCTTGTCGGCGATGAACCGGTCGCCCTTGCCGATCGGCTCGTTGGCCGGCACGCAGAAGCCGATCGCGTCGACCTCGGTCAGCGTGGACAACACCAGGCTGTCGAGCCGCTCGCCGAGCAGCGTGCGCGGGCGGTGCAGCCCCGGCGTGTCGACGATGACGAGCTGGGCGTCGGGACGGTGCACGATGCCCCTGATGACGCGCCTGGTGGTCTGCGGCTTGGACGAGGTGATCGCCACCTTGCTGCCGACGAGGGCGTTCATCAGCGTGGACTTGCCGACGTTCGGCCTCCCCACAAAGCAGGCGAATCCGGCGCGATGGCTGTCTGGCGAAGTCACACTGTGCATTGTGGCCTATCAACCGACGTGTTCACGCCACCAGGCGAACGCCTCCGGCGCCACGAGCGGGGTCCACGGGGTCGTCTTCATCCCGGCGAGCTCCTGCTCCGCCACCCAGCGGAAGTCGTCGATCTCCACGCCGTCGGGCTGGGGACGCCCGGCGACGACCGCGCAGGCGTACGCCGCGATGACGTAGCCGACCTGGTGGCCGTTGGGGTAGACGGTGCGGAACTCGGGGCCGCCGTACACGCCGATCAGGCCCAGCGCCTCGACCTCGAGGCCGAGCTCCTCGTGCAGCTCCCTGACCACGGCGTCCGCCGGCCGCTCGTCCGGGTCGATGCCACCGCCCGGCGCCGCCCAGAGCCCCACGTCGCCGTGCCGGGCCACCAGGAGCCTGCCCTCGTCGTCGAACACGAATCCGGAGGCCGACGGCAGCATCATCAGGTCGGTGCCGACCTTCTCCCGCAGTCGCGCCAGAAAGGGCGACATCGGCATGTCAGCCCCGCACCGTGCCGTCGGGGCCGGCCACGAGCAGCGCCTTCACGCCCAGCTCGGCGGCCACGGCCTCGTCGGCGGCGCTCGGCCCGCCCTCGCTCACCAGCGCGGCGGCCTCCAGCGACCGTGCCCCGCTGGAGATCGCCATGGCCACCGCGACCTGCACGGCCGACAGCGTCAGCGCCTCCAGCGCCACGTTCGTCGCCGCGTAGGTGCGTCCGGTCTCGTCGCGCACGGCGGCTCCTTCCGCGGAGCCGTTGCGGGCCCTGGCGGACCGGGCCAGAACGATGATCTTGCTGTCTTCCGGATCGAGAGTCACGGGACCAGGCTAACGAGTGCCCAGCCGTACGGGTGACGGCGAGGGGCCGGCCTCGCCGGTCCCCGCCATGCCCCGCCGCGGCGGTCGCCGCCATGCCCGCCTCAGCGGTCCTCCGCCATGGTGATGACCGCGTCCACCATCGCACGCGTGCGGTCGGCGTCCACATCCTCAAGGCCGGTGTGCACCACCGACACCAGCGTGTCGCCGGCCCGCGACAGCACCACGTCCATCGCGTACGGGTAGCCGTTCAGCCGGCCGGCCAGCCGCGCGCCCACGGCCTCGTCCCCCACGTCCTCGATCGGCAGCTCGCTCGAGCGCAGGTCGGTGCCGGAAGGGGAGCTGACGCGCCGGCACGACTCCAGCGCGTCGGCCAGTTCGTCGAGGTGGTCGGCCGCCTCGCCGCCGGTGTACCTGGCGAGCGCGACCCCGGCCTGCTCGCCCAGGTCGTCCCCGGCGTAGCTGACCGCCACCTGGGCGGTCAGCGCCTGGCTCGGGGCCCGCCCCTCGGCGGGGCGCAGCATAAGGCGGCAGTTCTTGCCCGCCTTGTCGAACGGTATCCGCCAGGCCTCCCCCGGCCTGGGCGTGAACCCGTCGGGCAGCCGAGGCTCCTCGCTGAGCACCGCGCGCAGCTGCGCCATGACCCCCGGATCAAGGTGGCTCCCCGCTGCCCCGCCGCCGCAGCCGGCCAGGACGCAGGCCAGCAGCCCGCAGCCGACGATCCCTCGTTCGCGCCTCATGATTCCCCCTGGTCGCAGCCTCCCCAACCGGCGAAGCAGCAATCCACCGAAGTTCCCACCAACCCGCAAAAAGGGTGTTCTCATCCGGTTTCCTGGACGAGAACACCCTTGCGCCGACCGACGCCACAGCCCCCTAGCAGGCCGTGACGCCGTCGCCCCCCGGAGCGCCGGCCTGCCGCGAACCCCATCCGGCTTCCGACGCTCCCCGACACCCACCGCACTGGATGTCTTGGTGAGAAGACTGCCGTGCGGAGCTTGCAGACCACTTGTAGAACGCTTGCGGCATCCGTCCGCACAGGTCCCGCTCGCGGGTCACTCCCGCTCGACGGCGGCCGGAACGGCCTCGTCCTCGGGAGGCACCACCCGGCGCACCACCACGGTGCTGATGCGGTTGCGGCGTCCCGCGAGGCTCTCGGCGGTCAGCGAGAGCCCGGCCACCTGCGCGTGCGAGCCGGCGATCGGCACCCGACCGAGCGCGTGGGCCAGCAGGCCGCCGACCGTCTCCACGTCGTCGACCTCGATCTCCGTGTCGAAAAGCTCGCCGAGCTCGTCGACCGGCATGCGCGCGGTCACCCGCATGCCACCGTCGGGCATGGGTTCGACGCGCGGCGCCTCCTGGTCGTACTCGTCGGTGATCTCCCCGACGATCTCCTCCAGGACGTCCTCGATCGTGACCAGCCCGGCCGTGCCGCCGTATTCGTCGATGACGATGGCGATGTGGATCTGCCTGGCCTGCATCTCCCGCATGAGCTGGTCGATGGGCTTGCTCTCGGGCACGTACGCGGCCGGACGCATGATCGACTCGACGGTGTCCTTGCCGCCGCCCTCGCCCGACTCGTGGATCTTGCGGGCGATGTCCTTCAGATAGGCGATGCCGACGACGTCGTCCTCGTTCTCGCCCACGACCGGGATGCGGGAGAACCCGCTCCGCAGCGCCAGCGACAGGGCCTGGCTGATCGTCTTGGCGCGCTCGATGTAGACCATGTCGGTGCGGGGCACCATGACCTCGCGCACCAGCGTGTCGCCCAGCTCGAAGACCGAGTGGATCATCTCGCGCTCGTCGGGCTCGATCACCCTGCGCTCCTCGGCCAGGTCGACCAGGTCACGCAGCTCGGCCTCCGAGGTGAACGGCCCGTCACGGAACCCCTTGCCGGGGGTCAGCGCGTTGCCGAGCAGGATGAGCAGCTTGGGCAGGGGGCCGAAGATGCGGGTCAGGCCGTACACGATCGGGGCGCTGGCCAGCGCGACCGGCTCGGCGTGCTGGCGGCCCAGCGTACGCGGCATGACGCCGACCACCACATAGCTGATCACGATCATCACGACGGCGGCCCAGACGTAGGCCCAGCCCTGGTCGTGCATGAGGTCGATGAACAGCAGGGTGGCGATGACCGTCGCGACCAGCTCGCAGCTCAGCCTGAGCAGCAGCAGCAGGTTGAGGTAGCGCGGCGGGTCGTTGACGATGGCCTGCAGCCGCCCCGCACCCCGCCGGCTCTCGCGCGCGTATTCCTCGGCGCGCACCCTGGAGATGCGCGTCAGTGCCGTTTCCGCACTGGCGATCAGGCCACCGATGATCACGAGGGCGATGACCAGCAACAACCAGGCGTTCACCGCGAGTTGCGCACCTCCTGCCACGACTCGAGGAGCCGGGCCTGCAAGCCGAACATCTCCTTGTGCTCCTCAGGCTCGGCGTGGTCGTAGCCGAGCAGGTGGAGGATGCCGTGGGTGCACAGCAGCTCCAGCTCGTCGGCGGCGCCGTGACCCGCCTCGGCCGCCTGCCTGGCGGCCACGTGCGGGCAGAGCACGACGTCGCCCAGGAGCGCGGGATCGGCGGCGCCGTCGGCCTCGCCGCGCGCGCCGCCGCCGGGACGCAGCTCGTCCATCGGGAAGGCCAGCACGTCGGTCGGGCCCGGCTCACCCATCCACTTCTCGTGCAGCTCGGCCATGGTGTCCTCGTCGACCATCACGATGGACAGCTCGGCGAGCGGGTTGATGCCCATCTCGCCGAGCACGTGGGCGGCCAGGGCGCCGAGAGACTCCTCGTCGACCTCGACGCCGGACTCGTTGTTCAGCTCAATGCTCACGGTCGCTCACCCGCCGCTTCCCCCGCTGCTGGACGGGCTTCAGCTCCTGGGCGGCCCGGGTGGCGTCGTAGCGCCCGTAGGCGTCGACGATGTCGCTCACCAGCTTGTGGCGTACGACGTCGGAGCTGCTCAGCCGGGAGAAGTGGATGTCGGGGATGCCGTCGAGGATCTCCTGCACCACCCTCAGCCCGCTCACCGTGCCCGAGGGCAGGTCGACCTGCGTCACGTCGCCCGTCACCACGATCTTGGAGTTGAACCCGAGCCGGGTGAGGAACATCTTCATCTGCTCGGCCGAGGAGTTCTGTGCCTCGTCGAGGATGATGAACGCGTCATTGAGGGTACGGCCACGCATATATGCCAGCGGCGCGACCTCGATCGTGCCCGCGGCCATCAGCTTGGGGATCGAGTCGGGATCGATCATGTCGTGCAGCGCGTCGTAGAGCGGCCGCAGGTAGGGGTCGATCTTCTCGTAGAGGGTGCCGGGCAGGAAGCCGAGCCGCTCTCCCGCCTCGACCGCGGGCCGGGTCAGGATGATCCGGTTGACCCGCTTCTCCTGCAGCGCCCGCACGGCCTTGGCCATCGCGAGATAGGTCTTGCCGGTGCCCGCGGGGCCGATGCCGAACACGACCGTGTGCTTGTCGATCGCGTCGACGTAGCGCTTCTGGTTGACCGTCTTCGGCCTGATCGTGCGGCCACGGGAGGAGAGGATGTCGAGGGAGAGCACCTCGGCGGGGCGGTCGGAGGTCATGCGGAGCATGGCGATGCTGCGCTCGACCGCGTCGGGCGTGAGCTCACCGCCGCTGCGCAGCACCTCCACGAGCTCCTCGAAGAGCCGCACCACGGTGCCGCTCTCGTCGGGAGAGCCCGTGACGGTGATCTCGTTGCCGCGTACGTGGATGTCGGCCTTGAAGGCGCCCTCGATGACGCGAAGCAGCTCGTCACCGGAGCCGAGGAGGCTGACCATCGGGTATTCGTCCGGAATCAGCACCTTGGCTTGTGTGCGCGAGGGAGGTGCCGTGCGTCGGGATTCGTGTAGTTCGGACATGGGCAGGCCAGCGGCCTGATGCCTCCCGGTCTCTTTCGGTGTCTTCTGAGCCCATCGTATCCGGGACGACGCCGAATGCTCGCGTCAATATCACCGGGTTGGGCAGCAGAGGTCCGGCTAACCCGGCGGCCACGTCAGCGCACGCCCGCCCAGGACGTGGGCGTGCACGTGGAAGACGGTCTGCCCGGCGCCCGGCCCGGTGTTGAACACCACGCGGTAGCCCTCCTCGGCCACGCCCTCCATGACGGCCACGGCGTGGGCGGCCTTGAGCACCTCGTCGGCCAGCCCGTCGTCGGCGTCGGCGAGCGCCGCCGCGTCGGAGTAGTGGCCCTTCGTGATGACCAGCACGTGGGTGGGGGCCTGCGGGTTGATGTCGCGGAACGCCAGTGCCCTGCCGGTCTCGTAGACGATCTCGGCCGGGATCTCCTTGGCCACGATTTTGCAGAAGAGGCAGTCGTTCACACCGGTACCCTATCGACAGCCTCGCCGTCAGGAGTCCGTTGCGAATCGGTAATCAGCTGTGTCGTGCGCAGGAAGATCCACGCGGTTAGGGTGAGTGTGCGACACTTCAGCAAAAAAGAACACGATTCAGGGTCGGGCGAGCGCCACCTGGCGAGGAACACGACTGGGTAATGCACCCTAAGGAACCGGGGAAACCTCAAGAACCGGAAGAGCGTAAACCCTCTGGGAAGGCCGCGCGTCCCACTGATGTGACCACCGAAACCCTTCTGGCCGACAGGTCGATGGGGGCGGTGCCGGTCGGGTGGGATGCCGACATGGCCGTTACCGCGCTCTACAGCGCGCATTTCCGGTCGTTGGTGCGTCTCGCTGTGTTGCTGGTGCGCGACATGGCAACCGCCGAGGAAGTCGTGCAGGATGCGTTCGTCGCCATTCATGGCGCGTGGCGTAGGCTGCGTGATCCCGACAAAGCACTCGCCTACCTGCGTCAATCCGTCGTCAACCGGTCCCGCTCCGTGCTGCGTCACCGCGCGGTCGTCGAGAAATACGCCCCCAAGGGCCTGCCTGACGCCCCGAGCGCCGAGAACGGCGCGATCGGCGAGCTGGAACGCTCCGCCGTCATCGAGGCGTTACGAGCCCTGCCGACCCGACAGAGAGAAGCACTGGTCCTACGCTATTACGGTGATCTGTCCGAAGCTGAGATCGCTCACGCCATGGGCATCAGCAAGGGGGCGGTCAAGAGCCACACCGCTCGTGGCATGGCCGCGTTGCGATCCGTTCTGGAGAAAATGTCATGACCCAGCCCCCCGACGAGTACGGCGACGCGCTGCGTCGTGCGCTCCGTGCGGAGGCGGATGCGGTCGTGCCCTCGCCGGAAGGACTGGAGATCATCCGTGCCCGCATCGAGCGGCGCGGCGTTCGTAACCTGTTCTGGTGGCGCGCGGGGGCGGCCGCCGCCAGTGCCCTGCTCGTGGCGGGGACGATCGTGATGATGGTTCCCGGGCTGCGCTCCCAGATCACCGAGGAGAGCTCCGTCCAGCCCGCCGGTGTCGAGTCCTCCGAGGTCCCGTCCAACTCCTCCACCACCCGCTCGCACGAGCCCCCGCCGAAGAAACCCGTCCCCTCGCGCTCCGAGGTCGTCTTCGTGCCGCCCGAGTCGAAGTCCCCGACGCCGCGGGCCTCGAAGACGGCCGACTCGACCAGGGCGCCGTCGCCCTCGTCCAGCCCCACGTCCACCCCGTGCCCTTCGGCGACCGTCGTGCCGGCCGAGCCGGCGCCCGACTGCCCCACGAGCACCCCCAGCCCGACGCCCGCCCCGGAAGAGACGTCCATGGAGCCCACGGCGTGCCCGATGGAGGAGTGCCCGCCTGGCGACGTCGTGGAGGAGACGCCCACCGGCGGCAGCAGCCCGCTCCTCGACGCCTCCCAGCCGGCGCCCTGACGGCCCTCAGAGGCCCTACCAGCGCCCCGTACGCGTCATCAGCACGGCCGCCGCCGCCACGCCCGCCGTGGACGTACGCAGGACCGTGGGCCCCAGCAGCACCGGCACAGCCCGCGCCGCGCGGAACCTGTCGAGCTCGTCCGCTGAGACACCGCCCTCAGGCCCCACGACCACCACGATGTCGCCGCCCTCCGGCAACTCCACGCCCGACAGCGGCTCGGCCGCCTCCTCGTGCAGCACCAGCCCCAGCGCCGCCTCCGACAGCAGCCGCTCGACCTGGGAGGTGGAGGCGAGGTCGGCGACCTCGGGCAGGCGGAACCTGCGGGCCTGCTTGCCCGACTCACGAGCCGTGGACCGCCAGCGCCCCAGCGCCTTGGCGACCTTGTCGCCCTTCCACTGCGTGACGCTCCGGGCGGCCGACCACGGCACGATCACGTCGACGCCCGCCTCGGTCATCATCTCGACCGCCAGCTCGCCCCTGTCGCCCTTGGGCAGCCCCTGGACGACGACCAGCCGCCGGCCGGGCGGCTCGACGGTGTGCCGGCCGATCACGTCGAGCCTGAGCGCGTCCTTCAGCACCTCGCGTACGACGCACTCGGCGACGGAGCCGGCGCCGTCGGTCAGGTCGACCCGCTCGCCGGCCCGCAGGCGCCTGACCGAGGCCGCGTGGCGCCCCTCCGGGCCGTCGAGCGTCAGCTCCGTGCCGTCCAGCTCCCGCGACAGGAAGACGGGGACGGTCACGTCACCTGCCGTTGAAGGCGTCGCGCAGCCGGGAGAAGAAGCTCTGCTGCCCGGGGGCGAACTTGCCGGGAGGACGCTCCTCGCCGCGCTGCCTGGACAGCTCGCGCAGCAGCTCCTCCTGCGCCGTGTCGAGGCGGGTCGGCGTCTCGACGTTGACGTGGATCAGCAGGTCGCCCCTGCCGGACTCGTTGAGCCGCTGCACGCCGCGCCCGTACATCGTGATGACCTGACCTGACTGGGTGCCCGGGCGGACGTCGATCTCCTCGGCGCCGTCGAGCGTCTCCACCGTCAGCACCGTGCCCAGCGCGGCGGCCGTCATCGGGATCTGCACGGTGCAGTGGAGGTCGTCGCCGCGCCGTTCGAAGATCTCGTGAGGCCGCTCGACGATCTCGAGGAACAGGTCTCCGGGCGGGCCGCCTCCGGGACCGACCTCGCCCTCGCCGGCGAGCTGGATGTGGGTGCCGTCCTCGACGCCCGCGGGGATGCGGACCTTGATCGTCCGCCGGGTGCGCACCCGGCCGTCGCCCGAGCACTCCTGGCAGGGGTTGCGGATGATGGTGCCGAACCCGCCGCACTGCGGGCACGGCCGCGAGGTCATGACCTGGCCCAGGAACGAGCGGGTGACCTGGGAGATCTCGCCGCGCCCGTTGCACATGTCGCACGTGTTGGGGTGGGTGCCGGCCGCCGCGCCCGCGCCCTGGCACACCTCGCAGATCACGGCCGTGTCGACGACCAGCTCGCGGGTGGTGCCGAAAGCGGTCTCGCGCAGGTCGAGCTCGACCCTGATGGTGGCGTTGCGGCCCCTGCGGGCACGCGAACGGGGGCCCCTGGCGCCGGCCGCGGTGCCGAAGAAGGCGTCCATGATGTCGCTGAAGGGGAAACCCGCGCCGAACCCGCCGGCTCCGGCGCCCGCACCCGCTCCGGCGCCGCTGAAGGGGTCGCCGCCCAGGTCGTACATCTGGCGCTTGTTCGGGTCGGACAGCACCTCGTAGGCCTGCGTGATCTCCTTGAACCTGTCCTGAGTCTCAGGATCGGGGTTCATGTCGGGATGCAGCTCGCGGGCGAGCCGGCGGTAGGCCTTCTTGATCTCGTCCTGACTGGCGTCAGGGCGCACCCCGAGGGTGGCGTAATAGTCGCTGTTTGCCACTTATCGACCTCTTAAGATGCAGCCAGGATCTGGCTGACGTAGCGTGCCACCGCGCGCACGGCGCCCATCGTCACTGGATAATCCATCCTCGTGGGTCCCAGCACCCCGAGCCGGGCCAGTTGGTTGTCGCCAGAACCGTATCCGGTCGCGACGATGGATGTGCCCCGCAGGTAGGGGTTTTCCGAGCCGATGCGCACGGTGAGCGTGGACGGGGTGTCGGACGTGGTCTCGCCGAGCAGCCGCATGAGCACCACCTGCTCTTCCAGCGCCTCCAGCACGTCGCGGAGGCCGGTGGAGAAGTCGGCGCCGGCGAGGTTGGCCGCCCCGGCGAACACGATCTTCTCGTCGTGCCGCTCCACGAGGGTCTCGAGCAGCACCGACAGGATCGTCGCCACGGCGGGCCGGTCTTCGGCGGGCAACCGCTCAGGCAGGTCGGCCACCAGGTCGGGCACGCTGGTCAGGCCGCAGCCGTCGAGGCAGGAGTTGAGCACGGCGCGCAGGTGCGCGATCCGCGCCTCCTCCACCACCTCGGGCAGCTCGATCACGCGCTGCTCGACGCGGCCGGTGTTGGTGATCAGCACGAGCATGACCCGCCGGTCGTTCAGCGGGACGAGCTCGACGTGCCGCACCGTCGAACGGGTCAGCGTCGGGTATTGCACCACCGCCACCTGCCTGGTCAGCTGCGCGAGCAGGCGAACCGTGCGGGTCACCACGTCGTCGAGGTCGACCGCGCCGGCCAGGAACGTCTCGATCGCCCGGCGCTCGGCCCCCGACAGCGGCTTGACCTGCGAGAGCCGATCGACGAACAGGCGATAGCCCTTGTCCGTCGGCACCCGGCCCGCGCTGGTGTGCGGCTGCGTGATGTATCCCTCCTCCTCCAGCGCCGCCATGTCGTTCCTGACGGTCGCCGGGGAGACCTTCAGATTGTGGCGATCGGCCAGCGCTTTGGAGCCCACCGGTTCGTTGGTCGACACGTAGTCTTCGACAATGGCGCGGAGCACCGCCAGCTTCCGTTCGTCAAGCACGCGCTCACCTCCTGCCCTCGTGCCACGGGGAAGACACAGGCTCTAGCACTCTGTGTTCCCGAGTGCCAAGTGTACGGCTCTCGCCCACAAGGTGCGATAACACCGTGTCCCGTCCTGCTTCTAGCTTCCGGGAAGGGACAGGCCTCACACTTGCGCACATGACCGACGATTCCCAGCCCCCGTCGTCCGACCAGCCGCCAGGGCAGGATCCCGACCAAGGTCAGCCCCAACCCCCGCAGTACGGCCCGCGACCGGGCTCCCAGCCGGGCTACGGCCCTCAGCCGGGCTCACAACCCGGCTACGAGCCTCAGGCGGGCTCACAGCCTGGTTACAGTCCACCGCCTCAGTTCGGGCATCCATCGCCACCCTATGATCAGCCCTCGGGCTACGGTCAGCCTTCGCCCCACGGGCAACCGCCGTACCACAGCGGGCCGTACGCGCGACAACCGCACCACAGCCAGCCCGGGCCGTACGCGCAGCAACCCCAGTACGGCCCGCAGCCGCGGTACGGACCTCATGGCGGGCAACCCCAGTTCCCGCCCCGCATCGACCCGAAGGCCGTGACGCCGCCCCTGTGGTGGCTCGGAGCCGTCTGGGGCGTGGCCGTCGTGTGCCTGATCACCGCCGCCGTCATGTTCGGCGGCGGGGCCGACGCGTCCGGCCTGGCGCCGACCAAGGCGTTCGCGTCCGGCGAAAGCGTCACGGTGCCGATCGACCCCGCGGACAGGCCGGCCGTCTACATCGCCAGCGACACGGCCGTCCACTACGCGTGCGAGATCTCCGGACCGGCCAGGCTGGCCAAGACCACGGGCCTCCCGAGGGTCACGGAGGGCGGCACGGTCTGGCAGCAGTTCCTCGTCATCAACGCGCCCGCCAGGGGCGACTACCAGCTGATCTGCACCCACCAGGAGCAGGCCACCGTACGGTACGGCGTCGGGAAGGACGCCTCCTCCACGGGCGGGGGGACGACCGCCCCGTTGCAGGTCGGCGGCGCGGGACTGCTCGCCGCGGTCATCGGCACGGCCGTCGTCCTGGCGGGCCGGGGTGCGTCGCGCAGGCGCCTTGCGGTCGGCGCGGTCGGCGGGTGATTTGCTACCGTCCCCGTGTGTACGAGGGCGATGTACTGGCGGGGAATTGGCGTCGGCCGGGCAAGGGGAAGATCCCGAAAGTGCCCGCCGAGCTGGAGCTCGTCGTGGAAGATGCCGACAGCGGCTTCTGCGGCGCGGTGGTGGCCTGTGACAAGGAGGCCGTCACGCTCGAAGACCGGTTCGGCAAGCGCCGGTTGTTCCCGCTCGCGCCCGCGGCGTTCCTGCTCGAGGGCAAGCCCGTGACACTCGTGCGCCCGGCGGCGGCCCCCGCGGGCACCAGACGCAGCGCGTCGGGCTCGATCGCCGTCCAGGGGCTGCGGGCCAGGGTGGCCAGGGAGAGCCGGATCTACGTGGAGGGTGTGCACGACGCTGCCCTCGTGGAGAAGATCTGGGGTCACGACCTGCGGGTCGAAGGGGTCGTGGTCGAATACCTGGAGGGCGTGGACGATCTTCCCGCCATCGTGGCGGAGTTCGGTCCCGAGCCTGGCCGCCGTCTCGGGGTGCTGGTCGACCACCTCGTGCCCGGTTCCAAGGAGAGCCGGATCGCCGCCGAGATCACCTCACCGGACGTGCTCGTCGTGGGGCACCCCTACGTCGACATCTGGCAGGCGGTCAAACCGTCCGTGCTGCGCATCCCCGGCTGGCCCGACGTGCCGCGCGGCGTGCCGTGGAAGGAAGGCGTGATCGCGGCCCTGGGCTGGCGCATGGAGCCCGCGCAGGCATGGCGGCGCATCCTCGGCGCCGTCTCGAGCTACACCGACCTGGAGCCGGAGCTGCTCGGCCGGGTCGAAGAACTGATCGACTTCGTGACGGAGGCATCATGAGCCAGGATCCCCAGCCGCCGCCTGACGACGAACGCACCCGCAAGGTGCCCGCGTCGGACCTCCAGCCGGACCACGGCTCCGGCCCTCAGCCCCCGGCCCCCGGCCACCACCCGGGTTACGGCGGCCAACCCGGCTCCCACCCCGGCTACGGCCCTCAGCAGGCCTCCCAACCCGGCTACGGCCCCCAACCAGGATCCCAACCCGCATACGGCGGCCACCCCGGCTACGGTTCCCAACCGCAATCCCAGCCCGGCTACGGCGGCCAACCCGGATACGCCCAGCAACCCGGTTCCCAGCCCGGCTACGGCGGGCAGCCCGGCTATACGGGCCGGCCCGGGTACGGCGCCCAGCCAGGGTACGGCCCGCAACCCGGGTCCGAGCCCGCCTACGGCGAGCAGCCCTACGGCCGGATGCCCGACTCCGAGCCGATCTACGGACCCCAGCCGCCCGGCTACGGTCCGCCTCCCGGTTACGCACCACCGCCCGGCCAGGGCCAGGCCCCGGGATACGGCTCTCCCCCGCCCGGCTACGCCTACCCCCGGGGCCCGCACGAGCCGTACGTCCCCGGCCGTTTCGGCCCTCGCCCGGGCACCGACGACACCTCGCTGGCGATGATCGCGCACCTGCTGGGCCTGCTGGCCTCCTGGATCGGTCCGCTGGTCATCTACCTCATGAAGAAGGACGAGTCGCCGTACGTGCGGGACCAGGCGGCCGAGGCGCTCAACTTCCAGATCACGATGTTCATCGGCTATCTCGTCTCGAGCATCCTGATGATCGTCTTCGTCGGCATCCTGCTGCTGCCGGTGGTCTGGATCGTGTCGTTGATCTTCCACATCCAGGCGGCGATGGCCACGAACAAGGGGCAGATGTACCGCTATCCGTTCGCCATCCGCATGATCACCTAGACGAGCAGATCCCTGATGAGGGCGTCGGCCAGCAGCCGGCCCTGGAGGGTGAGCACCATCAGCCCCGACCTGAACGGCCCGGGCTCGAGCAGCCCCCGCGCCAGCGCGCTCGCCACAGCGGGACGCGCGGCGGGCGCGACCTCGGCGAGCGGGTAGCCGGACGCCAGCCGCAGCTCCAGCATCAGGCGCTCGGCGTCGCGGTCATCGGTGTCCAGCACCTCGCGGGCATGCGCGGGCGAGGCGCCGCCGGCCAGCCGCTGGGCGTAGGCGGCCGGGTGTTTGACGTTCCACCAGCGGGTGCCGCCGACGTGGCTGTGCGCGCCCGGACCGGCGGCCCACCAGTCTCCGCCGGTCCAGTAGAGCAGGTTGTGCCGGCAGCGCGCCGCGTCGGAGGTGGCCCAGTTGGACACCTCGTACCAGTGGAGACCTGCCTGCGACAACATCTCGTCGGCGATCAGGTAGCGGTCGGCGGCCACGTCGTCGTCGGGCATCGGCAGCTCGCCCCGCCGGATCCTGGCCGCCAGCCTGGTGCCGTCCTCGACGATCAGCGAGTACGCCGACACGTGGTCGGGCCCGGCCTCGATCGCCGCGTCCAGCGAGGCCCTCCAGTCGTCGTCGGACTCGCCGGGCGTGCTGTAGATCAGGTCGAGGTTGACGTGCTCGAACCCGGCCGCCCGCGCCTCCTTCACGGCCGCGGCGGCCCGCCCCGGCGTGTGCCCGCGGTCGAGCACCTGGAGCACGTGCTCGCGGACGCTCTGCATGCCGAAGCTGACCCGGTTGAACCCGCCGTGGCGGAGTTTGTCGAGGGAGGACGGGGTGACGGACTCCGGGTTGGCCTCGGTCGTCACCTCGGCCCCCGGCCGCAGCCCGAACTCCGAGCCGATCGCGCCAAGGATCCTGGCCAGGTCTTCCGGAGGAAGCAGAGTGGGGGTTCCCCCGCCGAAGAACACCGTCTCCACCGGCAGCTCGGCCGTGCCCAGGACGCGGCGCGCGAGCCGGATCTCCTCGACGACCGTGTCGGCGTAGTCGCGGTGGGAGGCACCGGGGCCGAGCTCGGCGGCGGTGTAGGTGTTGAAGTCGCAGTAGCCGCAGCGGGTGACGCAGAACGGCACGTGCACGTAGAAGCCGAACGGACGCTCGCCGAGCCCGCTCAGGGCGCTCGCGGGCAGCTCGCCCGTGGCGGGCGCGGGATCGCCGTCAGGCGGGGTGGATGGCACGCCTTCCAGTCTGCCCGCCCCGCGGGAGTGCTCCGGCTCAGGGCGTTGACGAAGCGCTTGTCGCGACGCCCTTCGAATGACAACAACATTCGGATTATGAGAGCATCCCAATCATGTTCTGGTGGGAAGAAGTGGTGGAGACACGGCCGGCACGGGTCCGGCAGGCGCGCGGACGCGCATCGGCCGCGAGGCGGGAGCCCGTCGAGCGGGGCTCACGGGCACGGACCCGGGTCGCGGTGGACGGAGCCGCGACGGCAGCCGACGCCGCACACGGCGCGCGGTCGCGAAGGGCCGCGCCATGAGCCGGCCCGCACCCGGCGACCCGGCACGGCGCCCGGTCGCGAAGGGCGATGACGCGAGCCGGCCCGCACCTCGCCGCACCGACGCCGGGCTGCTGGTGCTCCATGCACTGCGCTGTGTCGGCCATGCTGGCCTCACCCGTGTGGCCGCGGCCACGGGCATGGACGAGTCCGAGGTCGAGTCCGAGCTGATCGATCTCGCGGTCGCCGGTCTCGTCACGCATCTGTCCGGCGGGTTCGACGTGTGGGGCCTGACGGATGCCGGCCGGGTCGCCGACGCCGAGTGGATCACCGACGAGCTCGAATCAGGTGGCGCGCGTCCCGCTGTCACCGCGGCCTACGAGCGCTTTCTCGTACTGAACCCGGAACTGCTCGATCTCTGCACGGCCTGGCAGCTGAGGCCCGTCGACGGTGTGATGATCGTCAACGACCACAGCGACGCCGCGTACGACACTCGCGTGCTCGACCGGTTCTCCGCCCTGGACCAGCGGGCCGCGGTCGTCTGCGCCGAACTGGCCGCGGCGTTGCCGCGCTTAGGCCGTTATCGAACCCGCCTGACCGAAGCCCTCGACCGTGCCCACTCGGGCGAGCTCGAGTACGTGGCCGACCACGTCGCCGCCTCGTACCACACCGTGTGGGCCCAGCTTCACGAGGACCTGCTCGCGACGCTCGGGATCCCCCGGTGAGGTGGATCCGGCCGCTCTCCGCGCGGGCCGAGGAGCCTGCGGAGGTTCTGGGCGCCAAGGCGCACGGCCTCGTGGTCCTGCACCGTCTGGGGTTGCCGGTGCCCGCCGGGTTCGTCGTCACCGTCGAGGCATGCCGGGCGTTCATGCGCGAGGGCCGTCTTCCCGCCGGACTGGACGAGGAGCTCGCGATCGCCATGACCGGCCTGGAGGCCGCGACCGGACGCAGGTTCGGCGGAGCTCAGGCGCCGTTGGCCGTGTCGGTACGCTCCGGGGCGAGCGTGTCGATGCCCGGCATGATGAACACCGTCCTGAATCTCGGGCTCACGACGGAAGCGTCAGCGGGTTTGGCCGCCGAGACCGGCGACGCCCGGTTCGCGCTGAACTCGCGGCTGCGGTTCCTGTCGAGCTTCGCGTCCGCGATCACGGACACCGACGTCATGGGAGCGGCCGCCGATTCCGGCGGAGCCCCGGGCGACGGGGACGCACAGCTGATCGAAGCGGTCGAGGAGCGTATCCGGCAACGAGTCGGCCGGTCGATCCCTGACGGCGCGGTCGAGCAGCTGGAGCTGGCGATCGAGACCGTCTTCTCGTCGTGGGACGCACCTCGGGCGCGTACGTACCGCGAACTGCATGACATTCCGCACGATCTCGGCACAGCAGTGATCGTGCAGGCGATGGTGTACGGGAACCGTGACGACCGCAGCGGCACCGGAGTCGCCTTCAGCCGTGACCCCAACACCGGGGAGAACGTCCCGTACGGCGACGTCCTGTTCGGGCGCCAGGGCGAAGACGTCGTCTCGGGCCGGTCATCGACCCGCCCCCTGCACGAACTGGCCGGCCGGGAACCGGCCGTGTGGAGCGCCCTGACGGAAGCCCTGCGCCGGGTCGAGGGGCACTACCGCGATGCGTGCTACGTCGAGTTCACCTTCCAGGCCGGCGAGCTGTGGCTGTTGCAGGTCCGGCCCGGCCGGTTCGTCGGAGGCGCCGCCGTTCGCGTCGCGACCGAACTCGCCGACGAGCGCCTCATCACGCGGCGAGAAGCGCTGCTCAGGGTCTCGCCACACCATCTGCGGCACGCCCGCACGCCCCGCATGGCGGCATCGGCGAAGGCTGACATCGTCGTCCGCGGAGTGGGGGCCTGTCCCGGTGTAGCGGCCGGCAAGGTGGCGACCACGGCTGAAGCGGCGGTGCGCATGGCCGCCGACGGCCCGGTCATCCTGGTGCGCCCGGAGACGTCCCCGCACGACATGCGCGGCCTGGCCGCCGCCACGGGCATCGTCACCGCGCGCGGCGGGTCGGCCAGCCACGCCGCGGTCGTCGCACGGGCGATGGGAAAGCCGGCCGTCGTCGGCGTCACCGGCCTCGTCGTCGACGTCGCCGCCGCCTCGTGGAGGGCCGATGGGCACACCGTCAGCGAAGGCACCCTCGTCACCATCGACGGGACCAGCGGCGAGGTCGCCCTCGGCAGCCCTCCCGTCTCGACGGACGCGGCCGACGCCCACCTGCGCCGGCTCCTCGCCTGGGCGGACGACGTGTCGGGCGACCGCTCCGAACGCGAGGAGGCCGAACGCCTCACCGCCGCCCACGCCATCCTCCGTCACGACTGCACGAGCAAGTCCGATCTCCGGTCAAGGGTCGTAGGCGATCAGTGACCGGGTGATCGGGGCGTTGGTCGCGTTGTTTCGCCAGATCGCCGCCGCCGGCGCGAGAACGCGCTGGGCGACGCGGATGGTGCAATCCACGGTCCAGCAGTCGTCGGGCGAGCACGCCGACGGTCCGCTTGTCCAGCCCGACGGCAGGCCCGTAGCCGCTTGTCGTAGCCGGACGGTGGCCTGCCAGGATCAGCCGCCCGCGTGGTTGAGCTCGGCCAGCCCGGCCAGAATGCGGTCCAGGCCGAACCGGAAGTCCTCGTCGGTGTAGCCGATGGAAGCGGCGCCGGCCGCGTCGGCGAACAGGCCGCAGAACAGCGGATAGCGGTCCGGCGTCATGACCGTCGCGAGGAAGCCGAAGTAGTCGCCGGCCGCGGCCTCGCCGCCGTCGGAGATGACCGGATCGAGGGTGAGCCTGGCCTGCTCGCGAACGTATCCGAAAATCAGGGTGACGGCGCGCAGCCGGTCGTGCGGGCTCAGCCTGGTCCCCGATAGAGCCTTGAGCATGCGCTCGCCCCACAGCAGGTCGTTCGGCGTGTCCGGCGGGCCGAACGCGGGCACCTGGAGGACCCAGGGGTGGCGCCGGAAGAGGTCGTAGATTTGCCAGGCGGTGGCGGCCAGGGACTCCCGCCACCGTGCGGGGTCGGGGTCCGGCAGGCCGGCCGGGGGCGCGGCGGCGGCATCGCGCATCACCACGACGAGGTCGTCCTTGGAACGGACATGCCGGTACAGCGAGGTCGTCACGGTGCCGAGCGCGGCGGCGACGCGCGCCAGCGACACCGCCCCGAGCCCTTCGCGGTCGGCGAGGTTGATCGCGGCCTCGACGATCCGCTCCAGGCTGAGCCCTCGCCGAGGGCCGGGCCTGGGCGGCTCACCGCGCTCCCGGGCGCGGGAGGCGTGCCAGGCCAGCTCGATGCCCGCCGGCGTGGGCCTCCTGTGGTGCTCCCCCATCGCCTCCGTCTCCCTGTTGCGCTGCGGTATGTCGGCGACAACCCTATAGTGGCGTAGATTTTTCACCACTATGGTGAACAATCTACGCCACTCGTCGGAGGCAGGGCCATGAGAAACAGGACGTCAGTCGTATCCGTGGGCACGTGGGCGGGCGGTGGCTTCGTCACCCTGCTGGTGGCCTACACGGCCGCTCTCGCGGTAATGACGGCCCAAGGGCTGCCGTTCCCGCCGCAGGACCCCTTCCGCACGGCCTTTCACGTGATCATGATGCTCGGAGGGCTGGTCATGGTGCCCCTGTGGTGCGCCGTCCACCTCGCCACCCCGGCCGCCAGGCAGGTCTACACGCTCGCCTCACTGGTGTTCGTCGTGCTGTGTGCCGTGTGCACGTGCGCCAACCGGTTCGTGGCGCTGACTCTGGTCGCGCAGAGCCCCGGCCTCGGCCGGACCGAGGGCCTGGAGTGGTTCGAGCCCTACGGATGGCCGTCGCTGACCTTCGCGCTCGAACTGCTCGGCTGGGGCGTGTTCTTCTCCCTCGCCTGCCTCTTCCTGGCCCCGGCCTTCCGGGGGCATGGCATCGGCATGACCTTCGCGATCACCGGCGTGCTGAGCCTGGGCGGCGCGGTCGGCCTGCTCACCGGCTCCACCGCGCTCATGGGCGCCGTCGCCCCGCTGGCTTGGGGCCTCGGGCCCGCACTGGGCGTGGTGCTCATCGTGTTCCGGTTGCGCTCCCAGCCCCAGGACGCCGCCGCACCCTGAATGGCTCGGCCTGGCACCAGCACACCGCGTCCCCCGAGGCTGAACACCGCCGGGACCGCCGGGAGCCGCTGTCGTGCGACTTCCGGCGCTGCGCCTGTCACGGCCGGACGCTCGGCCCGAATCCGGTCCAGCGCAGGTCGGCCGGAAGGTGACCCATGTCGTTGTAGAACAGCACGGCCGGCGCGGCACCGTCGTAATAGTCGATCGCGGTCAGCGCCGTGTTGCCGCAGCCCAATCCCAGCCACCGGGCCGGCGGTGCGTCGAGGGCCTGCCGCACCAGCCAGGCGACCTGGTAGGCATGCGTGACCAGGACCTCGTGGGTCTCCGTCTCGGCGGGGCGCGCGAACCGGTCGATCAGGGCATCCGCGAGCCTCGCGCCCGCGGCCGCCTCCGCGGCGTCGTAGCCGTCGAAGAAGCCCGCCCACGCCGGCGGTATGTCATCCGGCACGTGTGGCACGTGGTCGACCAGCTCGGCCGCTTCGCGCACGGGAGCCGCCAGGTGCTCGCCGATGATCTGCGCCGAGCGCACCGCCCGGGGCAGGGGCGAATGCCACACCGCATCGATGGGCAGGCTGGCGAGCCGATCCGCCACCAGGTGCGACTGCCGCTCCCCCACGTCGGTCAACTTGCCGAACGCGTCGGCTGCGCCGTGCCGCACCGCGTACAGATGCCGAGTCGCCATCACGATCCCTTCAAATGTTAGGAACATTCCGATGCCATGAACATCCTAATGGGATCGCCGCGTACCAGGACTCAGGCGTCCTGGACGTCCCTCGGACGCCTGCGCAGGAACCACGTCGCGACCACACCGAACCAGCCCAGGCTGACGGCCAGATTGATGCGCTGCCAGAGCCCGTGGTACATCCCCGTCTGGCTCTCCGCGTCGTACGATCCGGCGGCAATCGCGAAGGTCACCGGCACCGCGAGCACCGTGGCGACGCAGAACCACATCCAGGGCCGCCCTCCTGGCTCGGCGGCGAAGTACCTTGCCATCACACCCATGAGCGCGATCAGCGACAGGTAGAACGGAACGGGATTGCCGTCGTGGATCAAGCCGTGCACCGTCGGCTCGGCCGTTCCCGTGCTGCCTACGGGATATCCGGGCTTGGGGTCGGTGACGAAGACGCCGCCCACGATCAGGCACGCGCCGAAGACGGCCGCCAGCAGGGAGGCAGCCACCGATCCGCTGCCGTGACGCATCACGCGCCGCAGGCCGAAGGCGAACCCGAGGACGAGCAGCCCGCCGACGATGAAGTTGGCGATCTGCACCCATCCCCGCTCACCCAGGGAGAGCTCGCTGCCGAAGCGGTGCAATGGCTCATATCCAGGACGGAGCGCGCCCTCAACGAGGATCACCCCCGGGAACAGCACCGAGACGATCAGGCCGCAGCACAACAGCAGCCTGGTGGAACGCGTGTACGACACATGCTCTCCTTAGCAACGATAAGGACGTGTTCCGCCCGTGCGGGCCATGCGCGCCATCACCACGCTCGGCTCCTACATAACCGGCTTCGTCCTGGAGGAGCAGGCACGCCGCCAACGGGAGAAGCCCTCACCGAGCGACCTCGACCAAGCTCAGGCGACCCCCACGCTGCTGGCCGCCATCCGCGACGGAGGCTCGCCGGATGGACCTGCCGCGTTCGAGGACGGGCTGGCCCTGCTTCTCGACGGCATCGAGGCCACTCTCCGCAACGGTGGCGACGCCCCCTCGGCCCGATGAAGCCGAGTGAGACGTCTCCGCCGCATCCGGGGGCCCGCGCCGGCCCGGCGAGATCGCCGGCCACCCCGCCGGCAGCGGGACGGATGAGGGGCGGGCGCAGACCCGGCTAGCGGCCACCTTCCGGCGCTCCCGGATCGAGCTGCGACTCCGCGTCGAACCCCGCCAGCTGTAACAACGTCTCCAGCGCCGCCTGCCTGGACTCCTCGACCGAGTCGCCCCGCTCACCGAAGCACTCGGCCGCCACGTCGAGCACAGCCGTCAGCACGGCCGCGTCGGGATAGGGCACATCGACGAGCACCGTGCCGTCATCACCCGCCTCCCCTGGCGAGCCCAGATGGTGCCGCAGCAACCTCCGGGTCTCCTCAGCCACAGCGACCCCCAGCACCGCAGCACGCTCGAACCGCTCAGAAGCGATCACGTCACCCTCCTATCGCACAGGTGTTCGGTAGTGAAAGGTAGAGGGCGGCACCGACAGAATCCCTTACGCACACGGCGATCGCCGCCCTCCAGGACGGTGCTCGACTCTCCGCGCCCGCACGGCATCGCGCGTCCGGGACGCCGTTTGCGGGACGGCGCCGTACGGGATGACGATCTCCACACGGCGGCGGTCCGCGCGCCGCGCGGCCCGCACGAGTGGGTACGCTCGAACGGTGTACGAGCCGATCATCGAAGTGGCTGGCCTCGCGGTGGAGCTGGGCGCCAATCCCGTGCTGCAGGACATGCGGCTGACCGTGGCGCCGGGCGAGATCGTGGCGGTGGTCGGCCCCAACGGGTGCGGCAAGTCGACGCTGCTCCGCTGCCTGGCCGGCCTCCAGCCCGCCACGTCCGGCGAGGTCCGGGTGTTCGGGGAGCCGCCGGCCGACGACGCCCGTTTCTGGGCCCGGGTCGCGCTGCTGGCCGACGAGCCGGCCTGGTATCCCGGGCTCACCGCTCGCGAGCATCTGGAGCTGATGGGCGCGGTGCACGCCACGCCCCGCATGGCCGTGGACGCGGCGCTCGACGTGTTCGCCCTGGCGGAGCGGGCCGACGCGGTTCCACTCAACCTGTCCACCGGCCAGCGCCAGCGCCTCTGCCTGGCCGCCGCTCTACTCAGGCCGAGCACGCTGCTCCTGCTCGACGAGCCGGAACGCGGGCTCGACTCCGCCTTCCGCTTGCGACTGGCCGGGCTGCTCGACGACTACGCGTCCGAGGGCGGCACCGTCGTCATGGCCACGCATGACGAAGGCCTGGCCTCGCACGCCCGCCAGGTCTCCCCCTCGGGAGTCACCGCATGACGGGCCCGCACTCGCCCCGGACGTCCGGATCCGAGACCGGCGTGCGGTCGGTACGCGCCTACCTGCGCTCGCGCGGCCGCGCCCCCGCGAGCCTGGCCGATCGCTATGTCACCGTGTTCGGGCTGGCGATGCTGGTCGCCGTGGCCGGTCAGCCCATCTCCACCATGGTCGGCGGTCTGGCCGGATCCGCCGAGCCCGGTCGCATGGGGGCGGGCGTGGCCCTGGTGGCGCTGGCCATGGCCGGTTTCCTGACCGCCGCGATGGCGGTGGGGCCGGTGCTGCTGCCCGCCCCCGACGCGAACTGGCTGCTGCTCTCCCCGCTGGACCGGCGGCATCTGCTCGGCCGCACGGCGCGGGCGCTCACCGCGGTGGCGGTCGTGGCCGGTCTCCTGCTGGGTCTCTGCGCGCTGGCCGTGCTGGGCGCGCCCGACCAGCTCGTGTGGCGGCTGCTCGCCGCGCTGGCGCTCGGCGTCTCGGCGGCCGTGGGCGGGACGGCGCTGGCGGTGCTGGGTCAGGCCTCCCTCTCGTGGCAGGTCTGGCTGACCGCCGCGATCGCCGCGCTGGTCGTGCTGGCCGTGGTGGCCATGAGCGGCCAGCTGCGTTCGGCGCTGGCGATCGCCGCGGGCGCGCCGCTGACGGCGGTCGCGGCCGCCGTCGCGGGCGGCGCCGTGCTCTCCGGGCTGCTGGCAGGGCGGGCATGGGCGGCGCTCGGCCGGATCCCTGCCCGCACCCTGGTCAGCGCCTCCACCCGCGCGGGCCATGTGGCCAACGCGACCGTGACCCTCGACCCCGGCGCGCTGACCTGGATCGCCGAGGACAACCACTGGCGGGCCAGAAAGCTCGGCTCGCGCCGCTGGCCGTCGTGGCCCGCGCCGCTCGCTCTGGCCTGGCAGGACTGGCTCCGCCTGGCCCGCAGGCCCCGGCGGCTGGCGACCATGACGGCGGCGGCCGCGCTGCCCGCCGTGCTGGCCCAGGCGGGCGTCACGAGCGTGGCGCTCTGGGCTGCCGTGCCGGCGGGGGCGCTGGCCGTGGCCTGCACCGGCGTGACCGGGGCGCGCAGAGACAGCGACAACCCGGTCATGGCCCGGCTGATCGGCGTGGGCCGGCGCCCGGCACTGGCGGCCCGCGCCGTGCTTCCCACGCTGCTGAGCGCCGCCTGGACGACCCTGGCCCTGGCCGGGCCGGCTCTGATCGCCGGCGGCTTCCCCGGGGCGGAGACCGGGGCCGGCGGGGCGTGGTCTGGGGCATGGTGGCTGCTCGGGCCGCTGATGGCTCCCGCCCTTGCGGCAGGGGCGCTGCGGATGGCCAGGCGCAGCCCTGTCGATCATTCCATGCCGGTGATCGACACACCGGCCGGCTCGATCCCGACCGGGCCGCTGATCTGGGCGGTCACGGGTGCGGACCTGGCCGTGCTGGGATGCCTGCCCGCCCTGTCGGCGCCGCTGGTTCCGGCGCACGGCCGGGGCGCTCTCCTCGCGGCCCAGGGCGTGGTGAGCGTGCTGGTCCTGGCGGGCTACGTGCTGCGCGCCGGCACGCGCAGGGCAGGGTGACCCCTTCGCTGCTCAGGCGACGTACACGTCGCTCGGCACGCCCCCGTACGGGATCGTACGGTCCTTGCGCATGCCCGCCTTCTCGGCCACCTTCCGCGACGGCTCGTTGACCTCGCGGATCACCGCCACGACGGGGCCGCCCAAGCCCTCCCCCACCCGCAGCGCCGCCTTGGCCAGTTCCAGCGCGTATCCCTGTCCCCATGCCGACGGCCGGAAGCGGTAGTACAGGTTGAGCACCTCTTCCCGGTCCACGACCGCGCGACGCAGGCCGCCGAAGCCGAGCACATGCGACTCGCCCGCGCGGCGCACCGCCCAGTAGCCGAGCCCTCGCTCCTCCCAGTCGGCCAGCCACAGGTCCAGCATGGCCCGGCTGGACTCCACATCGGTAACGGGACCGTCGGGGTGGTAGACGCTCGTCCGCGGATCCGAGTGGATCTCATGGACGGCGTCGAGATCGTCGGCTGTGACACGGGAGAGGACCAAGCGTGCCGTCCGTACCACTTCCACCCTTACAGGGTAGTATGTAGAATCGCATAGCGTTTGATACCGATCGATGGGCGATGTGATGGACGTACCGAAGCTCCAATCCTCGTTGCGGCTCATCGCCCGCGGGCTGGAAGAGCTGGCCGCCGCACTGGGCGAGCCCGAGTCGAGCGAGGACGAGCGCACGGCGCGGGTCATCGGGGAGTGGGGGCGGCGCGGGCTCACCCAGAAGGAGGCGTCGGCACTGTTCCAGCGGCACGGATTCGCCCCGCAGACGACGGGCGGATGGGCGCGCGGCGACTGGGTGGAGATCGGCGACGACGGCCTGCGCTATCTCACCGCCCGATCACACGCCTGGCTGGAGGAACGATCATGACCTTCTCGGTGCGCATCGCCGTGCGCGGCTACGAGCTCGACGGGCAGGGCCACGTCAACAACGCGGTCTATTTCCAGTACGGTGACCACGCCCGCTGGGAGTGCCTGCGCGAGGCCGGCATCTCGGTCGACGACCTGTGGGACGACGGCATCGGCCCCGTGACCCTGGAGAACACCATCCGCTACCACCGCGAGCTGCGCGCCGGCGACGAGGTCGAGGTGACGTGCGCGTTCGAGTGGGGCGAGGGGAAGACGTTCCGGGTCAGGCAGGAGTTCAGGAAGCCCGACGGTGAGCTGGCGGCGGAGATGACCGGCGTCGGCGGGCTCATGGATCTCCGGGCCCGCCGCCTGCTCGACGACCCGAAGGCCCGCTGGCGCGCGCTGGCGCGGACGCCGGCCGTGCTCGGGTTGTAGGGCCGCGGAGGCCTACTTCTTGGCCTTGTCGGCGCTGGAGGAGTCGGTGGACAGCGCGGCGACGAAGGCCTCCTGCGGCACCTCGACGCGGCCGACCATCTTCATCCGCTTCTTGCCTTCCTTCTGCTTCTCAAGCAGCTTGCGCTTACGGGAGATGTCGCCGCCGTAGCACTTGGCCAGGACGTCCTTGCGGATGGCGCGGATGTTCTCGCGGGCGATGACCCTGGCTCCGATGGCCGCCTGGATCGGCACCTCGAACTGCTGCCTCGGGATCAGCTCGCGCAGCTTCTTCGCCATGTCGACGCCGTAGGCGTAGGCCTTCTCCTTGTGAACGATCGCGCTGAAGGCGTCGACCGGCTCGCCCTGCAGCAGGATGTCGACCTTGACCAGCTCGGACTCCTGCTCGCCTGCGGGCTCGTAGTCGAGCGAGGCGTAGCCGCGGGTGCGCGACTTCAGCTGGTCGAAGAAGTCGAAGATGATCTCGCCCAGCGGGAGCGTGTAGCGGATCTCGACCCGGTCTTCCGACAGGTAGTCCATGCCGAGCAGCTGGCCGCGCCGCCCCTGGCAGATCTCCATGATGGCGCCGATGAACTCAGCCGGCGCCAGGAGCGTGGACTTGGTGACCGGCTCGAAGACCTGCGCGATCTTGCCTCCGGTGGGGAACTCCGACGGGTTGGTGACGGTGAGCTCCTTGCCATCCTCCATGATCACGCGGTAGACGACGTTGGGCGCCGTGGAGATCAGCGACAGCCCGAACTCGCGCTCCAGGCGCTCGCGGACGATCTCCATGTGCAGCAGCCCGAGGAACCCGACGCGGAAGCCGAAGCCGAGCGCGGCCGACGTCTCCGGCTCGTAGACCAGCGCGGCGTCGTTGAGCTGCAGCTTGTCGAGCGCCTCGCGCAGCTCGGGATACTGGTCGCCGTCGATCGGATAGAGCCCGGAGAACACCATCGGCTTGGGGTGCTCGTAGCCGGCCAGCATCTCGGGAGCGGGCTTGGCCGCGGCCGTCACCGTGTCGCCGACCCGTGACTGGCGCACGTCCTTCACGCCCGTGATCAGATAGCCCACCTCGCCGACGCCCAGCCCGAGCTCGGCCACCTTGGGCTCGGGCGAGATGACGCCGATCTCCAGCGTCTCGTGGGTGGCCATGGTGGACATCATGAGGATGCGCTCGCGCTTGCCCAGGTGGCCGTCCACGACCCGGACGTAGGTGACGACGCCGCGGTAGGTGTCGTAGACCGAGTCGAAGATCAGCGCGCGGGCGGCCGCGTCGGCGTCGCCGACCGGCGCCGGCACGGTCGCGACCACGTGGTCGAGCAGCTCGCGCACGCCCTCGCCCGTCTTGCCCGACACCTTGAGGACGTCGGAGGGGTCGCAGCCGATCAGCCCCGCCAGCTCCTCGGCGAACTTCTCCGGCTGGGCCGCGGGCAGGTCGATCTTGTTGAGGACCGGGATGATGTGCAGGTCGGCGTTCATGGCCAGATAGAGGTTGGCCAGCGTCTGCGCCTCGATCCCCTGGGCCGCGTCGACCAGCAGGATCGCGCCCTCGCACGCCTGCAGCGACCGCGACACCTCGTAGGTGAAGTCGACGTGCCCCGGCGTGTCGATCATGTTGAGCACGTGGCCGTCCCACGGGAGCCGCACGGCCTGCGACTTGATCGTGATGCCGCGCTCGCGCTCGATGTCCATCCTGTCGAGATATTGAGCGCGCATGGAGCGTTCGTCGACCACCCCGGTGATCTGCAGCATCCGGTCGGCAAGGGTCGACTTGCCGTGGTCGATATGCGCGATGATGCAGAAGTTGCGGATCAACGCGGGGTCGGTCTGGCCAGGCTGAGTGCGCACCGAAGTCCGTTTCGACAGGGTTGAGTCAAGCAGTCTTTCATGGTGACATGCCCGGATGAATGCCCGGACCGTCATCCGCCGCGGCCTGCGCCTGCTCGCGCTTGCCGCGGCCATCGTGCTGGCGCTGGTCGGCCTGATCGCCGCCACGCTCCGCATCCAGTTTACCGGTGACCCGGCCGCATGGGCGAAGAGCACGGGCCATGACGCCCTGTGGCTGGGCCATGCGTGGGTCGACGGGCGCCGCACCGAGCGCGACGTCGAGCGGCTGGCCGTACGGCTGCGCGCCACGGGGATCAAGGACGTGTACGTCCACTCGGGACCTTTCGAGATGGATGGCCGATTAGATCCAGCCAAATACCCCAACGCTCGAAATTTCCTGACGTGGATGCGCGAGCATCTCCCGACCGTCCGCATCTCCGCCTGGCTCGGCCAGTCCGTCAACGACGCCCTCGACCTCGACGACCCCAGGGCCCGCCAGAACGTGCTGGCCGGCGTCGCCGCCATCATGAAGGAGGGTTACGACGGCATCCACTACAACTTCGAACCCATCGGCGACGGCGACACCGAATTCCTGCGGCTCCTCGACGAGACCAGGCGGCACACACGACTGCTGTCCACCGCCAGCCCGCAGATCGAGCCCTACCCCGGCATGCGCCTGACGGCGAGGGCCGTCCTGGGCCACGACAAATACTGGTCGTCGGGCTACTTCACCCAGGTCGTGAACCGGGTCGACCAGGTCGCGATCATGACGTACGACTCGGGCACCCCACTGCAGGCGCTCTACGGCGGCCACGTCGTCAGGCAGTCGGAGCTGGCCCTCGACCTGGTGCCCGGCGACAAGTCGCTGTTCATCGGCGCGCCCGCCTACCATGACCACGGCCTGGCCTGGGCCGACAACGCCGAGAGCGTCGAGATGGCCGCCGAGGGCGCCAAGCTGGCCCTGTCGGAGCACGGCCGCCGCGAGCGCTTCGGGCTGGCACTCTACGTCGACTTCGCCGCCACGGAGGACGACTGGCGTGAGTACATGACGCGCTGGATGGCCTAGCTCCCGTACACTGATGGACGGACCCATTTTCCCAGGCCGTTGATTTGAGCAGCCGCCTGGGTTATTGGTAATCTGTTCAACTGCGTGTGGCGCGCCCTCTCATCGAGCCCGCGCGCCCCATCCATCACTGACTTTCACCGAGGCTTCTTCGTGGCGAACATCAAGTCCCAGATCAAGCGCAACAAGCAGAACGAGAAGGCTCGCCTGCGCAACAAGGCGGTCAAGTCGTCGCTGAAGACGGCCGTCCGCAGGTTCCGCGAGGCCGCCGAGCAGGGCGACGTCCAGCAGGCCGTCGCGCTGCAGCGGGCCGCCGCCCGCCAGCTCGACAAGGCCGTCAGCAAGGGCGTCATCCACAAAAACCAGGCCGCCAACCGCAAGTCCGCGATCGCCAGGCAGGCCGCGGCACTGTCCGCCAGCTGACGCAGCACCAGAAACGCCGCATCCCCTGAGGGATGCGGCGTTTGCCGTTTCGGCAGACTTTTGTCACAGTTTCGATATCACACGGGCGTCGCCGCCTCGTATCGGCTCCGTCACCGTTGCGAAGATCACCTTGCTCTCCCTCCCGCGGGTGCCCGACAGTGCAGCTAAACAGGCAAAGGGGGGCACATGCGGGGGCCGTTGGTCGTCAAACGGGCGTTCAGCGAGCCGCTGCTCCTTCTGGCCGCGTTCGGGTCTATACTGCTGGCCACCACCACGCTGGTCGCGCTGACCATGTACGCCTCCTCCATCGCCGAGGCAGGCGTCCGCAGGACGATGGAGACGGCGTCGTTCGAGCAGACGGCCGCCACCATCAGCGCGCCCGTGACCGCGGAAACGTTCCCCGCCTTCGACCGGTCCGTACGCGCCCAGCTCGACCGGGCCTACACCAGGCCCCCGGCCATCACCACCAGCTTCCGCTCCGACTCCTACGTGATGCCCGGCCAGGAGGGCGAGGAGCGGCCCGAGCTGCTCAGGTTCGGCAGCCACGACGCGATCGACCGGCACGCCAGGCTCATCTCCGGCGCCTGGCCGCGCGACGGCGGCGACCACGTGCAGGCCGCGATCTCGTTGTCGGCCTCCTCGGCCACCGGCTTCGAGACGGGCGACGAGTTCACCACGCGAGGCCGCCTCGACCCGCGCCCGGTCGAGGTCCGCGTCGTCGGCGTCTTCCAGCTCAACGACCCCTCCGGCGCGCGCTGGGCCGGAGAGCAGTTGCTGGCCAGGGGCGTGGACCGCGGCGACTTCACCACGTACGGGCCGATGATGGTGGCGCGCGAGACGTTCATCGCCCGCTTCGCCAGCAACGTCAACGCCACCTGGACCGCCGTCCCCGACCTGAGCGCGCTGACGCCCGAGCAACTGCGCCCGATGGCCGCCGCGCTCGGCCAGGTGGGCGAGCGGCTGAAGGCGGACGGCTGCGACCGCTGCACGGTCACCGGGCACCTGCCCGAGATGCTCACCCAGCTCGACACCGCGTCCCTGGTGGCCCGCTCCACCATGCTGATCCCGGTGCTGCAGCTGCTGTTGCTGGCCGCGTACGCGCTGATGCTCACCGCGCGGCTGCTCGCCGACCACCGGCGCATGGAGGTGGCGCTGCTGCGCTCGCGCGGCGCGGGCACGACGCGGCTGGCGAGCCTGGCCGGGGGCGAGGCGCTGCTGGTGGCGGTGCCGTGCGCGATCGCCGCGCCGTTCCTCGGCCCGCCGCTGCTCGCCCTGGTCAACACGCTGCCGTGGATCAGGTCCTCGGGCGTGCGGCTGTCTCCCACGGCCGATCTGGGCACGTTCCTCGTGTCGTTCGGCGTGGCCCTGGCCTCGGCGGTGCTGCTCCTGTTGCCGGCGCTGGCGGGCGCGCGGCGCACGTACGTGGAGGAGCAGTCGGCGCGCGGCCGCAGCGGCGGGCGCGGCCTGATCGAACGTGCGGGCGCCGACGTGGCGCTGCTGGTCGTGGCCGGGCTGGCGATCTGGCAGCTCCAGCACTACGGCGCGCCCGTGACCGCGACGGCGGGCGGCGGGCTCGGCATCGACCCGCTGATCATCTCAGGGCCCGCGCTGGCCCTGCTCACGGGCGGCATGCTGGGGTTGCGGCTGGTGCCGCGCATCTCGAAGCTGGCCGAGCGGCTGACCTCCCGGCGGCCCACACTCGCCCCCGCGCTCGGCGCCTGGCAGGTGGCCAGGCGGCCGCTCAGGTACGCGGGCCCGGCGCTGCTGCTGACGATGGCGATCGCGATCGGCATCGTCTCCCTGGCCACCGCGTCCACCTGGCGCACCTCACAGCTCGACCAGGCACGCCACCAGGCGGGGGCCGACCTGCGCCTGTCGGGTCCCGCCGACGGGCCGGAACTGGGGTCGCTGGGGCGCGGGACGGCGTTCACCGCGCTGCCGGGCGTGACGGCGGCCTCCCCCGGCTTCCGCGGGCAGACCGAGGTGGGCGGCGAGAGCGCGGTGCTGATCGGACTCGAGGCGAGCAAGCTCGGCGAGGTGTTCCAGCTGCGGCCCGACCTGTCCGCGAAGCCGGTCACCGACATGTCACGCGAGCTGGAGGGGACGCACGCCGACCGGCTGGAGCTTCCCGGGCGGCCGACGACGCTCACCCTCCGCGCGAAGGTGGAAGCCGACCTGCCGCTGCGGCTGGTGCTGTCCGACGGGCTCGGCGTCTGGCGCGACGTGCCGCTCGGCGTGCTGAAGCCCGGGGACAACCGCGTGGAGGTGAGCCTCAAGGCCCTGGCGGGGCAGAGCGGGAAGATCACGTACCCGGTCGCTCTGCGCGGTCTCGTCGCCGGCGCGCACGAGAGCACCGCGAACCTGACGCTGACCGGCCTGAGCGTCGACGGCCGCGAGCTCGCGACGCCCCAGATCTCGATGGAGGAGGACGACGCCCGTCCGGCCGTGGCCACCTTCGGGACCCGCCGGGAGGCGCCGCTGCCCGTCGTGCTCACGTCCGACCTGGCCGCCTCGCTCAAGATGGCCGTGGGTCAGGTCGGGCGGGCCAGCATCGACCGCAGGGTCCTGGAGATCAAGGTGGTGGCCGTCGTACAGACGATGCCAGCGACCACCGCCGGCCAGCCCGCGGTGCTCGCCGACTGGGAGACGCTGCAGACGAGTGGCCTGGCCGCGGCGCAGCTGCCCAGGCCCGCGACCGAGTGGTGGCTCGCGGCCGACGACACCTCGGCCGCGGTGGGGGTGCTCAAGAGCCGGCCGGAGTGGGACGTCACCCCGCTCGACCAGCGCGCGCTGACCGCCCAGCTCCAGGACGACCCGCTGGCCAGCGGCCTGCAGGGGGCACTGATGCTCGGGTTCCTCGCGGCGCTGGTGTTCGCGGCGCTCGGCTTCCTCGTGAACGCGGCGGTCGCGGCGCGCGAGCGGATGGCCGAGTTCGGGATCCTGCGGGCGCTCGGGGTGAGCTCCCGGCAGGTGTTCGGGATGCTGGCGGTCGAGCAGGCGTTCGTCATCGGCCTGTCCCTGGCGGCGGGCACCGGGCTGGCCGTGGTCGTCGGCACGCTGGTCGTGCCGCACATCGTGCTGACCGGGCAGGCCTCGGCCGTCACGCCCGGAGTGCTGCTCGACATCCCATGGGCCGCCACCCTCGCGATGTTGCTGCTGGTAGCGGCGGTGCTGCTCGCCATCGTGGCCGGCCTGGCACGCAATCTGCGCAGGCAAGGGCTCGTCCTCCGGGAGGAACAGTGAGGATCCCGCTGCTCGCGCGGGTGCACCTGGGCACGGTCGCCGTGCTCTCCGTGCTGACGATCAGCGCCTGCCTGCTGATCGCGGGCCTGCCCAGGGGGATGCAGGCCTCCTTCGACCAGGCGCTGCGGCGCTCGCTGAGCACCGCCGCCGCCCAGCAGGCCGACCTCACCGTGGCCGTGACGTCGGACTCGAATGAGGACGATCTCCACCACCGCGACCAGTTCACCGCGCGCGACCGCGAATGGCGCGACCTCCTGCCTCCAGGGCTGCGCCCGCTGATCACGCCCGAGGGCACCGGCTCCAGCCACATGAGCGCCAAGACCACCCTCACACCGATCACCGGGACCAGCGGCACCAAATACATCAACCTCGGCTGGCTGTCCGACGCCGGTCAGCGCGTGACCTGGGTCCAGGGACGGCCCCCCGGCAAACCCGGCACCACGCGGTACGACGGCGAGACGATCCCGGTGTTCGAGGTCGGGGTCGTGACGGAGGCCCTGCGGGAGATGGACCTGCGGGTGGGCGACACGAGAACGCTCGGCGAGAACGACTACGTCGCCGTGAAGATCGTCGGCGCCTTCGAGGCCAGGAACCCCGGTGACCGCTACTGGGACCACAACCTCGACATCCTGCGCGTCACGAAGATCCAGCCGCCGGGCTCCCTCGACTTCGAGAAGCACATCACCTCGCTGATGTCCGACGACGGGCTGACCGCGCTCAGCGGCGAAGGACGCCACCTGGCCTACCACTGGGTCCTGCCCATCGCCGCCACGACGGCGAACGCGCTGGACGTCCCCGCTCTCACCACCGCGATCTCCGACTTCGACCGCCTGATCGGCATCCAGGCGACCGGCACCGTCAGCCCCTACCGCCTGATCACCGGGCTGCCCAAGCTGCTCGGTGACTTCCGCGCCGGGCTGGCCACCGCCGAGACCGTGATGTACCTCGTGCTCGGCGGCCTCCTCGCCGTCGCGCTCGGCGTCCTCGTGCTGGGCGCGCAACTGCTGGCCGACCGGATGGAGCCCACGCTCACGCTGGCCCGCGCCCGCGGCGGGTCGCTGCGCCAGGTCGCGGGCACGGGCGCGGCACTGACCGGGCTGGCCGTGGCGCCCGCGGCCCTGGCCGGGTACGCGCTGTCGTACCTCGTACCCGGCCCCGTGCTGCCGATCGTGCACGCCGGGCCGGTCGTCGTCATCGTCGTGACCGTCGGCTACGCCGCCACGCGGCTCGCCTTGACCTACCGCACGCCGCTCCACGAACGCCGCGACGACGTCGCCACCGCCCGGCCCTCGGCCAGGCGGATCACGCTGGAGGTGCTGGTCGTCGTGCTGGCGCTGGCCGGGGCCTACCTGCTGCGGGCGCGCGGGCTGGACGACTCCGCGGGGCAGGACCCGTTCCTGCTGCTGGTGCCGATCGCGCTGACGCTGGCGGCCGCGCTGATCACCCTGCGCTGCTACCCGTACCCGCTGCGCCTGCTCGTACGGCTGACCGCGCGCGGCCGGGCGGCCGTGCCGTTCCTCGGGCTGACCCGGGCGGCCAGGGCGCGCTCCGCCAGCGTGCTGCCCGTGCTGATCATGCTGCCCGCGCTGGGCGTGTCGGTGTTCGCCGCGGTAGTTTCCGACGGGATCGCCGGCACGCAGACCCGGGCGTCATGGCAGCAGGCAGGCGCGCCGATCAAGATGACGTCGAACATCGAGATCCCGGCCGAGGCCATCGAGCGGGTACGCGGCGCGGCAGGCGTGGAACAGGTGGTGCCCGCGCAGACCGCCCGCGTGCAGGTCGGCTACGGCGCGGAGCGGGCCGAGGCCATCGCCGTGGACGTGGCGCAGTGGCGGCGGCTCATGGGCGAGGCCCCGTTCGACCTGCCCGCCCTGCCCAGCGGCGCGCTCGTCTCCCCCGAGTTGCAGGGGCGGGGCACGTTCGAGATCGGCTGGCAGTCGCGGGTGAAGCTCGCCACGCGCGGCGTGATCGAGTCGGTGCCCGGCTTCTTCACCAAGGGCAAGTTCCTCGTCGTGCCCATCGACGTGCTGACCCGGCCGGCGGTGAACACCCTGCTGATCAAGGGGGACGCCTCCGTCGACGAGCTGGAACAGCTGGTCCCGTCGGCCACCGTGGTGTCCCAGAAGGGCACGCTGCGGGCCATCCAGGACGACCCGCTGACGAGCACCGTACGCTGGACCATGGTCGTCGTGACGGTCGCGCTGGCCGCGTACGCGCTGGTCGCCGTCGTGCTGGCGCTGGTGGTCGGGGCGGCCGACCGGGCCAGGGCGGTGTCGTTCCTGCGCACCCTCGGCCTGTCGGAGCGTCAGGCGCAGCGGCTGACCGTGCTGGAGATCCTGCCCATGATCATCGTCACCGCGCTGGTCGGGCTCGGCCTGGGCCTCGGCCTGCCCGCCGCGCTCGGGCCCGGCGTCGACCTGTCCTCCTACGCCGGCGACCTGCCCGTCGGCGACTACTCTCTCGACCCGTTCCTGCCGAGCGCGCTGGCGGCCGGGCTGGCCGCCGTCGCCGTGCTCGGAGCCTACGCCCACACCGCCGTCAGCCGCCGCCGCAGACTCGGCGCCGTCCTTCGAGTGGGAGACCTCACGTGAACCCGACCCTGTCCGAGCTGGAAGCGAAGGCCACGCGGCAGAAGGCCGCGTTCGGCGGCGACGCGCACATCGTGTGCGACAACCTCGTGCGCATCTACAAGACCGAAGGCGTCGAGGTCGTCGCGCTGCAGGGCTTGGACCTGGTGATCGACAAGGGCGAGCTGGTGGCCATCGTGGGCGCGTCGGGCTCGGGCAAGTCGACGCTGCTCAACGTGCTGTCCGGGCTCGACGTCCCGACGGCCGGGGTGGCCAGGGTGGCGGGCATGGATCTGCTGTCGATGAACGCCCGCGCCCGGCTGCGCTACCGGCGTTCCGTGGTCGGCTTCATCTGGCAGCAGACGGCCCGCAACCTGCTCCCGTACCTCACCGCCAAGGAGAACGTCGAGCTGCCGATGAAGCTGGCCGGCGGCAGCGGGCAGCGGCGGGAGCGGGCGGGCGAGCTTCTGGAACTGCTCGGTGTCGGCTACTGCGCCAACCGCAAAACTCCCGAAATGTCGGGCGGCGAGCAGCAGCGGGTGGCCATCGCCGTCGCCCTCGCCAACTCCCCCCAGCTCATCCTCGCCGACGAACCGACGGGCGAGCTGGACAGCGAGACGTCGGAGCTGGTGTTCGACGCGCTGCGCAAGGCCAACAGGGAGCTGGGCGTGACCGTCGTGGTCGTCACCCACGACCCGCTCGTGTCCGAGCAGGTCGACCGGACGGTGGGCATCCGCGACGGCCGCACCAGCAGCGAGACGCTGCGGCGCGAGGACGCCGAAGGGCAGATCATCGCCGAGGAATACGCCGTACTCGACCGGGTGGGGCGCCTGCAACTCCCGCGCGACTTCATGAACGCCCTCGAGATGGAACGCCGCGTACGTCTCGAGCTCGAATCCGACCACATCGGCGTGTGGCCCGCGCGAGAGGAGCCGTCAGGTGAGTGAGTCGCCCTTGGTCGTGGTGGAAGGGGTGCGCAAGGTCTACCGGAGCGGGCCCAAGGAGGTCGAGGCGCTGCGGGACGTGTCGTTCTCGGTGTTCCCCGGAGAGCTCGTCGCGATCCGCGGGCGGTCGGGGTCGGGCAAGACGACGCTGCTCAACCAGATCGGCGGCCTGGACAAACCGGACGCCGGACGGGTGGTCGTGGACGGGCACGAGGTCACCGCCATGTCCGACGACGAACTGCTCGCCCTGCGCAGGGACGTGGTGGGATTCGTCTTCCAGTCGTTCGGACTGATCCCCGTGCTGTCGGCGGCCGAGAACGTCGGGGTGCCGATGCGGCTGGTGCGCATGCCGGTGAAGGAACGCGAGGAGCGGATCCGGATGTTGCTGGCGCTCGTCGGGCTGGAACAGCACGTCAACCAGCGGCCGTACGAACTGTCCGGAGGGCAGCGGCAGCGGGTGGCGATCGCCCGCTCGCTGGCCAACCGGCCGCGCCTGCTGGTGGCCGACGAGCCGACCGGGCAGCTCGACTCGCAGACGGGACGGCAGATCATGGAGCTGCTGCGGGCACTCGTACGGAGCGAAGGGGTCACCGCCCTGGTCGCCACCCACGACCCGAGCCTCATGACGCTGGCGGACCGGGTGCTGGAGATCAGCGACGGCGTGGTCCGCGAGGAGGCCCTCACCTGAACGCCGGTGACGATCACCGGCGTGCGGCTGGCCACGATCACCGTCCCGCCGGCGCCGCCGCCCGGCCACATACCGGCGACGCCGGTGACGATCACCGGCCCGTGCGGCTGGCCACGATCACCTGCACCGTGTGTTCGAGCGCGTAGGCCGGGTCGGCGCCGCCGCCCTTGACCTGTTCGTCCGCCTCGGCCACCGCCTGGATGGCCTTCGACAATCCGTCGGGCCCCCACCCGTTCAGCTGCCGCTTCACCCGGTCGGCCTTCCACGGGGGCATGCCGACATGGCTCGCCAGCTGACCACCCCGCAGGCTACGCGGCGCGCCGGCGACCTTGGCCAGCGACCGCAGCCCACCCGCCAACGCGCTGACCAGCAGCACGGGGGCGACGCCGGTGCCGAGCGCCCACCGCAGTTGTTCCAGCGCCTCGGCCAGCCGCCCTTCGATCGCGGAGTCGGCCACGTTGAAGCCGGTGACCTCGGCCCGGCCCTTGTGGTAGCGCGCCACGGCGGACGCGTTGATCGTCTTGCCCTCGGTGTCGAACACCAGCTGGCTGCAGGCGGCTGCCAGCTCCCGCAGATCATTTCCCACGGCGTCGAGCAGCGCGGTGGCGGCGTCGCCGGAGATGCTCCGCCCCGCACGCTTGAACTCCCCCTTGATGAACTCCAGCCGCTCCCCCGTCTTGGTCACCTTGTTGACGGTGATCACTTGGGCCTTGGCCTTCTTCACCCCGTCGACCAACGCCTTGCCTTTGACCCCTCCCGGATGCGCCAGCACCATCACGGTGTCGTCGGAGGGCTGCTTGGCATAGGCCACGACCTCGGCGATGACGTCTTTCGGCAGATCCTGCGCCGACCGGATCACGATGACAGACCGGCCGCCGAACAACGACGGGGAGGTCAACTGCGTGAGCTCGCCGACCGACACCTTGCCGCCCAGGAGGTCATGCACCTCGGACTCGGGATCGGCGGCCCGTGCCGCCGCGACGAGCCCGGTCACCGCCCTCTCGGCCAGCAACTCCTCATCTCCGACAACCAGGGTCACAAGCGCTGGATCGGTTCCCGCCATGGGGGAAGCATGCCAGACGCCAGGGACAACCAGGTATTCGCCGCAGCGACGCCGGGGAGGCCACGGTCCAACGTCGTGCTCGGCCTGCGGAAGGGCGGCCTCACCCGGCAGAACGAAGCACCATCCGCACAAGCTCGACCCGTGCGGCACATGACGCCGGGCGCCTCTGCCGGGGCTCGCTCTCGCCGGGAGAGACCACGCGCCACCCGCAGGAAGCCCGACCCGAAGCAGCGCATGACACCGCCCACTTACCGAAGGCGTGTCCGAACCAGAAACGGGGCGCTCCCGGCCCGGCTGCGTGCGGGTTCAGGGTGCCTGGCCGCGCGAGAGCACGGCCAGGCCACCTTCCCTCTCCACCACGGCGAGATCCCCTGAGTGGTCGGTCCGGTAGACGGCCGCGCCGAGCGTGCGCAGCAGGGCGAGCGTGGAAGGCGCCGGATGGCCGTAGTCGTTGTCCTTCCCGACGCTGATCAGCGCCGCTCGAGCGCCCACGGCCTCCAGGAAGGCGGGTGACTGCCTGTTGGATCCGTGGTGCGGGATCTTCAGGATGTCGGCCCGGACCGCGGAGCGGCGTAAGACCTCTTCCTGGGCCTCGGTCTCCAGGTCGCCGCCGAGCAGCACGGAGCCCGATCGCCAGCGTACGTGGAGCACCACGCTGGAGTTGTTGATCGCGCTGCCCTCGCCCTGGCCGGCCACCTCTCCGGAGGCCGGCTCGGGAGCGAGCACGGTCACCTCTGAGGGGCCGAACGTCCAGCGAGTCCCCGGCGCAACCGTCCATTCCGGTATCCGGCGCCTCTCCAGCGTGCCCGAGACGCGTGCGGAGGCACGCGCCATGGCCCGCTGCGGGCTGACGACCACCGCGCCGACACGCCGGTCACGGAGCACTCCGGGCAGGCCGCCCACGTGGTCGGCATGCGGATGGGTGAGGACGAGCAGCGGAACGTCGTCGACGCCGAGGCCGCGCAGGCACCGGTCCATCCCGACCGGGTCGGGCCCGGTGTCCACCACGACCCCTCGTCCCGGCCCTGCCGCGACGACGATCCCGTCGCCCTGGCCCACGTCGCACATCACCATGAGCCAGCCCTTCGGCGGCCAGGGCGTCGCGATCGGCCGGATCACCAGCACCGCCACCAGAGCGGCACCGGCCGCCGTCAGCACGATCGCCCGCCAGGCGCGACGCCGCAGGATCAGTGTCCCGGCCGCCGCCGCGAGCGCGAGCAACGCCAGCCCGGGAAGGCCGCCCGGCCACGGCACGGTGGCGTACGGCAGGCCCACCGACCATCGGGCGACCGTGATGATCCAGCCGACCGCGTAACCGGCCGGGACCACCAGGAACCGTGCCCCGTCAAGCCATACGGGGGCCACCAGGGCAGCCCCGAAACCCAGCAGGGTCGCGGGAGCCACCGCCGGAGCCACGAGGAGGTTGGCGACGAGAGCGACGGGAGTGAGCTGTCCTGACATCAACACCAGAACCGGTGTCACCGCCACCTGCGCCGCCGCCGGCACGGCGATGGCCTCGGCGAGCCAGCGCGGCAACCGCACCCGTGAGCGGGGCTCAGCCCTCCGCCCGCCAGATGTTCCTGAGCCGTTGCCCGCGTCGGGAACCGGCCCGCCACCCCGGTCCCGCCCCGCCGGGTCGCGGCGATCGCTCCCCGGGCCACCGCTCGGCGCGGCCGCGCTGTGCGGTCGCGGCTCCGCGCCCGGGCCCTGCGGCGGTGCGTCGCCCTCGTCCTGCTGGGCCGCCGACAGTCTGTCGCGCCAGCGAGGGGCGAGGAGGAGGATTCCGGCGGTGGCGGCCACCGAGAGGGCGAAGCCGTAAGACCTGGCGAGTTCGGGGACGAAGAGCACCAGCAGGAGGACCGTTGCCGACAGGGCCGCGAAACCGTCTCGTGCCCTGCCGGTGCCCAGCGCGACCGCGGCGGCCAGGCCCATGAGGAGAGCACGCAGGACGCTCGGGGACGGGCGGGCCACCACGGCGAACGCGAGCATGGAGAGCGCGGCCAGGACGGCGCGTACGGGCAGCGGGAAGCCGAACAGACGGGAGAGAGCCAGCATCGCACCCGCGACGATGGCCAGGTTGGCCCCGCTCACCGCGTTGAGGTGGCTCAGGCCCGCTTCTTTGAAGTCGGCCGTCACCTGCGGGTCCATCCGCGAGACGTCGCCGACGACCAGGCCGGGGAGGAGGCCGCGCTGGTCGGGAGGGAGCACGTCGGCGGCGGACCGCAGGCCCGACCTGAGGGCGCCCGCCGCTGTCTGGAGCTCCGACGGTGGCGTCAGGACCCGCGGCGGGCCGCGTACCAGGAGGACGGCCGCCACCAGGTTGCCCGCGGTCGGCATGGCGAGCCGGCCGGTGACCTCGAGATGCTGGCTGGGGAGGAGAGGGGCCCAGGCTGCCCCGCTGGAGAAGACGGTGACGGGGACGTTGACGGCCTGCCGGCCCTCGGCCGTGCGGATGATCGTCAGGGTTGCCGGGGTCACATAGCTGTCCGGGCCGAACGGGATGCTCTGGCTGGTTCTGCGTCTCGGGTCGTCCGTCAGCGCGATCCGGGCGGTGACGAAGGCGTTCGCGGCCGCGAGTTCGGCCACCGGACCGCTGGTCACGGCGTGAACCCTGAAGGCGACCGAGCCGGATGACGCGGCCGCGCAGGCGAGGGTGGCCAGGATGACACCGCGCCACGCGGCCGGCCCGCCGGCGGAGCGTCCGTCCCGTCGTCCGGGGAGTGAGCGGGTGTGCCAGGCCACGGCGGCGGCGCCGAGGGCCGCGACCAGGGCGACGGCCGTGCCGATGCGCGCGGAGCAGCCGAGCAGGATCAGCGCGCTCGCCCAGGCGGCGATCGCGGGGAGCAGCAGGGGCCAGGCGTGGCTCTTGCCCGTGACGGGCGGCAGCGGGTGGTCGGTCATGTCAGACGCGCACCTTCGGCTTGATCTCGTCGAACTTGCGCGGCCCTATGCCGCTGACCTCGCGGAGCTGGTCGATGGAGGTGAAACCGCCGTGGGTGGTACGGAAGTCGGCGATGCGTGCCGCCAGCACCTCGCCCACGCCCGGCAGCTCTTCGAGCTGGTCCGGTGTGGCGGTGTTGAGGTCGATGACGCCCCCGGCAGGGCCCGTGATCGGCGAGCCCTGGGCCATCGTGCCGGGAGGTGCGCCCACGACGATCTGCTCTCCGTCGATCAGGCGTCTGGCGAGGTTGAGAGAGTCGAGGGACGCTCCTCGTGACACTCCCCCGGCCGCGGTCACCGCGTCCGTGACTCTGGCACCCGAGGGGAGCAGGTAGACGCCAGGCTTACGGATCTTGCCTGCCACGTGGACCGTCACCTTGGGCGCGGTGGGGGTCGTGGACGGGGTCGGCGACGACACGGGGGTGGGTGGTGGGAGCGGCGCCGGCGAGGGCTGGGATCGCCAGACGAAGAACGCCGCGACGGCTACGGCCAGGGCGCCCACGGCCACGAGGACACGCAGACCGGGCCTGCCGGGATCGAGGGCAGGGCTCTGGGACGCAAGGGCCGCCCGGAACGCCTGGAATGTCGGCGGAACCGGGGCGGGCCCGCGCTGCCGTGCGGTCTGCTCGGTCTGTGTGGGCTGTCCAGACTTGGCGGGCTGTCCGGATCGTACGGGCCCTGCGGGGCGGGCGGCTTGTGAGCGGGGTGACAGCTGAGGCTGTGGAGGGCCGTAGGCAGCGGCGAAGGACCACGGTGGCTCAGGAGCCAGGTCGAAGGCTCCAGACGCCTCACGGGCCTCACTGGCGCTCTCCACGATCCGCGGCTCGCCGGACGCCCTGAGGAATCCGCCGGCGGCCTCGTGAGGTTCGGGGAATCTGTCGTCGTTCCGTGGCTCGTCAAGGAGCCTCTCAACGGGCTCACGGACATCGTCACGCGGCTTCCCAGGAGAACGGTCTCCATCGACGGACCACGGTGCCTGAGGGGAGAAGCCGTGGGAGCCGGTGGCGTAAGGCATCCTGCGACCCTCGGCGGGGTTGCGTGCCACCCTCGCGGGCCGGCGGCGGGGGCGGCGGGGTGGGGTGGCGATCGAGCGCAGCCGGGACTCGGCGATGACTCGTTCGGCCGTCGGATCGGGGGTTCGCACGCAGGTGAAAGTAGAGGTGCGGGCGGCCGTGCCAGGGGACCGAGCCGCGTTCTGTGGACGACGTCGGCGGCCGGGAATGGGTTGTGGACAACGCTGGGGTCGCGAGCTCGGCGCCGGTGACGGAGGGTGCGCGGCCGAGCCTGTACGAGCGAACCCGGAGGGCCCGACCTCGCGGCGGCTGGGCGGAACCGCTCCATCCGGGTCCGCCGCGCGCGTCATCAGACGGCCACCGCGCTAGCGGCGTACTCGGAACCTCAGATGACATCCTCCCGGCCCTGTAGGATCGGGATTCCAGCCGTCGACGAAGTGGTACGGCGCCTCGGGATGCCAGCCCTCGGGTTTGGGCCGGTGGGACACCACGACCACGTGGTCGCCCGCGGGCGGATGACCTTCCCATCCGTTCGTCAGGTCGAACAGGTTGCGGCCCATCGGGCTCGTGCCGATCGCCTCCCACATCGCCCGGACGTATCCCGCCGATGCTTGTGAGACCTTGAAGGCGCTTCCCGTTCCTGAATGGTCGTACTGCTGGTCCGCACCCTCGGTGATCAGGGTGTCCCCGCTGAAGTACCAGTCGTGACTCCTCCGCTCCCTGAAGGAAGCGGCTTCTCGCCCCGCTTACGCGGGAGACGACGGCCAAGCCCTGACCGATGCCCGAAAGCACAAGCACCATCCTATCCGCAGGAGGCGACGGTGTCCGAGGTTCTGCCACTGAACGCCCGGGCCTTGGCGGCCCTCCCGCTCCCGATTCCCCCATCGCCTGAAGGCGACGGTCCCCTCAGGAGGCTCTGATGGACTCAGTGTGGCCGACGACCTCCCTCACCATCGGATGTGAGCCGCACGGACCACTACCGGTGCGCCGTCCCGCCGACGTCAGTGGTCAGCGTGCCGGAGAGCGGCGACGGTCAGGCCGAGCATGCCGGGCCCCACGTGGGCGCCGATCACCGCTCCCACCTCGATCACCCGGGACTCCGCCGGTGACGGCATCCGCTTGGACAGCCGCTCGGCCAGCGCCCGGGCGCGTTCCGGGGCCTGCAGATGTTGCACCGCCACCTCCACCGGCCCTTCACCCGCCGCCTCCACGGCCAGGTCTTCGAGCCGGGCGATGGCGCGCGACGAGGTGCGGACCTTCTCGAGGAGGGAGATCCGGCCGTCCACGATGTGGAGCAGCGGCTTGATCATCAGGGCCGAGCCGAAGAGGGAGGCCGCTGCGCCGATGCGGCCGCTGCGGCGCAGGTAGTCGAGGGTGTCGACGTAGAAGAACGTGCGGGTGACCGCCACGCGGCTGCGGGCGGCCGAGGCCACTTCCGCCAGGGAGGCTCCGCCGGCGGCGGCGCGGGCCGCCGAGAGGAGCGGGTAGCCGAGGCCCATCGCGATCGAGCGGCTGTCGACCACCTCCACCGGTACGGGGGCGTCGGAGGCGGCCGCCAGGGCGGAATCGGCGGTGCCGGACATCGCGGCCGAGAGGTGGACCGACACGATGCCCGTGGCGCCCGCGGCGGCCAGGGAGGCGTAGCAGGAGGCGAACGTGGCGGGCGCGGGCCGGGAGGTGGTGGCGGAGGCGAGGTCGCCCGTGAAGGAGCCCTCGTCATGAGCCACTCCCTTGGCGATCACCTGCACGGGTACGACCGTGACCAGCGGCACAGGCGGCAGGTAGGCGGTGGAGTCGGTGACGACGGCGACCGTGGGCGGCATGTGCCGGGGTCAGTTACTGGACAGGGGTGCCACCCCGCCACACCCGGCGCGGCTGGAGGCCGAAGGACCAGGCGAAGGCGCCCTCGTGGTCGGCGTCCCACTGCACGATGTCGGCCAGCCGGCCCGGGGCGAGCACGCCGCGGTCGGGGGCGCCCAGGACGGTGGCGCCGCCGAGGGTGGCCGCGCGGAGCGCGTCGTTGACGCTCATGCCGAACGCCGACACCGCCATGGCGATGACCAGGGCCATCGAGGTGATGCCGCAGTAGCCGGGGTTGTGGTCGCTGCCGAGCGCGATCTGCACGCCGTGCTTGATCATCTGGCGGACCGGCGGGAGGTGGCCGCGCTGCAGGGCGGTGGCGGGGCAGACGACGGCGGGCACGCCGTAGCGGGACATGATGGCGATGTCCTCGTCGGACATGTGGTGCAGCCCGTCGGCGGAGGCGCAGCCGAGCTCGGCGGCCAGCTGGACGGCGCCGCGGCGGCTGTACTGGCCGGCGTGGATGCGCGGCAGCAGGCCGACGTTGCGGCCGGAGGCGAGGACCCAGCGGGACTCCTCGGTGGTGAAGTGGCCCTCGTCGCAGTAGACGTCGACGCTGTCGGCGCCCGCGGCGGCGGCGTCCGCGCACCAGGAGCCGACGGCCTCGACGTATTCGCGCTGCCGGCCGAAGTATTCAGGCGGGACCACGTGCGCCGCGAGGAAGGTGACGTGCACCCGCGGCATCATCGGCTCCTTCTCCAGCTCGCGCAGGAGCCGCACGTCGGCCAGCTCGCCGTCGCGGGTGAGGTGGTAGCCGGTCTTGGCCTCGACGGTGGTGGTGCCGCCGAGCAGCCAGTCGCGCAGCCGCTCGCGCACGCCGTTGCAGAGCGTCCATGGGTCGGTGCCGCGGGTCACGGTGACGGTGGAGCCCACGCCGCCGCCCGCCGCGGTGATCGACGCGGACGTGGAGCCGCCGGTGCGGATGGCCAGCTCGGCGTAGCGGTTGCCGGCGTAGACCGGGTGGGTGTGGGCGTCGATGAGCCCGGGCGTGACGAGCGCGCCACCCAGGTTTTCGACGTGGTCGACGTCGACGATGTCGTCGACGACTCCGGGCACCGTCTGCGGCAGGTCGGGCGCTCGCCCGACCCACGCGATGCGGTCGTTGTGCACGAGGATGGCGGCGTTGCTCAGGACTTCGTTGCCGGTCCAGAGACGGCCGATGTTGGTCAGCAGCCGAACGGTCACCGCATCACCGCCCCGGGAGAGCTTCTGCCCGTTTCCCGGCATGGCCCCAGCGCCCAGCGCACGGCCTGCGCCGCGCCCACTGAGTCCGCTCCGGGTCCGGACGACATGGGGGGTCTCCTGCTCTAGTCCGCGTCATGCTGTGCGGTGACCGTATCGCCGGAGACATGATCCGGCGATTTCAGTTCAGTTACGTTATTTCACAGGCTGGGCCGGTGTACAGGCTTATTCGGAAGAAAGACCACTGATCCCATCCGTCACCCAGCCCTGCCTCGCCCCCATGGCCCCCGTTGACGACATCCACACCACTGGTCATCATCAGCAACCCAGAACCCGAACCCAAAATGCAGACCAACGTTAGGTCTGGCCAATGGTAGCAACCCCAGGGTGCGGGGACCACTGCCGCTTTTGGGCAGCTCTGCACGCTTTATGGCGAGAGCTGCCCAACCGCTCCGCGATATACCGGCGCACGCCGGCCGCCCAGGGCTCTAGGAGACGCGCTCGACCGGCTTGCCCACCCGCTCGAGCTCCTGCGACAGGCTCGGCAACACGCGGGCGTGGAGGATCGTGCCGTCCTCGACGTGCTCGACGGAGAGCACCTCGCCCTCCTTGTGAGCGCGCGAGATCAGGTCGCCCCTGTCGTACGGCACCAGGAGGTTGACCTCGTGGTCGAGCCGCGGCAGCTCCTGGTCGATGAGCGCCATGAGCTCGGGGATGCCCTTGCCCGTGCGGGCCGACACCACGATGCTGTCGCGCTCGCGCCGCAGGATCCGGTCGACCACTTCCCGGTCGGCCAGGTCGGCCTTGTTGATCACGACGATCTCGCGGATGCCGGAGGCGCCCTCGATGTCGGCGAGCACCTCGCGCACGGCCGCCAGCTGACCCTCGGGGTCGGGGTGGGAGCCGTCGACGACGTGCAGGATCAGGTCGGCGTCGGCCACCTCTTCCAGCGTGGAACGGAACGCCTCGACGAGCTGGTGCGGAAGGTGCCGGACGAAGCCGACGGTGTCGGCGATCGTGAACAGCCGGCCCTCGGGCGTGCGCGCCCTGCGCACGGTCGGGTCGAGGGTCGCGAACAACGCGTCCTCCACCAGCACGCCCGCGCCGGTGACGCGGTTGAGCAGCGAGGACTTGCCGGCGTTGGTGTAGCCGGCGATCGCCACGGCCGGGACCTCGCGCCGCTGGCGCTGGTAGCGCATGGTGTCACGCGAGGTGGACATGCTCCCGATCTGGCGCCGCAGCTTGGCCATCCGCTCGCGGATGCGCCTGCGGTCGAGCTCGATCTTGGTCTCGCCCGGGCCGCGGCCGCCGATGCCGACGCCGCCCGCGGCGCGACCGCCGACCTGGCGGGACAGGTTGCCACCCCAGCCGCGCAGACGGGGCAGCAGGTACTGGAGCTGCGCCAGCTCGACCTGGGCCTTGCCCTCGCGGCTCTTGGCGTGCTGGGCGAAGATGTCGAGGATCAGCGCGGTGCGGTCGATCACCTTGACCTTGACCGTCTCCTCGAGCTGGCGGAGCTGGCCAGGGGTCAGCTCGCCGTCGCAGATCACGGTGTCGGCGGCTGTCGACTCGACCACGTCGCGCAGTTCGAGAGCCTTGCCCGAGCCGATGTAGGTCGCCGGGTCGGGCTTCTGGCGGCGCTGGATCAGGCCGTCGAGCACCTCGGACCCGGCCGTCTCGGCCAGCAGCTTGAGCTCCAGGAGCGAGTTTTCCGCGTCCTCGACGGTGCCGGAGGTCCAGACGCCGACCAGGACGACCCGCTCGAGCCGCAACTTCCGGTATTCGACCTCGGAGACGTCCTGCAACTCGGTGGACAGGCCCGCCACGCGGCGCAGTGCCTGGCGCTCCTCGAGGTCCATGTCGCCGGTTTCGTACGCGTCGAGCGTGGAGTATTCGTGCATTCGTGTCATCTCTATGAGGAAACGTCTGGACACCACGGTGTCTTCCCACGATGGTGGCATGACATCCCTGGCGCAATCACCTGGTTATCCCGGTTCCACATCGACGTTGCCCGAACCCGCCGACACCGAGATCTTGTGCGGCGAGGAGCCGTCGTTGTCGACCTTGACGTTCTCGTCGCCGGATCCCACGTCGGTCGTCACGGCGTACTTGCCCGCGGGCACGATGAGCCTCGTGTCGCCCGAGCCGGTTTTGAGCCGCGCGTCATCCGGGGCGCTGCGGTATTTGAGCTCGATGTTCCCCGACCCCGCCTCGGCGTACACCTTCTTGCCGCCGAGCCCGGCGGCGTCGACGTCGCCGGAGCCGACCTTCACGTCGATCATCCCGGTCAGGTCCCTGAGCGTGATGTTGCCCGAGCCTGCCTCGAGATCGACGGCCAGCCCCTTGGGGACCTCGATCTTGTAGTCGACGCTGCAGTTGCCGAAGGCGGACGGGCAGTCGTAGGTGACGAACAGCCCCTCCCCCTCGACCTTGTGCTCGGTGGTGGGCTTGTCGTCGCCGCTCCAGCGGAGCGTCTCGGTGACCCGGACGGCGGTGCCGCCGGTCTCCGTGATCACGGTGTCGCCCGCGCCGCTCTCGAGCCGCAGCTTCGTGACCTTCTCCGTCACCTGGTACGACGCCGTGTCCTGCTCGGTCGGGCCTCCGATCTTCGCGAGCCCGCACCCGGTCAGCGCCAATGCGGAGGCCAGCAGCCCGCCCGCGATCGCCATCGTTCTCATGCCTCGCATCCTTTCGCGGCGCGGCGCCCGCCCACATCGGGGATGCCCCGGACGATCCCCCAGGGGAACCCCGTCTTTGACCGGGAAAGGACCATAAGGGTAGCGTCGATTCCATAATCCAGAAGTCGTTTTCCACATCGCGAAAAATGCGGAAAGAGGTCCCATGGAGATCACCGGCCCGATGCTCGACCGGTTCGACGAGATCCTCACGCCGGAGGCGCAGGCGTTCGTGGCGGCTCTCCAGCGCGAGTTCGACGCCAGGCGGCTGGAGCTGCTGGAGGCCCGCCAGACGCGGCAGGCGGAGTTGTCGGCCGGCGCCATGCTCGACTTCCTGCCGGAGACGAAGGAGATCAGGGAGGGCGAATGGCAGGTCGCCGCCCCGGCGCCCGGCCTCGAGGACCGCCGCGTCGAGATCACCGGACCCGTCGACAAGAAGATGACCATCAACGCGCTCAACTCCGGCGCGAAGGTCTGGCTGGCCGACTTCGAGGACGCCAACTCGCCGCTCTGGGAAAACTGCGTGAGCGGCCACATCAACCTGCGCGACGCGCTCGACCGTGCGATCGACTTCGAGTCCGGCGGCAAGACGTACGCGCTGCGCCCCGACGACGAGTTGGCCACGATCGTGGTGCGGCCGCGCGGATGGCACCTGGACGAGAAGCACGCCCAGGTCGACGGGCGCCCGGTCGCGGCGGCGCTGTTCGACTTCGGCCTCTACTTCTTCCACTGCGCCCAGCGGCAGCTCGACAAGGGCAAGGGCCCTTACTTCTACCTGCCCAAGATCGAGTCGCATCTGGAGGCGCGGCTCTGGAACGACGTGTTCACGCGGGCGCAGGAGCTGCTCGGCATCCCGCACGGCACGATCAGGGCGACCGTGCTCATCGAGACCTATCCGGCGGCGTTCGAGATGGAGGAGATCCTGTACGAGCTGCGCGACCACTCCGCGGGGCTCAACGCCGGCCGCTGGGACTACCTGTTCAGCGTGATCAAGAAGTTCCGCACCAGGGGCAGGGAGTTCCTGCTGCCCGAGCGGAACGCGGTGACGATGACCGCGCCGTTCATGCGCGCGTACACCGAGTTGCTGGTGCGGACGTGTCACAAGCGGGGTGCGCACGCGATCGGCGGGATGGCGGCGTTCATCCCCTCGCGGCGTGACCCCGAGGTGAACGCGGTGGCGCTGGAGAAGGTGCGGGCGGACAAGACGCGCGAGTCCGGCGACGGGTTCGACGGGTCGTGGGTGGCGCACCCCGACCTGGTGCCGGTCTGCCGGGAGGTGTTCGACGGCGTGCTGGGGTCGCGGCCCAACCAGCTCGACCGGCTGCGCGAGGACGTCAGCGTGTCCGCCGCCGACCTGCTGGCGGTCTCGGAGACGCCCGGCGAGATCACGGAGGCGGGGTTGCGCAACAACGTGGACGTGGGGCTGCGCTACCTCGCCGCCTGGATGGGCGGGCAGGGCGCGGCGGCGATCCACAACCTCATGGAGGACGCCGCGACGGCCGAGATCTCACGCTCGCAGATCTGGCAGTGGATCCACAACGACATCGAGCTCGCGGACACGGGCGCGCGGGTGACGAAGGATCTGGTCGAGCGGATCATCGCGGAGGAGCTGGCCGAGATCGCGCAGGAGCCGGGCCACGACGAAGGGCTGTACGCCCAGGCCACCGCGCTGTTCAAGGAGGTCGCGCTGGATGACGACTTCGCGGAGTTCCTGACTCTTCCGGCTTATGCTCAAATGCCATAGAAAAGGCAGATATCAACAGGAAAAGGGGGATCGGTGATGGAAACGCTGATAGCGGCGCTGCGGTCGCTGCTGCCCCACGACTCGGTGATCACCGATCCCGTACGTCTGCGCACGTACGAGTGCGACGGCCTGACCTACCACCGGGCGACCCCCGGCGTCGTCGTGCTGCCCGGCACGGCCCAGCAGGTCGCCCGCGTGGTGCGCCTGTGCAACGACTTCGGCGTGCCCTTCGTGGCCAGGGGCTCGGGCACCGGCCTGTCGGGGGGCGCGCTCCCCCGCGAGGACGGCGTGCTCATCGTCACCTCGAAGATGCGCGCGATCCTGGAGGTCGACCTCGCCAACCGCAGGGCGGTGGTCGAGCCGGGCGTCACCAACCTGGCGATCACCGAGGCCGTGCGCGACCAGGGCTACTATTACGCCCCCGACCCCTCCAGCCAGCAGATCTGCTCGATCGGCGGCAACGTCGCGGAGAACTCCGGCGGCGCCCACTGCCTGAAGTACGGCTTCACCGTCAACCACGTCGAGGCCTGCGAGATCGTCACCCCCGACGGCGACCTGGTGACGCTCGACCGCATGGACCCCGGCTATGACCTGCTGGGGGCGTTCGTCGGCTCGGAGGGCACGCTCGGCATCGCCACCAAGATCACGGTACGCCTCTGCCGCGCGCCCGAGTCGGTGACCACGGTGCTGGCCGCGTTCGAGAGCATCGAGCAGGGCGGCGAGGCCGTCTCGGCGATCATCGGGGCGGGGATCGTGCCGGCCGCGATCGAGATGATGGACGCGCTGGCCATCGAGGCGGCCGAGGCGGCGGTGGCCTGCGCCTATCCCGAGGGCGCGGGCGCCGTGCTCATCGTGGAGCTCGACGGGCCCGCCGCGGAGGTGGAGCGGCAGTTCGCCCAGCTCAGGGAGATCTGCTCGGGCGCGTTCGAGCTGCGCGTGGCGGCCGATCCCGCCGAGCGGGCGGCGATCTGGAAGGGCCGCAAGTCGGCGTTCGCGGCCGTGGGGCGCATCAGCCCGGCCTACATCGTCCAGGACGGCGTGGTCCCGCGCACGTCGCTGCCCGGCGTGCTGGCCGCCATCGACCGGCTCTCGGCCGAGCACCGGATCAAGGTGGCCAACGTCTTCCACGCGGGCGACGGCAACCTGCACCCGCTGGTGTTGTTCGACGACGCGGAGCCTGGCGCGGGCGAGCGGGCCGAGGTGGTCTCCGGCGCGATCCTCGACCTGTGCATCGAGCATGGCGGCTCGATCACGGGCGAGCACGGGGTCGGGGTCGACAAATCACGCTATATGCCGAGGATGTTCAGCGAGGACGACCTGGACACCATGCAGCTCGTCCGGTGCGCGTTCGACCCGCGGGGCCTGGCCAACCCGGGCAAGGTGTTCCCCACGCCGCGGCTGTGCGGCGAGGTGCCGGGCGTGCGCAAGGGCGTGCACCCGCTGGTCGAGTCGGGGAAGGCGGAGCAGTTCTGATGACCCTGGCGGCGACGGGCGTGACGGTCAGGCGGGCCGGCGAGAAGGACGCCGTGAGCGGCGTGGTCCCGCGCTGGGTGGCCCTGCCCGAGACGGTGGAGGAGATCTCGGCGGTGCTGCGGGCCTGCGCGGAGCAGGACCTCGCGGTGGTGCCCGCGGGCGGCGGCACCAAGCTGCACTGGGGACACCCGCCCGAGCGGTGCGACGTGCTGCTCGACATGTGCTGCATGAACGAGATCATCGAGCACGCGGCGGGCGACCTCGTGGTGCGCGCGCAGGCGGGCGTCACCATGGACGCCCTGGCCGCCGCGCTCGCGGACAAGGGGCAGGAACTGGCGCTCGACCCGCCGTTCGCGGAGCACACGACGGTCGGCGGCACGCTCGCCACCGCGACCGCGGGCCCGCGCGCCTTCCGCTACGGCACCGCCCGCGACCTGCTCATCGGCATCACCGTCGTGCTGCCCGACGGCACCGTCGCGAAGTCAGGCGGCAAGGTGGTCAAGAACGTCGCCGGCTACGACCTCGGCAAGCTCTTCACCGGTTCCCGCGGCACGCTCGGCGTGATCGCCGAGGCGACCTTCCGCCTGCACCCGCTGCCCGCTCAGCGGCTCTGGATCGTGACCGGCACGAAGGTCGCCGACCTCACCGGCGAGACGCTGCGGCGCCTGGCCGTCTCCCAGGCCGAGCCCTCCGCCGTGGACATCGACTGCCTTGACGGCCGGTACGCGACGATCGCGGTGCTGGTGGAGGGGTCGGCCGCCGGGCAGCGGGCGGAGGCCCTGCGCGACGTGCTCGGCGACGGCACGATCACGGCCGGGCCACCGGACTGGTGGGGGCTGATCCTCACGGACGACGTGCTGCTGGAGGTGCGCTTCCCGCCCGCGCGCACGGTCGAGACGCTGGCCGCGGCAGGCGAGAGCGGGTTCTCCTTCCGCGGCTCGCCGGTCACGGGACAGGCCTATCTGGAGCTCTGGGGCGACGTCTCCGAGGAGGAGCTGACGGCCGCCGTCGACCGGCTCAGGGCGCGGATCGAGGCGCTGGGCGGGCGGCTGACCGTTCCCGCCTCGCCGTACGAAGGGGTCGACAGGTGGGGGCAGGTGAGCACGTTGCCGCTGATGCGGCGGGTGAAGGAACGGTTCGATCCCGGGCGCAGGATGTCCCCCGGCCGGTTCGTGGGAGGGATCTAGCGTGGATCCTGAGCTGATCAACGACTGCGTGCACTGCGGGTTCTGCCTGCCGACGTGCCCGACGTACGCGTTGTGGGGCGAGGAGATGGACTCGCCGCGCGGGCGGATCCACCTGATGCAGCAGCACGTCGAGGGCACGCCCATCACCCCGGAGATGGCCGGGCACTTCGACGCCTGCCTGGGATGCATGGCGTGCGTCACGGCGTGCCCGTCCGGAGTCCGGTACGACCGGCTGATCGAGCAGACCAGGGCCGTGGTCGAGCGGGAGCACGTGCGCGAGCCGGAGGACCGGGCCGTGCGGGAGATCGTGTTCAGCCTCTTCCCCTACCCGCGCAGGCTGCGGCTGCTGCGCCCCACGATGTGGCTGGCCGGGCGGATGGCGCCGTTCCTGGCCCGGGTGCACCCCGGCCTCGGCTCCATGGCCGGGCTGGCGCCGCGGGTCGAGCACCGCCAGCGCATGCCGCGCGTCGTGAGGGCCAGAGGAGAGCGCAGGGCCGTGGTCGGCATGCTCACCGGGTGCGTGCAGGGAGAGTTCTTCCCCCAGGTCAACGCGGCGACCGCGCGCGTGCTCGCGCTGGAGGGCTGCGACGTGGTCATCCCGCGGGGCCAGGGCTGCTGCGGCGCGCTCAGCGTGCACTCCGGGCGCGCCGAGCAGGCCAGGAGGCTCGCCCGCCGCACGGTCAGGACGTTCGAGAAGGCGGGCGTCGACACCGTCGTGGTCAACGCGGCCGGATGCGGCTCCTCCATGAAGGAATATGCCGAGCTGCTCGGCCGCGAGCCCCGGTTCAAGGTCGCCGACCTGTCCGAATATCTCGCCGAGCTGGGCCCCGTGGCCAAGCGGCACCCGCTGCCGCTCACCGTCGCCTACCACGACGCCTGCCACCTGGCCCACGCCCAGGGCATCCGCGACCAGCCGCGCGAGCTGCTGCGCGGCATTCCCGACCTGGAGCTGCGCGAGATCCCCGAGTCGGCCATCTGCTGCGGCTCCGCGGGCACGTACAACATCCTGCAGCCGCAGGCCGCCCGCGACCTCGGCGACAGGAAGGCCCGTGCGGTCGGCACGACGGGCGCCGGCCTGCTGGTCTCCGCCAACCCCGGCTGCACCATGCAGATCGCGGCCGCCATGCGGCGGGCCGGCGAGGAGATCAGGGTGGCGCACACGGCCGAGGTGCTCGACGCCTCGCTCCGCGGTGTGCGCCTATGAGCGTCCAGTCGGTCGAGCGCGCGCTCGACGTGCTGGAGGCGCTGGCCGAGCATGGGGGCGAGGCGGGCCTGTCGGAGATCGCCGCCAGGACGGGCCTGCCGTACGGGACCATCCACCGGCTGCTGCAGACGCTGCTCGCGCGCGGCTACGTGCGTCAGGAATCGGACCGCCGGTACGCCCTCGGCGGCGGGCTCGTGCGCCTGGGCGGCATCGCGGAGAGCATGGTCGGGGTGTGGGCGCAGCCGTACCTCGGCAAGATGGTCGAGCTGTCCGGCGAGACCGCCAACCTGGCCGTGCTCGAAGGCGACTTCATCGTCTACGTCGCCCAGGCGCCCTCGCCGCGCAGGCTGCGGATGTTCGCCGAGGTCGGCAGGCGGGTGCTGCCGCACAGCACGGCGGTGGGCAAGGTGCTGCTGGCCGGGCGGCCGGCCTCCGAGGCGGTCGCCGTGTTCGAGCGCACCGGCATGCCGCGGCGCACCCCCAACACGATCACCGAGCTGACCGCCATGCTCGTCGAGCTCGAACGGGTCAGGTCGTGCGGCTACGCCATGGATCTGGGCGAGGAGGAGCTGGGCGTGCACTGCCTGGCCGTGCCCGTCTGGGACGGCGACCGGGTGGTGGCCGCGATGTCGGTGTCGGGCCCCGCGGAACGCATCGACGGGCTCGACCGCGACGAGCTGGCGGAGGGCATGCGTAAGATCGCGCTCGACTTCGGGAACGAGCTCAGCCCGGTGGCCGGCGGAAGTTGAGTAGTCAATTACCTTTTCCGGCCCTCCTGACGTGCGACAACGCGGCGATTCCCCCTCACCGGCCACGAAGATCCCCGTGAGAAGCTCCGTGCGGCGAAGTATGCTGTTGCGGTATGAGCAACACCGCGACCGTACAATCAGTAGATCGGGCCATCGCCATCCTGGAAATCCTCGCTCGTGAGGGTTCGACCCGAGTGACGGACCTCGCGACGGAGCTCGACGTGCACAAGTCCACGGCGTTCCGGTTACTCGCCGCTCTCGAGCAGGGCGGTCTGGTGGAGCAGAGCAGCGACCGCGGCCGCTACCAGCTCGGATTCGGGGTGGTGCGCCTGGCCGGCGCGGCCACGGCCCAGCTCGACCTGTCGCGCGAGGGCAGAGACGTGTGCCTGCGCCTGGCCGAGGAGATCGGCGAGACCGTCAACATCGCGGTCCCGCAGGACGGCGACGCGGTCAACCTCACCCAGATCCGCGGCCCCGCCGCCATCAGCGGGCACAACTGGGTCGGGCAGAGCACCCCCGCTCACGCCAGTTCCAGCGGCAAGGTGCTGCTGGCCTTCGGCGCCCTGCGCATGCCCGACGAGCTCGACCACTACACCCCCAGGACGATCACCTCCGAGGACGACCTGGAGCTCGCCGCCATCAGGGAGCGCGGCTGGGCCGCGGCCGTGGAGGAGCTCGAGGTCGGGCTCAACGCCGTCGCCGCGCCGATCAGGGGCAACGACGGCTCCGTCGTGGCCGCCGTCAGCGTCTCCGCCCCCTCCTACCGGCTGACGCCTGACCGGCTGCCCGAGGTGGGCGAGCTGCTGGTGGAGGGCGCGCGGGAGATAAGCCAGCGCATGGGCTATTACCGTTGAGGCATGTGCAGAAGCATCAAGACCCTCCGTCCCCCTTACACCGAGAGCGTGACCGAGGAGGACGTACGCGCGGCGGCGCTGCAGTACGTCAGGAAGATCTCCGGCTTCCGAGCACCCGCCGCGCACAACGCGGAGGCGTTCGACCGGGCCGTCGAGACCATCACCAGGGCCTCAGAGGAACTGCTGGGGGCGTTGCAGGTTCGCGGGAGCCGCTGACCGGCCTGGCTACGACGTGGGGCGGGCGGCGGGCCGGCCGCCCGAGCAGGCGATCGTGAGCTCGATCTCGTCGCCCTCCTCCGGCTCGAACTCCACCTTCGTCTCGCGGGCGGGCCCCGGCTCGACGCCGTCCACCGCGTAACCCTGGGCGGGGCTCCACGAGCGCAGCGTCACCCGGTCGCCGTCGCAGGAGGCGACCACGGTCCCGCCGGCGCTGCGGATCAGCTTCTCCTGCCGGGGCCTCGCGGGCGAGCCCGTCGGCGTCGCGATCGCGCGCGAGGTCGCGGTGGCCAGGGCCGCACGCACCTCCGGCTCGCTGAGCACGTGGCTGGAGGCGCCGGTGAGGCCGTTGCCGAGCAGGCCGAGCCCCGCCACGCCCGCGCCGGTGGCGGCGACGGCGGTGGCGGCCCAGGCCAGGACGAGTCTCTTCATCGGCTCCCAGCCTCCCCCCTCTACGGCTAAGACCGGGTTAAGGCGACCTTAACGCGGCCCGAGCCATCGCCATCGAGGGTCTACGTTCATGTACATGGCTGACATCCTGCTCATCGAGGACGACGTGGCGATCCGCACGGCGCTCAGCCGCGGGCTGCGCGAGCTCGGCCACGCCGTCTCCTCCTCGCCGACGGCGCTGGACGGGCTGCGGCTGGCCGTCCAGGACCGTCCCGACCTGATCGTCCTCGACCTCGGGCTGCCCGACCTCGACGGGGTGGAGCTGCTGCGCATGCTGCGGGCGGTCAGCCGGGTGCCGGTCATCGTGGCGACGGCCCGCGACGGCGACGCGGAGATGGTGCCGGTGCTGGACGCGGGCGCCGACGACTACGTGGTCAAGCCGTACAGCGCGGCGCAGCTGGACGCCCGGGTCAGGGCCGTGCTGCGGCGCTCGGGCAGCGACTCCGCGCCGGAGCCGCTGGCGGTGGGAGCCCTGCGGGTGGATCCGCGGGCGCGGACGGCCACGCTGGACGGTGCCGCGCTCGACCTGACGCCGCGCGAGTTCGACGTCCTGCACTATCTCGCCGCGCGGCCGGGCGAGGTGGTCACCAAGCGGGAGCTGCTGACGGAGGTGTGGCAACTCCCCTACGGCGGGGCCGACAAGACCGTGGACGTGCACCTGTCGTGGCTGCGCAGGAAGCTCGGCGAGACCGCGTCCGAGCCCCGCTACCTGCACACGGTGCGCGGCGTCGGCGTCAAGCTGGTCGGGCCGTCATGAGGCGGTGGCTCGCGCTGCTGGTCGCCGCGACCACGTCTCTCGTGCTGATCGCGCTGCTGGTGCCGATGGCGCTGCTGATCCGCGCCGTGGCCGAGAACGGCGCCATGAGCAGGGCCACCGCCGCGGCCGAGTACGTGGCGGTGAACGTGGGCACGCCCGACCTGACGCTGGCCGTGCAGCAGGCGGGGCGGCCCGTGACCGTGTTCCTGCCCGGCGGCGGCACGGTGGGCGGGCCCGCGCCCCGCTCCGACGCCGTACGCCTGGCCTCGACGGGACGCAGCGTCACCGCCGCGGCCCGCGGGGGCAGGGAGGTGCTGGTCTCGGCGCAGACGCCTGAGGGCAACGCCGTGATCAGGGTGTTCGTGCCGGACGCCGAGCTGACCAAGGGGGTGCGGGAGGCGTGGCTGGCGCTGTTCGTGCTCGGGCTCGCCCTGGTCGTGCTGGGCATCGTGCTGGCCGACCGGCTGGCGCTGGCCGTGACGCGGCCCGTGGACGGGCTTGCCCGGGTCTCGCACCGGCTGGCCGGCGGCGACCTGTCCGCCAGGGCGGAGCTCGGCGGTCCCCCCGAGGTGCGCTCCGTGGCCCTGGCGCTCAACCATCTCGCGGGACGGATCGACGACCTGCTCGCGGCGGAGCGGGAGTCGGTGGCGGACCTCTCGCACCGGCTGCGTACCCCTCTGACAGGCCTGCGGCTGGACGCGGAGTCGCTGCGCGACCCGGAGGAGAGGGCGCGTGTGCAGAGCCGGGTCGACGCGCTCCAGCGCGCGGTGAGCGCGGTCATCACGGACGCGCGGCGGCGCTCGGCCGGGCGCGACGCCTGCGACGCGGCGGCGGTGGTGAGCGAGCGGGTGCGGTTCTGGTCGGTGCTGGCCGAGGACCAGGGGCGGGACGTGTCGCTCGCGCTGCCCGACGCCCCGCTGCCGGTGGCGGTGGGCGCCGAGGAGCTCGCCGCCTGCGTGGACGCGCTGCTCGGCAACGTCTTCGCGCACACCCCCGAAGGGGTTCCCATGGCGGTGCGCCTCGGGCCGCACGGCGCCGGGGCCCTGCTCGTGGTCGAGGACTCCGGCACCGGCCTCGACCCGGCGCTGCTGGAGCGCGGCACCAGCGGGGGCGGCTCGACCGGGCTCGGCCTCGACATCGCCCGCCACACCGCCGAGTCGTCGGGCGGCGGCCTGACCGTCTCCACGTCCGCGGGGGGCGGCGCGCGCGTGGAGGTCGTCCTGATGGGTCCGCAGAGCTCAGCCCGGTCTTAACTGCGGCTTAGCGCGCGATTAGCGGCAATCGCGGTTCCGTGGAGTCATGCGAATCACGAAGAAGTTCATCGTTGCCGGTGCCGGGGTCGTCGCGCTCGTCGCGAGCGGAGGCGCGGCCGTCGCCGCCACCACCGCCGCCGCGCCGGCCCCGAAGGTCACGGCGGAGCAGGCCATCGAGATCGCGCACAAGCGGGTGGCGGGCGCCTGGGTGAGCGAGCTCGACTTCGACTCCCAGGGCACGCGGGCGGACGTGTGGGAGATCGAGCTGACCAAGGGGTCGCAGCGGCACGAGCTGAAGATCGACGCCGCCACGGGCAAGGTCACCAAGAACGAGACGGAACGGGCGGACAAGGACGACGACGACAACGACGACGACTGATCCGGATCTCGTGAGGAACGCCGGGCCACGTGGCCCGGCGTTTTCCTATTTTTCTGGGCGGAGTCCTCCGATGAGGAGGGCGACCATTCGCCGCGCGTCGTAGCGGGGATCGTTGTCCGCGCCGATGCAGAGGTTGCCGACGCCGCGCATGAGCTCGAGGGCGTTGACGTCCGTCCGGATCTCACCGGCGGTAGCCGCCGCGTCGAGCAGCTGGGTGCAGACGGGCACGAGACGGTCCAGAAAGTACGCGTGCAGCGTGTCGAAGCCGGCGTTGTCCGACTGCAGCACGGCGGCGAGCCCGTGCTTGGTGACCAGGAAGTCGACGAACTGGTCGATCCATCGTCGCAACGCGTCGTAGGGGCTGGCCGCACTCTCCAGCAGGGCGGGGCCGGCCTCGGCGCAGGCCTCGACCTGGTGCCGGTAGACGGCGATGATGAGATCGGCCCTGGTCGGGAAGTGCCGGTAGATCGTGGCCACCCCGACTCCCGCCCTGGCCGCGATGTCGCGCACCGGCGCCTCGACGCCCGAGGTCACGAAGACGGCCGCGGCGGCGTCGAGCAGCGTCCTCTCGTTGCGCCGGGCATCGGCCCGCTTCCGGGGCGCCGCACGCCCCGCGCCTCCGTCGTTCACCGCGCTGTTTCCCTCCATACCGACTTGCAAAACGGAACGACGATCCGTATCGTAGCTGGAACCAGATTCCGTTTATCCCATGATGCCAGAGCGCCGCGCGGACGGCCAAGCCCCGCATCTGCCGCAGAGCCTCAGGTGAGAGGCCGACCGGACATGCGCCCAGGGCCGACCGCGACGAACGGCTCCAGCATGCACCGAAAACATGTTCCGTTCACCCTCAGCGGCGTGCCCGTCAGCGCGGCGCGCACGAAGGGAGCAGTGCCCCGATGCCGCACACCACCCGGCCCCGCTTCGGGATCATGACCGCCCCCTCGCAGGTCGACTACCGCGACGTCCTGCAGGTCTGGCAGGAGGCGGACATGATCCCGGAGATCGAACACGCGTGGTTGTTCGACCACCTCCTGCCCATCTTCGGTGACCCCCGCGGGCCGGTCTACGAAGGCTGGACCCTGCTGTGCGCCCTCGCCGCGCAGACCCGGCGCCTGCGGCTCGGCGTGATGGTGACCAGCAACCGCATCCGGCCGCCCGCACACCTGGCCAAGATCGCCGCAACCGTCGACGTCGTCTCCGGCGGACGGCTCGACTTCGGCATCGGCGTCGGCTCTCGGCCCGACTGGCCCCTGGCCCGGCGCGAGTACGAAGCCCACGGCCTGCCCTTCCACGACACCGCCCACGCCCTGGGCAGCCTCGCGGAAGCGTGCACGGTGATCCGGCGGGTGTGGACCAAGACGGAGCCGTTCGACTTCCACGGCACGTACGTGCAGGTCACCGGAGCGTACGGCAACCCCAAGCCCGTCCAGCGCCCCCATCCGCCGATCCTCATCGGCGGGCGCTCCTCCGCGACGCTGCGGGTGGTCGCCCAGCACGCCGACCTGTGGAACATCCCCGGCGGCGACATCGCCGACGTCGTCAGCCGCAGCGCGCTGCTCGACCGCTACTGCACGGAGATCGGCCGCGACCCCGCCTCCATCGTCCGCTCCATCCACCTGCCCGTCTCCTACGACCAGCCCGGCGTCACCCGCGACGCGATCGGCGAAGCGCTCGACGCCGGCTTCACGCACATCGTCCTCGGGCTGTCGGCGCCCTACCCCGGCAACGTCGCGCGGTGGGTCACCGACGAGCTCATCACCAAGAACCGCAAGAAGGAGAGATCAGTCTCATGACGGAAACAGGCCTCGCGGCCGGCTCCCCCGCTCCGGTCGTCTCGGTCAAGCCGGTCACCCTGCCCGCGCCTGGCCGCGGCGAGGACCTCCAGATTCACGTGTCCGCTCCCGTGACCGGCACCGGCCTGCCTGTCATCGTGTTCTCGCACGGCTTCGGCCAGTCGATGAACAGCTACGCCCCGCTGGCGGACCACTGGGCCGCACACGGGTTCGTGGTCCTGCGGCCGACCCACCTCGACTCCCGGACGCTCGGCCTCCCGCCCGAGGACCCCCGTACGCCGGAGATCTGGCGTTTGCGCATCGAGGACCTCAGGCGCGCCCTCGACGGGCTCGACCTCGTCGAAGGCGCCGTACCGGGCCTCGGCGGACGCCTCGACCGCAGCCGCGTCGCCGTGTCGGGCCACTCCTGGGGAGCCCAGAGCGCGAGCACGCTGCTGGGCGCGCGCGTCCTCGGCTCCGACGGCATGCCCGGGGAGGACATGTCCGATCCCCGGGTCAAGGCGGGCGTGCTGCTCGCCCTCACGGGCCTCGGCGACGACCTGACCCCTTTCGCGGCCGAGCACTTCCCCTTCATGAGGCCGTACTTCGGCGACATGACCACCCCCTCGCTCATCGTCGCGGGGGACGAGGACCAGTCCGCGCTGTCCACCCGCGGCCCCGACTGGTTCACCGACCCCTACGTGCACGGTCCCGGGAGCAAGAGCCTGCTCACGCTGTCCGGGGCCGAGCACTCGCTCGGGGGCATCTCAGGGTACGAGGCCGCCGAGACGACCGACGAGCATCCCGCCCGCGTCGCCCTGATCCAGCGGCTCACCACCGCCTATCTGCGCAGCGTGCTCTGCTCCGATGACACCGGCTGGAAGACGGCGCTGGACGAGGACCTCGGCCCGCTGGGGAGCCTGCGGAGCAAGGACGTCTCGATGACGAGGTGACGATCACTCCGTTGAGCTGAGGCCTTTTCGCTGGTTGGCAGTGAAGCGCGCCTTCTTCTGACGATTACCACAGGTGTTCATGTCGCACCATTTGCGAGTGCGGCTCTGGCTGGTGTCGAAGAAGGCGGCCCGGCAGGTCGGTGATGCGCACAAGGCCAATTTGCCGTCGCGTTCACCTGCGATGATGCTGATCGCGTCGGCGGCGATCACGCTGAGGGCGTCTTCCACGCAGGAAGCCGAGCTGAGCCGCCATCGCCGCTTGCCCTCGGGCGTCAGGATGGCCGCCGCCCGGCCTTGAACGCTGCGGTCATTGATGACGTGGACAGCGGGCGCGGGGAGAGCGTCCCCGATCGCGGCCGCTGTCGCGGCGGCGTGGATCGACTCCCTCAGCTCCCTGGCGAGGTCGAGCTGGGCAGTGGTGCAGGAGTCCACGGCGAGGTCGTACACCGCCAGCCAGTCGACGAGTCGTTGGGGCGTGGGAATGCGCTCCACAGCCTTGCCATGACGCTCCGACAGGGTCCCCGTGAAGCTGGTGGCCAGCACGCTGCCGAGGCGGAAGGCAGGGAACCCAGCACGCATGGAACCACCTTAGCAGGTTGCACGCCGGCGCGAGGGCATGTTAGAACCGTCTTAGCCGGTTCGCAGCAGTTCGCAGCCGGCTCCGCGACGGCCAGGAGGTCTCATGCCCCGTCCAACCACCGACGTGCAAGCATTCGAAGCCCACGCGACTGACGCCGACCTCGACGATCTGCGCGCGCGACTGGCCGCGGCGCGGCTACCGGAAGCCGAGACGGTCTGTCGCGCCGCACCCGGCCCTCGCCGATGGGAACAGGGCGTTCCTCTCTCCGACCTCGTCGATGTCGTGAACTACTGGCGCACCGGGTACGACTGGCGGCCGTTCGAAGAGCGCCTCAACCGGATCGGCCAGTTCCGCACCACCATTGACGATCTCGGCATCCACTTCCTGCACCGCCGATCCGCGCGCCCGGACGCCACCGCGCTGATCTTGACGCACGGCTGGCCCGGCAGCATTGCCGAGTTCGTCAATGTGGTGGACGAGCTGGCAGATCCGGAAGACGCAGCCGCGCCGGCGTTCCACGTCGTTGTCCCGTCGCTACCGGGCTTCGGTTACAGCGACAGGCCGGCCACCACCGGATGGGGAACCGAGAAGATCGCGGCCGCATGGGTGGAGCTGATGGGAAGGCTCGGTTACACCGAGTTCCTGGCCCACGGCGGCGACTGGGGAGGCAATATCACCACGGTTCTCGGCGGCAGGTTCCCTGCGCACGTTCTCGGCATCCACACGACGTTCGCGGAGGCGCCGCCCGGGTTGACGACGGACGGGCTGACGGCGGTCGAGCGCAGGTGGACCGAGGAAACCCGCGATTTCTGGCGCAACCACGCGGCGTACGCGAAGCAGCAGGCGACCCGACCGCAGACCATCGGCTACTCGCTCGTCGACTCACCGGTCGGGCTCCTTGCCTGGATCCTTGACAAGTTCGCCGAGTGGTCAGATACCGAAGACAGCCCGTTCGAGACGATCTCCAGAGACAGCGTCCTTGACAACGTCACCCTGTACTGGCTGACGCGGACCGGCGCGTCGTCGGCCCGCATCTACTACGAGAGCCACAACTCGCTCGATCCCGAACTTCGGGTCGACGTCCCGTCAGCGATCAGCGTGTATCCCAGCGACATCGAGAAGTATCCGCGCCCCTGGGCACAGGAGCGGTACCGGCAGATCGTCCGATGGAGGTCGCCCGAGACCGGGGGACATTTCCCGTCGCTGGAGGTTCCCGAGTATTTCGTCAAGGACCTGCGGGAAGGCCTCGCGGCGGTGCTGGCCGCTCATCGGTGAACGCGGCTCTGCCATCCGGGATCTCGCCGCTCAGGACAGGAGTGATGACAGTATGTGACCATGCGTCCACACCGAGCGAGATCTTTCAACACCGCGGGCCCGTGCGACCCCCGGCGGCACTACATGCTGCCGCCCACACCTCGGCTTCCCGAGGCGCGAGCGCTGATCGACATGGACCGCTACTTCGTGGTCCACGCACCCCGGCAGACCGGCAAGACCACCGCGCTGCGCACTCTGGCGTCCGAGTTGACGGCCGAAGGCGATGTCGCGGCTCTGGTGTTCTCCTGCGAGCGCGCCAAGGTGGCCCGCGACGACGTGGGCTGGGGAGAGTCGATGCTGCTGGATTCGATCCGTGCTGCCGCCGAGCGGTCGCGCTGGCCGGACGAACTGCTCCCGCCGGACCCCTGGCCGCGGGCCACGCCGGGCAGCCGCATCGATGTCGCGCTGAGCGAGTGGTGCCGTCGCAGCCCTCGCCGGGTGGTGCTGTTCTTCGACGAGATCGACGCCCTGCAGGGCGACAGCCTGGTCAGCTTCCTCTGCCAGCTCCGTGACGGTCACAACGCCCGGCCCGACGGGCACCCGTTCCCCACGTCCGTGATCCTGTGCGGACTACGCGACGTCCGTGACTACAAGACCGCTGTGGGTGCCGACCCTGGCCGGTGCAATCCCACCAGCCCGTTCAACATCGTCACCGATTCGCTGCGTCTGGGCGACTTCACCGCCGGCCAGATCGCCGAGCTGTACGGCCAGCACACGCGGGCCACCGGCCAGGAGTTCACCAAGGACGCGGTGGACCGGGTGTTCGAGCTGACGCAGGGCCAGCCGTGGCTGGTCAACGCCCTCGCCCACGAGGTCATCTTCAAAATGAAGGTGACCGGCGCCATCACCGCCGGACGGGTGGACGAGGCCAAGGAGCGGCTGATCCGGGCGCGCGCCACCCACCTGGACGCCCTCGTGGCGCGCCTGTACGAACCACGGGTGGAACGGGTGATCGAACCCATCGTGGCGGGCACGTGGCCGGGCACGGACACGTCTTTCGACGATGACGTCTCCTACGTTCACGATCTGGGCCTCATCCGGGGGACCAGGGATTTGGAAATCGCCAACCCGATCTACCGGGAGGTCCTGCTGCGGGTCCTGGGTGATCGTACGGAGCGGTTCGTCAAGGCCGACCCGCGCAGCTTCGTCCTGCCGGACGGCAGGTTCGATCTGGTGCGCCTACTGCGGGAGTTCGTCGTGTTCTGGCGCGAGCACGGCGAAGTCCTCATCCGGCAGGAGGGCTACCACGAGGCCGCCTGCCAGATCATCCTCATGGCCTTCCTGCATCGCCTGGTCAACGGCGGCGGCCACCTCGACCGCGAATACGCCGCCGGCACCAAACGCCTCGACGTGCTGATCCGCTGGCCCTACCCGGGTCCGGACGGCGAACGACGGATGCAACGGGAGGCCATGGAGCTGAAGGTGTGGCGCGCAGGCAAGGACGACCCGCTGCCCGACGGCCTCGCCCAACTCGACGGGTATCTCGACCGGCTCAGCCTCACCACCGGCGTACTCGTGATCTTCGACCGGCGCCCTGAGGCCCCGCCGTGGAAGGATCGCGGCTCCTTCGAACAGGCGACCACACCGTCCGGCCGCCACGTCACCGTTCTCCGGGGATAGCGCGACTGAGGGCTTGTTCGAGCAGGTCCTGAAGAGCGCGCTGCTGCTGCGTGGTGAGGCCGGCCAGTGGTGAGTCCTGGACGAGGAGTTCGAGGAGCCGTTCACGGAGGGCGTTGCCCTCCGGGGTGAGGACGAGTTGCTTGGCGCGACGGTCGGTGGAGTGCGCGCGGCGCTCGATCAAGCCCTGCTGCTCGAGCTTGTCGACGATGAAGGTGGCGTTGGAGGGCTCGCAGCTCATGCGTCCGGCAAGCTCTCGCATGGTCATCGGTCCGGTCATCTCCCGCAGCGCGGTCGCCTGGGCCGAGGTGAGGCCCAGGGTGACCGCGCGTTCGCGCACGTGAGCGGCGATCTGCTGGGCCAGTCCGTTCACCAGGCCGCACAGCTCCCGCTCGGCGACGGCCTGCGGTTCTGGAGACGTGGTCATGCACCCCATCCTAGCAAGTCCATCAAGCCAGCATATTTTAAGCTTGACCGTTTCAAGCCAGGATAGTTAAACCTTGACCGTTTCAAGCTTGATGCTTATGGTGACCTGGTCGCCGACGACGCGGCGACGGACATGACCCAGAAGAAGGGACCGTGACCATGGCGAACTCTGCGGTTGACCAGGACGATCGGCTGCGGCGGCCAGCGGGGATCCACTCGGTATGGCTGGGCGACACGAGGGTGTCCTTCGTGCCGGACGGAGCCATCCAGGGGAGGCCGCGCAGATGGCTGCCGGACACCACGGATGAGACCTGGGCCGCGCACCCGCAGTACCTGGACGCCTCCGGCCATCTTGTGGCGAGTATCGGTGGTCTCCTGGTGGAGAACGGCGACCGCGCGCTGCTGATCGATGCGGGGTGGGGTCCGGTGTCGCTGCCGGCCGAGCCGGGAGGTCCGAACGGCGCCGTTCACGGTGGCGCGCTGCTGGACAGCCTGGCCGAGCTCGGCCGCAGGCCGGAAGAGATCGAGGCGGTGGCCTTCACCCACCTGCACATCGATCACCTCGGCTGGGCCTGGCATCCCGCCCCGGGTGGTGACCAGCCCGTGTTCACCCAGGCCACGTATGTGGTGGCCGAACCGGAATGGGCCCGACGCGACCTGTCTGCGCAGGGCATCACCGAGGAGGAGGCCACCGCACTGGCACCGCGCGTGCGTACGGTGACGGACGGGCAGGAGGTCTTCCCCGGCGTGCGGGTCCAGATCACCGGCGGTCACACGGCCGGGCACACGCAGTACGTCATCACCGGGGGCGGAACCCGGCTGGTCGCCTTCGGCGATGCCCTGCATTCACCGATCCAGGTGGACCGCCCCGAATGGTCCTGCCTCTACGACCATGACCGTGCCCAGTCCGCCGAACATCGTCATCGTCTCGTTGCCGAGCTGGAAGAGCCTGACACGATCGGCTTCGGCATCCACTTCGCCGATGCGGTCTTCGGGCAGGTCCGCCGGGACGGCGCCGGCCCCGCCTGGCGCCCCCTGGACGTCTGACGCCGGTCACCCGTGGTTCACCGGGTCATCTTCATCACGATCGGCCGGTGGTCGGAGGCTACGCACACCATGACTGTGCGTACAGGGTCAGCAGCCGTCGAGGATGGTCTCCATGGCCTGCTTCTCCGCCTTGGTCACCCAGACGTCGTACTTGGCCTTCACGTCGATCTGCCGGCTGACGTAGGCGCACCGGTACGCCTTGCGCGGCGGCAACCAGGTGGCGGCGTCGGAGTCGCTCTTCTGCCCGTTCAACGGACCGTCGACGGCCAGCAGGTTGAGCGGGTCGTTGGCGAACTCCTTGCGCTTGTCCTTCGACCACTGCTGCGCGCCCTTCTGCCAGGCGTCCGACAGCGGCACCAGGTGGTCGATCTGGACCTTCGAGCTGGTGTCCTGGCCGCGCTCGAACTCGATGGTCTTGCCGCTGAACGGGTCGTTGAGCGTGCCCGTCAGGACGACGCAGTCGTGGGTGCCGGGCTTGAAGGTCTCGCCCTCCAGGTCGCGCTTGAGAATGTCGTTACGGGTGTCGCAGCCGTTGTGGTCGACGTCGGACCAGGCGGGACCGAACTCGTCGCGGTCGAAACCGGTCTTCGGGGCGCGGCCCTTGACGTCGAGCTCCGCCAGCTTGTCGCGGGTCTCGGACACCGAGGCGGAGTCCGGCTTCTCGACGTCCCCGCCCGCCGACTGCACGGCCAGCCCGCCACAGCCGGCCAGCATTCCCGACATGGCCACACCGGCCACGAATCCCCGAACCCGCACCGCACACCCCCGGACCTTGTTTGCGTAAAGTCTAGGGATAGAAATGCCCATCAACGGGTCTTAGGATGCCTCAAGGGCATCGATCAGCCACTCTGCCAGGTATTTTGCAAAAGATGATCTTACGTAGATCCGGTACGTTTCAGGCGAAAGCCGTTCCAAAATCACCGACGTTCCGGCCAGCAGGGTCTGGGCATGCCCGGGAAAGACCGACGGGTCAAGATCGATCGGGCAGCCGGTGACGAGCACGTCGTGGGCGGCGGGACCGGCGAGCTCCAGGACCGTACGCTGGCCCGACACGTCCACCCAGCCCGAGCGTGGCGGGACGTCCCCGGTCACCAGCCACCAGTCAGGGCCGAGCCGCAGGCCCGTGCCCGGATCCGCGCCGCGCACCTCCCACATGGGCTCGTACGGCACCTCGCGCAGGCGAACCCGCGGGGTGCTCGCGGCCTCGAAGCGGGCGGCGAAGGCGGCGGCGGGGCTCTCCGACCGACACTCCCCCGCGTACGGGGCCGGCGCGTCCACGAGAGGGTCGCCGTCGCGGCGGGCGTTGTCCGGGTCGTAGAAGACGGGCTCCACGACGGTCACCGGGTGCGCAACGTCCCCCGACACCGCCGTCAGCCGGTCGCCCGGCACGACGCTCCTCGCCATGGCCAGGCTGAACGTGCGGCCGAGCGCGGCGCTGCGGTAGCTGGAGGTGACGTGGCCGAGCATCGGCGCCACTCCCGCGGCGGTCAGCTGGGCGCCCTCCTCCACGAGCGCCGCCGGATCGTCGGCGAGCAGGCCGACCAGGCGCTTGCGGTCCTGGCGCGCGGTGTCCGGCCGGGCGTGGGAGCGTTTGCCGACGAAGTCCGGCTTGCGCTTGGAGACGATCCATCCCATGCCGAGGTCCTGGGGCGTGACGGTCCCGTCGGTCTCCTGGCCGACGATCGCGAACCCCTTCTCCGCCCGCAGCACGTGCATGGTCTCGGTCCCGTACGGCACCGCGCCGAGCTCCAGCACCGCCTCCCACAGCGCCCTGCCGTACCGCCACGGCACGTTGACCTCGTAGGCCAGCTCGCCGGAGAAGCTGATCCTGAAGACCCGGCCCGGCACGCCCAGCACGGGCACGCTCGCGTACCGCATGAAGGCCAGCTCGACCGCTTCCGGCGCGACCGCCGCGATGACCCGGCGAGCGTGCGGGCCGACGACGGCGACCGTCGCCCAGTGGTCGGTGACCGAGGTGAACGACACGTCCAGGTCCGGCCACTCCGTCTGCCGCCATTCCTCCAGCCAGTCGAGCACCGCGGCGGCGTTGCCCGTGGTCGTGGTCGTCAGGTAGTGGTCGTCGGCGAGCCTGGTCGTGGTGCCGTCGTCGAACACCATCCCGTCGGCCCCGCACATCACCCCGTAGCGGCAGGCTCCGACGGCGAGCGTGGAGTACATGTTCGTGTAGACGCGGTCGAGGAACTCGCCGGCATCCGCGCCCCTGATGTCGATCTTGCCCAGGGTGGAGGCGTCCATGGCGGCGACGGCGCTGCGGGCCGCGTGGCACTCGCGCCGCACGGCGGCCTCCATGTCCTCGCCGTCCCGGGGGAAGTATCGCGGCCGTTTCCACTGGCCGACGTCCTCGAACACGGCCCCGCGCGCGACGTGCGCGTCGTGCGGTGCGGTGGTCCTGACGGGGTCGGACAGCGGGCCGCGGGCGCGTCCCGCGAGGGTGGCGAAGGACACGGGCGTGTACGGCGGCCGGAACGTGGTCGTACCGACCTGGCCGGGGGCGGCGCCGAGCAGCGCGGACATGACGCCCACGACGACCGCGCCCGACGTCTTGCCCTGGTCGGCGCCGGTGCCCGCGGTGGTGTAGCGCTTGACGTGCTCCACCGAGCGCATCCCGGTGCCCGTGGCCATGGCCAGGTCGGCCACGGTCACGTCCCGGTGCAGGTCCGCGAAGGCGGGGTCACTGCCCGGGGCTCTTTCGACGAGCCAGAGGGCCGCCGGCCGCCGCAGGGGCCGTTCGTCGCACTCCGGCACCCTCAGCCCGGGTTCGCCGTGCCCGGCGGCCTCCGCTCCCGCGGCGTAGCCGTCGGCGATGGCCTCGCGGGTGCCGTACAGGCCCGCGCAGGCTCCCGCCGACCGTTCGGCCTGCGCCGACGTGCCGGGCACGAAGGCCGCGAGCTCCTCGTCGAACCTGGTCCGGCCGCCCGACTGGCTGAACAGGTGCACGGCGGGGTTCCAGCCGCCGGCGACGGCCAGCAGGTCGGCGTCGAAGTGCCGGGCGCCGGCCTGGACGCCCGTGAGCACCCCCTCGGCGTCCGCGGTCGTGCCCGTCACCACCTGGCCGGCGAGCACCTCCACGTCCGCGGGCACCCCGGAAGGTCGCGGGTCCACGACGGCGAGCACGTCCACCCCGGCCGCCATGAGGTCCTCGGCAGCCTCGTAACCGGAGTCGGCGCAGGCGAACACCACCGCCCGCCGTCCGGCGCGCACGCCGTAACGGTTGGCGTAGGCGCGGGCGGAGGCGGCCAGCATCACACCGGGCCGGTCATTGCCCGGGAAGGCGAGCGAACGCTCGTGCGCGCCCGTGGCCAGCACCACGCGGCGCGCCCTGATGTGCCACAGCCGCTCGCCCCGAGCCCGCCGCTCCACGGCGAGCACGTAGTTGTGGTCGTAGTAGCCGACGGCCGTCGTCCTCGTGAGCACCCTGGCGGGTAGGTCGAGGCCGGCCACCCAGTCGAGCGCGGGAGCGCCGTCCAGGAGCAGGCGGCTGTTCAGCAGGTCGCCGCCGAGCCGGGGCTGGTCGTCCACGAGGATCACCCGCGCCCCCGACCGTCCCGCCGCGGCGGTCGCGGCCAGCCCGGCCGGCCCGCCACCGACCACCAGCACGTCACAGTGCAGGTAGCCCTTGTCGCAGCGGCGCTCGTCCACCGCGTCGAGATCGACCCGGCCCTTGCCACGCAGGCTCTGCGCCTCCAGCCCGTCGTGGAGCTCCACGGTGGTGGCCGCCAGCATCGGGTCGGCGCCGACGCGGACCAGCGCGTTCGGCTCCTCGGGTCCCGCGGTGAAGATCCCGCGCGGACGGCCCAGACCGACGCTGCGGCCGACCACCCGCACCCCGTTGCGCAGCAGCGCCGCGGCCAGCGTGTCACCCGGCTCGCCCGTCATCGGGCGGCCGTCGAACGTGAACCTCATCGTGGCTTCCTGATCTCGTGGGTGACCGTGTGGCGCTCGACCGTGAACCAGGTCCGGCAGCCGTGCACGTGGAACCAGCGCTCGTGGAACCAGCCCTTGGGGTTGTCGCGCATGAACACGTACGCGGCCCACCGTTCGTCCGTCATGTCGCCGGTGGGGCAGGCGATGCCGGCCTGGCCGCCGTAGTGGAACTCGTTCTCGTCGCGGGGCCCGCAGCTGGGGCAGTCGATCAGCAACATCAGTGCGCCACCGCCGCCGCGCCGTGCTCGTCGATGAGCGCCCCCGTGGTGAACCTGTCGAGGGCGAACGGCTCCGCCAGCGGATGCGGCCGGTCGTGAGCCAGGGTGTGGGCGTAGACCCAGCCGGAGCCGGGGGTCGCCTTGAAGCCGCCGGTGCCCCAGCCCGCGTTGATGTAGAGGCCGTCGACAGGGGTCGGCCCGATGATGGGCGAGGCATCAGGGGAGACGTCGACGATCCCGGCCCAGGTGCGCAGCACGCGCACCCTGCTGAAGATCGGGAACAGCTCCAGAGCCGCCGCCATCTGCGCCTCGATGACGTGCACGCCGCCGCGCTGCCCGTAGGAGTTGTACGCGTCGATGCCCGCCCCCATGACCAGCTCGCCCTTGTGCGCCTGGCTGACGTACACGTGGACGGCGTTCGACATGACGACGCAGTCGAGCACCGGCTCCAGCAGCTCCGACACCAGCGCCTGGAGCGGGTGCGACTGCAGCGGCAGGCGGATCCCGGCCCGTTCGGCGAGTACGGAGGTGTGCCCCGCCGCCGCCAGCGCGACCTTCCCCGCCGCTATGCGCCCGCGCGAGGTCTCGACGGCCGTGACCCGGCCGCCGGTGATCTCGAAACCGGTGACCTCGCACCCCTGGACGAGGTCGACGCCGTACGCGTCGGCCCGGCGGGCCAGGGCCCAGGCCACGTGGTCGTGCTTGGCGATGCCGCCGCGCCGCTGCAGGGTGGCGCCCATGACGGGATGGCGGGCCCGGTCGCTGACGTTGATGACCGGGCAGAACTTCTTGACCTCGTCCGGGTCGAGCCACTCGGCGTCCACGCCGTTGAGCCGGTTGGCGTTCACCCGGCGCCGGCCCTCGCGCACGTCGCCCAGGTTGTGCGCCAGGTTGAGCACGCCGCGCTGGTTGAACTGCAGGTCGTAGTCCAGCTCGTCGCTCAGCCCCTCCCACAGCTTGAGCGAGTGCTCGTAGATGGCGGCGCTCTCGTCCCACAGGTAGTTGGAGCGGATGATCGTGGTGTTGCGGGCCATGTTGCCGCCGGCCAGCCAGCCGCGCTCCAGGACGGCGACGTTGGTCAGGCCGTGGTTCTTCGCCAGGTAGTAGGCGGTGGCCAGGCCGTGACCGCCGCCTCCCACGATGACGACGTCGTAGGCCGGCTTGGGCTCCGGGTTGCGCCAGAGGAAGTCGGGGTGGGTCAACGTCTGATCTTCTCCATCCCGGGGTCGAACAGGGGCTCCTTCGCGACCTCCGCGGGGACGCGGCGGCCAAAATAGGAAATATCCACGTGTGTCCCTGGTTCGGCGAGCTCGGCGGGCAGCCAGGCGTACGCGATGGGCCGCTGGATGGTGTGCCCGTACGCCGCGCTCGTGACGTACCCGACCGTGCGGCCCTCATGCCGTACGGGCTCCTTGCCCATCACCACCTCGGTGCTGAGCAGCGGCACCAGCCTGCGCGTGACGTCGGCCGTCAGCGCGTCCCGGCCGACGAAGTCCTTGTCCGTCCTGACGGCGAAGGCCAGCCCCGCCTCGTACGGGTTGTGCTCGGTGGTCATGTCGACGCCCCAGAGCCGGTAGCCCTTCTCCAGCCGCAGGCTGTTGAACGCGGCCCGCCCGCCGGCGGTCGTCACCCCGGGCGACCAGAGCGTGTCCCACAACTTGAGCCCCATGTCGGCGGTGGTGTAGAGCTCCCAGCCCAGCTCGCCCACGTAGGAGACGCGCATCGCGAGCACCGGCACCTGACCGACATATCCGGACTTGCAGCTGAAGTAGCGGAAGTTCTCGTGCGACAGATCCATGTCGGTGAGCCCCTGCACGAGCTCCCTGGCCTGCGGGCCCCACACGCCCACGCAGCACGTGCCGGGCGTCAGGTCGCGCACCCGCACCCCTCCGGGCGCGTGCCTGGTCAGCCATTCGAGGTCGAGGTTGCCGTTCGCGCCGACCTGGAAGGTCTCCTCGTCCAGCCGCGCCACCGTGAGATCGGACCTGATGCCGCCCTCGACGTCCAGCAGCAGGGTGTAGGTGACCGAGCCGGGCTTCTTGTCCACGTTGTTCGTCGTCATGCGCTGCAGGAACGCCGCCGTCCCCGGCCCGCTGACCTCGACACGCTTGAGCGGCGTCATGTCGAAGAGCGCGACCCGCTCCCTCGTCGCGTACGACTCCGCGGCGGCGATCGGCGACCAGTAGCGGCTCGCCCACTCGTCCCGCTGCTCCGCGCCCAGGAACGTCTCGACCGGCGCCTCGCCGGCGTGCCGCCCGTCCCTGCGGCGGCGTACGAGGTCCTCCAGCAGCGGCACGTTGGCCTCGAACCAGTGCGGCCGCTCCCACCCCGCCGCCTCAAGGAAGAACCCGCCCAGTTCCCGCTGCCGCGGGTAGAACGGGCTGGTGCGCAGGGGCCGCGGCGACTCCATCGGCTGCAGCGGGTGGATGACGTCGTAGACCTCGACGAAGTTCTGCTTGCCACGCTCCTCGACGAACGCCGGCGACAGCTGCGCCTGCTCGAATCTGCCCAGCTCGCACTCGTGCAGGTCGACAGACGAGCGTTCGTCCACGAGCACCTCGGCCACCGCCCGCGCCACCCCCGCCGAGTGGGTCACCCAGACCGCCTCGGCCAGCCAGAAACCTTCGAGGTGAGGCGCCTCGCCGATCAGCGGGAACCCGTCCGGCGTGAAGGAGAAGACGCCGTTGATGCCCTCCTCGTACTTCGTCTCGGCGAGCGCGGGCAGCAGCTCGACCGCGTCGCGCCAGGCGGGGTCGAAGTCCTCCTCGGTGAACGCCTGCACCGACGGCATCGTGGTCGACCGGGGGCCGATCTCCTCCTGGGTGACCGGCATGGGCCTGTGGGCGTAGGAGCCGATGCCGATGCGGTCACCGTGCTGCCGGAAGTAGAGGTCGCGGTCCTGGTGGCGGAGGATGGGGCCCTCCGGCTGGAGGGCGAGGGGGCCCGACTTGGCGTACTGGTGGGCCAGCGGCAGCAGCGGCACGGTCAGCCCCGCCATCGCGCCAATCGAGGGGCCCCAGAAGCCGGCCGCGCACACCACCACGTCGGCGGGGACCGTCCGGTGCCCGTCCGAGGTCACGACCGAGACTCCGCTCACCCGGCCGCCCCGCTGCTCGACGCCCACCACCGTGTGGCCGGGCAGGAACGTGGCCCCGCGCTCCATGGCCCGCTCCGCCTGCGCCTGCCCGCAGGCGACCGCCCCCGCCAGGCCGTCGCTCGGCACGTGGAAACCGCCGAACACCCTGTCCTTGTCGAGCAGCGGCCACAGCTCCGCGCACCGCCCGGCGTCGACCAGCTCTCCCTCGACGCCCCACGACTCGGCCCAGCCGTGCTTGCGGTGCAGGTCGGCCCAGCGTTCCGGGGTGGTGGCCACCTCCAGGCCGCCGACCTGGCGGAAACAGCTCTCCCCCAGTGCGGTGTACTTGCGCACGGTGTAGGAGGCGAACTCGGTCATCGTCTTGGACGGGTTGGTCTGGAAGACCAGGCCGGGTGCGTGCGAGCTGGAGCCGCCGGCGGCGAAGAGCGGACCCTGGTCGAGCACGGTGACGTCGGTCCACCCCCGCTCGGTGAGCTCGTCGGCGAGAGCGCACCCCACGATTCCCGCCCCGACGATCACCAAACGGGGTCCACTCATGGCGCCTCCGGTTGTTTCTTAATACGCAACACGCACCGCACTACGCAACCGAACATAGGCCCATGCGTACCTCTGGAACAAGAGCGGCTTTCCGGAACACTCTGAACCCGCCCCCGAGAACCCGACACCGCCGCACTGGACGCGGCCCACCACAGGCGCACACATCGCCGCCTGAGGTGGACCGCTGGACGCGGCCCGCCTTACGCTTGTGGGATCTTGGGGGTGAGGGCGACATGGCGCAGCGGCGCTTGCTGGAGGGGCTCGGCGTCACCGTCGCCGAGGAGACGGCCTACCGCGCCCTGCTCCGGCACGGCCCCGCCACGTTGAGCCGACTCGCCGCGGAAACAGGGTCGTCCCCCGCCGCCATCCGCCGCATGCTGCCCAGGCTGGAGGACCTCGGGCTGATCTCCCGCGTCGCGGGCCGCCCGCTGAGACTCGTCGCCACTCCCCCGAACGTCGCCATCGACATCCTCGTCGCCCGCCGCCAGGAGGAGATCGCCCACAGCAGGGCCGCCGCCGCGCTGCTGGCCACCGAGGTCGCCGAGCGCAGCGGGCCGCAGCCCGAGGAGGTGCTGGAGGTGGTGACCGGGCGCGACGCCGTGGCCCGCCGCTATCTGCAGCTCGAACGCAACGCCACCCGGGAGATGCTCGTGCTCGTGCATCCCCCGTACGCGGTCGACATCAGCGACGACCAGGAGAACCGGCAGCGGGCGGCCCGCCAGGGAGCACCCACCCGCGGCATCTACAGCCCGCTGGCCTTCGAGCACCCCGGCATGCTCGCCCACACGCGCCGCGCCATCTCCGACGGCGAGCAGGCCAGGCTCGGCCAGGTGCCGGTCAAGCTGGCCGTAGCCGACGCCCGCACCGCCATCCTGCCCCTGGTCTCCGACGACGACCGGGCCGTCGAGAGCGCCCTCGTGGTGCACCCGTCCGCGCTGCTCGACGCTCTGGTGGGGCTGTTCGAGACGTTGTGGCGGGCCGCCGTGCCGCTCCGCCTGACCTCCACCGAGGCCCTGGAGCCCGAGATGTGGCCGCAGGCCCCCGACGCCGAAGTGCTGGCCCTGCTCGCGGCCGGGATGAAGGACGACGCCATCGCCAGGCAACTGGGGTTGAGCCCGCGCACGGTGCAGCGGCGCGTGCAGGTGTTGTGCGAGCGGCTGGGCGCCAGGACCCGCTTCCACGCGGGCTTCCTCGCCGCCCGCCACGACCTGCTCGTCGCCGGCCCCAAGTGAACGAGCCCGCCGCCCGCCGCTCGTGGCGGGGGCCTAGGTGAGCAGGATCCCGCCGTCCACCGGCAGCGTCACCCCGGTGATGTACGAGGCCGCGTCGCTCGCCAGGAAGACCGCGGCGGCCACCAGCTCGGCCGGGTCGCCGGTGCGGTCCATGATCACCCGCGACTCCACCATCCGCTCCAGATAACCGGGTTTGTACTGCTCGGTCATCTCGGAGGCGAAGAACCCCGGCTCCAGGCAGTTGACCCTGATGCCGCGGCGACCGGTCCACTGCTGCGCGAGGTCGCGCGTCAGCCCGGTCACCGCCGCCTTGGACGCGCTGTAGGCGGCCTGCGGCAGCCCTGCCGTGGTCTCGCCGAGCACGCTGCCGATGTTGACGATCGACGAGCCTGGCCGCATCACCCGCGCGCACGCCTGCGCCATCCAGTAGGTGCCGTGCAGGTTGATGTCGATAACCCGGCGGAACTCCTGCGGGGTCTCGCGCAGCGCGGGCACGGCCGTGCCGACGCCGGCGTTGTTGATCAGCACGTCGACGCCGCCCATGGCCTCGACGGCGGCGGCCACGAGGGCGTCGCAGTCTTCCGGCCGCGACACGTCGGCCGGCACGGCCAGGCACCGGCGGCCGGTCTCCTCGACCAGCCGCCGCGTCTGCTCCAGCCGCTCGGCGCGCCGGGCGGCGATCACGACGTCCGCGCCCGCCTCGGCCAGGCCCTGGGCGAAGGCGACGCCCAGCCCGGCGGAGGCGCCGGTGACGATGGCCACCCTGCCGTCGAGCCGGAACCGATCCAGCACGTCAGTCTCGCCCTTCCGGTCGGCCCGAGAGCCTTACAGGCCGTATTCCTTGACGATGCGCTCGTGCCGCTCGACCTCGACGTCGATCTCGCGGGCCAGGTCTAGCCAGGCCAGCGGGTGCACCCACCGCTCGGTGGCGTCGTCGAGCAGGGCGTCGACCTCGTTGGGCGACACGTCGGGCGGCACCGCGACCCAGCCGAACACGCCGGGCAGCCGCTCGCCCGAGGACGGGTGGGAGACGGTGTAGTTTTCGTCGCTGTAGACCCACATCGGCCAGCCGCGCTCGGCCATGACCTCGGTGAACTCCGCCCAGTCCTCCTCGCTCGGCGCGGCGCCGTCGAAGAAGTAGCTGGTGTAGCCGCCGGGCCGCAGGATGCTCACCGCGGCGAAGGGCGGCACGAAGTTCTGCTGCTCCTCGGGGTCCTCGGGCACCGGCTCCAGCAGCTGCGGGTCGAAGACGACCAGGTCGCCGGCGTTGTAGTCCATGCCGCGCGGCTGGGGCAGCGCCAGCCTGGCGGTGGCCGGGCCGGTGCGGATCGACAGGACCTGGCGCTGGCCACCGTCGGGTGCGGGCAGGATGACCCTGATGAGGCCCATCTCCTCCTCGATCGGGCCTTCCTTGGACTTGATCGGCATGCCGATCTTGGCCGCGCCCTGGTGCACGATCTCCCAGTTCTCGGCGGCGGTGGCCATGACGATCATGCGCCAGACGTCTTCGTCGACGAGCTCGTCGAGCACTTCGTGCAGCACCCCGGCCGCCCGGTCGTTCTGGTCGAGCTGCTGGGCAGCGCCCGACAGCAGGCGGCGGGCCTCGAGCCCGGCGCCGGCCGCGACGGCGTGCTCGGCCGCTTCGAGCGTCTCCGGCCAGCGCTCGCGGGCGCTGTGCAGCCTGGCGAGCGCGAGGTATTGGGCGTCGTGCGGCAACATCGCGGCCATCTGCTCCAGCCGCTCGTCCTGGCGGGCCTCGATGAGCAGCGTGGTGAGGTAGGCCACGTCGTCGGAGTCGGCCGTGGCGATGTCGCCGGAGTCGACCAGCATCGTCCAGTAGATGTCGGCGCCGGTGGCGGGGTAGCCCAGGAAGCCGGCCGTGGTCGTGTGGCGGCGGGTGGCCTCGAGGTCCTGCCCGGACAGCGGGGCCAGCCAGCCCACCCACTTCTCCGGGTCGGCGTTGAAGCCGTCGGCGGCGTCGAAGAGGCCGACCCGCTCCTCCAGCGGGCCGGGCGGCTCGGGCTCGCCCGTGGCGTCGGCGGTGGCCCGCAGGGCGGCGATGCGCTCGGCGAGCCCTTCGCTCTCGCGCAACTCGGCGACTCCGGACTCGGCGAGGTCGGCCAGCAGCCTGGCCTGCCAGACACCCTGCCTGGCGATGGCCAGCTCGCCCGCGACCAGCGCGAGCTCGACGCGGGCGCGATAGCCGCCCATCATGCTGAAGTAGTCGATCCACTGGCGCAGCACGCGGCCCAGCTGCCAGGTGTTGGTGATCTGGGCGGAACCCGCCAGCTTGCTGACGGCCTGCGACCACTCGACGAACACCCGCGGGTGCTCGCCGACCACGTCGAGGTCGGGCAGCGCGTCGACGGCCTCGGCGATGCGACCGAGCGTGGCCAGGATGAGCGCCCTGCGCACGCCGTCGCGGTGCTCCTTGGCCACCGGGTCGTCCGGCTGGAACTCCGATGCGGCCTGCAACGCCTGCAGCGCGTCCTCGGCGCGGCCGGCGGCGAGCAGCGCGCGGGCGCTCTCGGCGCCGAGCTCCCAGCTCGCCTCGCGACCGGCGACCGTCAGCCGCTCGACGGCCGACTCGGCATAGGTCACGGCCTCGCCCGGCCGGCCCGCGTCGGTGAGCGCGGCGACATGTTGCGTGACGAGCCCGGTGAAGGCGGGCTTCTCCGGGGTCAGCGCCTCGATCTGCGCGCCCAGCACCTCGAGCCGCTCGGCGGCGTGGCCGGGGCCGTCGGCGTTGGCCAATGCGATGGCCATCGCCTCGACCGCCGCCGGAACGGCCGGGCACTCGCGTACGTCTTCGCGCTGAGCGAACTCGAGCAGCTGCTGGGCGTCGTCGATGGCGACCGCGCCCTGCGCCCGGTCGCCGATGCGGCCGATCAGGTGCCAGTAGCGGGCGTAGAACTCGAGCCAGGGCAGCTCCAGGGCCTCTGCCTGCTGCGCGATGGCCGGAGCCATGACGTCGAGCTGCGGGTTACGGCCCTCATAGGCCTGTGCGGGAAGGTCTCCCAGCGCCATGGCGAGGCCAACGTTGCCCGCCTCAGAAAGCTGCTGCTGGGTTTCGCCGACCCAGGCCCAGATGTCCACGTCCATGGGCAGCCAGTCTGCCAGGTCAACGAGCGTCCCCAAAACGCAGAAGCCCGATCAGCTCGTCCGATTCACTGTCGCTCAGGACCGAAAAGGCGCGTGCCATGAGATCGTCGGTCGTCTCCTCCACGGCGGCGCGCCGCTCGACCACGTCGGGGCCGGGCTGCGGGTAGGGCTCCGGCCAGGTGAAGAACCGGGCGATCTGCTCCCCCGTCGTGCGCCCGAGCGGGGTCGAGTCGTGGCTGGCAGCGAGCGTCGCCTCCAGAGGGTCGAGGCCCGCCGCGATCACGGCGTTGGCGTGCAGTCCGCCGCGCAGCTCGCGTACGACGTGCATGAGCTGCACGGCACGCGCCGGTGGGTCGTCGGGCAGCGGCACCGCCCGCCAGCCCGCGAACAGCGGCGCACCGACGGGCGAGGCCTCCTCGACGACCCGCTGGAGCAGCTCGGCGATCCTGGCGCAGCCGTCGTGGCCGCCCAGCTTGCGCCGCCCCCATGCCCTGCACACCTCGGCGTAGAGCTCGACGGCCTGCTCGGCGGCCACCTTGCGGCCGCCGTTCCAGCTCTCTTCGACGTGCTCGGGCGGGAAGAAGACGACGACCGCGCTGACCACGTCGGCGTCGCACTCCCCGAGCACGCCGCAGCGGCCGCGGAAGTACAGCTCACGAGGGCCGAGGGCGTACTCGTCGCAGACGGCCTTGGCCTCTCTGGAGATCGTGAAGCCGCCGCCGAACTGGCCGATCGGGGCCCTGACCTGTGTCGCGGTGGTGCGTGGGTCCGCCATGTCCACCTCTCAGTTCGCGAAGTGAACCCAGCATTCCTCAGAAGAACATCATACTGCAAGCATCAGTTCGCCACTCGCCACGATGACCGCGGGACCGGAAAGGTAGCTGGTGTCCTCGTCGAGGATGACGGTCAGCGTGCCGCCGACCACCTCGACCGTCCAGGTGCCCGTGCTGTCGCCCGACAGGCTCGCGGCGGCGACGGCCGTGGCCACCGCTCCGGTGCCGCACGACCGGGTCTCGCCGGAGCCGCGCTCGAAGACGCGCATCACCGCGCGGCTGGTGCCCACCGGGTTGAACAGCTCGATGTTGACGCCGCCGGGGAAGACCCCCGTGTCGAAGCCCGGCTGGTGGGCGAGGTCGAGCTGCGCGACGGGATCGCCGATGGCGCAGGCCAGATGCGGGTTGCCCATGTCGATGCACAGGCCGGTGTACTCGTGTGAGCCGACGGTGGCCACGCTCTCGCCGTGGACGACGGGCCGGCCCATGTCGACCGTGACGTCGCCGTTCGGCTCGACGCGGACCTTGCGCAGGCCGCCACGGGTGGCCACCGCGAACTCCGCGTGCTCCGCCAGCCCGGCGTCGATCAGGTAGCGGGCGAACACGCGCACGCCGTTGCCGCACATCTCCACCACGCTGCCGTCGGCGTTGCGGTAGTCCATGAACCATTCGGCCGCCGACGCCTGCTCGGCCACCTCGTGGCTCTGCTTGGTGCGCGCGACCCTGAGCACACCGTCGGCCCCGATGCCTGTCCTCCTGTCGCAGATCTTCGCGACGAGCGAGGCTGAGACGTCCAGCTCGCCGTCGGGATCAGGCAGGATGACGAAGTCGTTCTCGGTGCCGTGCCCCTTGAGAAAGCGCATGCTGAAAGTTTATGCGCACCGGCTCGCCGCGATCCGATCGAGGGATCGCTCAAGCAGATCCGGTGCGTCGTAGGGCAACCAGCACACCCGCGGATCACGGCGGAACCACGACTCCTGGCGGCGCGCGAAGCGCCTGGTCAGCCGGACGGTCTCCGCGATCGCCCGCTCCTCGCTCCACTCGCCCTCCAGGAAGCGGATGACCTGGGCGTACCCGAGGGCGCGGCTCGCCGTGCGGCCCTCGGCCAGCCCTTCGCCGAGCAGCCCCCGCACCTCGTCGACCAGCCCCGCCCGCCACATGCGCTCGACCCTGACCGCGATCCGCTCGTCCAGCTCCGCTCTCGGCACCTCGAGACCGAGCTGCACGCTCGGGTAGACCGCTTCGTAGGCGGGCATCGTGGCCGAGAACGGGCGCCCCGAATGCTCGATCACCTCAAGGGCGCGGACAATGCGGCGGCCGTTGCTGGGCAGGATCGCCGCCGCGGCGGCCGGGTCCAGGCCCCGCAGCCGTTCGTACAGCCGGGCGGTGCCGAACTCGGCCAGCTCCGCCTCCAGCCTCGCCCTGATCTCCGGGTCGGTGCCGGGGAACTCCAGCTCGTCGACGGCCGCCCGCACGTAGAGCCCGCTGCCGCCGACCAGGACCGGCACGTCGACGCGGTCGAAGACGGCCCTGGCCAGCTTCTGGTATTCGGCCACGCTGGCCGTGACCGTGACGTCCCAGACGTCCAGCAGGTGATGGGGAACCCCGCGCTGCTCGGCCGGGGTCAGCTTGGCCGTGCCGATGTCCATCCCCCGGTAGAGCTGCATGGAGTCGGCGTTGACGCACTCGCCCCCCAACCGGAGCGCGAGGTCGACGGCGAGATCGGACTTTCCCGCCGCGGTGGGGCCGACGACGGCGATGACGGGCTGCTGGCTCACGCTGACCAGTCTGCTAGAGGTCGAGCAGCGTCGGTTGCAGATAGCCCTCATGGGTCAGCAGCCGGCGCTTGGTCTCCACGCCCTCGCCGCCGCTGAAGCCGCCCAGGCCGGTGCCCGCGATCACCCGGTGACAGGGCACGAAGATCGGGATCGGGTTGGAGCCCATGATCGAGCCGATGCCGCGGGCCGGCACGCTGGAGCCGCTGCGGCGGGCCAGCTCGCCGTAGGTGACGGCGGAGCCGTACGGGACCTGGTGGAGTGCCTGGAGCACCCGCAGCCGCGAGCCGGACATCAGGCGCCAGTCGATCGGCGTCTCGAAGACCTTCAGGTCGCCGGCGAAGTAGGCGTTCAGCTCCGCGACCGCGAAGGCCGTACGATCCGCATCATGAACCTCAGGCAGGCCGAGCCGGTCGGAAAGGCGCGCACGCGACCCGTGCGCCGACGCCCAGCCCGACGCCACGAGGCCGGTCTCGGTGACGGCCAGCACGAACAGGCCGACCGGCGTCGGCACCTCGGCGAAGGCGGCGGTCTCTGCGGCGGCGGGCATCATGTCCTCACGTGAGCTCGTGGTGCTGGGCACCTCCAGCGCGGTTCCTACCCGACACCGTAACCACAATGGCTACCTCCTGCGCTGGGACGGTCAGGGCTTCCTGCTCGACCCGGGCGAGGGCACGCAGCGGCAGATGCTGCACGCCGGAGTCAGCGCGCACGACGTGCACTGGCTCTGCGTCACGCACTTCCACGGCGACCACTGCCTGGGCGTGCCGGGCGTGGTGCAGCGCATCGCCCGCGACAAGGTCAGGCACCCGGTGCGGGCGCTCTTCCCCGGTTCCGGCGAACCCTACTGGCGCAGGCTCCGCCACGCCGCCGTCTTCGCCGACACGTCCGTCATCTCCGAACATCCCCTCGACGGCGACCTCACCGCCGTCGGCCCGCTGACCGCGCGCCGCCTCTCCCATCCGGTCGAGTCCTACGGCTACCGCCTCCAGGAGCCGGACGGCCGCCGCATGCTGCCTGAGCGGCTGGCCGCCCACGGCATCCGCGGCCCCGAGGTCGGCGAGCTGCAGCGCACCGGCTCAGTACGCGGCGTCACGCTCGACCGGTGCAGCGAGCCCAGGCCGGGGCAGAGCGCGGCCTTCGTGATGGACACCCGGCTCTGCGACGCCGTCTTCGAGCTGGCGTCGGGGGCCGACCTGCTGGTGATCGAGTCGACGTTCCTGTCGTCGGAGAGCGCGCTGGCCAAGGAGTACGGGCACCTGACGGCGTTCGAGGCGGGGATGGTGGCGGCGGACGCGGGGGTGCGCAGGCTGGTGCTCACGCACTTCTCCGAGCGGTACGGCTTCGCCGAGGAGCCGGCCTTCGCCGCCGAGGCGCGGCGCAGCTTCGACGGCGAGGTGGTGCTCGCCCGCGACCTGATGAGGATCCCCGTGCCGCGCCGCCGTCAGTAGGGGCTCAGGCCCTCCTTGACCTTCGCCAGCAGCCCGCGCGTGTAGTCGGCGGACGCGCGGTGCAGCCCGCTGCCGAAGCTGATCCTGGCCACCCCGAGTTCGGCCAGCCGCGCCGGCGAGGGGCCTCCCGGCCGGAACAGGATGTTGACCATCCCGCCCAGCTCGCCGGCCAGCGCCCGGATCTCCTCCTCGTCCGCCAGGCCGATCGGGTAGACGCAGTCGGCTCCCGCCTCCAGATAGCGCCGTGCGCGCTCGACGGCCGCGGCACGGTCGCCGCTTCCGTACAGGTACAGGTCGATCCTGGCGTTGATCACCAGGCCCGGGCCCGCGGCGGCGCGCACCTCGGCGAGGAAGTCCGCCTGGACGCCTGTCTCCACCATCTCGCCGGTGCCGGGGAGCGAGTCCTCCAGATTGCACCCGACGGCTCCGGCGCCCGCCAGCGCCTCGGCGAGGGCGGCCGGTTCGAGCGCGTACCCGCGCTCGACGTCGGCGGTGACGGGCACGTCGACCGCTCTGGCCACGCGCGCCACGGCCGCCATCATCTCGTCGGCAGGGGTGCCCTCACCGTCCTCGTAGCCCAGCACGCGCGCGACGGCGGCGCTGCCGGTGGCGACCGCGGGGAAACCGGCATCCTGTACGGCCCGCGCCGACGCGGCGTCCCAGACGTTGGGCAGGACCAGCGGAGTGCCCGGCACGTGAAGGGCTCGGAGCGCGTCCGCCTTGTCAGCAGTCATGCGGCGACCTTACGGAGCACCCCGGTGCCGCCGAAGGTCCAATACCGGCGAATTACGGCAAGCCACTTCACCGGCGCCGCACGAGCGCGAGGGGGACGCGAGCACCCGGGCGCTCAATGGCGAGCGGCCCCCGGCCTCCCTGACGCCTTCGATGGGCGAGTGGCCCTTCGTGACCACCTTCAGCAGCCGGCCTTGGCGCACTGGCCGTTGACCAGGCCCCCCGGGCCGTCGGCCGGGGTGTCGGCCTCGTCCTGCGCGGGCTTGCTCGGGGACGTCGTCGCGGGCTTCTTGCCGGTGTTGGTCTGCTTGGTGCCATCGGACGGGTTGGAGCCCGTCGAGCCCGTGTCGTGGTTGCCCGGGCCGCCCTCGCCGTCGTTGTCCGTCCTGGCGTCGCCCATGCTGCCGTCGTCCTCGCCGGTCGGCAGGTTGTCGTCAGGGGCGTCGGTCCTGGCGTCACCCATGGTCGCGTCGTCGTCACCCTGGAGTTCTTCGTCGCCGCCCGCGCTCTGCGAGGGCGCCGGCTGTGAGGCGCCTCCGGGCCGTGCGGGATCGGCGGGGTTTCCCGCCAGGAAGTAGCCGCCGCCGGCCGCCGCCACCAGTGCGACCGCCACCGAGGCGACGATCATGGCGATCTTCTTGTTGCTCTTCGAGGACTTGTGCCCTGGCGGCGCATTCCTCGAAGCCAAGCGGGTGTCCCCAGGCCCCCCCAGGATCTCCTGATGATCCGGCTCACGCGAACCTTGCATGGTGTTGCAGCTCCCTGCGGTCGTATCGGGAAAGCTCACCGGCTTCCGCGGGTGATGGACCACACTAGCCGCAACACCGGAATGCTCGCAGAACAATCACGAAGGAATCACGACTTGTCCCCCCTTAGATCCATAAGACCAGGTAGCCGCGCCAACCTGGCACCGCTGGCCGGAACAGCCGGGGTACTCGTCACCGCGACCCTGGGAATTTTCCTGGCATTCACCGACTCCTCAGAACCGTCTCCGCAAAGCTCCGCCGAATTCGATCAGGAATCTCCGCATTCCTCAAGATCGATAACGCCTTCGCCGCCACTCTGGGCGTCGAACATGACACAAAGGGCGACCGCCTCCCGAACTTCCGGGCCATTTCCTGGAACGTTCCCTCAACCGTCCGCACAGACCGTGGACGCCGTGATGGGGCCGTTGGCGCCGCCGTGGATCCAGCCCGTCCCGCCACCCTGGGACATCACGGGAACGCCGCCCTGGGGCACCCGAACGCCTCCCCGGGGCGTCCCGGCACCGCCCTGGGGCACGCACGAACCCGTCCGCCCGTCACCTGCCACGGGCCCGCCGGCCGCGACCGCGCCCCCGGGGTCACCGGCGCCCTTTCCCGGACGCACGGCCGCGCCTCCACCGCCCTTCCGCGACCGGTCGGCGGCTCCCGGGCCCTCGGTGCAGGTACGGTCCGCGGCGCCCGGCCCGGCGGGCTCGCCCTCTCCGCAGTCGCCCCCTCAGCCGCCTCCCCGCGACCCAGCGCCGACCAGGCGCCCGGCCGTCCCCGCGCCTCCGGCACGCGGCATCGACCCCTGCGCCACGTTCGACGACTTCCGCCGGGAGCCCTGCTACAGCTTCCTCGACCGCCTCACTCGCTGACGCTTGGCCATCGGGATGCGGCCGTGAGAGCGCCTGTCCGGCGCCCGGGCACCGGACAGGCGGGCCAGAGAGCAGGGAAGACAGGTGGTGTGCCGGGTATCTGGAGACGTCGCGCCACCGATCCGGCCGAGCCCCGATCCGGGAACGAAGCGGGCTTCCCTGCCGGGGAGCGTCTGCCTGGCGGCCTCGGCGAGCGCGGCGAAGGGAGGCGTCAGCCCTCGGGCGGAGGGCTGCGCCTGGGTCAGTGGGCCGAGCAGGCGCCCGACGGGGCGGTGGTGGGAGCGGGGCGGCCGACGGTGGGCATGCCGAGCAGCACCCCCGGCCCCGTGGAAGGACCGGCCTGGCGGGACTCCCAGGCGTCGCCCGCCCGCGTCCGCCTGACCGCGTACGCCGGTCCGTCCGCCACCAGGTGGTGCGGGGCCGCGTACGTCACCTCGACCGTCACCATGTCACCCGGCCGGGGAGCCTCCGAGCCCACGGCGAAGTGCACGAGCCGGTTGTCGGGCGCGCGGCCGGACAGCCGGCGGGTGGCGTCGTCCTTGCGCCCCTCGCCCTCGGCGACCAGCACCTCGAGCGTCCGGCCCACCTGCTTCTTGTTCTCCTCCCACGAGATCTCCTCCTGGAGGGCCACCAGCCGCTCGTAGCGTTTCTGGACGACCTCCTTGGGGATCTGGTCGTCCATGGTGGCCGCCGGCGTGCCGGGACGGATGGAGTACTGGAAGGTGAAGGCGTTGGCGAAGCGGCTCTGCCTGACGACGTCGAGCGTGGCCTGGAAGTCCTCCTCGGTCTCGCCGGGGAAGCCGACGATGATGTCGGTCGAGATGGCAGCGTCCGGCATGGCGGCGCGCACGCGTTCGATGATGCCGAGGTAGCGCTCGGCGCGGTAGGAGCGGCGCATCGCGCGCAGCACCCGGTCGGAGCCCGACTGCAGCGGCATGTGCAACTGGTGCATGACGTTGGGCGTCTCGGCCATGGCGGCGATCACGTCGTCGGTGAACGCGGCGGGGTGGGGCGAGGTGAAGCGGACCCGCTCCAGGCCCTCGATGGAGCCGCACGAGCGCAGCAGCTTGCCGAAGGCCAGCCGGTCGCCGAACTCCACGCCGTAGGTGTTGACGTTCTGGCCCAGCAGCGTGACCTCGAGGACGCCCTGGCCGACGAGGGTCTCGACCTCGGCCAGGATCTCGCCGGGCCGGCGGTCCTTCTCCTTGCCGCGCAGGGAGGGGACGATGCAGAACGTGCAGGTGTTGTTGCAGCCGACCGAGACGGCCACCCAGGCGGCGTAGGCGGACTCGCGCCTGGTGGGCAGCGTCGAGGGGAAGACCTCGAGCGACTCCTTCAGCTCGACCTGCGCCTCGCCCTCGATGCGGGCGCGCTCCAGCAGCACCGGCAGCGAGCCGATGTTGTGGGTGCCGAAGACCACGTCGACCCATGGCGCCTTGCGGACGATCTCGCCCTGGTCCTTCTGGGCGAGGCAGCCGCCCACGGCGATCTGCATGCGCGGGTTGCTCACCTTGGCGGGCCGCAGGTGGCCGAGGTTGCCGTAGAGGCGGTTGTCGGCGTTCTCCCGCACGGCACACGTGTTGAACACGACCACGTCGGCGGTCTCGCCGTCGGGGGCGGGCACGTAGCCGGCATCCTCCAGCAGGCCGGAGAGGCGTTCGGAGTCGTGGACGTTCATCTGGCACCCATATGTGCGCACTTCATAGGTGCGGGCGCTCTCCTGGGTCACAGTCATGGCGCTTTCCAGGGTAGTCGTTGTCAGGCTTGAGACGGCCCGTACCGATCTAAAAGACCAGCTTGACGGCACGATGTGATCGGATCGGTACCACCCGGTTAGTGACCAGCGTCTTAATGCCCTCTACCGTTTGGGTGCATGACGGAGAACGGCGACGGCGCTCCACTGGTTCGGTTGGAGAACGTCAACAAGCACTTCGGGGCGCTGCATGTCCTGAAGAACATCAACTTGACCGTCTCTCGTGGCGAGGTTCTGGTCGTCATCGGCCCGTCGGGCGGCGGGAAGTCCACGCTCTGCCGCGCGATCAACCGGCTGGAGACGATCAGTGACGGGCAGATCATATTTGACGGCCAGGTGCTGCCCGAGGAGGGCAAGGCCCTGGCGAGGCTCCGTTCCGACGTCGGCATGGTCTTCCAGTCGTTCAATCTGTTCGCTCACAAGACCATCCGGGAGAACGTCACGCTCGGCCCGATCAAGGTGCGCGGGATCGCGCGCGATGCGGCCAACAAGCGTGCGATGGAGCTTCTCGAACGGGTAGGTATCGCAGCACAGGCGGACAAGTATCCGGCCCAGCTGTCGGGTGGCCAGCAGCAGCGGGTCGCCATCGCCAGGGCACTGGCGATGGACCCGAAGATGATCCTGTTCGACGAGCCGACCTCGGCACTGGACCCCGAGATGGTGCAGGAGGTGCTCGATGTCATGGTCGGGCTGGCCCGTGACGGGATGACCATGGTGGTCGTCACGCACGAGATGGGTTTCGCCCGCCGCGCCGCCAACCGCGTCGTGTTCATGGCAGACGGGCAGATCGTCGAGGAGAACACCCCCGACGAGTTCTTCACCAACGCGCAGACCGACCGGGCGCGCGACTTCCTTTCGAAGATCCTCACGCATTGAGATTGAGGCAGGTACACATGCACATGCGTCGAACGGGAGCGGTGCTCTCGGTAGCGGCTCTGGCCGCCGGCCTGACGGCTTGTGGTGGCGGCGAGCAGACGTACGCCACCGTGCTGGAGAAGGTCCAGGGCGCCAACACGATCGTGGTCGGCACCAAGTGGGACCAGCCGAGCCTGGGCCTGAAGATGGGCGCCGAGCCCGAGGGATTCGACGTTGACGTGGCCAAGGCCCTGGTGAAGGAGCTGGCCGGCGGCAAGGAGGTCGAGATCGAGTGGAAGGAGTCGGCCTCGTCCAACCGTGAGCCGTTCCTCCAGAACGGCACGGTCGACATGGTCGTCGCCACCTACTCCATCACCGAGGAGCGCAAGGGCAAGGTCACCTTCGGCGGCCCTTACGTGATCGCCCACCAGGACGTCATGGTCCGCAAGGACGACACGTCGATCAACAGCCCGCAGGAGCTCAAGGGCAAGAAGATCTGCAAGGCAGCCGGCTCCAACTCCTACAAGCGCATCACCGAAGGGCCGCCGGACGGCGAGCTCGACATCGACGCCACGACCGTCGACGCGGCCAACTACTCCGAGTGCGTGCAGAAGCTGACCGGCAGCAACCTCGACGCCGTCACCACCGACGACCTGATCCTGGCGGGCTTCGCCAAGCAGGCGGGCGGCAACTTCAAGGTGCTGGGCCAGGGCTTCACCGACGAGAAGTACGGCGTCGGCCTGAAGAAGGGCGACACGAAGACGTGCGAGGCCGTCAACACCGCGGTGAAGAAGCTGTGGGACAACGGCACCATGAAGCAGCTGCTGGACAAGTGGTTCGGCGGCATCCAGGGCCTGAAGCTGTCGGAGGCCGCGCCGCCGGCCGAGGGCTGCAGCTGATCACGTCGGCGACGGCGGCCGGCCCTCCGGCCGCCTTTCGCCCCTGCGGTGGAGCACGATGGACGAACTAATCACGTACGCCCCCGACCTCGCGTTGGGATTCCTGGAGAACGTCAAGCTCGCGCTCGTGGCCCTGGTCGCATCGCTGATCCTCGGCACGATCCTGGTCGCGATGCGGGTCTCCCCCACGCCGGTGTTGCGCGCGGCGGGCACGATCTACGTCAACGTTGTCCGTAACACCCCCCTGACACTGGTGCTGGCGTTCTCGGCGCTGGGCCTGAGCGACCAGCTGGGCCTGATCTTCTCCGACGAGCCGCGGTCCAACTCGTTCTGGCTCGTCGCGATGGGCCTGTCGCTCTACACGGCGGCCTTCGTGTGCGAGGCGCTGCGCTCGGGTGTCAACACGGTGCCGATGGGGCAGGCCGAGGCCGCCAGGGCGATCGGCCTGACGTTCAGCCAGTCACTCACGATGATCATCCTGCCGCAGGCGTTCCGCGCCGTGGTCGCCCCGCTGGGCAGCGTGATCATCGCCATGATCAAGAACACCACGGTCGCCACCGCCGGCGGGTTCCTCGCCGATGCGGCGGCCGTGATGAAGGAGACGTTCGACCAGACCGGCGCGTCGATCCCCATCTTTCTCGGCATCGTCGTCGCCTTCATGGTGCTGACCATGCCGATCGGGTTCTTCACCGGTTGGTTGTCGCGGCGCCTGGCGGTGGTCCGATGAGCACTTCTGTCCTGTTCGACGCCCCCGGGCCGCGCGGGCGGGTGCGCAACCACGCCCTCACCGTCGTCAGCGTCATCGCCGTCGGGGCGGTCGTCTACGGCGTCTACAAGGGCTTCGACGCCAAGGGCCAGTGGGAAGGCAAGATCTGGCAGCCGTTCCTGCAGTGGGAGACGTGGGAGTTCTACATCATCCCGGGTCTCATCGGCACCCTGAAGGCGGCGGCCGTGGCCGCGGTGCTCGCGCTCGCCTTCGGCGCGATCTTCGGCCTGGCCCGGCTCTCGGACCATGCCTGGATCAGGGTCCCGGCCGGCGTGGTGGTGGAGGTCTTCAGGGCCATCCCCCTGCTGCTGCTGATCTTCTTCATCTTCTACCTGGCCCCGTTGCTGATGGGCGGCGGCGACTACGCGTTCATGGCGGTGGTCGTCGGCCTGATGCTCTACAACGGCTCGGTGCTCGCCGAAGTCGTCAGGGCCGGCGTGCAGGCCGTCCCCAAGGGGCAGTCGGAGGCCGCCTACGCGGTGGGCATGCGGAAGAACCAGGTCATGCGGCTGGTGTTGTTGCCGCAGGCCGTCACGGCGATGATGCCGGCGATCGTCAGCCAGCTCGTGGTGCTGCTGAAGGACACCGCGCTCGGCTACATCATCGCCTACGTCGACCTGCTCAACACCGGCTTCAAGATCCTTCCTGCCCGGTTCTTCGGCTCGTTGATCCCGGCGGCGATCGTCATCGGCATCATCTACGTCGCGCTCAACATGGCCCTGAGCTACCTGGCCACCTGGCTGGAGAGGCGGAGCAGGCGCAGCCGCAAGACGGCCGCCAAGCCGGTCACGCCGGCCGTGGGCATGGGCGAAGGCGCCGCCTGACGGTGTACGGGCGGTGAACGCGCCGCCCGTACACCGATAAATCCCCAAGAAAGTCCCACTTCTCCGTTGGAGGCGTTGAAACACCGGCCTGCGCGCGTTATTCAGCCGACAAGCTCCTCTTACAGGAGATGATCGGGGTGACCATGCGTGGGGCGGCGCTCGCAGGGGCGGCCATGGCCGTGTGCCTGGCGGCGTGCGGCGGAAACGGCTCATTCTCCACCGTCGCGGAGAAGATCAGAGAAGGCGGCACGGTCACGGTCGGCACCAAGTGGGACCAGCCGGGCGTGGGCCTCAAGACCGGGCCCGGCGCCCCCGAGGGTTTCGACATCGACGTCGCCCGCTACATCGTCCGCCACCTCGCGGGCGGCGAGAACGTGCACATCACGTGGCGCGAGGCCCCCTCCTCAGCCCGCGAGGCGCTGCTCCAGAACGGCACCGTCGACATGGTCGTCGCCTCCTACTCCATCACCATGTCGCGCAAGCCCAGGGTGACGTTCGCGGGCCCGTACGTGACGGCCTACCAGGACACGATGGTCCGCCGCGACGACACCTCCATCCAGAAGACCAGCGACCTGGCAGGCCAGCGCATCTGCCTGGCCAAGGGGTCCAACTCCTACCGGCGCATCGTCGACCCGCCGCCGGACGGCAAGCTGGACCTGCCGGCCATCCTCGTGCCCGCGGCCAACTACTCCGAGTGCGTACGCAAGCTCCTCGACCGCCAGCTCGACGCGGTGAGCACCGAGAACCTGTCCCTGGCCGGGTACGTCGAGCAGGACCCCGAGAAGCTCCGGCTGCTCAACGACCCGATCAGCGAGGAGCAGTGGGCCGTCGGCCTCAAGGAGGGCGAGATCGCCACGTGCGAGGCCATCGACGAGGCGATCACCATGATGTGGGCGGACGGCACGGCCGCCCGGCTGCTGCAGAAGTGGTTCGGCAGGACGGGGCTCGACCTGCCCACGGCGCCACCGCCGCCCGCGGGCTGCCCCTGATCCAAGATCCGGCCAGCACGCTCGCCGATCTTCCGGCAGGATGCGGGTATGCCTTTCTGGCCCTCCCCCATCACGACCAGAGACGTGGCGAGCGCAGGCGTGCGTCCGAGCTGGCCCACGATTCGGGGCGGCCAGGTGTGGTGGACCGAGGACCGCCCTGAAGAGGGCGGACGCACCACGATCGTGTGCCGCACCGCCGACGGCACCCACCGCGAGCTGCTGCGGGCCCCGTGGTGCGCGCGCACCCGGGTGCACGAGTACGGCGGCAGGCCCTACACCGTGACCCCCGGCGGCGAGGTGGTCTTCGCCAACCTCGACGACCAGCGCCTGTACATTCTGGCGGACGGCGGTGAGCCCGAGCCGCTCACCGGCGACGGCTGCCGCTACGCCGACCTGGTCGTGCACGACGGCCAGGTGTGGGCCGTGCGCGAGCGGCACGGCGACGACGGCAAGGTGACCCGGGCCATCGTGTCCGTCCCGCTGGACGGCGGCGACCCTCGCACCTGGGTCACGGGCTGCGATTTCTACGCCTCCCCCGCCATCTCCCCTGACGGGCGGCACCTGGCTTACCTCTGCTGGAACCACCCGCTCATGCCCTGGGACGGCACCGAGCTGCGGGTCGTCCGCCTCTCCAGCGGCGAGGAGTGGACCGTGCGCGGCGGGCCCGCCGAATCCGTGCTCGCCCCCGCCTGGAAGGACGACGCCCACCTCTACCTGATCTCCGACTCCTCAGGATGGTGGAACCTCTACGAGACCGGTCTGCGGGGCGCGGATACGCGGGCGGTCCATCCCGCCGAGGAGGAGTTCGCGGCGCCGCCGTGGCAGCTGGGCGGATGGCCGTACACCGTGCTCGGCGACGGGCGCATCGCGGTCCTGCACGGGCGCGGCGACCTGCGGATGGGCGTGCTCGACCCCGAGTCGGGCACCCTGACCGACCTCGACGTGCCCCGTTCGGGGTGGGACGCGGCGCTGGCGGCCGAGGGCACGTCCGTGGTCGGGGTCGGCTACTCCGCCACGCTCCCCCGGTCGGTCGTCCAGGTGGACACGGCGGCCGGCACGCACGTCGCGCTCGGCCAGGACGTCGCGCGCCTGCCCGACCCCGCCTGCCTGCCGCTTCCCCGGGCGGTGGAGACGCCGGCCCCCGCGTTCCTCTATCCGCCGAACGGACCGGCGACCACCGGCGTCCCCCCATACGTGATCTTCGTGCACGGCGGGCCGACGGCCTGCGCCGACAGCGCGCTCGACCTGGAGAAGGCGTTCCTGACCTCGCGCGGCATCGGCGTGCTCGACGTCAACTACGGCGGCTCCACCGGCTACGGCAGGCCCTACCGCGACCGGCTGAAAGGGCAGTGGGGCCTGGTTGACGTCGCCGACACGATCGCCGCCGCACGATGGCTGGCCGCCGAAGGCCTGGCCGACCCCGCCAAGATCGCGGTACGCGGCAGCAGCGCGGGCGGCTGGACCGTGCTGGCCGCGTGCTGCCGGTCCGACGTGTTCGCGGGCGGCGTCTCCTACTACGGCATCAGCGCGCTCGCGCCCCTCTCCGAGCACACCCACGACTTCGAGTCACGCTACGTGGAGTGGCTGGTGGGGCCGGAAGACCCGCAGGTCTACGCCGCCCGCGAGCCGCTGGGCCTCGTCGACGACGTGACCTGCCCCATGCTGCTCCTGCAAGGGCTCGACGACCCCGTGGTGCCGCCCCAGCAGTCGGTGGCCTTCGCCGACGCGCTCTCCGAACGCGGCATCCCGTGCACCTATCTCTCCTTCGACGGGGAGTCACACGGCTTCCGCCGCGCCGAGACGCGGGCCGCGGCGCTCGCCGCAGAGCTCGCCTTCTACCAGCAGATCTTCGCCTAACGGGCGAACTCGGTGGCCCTCGACTCCCTGACCACGCTGATGCGGATCTGCCCCGGGTAGGTCAGCTCCTCCTCCACCTGCTTGGCCACGTCGCGGGCGATCACCTGCGCCTGGATGTCGTCGACCGCGTCGGGCTTGACCATGACGCGGATCTCCCGGCCGGCCTGCATGGCGAAGACCTTCTCCACCCCGTCGTACGACTGCGCGATCTCCTCCAGCCGCTCCAACCGCTTGACGTAGGCCTCCAGGGACTCACGGCGGGCCCCTGGACGGCTGCCGCTGATCGCGTCGGCGGCCTGCGTGAGCACCGCCTCGACGGTGCGGACCTCGACCTCGTTGTGGTGCGCCTCGATGGCGTGCACCACGTCCTCCTCCTCGCCGTAACGTCGGGCGATCTCCGCGCCGATCAGCGCGTGACTGCCCTCGACCTCGTGCGTGAGAGCCTTGCCGATGTCGTGGAGCAGGGCGCAACGCTTCATCAGCCGCTGGTTCAGCTTCAGCTCGGCGGCCATGATGCCCGCGATGTGCGCGGACTCGATCAGGTGCTTGAGGACGTTCTGTCCATAAGAGGTGCGGTAGCGCAACTGCCCGAGCAGCAGCGTCAGCTCAGGATGCATGTCGGTGATGCCCAGCTCGACCAGGGCGTCCTCGCCGGCCCGGGCGCACAGGTCCTGGACCTCCTGGCGGCTGCGGTCATGGGCCTCCTCGATGCGCTGCGGATGGATGCGGCCGTCCAGCACCAGCTTCTCCAGCGTCAGCCTGGCGGTCTCCCTCCGCACCGGGTCGAAGCACGACAGCAACACCGCCTCAGGCGTGTCGTCGATGATCAGGTTGACCCCGGTGGTGGACTCGAAGGCGCGGATGTTACGCCCCTCGCGCCCGATGATCCGGCCCTTCATCTCGTCGCCCGGCAGGTGCAACACGCTGACGACCGACTCCGCCGTCTGCTCCGCCGCCACCCGCTGCACGGCCAGCGTCACGATCTTGGTGGCCCGCTTCTCGCCCTCCTTGCGAGCGGCCCCCTCGATCTCCCTGACGATCAGGGCGGCCTCGCGCTTGGCTTGGTTCTCGATCTCCCTGACCAGCTCCGCCTTGGCCTGCGCGCCGGTCAGCCCGGCGACCCGCTCCAGGATGACCTGCCGCTCCTGCTCGACCTGGAGCAGCTCCTCGCGCCGGTCGGCCAGCTCGACTTCCGTCTCGGCGAGCTTCCTGTCACGCTCGGACTGCCGTCTGGCCTCCTCGTCCAGCCGCTGCTCGCGCTCGGCCAGCCTGGCCTCCCTGCGCTCCAGGTCGGTCCGTAGCTCTTTGAGCTCGGACTTGAGGATCCGGGCCTCCTCCTCGACCTCCCGCCGCATCTGCGCCGCGCTCTCGGCAGCGCTCTCCGACCTGCGCAGGATCTCCTCGGCGTCGGTCTCCGCCTTGTGGCGGATCTCCTGCGCCTCCTCACGCGCCTGCTCAAGCTCCTCGTGAACGGCCTGCATCTGCTCGGAGCTCGGCTTGCCGGAACGTGGCAGAGGGCCGGAGGTGCGGCGTATGACAACGAGGAGCGCGACGATCATCCCGAACGCGAGCACGAGCACCGCCACCATCAGCACCACGACCAGCGGCCCCATGTGCGCCCCGCCCTCCTCGCGTCGTCAACACCTCATAACGCGGCCACAAAACGGGAGGGGTCACAAGCACGCCACGGACAGCCCGGTCATCACCTGGGTCGATGCCCAGCCAAGGCTGACCGGGCGTCGGCTCGGAAAGCCGACACCTCGCCTGCCTCGATCGCCCAAGCTCGCTCGTCCGTCGTTCACCGGTATGGCAATCCGCACTGCGCGGAGTAACTCCCTCACTGCCGTCGAGGTTATGCGTCGAACAGGTCACGAGCAAGCAAACGCGTCTCCAAGCGTGTCTTACGGACCCGCATCGCCACATCCACCACAAGATCCGCCAATGCCCCTGGAAACCGTCGGGATCCGGCACGCTCCCCGTGCCGGAAGCGGACATCCTTCAGGCGGCCGCGTTGAATGCGCCAGGCATCCACCAGGCTGACGGCGGGTCAGACTCTCCGGCGAAACGTCCGCTCCCGGCGGGTCAAGCCCTCCAGCGAAACGTCCGCTCCCAGCGAGTCAGACTCTCCGGAGGAACGTCCGCTCCCAGCGAGGCGAGCTCGCCGGGCCGGACGTCGGCCCCCCGAGGGGTTGAGTTCCGGGCGGAGTGCTCGTCGAAGGAGAGCGACCATCCCCTTTGAAGCCAGGGGCGGACGTCCCCCCAAGGGCAGACGTCCCGTCAGGGGAAGTCTTCTTCCATGTCGATGCCCTCCTGTTCCAGGGCCTCGCGGATGACGCGGAAGGCCAGGCCCGACGGGTAGCCCTTGCGGGCGAGCATGCCGGCGAGGCGGCGGGTGCGGGCGCGCGGGTCGAGAGAGCGGGTCGCGGCCAGCTTGCGCTCCACCAGCCGGCGAGCGGTCTCCGCCTCCTGGTCGGGATCGAGGCGGTCGACCGCTTCCTTGACCGTGTCGGGGTCGACGCCCCGATGGCGCAGCTCGGCGGCCAGGGCGCGCTTGGCCAGGCCGCGACCGTGGTGCCTGGAGTCGACCCAGGCCGCGGCGAAGGCCTCGTCGTCGATCAGCCCCAGCTCAGAGAACCGGCTGAGCACCGCCTCCGCGGCGTCGTCCGGCACCTCCCGCTTGCGCAGAGCTTCGGCGAGCTGGGCTCGCGTCTTGGGAGCCATGGTGAGAAGGCGCAGGCAGATGGCCCGGGCCACCGACTCCGGGTCGGCGGCCGGAGCGGCCCCGGCCGGGCTGTCGGCGTCAGGCCCTTCCGGCAACCATCCCCGCGGGCCCTTTCCTGCGCGCCTGCTGGACCGACCGGACCGGCGCCCTCTGCCCGATCGCCTCGCACCGTCCTCACCCCACTCGCCCGCCGGGCTCCCACTGCCTTCGTCCTGCCCGCCTGAGGCGTTCTCGCCGCCTCCGGCCCACTTGTCAGCTCGGCTCCTGCCTTCAGTGCCCTTCCCGCGGCCCCTGGCATGGTCTTTGCCGAACCAACTGTCCCCGGCCAGCACCTCGGAATGCCATCCGCCGTCTCCGTCGCCGGAAGACCTGTCAGCCGACCCGCCATCGCGCACGCGGGAGCCGTCGGCCTCCGGAGGCGGGGAGCCGGTGGCTCCTTGCTCCAGCTCTGCCGGGACATCGGAGGCACGCTGTCCATCACGCCCCGAACCATCGCCGTCCAGACGGGAGCGGCCCGGCGTCGGAGGCGGGCAACCGGGCACGCCGGGACCTTCTACCGGGCTGCCGGAATCCGTGGCGCCGCCGGGCTCGGGATCAGGGGTGCGTGGACGGTTGCGCCACTCGTCGAGTGATGGCCAGCCGTCCGCCGCCGAGAGAGCGAGGTCACGGCCCCGCGGCGAGGTGGACTTCGGCCAGGCGCCCCGATTGTGTGGCTGGGGCGCCTGTGGCCGCTCGGGGTTGCTCATAGGGTCAGCGATCAGACGTCACCCGGCTTGGGGGTGGATTTGGAACCCCGGCCGGAAGGAGCGGCCGCCGGGGCCGGAGCGGCGGGCTCGGCCGGAGTGTCGAGGCGTGGGCCGACACCCAGCTTGTCCTTGATCTTCTTCTCGATCTCGTTGGCCATGTCGGGGTGGTTGCGCAGGAAGTTGCGCGCGTTCTCCTTGCCCTGGCCGAGCTGGTCGCCCTCGTAGGTGTACCAGGCGCCGGACTTGCGCACGAAGCCGTGCTCCACACCCATGTCGATGAGGCCGCCCTCGCGGGAGATGCCCACTCCGTAGAGGATGTCGAAGTCGGCGACGCGGAAGGGCGGCGCCATCTTGTTCTTGACGACCTTGACCCTGGTGCGGTTGCCGACCGCCTCCGTGCCGTCCTTGAGCGTCTCGATGCGGCGGATGTCCATCCGGACCGAGGCGTAGAACTTGAGCGCCTTGCCACCCGTCGTCGTCTCGGGGCTGTTGTGGACCATGACACCGTCGACGAAGTAGTTGTGCGTCCCCTCGATCTCGAGGTCGAACTTCCTCATGGAGCGGGCCTTCGGCTTGATGCGAATGTCAAGGATCCGTGAGGGCACGAGCCGCGGCTCGGGGTCGGCGAACTCCGGCTCGACCGCGAACTGGCCGCGATAGCGAGGCAGGAGCTTGTAGGCCATAGAGGGGTGGACGTAGGGCGCCACCAGCTTCTGGAACGTGGCCGACGATGCCGTTTCGAACTGCAGGACGGCCACGCCCCGGGCCCCGCGATGCTGAACCTGCACGTTGAGGCCATAGGTGTCACACAGGTAGTCGCGAAGACGCTCCTGGGAGCCCTGGCTCATCGCCTCGACGCAGATCTCGATGCGACCGGAACCGCCTTCGGTGCGCTGCTGCAACCCTTTCGAACGGAGCGTGAACGAGCCATCGTCCATGTACCACACCGCCAGAGCCAGAGGTGTCAGCGCCTTGAGGTATTCCGAGGTGATGTGCTTCTTGCCGCCACCGAGGTAGACCACCTGGCGCAGCTCTTCGAGCTCGGGAAGAGGAGTGAAGTCGGCGAAGACCGCGCCCTTGGAGTTGGTGCTGCGGCTGTGGGTGATGTTGCCGAGCATCGAGCACTTCCAGGACAGGTAGTCCTCCTGCTTGGCGCCATGCCCCATGCGGAAGCGAACGCCGGTGCGGCCACGGCGATTGGGCGACAGGTTTCCATCTCCCATCAGCGACCCCAGGATGACCTGCCACTGCTTGTCGCTCAGGCGGTGGGTCTCCGTGAGCATGACGCGATCTCCCGCGATCAGCTCACCGGCGTCACGCCAGCCGCCCGGGGTGCGGATCTGGTGGTTCTCCGTCGCAGCGAACTGGGCCTTTCCGTTTCCGCCCGACTTGGCCACAGTGAACTGCAGGAACCGCTCGGCGTTGCCGTTGTCGAACCAGTTGACAATGCGGCGGGGAACGAGCTTGTCGGTCTCCGGGTCGTAGGAGAGAACCTCGACGTCCATCTTCTGATTGACGATCTTGCCGATTTTCTCCTGTGTGCCGTCGGCGAGCGTGACGCGCGTGCCGTACGACATGCAGCCGAACATCACACCGATCTTCTCGCGGAGCTGGTTGATGAAGATGGCGGTGGTGCCGGTGCTGCTCAGGGCACCGGCGATCTTGCGCAGCGCCTGGGACATGAGGCGGGCCTGGAGGCCGACGTGGCTGTCGCCCATCTCACCCTCGATCTCGGCCTTGGGCACGAGCGCGGCCACCGAGTCGATGACGATGATGTCGACGGCGCCGGACCTGATGAGCATGTCGGCGATCTCGAGCGCCTGCTCACCGGTGTCGGGCTGGGAGACCAGCAGGGCGTCGGTGTCGACGCCGAGCTTCTTGGCGTATTCGGGGTCGAGGGCGTGCTCGGCGTCGACGAACGCCGCGATGCCGCCGGCCCGCTGGGCGTTGGCCACCGCGTGCAGGGCGATGGTCGTCTTGCCCGAGGACTCAGGGCCGTAGACCTCGACGATGCGGCCACGCGGCAGGCCGCCGATGCCGAGGGCCACGTCGAGGGAGATCGACCCGGTGGGGACCACCTCGATGGGAGCTCGGGCGTCGTCGCCCAGGCGCATCACTGAGCCCTTGCCGAACTGCCGCTCGATCTGGGCGAGCGCGGTCTCGAGGGCCTTCTCGCGGTCGTTGATAGCCATGGAACTCCCCCTGGAGGATCGTGGTCCGGTCAGTCGAGTGAAAGCTACGGCCTGCCACCGACATTTTCTGGGACTGCCGGGGAAGACGTGGCTCGGCGCGCTTCCATCGTAGCCGAACGGCTGTTCGAGCACAGCGGGAACACGCCACGAGCCGCGCCCCGCCCTGAAGCCGATCAGCGCAGGTGACTTAAGGTAGGCCAGGACGTCCCGGCGGTGGCAGGGTTTCCGGCATCGCCGCCGGGAGTCCACCAGGACCGGATCGTCGAAGAGGCCCCTCGGCTCTGCCCACCCGGATCCTCATGGATCCGGAGCACTGGAAGCCCGCGCTCCGCGTAATTCCTCGATCTCGCCACGTGATGTTCACGAGGGTCGGCCCCGGCGTGTTGTGATGCGCGGTGAACTGGGGAGACTCACTGCAGGGCGAAAGCTTGGAGGCGGCGACGTGGCGAGCGGCTTCACCGGGGAACGGCGCGTCCATCTGGAGTCGCTCGCCGAACTGCTGCCCGATGTGGGACTGGTCAGCCGGTTGGTCGGCGAGGACGATCCGGTGTTGTGGGCGTGGCATCCGCGCACCGGCCGCCAGACGATCATCTTCGCGACGCCGTCCGGCCAAGGCTGGCTCTTCCTGTGGTCCCCGGGCGGGCAGGGCAGCGCCGACGATCTGGAGAGCACGGCCGCGGCGCTGCGCCGGGCGCTGGACGCGGCCCAGCCCTAGCCGCTTCAGCGCAGCTTGGGCGAGACGTCCTCCACCTGGCACACGGCGCGCCAGACGGTCTTGGCGCTCTCACCGTCGGCCAGCGCCTGCGTCACCGTCCGCCCGCCGAGCGGGGCGAGCACGTAGTCGCGCGCCCATGACTCGGCGTAGGTCTCACCGAAGTGAGCGTTCATCCGTCTCCAGAACTCGGTCAGGCGCATGCACTCAAGTATGGAAGCCCGCCGCGAGTGGGTAGGACATCCCCATGCCAAAGACCCCCAAGTCTTCACCCCCGAAGTCAGCCATCGCCAGGGCCAACAGGGCCAGGCGCCGCCGGTTGCAGCTCGCGCTGCGCCTCGCCGTGCAGAAGGAGAAGGAGGAGCGTGCCGAGCGGCACGCGGGCATCAGGCGGTTACCGCGTGCGGGCAGGCCGCGAACGCGCAGGGCGTCGCGCCGCTAGGTCACATCACCCGCGCGCCGTACATCTCACCGAGATGGTCGGCGAGCAGTTCCAGGCGGGCGCCGTCGGGGTCCTTGAAGTAGATGGAGGCGCCGCTCTCGATCTGGTGCGGCACGCCGGCCATCTCCAGCTTCCCGCGCAGTCGTTCCCACGTGGCGGGGTCGACGGAGATCGCGATGTGGTGCAGCCCACCGAGCACTTCCTGGTACGGCCCAAGGTCGAGGCCGGGGAAGTCGAAGAAGGCGAGCAGGTTGCCGTTGCCGATGTCGAAGAAGAAGTGGCTGGAGCCCTTGTAGTCGCGGTTTTCGATGATCTCGGTGAGCGGGAACTCCAGGAGTTCCTGGTAGAACGTTATGGTCCGTTCCACGTCGGACGACAGCAGGGCCACGTGGTGCAGGCCCCGCGCGCTGCTGGACGGCCGGTGCGGTAAGACGTGACGCCGCCTGAGCTCCGCACGGCGGGCTTCGATGGACGCGTAGTCAATGGTCACGGTCGCTGTATGTCCGCCATGGCGCCCGCTCAATCACGCGCCGTCGTGCGAATGCGGTTTCTGTCGGTGACGCGAGGCAGTATGTGCTGGTGAGCTCGCTAGACCACTTCAGCCAGATGACCAGGCAATGGTTCACCGGAGCATTCCAGGAGCCCACCGCCGCCCAGGAGGGGGCGTGGGAGTCGATCGCGCGCGGCGACAACACCCTGGTCGTCGCGCCCACCGGGTCGGGCAAGACGCTGGCGGCGTTCCTGTGGTCGCTCGACCGGCTCGCCGCGACGCCGGTCGATGAGCGGGTCCAGGAGCGGCCCCCGAGACGGGCCAGGGGCCGGGCCCAGGAGCAGGCCCAGGGGCAGGCCGGGCGCAGGGGCACGCGCGTGCTCTACGTGTCGCCGCTCAAGGCGCTCGCCGTCGACGTCGAGCGCAACCTGCGCGCGCCGCTGGCGGGCATCAAGCAGACGGCGCGGCGGCTGGGGCTGCCGGTGCCGGAGATCTCGGTCGCGATCCGCTCGGGCGACACCCCGGCGGAAGACCGCAGGCGGTTCGCCGCCAGGCCGTCCGACATTCTGATCACGACGCCCGAGTCGCTGTTCCTGCTGCTCACCAGCCAGGCTCGCGAGGCGTTGCGCGAGGTCGAGACAGTGATCGTCGACGAGGTGCACGCGGTCGCGGCCACCAAGCGGGGCGCGCATCTGGCTCTCACCCTGGAGCGGCTCGACGCCCTGCTCGAACGGCCGGCGCAGCGCATCGGGTTGTCGGCGACCGTGCGCCCGGTGAGCGAGGTGGCGACGTTCCTGGGCGGGGTTCGCCCGGCCACCGTGGTGCAGCCGCCGTCGGAGAAGCAGATCGAGATCGAGGTCGTCGTCCCGGTCGAGGACATGACGGAGATGGAGGGCGGCAAGCCGCAGGAGGGCGAGGAGGTCGCGCCCGAGCCGAGCGGCAGGTCGATCTGGCCGCATGTCGAAGACCGGCTCTTCGACCTGATCGGGGCGCACAGCTCGACGATCGTCTTCGCCAACTCGCGGCGGCTGGCCGAGCGGCTGTGCACCCGGCTCAACGAGCTGGCATATGAGCGCGAGCACGGCACGGAGGCCGTCGATCCGTCGATCTGGGAGACGGGTCCGCCCGATCAGGGCCCCGCCGCCGAGCCTCCCCGGCGCACGCCCGCCGAGATGATGGCGCAGGCGGGATCCGCCAAGGGGGTCGTGACGGAGATCGTACGCGCTCACCACGGCTCGGTCTCCAAGGAGGAGCGGGCGCAGATCGAGGAGGCGCTCAAGTCGGGCAGGCTGCCCGCCGTGGTCGCCACCTCCAGCCTGGAGCTGGGCATCGACATGGGCGCGGTCGACCTGGTCGCGTGCGTGGAGGCGCCGCCGAGCGTGGCCAGCGGGCTGCAGCGCATCGGCCGGGCGGGCCACCAGGTGGGGGCGGTGTCCAAAGGGGTGATCTTCCCGAAATACCGCGGCGATCTGGTGCAGACGGCCGTGGTGGCCGAGCGCATGAAGAGCGGCGAGATCGAGGAGCTGCGCTATCCGCGCAATCCGCTCGACGTGCTGGCCCAGCAGATCGTCGCCATGACGGCGCTCGACGAGTGGACGGTCGACGAGCTGGAGTCCGTGGTCAAGCGGTCCGCCCCCTACGCCACGCTGCCGCGCGGCGCGCTGGAGGCCACGCTCGACATGCTGGCCGGCCGCTATCCGAGCGAGGAGTTCGCCGAGCTGCGCCCCCGCATCGTGTGGGATCGCGTGACCGGCACCCTGCAGGGGCGTCCAGGGGCGCAGCGGCTCGCGGTCACCAACGGCGGCACCATCCCCGACCGCGGCCTGTTCGGGGTGTTCCTGGTGGGCGAGCGCTCCTCCAGGGTGGGCGAGCTCGACGAGGAGATGGTCTACGAGTCGCGGGTGGGCGACGTGTTCGTGCTGGGCGCGACGTCCTGGCGGATCGAGGACATCACGGCCGACCGGGTGCTCGTCTCACCGGCGCCGGGGCAGCCGGGCAAGCTGCCGTTCTGGCACGGCGACGCGCCCGGCCGTCCGGCCGAGCTGGGCCGGGCGATCGGGCGGTTCCTGCGCGAGCAGGCCCAGCAGGGCTCGACCGACCGGATGCGGGCGGCGGGCCTCGACGCCTACGCCTCGGGCAACCTGCTGGCCTACCTCAACGAGCAGCGCGAGGCCACCGGCTACGTGCCCGACGACCGCACGTTGCTGGTGGAGCGTTTCCACGACGAGCTGGGCGACTGGCGGGTGGTGATCCACTCCCCCTACGGCGCGCGGGTGCACGCGCCATGGGCGCTGGCCATCAACCGGCGGCTGCGCGAGCGTTACGGCGTCGACGTGCAGGCCGTGCACTCCGACGACGGCATCGTGCTGCGCATCCCCGACACGCTGGCCGAGCCTCCCACCGACGTGGCGGCGTTCGACGCCGAGGAGGTCGAGCAGATCGTCACCGAGGAGCTGGGCGGGTCGGCCATGTTCGCCTCCCGGTTCAGGGAGTGCGCGGGGCGGGCGCTGCTGCTGCCGCGCCGCACGCCGGGCAGGCGCAGCCCGCTGTGGCAGCAGCGCCAGCGAGCCGCCCACCTGCTGGGCGTGGCCTCCCGATACGCCTCGTTCCCGATCGTGCTGGAGACGATGCGCGAGTGCCTGCAGGACGTCTTCGACGTGCCCGGCCTCGTCCGGCTCATGCGCGACATCGCGGCGCGCAGGGTGCGGCTGGTGGAGGTGGAGACCTCGCAGGCCTCCCCGTTCGCGGCGTCGTTGTTGTTCCACTACGTGGGCGCGTTCATGTACGAAGGCGACGCGCCGCTGGCCGAGCGGCGGGCGCAGGCCCTGGCCCTCGACACCACGCTGCTGTCCGAGCTGCTCGGGCAGGCCGACCTGCGCGAGCTTCTCGAACCCGACGTGATCTCCGACAGCGAGCGCGAGCTGGCCCGGCTCGACCGGCCGCTGCGCGACGCGGAAGACCTCGCCGACCTGCTGCGCTCGCACGGCCCGCTGCTGGTGCCCGACGTGAGCGTGCGCGGCGGTGACCCGGCCTGGCTGCAGGAGCTGGAGCGCGCGCGGCGGGCGATCAAAGTACGCGTCGCGGGCGAGGAGCAGTGGGCCGCCATCGAGGACGCGGCGCGGTTGCGTGACGCGCTCGGCGTGCCCCTGCCGGTGGGGGTGCCGCACGTGTTCCTGGAGCCGGTCGCCGACCCGCTGGCCGACCTGGTGGCGCGGCACGCCCGCACGCGCGGGCCCTTCCACGCCGGCACGGCCGCGGCGAGGTTCGGGCTGGGCGTCGCCGTGGTGACGGACGCGCTGCGGCGGCTGGCGGTGACCGGGCGGGTCGTCAGCGGCGAGTTCCGGCCCGGCGGGCGGGGCGAGGAGTGGTGCGACGCCGGGGTGCTGCGGATGTTGCGCCGCCGGTCGCTGGCAAGGCTCCGTAAGGAGGTCGAGCCGGTCGCGCCGGAGACGCTGGCCCTGTTTCTCCCGGCCTGGCACGGCATCACCGGCTCGGGGCCGGCCTCGGCGGGGCGGGCCGGGGCGGCCAGGGCGATGGACTCCCTGGTCCGCTCCATCGAGCAGCTCCAGGGGGCGGCCGTGCCCGCGTCCGCGCTGGAGACGCTGGTGCTGCCCGCGCGGGTGCCCGGCTACCATCCGGCGCTGCTCGACGAGCTGACGTCGTCCGGCGAGGTGATGTGGGCGGGGCAGGGCTCGCTGCCCGGCGGTGACGGCTGGGTGTCCCTCTACTTCACCGACACCGCGCCGCTGCTGCTGCCCGAGCCCGCCGAGATCACCATGACGCCGGTGCACGACAGCGTGCTGGAGCTGCTGAGCGGGGGTGGCGCGCTGTTCTTCCGCGGGATCTCCGACCAGCTCGGCTCGCTCGACGACACGACGCTCGTCGCCGCGCTGTGGGACCTGGCGTGGGCGGGGCGGGTGTCAGGTGACACGCTCGCGCCGCTGCGGGCCACCCTCGGCACCGGACGGCCCGCGCACCGGCCCGCCACCACGCGGCGGCGCCGGGCGGTGCTGCCGAGCAGGAGCGGGCCGCCCACGGTGGCCGGGCGGTGGTGGTTGCTGCCCGGCCCCGCGCCTGACGCGACGCAGCGGGCCAACGCCCAGGCCGAAACGCTGCTCGAACGGCACGGGGTGGTGACGCGCGGGGCGGTGACCTCGGAGCGCCTGCCCGGTGGGTTCACGCCGGTCTATCAGGTGTTGCGGGCGTACGAAGAGAGCGGGCGCTGCCGGCGGGGCTACTTCGTCGAAGGGCTCGGCGGTGCCCAGTTCGCGCTGCCCGGGGCGGTCGACCGGATGCGCGCCATGGCACCGGGCATCGCCCCGGGCGCGTCCGGCTTCGCGCCGGAAACCGGGCTCGGACCGGGTACCGAACCGGGGCCGGGGGCCGGATTCGGGCCGGGCGCCGGGCTCGCGCCGGGGACCGGGGGCTCGCCGGCAACCGGATTCGGGGGCGTTTCCGCGAGCTCCGGGCGGTCGGGCGGCTCAAGGCGGGCGGTGGTGCTCGCCGCCGCCGACCCGGCCAGCCCGTACGGCGCCGCGCTCCCCTGGCCGCAGCATCCCGGCGACGTCGGGCACAAGCCGGGCAGGAAGGCCGGGTCCCTGGTGGTCCTGGTCGACGGCCACCTGGTGCTCTACGTCGAGCGGGGTGGCAAGACCCTGCTGTCGTTCACCGACGACACGCGCCTGCAGCCGGCCGTCGACGCCCTCGCCCTGGCCGTACGCGACGGCGCGCTGGGCAAGCTGACCGTGGAGCGGGCCGACGGGGCCTCCATCGTCGACTCACCGCTGGCGGCCGCTCTTGAGGCGGCGGGGTTCCACCCGACGCCCCGCGGCCTGCGCCTGCGCGCCTGACCGAGCTCCGGCACCCTTCGGGCACGACGCCCCGGGCAGGCTCCAGGCGACACTCGAGTTGAATGACCGTTTAGAATTCTGATCATGCCGTCAGAAAGTCGCACGTTCATTGAGCAGGCGCGCCGGGCCCAGATCATCGCGTGCGCCATCGAGGTGCTCGCCGACCAGGGGTACGCCCACACGACCCTGGCCAGGATCGCCGAGCAGGCAAAGATCAGCACCGGCGTGATCTCGTACCACTTCGGCGGCAAGAAGCAGCTCATCGATGCGGTCGTCGCGGAGGTCGCCAGGATGGCGACCGACCTGATGGTCCACCGCATCCTCGGCCAGTCCACGGCGAGCGACGGCCTGCGCGCCTACATCGAGAGCAACATGGAGTTCATGCGGCTGCGCCGCAAGCCCCTGCTGGCGCTGATGGAGGTGATCACGCACACTCCGGGCGAGGAGGGCGGTCCCGGGCCGTACGCGGTGCAGGCCGAGGTGGCGATCGCCGACCTGGAGAAGCTGCTCGGCTGGGGCAAACGGACGGGCGAGTTCCGCGACTTCGACCAGCGCAGCATGGCCATCAGCATTCGCGGCGCGATCGACGCGGTGCCCGGCCACCTCCTGCGTGATCCGGACTTCGACCTCGACCTGCACACCCGCGAACTCGTCACCTCGTTCACCATCGCCACCAGGAGAGACCCATGACAGCCGCATTAGAGATCAAGGGGTTGGCCAAGACGTTCGGCGAGAACGTCGCCGTCGACCACATCGACATGACCGTTCCCCAGGGGTCGTTCTACGGCCTCGTCGGGCAGAACGGCGCGGGCAAGACCACCACGTTGTCCATGGCGGTCGGCCTGCTCAGGCCGGACGCGGGAACGGCGCTGATCTTCGGCGCCGACGTGTGGTCCGATCCCGGCCGGGCCAAGCAGCTGGTGGGCGTGCTGCCCGACGGAATGGCCATGCCGGAGCGGCTCACCGGCCGCGAGGTTCTCACCTACCTCGGGCTGCTGCGCGGGCTGGGCAAGGAGGTGGTGGCCGAGCGGGCCGAGGAGTTGCTGTCGGTGCTGGAGCTGGACGGGGCCGAGAAGACTCTGGTGATCGAATACTCGACCGGCATGCGTAAGAAGATCGGCCTGGCCACGGCTTTGTTGCACGCGCCCAAGCTGCTGGTGCTGGATGAGCCGTTCGAGGCGGTGGACCCGGTGTCGGCTGCCACGATCAAGATGATTCTGCGCGGGTTCGTGGCGGGCGGCGGTTCGATCGTGTTGTCGAGCCATGTGATGGCGCTGGTCGAGCAGCTCTGCGACCACGTGGGCGTGATCGACAAGGGCCGGGTGGCGGCGGCGGGCCCGCTGCAGGAGGTGCGCGGCGCGGCGACGCTGGAGGACCGGTTCGTGGAGCTGGTCGGCGCGGGCTCCACCGGCACCAGGGGATTGTCATGGCTGTAGCCGTCACTCTGGTCCGGATGAAGGTCGCCATCCTCCGCCATTCGGTCACGGGACAGCGCGGCGGCACGATGGCCACGGGCGGCGTGCTCGGGCTGGTGCTCGCGGCGGGCACGATCTACCTGGCCCTCCTTGACGGCGACTGGGCGGCCGCCGCCTACGCCGTGTGGATGCTCGGCTGGATCATCGGCCCCGTCTTCTCCGGCGGCGGCGACGAGACGTTGCGGCCCGAGTTCTTCGCGCTGGTGGGGTTGCCGCCGGCGCGGCTGGCGGGCGGGCTGCTGGTCTCGGCGTTCGTGGGCGTCGCGCCGGCGGTCAGCCTGATCGCCCTGTCGGGGCTCGTGGTGGCGGGCGCGCGGGAGAGCGCCGTGGCGGCGCTGGTCGCGGTACCCGCGATGGTGTTGCAGCTGGCGGTGTTCGTGCTGCTGTCGAAGGTGGCAGTGGGACTGCTGGGCATCGCGCTGCGCTCGCGCGTGGGGGCGATCGGCGCAGGGGTGATCAACGGTGTGGTGCTGGCGTTCCTGGGGCAGGCGTGGGTTTTCGCGGTGGCGTTCGGGCAGGGCGGGCGGATTCCCGAGTTCGTGCGGTACCTGCCGTCGGGGTGGGGGTTGCTGGCGGTGCGGGGCGGCTATTGGGCCCTGGCCGCGATGGCGGTGCTGATCGTGCTGCTGCTCGGCGCGTGGGCGGCGCTGCTGACCCGGCGGGCGGGCGCGTCCCGGCCGTCGGCGCGTGGCCGCCGGCCGATGCGGGCGGGCACGGCGGGCACGGCCGTGGTCGCCAAGGAACTGCGTACGTGGTCGCGCAACCTCGTGCGCAACCACCAGCTGACGTTCGCGCTGGCGTACGGGCTGTTCTTCGCGGGGGCGCCGCTCGTGCTCGGCTGGGCGGGGCTGCTGCCGTGGGCGGGGCCGATGTTCATCGTCATGGCGGCCGCCATGACGTCCAACCTCTACGGCACCGACGGCACCGCGCTCTGGTTGTCGCTGATGACGCCGGGCGCGTCCGACGTGCGCGGCCGGCAGCGGGCCTGGCTGGTGATCGTGGGCCCGGTGGCGGTCGTGCTCGGGGTGGCGCTCGCCCTGGTCGTGGAGGGCACGATGCCGCTGATCCTGGCGGCCACGGCCGCGCTGCTCGGCGGCGCGGCCGGGCTGGTGCCGCTCATCTCGGTGTTCGCGCTGGTGCCCGGCACCGACCCCCAGAAGCGCGGCGGCAACCCCCTGCGGACGAGTGAGGACGACGGCTCGCTGACCGGCCTGGCGTACCTGGTGCTGGTCCTCGTCGCGCTGACGGGCGCGCCCGCCATCGTGGTGGCGGTGCTGTACGGCTGGTGGGGCGTGGCGGCCGGGGTGGGCACCGGCGTCCTGTGCTACTGGGGGCTGGGGCTGCTGGCCGAGCGGCGGCTGGCCGCCCGGGGCCCCGAGCTGCTGCATATGATGCGTACGGGCCGCCGCCCCGACGGAGGAGCCGGCACGGCGTTCAAGATGCCGGACATGCCCAAGGTCCAGCGGGTGATCGTCATGACCTGCTGGTCGCTCGGCGCCATCCCGCTGTTCCCGCAGGGGATCGTGGCCGTCATCTTCGTGAACAACGGCATGCTGGAGCACTCGTGGTTCCTGGCCACGTACATGGAGCCGGGGCTGCGCGCGCCGACCGTCGCGGTCATGATCGTCCTCGGCGTGGCCATGTACGGCACGGGCCTGTGGCTCACCTATCGCGCCAAGCGCCGCGCGGGCGCGGTCACCGGGTGAAGCGGCTTCCGTCCGGCTCGTGCGGACCGCGAAGGTGATCTACCTGACGGCACAACCGGCCTGGTCGAGGAGCCTGCAGAAGTGCCTGGCCCGTGGCGGGGCGGTCAAGGTCCTGCTGATCGACCCGCAGGGCGCGGTGCCGGAGGAGGCGATGACGACGGGAGAGTTCGGGCGCATGTGGGAGGTCAGCCAGGTGGCGGAGGAGGCGGACCGGAGTCCACGCGGGGAAGCCTGACCCGCAAAGGAGCTGTATACGATAAGTCGTCAAATGAGTGGCATGACGCTGGGCGCGGCCCATCAGACATTACGCGACGAGGTCACCGAGGAGCTCCGGCGCCGCATACTCTCCGGCGAGCTCGCCCAGGGCGAACGGCTGGTCGAGGACCGGCTGGCCGCCGCGCTCGGCGTCTCGCGCAATCCGGTACGCGAGTCCATCCGGGTGCTGGCCGCCGAGGGCTTCATCGAGGTCGTCCCCCGGCTCGGCGCCACGGTCGCCCGCCTGTCCGCCGAAGAGGGCGAGGAGCTCTTCGACGTGCGCATGGCGATCGAAGGGCTCGCGGCCCGGCTGGCGGCGCGCAAGCGTGATCCGGCCGCCGCCGAGCGGCTCCGGCAGGTGCTCGAGCAGGCCAGGCAGGCGGTGGAAGCCGGGCGCCTGGAGCGGGTGGCCGACCTCAACACCACCTTCCACCTGGCCGTGGGCGAGGCTGCGGGCAACTCCTACCTGAGCCTGATGATGAAGCCGATGCTCCAGCGGGCGCAGTGGGTCTTCAGCCAGACCGCCGCCGCACGCGGCCCGCACTCCTGGTCAGAACACGTGAGCCTGTACGAGGCCATCGCCGCGGGCGACGAGGACGAGGCGCAGGCCAGGGCGGTCGCGCACGTGGCCGCGGCCAGGAGATCGTTCCTGGTGGCCGTGGGCCGTACAACAAAACACCCGAACGATTAGAAAACGGTCAGATAACAACACAGCGTTATGAAACACTTATGAAATGTCAGGTCTTGTATACAGTCTCCTAAAAGGTTCTACGGAGGCCCCATGAGACCGTCCCCCAGGCTCGTCGCGGCGCTCGCCGTTCTCCCCGTGGCCCTGGCGGCATGCGGCGGAGGCGGATCCACCGGCACGCCCGCCGCACCTCCATCCATCGCCGACGCCACCACCGACAACCGGCCGGTCAAAGCGGGCGGCACGCTCAACATCGCGCTCAACGCCGACCCCGACGCACTCGACCCGAGCTCCGCGACCACGCTGGTGGGTCGCGAGGTCTTCGCGAACATGTGCGAGAAGCTCTACGACATCGACGCGGCGTCGGCTCTGGTGCCGCAACTGGCCGCCGCGCTGCCGGAGGTCTCCGACGACGGCAAGGAGGTGACGATCAAGCTGCGCGAGGGCGTGAAGTTCAACGACGGGACACCGCTCGACGCCGAGGCCGTCAAGAAGTCGCTCGACCGGCACCGCACCTGGAAGAAGTCGGCGCGCCAGGCCGACCTCGCCCCGGTCGACAAGGTCACCGTGGTCGACCCCGCCACGGTCAGGCTCACGCTCTCGCAGGCGTTCACCCCGCTGACCGCGCAGCTCGCCGACCGCGCCGGCATGATCATGTCGCCCAAGGCGCTGGACGAGGCGGGCGACAACTTCGGCGCGAGCCCCGTGTGCGTGGGACCGTTCGCGTTCGCCGGCCGCACCTCCGGCAGCCAGATCGTGCTGGAGAAGGCGCCCGACTACTACGACGCGGCCAAGGTCAAGCTCGACAAGCTCGTCTACAAGATCATTATCGACCCCAACGTACGGGCCGCCAACCTGAAGTCCGGCGACGTTCAGGTGGCCGACCAGCTCGCCACCACCACGGTCAAGGGCGTGCAGGCCGACCCCAACCTGAAGGTCGTGGCGGGCGGCGGCCTCGGCTACTACGGCGTCACGATCAACGTCGGCAACGCCGACGGGGCCACGGAGAAGGCCGGCGCGGTGGACACGGCGCTGGGCAAGAACCCGCAGCTGCGCGAGGCGTTCGAGCTGTCCCTCGACCGCGAGCTGATCAACAAGACCGTCTACAACGGCCTGTACGAGGCCGACTGCTCGCCCCTGCCGCTGGACAGCCCCTACCGGGCGCAGGACCTGCAGTGCTCGAAGCGCGACGTCGCCAAGGCCAAGCAGCTCGTCCAGGCCTCCGGCGTGCCGACGCCGATCCCCGTCAGCCTCAACACGCCCAACGACGCCACCAACATCCGCCTGGCGCAGGTCATCCAGCAGATGGCCAAGGAGGCGGGCTTCAACGTGAGCGTGAAGACGGGCGAGTTCGTCAGCAACCTGGAGCAGGGCAAGGCCGGCGACTTCGACGCCATGCTGGTCGGCTGGTCGGGCCGGGTGGACCCGGACGGCAACCTCACCGGCATGGTCACCAGCCGCGGCGCCAACAACTACAGCGGCATGTCCGACCCGGGCATCGACGACCCGGTCAAGGAGGCGGCCGCAGAGTCGGACACCGCCAAGCGGGCGGAGCTCTACAGCAGCGCGACGAAGAAGATCGCCGAGCTGCGCGGGATCGTGTACCTCTACCACAACAAGTACTACCTGGGCATGAACAAGAACGTCGCCGGAGTCCAGTACTTCAAGGACGGCCTGCCGCGCTTCGTCACCGCCGGGTTCACCTCCTGATGCTCTGGTTCATCCTCCGGCGCTGCGGATCCGCGGTGATCGTCATGTTCCTGGGCAGTGTCCTGATCTTCCTGGGGATCAGGGCGCTGCCCGGCGACCCGGCCACCGTCATGGCGGGGCAGGAGGCCTCGCCCGAGGTGGTCGAGGCCATCCGGCAGGAGTTCGGCCTGGACAAACCACTGCCCGCACAGTACGTCGACTACATCGGCCAGACCCTGACCGGCAACCTCGGCCGTTCCACGCAGGACCAGCTCCCGGTGATCGACATCATCGCCGAGCGGCTGCCGGTGACGCTGGAACTGTCCGCCCTCGCCATGCTGGTCGCGATCGTCATCGGCGTGGGCGCGGGCATCGTGGCGGCGGTGCGCCGCGGCAAGGTCGCCGACTACGTCGCCACCGGGTTCGGCCTGGCCGGGTTGTCGGTGCCGCACTTCTGGCTGGGTCTGCTCGCCATCCTGCTGTTCGCGGTCACCTGGCGGGTGCTGCCCGCCTCCGGATACGTGCCGTTCACCCAGGACCCGGCCGAGAACCTGCAGCGCATGATCCTGCCCGCCCTCGTGCTCGGGACCGGCTTCGCGGCCATCCTGATGCGGCAGACCCGCTCGGCCATGCTGGGCGCGCTGTCGGCCGACTACGTCAGGACCGCGCGGTCCAAGGGCCTGTCGGAGGCCAAGGTCGTGGGCGCGCACGCGCTGCGCAACAGCCTGACGACCGTCGTCACCGTGCTCGGCCTCCAGCTCGGCGCCCTGATCAGCGGCGCCGTGGTGACGGAGCAGATCTTCGTGATCCCCGGGTTCGGCAAGCTGACCGTGGACGCGGTGCTGACCAGGAACTACCCCGTCATCCAGGCCGTGGTGCTGATCACCGTGATCGGCTACGTCGTCGTCAACCTCCTGGTCGACATCGCCTACGCCTTCCTCAACCCGCGGATCAGGCTGTCAGGGGGCTCCCATGACTGAACAGGCCGTCGCGGCGGGCCGGGCCGCCCGCAGGCGCAGGTTGTGGCGGCGCTTCCGGCGGCGGCCGATGCCGATGGCCGGGCTGGTGCTGGTCGCGGGTTTCGTCCTGCTGGCCCTGGCGGGGCCGCTGGTGACCGGCGACCCGGCCGCGCAGGACTACCTGGCCACGCTGGCACCGCCGTCGCCCGCGCACCTGATGGGCACCGACGACCTGGGCAGGGACGCGTTCGCCAGGATCGCGCACGGCGCGCAGGTGTCGCTCCAGGCCGGGGTGCTGTCGACCCTGCTCGCGATGGCGGTGGGCATCCCGATCGGGCTGGTCGCCGGGTTCTACCGGCGCTGGCTCGACCCGGTCGTGATGCGGCTGGTGGACGTGACGCTGGCCTTCCCCTTCCTGGTGTTCGCGGTGGGCCTGGCGGCGATCATCGGGCCGTCGCTGAAGGGCGTGGTGCTGGCGCTGGGCTTCTCCCAGCTGCCCGCCGTCATCCGCATCACCCGGGGCGAGGTGCTGGCGGTCAGGGAAATGGACTACGTGGCGGCGGCCGTCGCCGACGGCGCCGGCGACGGGCACATCATCTTCAGGTACGTGCTGCCCAACTGCGCCAGCCCGCTCATCGTGCAGGCCACGGTGGCGATCCCGGCGGCCATCATCGGCGAGTCCACGCTGTCGTTCCTCGGGCTCGGCGTGCAACCGCCGACGGCCTCGTGGGGAGTGATGCTGACCACCGCGCAGCAGTACCTGAGCGACGCGCCGTGGCTGGCCATCTGGCCCGGCCTGATGATCGCGCTGGCCACGCTCGGCTTCAACCTGCTCGGTGACGGGCTGCGCGACGTACTGGACCCGAGGAGCGGCCGATGAGCCTGCTGGAGATCACCGACCTGACCGTCGGGTTCGACACCGAGGACGGCCTGGTGCAGGCGGTCAGGGACATCTCGCTCACCCTGGACGAGGGCGAGATCCTGGCGTTGTGCGGCGAGTCCGGCTGCGGCAAGTCGGTCACCGCGATGTCGGTGCCCCGGCTGCTGCCGCCCGACACGACCCGGCTGTCCGGCTCGGTGCGGCTGGACGGCCGCGAGCTCACCACGCTGCCCGAGCCGGACCTGCGGCACGTACGCGGCAAGGACGTCTCGGTCGTCTTCCAGGAGCCGATGACCTCGCTCAACCCGTCGTTCAGCGTCGGCTACCAGATCACCGAGGTGCTGCGCAGGCACGAGGGCCTGTCTCGGCGGGCGGCCGGCGACCGCGCGGTCGAGCTGCTGGAGCTGGTCGGCATCCCGGCGGCGGCGCGCAGGATGAAGGAGTATCCGCACCAGCTGTCCGGAGGCATGCGGCAACGCGTGATGATCGCGATCGCGGTGGCCTGCTCTCCCCGGGTCCTGATCGCCGACGAGCCCACCACGGCGCTCGACGTGACGATCCAGGCGGGCGTGCTGGACGTCTTCCGCGACCTGCGCGACCGGCTCGGCACCGCGATCATCCTGATCACGCACGACCTCGGCGTGGTGGCCGACATCGCCGACCGGGCCGTGGTCATGTACGCGGGCCGCGCCGTGGAGCAGGCCACGGTGACCGAGCTGTTCGCGAACCCGCGCCACCCGTACACGCTGGGGTTGATGAAGGCCCTGCCCACCGCCGCGGTCGGCGGGCGGCTGGCCGAGATCCCCGGCATGGTGCCCTCGCCGCTGTCCGACCCCGACGAGTGCGCCTTCCACGACCGCTGCCCGCGCGTCCAGGCCGACTGCCGCCTCTCGCGGCCCTCGCTCGTACGCCAGGCGGAAGGCCATCTGGCGGCCTGCTTTCACCCGGGAGGCACGGAGTGATCCTGCGCATCGACGACCTGGTCAAGCACTACGGCCAGGTGCGCGCCGTGGACGGCCTGTCGCTGGAGATCGGCCAGGGCGAGGTGCTCGGCCTGGTCGGCGAGTCCGGCAGCGGCAAGTCCACGGTGGGCAAGTGCGTGCTGCGCCTGACCGACCCGACCGCGGGCACGATCGAGCTGGCCGGCCGCGACATCACCCGCCTGTCGCGCCGGGCCATGCGCCCGCTGCGCCGGGACGTGCACATGGTCTTCCAGGACCCCTTCTCCTCGCTCAACCCGCGCTTCACGATCGAGCAGATCGTCGGCGAGCCGCTGCTGCGGCACAAGGTGGCCGACCGCCGGGGCGCCTCCGAGCGGGTGTCGGCCATGCTGGAGAAGGTCGGGCTGCGGCAGGAGATGCGCTCGCGGTTCCCGCACGAGCTGTCCGGCGGGCAGCGTCAGCGGGTGGGGCTGGCCAGGGCGCTGATCCTGGAGCCGAAGCTGGTCGTGGCGGACGAGCCGGTGTCGGCGCTCGACGTGTCCGTGCAGGCGTCCGTGCTCAACCTGATCACGGATCTGCAGCGGGACATGGGCTTCTCCTGCCTGTTCATCACGCATGACCTGTCGGTCGTGGAGTTCCTGGCCGACCGGATCGCCGTCATGTACCTGGGCAAGATCGTGGAGTCGGGCCCGAAGGCCGAGATCTTCGCCGCGCCGCGGCACCCGTACACGCAGGCGCTGCTGTCGGCGGCCCCGGTGGCCGATCCGGTGCGGCAGCGCGAGCGGCGCAGGATCGTGCTCGGCGGCGACGTGCCGAGCCCGGTCGATCCGCCCTCCGGGTGCCGGTTCCACACGCGGTGCCCGCTGGCGTACGACGCCTGCCGCACCGACGAGCCCCCCTTGACCGACGCGCGGGGCAACGGGCATCCGGCCGCGTGTCACCTCGTCACGGCGGACCGCATCCCCGACGCGGCCGCTCATCGCTAGAAGGAGAATGGTTTGTTCACCACCAGGCCCGAGCTCTCAGGCGACTTCGGCATGGTCGCCAGCACGCACTGGCTGGCGTCAGCCGCCGGCATGGGCGTGCTGGAACGCGGCGGCAATGCCTTCGACGCGGCCGTTGCCGCCGGGTTCGTGCTGCAGGTCGCCGAGCCCCATCTGAACGGCCCTGGCGGTGAGGTGCCGATCCTGCTGTGGAGCGAGGCCGACCAGAAGGTGTCGGTGGTGTGCGGCCAGGGCGTGGCGCCCGCCGCGGCCACGATCGAGCACTACACGGGGCTCGGCCTGGACGTGGTGCCCGGCACGGGGCTGCTGGCGGCGACCGTGCCGGGGGCGTTCGGCGGCTGGATGCTCATGCTGGAGCGCTGGGGCACCTGGTCGCTGGCCGACGTGCTGGCCCCCGCGATCCACTACGCCGAGCACGGCGTGCCGGTGCTGGAGCGGATCTCCGCCACGATCGAGTCGGTCGCGAGGCTGTTCACCGACGACTGGCCGACGTCGGCGGCGACGTGGCTGCCCGGCGGCGCCGCGCCCGCGCCGGGGTCGAAGCTGGCCAACCCGGTGCTGGCCGCCACCTACCGGCGGCTGGTGGCGGAGGCCGAGTCGGCGTCGAGCACCCGCGAGGGTCAGCTCGCCGCCGCCAGGAAGGCCTGGTACGAAGGCTTCGTCGCGGAGGCGATCGCCGAGTTCAGCGCTAAGACGGCCTGGCGCGACAGCTCCGGCGAGGTGCACGGCGGACTGCTGACCGGCGACGACCTGGCCGGCTGGGCGGCCTCCGTCGAGGATCCCGTGACCTTCGACTACCGCGGGCACACCGTGTGCAAGACGGGGCCGTGGGGGCAGGGCCCGGTGTTCCTGCAGCAGCTCGCGCTGCTGTCCGGGTTCGACCTGGACGCGATGGGATATCTCAGCGCCGACTACGTGCACACGGTGACGGAGGTCGCCAAGCTCGCCTTCGCCGACCGCGAGGCCTGGTACGGCGACGCCGACGTGCCCATGTCCGACCTGCTGGGCGAGGCGTACAACGCGGGGCGGCGCGCCCTCGTCGGCCCCGAGGCCAGCATGGAGCTGCGGCCGGGAGCGCCCGGCGGCCGGACGCCCAGGCTGCCCGTCCTCCCCGCGCCCGGCACCTCCAGCAGCGCCCCCGGCGTCTCCGGCGCGCGCGCCCCGCAGGGTGTCGGCGAGCCCACGGTCGCCAAGAGCGCGGACGGCGTGGAGGTGACCGCCCCCGACGGCACGGTCAGGGGCGACACCTGCCATGTCGACGTGGTCGACCGGCACGGCAACATGGTCTCGGCCACGCCCAGCGGCGGCTGGCTGCAGAGCTCGCCCACCATTCCCGCGCTGGGCTTCTGCCTGGGGACGCGGGCGCAGATGTTCTGGCTGCAGGAGGGCCTGCCGGCGTCGTTGCGGCCCGGTGCGCGGCCGCGCACCACGCTGTCGCCCTCGTTCGCGCTCAGGGACGGCCGGCCGTGGCTGGCGTTCGGCACCCCGGGCGGCGACCAGCAGGACCAGTGGAGCCTGAACTTCTTCCTCTCCGTCGTGCACGGCGGGCTGAACCTGCAGGAGGCCATCGACGCCCCCATGTTCCACTCCGAGCACTTCCCCAGCTCGTTCTTCCCGCGCGGCTCGCGCCCCGGCGTCCTGCACGTCGAGGACCGCCTCGACCCGGGCGTCGTCGCGGAGCTGCGGCGGCGCGGGCACGAGGTGGAGGCGCAGGGTCCGTGGGCGCTGGGCCGGCTCAGCGCGGTCGCCCGTGACGGCGCCTTCCTCAAGGCCGCCGCCAACCCGCGGGGCGCGCAGGGCTACGCCGTCGGCCGGTGACGCCGGTCGATGAGCCGAGCGGCGTGACCGTCGCGCGGGGAAGCCGCGCCGAGGGCCGGTTGCCGGGTGATCACCTGACACCGGCACGGTGCGCGCCCCCGTAGAGTGGCGGCCTTCGCCCAGCACGGTGGCGCGCGGGACGCGAGGCCGCCGCCGTGCTCCCGACCCAAAGAGTGACCAACCCAGGTGTGCGCTTTCGCCAAGCCGGTGTCCGCGGCCATGTCGGTGTTCGCCGCCGTCGGCCTCTGGCCCGTGAACGCTCACGCGTCGGCCGCTGTCCTCCGGCTCGATTACGAGAACGGCGCGAGCACCTCGGGGCAGCCGGGCCGAGAGCCATTCGATGAAGGTCAAGGACAGCCACTTCAGGTCCGGCAGGACCGTCTACTACGGGTTCAGCATCTACCTGGCGAGCAGCTGGCAGAGCGACTCCAGGGAGGGCATCCTCTTCCAGTGGAAGCCCTGGCGTGACAAGTGCGAGGCCGACAAAGCCCCCAGCGCCTTCCTCACCGTGCAGCCCTCGGGGAAATGGCGGCTCAGGGTCAACTCCGACGGCAACGCCTGCTCGACCCCGGACTCCGTGAAGAAGGTGAGCTTCGACCTCGCGGAGGTGCGGCCGGGGCAGTGGCACGACTTCGTCTTCAGGTTCGCGTGGAGCCACGGCAGTCAGGGCGCCGTCGACGGCTGGTACCAGACTCACAAGAGCCCCGGCTGGCGCAAGGTCGTGACCGCCACCGGGCCCAACACCTTCAACGACGACGCCACGACCCAGGGCTACCTGAAGTGGGGCATCTACAAGCCGGCCTGGAACAGCGGGCCGACCGACGTCACCAGCCGCACGGTCTTCCACGACAACATCGCCGTGACCAGGTCCTTCGCCGAGGTCGACCCGGCGAAGGGTTAGCACCCCGGTGACCACGGTCCTGGTCTAGGCGACCGTCGCCTCGATCAGGTCGTCCACCACCTCGGCCAGGTCGTTGCCCCTGGAGTGCACCCGGCGCTGGCGCATGGCTCCCGAGCCCTGGCGCAGCAGCCGGTCCAGACCCTCCTGGACGAACGTCAGGTCGCCCGCCTCCGACAGCGCGGGGCGTACGTGCTCGAGGAGGCGCCCGGCCATCACCGGGGCGGGCACGAGCGTGCCGTGCCGCACGTCCATGCTGTCGCCCAGCAGCCCGTCGCGGGCGGCCCGCCAGTAGGCGGCGCGCAGCACCTCGGCGGGGACCGGCAGCCCTCGGTCGCCGCGCCCGACGGCCTCCAGGGAGGTCACGACCAGGGCGCGGATGAGGCCGATCAGGGTGAGGCTGTCGGCCACGTCGAGGGGCACGTCGGCCACCCTGATCTCCACGGTCGGCAACCGCGGCGACGGTCGGGAGTCCCAGAAGACGGTCCTGGAGTCGAGCAGCACGCCCGACTCCGCCAGCGAGCGCAGCGCGAGCTCGTAGTCGCGGTACGACGGGAAGTAGGGGGGCGCGCCGGAGACCGGCCAGCGGCCCCAGCTGATCACCCGCCAGGACGCGTACCCGGTGTCGCGCCCCACGAAGAACGGCGAGTTGGCGGCCAGCGCGATCAGCGTGGGCAACCACGGCCGCAGGTGGTTGCCGACATAGACGGCGTGCTCCTCGTCGGGGACGTCCACGTGCACGTGCAGGGCGCAGATGCTGATCTCGTCCTGCAGCGCGCGGTAGAGCACCCTGCCCTGGTGGTAACGGTCGTCGTCGGTGAGCGGCGGCTGCATGACGTTCCCCAGGACGGGGATGCCGCTCGCGACGACGGCCAGCCCGCACCTGCGGGCCGCGTCCGCCACTTCCTTGCGCACGGTGCGCAGCTGCGAGCCCAGCTCGCTCAGGTCGGCGGACGGCGGCGTGCGTGCCTCCACCTGGAATCGGGTGATTTCTTGCACCACGTCCAGCACGTCCGTGGCCGCGGCCAGGACTTCGGCCGCTCGGGGAGCCACGTGGCGGGTGCGGGGATCGACGACGAGGTATTCCTCTTCGATCCCGATCAACGGAACCATGCCCACACCTCGTTGGGGAGTCCAAAAGCCTCCGTACGAAGTTGTGCCCGTACCGTGCCCTGGGGGAAACCCGTCCGACAGGTGCTTGTCAGATGGGTCCGTAGAGGGCGTAAGAGGCGCGTGTGGCCATGGCCCAGTAGCGGTCGCCGTAGGACCAGTGCCACCACTCCGTGGGGTAGTTGACCAGCCCGACGGGCTCCAGCGCGGCGGCGAGGAGCTTGCGGTGGGCGCGGGCGTCGTCGGAGATGGTGGGGGCGGCGGTGTAGCAGGCGCCGTCGCTCTGCTCGGGGTTGTCGTTGACCTGGGTGCCCATGTCATATTCGGTGCCGTTGGGGGCGCACAGGGTCAGGTCGACGGCGGCGCCTGCGGTGTGGGGGGCGACCTCGACGGGAGACACGTAACGGCTCGCCGCGACATAAGACTCGTCGGGCGACATGTCGGGGAACGCCGCCTCCAGCTCCGCCCGGTATTCGTCGAAGATCCGCCGCTGCGTCGCGATGGGGCGGTAGCCCTCGACGATCAGCAGGTGATAGCCGTCGGGCAGCAGGGCTTCCGCCTTCTCCAGGCGGTCGAGCAGGCCGGATCGCAGGTGGGCGTACGCGCCGTCGGCGTCGGCCATGCGCGTGTCCACGCGCAGCCGCCCGCGTACGTCGGTCAGCGGTTCGCCGCACTCCTGCACCGGGACGGAGGCGACACGGGGGTCCGAGATGAGCACGACATCGTTCGGGGACTGCCACATGGGCAGAAATTCTCACACAGTGTCGGAGAAAACCTCTTCCCGGGCCTGTTCCAGCGCCGCCACCAGGGCGCCGCGCAACACCGGGTTGCCGGCGACCCCGGTCGTGACCACGGTGGGCCGGCTAGGGCACACGCGCGCCACCGCCTCCTGCACCTTGGCGGCCAGCCGCGCGCCGCCCGCCCTGCCGACGTCGCCGCTCAGCACGATCAGCCCGGGGTCGAGCACGACCGTCACGGCCGCCGCGCCCACGGCCAGCCGCCGCGCCACCTCGTCCAGATAGCCCTCGTCGCCGCTGCGCACGAGGTCGGGCACCGTGTTGCCGGTCAGCCCGCGCCGCTCGGCCAGGCCGCGCAGGGCGTCGTGTCCCACCAGGCGCTGGAACGAGCCCGACTGCGGCTGGGAGACGTCGGCGGGCAGCGGCTCGCCCGGCACCGGGAGCCAGCCGATCTCGCCCGCTCCCCCGGTGATGCCGCGGTGCAGCCTGCCGCCCAGCATGACGCCGAGCCCTTGGCCGACGCCCGCCCAGATCACCACGAAGTCGTCGTGCCCGGCGGCCGCTCCGTGCTTGTGCTCGGCGAGGGCGACCAGGTTGACGTCGTTCTCGATCGTCACCGAGGCGCCGAGCGTCTCGCGCAGGCTGGCCAGCACGCCGACGTGCCAGGCCGGCAGGTCGTACGACCAGCGCACGTCCCCGCTGACCGGGTCGACCACGCCTCGGGTGCCGATGACGAAGGAGCGCAACCGTGACAGGTCGATGTTCGCCGCGTCGCAGGCCCGCCGCACGGCCGCGTGCACCGCCTCGACCGGATCCCGGCCGTCCGAGGGGTTGAGTGTGATCTCGACCACGGTCCTGCCTGTGATGTCCGCCACACCGACGCGGAGGCTGTCGGGCAGGACCTCGAGCCCGGCGACGTAGGCGCAGGAGGGCACCACGGCGTAAAGGGCGGCGTGTGGCCCCCTGCCGCCTGCCCGCTCCCCCGTGACCTCGACGAGCCCTCGCTCTTCGAGCCTGACGAGGAGCTGACCTGCGGTGACCTTGGACAGGCCGGTGCGCTCCCCGAGCTGGGCGCGGGTGAGGGGGCCGTCTCCGATGAGCAGTTCGAGCGCCGCCCGGTCGTTCAGCCGGCGCAACAACCGAGGGGTTCCCGGGTCTCGGCTCATCGACGTGGCCCCTCTCGTCACGATCGGCTAACGGGCGTTTTATTAAGGAAAGTTTCTTGTTAGTTTATCAGCATCGTTCGGCATTGACGATCAGCCTGGTGCGGACCGTAGGCCGGCACCCGGGAAGGGAGAACCCTGTGAGGATCGCGAAGATCACAGCCACTACGGTCACCACGGCCGCCCTGGCCCTGGGCCTGGCAGCCTGCGGGTCCGGCGAGACGCCTGAGTCCTCACCGAGCGCGGCCGCCGCGAGCGGGCCCAAGTACGCCGGCAAGACCCTGACCTTCTGGCGCCTGGGCGACACCAACCCCGACGCCCAGAAGTACACCGACGAGCTGGTCGCCGAGTTCGAGAAGCAGACCGGCGCCAAGGTGAAGGTCGAGTGGATTCCATGGGCCCAGGTCAACGACAAGTTCACGGCCGCGGCGGCGGGCGGCGCCGGCCCTGACGTCACCGAGATCGGCAACGACCAGGTCCCGCTCTGGCAGAGCCAGGAGGCGCTGGAGCCGGTCACCGACATCGTGGCCTCGGGCGACCAGGCCCAGATCCCGAAGAACCTGATGGGCCTGGAGACCATCGACGGCGAGACGTACGCCGTGCCGTGGGGCGGCGGCACCCGGGCGGTGCTCTACCGCGCCGACTGGTTCAAGGAGCTCAAGATCGAGGTGCCCAAGACCTGGGACGAGCTCGTCGCCGCCGCCAAGAAGATCCAGGCCGAGAAGGGCTCCGACGTCGACGGCTTCGCCTTCAACGGCGGCTCCGACGCCAACCACCTGCTCGGCGCCCTCGCCTGGACCGCCGGCGGCGAGTACGCCGTCAAGGAGGGCGACAAGTGGGCCGGCAAGCTGACCGAGCCGGGCTTCAAGACCGGCTTCGCGCAGTACACCGGCCTGGTCACCGACGGCCTGTCCAGCAAGTCGCGCCTCAACCAGAACACCAGCGAGATCCGCACCCGCTTCTCCAACCACAAGGTCGGCATGTACCTCACCGCCGCGTGGGACCTCGCCGGAATCGAGGAGGACAGCAAGGGCAAGCTCGCGGGCGACAAGCTCGCCTTCTTCCCCCTCCCGTCCCAGTCGGGCGGCGAGGCGCAGGCCTTCCTCGGCGGCAACGACATCGCCGTCTGGGGCACCTCGGAGGAGAAGGACGCGGCCAAGGAGTTCGTGAAGCTGGCATCCGGCAAGGAATGGGGCGTCAAGTACGCCACCGACGGCGGCCTGCTCCCCGTCTATCCCGAGGCCCTCGCCAAGCTGGCCGAAGACCCGGTGCAGGCGCCGTTCGCCGCCGCCTTCGCCAAGGCCAAGGCCTTCCCCGCCGACCCGCAGTGGACCGAGGCCAACGAGACCAAGGCGGTGCTGCAGAACGCCGCCCGCAAGGTCATCGAGGGCAAGGCGTCCGCCGACGAGGCGCTGGCCGCGGCCAACAAGGAACTCGAAGACATCCTCAACGCCTCCTGAGCCTATGACGAACACGTCAACGCTTTCCCGGGGCGGAGGCCGCTCCTCCGGCCCGGGGCCGCGCCGCCCGAGCCCGCCGCGCAAGGCCAGCGGGCTGCCCGCGTGGTCCATCCCCTACGTCCTGCTCGTCCCCGGCCTGCTGGTCATCGGCGCGCTGCTGCTCTACCCGCTGATCCAGATGGCGATCATCGCCTTCCAGAAGGTGGGCCTGGTCCAGATCTCCGGCAAGAAGCCGGCCACCTGGGTCGGGCTGGACAACTTCACCGCCTTCGTCGACAACGACATCTTCTGGTCCTCGCTCCGCAACACGGTGGTGTTCGCCGTGATCGCGGTGCCGCTCACCCTCGTGCTCGGCACCGCCGTCGGCGTGCTGCTGCACCGGCTCGGCAAGAAGATGTCGCTGTTCGTCATCATCGGCATCATGTTCGCCTGGGCGGTGCCGCCGGTGGCGCAGGGCGTGATCTGGCGCTGGTTGTTCGACGCCGAGGCCGGCATCGTCAACTGGGCGCTCAACCTGCTGCCCGACTGGCTCTCCACCGCCCTGTTCGGCCGGGCCGACTGGACCGGCGAGCCCTGGCTCAACGACGCCTGGTCCATCTACATGGTGCTGGTCATCTGCGTGGTCTGGGCAGGCTTCCCGTTCGTCGCCGTCTCGGTGCTGGCCGGGCTCAAGGGGGTCCCCGCCGAGCTCTACGAGGCCGCCAGGGTCGACGGCGCCGCCCCGTGGCGGACGTTCTGGAAGATCACGTTCCCGCTGCTGAAGCCGGTGTTCGCGGTGCTGACCGTGCTCTCGATCATCTGGGACTTCAAGGTCTTCTCCCAGCTCTACGTGCTGGCCGGCACGAGCAACCGGGAGGCCTACAACCTGTCGATGTACGCGGTGACCGAGGCGTTCAAGGCCCCGCCGAAGATGGGCTCGGGCGCGGCCATCGCCCTCGTGCTGACCGTGATCCTGTTGATCGTCACGGCGGCCTACATCCGGCAGATGTTCAAGCAGGAGGACACGTGATGACCCCGCTGGCCCGCAGACGCCTGGGCAAGGTCACGCTCAACACGCTGGGCGTGCTGGTCTTCGTGGTGGCCACCTTCCCCGTCTACTGGATGGTCTCCACCGCCTTCAAGGCCAACGACCAGATCTTCACCACCGACTTCATCCCGTTCCCGACGCACTTCACCTTCGAGCACGTGCAGCGCGTGCTCTCCGAGGGCGTGGCCGGGCACTCCATCTGGCTCTACATGCGCAACAGCGCCATCGTCGCGCTCGGCACGATCCTGATCGGAGCCGTCTTCGCGCTGCTGTCGGCCACGGCGGTGGCCCGCTTCAGGTTCAAGGGCCGCACGCCGTTCCTCGCGCTGCTGCTCGTCGTGCAGATGATCCCGGCCGAGGCGCTGGTCATCCCGCTGTTCCTGAGCGTCAAGCGGCTGGGCCTCTACGACCAGCTGCTCGGCCTGATCGTCACGCAGGTGGCGCTGACCCTGCCGTTCGGGATCTGGATGCTCCGCACGTTCGTCGCCGCGGTGCCCAAGTCGCTGGAGGAGGCGGCCTGGATCGACGGGGCAGGCCGGTTCACCACCTTCTGGAAGGTGCTCTTCCCGCTGGTGGCCCCCGGGCTCGTCGCGACCAGCATCTTCTCGTTCATCACCGCGTGGAACGAGCTCATCATGTCGCTGTACCTGATCAGCGACCCGACCAAGTACACCATGCCCGTCGCCCTGCAGTACTTCTTCGGCCAGAAGGGCACTGACTGGGGCGCCATCATGGCCACCTCCACGATGATGACCATCCCCGTCGTCATCTTCTTCCTCGTCGTCCAGCGCCGCATGGTCTCCGGCCTGGTCGCCGGGGCCGTGAAGGGCTGACGTCCGCATCCGTACGGCACGCCGTGCCGTACTCCGCCCTGCCGGAAAACGGCCGGCCCGCACCCCGCGGACGATCCGGGAGATCCCGGCCTGGACCCTTCCGCTTCGCGGGACGTTTCGCCCGGACCGCACCCGTCGATCCACGCACCGCTGCACGGCGGTTCGCTTCCGCCCCGAGGCACGTGCCCGGGGTCTCCAACGAAAGGAAGGTCCGATGAGCCAGAGTGATCGGGGGCTGCGCCGCCTCGCGGCTGGCACGCTGCTCGCCGCTTTCCAGGGCACCACGGCGCCCGAATGGGTGCTGCGCGAGCTCGAGCACGGTCTCGGCGGTGTCACACTCTTCGGCTTCAACGTGGCCGAGCCCGGCCAGGTGCGCGACCTGACCACCACGCTGCGCGCCGCCGGTGAGCCCGTCATCTCGCTCGACGAGGAGGGCGGGGACGTGACGCGGCTGGCGTACCACGTCGGCAGCCCGTACCCGGGGAACGCGGCGCTCGGCGCGGTGGACGACGTCGAGCTGACCCACCGCGTGCACCAGGCGATCGCCGCCGAGCTGGCCGCCTGCGGCGTGAACCTGAACATGGCGCCGAGCGCGGACGTCAACACCGAGGCGGACAACCCGGTGATCGGCACCAGGTCGTTCGGCACGGACGCGGAGCTGGTCGCCAGGCACACGGTGGCGGCCGTACGGGGTCTGCAGGCGGGCGGCGTGGCCGCCTGCGTCAAGCACTTCCCCGGCCACGGCGCCACCCGGGTGGACTCCCACCTCGCGGTACCGGTCGTGGACGTCGGCCTGAACGTGCTGCGGGAGCGCGAGCTGGCCCCGTTCCGCGCGGCGATCGGCGCCGGGGCCAAGTCGGTGATGACCGCGCACGTGGCGGTGCCGGCGGTGACGGGCGACGCCCCCGCCACGCTGTCCGGACCCGCGCTGACCGGGCTCTTGAGGGGCGAGCTCGGCTACGACGGCGTGGTCGTCACCGACGCGCTCGACATGCACGCCATCACCAAGAGCGTGGGCCTGGCCGGGGGCGCGGTGCTGACGCTCGCCTCCGGCGCCGACCTGCTCTGCCTCGGCCCGCTGCCCACCTACGACGACATCCAGGCGATCATCGCGGCGATCGTCACCGCCGTGCGCGAGGGCCGGCTGCCGCTGGAGCGGCTGGAACAGGCCGCGGAGCGGGTGGCGGCGCTGCGCGCCTGGTTCGGCGGGCCCCACGAGGCGGCGGCGGAGCAGAACGGCGTCGGCCTGCACGCCGCCCGCCGCGCCGTACGGCTGACCGGCGCCCCGGAACCTCTGGTCGAGCCCCTGGTGATCGAGGTGGACACGCCGCCGACGATCGCCGTGGGCGACGTGCCCTGGGGCGTGGGCCCGTGGCTGCCCGAAGCGGAGGTCGTCAGGGTCGGGCCCGCGGCCGCGGACGTCCCCGTGCTGCTGGCCAAGGCCGCGAACCGGTCGCTGGTCGTCGTGGTCAAGGACGCGCACCGCCACCAAGCCAGCCAGGACCTGGTCTCCGCGCTGCTGGCGGCCCGCCGCGACACCACGGTCATCGAGATGGGGCTGCCCGTGTGGCAGCCTGGCGGCGCCGCCTACATCGCGACGTACGGGGCCGCCAGGCCCAACGCCCAGGCCGCCGTCGAACTGCTCGGCGGACGCTAGACGGCCGCGGCCGGCCCCATCCGGCTTCGGGCGGGTCGGGCCTAGGAGGCGAGCAGGGCCTCGCGGGCCTGGTCGAGCGCGGCCAGCACGGCGCCGCGCAGCACCGGGTTCTGGCCGGTCACCAGGGTGGTGACGACCTGGGGGCGCACCGGGCAGATGCGGGCCACCGCCTCCTCCACCCGGGACGTGAGGGCGGCGCCGCCCGCGTGGCCGACCACGCCGCCCAGCACCACCAGGCCGGGGTCGAGGATCACGCACACCGCGGCCACGCCCAGGGCGAGCCGGTCGGCGATCTCGGAGAGCAGCGGCTCGCCCTCGGCGCCCGCCGCCACCGCGACCTGGACGCACTCGCCCGCGCTGCCGGCCGCGAAACCGTGGCCACGAGCCAGCTCGGTCACCGCCTCGGCGCTGACCAGCGACTGCAGGCCGCCCGCCAGCGACGGCAGGCGCCCCGGCATGGTGCGGATGTCCTCGGGCAGCGGGACGCCGGGCACCGGCAGGTAGCCGATCTCGCCGGCGCTGCCGGCCCGCCCTCTGTGCAGCTTGCCGCCGAGCATGACCGCGAGACCGAGCCCGCGGCTCGCCCACAGCAGCACGAAGTCGTCGATCCCCTGCGCCGCGCCGTCGACGCGCTCGGCGATGGCGGCGAGGTTGACGTCGTTCTCGATGGTCACCTCCCGCCGCAGGTCATCGGCGAGGGCTTCGTGGATGCCCTCGTGCCAGCCGGGCAGGTCGAACGAGAAGCGCACGTCGCCGCTGCGCGGGTCGACCACGCCGGGGGTGCCGATCACGACGCCGCGCAGCCTGGCCAGGCTGACCTTGGCGCTGCGGCAGGCCTTGGCGATCGCGTCGTGCACCACGGAGACCGGGTCGTCGTCGCCCTGGGGATCGACGGTGACCTCGGCGATGGTGCGGCCGTGGATGTCGGCGACCGCGGCGGAGATCAGTTCGGGCCCGACCTCCAGGCCGGCGACGTACGCGCTGGAGGGGATCACGGAGTAGAGGGCGGCGTTGGGGCCGCGCCCGCCGGCCTGGGTGCCGACCACCTCGACCAGGCCGCGCTCCTCCAGCCTGGCCAGCGTCTGCGAGGCCGTGACCTTGGACAGGCCGGTCAGGTCGCCGATCTGCCCGCGCGTCATGGGGCCGGTGGCCAGCAACAGCTCCAGCGCGGCCCGGTCGTTGATCTCCCTCAGCAGCCTGGGCACACCAGGGCGTCGCTCCACGCGGAATTCCCCACCCGTCAATCGAAAAGGTTGTTAGAAGTTTAGCGCCGGGCGCCCGTTCTGACGGCCTTGCGACCTACCAGTCTTGACCAGGAGGGATAATCAAGAACATGCGCCTTTCCGCTCGTGTCGACTACGCCCTCCGCGCCGCCGCCGAACTCGCCGCAGCCGGTGCCGGCCCGACTACTGTGGGCGAGCTCGCCAAAGAGCAGGACATGCCCCCCAAATATCTGGAGAACATCCTGCTGCAGATGCGCCGCGCCGGGTTGGTGCGCGGGCAGCGGGGGCCGGAGGGCGGTTACGTGCTGGCCCGCGCCGCCGCCGAGATCTCCCTGGCCGACGTGATCAGGGCGGTGGACGGCCCGCTCGCCAACGTGCGTGGCGAGCGGCCCGAGCATGTCGGCTACCGAGGGCCCGCTGAGTCGCTGCAGCAGGTGTGGATCGCATTGCGGGCCACCGAACGCTCCATCCTGGAGGAGGTCACGCTGGAGCAGGTCGCCTCCGGCACGCTGCCCGAGCGCATCCGGCTGCTCGCCTCCGACCCCGCGGCCTGGGACTGAGCGCCCGCCCACCCCCCGACCCGCCGCCTCGACCTGACCGCCCGCGTCAGGCGCGCAGCCGGCTCGCCGTCCAGAACAGCGCGAGCGCGGCCAGTTCGGCCACGGCCGCGGCGGCGGGCAGCCAGCCGCTGCCGTGGGCGTCGAGCACGAGCCCGCCGAGCGCCCCGCCACCCGACACCCCGACATAGACGGCGCTGCTGTTGAGCGCGAGCGCCTGCGGCGCGGCGGGGCCCGCCATCGCGAGCAGCCGGGTCTGCGCGGGCGGCGGGATCCACCACGACACGGCCGCCCACAGCGCCAGCAAGGGCAGGAGCGCGAGCAGCGTCATCGGCCGCAGGAGCCAGCAGGCGGTGAAGGCCGCCATCACCGCCGTGAACCCGGCGATCCCGGCCATCAGCGCCCGGTCCGCACCCCACCGGTCGGCGGCGCGCCCCCCGAACTGCCCGCCCACCAGCCCGGCCAGCCCGGCCATGGCGAAGACCCAGCCCAGCTCGGCGGGCCCGGCCCCGGCCAGATCCCGCAGGAACGGCGCGAGGTACGTCATCAGCATCATGCTGCCCAGGACGATGGCCACGATCCCGAGCAGGCCGACCAGCACCCGGGGCCGGGCCAGCGGGGCCAGCCGGCGCCCCATGGGCATGGCCTCCCCCGGCGGCGGCTCGGGCAGCGTGAGCCTGGTCGCCACGAGCGCGGCGAGCCCCAGCAGCCCGCCGGCCACGAACGTGGCCGGCCAGCCGAACGCTCCTCCCACCCAGGTTCCGATGGGCACGCCCAGCATCAGGGAGCCGGTCAGCCCGCCCATCACGAGAGCCAGGTAGCGTCCCTGGCGCCCTTCCGGGGCCATGGAGGTCGCGATGGCGTACGCGGCCGGCACGACGGCCGCCGCCGCGAGCGCCGCCAGCACCCGCAGGCCCATGAGCACGGCGTACGAGCCGGCGAACGCGGCCGCCCAGTTGGCGGCCACGAAGAGCGCCAGGGCGCCGGTGATCAGCCCGCGCCTCGGCCAGGTGGCGGTCACCACGGACGCCACGGGCGCCCCCAGCGCGAAGGCCAGGGAGAACACGGTGACCAGCTGCCCGCCGGCCGCCTCGCTGACGCCGAGATCGGCGGAGATGGCCGGCAGCACGCCCGCGACCACGTAGTCGTCGGTGGCGAAGGCGAACGTGGTGAAGGCCAGCGCGAGCAACCATGCGGGCACGCGGGCACGCTGCCGCACGTCAACGGACATGGGGATCCCCTTGATTAAGGTAACAGTCGTTTCCCGGATAGGGTAACAGTCGTCACCTCAATGACGTCAAAGGAATAATCAGCCCATGGCCAGGACCGCCGACCCCAACCGCCGCGCCGAGCTGCTCGACCGGATCGTCGACTATCTGGCGGGACACGGCCTCTCGACGCTCTCGATGCGGCCGCTGGCCGAGCATCTGGGCAAGTCCACGCGCGTGCTGACGCACCACTTCGCCGACAAGGACGAGCTTCTCTCGGCCACCATGGAGCGCCTCGACGAACGGCACCGCGCCTGGTTGCGCTCGTTGCCCGGCTGGGCGGGCTCCGACAGCGTGGGCACGATCATCCGCCGCACCTGGGACTGGCAGTCCTCGGAGGACAACCTGCCCATCGCGCGGCTCGTCCACGAGATCGAGGGGCTGGCCGCGGGCGGGCGTCTGCGCGGCCACGTCCCGCGGCTGCTGGCGGACCGGTCGGAGTTCGTGGCGGGGCTGCTGCGCGAGCGGGGCGTGCCCGAGGCCGACGCGCTGCGCATCTCCACGCTGGCCAACTCGGCCTACACCGGGCTGCAGATCGACCTGCTCACCACCGGCGACAGGGGGCGCGTCGAGGAGGCACTCGACCAGCTCTGCGCCCTGGTGGACGAGTGGGTCGCCACACACCGGAGGTGAAGGCGACACGGATGAGTGCCCTCTGGCGGAGGTCCGGCAAGCCCACTCTCCGGAGCGGCGCAGGCCGACGAGGCGCCACGCGACCTTGTCCGGGCCGGAACGGAATCTCCGGGATTCGTGACCCCGTTGCCGCTCTCCGAAATCACCGTACGCGATCAGGGCGAATCGATGAGAGCAGAGGTGATTCCCGGGATCGACCGACGTGGTGGGTCTTGTGTGGCTGGATCCGCAGTCTGCCCGAGAGGTGCCCGAGCTGGCCAGGCGGGCCCGCGACCGCCCTCGGGCGGGCATCGAATCGCGGCCAGATCATCCGCACGGGCATCCGCCGCAGCAGCCACAAGAGCATCCGCGCCACCCACATAGGTCACTGCCTGGCCGCCACCGGCGATCAACCTCATCCGTCTCGACGCCTGGCGACAGGACCGCCGACCCGAGCCGACCCGCGTTACTCACCTATGTCGGCTTCTCCAGGCCCACCCCCTATGAAAGATCGGCAACGGGGTCATTCGTCACGGGGATTTACGGGTGAACCAGAGCGCGACGTCGTCCAGCTCGGCGGCCGGGCCGTCGGCCAGCGTGCGGACGGGCCGGCCCGTGGCGTCCATCAGGACGACGTCGGTGTTCCCGCCGCCGCCGGGCACGGTCGCCAGGAAGTGCCGCCCGTCCATCCAGCCGTTGAAGCTCCCGCCCTCCGGCAGCCGGGCGACGCCCTTCCTGTCGCCGCTCGCTTCATCCCAGAAGCAAATATTTCGCGTATTGTCCGGGCACTTCGTGGCAAACACCGCCCCGAGGCTCGTACGCGCCACTCCGCCCGCCGCCACCTCGCCCACGTCGGGAAAGGCCCGCAGCTCCTTGCCGTCCAGGGCCAGCACCTTCACGACCCCGCCCGGCGCCCCGTACACCACGCTCCTGGCGTCCGCGCCCCACGCGTACCTCGGCTGATCCGCGACCGCCACCCGCGTGACCCTGACCGTGCCGGCCACCGGGTCCACGACCGCGAACCCCACGGCCCTGGCCGGCTCGCCCGGCTCGACGACGGTCGCGAGCAACCGCCGCCCGTCAGGGGACCAGGCCGGCCAGAACAGCGTGGCGGGCTTGTCGACGGTGCGCAGGTCACGGTCGCGGCCGGTGGCCACCTCGCGCAGCCGGATGGTCTCGAAGTCCGTCCGCTGGAGCCGTATCGAGGACAGGGAGGCCACGTAGCCGCCGCCCGGCGAGACGATCGGCTCCTCCAGGCTGCCGAAGAAGGCGAAGCGCCGCGTGGCCGGATCGCGCACGTACGACCCCGTCCGCCCCTTGCGATGGTCGTGGTAGGAGGAGACCCACACGGGATCGGCGGGGTTCTCGTGAACGGTGATGCCGGTGTCCGGGAGCTCGAGCTCCGACACCGAGGTGAGCGGCATCGGCCCGGACCTCGGCGCCGGCGGGAGCCCGGCGGACGTGACGGGAGGGGGTGACGGCCGGGTGAGCAGCACCGCGGCCGTGACAGCGACCGCGACCGCAACTGCGACCGCCACCGTGACCACCGCTGTGACGGGCGGCCGTCCCAGACGGCGGGAGGGCGGCGCCGCCGACTGCCGCCCTTCCGCCAGCAGCCGCCGCTCAGGCACGCGGTGCCCGAGCAGCGTGAGCAGCGCCTGCGTGGCCGTCGGCCGCTCGCCGGGGTCCTTGGCCAGGCATCGCACCGCCAGCTCGCGCAGCGCGCCCTCAAGCTCTCCCAGAGCGGGCTCGGCCCGTGTGATGCGGTGGATGAGCGCCGGCAGCGGGCCCGTGCCGAAGGGCGGGCGTCCCGTCGCGGTGGCCACCATGGTCGAGGCCCAGGCGAACATGTCGGCCGGCGCTCCCGCGGCACCCCCGCCGAACTGCTCCGGAGCCATGTACGGAGGCGTGCCCTCGATGACGTCGCCGTCGTGCTCCAGCTCCTCCACGGCGCGGGAGATGCCGAAGTCGATCACCCGAGGGCCGTCCCTGCTGAGCAGCACGTTGCCGGGCTTGAAGTCGCGGTGCACGACGCCGGCCTGGTGGATGGCGGCCAGCGCGGTCAGTGTCCCGATGGCCAGCCTGCGCAGCTCCGCCCCGCGCAACGGGCCGCGTTCCTGGATCACCTGGGCCAGCGAGGGCCCGTCGACGAACTCGCTGACCACGTACGGCAGGCCACCGCTCTCGCCGCCGGCCAGCACCTGAGCCGTGCAGAACGCCTTGACCCGGCGCGCGTACCCCGCCTCCTGCCGAAAGCGATCGAGCGCGCCGGGATCGTCGAGCCCCGACCCGAGCAGCTTGACCGCGACCCGCCTTCCCTCGGGCGACTCGCCGAGGTAGACCACGCCCTGGCCGCCCTCCCCCAGCCGGCCCACGATGCGGTGACCGCCTACTTCGCGGGGGTCGCCCGCGACCAGCGCCTTCATCGACCGGGGAAGCGGGCGAACCGGAGGAGGCCGCGCCCGGGCTCGACGTCGGCCAGCACGCGCTGGGTCGTGCCGAGGAGGTCCACGACCTTGACGGTGGCGGCCCCCTTCTTGCCCGGCTCCTGGATCAGGAGGTGCTTGTCGGTGAACCAGCCGAGCAGGCTCGATTCCTCGGCCTTGACGGGCACCGTCGCCTGGCGCGCGCCCGTCGCGGAGTTCCACACGCAGATCTCCTTCTCGCTGGGGCAGAAGGTGACGAAGCTCTTGCCGGACGGGGAGAACCAGTCGCGGTCGCGGGGCGCGCCCACCCAGTGCAACGTCTTGGTGACCTGGCCTGACATGTCAAAGTATTCGATGCCGTGACGCTTGCCGTCGCCGTATCCCCTGGCGATCGAGCCGTCCGGCGTGAAGGTGAAGCTGAACGCCGCGTCGTCGAAGTACTCGGTCTCGACGTGCACCGCCTTCCTCGTGGCCAGGTCGACGACCACGAAACCCACGACCCTGCGCGGCTCGCCGGCGTCGATGACCGACATGAGCAGCCGGGCGCCGTCTCTGGACCACACGGGAGTCATGGTCTGCAGCGGTTTCTTGACTGTGGTGACGACGAACGACTCACCTGTGGACAACCTGGTCAGCTTGACGTGGTCCATCTCGGAGTTCTGGAACTTCAGGAAGGGGTTGAGCGCCACCCAGTCGCCGCCGGGCGCTAGGGCTGGCTCCTCGGCCGTCCCCACCGCCTTGAAGGCGCCCCCGCGCTCCCTGACGTAGGCCGTGAACTTCCCCTTGGCCTCCAGGTAGGACGCGGCGCGCACCGGATCGCTGGGATGCTCGTGCAGGGTGGCTCCGATGGTCGGCAGCTCGGTGTCGGTCGCCGCCTTCTTCTCGACCTTCTCCAGCGGGGCGACCGTGGCCGACGCGCTGACCGTGGGCTGCGCGGCGGGCCCGCCGGGTGAGCTGGTGGCGGCCACGCCCCGCACGGGCGTGCCGGTGTCCACCAGGGCGTAGACGCCGATCCCCGAGACCAGCGCCCCGGCGGCGAACGCGGCCACCAGCGCGAGCACGCGCACGCGCGGCCGCGCCCCGATGGGCGGTGGTGCGGGTTGCTCGCCGGGAAGGGAAGGGCCGGCTCGCAACGGGCCCGTGAGGAACGACGTCTGTCCGACCAGGCGCAGCAGCACCTCACTCGCCGCGGGCCTGGCCGCCGGGTCCTTGGCCAGACACGCGACGATCAGCCCGTGCAACTCGCCGAGGTCGGGCAGATCAGGCTCGCCGCCGGTGATGCGGTCGACGGTCGCCGCCATCGAACCGCCCTCGAACGGCGACGCCCCCGTGACGGCGAACACCATGGTCGCCGCCCAGGAGAACACGTCGGCGGGCGGACCGCCCTCGGCGCCGCGCAGCCGCTCGGGAGCGGTGTAGGCGGGAACCCCGACTTCGCGGGTGGCGGTCGCCGCCTCCGCCAGGGCGCGCTCGAGGCCCAGATTGATCACCCGTGGCCCATCGGGGCCGAGCCGCACGTTGGCCGGGCTGATGTCCCCGTGGACGAACCCCTCCTGGTGGATCGCGACCAGCGCGGTGATCGTGCCGGCCGCCAGCCGGTGCAGCGCCACGCCGTCGAGCCCGCCGCCGGCCTCCTGCAGCGTCGGGCCGTCGACGAACTCGCTGACGACGTACGCCCGGTCATCGAGCACTCCCGTCGACAAGACCTGCGCGGTGCTGACCGCGGCGACCCCGCGCAGGGGCTCCATCGCGTGGAGGAAGGGGGTGGGATCCAGCTCCGCCGGCAGCAGCCGGATGAGCACGGCCTCGCCGGTGGGCGCGCGCCCGGCGTAGACGCCGGAGCCCAGCCGTCCGGTCACCCGGTGACCGGCCACCTCGGTGGGGTCGCCGTCGCGTAAACCCGAGATATCTGGCATGCCGCAGTCAGCCTCCTGACACGTCCGCTCCCCCGATCTTCATTATGGTCGCCGAGGGCGCGGAACGAACGCTTCCTAGACTGGAAGGATGCCTGAAGGAGATGCCGTCCATCGTACGGCCGGCCGCCTGCGAGGCGCCCTGGACGGGCACGTGCTCACCAGGTCGGACTTCCGCGTGCCCAGGCACGCCACCGCCGACCTGACCGGGCGCGCCGTCGTCACCACGGTGTCGCGGGGCAAGCACCTGCTCACCCGCGTGGAGGGCGACCTGACCGTGCACACCCACCTGAGGATGGACGGGAGCTGGGTGGTGACACCGGCGGGGCGGCGCACCCCGCCCGGCGACCTGGTCAGGCTGGTTCTGGCCAACGAGCGCTGGCAGGCTGTGGGGCTCAGGCTCGGCATGGTGGATCTCGTCAGGACGGATGAGGAGGCACGTCTGGTCGGGCACCTCGGCCCGGACCTGCTGGGGCCCGACTGGGATCCGGATGAGGCCGCACGGAGACTGCGAGCGGAGCCCGGCAGACCCATCGGGGAGGCGCTGCTCGATCAGCGCAACCTGGCCGGGATAGGCACGATCTATCGAGCCGAGACCCTGTTCCTGCGCGGGATCTGGCCGTGGCGAACGGTCGGGGAGGTCGAGGATCTGGAAGGGCTCGTGTCACTGGCGCAGCGGATCATGGCCGCCAACGCGCATCATCGATCTCCTGCGGGCACGGTGACCACAGGTGACCGCCGCCCGGCGAACCGGACATGGGTCTACGGCAGGGCGGGGAGGCCCTGTCGCCGATGCGGCACCCGCATCAGCCGCGGGGAACTGGGGGCAGGCCCACAGGAACGGCTGATCCTGTGGTGTGCCGGCTGCCAACCGCGTTAGGCGGCCACCATGTCCTTGACTTCGGGGAACACGGACTCGGGGATCGATCCGGGGACCGACTCCGACAGGGGCAGACGCTCGTGCTCGGGCACGTCGGCAAGCACGGGGGCAGCCTGGAGCTCCGCCAGCGCGAACTGATCGGAAACTTCACGCAACACCTGCGAAAGGGGCACGCCGAGTGCGCCGCAAATGGATGCGAGCAGCTCGGACGAGGCCTCCTTCTGCCCGCGCTCCACCTCGGACAAGTAGCCGAGCGAAACACGTGCGAGGGTGGACACCTCGCGCAGCGTGCGTCCCTGCCGCACCCGCAACCGCCTCAGCACGTCGCCGAGCAGCTGACGCAGCAGAATCATCTGTCGCTCCCTCCCCGGCGCGGATGTCTTCACCACGCCCCGCGCGATCGGTTCGTGCCGAACATTGGTCTTCTTCGCTTCGTACATACTCCTCGCCGTCATCACTGGGCGCGGCCGGCCAGGGACCGCCGCTCGTGGCGCGTCGCTCGACTCATCGGGCCCGCCTGCCGGGCGCTCGGTGCTTGCAGTTGGCTCACGGACCTCACTCACAGCTCCACCGTACCCGTATCCACCGACACAGCGTCAGACCGTGCGTCGGATGTTCGCTCGGGACGTAACACAGTAATCACCCGGAATGTTCCCCTATGTTCGCCTTCAGCACACCTGCCAGGAGATCAACCGCCTCGTCCACCGTCTCTACCCTGATACGTTCGCGCGACCCCCGCAGGGTCAACGTCCGGGCCGAAATCTGCCCGCCGGGCCCGCAGACGGCCACGTGGACGGTGCCGACGGGCCGCCCGTCCTGGGGCTCGGGCCCCGCCACCCCGGTCGCCGCCACCCCGTACGTGGCCCCGCACACCCTCGCGACCCCCGCCGCCATGGCCGCTGCCACCTCGGGATGCACGGCCCCCTCACGGCGCAGCAGATCGCCGGGCACGCCCAGCAACTCCCGCTTGAGATCGGTGGCGTAGGAGATCACCCCGCCCACGAACGCCTCTGAGGCGCCCGAGACGGCCGTGATGGTGGCCCCGATGAGCCCGCCGGTCAGCGACTCGGCCACGGCGACCGTGGCATTCTGGGCCACCAGCAATCTCAGGACCTCGGCCGCGTCCGCCATCGGTCGATCACTCCCCGCGCGCTCGCTCGGCCACCGTGCGCAGCCGGATCGCCCTGACGACATAGTCGACGCCCGTGCCCACGGTGACGACCACCGCCGCCCCCATCACCACCCATCGGACGGGATCGGGCACGAACGGCAGCAGATAGAGCACGATGGCGGCGATCTGCAGCACGGTCTTGACCTTGCCACCGTAGCTGGCCGGGATGACGGCGTGCCGCAGCAGCACGAACCTGAGCGCCGTGATGCCCAGCTCCCTGCCGAGGATCACGACCGTGACCCACCACGGCAGCTCGCCGAGGATCGACAGGCACACCAGGGCCGCGCCGGTGAGCGCCTTGTCGGCGATCGGGTCGGCGATCTTGCCGAAGTCGGTGATGAGGCCGTAGCGCCGGGCCAGCTCGCCGTCGAGATGGTCGGTGATCGAAGCGACCGCGAAGACCGCCAGCGCGGCGATCCGCCAGCCCGTGCCCGGCAGGAACAGGCAGACGACGAAGAAGGGGACGAGCACCAACCGGAGGACCGTGAGGACGTTGGCGATGTTCCACGGGCTTACCACGCGGCGCTCGTCCCTTTTCATGGACTGGCCTTGATGCGCGCGATCAGATCGACCCCCTCGGCGTCGACCACGACCGCGCGCACGATCTCTCCCCGGACCAGGCCGATGCCCTGCACCGTGACCGAGCCGTCGACCTCGGGGCCCTGGTGGGCGGCCCGGCCCTCGTAGCCGCCGTCGCCGAGGTCGTCGTCGATCAGCACGTCGACCTCGGTGCCGATGCGCTCCTCGGCGCGTTGCGCGGTCAGCTCCTCGGCCAGCTCGGTGAGCGCCCGCACGCGCTCGTCGACGACCTCCTGGGGAAGCTTGCCCGGCAGCTCGGCCGCCTCGGTGCCGTCTTCGTCGGAATAGCCGAACACGCCGATCACGTCGAGCCTGGCGGCCTCCAGGAAGGCGACCAGCTCGCCGAACTCCTCCTCGGTCTCGCCGGGGAAGCCCACGATGAAGTTGGAGCGCACACCCGCCTCAGGGGCGCGCTCACGGACGGTCTCCAGCAGCCCGAGGAAGCGCTGGCGATCGCCGAAGCGGCGCATGCGGCGCAGGACGGAGCCGCTTGCGTGCTGGAAGGACAGGTCGAAGTAGGCGGCGACGCCGTCGGTGCCGGTGATCACGTCGATCAGGCCGGGACGGAGCTCCGCCGGCTGGAGATAGCTGACCCGCACCCGCTCGACGCCCTCGACGGCCGCGAGCTCGGGCAGCAGCTTCTCCAGCGCCCGCAGGTCGCCCAGATCCTTGCCGTAGGACGTGGAGTTCTCGCTGACCAGGACGAGCTCGCGCACGCCCCGGTGGGCCAGCCAGTCGGCCTCGGCCAGCAGGTCCTCCGGCTTGCGCGAGACGTAGGAGCCGCGGAAGGCGGGGATGGCGCAGAACGTGCAGCGCCGGTCACAACCGGAGGCCAGCTTGAGCGAGCCGACAGGGCTCTCGTCGAGCCGCTTGCGCAGCACGCGCGGGCCGCTCGCGGGCGCCAGGCCCGCGGGCAGGTCGCCGTGGCCGGGGATGTTGGCCCTGGGCGCGCTGGCACGGTCCACCGGCGAGATGGGTAGCAGGGTGCGGCGGTCGCGTGGTGTGTGCGGCTTGAGCGACCGGCCGGCGACCACGTCGTCGAGGCGGTCGCCGATCTCGGCGTAGTCGTCGAAAGAGATCACCGCGCTGGCCTCGGGCAGCGCGTCGGCCAGCTCGCCTCCGTAGCGCTCGGCCATGCAGCCCGCCGCCACCACCTTCGCACCGGAGTCGGCGGCGGCCAGCAGCGTGTCGATGGAGTCTTTCTTGGCCGACTCGATGAAGCCACAGGTGTTGACGACGACGACATCGGGGTCGTCGTCGCCCAGCTGCCAACCGGCAGCCTCGAGTCGCGCGGCCAGCTCCTCGGAGTCGACCTCGTTGCGCGCGCAGCCCAGAGTGATCAGCGATGCGGTTCGGCGGGATGACATGGTGAACACTACGGTATCGGGAGTTGGCCACCACCCGATGCACTGGCTCCCCCAGGTGACTCACGCGTGACTATCGCGCCTGGGTTTTCGGCGGGCCGAACGAACGCCGCACCGTCTCCCCCGTGTCGCCGAGCCCTGTCACTTTCTTGCCGTTGACCTGCACCGACACAGCCCCCGCGTCGGCGATCAGCACGTTCACCTTGCCCTCGGACCGCCAGGTCGACGTCTTTCCCGCTTTCAGCGTCCCCGCGAACAGCTTGCGGCCCTCGGCGTCGCGCACGTTCACGTACGACGACCGAATGGCTTTGATCCGGAGCGTCACCATGCCCTTCTTGGCGGCCCTGACGCGCGGCGTCTCGGTGATGGGCGTGTTGGGCGGAACGCTGGGCTTGGCCGACGCCGCGCGCACGTCGGCCGTGCGCATCTGGTCGCTCGCGTCCCCCAGCACCCGCATCAGGCCGAACACCATCACGATCGCCAGCGCCACCCCCAGCGCCGCCGTCCAGTTGGGCCCCCGCCGCTCCGGCAGGTTGATCTTGCGGTCGGCCTGGAACACGGCCGACGCGGCCACCGGCTCGGGCGCGCCGCCGTGCTGCTGGTCGAAAAGGTGGACGGTGGACTCGGGGTCGAGCCCCACCGCCTGGGCCACGGCCCTGATGTGCCCCCTGGCGTAGAAGTCACCGCCGCATTGGCCGTAGTCATCCTGCTCCATGCGATGGATGATCGTCTCGCGAATATTGGTGGCCGCGCTGACCTGCGCGACCGTCAACCCAGCTGACTGCCTTGCGGCCGTCAGCACGGCCCCGATGCTCTGATCCTGCACAGCGAACGCCTCCCCATGGCGCCTGGACTAACCACCACGACGTTGCGTAGTGGTTCATATTCAACCAGTTACCGCTGGGCATGCACGCATTGGGGTCATTCGCCACGCAGGTCGGCCAGCAATCCCGGCAGATCATCCGGTTTCACCAGCACTTCCCGCGCCTTGGATCCTTCACTCGGGCCGACCACGTTGCGGCTCTCGAGCAGGTCCATCAGCCGCCCGGCCTTGGCGAACCCGACGCGTAGCTTGCGCTGCAACATCGAGGTGGAGCCGAACTGGGTGGTGACGATCAGCTCGGCGGCCTGGATCAGCAGGTCGAGGTCGTCGCCGATGTCCTCGTCGATCTCCCGCTTGACCGGCGCCGCGGCGACGTCCTCGCGGTATTCGGCCTGCATCTGCGCCTTGCAGTACGCGACGACCTCGGCGATCTCCTTCTCCGAGACGAACGCGTTCTGGATGCGGATCGGCTTGCTCGCGCCCATCGGCAGGAACAGCGCGTCACCCTGGCCGACCAGCTTGTCGGCGCCGGGCTGGTCGAGGATGACCCGCGAGTCGGTGAGGCTCGACACCGCGAACGCCAGCCTGGACGGCACGTTCGCCTTGATGAGGCCGGTGACCACGTCGACCGACGGCCGCTGCGTGGCGATCACCAGGTGGATGCCCGCCGCACGGGCGAGCTGGGTGATGCGCACGATCGAGTCCTCGACGTCGCGCGGGGCCACCATCATCAGGTCGGCCAGCTCGTCCACGATCACCAGCAGGTACGGGTAGGGCTGGTAGACCCGCTCGCTCCCCGGAGGCGGCTGCAACTTGCCCGCCCGCACGGCCTTGTTGAACTCGTCGACGTGCCGGAACCCCGACGCGGCCAAGTCGTCGTAGCGCCGGTCCATCTCGCCGACCACCCATTCGAGGGCTTCGGCGGCCTTCTTCGGGTTGGTGATGATCGGCGTGATGAGGTGAGGGATGCCCTCGTAGACGCTCAGCTCGACCCGCTTGGGGTCGACCAGCACCATGCGCACCTCGTCGGGCGTGGCCCGCATCAGGACGCTGGTGATCAGCCCGTTGACGCAGACCGACTTGCCGGCGCCGGTCGCGCCCGCGATGAGCAGGTGGGGCATCTTGGCGAGGTTGGCGACGATGGTACGGCCCTCGACGTCTTTGCCCAGGCCGACGATCATCGGGTGGTGGTCGGCCTGCGCCACCTGCGAGCGCAGCACGTCGCCCAGCGCCACCAGGTCCTTGTCGGCGTTCGGGATCTCGACCCCGATCGCCGACTTGCCGGGGATAGGGGACAAAATCCTGACATCTGCAGATTTAACGGCGTACGCGATGTTCTTGGTGAGCGCCGTGACCTTCTCCACCTTGACCGCGGGCCCCAGCTCGATCTCGTAGCGGGTCACGGTCGGCCCCCGGGTGAACCCGATGACCTGCGCGTCGATGCCGAACTGCTCCAGCACGCTGGTCAACGCGTTGACCACGGTCGTGTTGGCCTTGGTCTGCGGTTTCGGCGCCGTGCCCGGCTTGAGGTGCTGCAGGTCGGGCAGGCTGTAAGGACCCGCCTGCGGCGACAGCACGAGCTGCTCCACCTTGCGCGGCGCCGGCGTCGGCTCGGGAGGCTCCGGCTTGCGTTCCAGGTCTGGCGCGGGCGCCGGCTCCTCATCCGTCAGGCCCGGCACGATCTCCGGGGAGTGGTCGGTGTGCTTGTCCTTCTCGGCCAGCACGGGCGTGTCGTACGGCTTGACGAGGTCGCCGCCCTCGCCGTCCTCCGCCTTCTTGGGCTTGGACCGCTTCCTGGCGGGCGTCCTGGACGTGGAACCCTTGGGCTCGGCGTCGGCCTGCCGCTCGAACAGCAGGTGTTTGAGCTCGGCCAGCCGCTCGGGAACGCGGTGCACGGGGGTGGCGGTGATCACCAGCACGCCGAACCCCGACAGGATCAGCAGCAGCGGGATCGTGATCCACGGCGGCAGGATGCTCATCGGCGGCGCCGCCACGATGAACCCGACCATGCCCCCGGCCTGCGACACCTTGTCCATGCCCTGGCCCTCGCCCGCCGGGTAGGGGGTGCCGTTGGCCACATGGATGACGCCGAGCACGCCGATCAGGAGGGCGGCCCACCCGATCACCATGCGCCCGGTGTCGGCGTTCTGGTCGGGATGGCGCAGGTAGCGCCAGGCCAGCAGGCCGAGCAGCAGCGGCAGCGCCCAGGCCAGCGAGCCGAACACGCCGCGCGCGGCCGCGTTCACCACGCCGGAGACCGCGCCGTCGGAGTTGCGCCACGTCATGGCCGCGACCACGATGGCGGCCGCGAGCACCGCCAGCCCCACCCCGTCGCGCCGGTGCGCCGGATCGAGCTCGCGGGCGTTCTTGCCCAGCGCGCGGGCGGTGCTGCCGATGCCGTTGGCGACCAGCATCCACAACCCGACGATCAGCTTGCCGATCATCGTGAAGACCCAGCTGATCGGGTCCTGGTGGGTCACGGAAGGCTTACGGCCGGTGGCGGATCCCTTAGCCCTGGACCGTCCCGCCGACGAGCCCCCGCGCTTGGCGGAGGTCGAGCGAGACGAGGTCGACCGCTTCGCCGGCCCCTTCGATGCGCTTTTCGGCGTACGGGTGGCCATGATGCCAAAGGTACGTCGGAGACACCGCGGAACGCGCGGAGACGCGCCGGTGTCGTGACATTCCGGCACCTCAAAGCCGGCAGAGTCGTTCCCTCGCATGGGGATCATCGACAACCGGAGGTGGCGACGCCTCCGGTCTGCCACTCTGTGAGTGACCAAGGTGCCACATCGAGTGATGTTCTAGGACGCAGAGTGGACACGACCCGGGTGTCGAGCACGACCTTCGACGGCACGCCCCATGCTCCGGCCCACGCGCGCAAGTTCGTCCGTCAGGTCCTGGGCGAGTGGCAGCTGAGCCACCTCGCCGAGGACGCCGTGCTGCTGACCAGCGAGCTCGTCACCAACGCCGTCGTGCACGCGGGCACCGGGATCGAGCTGACGTGCCGTCTCGACGCGGACACCGGCCCGGCGAAGCTGGAGATCGAAGTCGACGACCATCTGCCCGAGCGGACGATCGACGAGGCCGGCGTCATGCCCGCAGTGACCCTCACGGACGAGGTGCGGCCGTCCGGCCGTGGCCTCGCGCTCGCGAGCATGCTGGCCGACGCCTGGGGCGTCACGTACACGAGGACCGCCAAGCGCGTCTGGGTGCGCCTCGAGCTCGCGGACGGCGGCGACGGGCAGGAGACCGGGACCGGCCCGCCGGTCCCTGCCCCCGCCGCCGTCGACACCCTGCACGTCGGCGTGGTGGTCACCGACGGCGACGGGCTGGTGCGGTCGTGGAACTCCGAGGCCCGGCAGCTGCTCGGCTGGCGTCCCGAGCAGGCGGTCGGCCACCCGCTGGCCGATCTGGTGGCCTGGCGCGGCCACGGCCCGTACGCGCTGTCGCTGACCGACACGCTCGGCCTGGGCCGCTGGCGGGGCGAGGCGCGCATGCGGCACGCCGACGGCAGGCTGGTGCCCGTCTACGTCTCCCACCTGCGCACCGACGGGCATGCGCGGGATCGCCGGTCGATCTGGATGGTGGTGGCAGGCGACCACCGCTACGTCCTGACGCCGCCGCCCGCGCCGCGCAGGGAGGCGGGCCGGCGTATCAAGGACCTCCTCGACCAGGACATGCCGTTCCCGGAGCTGCTCGACACGATCGCCGGGATCGTGCAGATGTCCAGCGGCGGCGACGCCGCGTACGTGTTGCTTCCCACGGAGGGCGGCAGCAGGTTCGGCGTGGCGGCGGGCGCGGGCGCGGCGGCGGGGCTGGTGGGGGTGCTGGCCACCGGCGTGTTCGGCGCCGAGCGCAAGACGCCCACGATGATCGAGGACCTGCTGGCCGGTGACGTCGAGCTGGCCGACCAGCTGCGCGCCCGCTCGCTGGCGTGCGCGCCGCTGCTCCTCGCCGGCGAGGTGACCGGCTACCTCGCCGTGACGGCTCAGCAGCCCGGCCACTTCGACCAGGAGCTCACGGTGAGCCTGCAGCACATCGCCGACCAGGTCGCGATGCCGGTGCAGCGCGCGCGGCTGGCCGAGCAGGACCGCGCGCACCGGGGCCGGCTGTCTTTCCTGGCCGAGGCGGGCGAGCTGCTGGCGGGCGTGCACGACGAGGAGCTCATCGCGGCGCTGACCGCGCAGCTCGTCGTCCCCAAGATCGCGACCTGGGCGGCCGTCTACCTGACCGACCTCGCGGGCATGACCAGGCTCGCCCACGTCTGGCACAGCGAGGAACGCCACAACGCCGACCTGCGCAAGTCGTTGCCCGCCATCCCCCGCACCGCGCTCGACGAGGTGAGCTGGCCCGCCGGTCCTGAGGCGGTGCTGGCGTTCCCGCTGCTCACCCAGGGCAGGTCGCACGGCGCGCTGGTGATCGGCCGCGCGGAGCCGACACTGCCGCTGGAGGTGGCCGACCTGCTGGCCGACCTTTGCCGCCTGGTGGCCCTCAACCTGCACACCGCGATGCTCTACGCCCGGCAGGCCACCACGTCGCGGGTGCTGCAGCGCAGCCTGCTGCCGATGCGCGTGGCGCCCATGCCCGGCCTGGAGAGCGCCGTCGTCTACGAGCCCGCCGAAGAGGGCGCGGACGTCGGCGGCGACTTCTACGACCTGTTCACGGTGGGCGACCACTGGTGCTTCGCGCTGGGCGACGTGTGCGGCAGCGGCCCGGAGGCGGCCGCGGTGACCGGGCTGGCCCGCCACGCCGTACGCCTGCTGGCCAAGGAGCACTACACGGTGGCCGACATCTTCGACCGGCTCAACCAGGCGCTGCTGGAGGAGGACGACGAGGGCAGGTTCCTCAGCCTGCTGTGCGGCGAGCTGACCCCGCTCCCGCAGGGCGGCGCGTTGTGCACGATCGCCTCGGCGGGGCATCCGCCGCCGCTGGTGCTGCGCGCGGACGGCGCGGTCGAGACTGTGGCGACCCCCCAGCTGCTGCTGGGCATCGAGGCCGGCGCCAGGTTCTACGTCGAGACGTTCGAGCTGGCGCCCGAGGAGGTGCTCCTGTGCGTGACCGACGGCGTGACCGAGCGGCGCGACGGCTCCCGGCTGCTGGACGACGGCAACGGGCTGGGCGTGCTGCTCGCGCAGTGCCGGGGGTTGAGCGCCCACGCGGTGGCCGAACGGGTGCGGCACGTGGTCGAGACGTTCGCCTCCGAGCCGTCGCAGGACGACGTGGCCCTGCTGGTGATCAGGGCCGGTGAGCAGGGCCGCCGCCGCCCCGCGCCCGGTCAGTCGAATCGGTAGGTGGTGGACGACGTGCGGATCTCGTCCGGCCGCAGCACGGTGGAGGGGAAGCGCGGCTGGTTGGGCGAGTCGGGGAAGTGCTGGGTCTCCAGGCACAACCCGGCGAACGGCCCGTACGGCGTCTCCACGCCGTCCAGCATGCTGCCGCTGTAGAACTGCACGCCGGGCTCCGTGGTGGTGACCTCCATGGTGAGCCCGCCGGCGGTCACCCTGATGTCGCCGTCGAGCACGAAGCAGTGGTCGTACGCGCCGTCGTAGCGCTCCCCCACGGCGTGCGGCTCGCTGAAGTCGAACGGCGTGCCCTTGACCGGCGCGAGCTCCCCCGTGGGGATCTTGCCCTCGTCGACCGGCAGGTAATGCTCCGCCTCCATCTGGATGACGTGGTCGAGCACGTCGCCGCTGCCCTTGAGGTTGAAGTAGGAGTGATTGGTCAGGTTGACCACGGTCGGCGCGTCGGTCTTCATGGAGTAGTCGATCCGGATCGCGTCGTCGGCCAGCGTGTACGTGACCGTGGCGGTCAGCGTGCCCGGGTAGCCCTGGTCACCGTCGGGGCTCGTCAGCGCGAGCATCACCGACGAGTCGGTGCGGCCGGCGACGGTCCACACCCTGCGGTCGAAGCCGTCGGTGCCGCCGTGCAGGCTGTGGGCGCCGTTGTTGATCGGCAGGTGATGGTCGACGCCGTCCAGGGTGAAGCGTCCGTTCGCGATGCGGTTGCCGTAGCGGCCGACGACGGCGCCGAAGTAGCGGCTGCGGGTGAGGTAGTCGTCCAGCGTGTCCAGCCCGAGCACGACGTTCACCCCGGACACCTCCAGGGAACGCAGGATGGCGCCGTAGGTGAGCACCTCGGCGCGCAACCGCCCCGATGACAGCTCCACGCGCTCGACCTGCTCGCCTGACGGCAGCGTTCCGAAAACCATTTTCACTGGGCCCTTCCCGTGGACTCGCGGACGATGAGGGCGGTGTCGAGGGTCACGGTCGCGCCCTCGCCCCCCGATTGGAGCAGCAGATCGACTGCCATCCTCCCGGCCGCCGCCGCCGGCATGGCCACCGTGGTCAGCTTGGGCCTGTTGAGCCGGCCGGGAAGGATGTCGTCGAACCCGATCACACTTACCTGGTCTGGTACCCCTATCTCCATCGCCGACAGTCCCTCTATGAGGCCAAGCGCGACGAGATCGTTGTAGGCCAGCACCGCGGTCGCCCCGCAGGCGGCCACGTCGGCGGCCACGGCCAGGCCGCCGGCCTCCGTCGGCTGGTTGGGGCCGAAGAAGATCAGGTCCAGACCTGGCGCCTCGGCGGCCACGCCCTGCATCTCGTTGCTGGTCCACGAGCCGATCGGGCCGGACACGAGGGCGATCCTGCGGTGGCCGAGCCCGGTGAGGTGCTCCAGCGCGTGCTTGGCGCCCTGGGCGACGTTCATGAGCACGGCGGTCATGCCCTTGATGCGCCGGTTCACCACCACGAACGGCACGTCCTCGGCCAGGCGCTCGATCATCCGGTTCGACAGCCGGGGGCTGCACAGCAGGACACCGTCCACCTGCTTGGTGAACGTCCTGATCAGTTCCTCCTCGACCCGCGGGTCCTCGTCGGTGTCGGCCACGAACACGTGGTAGTCACGCCCCCTGGCCTGCGCCTGGGCGGCCTTGATGAGCGGGGGGAAGAACGGGTTGGCGATGTCGGCGACAATGAGGCCCATGTTGAACGTGCGGCCGGTCGTCAGCGCCCTGGCCGCGCGGTTGGGCCGGTAGCCGAGGTCGTCGGCGACGGCCAGCACGCGGCTCCGGGTGGCGGGGTTGACCAGGTGGGGCGCGGAGAACGTGCGCGACACGGTGGACACGTGGACGCCGCAGGCGCGGGCCACGTCCTTGATCGTCGCCGCCATCGCCGTCCTCCCTTGCAAACGGTTGCCAGACTAAACCTTGACCTTCGCGCCAGTAGCCGTCAAGGTTCTTGCAACCGGTTGCTGAGGCTGAGCGGGATTCACCAGATGCCGCCGAGTTCGTTGAGCGTGAACACGCCGCCGGCCCGGTCATGCAGCGGCTGCGACAGGTCGGGCTCGCCCTGCTCGGCGACGAGCGCGGCGGCCTGGGCCTCGGAGTCGTCGTGGGAGACGTACCCGATGGCCTTGGCCTCCTCCAGCGACCACCAGCGGCGGGTGTTGTCGGAGACGCCCCAGACCACGTGGTAGCCGGGCGCGGTGAGCCCGGCCTCGACCAGGCGGGTCAGGTCGTCGGGCGAGATCCAGGTTGCCAGCCCGCGCGTGTCGGCCGATGCCTCGTTGCAGGTGCCGAGCCTGATCACGGTCACGTTCATGCCGAACCGGTCGTGGTAGAGGCTTCCCAGCGCCTCCATGACGACCTTGCTCACGCCGTAATAGGTGTCGGGCCGGGGGAAGGCGTAGTCGGGCAGGTCGGCGCCGCCGGCAGGCCTGGTGTGGTATCCCGCCGCGTGGTGGCTGCCCATGAGCACGAGGTGCTCGACGCCCTCGTTGCGCGCCGCCTCCATCAGCACGTGCATGCCCTCGATGTTGGCCCGCACGATGTCGGCCCAGGGCCGCTCCCTGCTCTGGCCTCCCATGTGGAGCACCGCGTCCACACCCTTCATGGCCTCGGCCACGGCGGCCGGGTCGGCGAGATCGGCCGCCACCCACTCCTCTCCCGGCCCCGGCTCGACGGGATGCAGGTCGGAGAGCCGCAGCGTGCGTCCCTCGCGGGCGAGTCGCGGGCGGAGCAGCGTGCCGACTTTTCCCGCGGCTCCTGTCATCAGAATGCGCATGTCCCTTGGTGTACACGATTCTGGCAGAAATTCACATCCTTGAATATTGACCGTGAACGGGATGAGTGATTACGGTCACAGGCACATATCCATGTGTACGACTCATGTCCACGTATGTGAACGGGAGGCGGTCTGATGTCACGACGTCTGCTCGGGACCGCGATCATCGCGTCCCTGGCCGTAACGCTGACAGGCTGCGGCTCCGGGGGATCAAGCTCAGAAGACAACACCTTGGAAATCTGGATCAGGCAAGCGGCTGATTCCGACTCTGCCAAGACCGCACAGAAGCTCGCCGACGCATTTACCAAGGCCAGCGGCACGCCCACGAAAGTCGTCGCGATATTCGACGACTTCGAGACCAAGCTGAACCAGCAGGCGGCGCAGAAGCAGCTTCCCGACATCGTCATCAACGACACCGCCCAGATCGGCACCATGCAGTCGCAGGGCTGGCTCCAGGAGGTCGACAAAGCCTCACTCGCCGGCGGCGACCAAGTGTCGGAGCTGGCGTGGAAGGCCGCCACGGCCAGCGACGGCAAGACCTACGCGGCCCCGTTCTCCGGCCAGGCGTTCGCACTGTTCATCCGCAAGGACTGGCGCGAGAAGGTCGGCATGGAGCCGCCCGAGACGTGGGAGGACCTGGCCAAGCTCGCCACCGCCTTCACCGAGAAGGACCCCGACGGCAACGGCAAGAAGGACACCAGCGGCTTCGTCATCCCCGCCGGCACCAAGCGCGGCTACGCCTCGTGGTACGCCTCCTCGCTGATCTACGCCAACGGCGGCGACTTCGTCAAGGCCAACGGCCCCGGCACGTTCACCGCCACGATGAACGACCCCAAGACCGTCGAAGCCGTCCAGTACCTGCAGGACCAGTTCTGCACGACCAAGACCGTCAACCCCGGCGCGGTCAGCAACGACACGACCGTCACGCACGAGGTCTTCGAGAAGGGACAGGGCGGCATCTACCTGACCGGCCCTTACGTGCTGGCCAGGTTCGTCGAGAGCATCGGCACCGACAAGATCGAGGTCGTCCCGGTGCCCAAGGGCCCGTCCGGCGGCCCCGGCACGCTCGGCGAGGGCGAGAACGTCTACCTCATGGCCGGTTCCGAGCACCAGGAGGCGCAGAAGAAGTTCGCCGAGTTCGCCATCTCCGCCGAAGGCCAGCGGATCGGCATGAACAAGGACGCCAACGGCGCCATCGTCCGGCTGCCCGTCAACACCCAGGTCGACATGGCCGCCGAGCGGCAGGACCCGCGGTGGAAGGTGTTCCAGGAGTCGTACGAGCACGCCGTCTACGCCCCGCCGGTGACCAACTGGGCCCCGATCCGCCAGGACTCCGCCGACTCCATCAACGCCGTCTGGGCCGACTGCGGCGCCGACGTCAAAGCCAAGATGGAGGAGCTGAACACCAAGCTCACCCAGGAACTGCAGAGCCAGAAAGCGTCATGACCTCCACACTCACGCCGGCGCGGAGCTCGGCGGCGCCACCGCACCGCCGCACCAGGGCGGTGCGGTGGCGAGGGCCGGTGATCGCGTGGTTGTTCCTGGCGCCCGCTCTGGTGCTCTTCCTGTACTTCAAGTTCATCCCGATGTTCGTGGGCCTGTGGAAGAGCCTGTTCAAGGTCCAGACGTTCCTCGGTGACGAATGGGTCGGCCTGCAGAACTACCAGACGATCATCTCCGACGACGAGTTCGCCTCGGCCATCTGGCACAGCATCGTGCTGGCGCTCGGCACCACGGTCGGCTCGATCGTGCTGGGGCTCGGTCTCGCGCTGCTCATCGAAGGGCCGGCGCGATACCTCTGGTTCGTCAGGACGGCCGCGTTCCTGCCGGTCGTCACCACGATGGCGGCCGTGGCCGAGGTCTGGCGGATCATGTTCCACCCGGCCGACAGCGGCATGCTCAACATCATCATCGGCTGGGCGGGGGTCGATCCGCAGCCCTGGCTGGCCAGCGAGGACTCCTCGCTCTGGTCGATCATGATCATGAGCATCTGGCGGGGCACGCCGTACGACATGATGATCTTCCTGGCCGGGCTGGTCGGCGTGGACCGCACGCTCTACGAGGCGGCGGCCGTCGACGGGGCCTCCACCTGGCACCGGCTGCGGCACATCACGCTGCCGGCGCTGCGTCCGGTGTTCTGGATCCTCTTCACGCTGGCGGCCATCCGCGGGCTGCGGGTGTTCGTCGAGGTGTACGTGCTCACCAACGGCGGCCCGAACGGCTCCTCCGAGGTGCTCATGACCCTGATCTACAAGCTCGGCTTCCAGAAGAACGAGCTGGGCGTCGCCTCGGCGGGCGGGATCGTGTTGTTCGTCGCCACGCTGGCGCTCACGGTGGTCGTGCAGATGTTGCGCAGGAGGCAGACGACATGAGGTTCGACAGCGCTCTGGGCCTGGAGTCGCGCAAGGGCCCCCTGGCCATCGCCGGAAAGACTCTGATTTATGGCCTTATGGTGGTGGTTTTCACCGGGCCACTGGTCGCGCTGCTGATGAGCTCCTTCAGCAAGACCCTCGACCCGACGTCCTTCTCCCTGTGGCCCGACGAGTTCACCCTGGAGAACTTCGTCCAGGCCGGGGAGAAGAACGTCTATCTCTACCTGCTCAACTCGTTCGTGGTCGTGGGCTTCGGGCTGTTGTTGCAGATGCTGGTCAGCGTCTTCGCCGCCTACGCCCTGGCGCGCAAGAAGTTTCGCGGCATGACGTTCGTGATGCTGCTCATGCTCGCCACGATGATGCTCCCCGAGGAGATCATCGCGATCCCCCTCTCGCTCGTCCTGGCCGACATGCCACTGCTGAACCTCAACCTCATCGGCACCTACGCGGGCATGATCCTGCCCGTCGGCGCCTGGGGCTTCTCCATTCTCGTGATGACGGAGTTCATGAAGGAGGTGCCGGTCGAGCTGGAGGAGGCCGCGCGCATCGACGGCGCGGGCGAGTTGCGCATCTTCGCCACGATCATCGTGCCGCTGTGCCGCCCCGCCCTGGGCGTGATCGGCGTCTTCGGCTTCACCATGATCTGGGACCAGTATCTGCTGCCGCTGATCGTCGCACCGGCGTCCGACATGTGGACACTGCCCATCGCGCTGCGCTCGCTCCGCTCCGACGAGGAGGTGGGGATCGGTGTGCTGCTCGCCGCCTCCCTGCTGGCGCTGCTCCCGTCGATCATCGCGTTCCTGGCTTTCCAGCGGCAGTTCATGCGTGGCCTGACCAGCGGCGCGGTCAAGGGTTAGGCGTCCACATACATGGACGGTATCCCATATCCTGGATGTTTAAAGCCGCCGAAGGATACGAGATGGGATGAGTATGGAGCCCCAGCTGGTCAAGTCCGCCGAGCGGACGGTACGCATCCTCGAAGCCCTGGCCGACTCGCACCACAGCATGACATTGTCGGAGCTCCAGCAGCGCACCGGATTCCCCCGCAGCAGCCTCCACGCCCTCATGCGGACGCTGGTCGAGCTCAACTGGGTGGAGACCGACTCCGCCAGGTCGGCCTTCGGGATCGGGCCGCACGCGCTCTTGACCGGCACCGCGTACCTCGACAAGGACCCCGCGCTGCCCTACGCGCAGGAGACGCTGGAGGACCTCCGGGACGAGATCGGGCAGACCGTGCACTTCGCCCGGCGGGACGGCGCGCACGTGCTCTACCTGGCGACCAGGGAGTCACGCGACGCCGATCACGTGATCCCCCGGGTGGGGCGGCGGCTGCCCGCGCACGTCACGGCGCTCGGACAGGTGCTGATCGCCCAGCTCACCGACGACGAGGTCATGACACTCCTGCCGGAGCCGCTGGTGGGGCTGACCCACCAGACGATCACCGACATGACCAAACTGACCGGCGAACTCGACCAGGTTCGCACGCGGGGCTGGTCGTACGAACGCGAGCAGGGCACGCCCGGCGTGGCCTGCGTGGCCGTCGCGGTCGACTACCGCATCCCGGCCACCGACGCGATCAGCTGCTCCATGCCCGCCGAACTCGGACCCGCCGACGTCGACCAGATCATCGACGCGGTGATCAAACACACCCGCAAGCTGGCTGCCACTCTTCGCAGGGAGGGCATCCGCTAGAAAGGACCGTTGATGCGGCTAGATGGTGTTCTCTTCTTCCCGGTGACTCCCTTCGGCGCCGACGGCGACCTCGCCGAGCCCGCGCTGGCCCGGCACGTCGCCGCCGGGGTCGCGGCCGGGGCGGGAGGAGTGTTCACCGCGTGCGGCACCGGCGAGTTCAGCGCCCTCGACCTCGACGAGTACACCAGGGTCATGGCCGTTTCCGTCAGGGCCGCCAAGGGGCGCGTGCCCGTCTTCGGCGGCGCCGGCGGCCCCCTGCCCGCCGCCAAGGCCATCGCCCGGGCTGCGGCCGCCCAGGGCGCCGACGGGCTGCTGCTCATGCCTCCCTACCTGGTCACCGGTCCCGCAGGCGGCCTTGTCCGGTACGCCCGCGAGGTCGCCGAGGCCGGCGACCTCCCCGTGATCATCTACCAGCGCGGCACCGCCCGCTTCACCCCCGAGGCCGTCGCCGAACTGGCCCAGGTGCCCCACGTCATCGGTTTCAAGGACGGGCTAGGCGACTTCGACCTGCTCCAGCGGATCATCCTGACCGTGCGGCAATCGACCGACAAGCCCTTCACGTTCTTCAACGGGCTGCCGACCGCCGAGCTGACCGTGCCCGCCTATCGAGGGCTCGGGGTGAACCTGTACTCGAGCGCCGTGTTCGCCTTCGCGCCCGAGATCTCGCTGGCCTTCTACAAGGCGGTGACGGGCGGGGACGAGGTGCTGGTGCAGCGGCTGCTCACCCACTTCTACCTGCCGCTGGTCGAGCTGCGCGACCTCGTGCCCGGCTATGCGGTCTCGCTGGTCAAGGCGGGTGTGCGGATCCGGGGCCTGGAGGCCGGAGGCGTACGGCCGCCGCTGGTGGATCCCTCACCCGAGCATGTGGCGACGCTGGAGCGCCTCATCACGACCGGCCTGCACATCGCCGGCGCCTGACCACCCGCGCCCCCCTGCCTCTGGGGGCGCCTTCGCGCTCGACACTTGCCCGCTCGACCTCTCACGCCCCCCGCATGCCCGCCACAACCAGCACACGCCCGCCCGACCCGAAACGCCCCAACCAGCACGCGCCAGCCCGACCCGAACCGCCACAGGCCCGCGCACGCCCGCCCCATCGGAATCCGCGATCCGAATCGCCACGCCCGCGCATACCCGCGCCACCAGAACCGCCACGCCCGCGCATACCCGCACCCGATCAGAGCCCGCACCCGATCCCTCGCACACTCAACCCGAGCCCGCACCCGATCCCTCGGGCACCCGGTCCCTCGCGCACCCCACCTCCAGCCGCCGCCCGCCGTCCACGAGGCCGAAGTGCCGGCCGAGCAGGTAGGGCGCGGCGAGGTCAACGGCCCTCGCACCGACGTCATCGCGTTGCCCTTCGAGGGCTTGCCGAGCCCGAAAGCCGGCCGAGGGCAGGGGCTCCCCGGCGTGAGGCGGTCCCGCGACGACCAGCGGCCGCCCCACGTCCTGGGTCACCTCCGAGGACTCACCCCTGCAACCGACCGTCCACCCGGCGTGAAATGGACAGCGGGTTGGCGTCCTTGAGCTCGTCCGGCAGCAGCGCCTCCGGCCAGTCCTGGTACGCCGTGGGCGCCAGCCACCGATCGATGGCCGTGGCGCCGACGGACGTGAACGCCGACGTCGACGCGGGCCACGGACCACCGTGATGCATCGCCCAGCACACGGCCACCCCGGTCGGCCACCCGTTCCAGATGAGCCGGCCCGCCTTCTTGCCGAGCACCTCGGCGACGTCACCCGCCTCGGCGGGATCGGTGCTGTGAACGGTCGCGGTCAGCGACCCTTCGAGCCGCTCGATCACCGGCGGCAGATCGGAGACGTCCCGGTAGGTCACCACGATCGCCGCCGGCCCGAAGCACTCCTCGGCGATGTGCGGGAGCTTCTGCGCGAACGTGTCGAGATCGGTGGTGAACACCTTGGGCGTGACCGCCCAATGCCCCTCACCGGGCTTGCCCTCGGCCAGCAGCCGCAGCTCGCCCAGCCGCTCGGCCCCGCCGAGATAGCCGTCCCTGATGCGCTCGGCCAGCATGGTCCCGCCGCTGGTCCCCTCAACGGCCTCCACGAGGGCCTGCCGCAGCTCGTCGTCGTCCGGCACGAACATGAGCCCGGGATTCGTACAGAACTGTCCGACGCCCAGCGTCAGCGACCCGGCGAATCCCGTGGCCACCTCCTTGGCGGGCGCCGACGGCAGCACGACCACGGGATTGACGCTTCCCAGCTCGCCGTAGAACGGGATCGGCACCTCCCGCTCGTCGATCAGTTTCTGGATCGCCTTGCCCCCGGCCACCGACCCGGTGAATCCGGCCGCGACCACCTCGGGGTGCTTGACCAGGTCGACGCCCGCCTGCATGCCCTGCACCAGCCCCAGCAGGTCGGGGTTCGGCAGCGCCTCGCGGACGATCTTCGCGACCCTCTCGGAGGTGTTCGGGTGCCCGGGGTGCGCCTTGACGACCACCGGACATCCGGCGGCCAGGGCGGACGCGGTGTCGCCCCCGGCCACCGAGAACGCGAACGGGAAGTTGCTGGCCGAGAAGACGGCGACGACGCCCTGCAGCGCGTGCTTCATCCGGCGTACGTCGGGCCTCGGCGGCGTCAGGGAGCCATCGGCGTGGTCGATGACGGCCTCCAGGTAGCCGCCGTCTCTGATCACCTGGGCGAACAGCCGGAACTGCCCGGCCGCACGTGCCACCTCACCGCGCAGCCGTACCTCTCCGAGTGCGGTCTCCTGGTCGGCGAGTTGCCACAGCTCGTCCACGTGCGCGGTGAGCGCGTCGGAGACGGCCTCGAGCGCGCGCGCCCGCTCCTCCGCGGAGGCGGCCCGCCAGGCGGCGCCAGCGGCGGCCGCGGCGGAGACGGCCACGTCGACCCCGGCGCTGTCGGTCTCGGGCAGTGCGGTACCCACGGTCTCGCCTGTCCTGGGATCGTGTCCGTAGATCATCGAATGGCCCTTCGGAGTCTTGACACTTCTTCAGCCTGATTCTTACAGTTGCGGCGACTTGTCCACAAATCTGGCTATTGTTCACATATATGGACGGCGGTCGTAATGATCATTAGGCAGATCCGCATAACGCCTGTCGCCTTCCGGGATCCGCCCCTTCTGAACGCCGCTGGAGTCCACGAGCCGTGGGCCCTCCGTACCATTGTCGAGGTCGTCACCGACGAAGGTCTGACCGGGTTGGGAGAGACCTATGGGGACTCCGGCCACCTCGGCAAGGTGCGCGAGTGCGCGCAGGCCCTGGTCGGCCTCGACGTGCACGACACCAACACGATGTACGCCCGGATCAGCGCGATCACCGGCGACGTCGTCAGCGACATGCACGGCCTGACCGGTGTCGCCACGAAGGAGAAGAGCATCGACCGGGTCTTCTCTCCCTTCGAAGTGGCCTGCCTGGACATCCGCGGCAAGGCCGCCGGCGTGCCGGTTGTGGATCTGCTCGGCGGCAGGGTCAGAGACGCCGTCCCCTACAGCGCGTACCTCTTCTACAAGTGGGCGGGCCACCCGGACGAGGAGCCGGACCGCTTCGGGGCGGCCCTGGACGAAGCGGGTGTCGTCGAGCAGGCCAGGCTGCTCATCAAGGAGTACGGCTTCGCGTCCATCAAGCTCAAAGGGGGTGTCTACCCCCCGGACCAGGAGATCGCCGCCATCCGCGCCCTGCATGAGGCGTTCCCCGGGGTGCCGTTGCGCCTGGACCCCAACGCCGCCTGGACGGTGGAGACCTCGATCCGCGTGGGGCGGGAACTCGAAGGCACCCTCCAGTACCTCGAAGACCCCACTCCCGGCATTCCCGGCATGGCCGAGGTGGCCGCCGCCGTCCCCATGCCGCTCGCCACGAACATGTGCGTGGTGACCCCCGAACACCTCCCGCCCGCCATCGCCTCCCACGCGATCGGCGTGCTCCTGCTCGACCACCACTACTGGGGCGGCCTGGTCCGTTCCTCGCACATCGCCTCCCTCTGCGACACGTTCGGACTGGAACTGTCCATGCACTCCAACTCCCACCTCGGGATCAGCCTGGCCGCCATGACCCATCTGGCCGCCGCCACCCCGAACCTCACCTTCGCCTGCGACACCCACACCCCCTGGCAGAACGGCCAGGACGTGGTCGCACCAGGCGCCCTGCGCTTCACCGCCGGAGCCGTCCCCGTGCCCGCGGGCCCGGGCCTGGGCGTCGAGCTGGACCGCGACGCCCTGGCCCTCATGAGCGAGCAGTACGAGAAATGCGGGATCCGCGCCCGCGACGACACGACATACATGCGGCGCTTCGAGCCCGCCTTCAACGCGAGGAGGCCCCGATGGTGAACGTGGCCTACGTCTACCCGTGGGACGTCGTCGGCGACCCCTCCGCCCCCGAACGCCTCGCCGGCCTGGGCGTGGAGGCAGTCGCGCTGGCGGCCAGCTACCACTCCACCAGGGCCGCGACGCCGTACCACCCCGCACACCGCGTCCTGGACGTGCCCCACTCCGCCTTCTATCTCCCGGTACGCCCGTCATCGTGGTCCCGTCTCGTTCCCGCCTCTCCCACCTGGACTCCCGAGGACGCCTACCTCCGGGCGCGGGACGCCCTGAAGGCAGCCGGCCTGCAGGTGCACGCCTGGACCGTGCTGACTCACAACTCCCACCTGGGAACTGCCCATCCGGACCTGACCGTCCGTAACGCCTTCGGCGACCCCTTCCCGTACGCCCTGTGCCCCGCACACGAGGACGTCATCGAATACTGCGAGCGCCTGGTCCAGGAGATCCTCACCGTGGGCGAGCCCGACGGGCTGATCCTGGAAGCCTGCGGCCCGATGGGCTTCGGCCACCAGAGCGTCCACGAGAAGACATCCGGCGCCGACTGGACCCCCGCGGACATCGACCTGCTGTCACTCTGCTTCTGCACCGCCTGCGCCGACCGCTATCCCCCGAACGCCCGGGACCGGGTCCGCGCCGCCATCGACCGCACCCTTCCTGCCGAGACCTCGCACAGGACCATCGACGAGGCTCTGGACCGGCTGGCCGACGAGGTGCGCGCCGTCCGGACCGAGCTGTCCGCCTCCCTGCGCGAACGGCTCATCACCGTCGCGAGGAGCGCCTCCCCCGCTGTCACCATCACCCTGCACGCCAACCCGGACCCCTGGGCCGCCGGCGCCTTCGCCCCCCTTCCCTCAGGCGAGCCGGGAGCGGACGTGCTGGTGGCCAACTGCTGGGGCGACCCTGCCACGGACGCCGCCCGGCTCACCCGCCTCACGGAGCTGTGTGGCCCCGGTCAGCGGGTGGGCGCCTACGTCCTCGCCCTCCCACCCCGCCCAGGCGACGCGGAGGCACTGGCCGACCAGCTCAGCGCGTACGCCAAGGCAGGAGCGTCCGAGTTTCACCTCTACCACGCCGGTCTGGCCTCTCCGCAACGCCTGAAAGCCATGAGAGAAGCCCTGCGTCTCCATCGCTAGTGCGCTCGCTCGCGGGTGGCGTCCCGCAGAGCGAGGTGGTTTCTCACCTGCCCGGCCATGTCCGGCAGGTAGGCGACGCCATGCAACGTTCTCACCTGCCCAGCTATGTCCGGCAGGTAGGTGACGCACCACGTGATCGTCGATCCACCACTCGTCAGGGACATCACCCGGTCTCCCTGACCTGCTGGACGCGGGCTTCCGCGACGCCCACACGGCTTCCGCCACCCTCCACCCACGGCCCTCCGCAACGCGCAGACGTCCCCCGGCCCCGCTGCACAGCCTTTGCGACTCACTGGACATCAAGGCATTTCACGCGCCGCCCGGCCATGCTCGCCCTCCCCGACCACGCCGCCTGCCCCCTGACTCCACAGCGTTCCGGCGGAGGTTCGCGCCTGCGCCACAACGCCCTGCCGGGTCGCCACCAGCGTACGAGCCGGACCAGGGGAGGGTCCGAGCGCCGCCGCCCGGCGGCAGATAGGTTTCCCTCTATGACTGATGTTCGAGTCGTGTTTCGGAAGTACGGCGGAGCATTGCACTGGAACCACCCGGGCCGCGTGCTCGGGGAGGACGAGCACGGGGTCTGGGTGGAGGTGCCCGGCGGCACGGTCGCCCGCAAGGGCGTAGGGCCACCCGTCACGTGGGAGTCCACCGCGATCATGCTGTTTCCCCGAAACGACTGGTGGACGGCGTCGTTCAACAGCCCTCCCCACAGAAGCGAAATCTATGTCGATGTCACCACCATCCCCGAGTGGAGGGACGGTGAGGTGACCATGCTGGATCTTGACCTGGACGTGATCCGTCTGCGTGACGGCCGGCTCATCCTCGATGACGAGGATGAGTTCGCCGAGCACCAGATGCTCCTGAACTATCCACCCGAGTTGATCTCGCAAGCGGAGGCAACCGCGCGCTGGCTCCTCGATGCGGTACGCGAGAGAAAGGGCCCGTTCGGTGGCGCACACATGCAGTGGCTGACCATAAGCTGATCTCAGCGAAATGGGAGAAACCGACGTCGGCGCATATCGTCGCTTGACCGTAAATCTCTGAAATTCCCTGCTGCTCACTTCGCGAGCGGGCACGCCCAGTATATAGGGCGCGCCGCCTCTCGACCACTTCCCGGCCGACCTGAGATCAGCTTTCACCGAACGGTAGCAAGACCTGGCGAAAAGTCAGTTTCGGTCAGAGATTCGTCTCGTGGTCCAATGATACCGCGGACTTTGAGGTCCGGCGGCTGGGGTGAGCGGGTGCGACTGCCATGATCCGCCGCCAGCACATCGTCATGCCCGGGCACGTCAGGATGGGGCAGGTCACGTGGCGCTGCTGCTGCCCGACTCATCAACTTTCTACGCTTTCTATCACCGCTTTGTCCCGGCATCGGGGACAAAGACCTTTTCGGCACCGATCCGCCGCATGCGTTCGGTGCCCCATTCTCCCAACTGGCTCAGAGCCGCATTGAGCGAAACGCCGTGCTCCGTCAGGGAGTACTCGACCTTCGGTGGCACCTCTCGGTAAACCTCACGATGCACGAGCCCGTCTTCTTCCATCTGCCGCAGATGTTGGATCAACATTTTCTCGCTGACGCCCGGCAGGCCACGCCGAAGCTCAGCGAACCTGCGAGTTCCGTAGTGGTGCAACTCCCAGAGGATCAACGACTTCCACTTGCCGGCGACGACGTCCATAGCCGCGTCGATGCCGCAGAAGTAGGGACCACGTCGTGCTGACCTTGCCACCCGTCCCTCCCATACGTACTTACCCACGAGTGAGTACCTGACTAAATAGTCCGTACTGGTCAAACCTACCCGCAGCCGAGAGGATTCAGCCGAACGACGAACACACGAGGGGACCCAGTAATGACAACGAACAGCAGCATCCAGGTAAGTGTTCTCGGCCTGGGAGCGATGGGCAGCGTCCTCGCGGGCGCCCTGGTGAAGGCTGGATACGCGACAACCGTCTGGAACCGTTCACCGAAGAAGGCGGACGACCTCGTCGCACAGGGCGCGGAGGCTGCCTCGACGGCCGGCGACGCCGTCCTGGCCAGCCGGTTGATGATCGTATGCCTGCTCGACCACGCGTCGGTTCATGAGGTGCTCGATCCGCTCTCCCATGACTTGGCCGGACGAACGTTGATCAACGTAACCACGACGTCACCGGCTCAGTCGCAGGAGCTGGCCGCCTGGGCAGCCCATGCCGGGATCGCGTATCTGGACGGCGGCATCATGGCCGTACCGCACATGATCGGCCAGCCTGGGTCATCCATCCTCTACAGCGGATCGGCCGATGCCTTCCATCAGCACAAGCCGCTGCTCGACCTGTGGGGAAGCAGCACCTACCTCGGTGCGGATGCTGGGCTGGCATCCCTGTACGACCTTGCTCTACTCGCGGGGATGTACGTCATGTTCGCCGGATTCATGCACGGCGCCGCCATGGTCGCGCCGGCCGGCGTGACGGCGGGCGAGTTCGCTGCTCTGGCCACACCTTGGCTGACCGCCATGACCGGCGGCTTCCAGGAATTCGCCGCCGTCATCGACGGCGGGGACTACGCCGTCGAAGGGCAACAGAGCCTCCACTTCTCCAACCTCGATGACCTCCTGGCCGCCAGCTCCGACCAGGGCATCAGCACCGATGTCGTCGCCATGGTCCAGCGGCTCATCCAACGGCAGATCGACGCCGGCCACGGGGAGGAAGGCTTCGCCCGGATCATCGAAAGCATCAAGCAACCGGGCTGATGGCCTGCGCGGACGGACGTGGCGTCATGGTCGTCTGATGGGCCGGATCGTTGAGCTGGCGCTGCCGCAACACCACCACCAGCACCTACGTCACGGCTCCATCACCTGCATCGCTGGGCGTACGAAATGGACGACGTGAATCAGCCCGCCGCGGAAACCAGCCCACTCTCGTATGCGGCGATGACGAGCTGCGCCCGGTCACGCGCCTCCAACTTGGCCAGCAGCCGCGTGATGTGGGTCTTCACCGTGGCCAGACTCACCTGAAGATGCTCCGCGATCTCACCGTTGGACAGCCCACGGGCAATCAGCGTCAGCACATCCCTTTCCCGCTCGGTAACCCCGTCCAGCCCTCTCACCCGTGGCGTCGCCGGGGTGCGTGTGAACTCTTCGATCAACCTTCGCGTCACCGTCGGCGCCAGAAGTGCCTCCCCGCTCGCGACCACTCTGATGGCGGCGAGCAGATCCGCAGGGGGCGTGTCCTTGAGAAGGAATCCACTCGCTCCAGCCCTAAGCGCGTCGTAAACGTATGCGTCAAGATCGAACATCGTCACCACAAGCACCCGGGAAACATCCTTGATCCTGCGGGTGGCCTCAATGCCGTCCATCTCCGGCATCCGGACGTCCATCAACACGACATCGGGCCGCTGCTCCAAGGCCACGGTGACCGCTTCGGCGCCCGTCGCCGCCTCCCCGACCACACCAAGGTCCGGCTCGGAGTCGACCAGCACCCTGAAACTTCCCCTGAGCAACGCCTGATCGTCGGCCACGACCACCCGGATCACGACGCCTCCTGATAGGGCAGCCGAGCGAACACCCGAAACCCGCTTCCAGGCCTGCTCCCCGCCTCGAACGTGCCGCCGTACATCATGACCCGCTCCCGCATCCCGATCAGGCCGTGCCCGGTGCCGGCGGAAGGCAACGTGCGTCTGCCCGGTCCGTCATCCATCACTTCGATCCGTACGTCCTTGCCGTCGGCCACGACGGAGACCCGGCACCGGGCAGGCGCCGCGTGCTTGGCAACGTTGGTCAGCGCCTCCTGCACGATCCGGTAGACCGACAACCCCACCCCCTCAGGCAGCCGGCCCTGTGAGTCATGAGCATCACCACCAGACACCGGCCCAGCACGACCGTCACCACCGGCGCGAACCTGCAACTCCACGTCAACCCCGGCCAGCCGCGCCTGCGCCGCGAGCTCCTCGAGCCCTTCGATGCCCGGGGCGGGCACGAGGTCAGGCACGTCGGTGGACCTCAGCATGCCGAGCAGGTGCCGCATCTCGACCAGGGCGCTGCGGCTGGCTGTCTCGATCACCCGCAGAGCGTCGTGCGCTTCCTCCGGCCTGGTCGACATCACATGATTGGCCACGCCCGCCTTCACCGCGATCAGCCCCACGCTGTGCGTGACCACGTCATGCAGCTCGCGAGCGATGCGCAGCCGTTCATCGGTCACCGCTTGCGACGCCAGCCGCTCGGCCTCGCGCGCCGCATAATGCCTGCGCTCGTGCACGGCACGGCCGATCGTCCATGAGCCGCCCAGGGCGGCGATCCCCATGAGCGGCTTGTCGAAATGGACCAGCCAGTCGGGAGCACTCTCCTGTGGCGCACCTGCCAGGGTCAACCCGAGCAACGTGACCAGACTTAAGCCGCCGATGGCGGACGAAGGGACCAGAGGGCCGGCCCTGTCGGACAGCGCGACAATATAGAGGGCGTACGCAGGTGCGAGGTAGGCGAACCCGATGGCATCGGTCATGACGGCGAAGACGGCCAGCACCGACGTCAGGCAGAACACAGGCAGCGGCCACAGTCTGCGCACCGACAGCAGCAGCCCGAGGCCGAAGGGCAGAGCGAACCTCAGCCATGGTGGCAGCGCCGTGGCGTTGACCGCCATCGTGAAGGCCACGAACCCGAAGCACAGCCCCACCGCCAGATCGAGCATGATCAGCTGGATGCGGCTCAAGCGCCGGGCGAAGAAGGGGTGCCTGTCGTCCACGCGTTGAACCGTAGCGGCTGAAGCGGCTGGCGCACGTCAGCCCAGGGTTTGACCTTCAGATTCGAACCGTGGTCCGACGCGCCGCCGACCCTCCGCACCGCATCCTTTACGGCGTGATCGAACTCCACCGCCTCACGAAACGGTACGGCGACACATGCGCGGTAGACGACCTGTCCTTCAAGGTCGGCCCCGGCCACGTGACCGGATTTCTGGGCCCTAACGGCGCCGGCAAGTCCACCACCCTGCGCCTGATCCTCGGCATCGACGCGGCCACTTCCGGGCACGCGCTCATCAACGGCCGGCCTTACCCATCGTTCAGCAGGCCGATGCACGAAGTGGGCGCGCTCTTGGATGCGAGCGCTGTCCACGGCGGACGCAGCGCCTACAACCACCTGCTCTGCCTCGCTCGCACCAACGACATCGGCCCAGCCCGGGTGACCGAGGTGCTGGAGCAGGTTGGCCTGGCGGACGTCAGCCGCAAACGGGTAGGCGGCTTCTCGCTCGGCATGAAACAACGGCTCGGCATCGCGGCCGCCCTGCTCGGCGACCCCGACGTGTTGATGTTCGACGAGCCTGTCAACGGACTCGATCCCGATGGCGTGCGGTGGATCCGCGGTCTCATGCGCTCGCTGGCCGCTGAGGGCAGGACCATCCTCCTGTCCAGCCATCTCATGAGCGAGATGGCCCTCACCGCCGAGCGCATCGTCATCATCGGCCGCGGCAAGCTGGTCGCCGAGGCGACGGTCGCGGATCTGACGGCGGCCTACCCATCGCTCGAAGACGCCTACATGGCGCTGACCGCCTCCAGCGTGCAGTTCGGAGCCGCCCGATGATCAGCCGGCGCAGGCCACCAGCCGAAACCCTTCGAGCACCGAGCACCCCTCGTGTCCGTCACCAGCGTCCCCGTACCCGAACGACTTCGTTCGTGGGCGTTCTCTCGTCGGAGTGGATCAAGCTCCGCTCTGTTCGCTCGACCCACCTCATCCTCGCCCTCGGCGTCAGCGCCGTTCTGCTGGGCTACGCGCTGGCCATGATGGCCGCCGGCATGTACGACGACGCCCCACCCGAACAACGCTTGAGCGCTCGCATCGCGGACCTCGAGGAAGTGGTCGTGATCGTGCCCCAGCTCTGCATAGGCATCCTGGGCACGCTGGCCATCACGTCCGAATACGCGAGCGGCATGATCAGAACGAGCCTAACCATCGTCCCGCGCCGGTGGCCGATGCTCGCCGCCAAGTCCACGGTCGTGGGGGCACTGGGCCTGATCACCGGTGCGACAGCGGTCTTCGGCACCTATGCCGTCACCCGATGGGTCCTCGGTGACCGGTTCTCGGGTGCATACTCCGGCGCGTTCGCGGACCGGCTTCCGCTCCTGATCGCCATCAGCGTCTCGGTGCCGGTGTTCGCACTACTCGGCCTCGGCCTCGGCGCGCTCCTGCGCTCGAGCGCCGGTGCCATCGCCATCATCGTCGGTCTCGTCTACGTCATCCCCATGATCATCGGCAACATCCCCGAGCCTTGGAGCGAACGCCTCGGATCCGTGATGATCGGAGCGCTTCCCCGCGAGATCACCGGCGACACGATCACAACCTCGGTCTACGGCTCGCTCTTGCCTCCCGCGGTGGCCGCCGCCGTGCTGGTCGCCTACGCAGCTCTCCCCCTGCTCGCCGCAGCCTGGCTGATGCGCAGGAGGAACGCCTGAGATGTGGGCGCCGATACTCACAAAGCATCCTGGCATGTCGCCGCCGACCCATATGAAAGCCCTCGACCCGCAGGTCAAGAGACCGCAGCGGGCATGTGATCGTCCGGCGATGCGCAAGACCGGAACGCCTGCCGTACCATCAGGCGTTCCGGCTGCCATGCCGTCAGTGAGCTCAGACCTCGAGCACCACGGGGATGATCATCGGACGGCGGCGGTAGGTGTCGCTCACCCAGCGACCCACCGTGCGGCGGACCACCCGGCGAATCTCCTGCATGTCGACCACCCCCTCCGCGGCCTTCTCCTCGAGGGCCCGTTCGATCTGCGGAATGAACTCGTCGAACTGCATAGGGTCGATGCCCGAGCCTCGAGCGTGAATCTCGGGACCCGCGGTGAGCTTGCCGGTGTTGGAGTCGACAACGACGACCACGGAGATGAATCCCTCGTCTCCGAGGATCCTGCGGTCCTTCAGCGAAGTGTCGGTGATCTCACCGACCGACGAACCGTCAACGTAGACATATCCGGCGTGCACCGCACCGGCGATCTTTGCGCGGCCGTCGATCAGGTCGACCACGACGCCGTCTTCGGCGATCACGATGTGATCGTCCGGCACGCCCGTGAGGGCGGCCAGCTTGGCGTGGGCTCGCAGGTGCCGCCACTCGCCGTGCACGGGCATGAAGTTCGACGGGCGTGTCAGGTTGAGCACGTAGAGGAGCTCGCCGGCGGCCGCGTGACCGGAGACGTGCACCTTGGCGTTGCCCTTGTGCACGACCCGTGCGCCCCACCGGGTGAGACCGTTGATCACCTTGTTGACCGCGGTCTCGTTACCCGGCACCAGCGACGAAGCCAGGAGCACGGTGTCGCCCTCGGCGATGCGGATCGGATGGTCACGGTTGGCCATCCTCGACAACGCCGCCATCGGCTCGCCCTGGGAGCCGGTGCAGACCAGCACCACATCCTGTGGCGGCCACTCCTCGATGTCGCGCGAGTCGACGATCAGCTCCGGCGGCACCTTGAGATAGCCGAGGTCGCGGGCCACCCCCATGTTACGCACCATCGATCGTCCGACCAGGGCGACCTTACGACCGTGCCGCGCGGCGGCGTCCATGACCTGCTGGATGCGGTGGACGTGCGAGGCGAAGCTCGCCACGATGACCCGCTGCTCGGAGGTGCGGATCACCTCGTCGATGACCGGCGCGATCTCCCGCTCGCTGGTGACGAACCCAGGCACCTCGGCATTGGTCGAGTCGGACATCAGCAGGTCGACGCCCTCGGTGCCAAGCCTGGCGAAGCCTCCGAGATCGGTGAGGCGGCCGTCGCTCGGCAGCTGGTCCATCCGGAAGTCGCCGGTGTGCAGCACGATGCCGGCGGGCGTCCTGATAGCCACGGCCAGCGCGTCGGGGATCGAGTGGTTGACCGCGAGAAACTCGCAGTCGAAGGGTCCGAAGACGTGCCGTTCGCCTTCGACGACCTCGCGTTTGGTCGGCTGGATCCGATGCTCGGTGAGCTTGGCCTCGATCAGGGCAAGCGTGAGCTTGGATCCGATGAGCGGAATATCGCGCCGCTCGCGCAGCAGATAGGGCACAGCTCCGATGTGGTCTTCGTGAGCGTGCGTCAGTACGACGGCTTCGACATCGTCGAGCCGGTCTCTGATGTATTCGAAGTCGGGCAGAATGAGGTCGACACCCGGCTGGTCAGGCTCGGGGAACAACACCCCACAGTCGACGATCAGCAGACGGCCGTCGTATTCGAAGACGGCCATGTTTCTGCCGATCTCGCCCAGCCCGCCGAGCGCGACGATGCGCAAGCCGCCGTGAGGCAGCGCCGGTGGGGGGCCAAGCTCAGGATGCGGATGGCTCATGCCCGGCCCCCACGGTCAGATCGTGTTCTCAAAACTCCCGGTTCCTCCCCGTTCCTATGCGTCTGTCAACTTCACCCCGCCGGCTACCAGGCAAGCACGCAGCTCGGCGATTTGCTTCTCTGTCGCGTCCACGAGCGGCAGCCGTACCGGCCCTACCGGCACGCCCACCATGCTCAGTGCCGCCTTTGCCATGATCGCGCCGCCCGCACGCAGCATGATCCCGTCCACGACGGGAGCCACCTGACTGTGCAGGGCAAGCGCTTGAGCGACCTCGCCGCTCTTGTGCAGGTGGATCATTCGCGCCAACTCGGCGCCGACCACATGCCCGACGACGCTGACGAACCCGGTCGCCCCGAGCGAGAGCCAGGCCAGGTTGAGCAGGTCGTCTCCCGAATAGAAGACAAGATCGGTAGCGATCATCACCTGACTGGCAGCGAACAGATCGCCCTTGGCGTCCTTGACGGCCACAATCCGTTCGTGTTGCGCCAGCCTGATCAGAGTCTCAGTTTTGATCGGCACTCCGCTACGCCCCGGGATGTCATAGAGCATCACGGGAAGGTCGGTCGCGTCGGCGACAGCGGTGAAGTGCCGATACAAACCCTCTTGCGGAGGCTTGTTGTAGTAAGGCGTCACCACCAGGAGGCCGTGTGCGCCGTCACGTGCCGCCTGCTTCGCGAGCTCGACACTATGGCGGGTGTCGTTGGAGCCCGCTCCCGCCACCACGGCCGCGCGGTCACCGACCGCGTCGAGGACGGCACTGACGATGCGCTGTTTCTCCTCGTCCGAAGTGGTGGGCGACTCACCAGTCGTCCCGTTGACGATCAAGCCGTCATTTCGCTGCTCGTCTACCAGATAGGCAGCAAGACGTCGCACAGCCACATAATCGACCTCACCGTCAGAAGTGAACGGCGTGACCATCGCGGTCAGCATCCGGCCGAAGGGCGCATCGGTGGTTCCAGTTGGCGATGCCATAGTGCGAACGCTACCTGGATTCAGAAATCCATTGGACGTCGCCACCCCGCTTTGCCTGCCTGGAGCCGCCTTTTGCCCCCTTTCGACAGCAGTCGTGGGCCGCTCACCCAACGATAGGTCCTTCGGCTGAGTCCTCCAGCCACACCGCCGTTGCGACCCGCCATTACGCGCGGACCTCGTCGCAGGCCCACGGCCTCCGCCCAGGAACACTCTCGCTGCCGCTCACCCCGGCTCCCGGGACCGCCGCGGCCCACGACATCCCCTTGGCCGATCGCTCACCTCTCCAACGCCGGACCACGCGATCCCCTGGCCCCGGCCCGCTCCCAAGGCTCTCCCCCGAGCATGGCGCTCCCAGCCCAGGAACAGGAAGTCTCCGCGGATCCGGACCTCTTCTTTCGCTGTCGCCGTCATCCCGGTCAGCGCATGCGCCACCGTCATCCCTGTCGCCCGCACGCGCCGCCTCATGCCCGTCCTCAAGCGCCGCCCGCATGCCTCTCCCGCAGGCGCCGCCCCAGCGCCGTGCCATCCCCGTCCTGCAAGCGCCACCCTCATGTCCCCCTCCACTAGCGCCACCGCCACCCTCATGACCTCCGCAGGCACCACCCTCCCGGTTTCCGCAAGCGCCGCCGCCATCCCCATCCCCGCAAGCGCCACCCTCATGCGCCCCTCCACCGCGCCACCCTCATGACCGCACCACCCTCCCGGCTTCCGCAACCGCCGCCATCCCCGCAACTGCCGCCCTCATGCCCTCCCTGCAGGCGCTACGCCATCCCCGCCAACGCGGCCGCGTTCGTGGCAGTTCTGGCTGGCCAGTGTGTTACTCGATGCGGGAGTGAGACTGATGCGGCCCTGGTGTCGGCCTCCGCCGCTGCTGGGGCATTTGGCCGTACAAGCGGTGTGCCGTACTGTCCGAACTGCGAGGATGTAGGCATGCGCGACGCGCCCGGGCAGTCGAAGCGACGTCCCTGGCCGCAGCGCCGCCCCGCCAGAATGCCGCGGGCCGGACGCGACCGGTCCGCCCGATCCACAGAGCCGCTGGAGCGGCAGGTATGGGCATGGAAGAGGTCGCCGATATGTGCTCGGGGGTACACACATCGACGACCTCTATCGGAGAATCGGCGTCCCTTACATCCGCGTTACAGGGTTTCTCCGATAATTTTCCGCCATCGCAAAGTTGGGGCTCCAGCAGTCGTCGATGACGGTCGGTTACCTGCCGAATACGGCAACATAGGGCAACGCCTCACACGAACCCCCAGGGATGGACTAGTGGCCACCTCAGATCCGGTCTACCTGCGTGTCGTCGAAGACATCCGGCGACAGATCACCGACGGCGCCCTTCCCCCCGGCGCGCCCATTCCATCGCGGGCGCAGCTGACCCGTAAATATCAGGTCGGCGAGACCGCCGCCCGTCACGCCCTTCGCGTACTAGCGGGTGAAGGCCTCATCATCGGCCGCGTGGGATCGGGCCATTACGTCAGGGAACGCCCCGACCTCACCGCGTTGCATCGATGGCGGTTCTTGGATCACCCTGCCCCGTTCGCGGCAGACCTGCAGTCTCAGGGCAGGCGCGTGACATGGGACTGGCACAGCGAACCAGCCGAAGCGGGCCCTGACATCGCCAGGCGGCTGCGCCTCAGCGAGTCGACCACGCTGAGCAAGACGCGTTACGTCTATCGCGGCGACGGCAAGCCGCTGCAGCTCGCCACCTCGTACGAGCCGATGGAGTTCGCCGCCCATTCGGAGGAGGAACGGCGCGGCCTGGTGGCGAGGATGTACGCCCACGGCATCAAGATCACCGAGGTGGTCGAGAGCGTGCACACCCGCGTTCCCCGCCCCGCGGAGAGCGACGCGCTCGACCTGGCGGCGGGCGTTCACGTGCTGCACATCGAGCGCACTCACTGGGCCGGCGATCGTCCCGTTGAGACCAGCGACATCGTCATCCCGGGAGACCGCTTCCGGATCACGTACAGCATGCCCGTCTAGGCAGGCTCTGGCTCCGGGCGAGCGCCTCCTCGCCCGGAGCCCGCTCTTCCGCCACGACCACACTTCGCAGGACGCGATTCCGCGCATCTCCTGGACGCTCTCGGCGCACGATGCGTGTCGACAGGCGGCACCGGGTCACGCACTGCGGATCCCGGGGCAGGCAGGTGCGCGGACAGCGGACAGGCGCCGTGAGCCGGAAGCACGCGTCACCGGCCCTCGGCACCGTTCTGGGTCACCTTTACGACCTCGCCCCGCCCAGCCTCCGGCGGGTCCGACGGTGTGCACGCCGTCAGCCCACAAGCGCGACGCCTTCCCCGCCAGGGTGGCAGAACGTGGCAGGATGTTCTGCGGCTGCTCAAGGACCGCTGGAGAAGCCGCCGACGGCGCTGGTCCGGACGAAGCCGGTGGCAATCCCCTCCCCAACGCCCCGGCTGCGCACCGTGTTATCTCGATATTTCACCTACGGGGCCACGTCTGGGATGCGCGGCAAACGCGCAGGTCAGAGATTGTCGGTACGCGTTGATAGAACGGTCGCGGAGGTTGCCGATGCGAGTCAAGGATCTACCGAAAAGCGACCGGCCCCGCGAGCGGCTCATGGCCAGCGGTGCCGCCGCTCTCGCCGACCGGGAGCTGCTGGCCGTGCTGCTCGGCTCGGGGTTTCGCGGGTCGAGCGCTCTCGATCTGGCCAGCGAGGTGATCCAGCGCTGCGGGGATCTGGAGACGCTCAGCCGATCCGAGCCGCACCGGCTGCTCACCGTGCCCGGCATCGGCCCGGCCAAGGCCGCGCGGGTGAGCGCGGCCTTCCATCTCGTACGGCGGGCGGACGCCTGGCCGGAGCGGGAGCGGATCAACAACACGTCCGACCTGGCACACGCGTGCGCCCCTCTGCTGCGAGATCGTACTCAGGAGCGGCTGGTCCTGGTCGTGTGCGACATCCGTGGCCGGGTGCTCAGGCGCGTTGTGCTCTCCGAGGGCGGGGCCGACCATACGACGGTGCCGATCCGGGAGGTGATCACCGAAGTGCTCACCGCGGGCGGCGCGATGTTCGGCCTGGCACACAACCATCCGGGCGGTTCCCTGGAGCCGAGTGTGGCCGACCTGGAAGCCACCACCCAACTCCTCGCGGCCGCCGAGACCGTCGGGGTGCGCCTCCTCGACCACGTGATCATCGTCGATGAGGCCTGGCGACGTATCCCGACATAAACCCAATCCGCCGCCGACTCTCGCCCAGCCAACAGCAAAAACCATGATCTCCTGCATAGCGACGAACTGCAGTTTTCCAAGGGACCACCATGAGAACCTAATGCCGCGGGAGGCCGTTATGGACGTCAGTCGGCCATCACCCGCCATGGCGTGGCTCTGTGCCTCCGGAGGGCACGTCGCCACGTCCGTGGTTTCGCGCCGGTCCCGGGCGAAGTCCGATCGTCTACGTCGTGCGATTGGGCAGGCGCGTCGCCGGGGACCGGCGCGGAACACCTTCCGCGCAAGCCCGTTCGATTTGGTGCCTCGCCTTTCAACGCCATGGCTCTGCTCGATCTGGTTGGACGGGCAGCGGTCACGACAGCCGCAAACCGTCAGCCGGTGGGCGGAGGCTGCTGTGGCCTTGCTTTCCCTTCCGTGGGTGGCCGCTGCTCGACGTTGTACCAACGACGGCGGAGAGACGCGACGGCGCCAGTGCTCCACCAGCTTCCGGCACGTCATCCAGCGGATCGTCCGCCGCCGGCCGGGGCCAGCGTCGCTAGATACTTTCGGAAACCACGGTCACATCCCCACCCCGGAACACCTCCACGAGTGTATGACGGCACCAGTCGCTCGCCCTCTCCACACTGTCGTCCCCCCGCGCGATCGCGCTGTCCACGGCGACCTCTCCCAGTACGTAACGCAAATAATCGCCCAATATCATCAGCAGGGCGATCTCAACGTCGGCGTAGTCGAGCAGGCGCAGCCCCTCCGCGAGGAGCGGCAACTGCTGCACGGCCAGCGGCCGCCATCCGGGCGGCGATGGAAACCGCTGCTCGAACGACTCGAACCACGCCGCCAGCGCGTCGCCTGTCGGCGAGGACCGGCCTTTCGAGAAGTCGTACACGAGGAATAGCCCGTCCGGAGCCAGGACGCGGACCACCTCGGCAAGGGCGGAGGTGAGGTCGGTGTAGTTCAGCGAACCAGCGGCGGCGACGAGGTCGAACGACGCCGCGGCGAACGGCAGCCGCTCCGCTGTGCCGATGACGAATCGAGCGGAGGGCGCGACGGATCGCCGGTGGACAAGCATCGCCGGGACCGGCTCCAAGCCGACGACACGATGGGCCAAAGGCGCGAGCGCCGCAGTGGACACGCCGCATCCGACATTTAGCGCGCGCCCCACGGGACGCTCAAGGTGGACCGACGCGAGCATCCGCTGATGCACCGGAGGTCGGTCGAAGGCGTAGCTCGCCGCCAGCGTAGACGCTGGTCATGGATGCTCCGAGATCGGTCCGGCCACGCAAGCGATAACGCCTGGTGAAGCGCAGGCCGACCACGGGGCGGATGCTGGTCGATGGCCGGCAGACGCCACTTGTCCTGGTCTACCTTCGCAAGGGCGACCCCTCACACGGGGCTGGCTTCGGGGTGTCGACCACGGCGTGGCGGTATGTGCAGGAGACAGTGGCGTCGGCGCGTTCGCCCAAGCTGATGGCGGCGTTACCCCAGCAGCGCTGCGCGGCGGGACTCGACCTGAGCGCCGCCCGTATCCGGGCATCCTGCGCCCTCTGAAAGCGGGGATCAGCACTCTCTCGGACCATGCCTGTCAGGGGACGCCTCCTCCCACTACAAGGGCCACGACGAGCTCGTGTCCGAGAAGCAGGTCGATCGGTCGAACGCCAGACTCCGCGGGCCCGGTGAACGCGCGACCACCCAGCTCAAGGGGCGAAGGACTTTCCAGAGGCTACGCTGCAGCCCCAGCAGGCCGGTCATTTTTGCGAGGCCACCGTCGTCACCGGTCGGAGGCTGCTCCGTACCGGGTTGCGGTCCTGAGTTGTCGACGCGAACCAGCTTTTTCGGTAGATCGAACAGAGAGTTCCACACATCGTGCACTCGAGAGTTCGGTCTGGTGGTGAACTCCTCGACCTTGACGTTGACTCCCACTCTGGTGATTTTCCGAATGAAGGACAGGCCGCCCGCCATGCACAATTCGTAGACCACCGGCATGCATTCACACGTGCAGTCCCTGACCCGCACCCGCGATCGCGGGACCTCTGGGTCCCATGTGATGGCTCCGCGTACGTCGGCGCCCGGTCGAACGTGCCGGCCATGCAGGTCTCCCTCTTCCCATCGCATGCCGCTCACTATAACGGTCGACGTATCTATTGGTCTAGTTAACGTATCCATAGGCTCGCAAGACGTCTGTTTTGAGCGCGCATGTACGGTTTCGTCTATAATCCGAACGTGCTAGATCGCGAAGGGCCCGTGCCCGTCTACAGGCAGGTCGCCGACCTGGTCCGCGATCAGATCGAACGCGGCGAGCTCCAAGCAGGCGATCCGGTGCCGAGCGAGGCCACGCTCGAAAAGGAATATGACATCGCACGGACGACCGCCCGGCGGGTGGCCCGCGAACTGCGCGAGCAAGGCCTGGCGTACACCGTGCAGGGCGAGGGCACGTTCGTCGGCCAGCCTGGTGCGCCACGATCGCCCAAAACGATACCGCTCTATCAAAAAATCGCCGGAGAAGTCGCGGAAAATATCCGGAATGGCGACATCCCGCCGAACAGGGCCATCCCCGGCGAAAAGGTGATGATGCGACAGTACGGCGTCGCCAAAGTCACCGTACGCCAGGCGGTCGCCTATCTCCGAGAGCAGGGATGGGTCTTCACCGTCCCTTATCGGGGCACATATGTGAACAGCCCAGAGAAATGGCCCGTAAATCGGGATTCTTAGTCCGTGAGCGGCCCCGCCAGACCCCCTCCCGCGGCGGCTACGAACGCCGGCCGAGACGGAACCACACGCAGACGATCGTCGTGGCGTCGTCCACCTCATGACCCACGCCCGCCCAGTAGCGGCGGTGCGTCTGCCGCCAGTCGTCGACCGACTGGTACCCCTCCCCCTCGGCCACCGCGAACTCCCAGGTGACCGAGGCGAACGGCGTCAGCTCCACCCGCGTGATCTCGACCTCCCCGGCCCTGCCGCCGGTGTCGTCGACCAGGACCAGGCGCTCTCCGACCCGTTCGACTTCCTCACCCTCGGCTTCGTAGTCGAGGGTGAGCACGCCCGCCGTGGCGATTTTCTTTCCCGACAGGACGAGGTCGGTGAGCAGGGTGCGCACCCTGCCGGGGGTCCCCAGTTCCAGCACCCGGAGCCCGTCCATACGCGGCCACATGGCGCCATGTCAGAAGACCGGGATGATCTCCTCGGGATCGATGAAGTCCACCGGCACCCCTTCCAGGTCAAGCTCGGGAATGGCGGGGAAGGCGATCCCCCAGCGCTCCACGATCGCCCGGACCCTGGCCATGGCCACGCGCCAGTTCTCCGCCTGCTCCTCGTACGACAGGACGCCGAGCCCGGCCTCCCTGGCGTGGTCCATGAGGACGCGGTGGTTGGCCAGGAAGTACGGCGGAAGTTCCCAGAAGCCCTCAGGAGGCTCCCAGAGGATCATGCTGAGGAAGACGAAGCCCGCCCTGAGCTGGCGCGTGATCAGCGACTTGGTGTCCTCGGTGAGCCCGGGCCACTCGTTCTCCAGGATGGTCATGCAAATCTGTAGATGTCGGGATTCGTCCCTGCCGATGCGCTGGAACATCTCGCCGAAGACCGGGTGCTGCGTCCCCGAGGCCATGCCCCTGAAGAGCGTGGAGGCGGCCATCTCGCCCATCATGAAGCTGGTGAACAACACCGGGAGCGAGTATTTGCCCACGGCCGAGTTGTAGCCGTTCCAGTAGCGGCCGCCGTTGTGGTAGAGCCAGCCGATGTTGTTGTGGGCGGCTGATTCGAGGTCGTCGGAGGGCGTCCAGTCGAGCGGTCCGCCCGGCCAGAGCCTTGCGATGGCGCGCTGGCAGCACTCCTCGTGGTTCATCTCGTCACGGGTGATCGAGAAGAAGCACTTCCTGACCGGATCCTCCTCGTGTTTCTCGAACGCCTGGATCGTGGCGCGGGCGAACACCGCCGGCCCCGAGGCGTCGAAGTTCGCCAGGACCGCGAACCAGTACATGATGCCCAGGCGCTGCTCGCGGGTGAAGTCGTCCGGCCGGAGACCGTCCCAGGGCAGGTCGGCCGGGTTCCAGACCATGCGCTTGGACTTCTCGTAGATGGCCGCGAGTTTCTCGGTCTCGACGCGCCATTCCATGGGATAGATGTTGGGCTGCGGGATCTGCGGTGCAGGCCAGAAACCGCCCTCTGGAATCGTGAGGTCCGCCATGTGTGACACCTCCTCCCCCATCCTGCGTGTCGGCGTCACGTCTTTCAAGTACGGGCGCGCTGGGTGACGGCCACGCAGACCAGGACGGCCAGCGCCGCGACGACCGTGACCGGGCCGAACCGTTCGCCCATCAGGAACCACGCCCAGACCAGGGTCAGGAGGGGCTGGGTGAGCTGGGTCTGGCCCGCCCTGGCGATGCCGCCCTTGGCCAGGCCCGCGTACCAGGGGAAGAAGCCCAGGAACATCGAGACCAGAGCCACGTAGGCGAAACCGGCCACCGACTGCGGGGCCGGCGCCATGGGGGTGGTCAGTGCCAGTGCCGCCGTGATGGGGGCCGTCAAGGGCAGGGACAAGACCAGCGCGTGGGAGATGACCTGCCAGCCGGGGGTCCCCCTGGACAGCCGGCCGCCCTCCGTGTAGCCGACCGCCGCCGACAGCAGCGCGCCGACCAGGAGCAGGTCGGGCCAGGTCGGCCTGCCCTGGTGCTGGGTGAGGGTGAAGGCGGTGATGGCGGCGGCGCCGGCCGTACAGGCGGCCCAGAAGAGCGGGCGGGGGCGCTCGCCGGCCGACACGACGGCGCAGGCGGCGGTGGCGGCGGGGAGGAGGCCGGTCACCACCGCGGCGTGAGCCGTGCTCGCGCCCAGGTCCAGGGCCAGGCCGCTGAAGGCGGGGAAGCCGAAGACCACGCCCAGGGAGATCAGGGCGTAGGGGCGCCACTGGTCGCGCGGCGGGAGCAGCGGGCGGCCCGCCGCCTTCAGGCAGACCAGGGCCACCACGCCCGCCACGGCGGCCCTGCCCAGCGCGACCAGCCACGGGTCGAAGCCCCGCAGCGCGAAGACGGTGGCCGGAAAGGAGCCGGAGAACGCCAGGACGCCGAGGAATGCCAGGGCGGTGCCGCGACGTCGCCGGCCGCGGTCGGAGGCGGGGACCGCTACTCCACCGGTGACAGTAGCGCTATTCTCCATTCTCATGGACAACGATAGCAGTATCGCCAAGATCGCCGCGATACTGCGTGGCGAGGCCGCCAGGCTCGGCCCTGGCGCGCGGCTGCCGTCCAGCCGGGAGATCATGCGCAGGCACAACGTCAGCCCCGTCACGGTGTCGCGGGCCATCGGGCAGCTGGCCGCCGAAGGGCGGGTGGTGACGAGACCCGGCAGCGGGGCGTTCGTGGCGCACCCGGCGCCCAGGGGCGAGGACCCGGCGGATTTCTCGTGGCAGACCGTCGCCCTGGGCGACCGGGTGGTCGACGAAGGGCCCGTCGCGGAGCTGCTGGGCGTGGCCGCCGAAGGCGTCGTACCGCTCACCGGCGGCTACCTGCGTCCGGGACTGCGGCCCGACAGGCAGTTGGCGGCCGCCGCGGCGCGGGCCGTGCGGCGGCCCGGCGCCTGGGCCATGCCGCCGCTGCCCGGCCTGCCCGAACTGCGCAGGTGGTTCGCGGCGCAGGCCGGAGGCGACGTGACCGCCGCCGACGCGCTCGTCGTGAGCGGCGGGCAGGCGGCGCTCACGCACGCGTTCCGCGCGCTCGCCGCCCCCGGCACGCCGGTGCTGGTCGAGACGCCCACCTACCCGGGCGCGCTGGTGGCGGCCAGGGCCGCGGGGCTGCGGCCCACGGCGGTGCCCACGGACCGCGACGGCGTACAGCCCGATCTGCTGGCCGAGGCGTTCGCCGTCACCGGCGCGCGGGTCTTCCTCTGCCAGCCCACCCTGCACAACCCGACGGGCGCGACCTTGCCGGCCGGCCGCCGGGCGCAGGTGCTGGACGTGGCCAGGGCGGCGGGCGCGTTCGTCATCGAGGACGACTTCGCCCGCTACCTGACCGGCCAGGCGCCCCCGTCGCTGGCGTCCATGGACCGGCACGGCACCGTCGTCCACGTGGGCTCGCTGACGAAGATCCTGTCGCCGAGCATGCGGGTGGCGGCCGTCATCGCCAGAGGGCCTGCCGCGCACCGGTTGCGGGCCAGCCAGCTCGTCGAATCGTTCTTCGTGGCACGGCCGCTGCAGGAGACGGCGCTGGAGTTCGTGGAGTCGCCGGCGTGGCGGCGGCATCTGGCCGCCGTGCACGCGGAGATCGGGGTCCGGCGCGACGCGCTGGCCGCCGCGCTCGCCGCGCGGATGCCGCGGGCCGAGCCGCACCTGCTGCCCGCCGGCGGGATGCACCTGTGGGTGCGGCTGCCGGCCGAGGTCGACGAGAACGCGCTGGTGGAGTCCGCCAGGCGGAACGGCGTTCTGGTGAGCCCCGGCCGGATCTACTACCCGTCCGAGCCGCCGGGTCCGCGGATCCGGGTGACCCACATGGCCGCCGCGCACCTGGCCGAGCTGCACGAAGGGGTACGCCGGCTCGCCCAGGCGCTGGACACGGTCACCGGAGAGCGCGCCTGAAAGTGATCCACGCCCGTTAGAGTGACCGGCATGCCGTGCCCTGCGGAGCTCGTACGCGACTTCGTGAACACCTACGACGTCGAGGCGCAGGCGGACGAGCTGTCCTCCCCCGCCGAACTGGCGCTGTGGCTGCGCGAGCGCGGCCTGTCCGGGCCGCGCGACCGGGCCACCGACGACGACCTCCACACCGCGACCGCCCTGCGCGAGAACCTCAGGGCGGCGCTCAGACGCGAGGCCGCCGAGCTGCCCGCGTTGCCGTTCACGATCAGGGCGAGGCGGGGCGAGCGTCCCGAGCCTGCCGCTGCCGGCGGCGGCGTGCGGGGCGGGCTGGCGGCGATCGCCGTGGCGGCCGTGACCGCGTCCTGGGACCGGCTCAAGGTGTGCGCGGAGGACACCTGCCAGTGGGCGTTCATCGACGCGTCGAAGAACCGATCGCGCTCGTGGTGTTCCATGAGGGTATGCGGTAACCGCACCAAGACCCGGGCTTACCGGGCGAGGAAGAAGGGTTCGCGTCATCTCCAAGGGTCAAACACCGATACGGTGTAAGTCGTGCCTTGTGGCATGAACGGCAGTCGAAGGAGCGGGCCGAGATGGCAGACGTAGGCGTCCGGGCGGCCCGGCGCGAGGATGTGCTCCAGGTTGCGAATACGCAGATCCGCGCCTGGCGCTACGGCTATCGGGATTTCCTCCCCGAGGGCCCACTCGAGCAGATGACCGGCGCGGCTGCGGAGAAGATGTGGTTGCGCCAGTGGGACGAGGCGATCGTCGCCCCGCCCACCCCCATGCATCGGGTGCTGGTGGCCGTGGAGACCATCCTCGACACCGAGGGCTTCCCCGCGCTCGGCAAGGGAGGCAGCGCCGCGCTGACCACTCCCCGCGGCGGCGAGCGCGTGGTGGGGCTGGCCTCCCATGCCCCCGCCGAAGACCCCGACCTCGACCCCAGCGTGGTGGCCGAGATGCTGACGCTGCTGGTCGATCCCGATTTCGTCCGGCGGGGCCACGGCAGCCGCCTGCTCAACGCCACCGTCGACCACCTGCGCGAAGACGGCTTCCAGCAGATCGTCACCTGGGCTTTCGCCGACAACTACGCGGTGCTCGGCTTCCTCGAGTCGGCCGGCTGGGGCGAGGACACCGCCGAACGCGTTCTCGACATGGGCCGCCCGATCAGGATGGTCCGGCTCACCACCGACATCAGCTAGAGGGTCGACGACATGGCAACCTCCGGTCAGTGGATCGCGGGCGCCCGCCCGCGCACGCTCCCCAACGCCGTCGTGCCGGTCATGGTGGGCACCGGCGTGGCCATCGGCGAGGGCGGCTTCGTGTGGTGGCGGGCGATCCTGGCGCTGCTCGTGGCGCTCTCGCTGCAGATCGGCGTCAACTACGCCAACGACTACAGCGACGGCGTCCGCGGCACCGACGACCATCGGGTCGGCCCGATGCGGCTGGTGGGCTCGCGGGCGGCCACGCCGCGGCAGGTGCTGACCGCCGCGCTGGGCAGTTTCGCCGTGGCGGCGGTGCTGGGGCTCGTCCTGGTCATCGTCACGCGGGCGTGGTGGATCCTGCTGGTGGGGGCGGCGTGCATCGCGGCCGGCTGGTTCTACACCGGGGGCAAGCGCCCGTACGGCTACCGTGGGCTGGGCGAGGTCGCCGTGTTCGTGTTCTTCGGGGTGGTGCCCGTGGTCGGCACGGCCTTCGTGCAGACCGGGTCGCTCAGCTGGGCGGCGCTCGTCGCGTCGGTCCCCGTGGGGCTGCTGTCGTGCTCGATGCTCGTGGTCAACAACCTGCGCGACGTCGGCACGGACGGCCAGGCGGGCAAGCGCACGCTCGCCGTGCTGCTGGGCGCCGAGCGCACCCGCGCACTCTACGTCGCCTGCCAGGTGGTGCCGTTCCTGGTGGCGCTGGCCATGATCCCGATCACACCGTGGGCCGCGCTCGCACTGCTCGCCGCGCCGCTGGCGGTCTCGCCGATCAGAGCGGTGCTGGGCAAGGCGGTCGGTCCCGCGCTGATCGCGGTGCTGCAGCAGACGGGGAAACTGCAGATGGCGTACGGGCTGCTCTTCGCGGTGGGGCTGGCGTTCGTCTTCTGAGGTGGCCGGGCATCTTCTAGGGTGGACAGGTGAAGGACTTCATCGCCGGCCTGCCCAAGTGCGAGCTCCACCTGCACATCGAGGGCACCCTCGAGCCCGAGCTCAAGTTCGAGCTGGCCAGGCGCAACGGCCTGCGACTGCCCTACGCGGACGTCGAGCAGATGCGGGCCGCCTACACCTTCGACAGCCTGCCGTCCTTCCTGCGGATCTACTACGAGGGCATGCGGGTGCTGCGCACCGAGCCCGACTTCTACGACCTGGCCATGGCCTACCTCCGCAAGGCCGCCGAGCAGAACGTCCGCTACGCCGAGATCTTCTTCGACCCGCAGGCCCACACCTCGCGCGGGGTGCCGTTCGACGTGGTGATCCGAGGGCTGCGGCGGGCGCTGATGGACGCGGAGGCGCGGCTCGGGGTGCGGGCGCAGCTCATCATGTGCTTCCTGCGCGACTTCCAGGCCGAATACGCGATGGCCACGCTGCTGGAGTCGTTGCCGTACAAGGAGTGGATCGCCGGCGTCGGGCTCGACTCCGACGAGCGGGGCAACCCGCCGGTCAAGTTCGCGGCGGTCTATGAGCGGGCCCGGCAGGAGGGTTATCTCCTGACGATGCACTGCGACGTCGACCAGGACGACGCGGTCGAGCACATCCGCCAGGCGGTCGAGGACATCGGCGTCAACCGGATCGACCACGGCGTCAACATCCTGGAGGACCAGCGGCTGGTGGAGGTGGTCCTGGAGCGCGGCATGGGGCTGACCTGCTGCCCGATCTCCAACGGCTACGTCACCGACTCGATGAAGGCCGAGGGCATCCGCACGCTGATGGATCTGGGCGTGCGGGTGACGATCAACTCCGACGACCCTGCCTATTTCGGGGCCTACGTGGGGGAGAACCTGGAGGCCCTGCAGGGCGCGCTCCAGCTCACCAGGGACGAGCTGGCCCGGCTCGAACGCGACGCTTTCGAGATCGCCTGGCTGCCGCGGCACGTCAAGGACGCCTATCTCGCCGAGGTGGACTCCTACCTCGCGCGGGGTTGACGTGTCCAGCGTTATCACAGTTAGATAACCACAGGCATTCGGCGAAATAAAAGAGGCATGCTCTTGCTGGAGGGACGATGCCCGATTTCGCGATGCTCTCGGACGCGCCGGTGGATTGGCGAGGAGATCTGCTCCAGTTTCGGCGCTACGTTAATCCGCTCGTTTCGGTCATCACCCATCCCCGCACGCAGACGCCTCTGACCATCGGCGTTTTCGGCGCGTGGGGAAGCGGGAAATCCACCCTGCTCCACATGGTCGACGAGCGGCTGCTCGATCAGCACGGCGACGCTTTCGTCCGGGTGCATTTCAACCCGTGGGTGCACCGCCGAGAGCCCGAGATGTTACTTCCGCTGCTGAACGCCCTGCACGACACGCTCAACGCCGACCCCGGCCGCCGTTTCGCCGGCACCGTACGGCGGCTCGGCGCGATCATGCTGAACCTCGCCGCCGACGAGGTGTTGAAGAGAGTCAACCTGGGCTCCGTGAGCGTGGAGAAGATCGGCAGGCTGGCCCAGCAGTACGCCGAGCTCCGCGGCCAGGTCGACAGCCAGACCGGCCGGCTGCGCGGGCTGCTGCAGCAGGAGGCCGACCGCCTGGCCGCCACGGGCAGGAAGATCATCTTTTTCGTGGACGACCTCGACAGGTGCGAGCCCGACCAGATCATCGACGTGCTCGAATCGATCAAGTTGTTCCTCGATCTCAGGAACGTCTTCGTGGTGATCGCGCTCGCCAAGGACGTGGTCGACCGCGGGGTGTCGGTGAAATATCAGCCGTTCGGCTTCTCCGACCACGCCACCATCGCCGACGACTACCTCGACAAGATGATCCAGCTCCCGCTGCACCTCTACCCGCTCGGCCCAGCGGAGGTGGGGGCCTTCATCCGCGATTCGCTCCCCGGCGAGATGGCCGCCAGGCATGTGGAGACGCTGGAACGGATCGTCGCGCCCAACCCGCGCAAGATCAAGCGGGTGCTCAACCTGCTGCGCGTGACCGAGGCTGTCATCGACAACACCCCCGGCCTCGCCGGCCTGCACACCGACCTGGTAGTGCGGCTGGTGGTGCTGCGGGTGCAGAGCCCGGAGCTGTTCGCGGACGTGGTGCGGCAGCCGGCCCTGCTGGTCGCGCTCGAACTCGCCTACCAGGACAAACTGGTCACCGACGTGCTCCAGGGCTTCCAGGCGCGCTTCGGCGCCCAGGCCGACGAGCTGCAGCGCCTCACCCAGGCCCACCACGACACGAACGCCCTCCTGGCGCCGTTGTTCGCCGGCTCCGCGTTCGAGGCGTCCTCCGGCGAGCTGCCCGCCTACCTGACCATGATCGGCGGATGAGATGCCCCCCGCCACCGCCCGTTACGAGCTCTACGGCCTGCGGTCCGGCAACCCGTACACCTGCCGGCCGCTGAACGCCGTCGCCGACGACGCCGACCGCGCACGCCTGCTGGAGCTGGCCGGCTTCGTGCGGCTCGCGGCGATCAAGGAGGCCGTCGAGACGGCCGTCAGCGGGAATCGCCCGGTGTTCTTCCTCATCAACGGCGTGAGCAAGAGCGGCAGGACGTCCCTGGCCAACCACGTGATGAGCCTCTACAGGGACGCCGCCGGGCTCGGCGAGAGCTTCGCCACCCACTGCGCGGAGCCCGAGGAGATGACCCAGGACCCCTATCCGGTGATGTGCTCGACGCTGCTCTCCCTGCGCAACAAGATGAACGAGCAGGCGATCGCCATCCCCGAGGTGCTGCGCGAGCGCTTCACCGAGCTGGGCAGGCGGGCGCACACCGACCAGATGAACGCGTACGACCTGCAGGAGATCGCCGGGCTCACGGGCTCGACCTACACCGCGGCCAAGGGAGGCTTCGGCATCAGGTACGAGAGCGTCCCGACGAAGAAGCTGATCACCCTGGCCACCCAGGTGTTCGCGAGCACCCGTACCGTCGTCGTGTTCACGGTCGACGACTACGACCACGCCAACACCTTCCGGCTGACCAGGGCGGAACGCGAGCGGCTGGCGCCCCGCGTGCGCGTCGTGGACCTGGCCGCCCTGACCGGGGAGCAGGTGGCCCACCTGGCGCGCGACCGCTGGACGGGCCGGCCGCCCTCCCCCTTCCACGAGGAAGGCGTGAAGAGCGCCTTCAGCGGGCGCCCGTACACCGTCGGCCGGGCCATGCAACATCTGGAGCTGCTGCTGGAGTTCCGGCTGCGCGAATACGACAAGGACGACCCCTGGCCCACGGACGACCTGCACATGCCCGAGAGCTGGCTGGTGAACCGCATGTACCAGCGCGAGAGATGGAACGGGCTTGGAGGCATCGATGGCTGACTACCCCGCGCGCAACCCCTTCCCCGCCCGTGGCACGTCCAGCGCCGAGGAGACGTCCCTGCCGGGCTTCCTGAGCGACTGGGCGCGCACCACGCCCACCGCGCTCCTGCCGGGCGTGCGCGACGTCGTGCGCCAGGCCCGGGCCTACCTGGCGGCGTTCGACGGCGACGGCGGCCTGTCCTGCCTGTACGGCGCCCACGGGATCGGCAAGACGCACGCCGCGCGGTCCATGATGGCGGTCGTCAACGAGGAGTCTCCCGACGCCGTTCAGCTCTACCTGAGATTCCAGGACGACGACTTCGTCGCCGCGTACCGGCGCATGGTCTCCCAGCTTCCGCTGAGCCTGCTGGCGGAGCTGAGCCTGAGCTACCTCGACACGCTCGCGGACGACCTGTCCGGGCGCGCGGTGGGGCCGGCCGCCGGGGAGCCGCGGCAGTCCGGCCCGTTCGGTCCAGATCCGGTGGAGTCCGGGGAGGTGCTGGAGGAGCAGGCCAAGGAGATCGCCGCGGTGGCCGGCGACTGGCCGCAGTTCCAGCGGGCGCTGTCGTACCTGACGCGGCCCGGGTTCGCCGAGGACGCCTATGACTGGTTGTGCGGGCGGCCGATCAGCCCGGAGTCCTCCAGGGCGCTCGGGGTCAGCGCCCAGATCGACGATCCCCTCACCTGCCGTTACGGCCTGCAACTGCTGACCAGGCTGGTGACCAGGGGCGGGCGGCCGTTCGTGATGGTGCTCGACCAGTGCGAGAAGTTCCTGCTCGACGACGGCGACCCGGTGCCGGGGAACATCGGGATCCTGCACGGTCTGGTCGAGGCCGTCCCCCGGGCCCGCGGGATGCTCGTCCTCGTGGCGAGCGGGGCGGGCTGGGAGTGCCTGCCGCAGGATCTCCGCCAGCGGCTGGGCGCCGGCGCCTGCCATATGCTGCCGCTCACTCCCGGCGAGGCGACGCTGGTGCTGGCCACGTACATCAACGCCGCCCGGCAGTCGGACGGTGACGACATCTGGCCGTTCACCGAGGCGGGCGTGCTGGAGTTGCTGCGGCACAGCGGCGGCAACCTCCGCCTGCTGCTCCAGCTGGCCTGGGCCGGCTTCGACGCCGCGGCTCCCGGGGGGCTCATCGACGCCGGGCTGGTCGCGGCCGCCGCCGCCCGGCACGGGCGCGCGCCCGGTTTCGCCGCCCTGGTGACACTTGTCGAGGGGGAGCTGCGCGCCTGCGGGATCGCCGCCGAGCGGGTCGAGGAGAACGGCACCGTGACGTCGTTCGAGCTGCCCGGTGGGTCCGCGCCGAGAGCAGTGATCAGGTTGTCCGAGGCCGTGTTCTTCGACGACGAGGCGGCCATCGCCGACGAGCTGCTCACCAGGCGCTCCGGCGCTCCGGCGGCGTTCACCGCACTCCTGGTCTCGGGGTACGTCAGCCCTACTGTGCTCACCGTGCTGCGCGAGGCGATGCACGTGGTCCTGGTCGCCGACGGCTCCCCAGGCTTCGTGCGCGCGCTCGACGAGCTCGTCAAGCGGCTCGCCGCCATCCCGGCCGGCTCCGGCGAGCCGCTCCCGCGGGACGAGGCTCTGCGGGAGCTGCGGACGCGGATGGACGAGCTGGTCGCGGCGCGCCAGGGCGAGGTGCTGGCACTGCAGCGCAGGCTCGACGAGGTGGCCGAGCGGCTGGAGCGCGAGCGGCAGCGGCGCCCCGACTGGCCGGCCCGCCGGGCGGAGCTGGTGGAACGCATCACCGAGGCCAGGGACGCGCGGGCCGCGGCCGACTGGCTGGAGTTCAGCAGGGCCGCCACGGCCGCCGTGCGCGGGCGGACGAGACTGCTCTCCCTGCTGGCCCTGGCCGTCGTCGCGGCGGCCGCCCTGTTCGCCGCGGCGCCCGCGGCCGGCGTGCTCCCCCTGCGGTGGGCGCTGATCGCCGGCGGCGTCGCCGCGCTCGTCGCCGCGGCCCTGCTCTGGAGGTCGCCGGCGGCGTCGGACGTCCGTCACGCGGTGGCGGGCGCGGAGTCCAGGCGCGACCTCGACCGCCTGGCCCGCGAGGCGGGCACGCGCGCCGCAGACCCGGTCGGACGTTACGCCTACGCGCTCCGCGAGGACCCCGACGACGGTTATCAGCGGCTGGTGGAGGCCATGCTGGCCGAACCGCTCGCGATCGTCAGGCAGGCCCTCGGGCGCCGGCTGGCCGTTTCTGAGCGCTCGCCCACCCAGTGCGTGCCGGACGTGCTGCGTGGGCTGCGCGAAGGGTGCCCGGAGATGCTGCTCCTGCTGGCACGCAGGCAGCGGCACGCCGAGTCGGAGCTGTTGCCGCGCGTTCTCCGCGATCTGCCTCCCGAACTGCGCGTCCTCGTGGCTCTGGTCAATGCGGGCACGCCGACGCCCGCCGACAGCACGATGCCCTGGCAGCCGGCCGAGCTCGCGCTCGAGGCGCTCGGCGTACGCGGGCTGCTGCACCCGCTCGCCCTGGCCTTCCGCGACGGCGACGCGCGGACCATGCCGATCGAGATCCCGCCGAGCGCCCTCAGGGCCACCGCCCACCTGCTGTCGCCGCTGGAGCCCGGCGGACTCGGCACGTACGACTGGCTGCCGCTCATCGCGGAAATCGATGAGCTCTTCCTGTTTTTTGAGGAGTTGCTCTATTACCAAGAAGAAAAGCGCTTAAATCGCCATAAATCTTGACGCGCCGTCCGAGTCATGAGACATAAGGACCGGGGTCCAACGCAGCACTCCGCCATGAGCCACGGCCAGTTGGGGCGCGAGAGCGAAGAGGTATCCGTTGTCAGGAAACCCTGCATCGAGACCGCTGCTCACCCTGGGGTTCCCGCAATTCCTCGACGTCGAGGCACTGCTGGCGACCGGGTGGAAACCGCTCGCCTTTCAGCAGTTCATCGTGAAAATCCACAGCCGCTGCGACCTGTCCTGCCGCCACTGCTACGTGTACGAGATGGCCGACCAGAGCTGGCGCGACCAGCCGCGCAGGATGTCCGACGCCATCGCCGACCGTACGGTCGAACGGATCGCCGAGCACGCCACCCGCCACGACCTGCCGGAGATCGACGTCATCCTGCACGGCGGCGAACCGCTGCTCGCCGGCCCCGCGCTCATCACCCGGCTGGTCGAGGGCGTGCGCGGCGCGGTCGACACGGGCACCAGGGTCAACGTCAGCGTCCAGACCAACGGGGTGCGGCTCGACGAGCCGTACCTGCGGCTGTTCGAGTCGCTGGAGGTGCGTGTCGGGGTGAGCCTGGACGGCGACGCCGAGGGACAGGACCGCCACCGCCGCTTCGCCGACGGCCGCGGCAGCCATGCCCAGGTCAGCGAGTCGTTGTGGCGGCTGACCGCCGGACCCTACCACCATCTGTTCAGCGGCATCCTGTGCACGATCGACGTGCGCAACGATCCGTTGCGCACGTACGAGGCGCTGCTGGAGTACGACCCGCCGGCCATCGACTTCCTGCTGCCGCACGGCAACTGGGCCGCGCCGCCGCCCTTCCGCGAGCCCGGCTCGCCGGCCACGCCGTACGCCGACTGGCTGATCCCCGTCTTCGACCGCTGGTACGAGAGCCCGGTCCTGCACACCGAGGTCCGGCTCTTCCGGGAGATCATGCGCCTGGTCATGGGCGGCTCCTCCCGGGCGGAACGGGTCGGGCTGTCGCCCGTCCGCATGGTCGTGATCGAGACCAACGGCGGCATCGAGCAGTCCGACATCCTGAAGAGCGCCTATCACGGCGCGACCGAGACCCGGCTCCACGTGCTCAGCGACTCTCTCGACAGGGCGTTACGGCACCCCGCGATCGTCGCCAGGCAGATCGGCGAGCAGGCGCTCTCCGCCACGTGCCACCGCTGTGATCTCATGTCCGTCTGCGGGGGCGGCCACTACGCCCACCGCTACCACCCGGTCACCGGCTTCGCCGAGCCGTCCGTCTACTGTCCCGACCTGTACCGGCTGATCGCGCACATCGCGACGCGCTGCGAGCGTGATGTGGCCCGGCTCCGGGGAGCCGGATGAGCGCCGTCCACCACGTGTCCGGCGCAGCGTTCGCCGCGCTGGCCGCGGGGGAGGGAGGCGCGCGGGCCGTGGGCGAGCTGTGCGCCGCCCAGGCGAGCAAACACCGGCTCCTCGTACGCCTGCTCGTGGCAGAGGCACGCCAGGCGGGACACCCGCACGCGGCCCTCGTGTCGCGCGCCTACGAGACCCTGTCCGAGGTGGAGACCGCCTTCCCTGAGGAGGTGGGCCGCTGCCTGCGCCACCCGGCGGTGGGCGCCTGGGCGCTGCGCACCTGCCGGGAGTCGCCCGCCGGCGGCGGCGACCCTGGGCGGCTCGCGGCGGTCGCGCTGGCCGCGGCGATCCGCACCCGCAGCGCCTGCCGCCTGGAGGTGCCGGTGCGCGGCGGCGAGCTCATGCTGCCCTCGCTCGGGCTGCTGGCCCTGCCCGGCGACCTGCCCGAGGTGGTCCAGGCGACCGTCGAACCCGCGCAGGACGGGGCGGAGCTGCACGTCGGCGGTCACGCGTACCGGGTGAGCCTGTCGGACGACGGGCCAGGCTGGCAGCTCCTGCATCACGTCCGCGTCTCACCGGACGTGCGCATGACCATCGACGACCTCGACCCCTACCGCTGGCCGGACGACGACGTCGGCGACCGCCTGACCGGCGAGCGGCGGCAACGATGGGCGGCCGCCCTGCGCGAGGCCTGGCAGGTGCTGCTGACCCGCCACCCGGAGGTGGCCGGGGAGCTCGCGACGGCGGTCTCGGTGCTCACGCCCGTCGTCACCACGTCGCTCGAACAGCACAGCGCCTCCGCGCGGGACACGTTCGGCACGATCGCGCTGTCCGACCCGATCGACGGGATGGGCATGGCCCTCACCCTGACGCACGAGCTCCAGCACGCCAAGCTGAACGCCCTGAGCGAGGTGGTGGAGCTGGTCGCCCCCGACGACGGCCGCCGCTTCTACGCGCCGTGGCGTCCCGACCCGCGCCCGGCCTTCGGACTGCTGCACGGCGCGTACGCGCACGCGGGCGTCGCGAGATTCTGGCGGCGGCACACCGGCGACCCGGAGCACGCCCAGCGGGCGCAGGTGGAGTTCGCCCGCTGGCGCGAGGCCGCGTACCAGGTCACCGGCACCCTGCTCGGCAGCGGCGCGCTGACGGAGGCCGGCACCCACCTGGTCGCCACGCTGCGCGACACGCTCGCCCGCTGGCTGGCCGAGCCGGTCACGCCAGCCGCGGCCGTCCAGGCCCGGCTGCGGTCCGACGAGCACAGAGCGGCCTGGGCCGACACCCCCACGTGACCCGGGCCGGCATCAGATGGGCGGCGGGTCGAAGTCGCAGTTGAGCCGCTCGCCTGCGAGAACGGCGAGAGTCTCCGGGTGGTCACGCCCCATGACCGCGCCCAGCCGCTGCATGGTCTCCGTCAGCAGCCGCTCCGACTCTCCCTTCATCCCCGTCGCCTGCAGGTCCTGGGCCAGGTTGGCGGCGCAGACCAGGCTGAGGTAGTGGTCCGGGTTGAAGCGGGCCTGGATCAGCCGGTGGTTCTCCTCGCCCAGCAGGCGGGCCTGCTCGTGCAGCCCCAGCGCGGCCAGATCGTTCTGCAGGTTGATGGCGCACGTCACGGAATAGTCGTGATCCCGGCCGATCCGCTCGGAGAGAGCGGCCAAGGCCCGTTCGTCGAGCTCCCGCGCCGCGGCGGCCTCCCCGTCCAGGCGCATGAGCAGCGCCAGATTGACCTGGGCCGCATGGGTGAACGGGTGATCGTCCCCGAACACCCCCGGGTAGTACGGAAGCGCGCGCTGCGCCATCTCCCTCGCCTCTCCGAGCTCACCGGCCGCCCGCAGCGCGTTGGACAGGGCGATGGCCGCCGCCATCGTGTCGGCGTTGCCGTCTCCGTACAGCCGGACCAGGCGCGTGTGGGTGTCGCGCATCAGTTCCAGGGCCTCGGTCAGCCGCCCGCTCCTGCGCAGCGAGATGGCGAAGTCCTTCGCCGCCCGCAGGGTGATGGGATGGTCGTCTCCCAGATGCGACACCCCGTACGTGTACGCTTCCTCGGCCATGTCGGTCGCGATCTGGAACTTGCCGCTGAGCCGCACGGCCCGGCTCAGATTGGTCCACGTCAGGAGCAGAACGCGCCGGCCGACACCCTCCGTGACGCTTCTGTGGAGGTAGACCTCCTGGAAGATCTGCTGCGCCTCGGCGTAGTCGCTGGTGAGGGCGAAGTCGAGAGCGAGGTTGTTGCGAGCTCGGAGGGTGTTGTTGTCGGTCTCGCCGTGCACCCCCCGGTAGCCCTCGTAGACCTCCCCGTCGAGCTCCCTGGCGCGAAGGAAGTTGCCGCGGCCACGCAGCGCCCCGGCGTAGCTGTTCATGCCCCACAACGTTTCCGGGTGCTCGGGACCGAGAGCGTCGATCATCTGGTCGACGGTCTCCTCCATGAGCCGGTCAGCGCTGCCGTACATGGTCAGGGCCAGCTGAACGAGACCGAGGTGAATGCGGGCCACCAGCACGTCGGAGTGCCGTTCGCCGCTCGCCTCCGCCCATCGCTTGATGTACTGGTTCAGCAGCGCCTGCGCCTGCCGGTAACTGCCGCGCACGTACAGGTAACGTACGAGGTTCAGGGCGAACCTGCGCGAGACCGGCGCCCTGCAGTCGATCAGGCCCGACGGCTCCAGATGGGCGGCGAGCTCGTCGAACTGGGCCCACTTGGCCGTGTCGTCGGGGTCGCTGGGCGCGCTGCCCGCCAGGAGAAGGTGCACTTCGTGGCGGAGCTCCGTGCGGTCCTTCTCACTGGTCTCGTCGCGTAGCAGCGCCTGGTTGAGCCGGTGCACCTGCAGCGTGCGCGCGGACGGCTCGACCTTGACCAGCGCCAGGCGTTCCAGGTTGCTCAGGGCGTTGGTCAGTTCGATCGGGTCGGACAGGATGGGCATGAGACGAGGGCCGACCGCTCGGTTGCCGCGGCGGAAGACGTCCCTCGGGATGGGCTCGGGGCCGAAGAACGCGCAACAGCGCAGCACCTCGACCGCGGCGGGCACTCGATCTTCCAGCTGGGCGACGGAAAGTTGCCACGCGGCGGTCATGGACTGCGGATAGGTCGGAGCCTTCTCCAGGCTGAGCAGCCGGCCGGTCTGCTCGTCCAGCAGCGAGACGTATTCCTCGACCGACATCAAGGTCCTGGCCAGCAGGGCGCTGGCCTGCTCCAGCGCGAGCGGCAGGTCCCCGAGCTTGTCGGCCAGGAGGTCCGCCTCCGGCTGAGCGATGGCATCGCCGAGACGCCTCGCGAGGAAGGCGATGCTCTCCTCGCGCCTGAAGACGTCGACCTCGATGGTGGGCTCATGGTCACTCCACCGTGAGTTCCGCGACGTGATGAGGACGTGCCCGGGGCCCCGGGGAATGAAGTCCTTGATGTATTCCGGCTCTTCGGCGTTGTCGAAGATCAGGAGCCAACGCCTGTAAGGTGCCCCGCTCTCCAGCGTGCGTAGCACAGACTGCGTGGCCTGCTCCACCCCGGTGCTGGTCGCCGACGGCAATCCCAGGGCCTGGGCCATTCCCGCCAGCACCGACGGAACGAGCAACGGCTGGTCGGCGGAGACCCACCAGACCAGGTCGTAGTGGTCGCGATATTGCCACGCGTACTCGATCGCCAGCTGGGTCTTGCCGACGCCTCCGAGACCCTGCAGTGCCTGGGGCTGGGCCACGACCGCGGTCACGGTGTTGATGCTCTTCCTGAGGGCCGTCAGCAGGTCCGCGCGGCCGGTGAAGTTGGGATTGCGCTTCGGGACTCTTTCCCAGATCTTCTGTGCAGGCGCCATGGGCTGCGAATGCTCTGCCATGTCGATCCTCCGCTTCACGCCCGAAGAGCCGGTAACCGTAGGCTCATCCTAGAGGTTGATAAGTGGAGTCGCTTATCACAGAATCATAATAAGGAACTTGTCTGAACGTGCTGCGAGACCGGCCGGGCGGGCGCCTGATAAGTGCTCGCAAGTTGTTTGATATTCGGGTGGCCAAAATGGACGGAGTGCGTATGCGTGACGGACAGTACACATCCCGCAGCCTGATCGACGTGTCCGACATCCCGCTGAGCAGCCTGGGCGAGATGGAGAGCGCCGCACTCCGGGCAGCGGTGATCTCCTGCCTGAACGACGACAAGGAGCAACTGGCGAGGTTCGACAGTTCCATCTGAAACATTTCTTCGCTCCTGCCGCAGCCGAACACGAGGGCCCGCGCTTCTCGCGACGGAGGACGGGTGAATCATTGCGGACAGGTGCGCGCGGCCACCACGTGCGCGAAGATGTATTCCGTCTTTCGCCACGGAGGAATGTGCGGTGAAACGCGGCTGCGGATGGGATCGACATGGTTATTGCCGGCACAGACTCACAGCTGACGCCCTACCAGGGCTTACGTGCCTTCCGCGCCGAGGATCATCACCGGTTCTTCGGGCGTGACGCGGAATCCCATCAGATGTGCGACCTCTGGCGGACCCAGCGGCTGAGCGTCCTCTACGGCTCGTCGGGGATCGGGAAGACCTCGCTGATCCTGGCGGGAGTGATGCCTCTCCTCAGCCCGAACAGGATCGACGTCCTCCCCCTCGGGCGGGTGTCCTACGGATCCTCTTTTCCGCGGGCCGCGTTGCCTGCCCATAATCCGTACGTCCTCGCCCTGTTGTTGTCCTGGTCCCCGCTGGCTCCCCCCACCCGGCTCGCCGGCATGACGATCTCGGCGTTCCTGCGCAACCGGCCCGTCAAGCGGGACGCGTACGGAGATCCGACGCTCACCCTGATGGCCATCGACCAGCTCGAAGAGCTCTTCTCCGGCGGCCGGCGACATCAGCGCTACCGTGACTGGTTCTTCGGCCAGCTCGCGGAGGCGCTGCGCCAGGATCCGCGCCTCCGCCTGCTGCTGTCGATCCGCGCGGATCGGCTGGCGGACCTGCGGAAGTACGAGCCGGAGCTGACCCGGGCCGCCCCGGCCGCGGACGGCTCCGCCCCGGAACGTCTCGCTCTCGAGGCGTTGAGCTTCGGCTCCGCGCTGGAGGCGGCGCGCCGGCCGGTCCAGGGCACGGGACGCGCGTTCTCGGAAGGCGCGGCCGAACGGCTGGTACGCGACCTCGTCACGGTCAGGACCCGCTCCAGCAGCCGCCCGCAGCCAGAGGGTGCCGACCCGGCCCAGCTCCAGGTGGTCTGCGAGGCGCTGTGGAACACGCTGCCCGCGCAGACCACCGAGATCTCGAAGAGCGACGTGTTCGGACACGTCGAGAGGACCCTGTCGCGGCACTACGCGGGAGAGCTCCGGAAGATCGCCTCCGAGCGGTTCAGCGGCGATGACCCTCGGCTGAGGACATGGTTGCGGCTGACCTTCCTCGATCCGGCGGGAGGCGGCAGAACGGTCAGGCAGAGCTCGATCAGGACAGCGGGGATCGGCAGGACCGTGATCGCTCTGCTGGTGAAGCGGCGCATCCTCCAGGCGGACCAGGACATGGGCGAACGGCTGTACCGGCTCGCGTACGACCGCATGCTCCAGCCCGTCGAGCAGGACGACCTGACACCGCACCTTCACGTGGCGCAGCCGGGACCCGCGGAGCTCCTCTGCGAGGCGGAGAGCGCGGTGCGCGAGGGCGATCTCCTGCTGGCGGCCGGACTCTGCGAGGAGGCGCTGGCCGGGTCCGTCGACGGCGACCTCCGGCTGCGGGCCAGGGCCGAGTCGCTGCTCGGCAACATCGCGCACGAGCGGGGGGATCTCGATGGCGCGATCCTCCACTACGGCAATGCCGCCAAGAGCCTCGAGACCGCCGGAGCGGTGACCGCTGTCGGGCCGTTTCTCACCGCCATCGGGCGGCTCCGGCTGGCTCAGGGGTCACCCGAGATCGCTGTGCGCGAGTTGCACGCGGCGGTGGTCCGGGTGCCCGGGGATCTCACGATCCAGACGGAGCTGGCGTGGGCGCTGTGGCATGGCGGCCATCCGGGCGCGGCCGTGAGCGTGCTCGACAGCGTTCTCGACAGGGAGGGCAACAACACCGACGCGCTGCTCAGCCGCGGGCAGATCCTGGCCGGCATGGGACGTCCTCATGCCGCGCTGCAGGACCTCGAACGGGCGAGGCCGCTGCGATGGCCGTTCGCCAAGGTCGCGCACGCGCTCGCGCTCGCCCAGACCGACAGCATCAAAGAGGCCCAGCAGGAGATGGTCGAAGCTCTGGCGGAAGGGGACATGGAGCACGGGCCGCTGCTGTTGTACGCGGCGAGAGTCGAACAACTCGCGGGCGAGAGCTCCTCGGCGGTCGACCTGGCTCAACGGGCGATCTCCGCGAAGGCCCCCGCTCTTCCCCACCACATGGCCAAGGACGCCAGGCGGCTGGTCGATGCCGCTTTCTGATCCGAGCCGTCAGACGTGCTGCTGCGCGGGAGGCGGTATGAGGCTTCTCCGGAAACCCCTCATGGCCGTGCCGGCCACGGCCACACATGTCATCGCGACGAGCAGGACGATCGAGCCGCCCGACACATCGCACCATGTCACCAGGAGGCCTCCCAGAGGCGCGGAAAGACAGACGGCGCCGTGGGACGACAGCCGAGCGGCCCCGACCACGCGGGCCAGCATGTCAGGGGCGACGCATTCCACCTCCATGGTCTTGATGGACACGTTGCTCAATGCGCCGACGAAGCCGGTGATGAACAGGGCCATGGCGAAGAAGGCCGGCCGGGCATGGAGCAGAAACGCTCCTACGGCGGCGGTGGACAGTGCCATGACCCAGACCCACATGTGAATGAGGAGCATGAACCGTCTCGGCTTGATGTAGGCGGCCGAAAGCCCTCCGAGGGTTCCCCCCACCCCGGCCAGCCCGAGCACGATCCCGACCGTCAGCGGCGTCAGGTCGCCCGAGCCGGCGACGAAGAGCATGATCAGGGCGTTGACCATCAGGTTGGTGATGGTGATCAACACGACCGACGCACGGAGGAACGGCTGGCTCGCCAGGATGCGAAACCCCTCCAGCAGGCTGCGGCGCAGCGGTAGGGGCGCGGGGCCGTTGCGGGGTTGGGTGCGCAGCCCGAGCGACAAAACATAGGTAAGAGTGAAAAGCACAGCATTCACTACGAAAGGGACAAAAAACCCCAATCCGAACAACAAGCCCCCGAGCGGCCTGCCCGCGAGTGACGCCAGATGGTTGGTGCTCTCGGTCTTGGCCACCGCACCACGCAGTTTGTCCGGTCGTACGAGCGACGGCATCAGCGAGGTGCCCGCCAGCGAATGGAGGACCCACATCCCGCCTTCCAGCAGCGCGGCCAGCACGATGTGCCCCAGGGACGGGCCGCCGACGGAGAGTGCCACGCCTACGCTGACCACGGTGAGCGCTCGCACGGATTCCGCGAAAAGGAGAACTCTACGGGGTGGTATTCGGTCGACCAGAACCCCGCCCGGAACGTAGAGAATCAAGATCGGTATCGTCAGGACGAACCCCGTCAGCCCGGCTGCGGCCGGCGAGTCCGTCATCGCCAGGGCCAGGAGCGGGTAGACCACACCGAGCATGCGCGTGCCGATCGCGGAGATGACCGAAGCCGCCCAGACGAGCGCGAAGTCCGTCGCCCTCGTCCGGCGCGGAAAGTCGCGCCTCACGGTGAACTTCTCTTCCACGCCCCGCCCCAGCCGTTTCCCTCAGGCGCATGTGTCTTCTGCCATCAATACAGGGAGGCCTTGGCGACAAGCCGCTTCCGACAAATGGACGGGAAGATTTTGGAGAAGATTGGCACCTGCAAACCGCAGGAGTATAGCCGACATGATCTTCACTGCCGACACAACGATCTCCATTTCAGCCAGTCCGAAATACGGGCCCTTTCAGATGACTTGTCCCATTTGTCGCATGAAGTATCACGGATCATCACTGTTGGATAATGTGACCCATGGTGGAGTCACGTGGTGATCAGCGCCTTATGGTGACCAATGACCGGTTGATCGCCGACCTCGCGGCGCTCGGAGTGGAGTACGGGCAGGTCCTGCTCGTGCACTCGTCTCTGCGGTCCATCGGCCATGTCGAGGGCGGGGCGGGCGCGGTCGTCTCCGCGCTGCGCGGCGCGCTCGGGCCGGGCGGGACCCTGGTGGTGCCCACCGGCACGTCCGCCAACTCCGACACCTCTGCCCACCATCGCGCCACGATCGCCGGGATGTCACCCGACGAGGTCGCCGCGTACCGCGCGCGCATGCCGCCCTACGACCCGGCGACGACCCCCACCGACGCCATGGGCCGCATCCCCGAGCACGTCCGGACGCTGCGGGAGGCACTGCGCAGCGCCCACCCCCAGACCTCCTTCGCCGCCGTCGGCCCGCAGGCCGGCGAGATCATCGACGGGCACGCCCGCGACTGCCTCCTGGGCGAGCGCTCCCCGCTGGCCAGGCTGTACGACACCGGCGCGACGGTGCTGCTGCTCGGCGTCGGCTACGACAGATGCACGGCCTTCCACCTGGCCGAATACCGCTACACCCGGCGCCCGCCGCGCCGCACCTACCGGGCCGTGGTGGACGACGGCGATGGCCGGACGTGGTACGCGTTCGAGGACGTGGCGCTGGACGACAGCGACTTCGCCGTCGTCGGCGCCGCCTTCGAGCGGACGGGCGTCGTACGCATCGGCCGGGTCGGGCAGGCGCCTGCCCGGCTCTTCTCCCTGCCCGACGCCGTCGGCTACGCCGCCCGCTGGTTCGCCGCCCATCGCCTGCCTTAGAGTGGCCGGCGGCGCATCACCACCCGGGGGGCGATCTCGAGGCCGAGCTCCCGTTCGTGCGCCACCAGCGCGCGCAACTCGGGCCCCCACTCCGGCTCGGGCAGCGCCGTGAACCCGTGCCGGGTGTACCACGGCGCGTTCCACGGCACGTCGCGGTAGGTCGTCAGCGTCACCTCCGGCGCGCCGGAGGCCCGCGCGTGGTCGATCACCGCGGCCATCAGCCGCCCGCCGATGCCCCTGCGCATGCTGCGCGGGTGGACGGCCAGCTGGTCGAGATGCACGTTGCCGTCGACCCGGCCCAGCAGGGCGAACCCCTCGGGCGGCTCGCCCTCCACCAGGACCCTCCCGGGGTCGTCGACCTCTTCGATCACGGTCGTGCCGGGTGGGAAGACGATCCCCACCTCGGCGAAGATCCCGTCGGCCGCCAGCTCGACGTCGGCCAGCCCCGCCAGCTCCCCCGCATCCGCCCATCGCACCATCAGAACCTCCTGAGGGGACCGTCGCCCTCCGGCGATGGGGAATCGGCGGCGGGAGGACCGCCACGGACCGCGTGCAGGGGCAGAACCTCGGACATCGCCGCCACCTCCGGGCAGTCTTGAGCCTGTGTCTTCGGGCATCGGTCAGGGCTTGGCCGTCGCCTCCCGCGCAAGCGGGGCACGAAGCCGCTCCCTTCAGTGCGCGGAGGAGTCACGACGACACGATCTCATGTCTCGGGCGGACTTCGCCCCGGGTATTAATCTTGGTGATCGTAGGCCCGGCTGTGCGGAGCCGGGGCCCTCTCCTCACGACGTGCCCACGACCGCCCGGTGGTGGGCACGTCGTGTGCGCGGCCAAGAGCGGGGTCAGAGGTCGAGCAGCGGCTCGAGTCCCACGGTGAGGCCGGGCAGCTCGCGGACCCTGCGCACCCCGAGCAGCACACCAGGCGTGAACGCCGACCTGCTCATCGTGTCGTGCCGGATGGTCAGGATCTCGCCGTCGCCGCCGAGCAGCACCTCCTGGTGCGCGATCAGCCCCGACAGGCGCACGGCGTGCACGTGGACGCCCTCCACGTCGGCCCCTCGGGCGCCGTCGAGCGCGGTGGTCGTGGCGTCGGGCATCCGGGCCGACCCCGCCTCGGCGCGCGCCTCAGCGACCATCTCAGCCGTACGCCGGGCGGTGCCGGACGGCGCGTCGGCCTTGTTGGGATGGTGCAGTTCGACGATCTCGACGGACTCGAAATAGCGGGCCGCCCGCTGGGCGAAGTGCATCATGAGCACGGCAGCGATGCCGAAGTTGGGGGCGATCAGGCAGTTGGTGCCCGGCGATGCCGCCAGCCATCCGCGTACGGTCTCCAGCCGCCCCTCGTCGAACCCGGTCGTGCCCACCACCGGGTGGACGCCGTGGCCGATGGCCCACTCGAGGTTGCCCATGACCACGTCGGGATGGGTGAAGTCGACGACCACCTCGGCGCCCGCGAGCCCTTCGACGGCGTCGTCCTTGTCGAGCGCGGCCACCAGCTCCATGTCGGTGGCGGCCTCGACCGCTGTGCACACCTCAACGCCCACGCGACCGCGGGCGCCGAGCACTCCTACCTTGATCACACCGACAACCCTACCGTCCTGCCCAGGCGCGTTCCCGGCGTCCCGGCCCGCGCCGCCCGACCGGGTCACGCGCGCAGGCCCCGGCCGGAGGACCGGGGCCTGCGCGGAGCGACGGCAGGTCAGCTGATGGCGTCGGTGAAATCCTTGTCGCCGTACGGGCCGATCACGGCGAGCGTGAGCGGCCGGTTGAGCACGTCGGCGGCCACCTCGGCGATCTCGTCGGGCGTGACGCCCTCGATGCGCGCCAGCACCTCGTCCACGGACATCAGCTCGTCGTAGACCAGCTCGTTCTTGCCGATGCGCGACATGCGCGAGCCGGTGTCCTCAAGCCCGAGCACGAGACCGCCGCGCATCTGGCCCTTGCCGCGCATGATCTCGTCGGCGGTCAAGCCCTCGGCCACCACCCTGGACACCTCGTCGCGGCAGATCTTGAGCACGTCGTCGATCTTCGAGGGCAGGCAGCCCACGTAGATGCCGAACTGGCCGGTGTCGGCGTAGGCCGAGGTGTAGCTGTAGGCGGAGTAGGCCAGGCCGCGCTTCTCCCTGATCTCCTGGAAGAGCCGGGACGACATGCCGCCGCCCAGGGCGGCGTTGAGCACGCCGAGCGCGAACCTGCGGTCGTCGGTGCGGGCCATGCCGGTCGTGCCGAGCACCAGGTTGGCCTGCTCGGTCGGCCGGTCGAGCACCGTGACGCCCGAGCGGGTCTCGGCCCCGGGTCCGCTGGTGCGCGGCGGGGCGAACTCGGCCGGGCCGTCGAGCATGCCCGCCCGCTCGTAGGCCCTGGTGACCAGCTCGACGACCTCTTCGTGGCGTACGTTGCCCGCGACGGACACGACCGTGCGGCGGGGCCGGTAGTAGAGGCGGTAGTACTCGGCGATCCGGTCGCGTCCCAGGGTGTTGATCGACTCGACCGTGCCCAGGATGGGCCGCCCGATCGCCGAATCACCGTAGAGTGCGGCGGCGAACTGCTCGTGCACCACGTCGGACGGGTCGTCGTCGTGCATGGCGATCTCTTCGAGGATCACCCCGCGCTCCGACTCGACGTCCTGCTCGGCCACCAGCGAACTGGTCACCACGTCGGCGAGCACGTCGACCGCGATCGGCAGATCCTCGTCGAGGACGCGCGCGTAGTAGCAGGTGTACTCCTTGGCGGTGAAGGCGTTGATCTCACCGCCGATGCCCTCGATGGAGGCGGAGATCTCCATGGCGTCACGCGTGGGAGTGCCCTTGAACAGCAGGTGTTCGAGGAAATGGGTGGCGCCCATGTGTTCGAGTGCCTCGTCACGCGAGCCGATGCCGACCCACATGCCGACCGCGACGCTGCGCACGGTCGGCATGGTCTCGGTCACCACGCGCAGCCCACCCGGCAGGACGGTGCGCCTCACCACCCCGGCACCGTCTGTGCCGGGGTGCAACGTGGTCGTGCTCACGGAGACTCCTTCGTGAGCACGACGCCGTTGACGATGGTTGCCTGGCTGAGCTCGCTCACGAGTTGCGGTCGTCCCCCTCGGTACGGCTGCTGCGCACGCGGGTGCGGGTGCGGCGGGGCCGCTCGGACCGCTCGTCGGCGGCCGGCGCGGGCTGCTCAGGAGCGGCGTCGCCGCCCTCGGCGGACCCGGAGTCGGCCTTCGCCTCCTTCTCGGCGGCCTCCCGCTCGATGACCTCGACCGGCACCAGGGAGAGCTTGCCCCGGCCGTCGATCTCGGCGATCTCCACCTGGATCTTCTCGCCGACGCTCATCACGTCTTCGACGTTCTCGATGCGCTTGCCGCCGTGCAGCTTGCGGATCTGGGAGACGTGCAGCAGGCCGTCCTTGCCGGGCATCAGCGAGATGAACGCGCCGAAGGCCGCGATCTTGACGACCGTGCCCAGGTAACGCTCGCCCACCTCCGGCATGTGCGGGTTGGCGATGGCGTTGATCGCCGAACGGGCCGCCTCGGCGGACGGGCCGTCGGTGGCGCCGATGTAGATGGTGCCGTCGTCCTCGATGGTGATCTCGGCGCCCGTGTCGTCCTGGATCTGGTTGATCATCTTGCCCTTCGGGCCGATGACCTCGCCGATCTTGTCGACCGGGACCTTGATGGTGATGATGCGCGGCGCGGTCGGGTTCATCTCCGCCGGGGAGTCGATCGCCTCCTGCATCACGTCGAGGATCGCCAGGCGGGCGCCCTTGGCCTGCTTGAGCGCGCCGGCCAGCACCGAGGCGGGGATGCCGTCGAGCTTGGTGTCGAGCTGGAGCGCGGTGATGACGTCCTTGGTGCCGGCGACCTTGAAGTCCATGTCGCCCATGGCGTCTTCCGCGCCGAGGATGTCGGTCAGCGTGACGTAGGCGTCACCCTCGCCGATCAGGCCCATCGCGATGCCCGCGACCATCTCCTTGAGCGGCACGCCGGCGTCGAGCAGCGCCATCGTGGAGGCGCAGACCGAGCCCATCGAGGTGGAGCCGTTGGAGCCGAGCGCCTCGGAGACCTGGCGGATGGCGTACGGGAACTCCTCGCGCGTGGGCAGCACGGGGATCAGCGCCCGCTCGGCGAGCGCGCCGTGGCCGATCTCGCGGCGCTTGGGCGAGCCCACGCGGCCGGTCTCGCCGGTGGAGTAGGGGGGGAAGTTGTAGTTGTGCATGTAGCGCTTGGTCCGCTCGGGGTTGAGCGTGTCGATGACCTGCTCCATGCGCAGCATGTTGAGCGTGGTGATGCCCAGGATCTGCGTCTCGCCGCGCTCGAACAGCGCCGAGCCGTGCACCCGGGGCACCACGTGCACCTCGGCCGACAGGGCGCGGATGTCCTTGGTGCCGCGGCCGTCGATGCGGACGCCCTCCTTGATGACCCGCTCGCGCATGAGCTTCTTCATCACCGAGCGGAACGCGGCGGAGATCTCCTTCTCGCGCCCCTCGAACTCGGGCAGGAGCTTCTCGGCGGCCAGCGCCTTGACCTTGTCGAGCTCGTTCTCGCGCTCCTGCTTGCCGGCGATGGTCAGCGCGGCGGCCAGCTCGGTCTTCACCGCGGCCTCGACCGCGTCGTAGACGTCGTCCTGGTAGTCGAGGAAGACCGGGTATTCGGCGGTCTCCTTGGCCGCGACCCGCGCGATGCGCAACTGCGCCTCGCAGAGCACCTTGATGAACGGCTTGGCGGCGTCGAGGCCCTGGGCGACGGTCTCCTCGGTCGGCGCCACGGCACCCTCGGCGACCAGCTTGAGCGTGTCCTTCGTGGACTCGGCCTCGACCATCATGATCGCGACATCGCCGTCGGCGAGCACGCGGCCCGCCACGACCATGTCGAACGTGGCCCGCTCCAGCTCGTGGTGGGTCGGGAACGCCACCCACTGGCCGTCGATCAGCGCGACGCGCACGCCGCCGATCGGGCCGGAGAACGGCAGGCCGGCGAGCTGGGTGGACAGCGACGCGGCGTTGATCGCCACCACGTCGTAGAGGTGGTCGGGGTTGAGCGCCATCACGGTGGCGACGACCTGGATCTCGTTGCGCAGCCCTTTGACGAAGGACGGGCGCAGCGGCCGGTCGATCAGGCGGCAGGTGAGGATGGCGTCCTCGGAAGGACGGCCCTCACGGCGGAAGAACGAGCCGGGGATGCGGCCCGCGGCGTACATGCGCTCTTCGACGTCGACCGTGAGCGGGAAGAAGTCGAAGTTCTCCTTGGGCGACTTGGACGCGGTGGTGGCCGAGAGCACCATCGTGTCGTTGTCGAGGTAGGCGACGGCGGAACCCGCCGCCTGGCGTGCGATGCGACCGGTCTCGAACCGGATCGTGCGCGTGCCGAACGAACCGTTGTCTATGACGGCTTCAGCTGTGTGGACACCCTCCACGGGGGACCTCCTTGTGGTCGGTCTCCCGCGCCCTTTTCTCACCGGCACCCTCGTTAGGTGCAGCGCCGGTCTTCGATCGAAGCGCCCGGTCTTTCCTACCGGAAGCCACTACCGAGGACCGGCCCGCAGGCGTCGCGGGTCGCATGGTGCTGAGCGGACGCGGGGGCTGTGTGTCTCGGATCTTCAGTTGTACGCCGGGCGCGGGAGGCGTGTGACGCCAGGCGCCCGGACATATGGCTGCGGCCATATGCGAAGGGAGCGGCGCGGACGCCGCTCCCTTTCATGCTATCGGCGCAGGCCGAGCCGCTCGATGAGCGAACGGTAGCGCTGGATGTCGACCTTCTGCAGGTATTTCAGCAGGCGGCGGCGGCGGCCGACGAGCAGCAGCAGGCCACGACGGCTGTGGTGGTCGTGCTTGTGCGTCTTCAGGTGCTCGGTGAGCTCGCTGATGCGCTTGCTCAGCAGGGCGATCTGAACCTCGGGCGACCCGGTGTCGCCCTCGACCGTCGCATATTCACTGATGATGGACTTCTTGGCAGCGGTGTCGAGGGACACGGCTCTCCTTTGAGCTACGGGCACGCACGATTGATGTGAGTGTGCGAACGACCGTGCGTGCCTACAGTCGCCGCGTGAAGGCCTTCATGGGCAGCGCGCAGCACCGCCGCTACAGAGCCGACATGCAAGGTTACCACCTTGTGCAGGGTCGTCGGGACACGCGGCGCGGGACATGCGGAGGCCGGGTCAGAGGTCAGCCGGTGATCCTCCGGGTGGCCTCGACGTCGGCGTGGATCTGGGCGATCAGCGTCTCGATCGACTCGAAGCGGGTGTTGCCACGCAACCGCGCCGCGAACTCGACCGCGACGTGCGCGCCGTACAGCTCCAGGTCGTCGCGGTCGAGCGCGTACGCCTCGACGGTGCGCGGCACGCCCTCGAACGTCGGATTGGTGCCGACCGAGATCGCCGCCGGCCACCGCTCGCCCTCGTAGAGGGCGGGCAGGTTGGCGACGGGCACGCACTCCAGCCAGCCGGCGTAGACCCCGTCGGCCGGGATCGCGGTGTGCGGAGGCGTCTCCACGTTGGCGGTCGGGAAACCGAGTTGCCGCCCCCGCTGGTAGCCCCGCACGACCACGCCCTCCACGCGGTGCGGCCGCCCGAGCCGCTCTCTCGCGCCCTCGACGTCGCCGGTCACGAGCAGTTCGCGGATGGCGGTCGAGGAGACGCCGTCGAGCAGGGGCACGGCCTCCACCTCGAAATCGTATTTATCGCCCATCGTCCGCAATGTCTGAACGTCTCCGCTGGCTTCGTGCCCGAACACGAAGTCCTCCCCCACGACCACGACCGCGGCCCGCAGCCGCTCGGCCGCCACGCTCTGGACGAAGTCGTCGGGGCTGGTCCGCTGCAGCTCGAGGGTGAACTCCACCACGTCGACCTCGTCGATCCCCAGCCCGGCCAGCAGCTCACCCCTGCGCCGCAGGCTGGTGAGCCGGGGCGGGTGCGACCCCGGTCGCACGACCTCCTCGGGATGCGGCTCGAAGGTGACGGCGACGCTCCGCAGCCCTCGCTCGCGGGCGATGGCCACCGCGCGCTCGATCACCCGCCGGTGCCCGCGGTGCACCCCGTCGAACACGCCGATGGTGACGACAAGCCTTCCCGAACCCTGCACGCCAGGCCCCATTCGCTCGTCACGGATCAACCGCACCCAAGCCTGCCATGCGCGTCGCGGTCCTCCGCAACCCAGGGGGTTGGTAACCGCGCCGATCCGTCCCGGCGTCCTTCCTCCGCCAGCGGATAGGATCGGGCCTCGTGCCTCGTTACGCGCTCCTGATCCTGCCTGCCTTCAACCGGGTCTACGCCGAGAGCTCTGTCCGGCTGACCCGCAACGAGCTGGCCGTCTTCGGCGCGCGCGGCCTCGGCGGCCAGGTGTCGGCCGGCGACGAGACCGTCATCGGCGGTGTCCCCTACGTGACGTTCGAGACGGCGGAGCCGCTGGCGGAGCCGCACCTCTCGCTGCTGTCGAACCTCTCCTCCTGCTACGCCCTGTTCGGCGTGGAGGGAGAGTTGCTCAGGCCGCTGACCGCGCGCCCGCTCGATCGGCTCAGCAGCGACCTGATCACCATCCAGAAATACGCCGGCAAGACCAACGAACACTTCACCAAGCTGCTGCTCAACGTCACCGCACTGGCCACCAGCAAAGGGCTGGGCGAGCGGCTGGCGGTGTTCGACCCGATGTGCGGCCGCGGCACGACCCTCAACCAGGCCCTCATGTACGGCTGCGACGCCTACGGCCTCGACGTCGACGGCAAGGACTTCGAGGCCTACGCCGGTTTCATCAAGACCTGGCTGCGCAACAAGCGGCTCAAGCACACCGCGGAGACCGTGCCGGTGCGCCGCGAGCGGGCGCTGGCCGGGCGGCGGCTCAACATCACGTTCGGCCTGTCGAAAGAGGCGTTCAAGGCCGGCGACGTACAGCGCCTGACCGTGGTCAACGCCGACACCCTCAAGAGCCGCGAGTTCTTCAAGCCGCGCTCGTTCGACGTCGTGGCGACCGACGCCCCCTACGGCGTCCAGCACGGCAGCAAGGGCGGCGGCGGGTTGTCGCGCAGCCCCATGGAGCTGCTGAGCAGGGCCGTGCCCGGCTGGGCCGAGCTGCTGCGCCCCGGCGGCGCGATGGGCATCGCCTGGAACACCTACGGTGGCAAGCGCGCCGAGCTGGCCAAGGTCCTCGCCGGCGCCGGCCTGGACGTGATGGACTATCCCGACTTCGAGCACTGGGTCGACCAGGCGATCGTGCGTGACATCATCGTCGCCCGCAAACCCGGCTGACCCCGCTCGCCCCGTGAAGACGGCGAGCCGGCTGACCGGGCTCACCCCGCGAAGACGGCGATTCGGCTGACCGCGCTCATCCCGCGAAGACGGCGATCGGCTTGGCGAGCGCGCCCCGCTCCTCCACGAGCGCGAGCAGCGCGCCGTCCGGCCCGAACACGCCGATAGGGCCCGCGCCGAGCCCCGCGGCGGGCAGCCGGCCGCCGTGCCCGATCACGCGTGCCTCCTCCGCGGTGACGTCCCTGCGCGGGAAGGCTGCCGCGACCGCCGCGCCGATCGGCAGGATCTCGCACTCCTCGGCGAGCTGCTCGACCGTCCTGGCCAGCGACAGGTCGTAGGGGCCCACCCGGGTGCGCCGCAACCGCGTCAGGTGGCCTCCGACGCCGAGCTCCGCCCCGAGGTCGCGGGCCAGCGCGCGGATGTAGGTGCCGCTGGAGCAGGTGACGACCGCGTCGACGTCCACGACCTCCTCGCCTGCTCTGATGTCCAGCACCTCGAACGCGCTCACCGTCACCGGCCTGGCCTGCAGCTCGACCGCCTCGCCCGCGCGCGCCTTCTTGTAGGCCCGCTGCCCGTCCACCTTGATCGCACTGACCTGCGGCGGGATCTGCATGATCGCGCCCGTCAGCGCCGCGACGCCCTTGTGGATCTCGGCCGCGGTGACGCCGGAGGCCGGGACCGCGGCGGTGACCTCGCCCTCGGCGTCGTCGGTGTTGGTGCTCACGCCGAGCCTGATCGTGGCTTCGTAGACCTTCTCCGTCAGCGCCAGATGGCCGAGCAGCCTGGTCGCCTTCTCCACGCCGACCACCAGCACGCCCGTCGCCATCGGGTCGAGCGTGCCCGCGTGCCCCACGCGGCGGGTGCCCGCGACGCGCCGCATCTTTGCCACCACGTCGTGGGAGGTCCAGCCGCCCGCCTTGTCGACGATGATCAGACCGCTCTGGGCCATCAGGCCTTCCTCAGCTCTCGCCGGAACTTCACCATCGTGTCCTCAACGCTGTCCTGGGAGGTATAGCCGGCCGCGTTGTGGTGACCGCCGCCGCCCAGCGCCGCGCACACGGCGGCCACGTCGACATTGCCCTTGGAGCGGGTGGACACCTGCCAGTAGCCCTGGTCGTCCTCCTTGAGCACCACCGAGACCTCGGCCTCGTCGGTGCGCCGCAGGATGTCGATGACGCCTTCGAGCTCGGAGTAGGGCAGCCCGTACGCGGCCCGGTCGACCTGCGACACGTACGTCCATACGAGCCCGTCCTCCAGCGTCACCCGCTCCAGCGCCCCCGCCAGCACCTTGAGATAGCCGAAGGGGGAACGGTCCCACAGCTCACGGGCGATCTCGTCGGTGCGCAGCCCGGTGGCGACCAGCCTGGCCGCCATGTGGTGCACGGCGGGCGTGGTCGTGGAGTAGCGGAACGATCCGGTGTCGGTCACGAGACCCGCGTACAGGCAGGTGGCGATGTCACGGTCGAGCTGCCCGCCGAGCCGGTAGATCAGCTCCTCGGCCAGCATGGCCGTGGCCGCGGCCGCGGAGTCGATGAGGCTGAGCGTGCCGAACTCGCCCTCGTTGGAGGGGTGGTGGTCGACCACGATGACCTCACGGGCCCTGGCGGTGCTGGCGCCCAGGAGCCCCAGCCGCTGGAACGTCGACGAGTCGAACGTGATCATCATATCGGGGGATTCGGGGAACTCCTCCGGCGGCACCAGCATCTCCTGCCCCGGCAGGAACCGCAGCAGCCGCGGCACCACGAAATGGTGGTCGCCGAACGACGTCACCACCCGCTTGCCCATCGAACGCAGCGTGAACGCCACGGCCAGCATCGAGCCGAGCGCGTCGCCGTCGGGGGTCACGTGGCAGGCCATCGCCACCTCGTCGGCGTCCCGGATCAGGTGCAGCGCCCGGCTCCACGCGGCCTCGGGGACCGCGCACTCGTCCGGCGGCCGCCCGTTGACCCGGGGCGGCTCCGCCCTGTCGCGTACGTCGGGCGTCACGCCAGGTCGTCCCTGCCAGCAGCACCCCCGTCTTGGCCCTCTTCAGGCTTGCGGTAGGGGTCGGCCTCGCCCGCGTAGGTGGCGCTCTGGGCCTGCCGCGCCACCTCGGCGTCGCGCGCCCTGGCGGCGTTGATGAGATCGTCGAGCTGGCGCGCGCTGTCGGGCAGCGGGTCGTGCTTGAACGTCAGCGTGGGGGTGAAGCGGACGCCGGTCTGGCGTCCCACCTCGGAGCGGATGATGCCCTTGGCGCTCTCGAGGGCCGCGGCGCTGTCGGCCCGCTCGGCCTCCGAGCCGAACACCGTGTAGAACACCGTCGCCTCACGCAGGTCAGCGGTGATGCGCGTGTCGGTCACGGTGACGAAGCCCAGGCGCGGATCCTTGATCCGGCGCTCCAGCATCTCGGCGACGATCTGCTGGATGCGGTCGGCGAGCTTGCGCGCTCGTGCGGCATCCACCATGGTTCGCTCCCCCTCACGCACGACCTGGCCGTGCAGTCGTTCAATCTTCGTCGGTGTAGAGCCGGTGCCGGGCCGACAGCAGCTCGATCTCAGGGCGGAAGGCCACCAACCGCTCGCAGGCGTCCAGCACCTCGTTGCAGTTTCCCGCTGAGGCGGAGACCACCGCGATGCCGATTTCCGCCCTGCGGTGCAGGTCGAGATGGCCGGTCTCAGCCACCGCCACGCCGGGATAACGGCGCTGGACCTCGGCGATCAACGGGCGTACGGCGGAACGCTTCTGCTTCAGCGAGCGCACGTCGCCGAGCAGGATGTCCAGGGTCAAGGCACCCACATACATCGTTGGCAACCACCGCTTGTCCTGGTGGGGTGAACGCACGACCGGCCTGCTGCGGTGGGGACCAGGCCAGGGCGTGCGAGAAGCGCCCGGCGGATGTCCCGCCGGGCGCCCGGCCGTGCGTCACGCGCGCGGCTTCTCCCGCATCTCGAACGTCTCGATCACGTCGTCGACCCGCAGATCGTTGTAGCCGATCCCGATGCCGCACTCGAAGCCCTCACGGACCTCGGTCGCGTCATCCTTGAAGCGACGCAGGGACGAGACGGTCAGGTTGTCGGCGATGACGACGCCATCGCGGATCACCCTGGCCTTGCTGTTGCGGACGATCACGCCGGAGCGGACCAGCGAACCGGCGATGTTGCCGATCTTCGGCACCTTGAAGATCTCGCGGACCTCGGCGGTGCCCAGCTGGGCCTCTTCGAACTCGGGCTTGAGCATGCCCTTGAGCGCCGCTTCGATCTCCTCGATCGCCTGGTAGATGACCGAGTAGTAGCGGATGTCGACGCCCTCGCGCTCGGCCAGGTCGCGCGCCCGGGGCTCGGGGCGGACGTTGAAGCCGATGATGACCGCGTTGTCGTCGGCGACGGCCAGGTTGACGTCGTACTCGGTGATCGCGCCGACCGCGCGGTGCAGGACACGGAGCCTGACCTCGTCGCCGACGTCGATCTTGAGCAGGGCGTCTTCCAGGGCCTCCACCGAACCGGACACGTCGCCCTTGATGATGAGCTTGAGCTCGTCGACGCTGCCCTTCTCGAGGTCCTTGAAGATGTCCTCGAGGCTGCGGCGACGGCTCGACTTCGCCATGTCGGCGCTGCGCTTGCGCGCCGCGCGCTGCTGGGCGATCTGCCGCGCCATCCGGTCGTCGGTGACGACGATGAAGTTGTCACCGGCGCTCGGCACCGCCGTCAGACCCATCACCAGGACCGGACGGGACGGCGTGGCCTCCTCGACCGGCTCACCGGTGTCGTCGAGCAGGGCGCGGACGCGGCCGAAGGCCTCGCCGCACACGATCGAGTCGCCCACCCGCAGCGTGCCGCGCTGGACCAGGACGGTCGCGACGGGGCCACGGCCACGGTCGAGGTGCGCCTCGATCGCGATGCCCTGAGCGTCCATCGACGGGTTGGCCCGCAGGTCGAGCTCGGCGTCCGCGGTCAGCAGGATGGCCTCGAGGAGCTGCTCGATGCCCGTGCCGTTCTTCGCCGAAATGTCGACGAAGAGCGTCGAGCCTCCGTATTCCTCCGCCACCAGGCCGTATTCGGTGAGCTGGGCGCGCACCTTGTTGGGGTCGGCGCCCTCCTTGTCGACCTTGTTGACCGCGACCACGACCGGCACCTCGGCCGCTTGGGCGTGGTTGAGCGCCTCGATCGTCTGCGGCTTCACGCCGTCGTCGGCCGCGACCACCAGCACCGCGATGTCGGTGGACTTGGCGCCTCGGGCACGCATGGCGGTGAACGCCTCGTGACCCGGGGTGTCGATGAAGGTGATCTTGCGGTCTTCACCCTCGTGCTCGGCGGAGACCTGGTAAGCGCCGATGTGCTGGGTGATGCCACCCGCCTCGCGCGCCACCACGTTGGTCTTGCGGATGGCGTCGAGCAGCTTCGTCTTACCGTGGTCGACGTGACCCATGACGGTCACGACCGGCGGGCGCGCGGCCAGGTCGGCCTCATCGCCCTCGTCCTCGCCGAACTCGATGTCGAAGGCCTCGAGAAGCTCGCGGTCCTCCTCCTCCGGGCTGACGACCTGGATGTTGTAGTCGAGCTCGGCGCCGAGCAGTTGCAGCGTCTCCTCGTTGACCGACTGCGTCGCCGTCACCATCTCGCCGAGGTGCAGCATGATCTGCACGAGCGCGGCGGGGTTGGCGCCGATGCGGTCGGCGAAGTCGGACAGCGACGCGCCCCGCGGCAGGCGGATCGTCGCGCCGTTGCCGCGAGCGACCTGCACGCCGCCGATCGCGGGCGCCGACATGTTGTCGAACTCCTGGCGCCTCTGCCGCTTGGACTTGCGGCCACGCGCAGGACGGCCGCCGGGACGCCCGAAGGCTCCCGCGGTGCCGCCGCCACGACCGCGACCGCCGCCACCAGGCCGGCCGCCGAAGCCGCCGGGACCGCCGGTGCCGGTGCGCGGACCGGCACCGCCGCCACCGGGACGGCCGGCGTAGCCGCCGCCACCGCCGCCGGGACGACCGCCGCCGCCACCGCCGGGACGGCCACCGCCGCCCGGACGGCCGCCACCGCCGCCGCCACCGCCGGGACGGCCACCGCCGCCACCACCGGGGCCGGCAGGACGGCCCTGCGGCATCATCATCGGGTTGGGGCGCGGACCCCCAGGACGGGGACCGCCCGCACCGGGACCGGGACGCGGTCCGCCCGCGGGCGGACCGGGACGCGGGCCAGCGGCGCCGGGCCTGCCCTCGCCACCGCCACGGCCCTGCGGCGGACGCGGGATCGCGCCGTCGCGCGGCGGGCCGTCACGGCGCTCGCGCTGGCCGGGGCCGCCGCCGTCGCGGTTGCCTCCCGGACGCGGCGGACGGGACTGGCCCATGCCGCTGGCGTTGGAAGAGAACGGGTTGTTGCCGGGACGCGGACCACGCGGACCGGGCTTGGGACCCGGACCGGGACGCGGGCCGCCGCCGGACTGACCGCCTGGACGCGGCGCCTGCGGGGAGCCGCCACCTCCGGGCCCGGGACGGGGCGCGGGACCGGGCTTGGGACCCGGGCGGGCCGCCGGACCCGGCCGCGGGCCGGGACGGGCGGGCGCGCCGCTCTCGAAACGTGCCTGCGGTGCGCTGGACTCGCCGCGCGCCGCCTCGGGCTGCTGCGGCTGGTGCGGCATGGGCACCGGCGGACGCGGCTGTGCGCCGCCCGCGGGGCCCGGACGCGGACCGGGCTTGGGACCCGGACGCGGTGAGGGGGACGGCGCCTGCGCGCCGTTACCGGCCTGGCCTTCGGCCGGCCGGGGGGCAGCCCTCGGGGGCTGCGGTTTGCTGGACGGCTGACCGCCGCCTCTGGAGGGCCCACCCTTGGATGCGCCCAGAGCTTCGGTGAGCCTGCGGACCACCGGCGCTTCGATGGTCGAGGACGCCGAACGGACGAACTCTCCCATCTCTTGGAGCTTGGCCATGACGACCTTGCTCTCTACGCCGAACTCCTTAGCGAGCTCGTATACCCGGACCTTCGCCACTGCACTCCCTTACTCGGCCCGGGAGGCTGGCTGTGCCGTCCGGACCGTCGCTACCTTGACGTCTTCATCGCCGCGTGCTCATCAGGCGCTCATAGCAATCTGACTCCGCCCATCAACTCGGCGTCCTCCATGACATTTCGTGGTTCTCCTTCCAGGTGCGCCCGCACGCGCGAGACGTCAAGCGGTCCCGGCACGCGGAACGCGCGCGGAAACGCTCGGCGACGCTCGGCAAGCTCCAGACAGCTCACGGACGGATGCAGCGATGCACCACGCCCGGGGAGCCGTCCTCGCAGGTCGGGAACCACGTGGTCCTCGACCCGCACCAGGCGGAGCAGCTCGGACTTAGCCGTGCGAACCCTGCAGCCCACACAGGTGCGCTGTGGGGCGGCCAGGCCACCATATTCCAGCTTACCGTGTCGACGCATCTACGGAACCGGCGGCATCCTCGGCTTGGGTGTCGGGACGGATGTCGATCCGCCATCCTGTCAGTCGCGCGGCAAGCCGGGCATTCTGCCCCTCTTTGCCGATGGCCAGCGAGAGCTGGTAGTCGGGAACGGTCACACGCGCCACACGCCCGTCGAGATCGAGAACTTCAACGTGGGAAACGCGTGCGGGAGACAGGGCATTCCCCACGAATTCGCCCGGATCCTCCGACCAGTCAATGATGTCGATCTTCTCGCCGTGAAGCTCGGTCATCACGTTACGGACCCGTGACCCCATCGGGCCGATGCACGCGCCCTTGGCGTTGACGCCGGGCTTGCGGGACCTGACCGCGATCTTCGTACGGTGGCCTGCCTCGCGCGCCACCGCGGCGATCTCCACGGTGCCGTCGGCGATCTCCGGCACCTCGAGCGCGAACAGCTTCTTCACCAGCCCGGGATGCGTGCGCGACAGGGTGACCGACGGGCCCTTGTGGCCCTTCTTCACCTGCACCACGTAGGCGCGGATGCGCTCGCCGTGCACGTATTCCTCGCCGGGGACCTGCTCGGCGTGGGGCAGCACGGCCTCGATCTTGCCGAGGTCGACCAGCACCACGCGCGGATCCTTGCCCTGCTGGATGACGCCGGAGACCAGCTCGCCCTCGCGGCTGGCGAACTCGCCGAAGTTGATCTCGTCTTCGGCGTCGCGCAGCTGCTGCAGGATGACCTGCTTGGCGGTGGTGGCGGCGATCCTGCTGAAATTGCTGGGCGTGTCGTCATATTCCCTGACGATCTCGCCTTCATCGTCGATCTCGCCGGCCCAGATCGTGACGTGACCGCTCTGCCTGTCGAGCTCGGCACGCGCCTTGGAGGCGGCGCCGTCGGTGCGGAAGTAGGCGATCAGCAGCGCGTCCTCGATCGCCTTGACGACCAGGTCGAAGGAGATGTCCTTCTCCCGTTCGAGGCTGCGCAGGACGCTCATGTCGATGTCCACGACGGCTCCCCCTTAGCCTTCGTCGCCGTCGACGTCGTCGATCCGGCGGAACTCCACTTGTACCCGTCCCCGGGCCAGGTCTTCGTAATCAAGCCGGCGCGCGGCGCCCGCGACGTCGAGGTCGACGCCGCCGGCGTCTGCCGCCAGGATGCGGCCCTCCACCACGGAGCCGTCTCTCATCTCGGCCTTCACCAGCCGCTTGGCGGCGCGCCGCCAGTGACGCGGCTCGGTGAGCGGGCGGTCGACGCCGGGCGAGGAGACCTCGAGCGTGTAGGCGGCCTGGCCCATAGCGTCGATGTCGTCCAGGGCCGCGGAGACCGCCTGGCTCACGTCGGCGACGTCGTCGAGGCTCACCCCGCCGTCGCGGTCGACGATCACGCGCAGCAGCCGTCTCTTGCCGGCCTGCGTGATCGTGACGTCCTCCAGATCGAGGCCCTCCGCGCTGACCACGGGCTCAAGGAGCTTCATCAGGTGGTCGCGGGATGATGCGCTGCCCATATCGACCTCCCCTATTGTCATGTCTCAGCCGGGCGGACCTCGCCCCTGGCTCTCCGCCGCCTGGCCGCTCGGCCAGCAGCGACAGTTGACACCCTATCCGTACGGAGGCACGAAAAGAGCGCCACTCGTCGTGCTCGAATGGCGGAGCGTCGCCTGACAACGATCCCGGGTGCCAGCCCGTACGATGCTACCGACGAGAAAGCCGCCAGGCGGGCTGCCGCCACGGCATCAGCGCGGCACGGCGGTTGAGCGGCGGGCCGATGAGCAGGTTTCTCGTCCGTCCGCTCCGTGAACAGTGGGAGGTCAAAGTCGTGCGCCCGCGTCAGCTCTCCCGGCGTGCCCTGCTGGCGGGCGGAGCGGCCGCTCTCACCGCGTGCAGCGCCTCCGGCCCTTCGCAACCGTCCGCGCCGCCGTCCGACTCGCCGGAGACGGTGCTGGTGAAAGGGCTGATCGCGGAGAAGGAGGGCACGATCGCGCTCTATTCGTCGCTGATCGCCGACGGCGCGCGGAAGCTCGTGCCGTTCCGCGACCGGCATCAGGCGCACGTCGACACGCTGCGCAAGCACGTGCCTCCAGGCTCCGCGGCCCCGAGCGGGTCACCGGCCCAGTCGCCGGGCCAGTCACCGGCCCAGTCACCGGGCGGGTCGCCGTCCGCACGTGCCAGGCCGGAGAAACCCACGCTGTCCCGGCTGCGCTCGCTGGAGCGGAAGGCGGCGGCGCGGCGCGCCCGCCAGCTCGCCGGCCTGTCACCGGGGATGGCCCAGCTGATCGCCAGCATCGGCGCCTGCGAGGCGGCCCACGCCGCCGCCCTGCCGAGGTCGTTGTGAACGCGGGCGACATCGAGAAGCTGCGCAGGGCGCTGACGGCCGAGCACGCCGCGCTGTTCGCGTACGGGCTGCTCGGCGCGCGCACGTCGGGGTCGTTGCGCGACAGGATGACCGCCGCCTTCAAGGCCCACCGGGCGAGCCGCGACCAGTTGCGCGGCTACATCATCTCCCGGGGCGGCAAGCCCGCCGAGCCCGACGCCTCCTACGCGCTGCCGTTCGTCCCGTCCGACGCCGCGCAGGCCGCCAAGCTGGCGGTGCACCTGGAGAGCGGCGTCACGGCCGCCTACCTCGAACTGGCCGCGGCGCAGGACGACGCGCTGCGCCGCTACGCCGCGCTGGCCATGCAGGAGGCCGTGACCCGCTCCTACGCCTTCCGCCCCGCCCAGCCCTCGGCGTTCCCCGGCATGCCGGCGCCGCCGCCGGCGACGCCGTCGCCCTCGTCCTCACCGGTACAGGACGGAGAGTAGGTCGGGTCCGAGTCGCTCGACGGCGGCCGCGTCGAGCTGGTAGTAGACGACCGAGCCGCGCCGGTGGGTGTGGACGAGCTCGGCCTCCCTGAGCCTGCGCAGGTGCCTGGAGACCTGCGGCGCGGTCATGCCGAGCTGGGTGGCCAGCTCGGCGGTGGCGACCGGGTTGCGCAGGATCGCGTAGCAGAGCCGCAGCCTCGTCGGGTCCTGCAGGGCGGCGAGCCGGCGCCTGGCCGTCTCCAGGGTCGGAGCGGGAGAGGTGCCGGCGCTGTACTGGATGACCACGGGATGGCCGGGAAAGTGCTTGATCACGAGGTGCGGCCGCCCGTGGACGGTCGGCACGATCAGGCAGGGACGCCCGGCGTCCACCCGGGCGGTGGCGCTGTAGAGCTTGCCGAACACGATCCGCAACGACCCGGACGCGGTCCTGGTCGCGGTGGCGGTCGGGAGGTCGGCCAGGGCCAGCGGCCCGTGCGTGCGCAGATCACGCGTGCGCAGCGCGCCGTCGTGGTCGATCGCCTGGCGCAGCGACGGCCATTCGGCGTCGAACACCGCGGCGGCGAAGCGGGTGAGGAAGGCGAGCAGTTCTTCACGGAACCCTTCGGGGTCGGCGCGCAGCCTGGCGCCGATCTCCACGCGGCTGGTGGAGATCAGCCGCATCCGGTTCAGTTCCTCGTCGCCGAGCAGCGGCACCAGCTCGGTGTCGTTCTTGCCGATCAGGGCCTGCACGGTCATCGCGGTGAAGTCGCCGATGGGCAGGTCGGCCACCTCCCGCAGCTCGCCGTCCAGGGTGCGCTTGGGCGTGGCGGACAGCGGCAGCAGGTAGCGGGCGCGGAAGGCCCCCCACAGCGGCGCCCAGGCGGCCGCCGCCGCAAGCAGCCCGTCGGGCAGGTCGCGGTGCGCCCTGGCGACCCAGGCGGCGCTGGCGGGATGGTGCCCTGGCTCGTCGAACGCGTGCAGGCAGGCGCACAGCTCGGCCAGTGGCGAGCGCCGCACCACGATGGATTCGGTGGCGGATGAGTCGAGGAACAGCGTGACGGCCACCCTGCACATTACCGCGTACGCGTCAATCTCCTTGCGGGTGACCCGGCGTTTACCCAGGCTGTCGCCTCATGACTGAGGCATTGCATGTGGTCAAGCATCCGACCGCCTTCTACTCGGCGGGCGCCACGACCGTGTTCGCGTCGAAGTTCGACCAGCGGTTCTCGTACTGCCTGTACGTGCCGTCCGCGCACGACCCGGACGGCGCTCCCCTGCCGATGGTGGTCCTGCAGCACGGGACCGGCCGGCGCGGCCCGCAGTATCGCGACAACTTCGCCGGGTGGGCCGAGGAGCACGGCTGCCTGGTGCTCGCCCCGCTCTTCCCCGCCGGCATCGAGGACCCGCACGACCTGCATGCCTTCAAGTTCATCCGGTACGGGGACATCCGCTTCGACCGCGTCCTGCTGGCCATGGTGGACGAGGTCGCCGAGCGCTTCAACGTGGCGGCGGAACGGTTCCTGCTGCATGGATTCTCCGGTGGCGGCCAGTTCGTGCACCGGTTCGGCTACCTGCATCCCGACCGGCTGTCCGGATTGTCCATTGGTGCGCCGGGGCGGATAACGTACATCGACCACACCAGCCCCTGGTGGATCGGGCTGAAGGGGTTCGAGGAGGAGTTCGGCTGCCCGCCCAGGGTGGACGAACTGCGCGACGTGCCGGTGCAGATGGTCGTGGGCAGCGCAGACGTGGAGACCTGGGAGATCAACAACCAGGGCGACAGCAACTGGATGGACGGCGCCGACGCCCACGGCGTCACCCGCGTCGACCGGCTCACGGCCCTGCGCGACAACTTCGAGGCCCACGGCATCAGCGTGCGGTTCGACGTCGTGCCTCGCGTCGGCCACCAGCCGATGCGCGTGCTCGAACCGGTCAAGGACTTCTTCGCCTCGATCCTCACCCCCCGGGAGTCATCATGAAGATCAAGCTGCTGGCCGCCGTCGCGGCGGCCGTGACCCTCAGCGGCTGCGCCGTGGGCGGCGAGAGCGCCGACGCCGGGGCCGCCTATCCGAGCAAGGCCCTGTCGATCATGGCGCCGGGCAGTCCTGGCGGCGGCTGGGACACGCGGGCACGCGGCATCGCCGGCGCGCTCGGCGAGTGCGAGGTGGCCGACGTGGACGCCACGGTGACGAACGTGCCCGGCGCGGGCGGCACCATCGGGCTGGCGCAGTTCGCCAAGCACAAGGGCGACCCGTACCAGCTCATGGTCATGGACAGCGTGACCATGCTGGGCGGCATCGTGAGCAACAAGTCACCGGTGGACCTGTCCGAGCTCACCCCCGTGGCCGGGCTGAGCCGGGGCCCGAGCGCCATCGTGGTGCCGGCGAAGTCGCCGTACAAGGATCTGGAGGCGCTGCTCGACGCGATGGAGGCCAGGCCCCGCAGCGTCAAGTGGACCGGCGGCTCGCTCGGCGGGCCCGGCCAGATGACGGTGGCGGGGCTGGCCAAGCAGCGTGGCGTCGCCGCCAAGGAGATCAACTTCGTGCCCACCGCGGGTGGCGGCGAGTCCATGAACCTGCTGCTCAGCGGGGCGGCGACGGCCGGCATCGACACGGTTGCGGAGCTGAGCGCGCAGATCGAGGCGGGCGAGCTGCGGGCGCTGTCCGTCGATGCCGAGCAGCGGGTCCCCGGCCTCGACGCGCCCACGATGAAGGAGCTCGGCCTAGGCGACGAGGCGGTCTCCACGCTGGCCGGCGTGCTCGCGCCCGCCGGGCTGACCGAGGAGCAGCAGCAGGAGGTGATCGGCCTGCTCGACGAGGTGCGCAAGACCTCGTGCTGGAAGAAGGTGCTGGAGCGCAACAACTGGACCGAGGACTGGAAGCCGGGCGACGAGTTCGGCAAGGTGCTGGCCGAGCAGCGCACGCAGGTCACCTCCATCCTGGGCGAGCTGGGGCTCGGCACGTGACGCAGCGGATCGTCTCCGCCGGCTTCCTGCTCGCGGCCGTGGTCGTGCTGGTCCAGGCCTTCGCGATCCCGCAGGGCGAGGGTTACCAGGCCGTGGGGCCGCGGGCGTTCCCGCTGCTGGTCGGCGGCGGGCTGGCGGTGGTGTCCTTGATCGGGGTCGTCCAGGCGTTCAGGGCCGGCCCGCAGGACGCCGAGGAGGAGACGCACTGGCCGTCGGTGCTCCTGCTGGTGGCGGCGCTGGCGGGCTACGCCCTGGCCCTGGTCCCCGCCGGCTACTGGCAGGCCACGACCGTGTTCTTCGCGGTCGTGGCCAGGGTCCTGGGCAGCAGGAGGCCGCTGCGCGACGTGCTCGTGGGGCTGGTGCTGGCGCTGGCCACGTACTTCCTGTTCGACCGGCTGCTCGGCATCACGCTGCCGCCCGGCCTGGTCAGATTGGCGATCTGAGATGGACGTGCTCGGCAACCTGCTCGACGGGTTCGCTCACGCGCTGAGCCTGCAGAACCTGCTGCTCGCCGTCCTCGGCGTCACCGTCGGCACGCTGGTGGGCGTGCTGCCGGGGCTCGGGCCCGCCACGACCATCGCGCTGCTGCTGCCGCTGACGTTCGTGTTCGACCCGGTCGGGGCGTTCGTGATGTTCGCCGGCATCTACTACGGCGGCATGTACGGCGGCTCGACCACCGCCATCCTCCTCAACATCCCCGGCGAGACGGCCTCCATCCCCACGACGCTGGAGGGCTATCCCATGGCCAGGCGCGGCCGGGTGGGGGCGGCGCTGGCGACGGCGGCCGTCGGGTCGTTCGTGGCCGGCACGATCTCCACGGTCGTCATCACCTTCCTGGCTCCCGGCATGTCGAACATCGCCAAGCTCATCCAGCCGGCCGAGTACCTCTCCATTAGAGCCTCCTGAGGGGACCGTCGCCTTCAGGCGATGGGGGAATCGGGAGCGGGTGGGCCACCAAGGCCCGGGCGTTCAGTGGCAGAACCTCGGACACCGTCGCCTCCTGCGGATAGGATGGTGCTTGTGCTTTCGGGCATCGGTCAGGGCTTGGCCGTCGTCTCTCGCGTAAGCGGGGCGAGAAGCCGCTTCCTTCAGGGAGCGGAGGAGTCACCATGGTGCTCGCCTTCGTGACGGTCACCTCGCTGATGGGGACTCGACGGCCCCGAGGCCGCCAACAACGCGGCGTTCTCCGGGGTGCTGGTGCCGCTGCTCACGCTGGGCATCCCGACCTCGGCCACGGCGAGCGTGCTGTTGATCGCGTTCCAGATCTACGACGTGCAGCCGGGGCTGCGGCTCTTCGACCAGCAGCCGGTGCTGGTGTGGACGCTGATCGCGAGCCTCTATCTCGGCAACGTGATGCTGCTCGTGCTGAACCTGCCGCTGATCCGGGTGTGGGTGAAGCTGCTCAGCGTGCCCGCCGCGCTGCTGACGGCGGCCATCCTCACCTTCGCCACGCTGGGGGTCTACTCGATCTCGCAGAGCGTGTTCGAGGTGCTGGTGGCGTACGGGTTCGGGTTGCTGGGGTGGGTGCTGCACCGGGCGCGGTATCCGGTGGCGCCGCTCATCCTGGGGGCGGTGCTGGGGCCGTTGATGGAGGTGCAGTTCAGGAGGGCGCTGGCGTTCAGCGAGGGCGACCCTTCGGTGTTCGTCACGCGGCCGGTGTCGCTGGCGATCCTGCTCGTGGCGGCGGCGTGCCTGATCGGGCCCGCGATCGTACGGCGGCGCGCCAGGGCCTCCGTGCCGTCCGCCTGACGGCGCCATGACGTCGTGCCGCCAGCAGGTCGCGGCGCCCGCCCTCGAGCGGATGGGCGCCGCGGCGGAACCTCAGGAGGAGGCGGCGGCGACGACGCGGTCGGCGGCCTCGGCGAGCGGGATCTCCGACTTCTCGCCGGAGACGCGGTCGCGCAGCTCGACCACGCCCTGCGCCAGGCCGCGCCCGACCACCACGATCGTCGGCAGCCCCAGCAGCTCGGCGTCCTTGAACTTCACTCCCGGCGAGACCTGCGCCCGGTCGTCGACCAGCACCCGCAGGCCGCGCGACTCCAGCTCGGCGGCCAGTGCGAGCGCGGCCTCGACCTGGTTCTCCTTGCCGGTGCCGACGATGTGCACGTCGGCGGGCGCGACCTCGCGCGGCCACACCAGCCCGAGCGAGTCGTGCAGTTGCTCCGCGATGACCGCCACGGCACGCGAGACGCCGATGCCGTAAGAGCCCATCGTGACGCGGACGGGCTTGCCGTCGGGGCCGAGCGCGTCGAGCCCGGCCACGTCGGCGTATTTGCGGCCGAGCTGGAAGATGTGGCCGATCTCGATGCCGCGGTCGATGGACAGCTCGGAGCCGCAGCGGGGGCAGTCGTCGCCGGCGCGCACCTCGGCGGCCTCGATCGTGCCGTCGGGGACGAAGTCGCGCCCCGCGACCACGTCGGCGGCGTGCTTGCCGGGCTCGTTGGCGCCCGTCACCCAGGACGTGCCGACGGCGACACGCGGGTCGACGAGGTAGCGGATGCCGAGCTCGCGCAGGACCTGCGGGCCGATGTAGCCGCGTACGAGGCCCGGGTGCCTGGCGAAGTCGGCGGCCTCGAAGATGGCGGGCTCGCCGGGCGCCAGGGCGGCCTCCAGGCGCTTGAAGTCGACCTCGCGGTCGCCGGGCACGCCGATGACCAGCGTCTCGGCCTTCTCGGAGCCGGGCGTGGTCACCTTGACGACGACGTTCTTGAGGGTGTCGGCGGCGGTGACGGACAGGCCGTGGTGCTCGTTGACGTAGGAGACCAGCGTCTCGATGGTCGGGGTGTCGGGGGTGTCCATGACCCGGAGCGCGGCGGCGTCGTCGAAGGAGCGGGCGGCGGGCGCGGGCGTGACGACGGCCTCGGCGTTGGCCGCGTAGCCGCAGGCGCGGCAGGCCACGAACGTGTCCTCGCCGGTGGGCGTGGGCGCCAGGAACTCCTCCGAGGCCGAGCCGCCCATCGCGCCCGACTGCGCGAAGACGATCTTGTAGTTGATGCCGAGGCGGTCGAACGTGCGGATGTAGGTCTCGCGGTGCTGCTCGTAGGAGCGCTTGAGCCCGTCATCGTCGAGGTCGAAGGAGTAGGAGTCCTTCATGAGGAACTCGCGGCCGCGCAGGATGCCCGCCCTGGGCCGCGCCTCGTCGCGGTATTTGGTCTGGATCTGGTAGAGGATGACCGGGTAGTCCTTGTAGGAGGAGTATTCGCCCTTGACCATGTCGGTGAAGAGCTCCTCGTGCGTGGGGCCGAGCAGGTAGTCGGCGCCCTTGCGGTCCTGCAGGCGGAAGAGCGTGTCACCGTATTCGGTCCAGCGGCCGGTCGCCTCGTAGTAGTCGCGGGGCAGCAGGGCGGGGAAGAGCACCTCCTGGCCGCCCATCCGGTTCATCTCCTCGCGGACGATCCTGGTGATGTTGTCGAGCACCAACTTGCCGAGGGGGAGCCAGGAGTAGATGCCGGGCGCCACGCGGCGGACGTAGCCGGCGCGGACGAGGAGCTTGTGGCTCGGCACTTCCGCGTCTGCCGGGTCGTCCCGCAGGGTGCGAAGAAACAACGACGACATGCGCAGCAACACGGCCACTCCTTGCTCGAACCCGGCTCTGAAGGACTACAGGCTATCGACTTCCGGCGGCGCGCCGCGCTAGTTGTCCCCGCGGTCAGACCGGCAGCGGGAGCAGGCCCGCCAGCGAACCGGTCAGGCCGGCCGCGAGCAGGGTCGACAACACCGCCGACATCGCCAGCGCGCGCACCCGTCCCCACGCGTTCCTGCGCAACCCGAGCACCAGCGCCACGGACAGCAGCCCGATCACCGCCGCGGGATACGGCCAGAACGAGCCGTCGCTCTCCACGAGCCCGGGGACCGCCCTGCCGGCCACGTCCGCGATGAGGGCCGCGCCGACCGCGGCCGCCGCGACGTCGCCGCACACGTCGTCCCTGCGGGTGACGTGGGCGGCCAGGCCCAGGCAGACGAGCAGGACGAGCGTCCAGTTGGCCCCGGCGGCCTCGCCGGCGGCGCCCAGGACGTCGTCGCCGAGCAGGGCGCTCGTGCCCATGGCCGAGACCAGCGTGGACAGGCCCGCCAGGAACGTCGTCACCAGCGCCCACCCGAATCCCGAGGCGGTGGCGCCCACCGCCAGGGTGAGGGCGAAGTAGACGTACGGGTCGTAGATCTGGCCCAGCCATCCGGGGGCCTCGCCGGTCACGAGCACGCCCATGGGGCCGACGGCCAGGCCACCGAGGAAGGCCGCCAGCAGGTGGTGTTCGATGTTGCGCTGACGCCGGTCGTATTCGGCGTAGTCGCCGTAGTCGAGTGTGGTTGTGTCCATCTCCATCCCAGGTCATCCCTTTCCCGGCAGATTGCAGGGATGACCAGTGCCAGACTATGAAATCGTACAAAAAGGGCAAAATTGGGTCATCGGTGTATCATCGAGCAATCGCTTGGTTAGGATGCGTCCGTGGGCCTTCCCGATGAACTGCGTGACGCCGTCCGCGCCTATCTCGCCGGCCGGCCCGGCGCGTCCTGGCAGGAGGCCGCGCGCGACCTCGGCCTCGCCGGACTGCTCATTCCCCAGGAGCACGGCGGCGCGGGCTGCGGCCCGGCCGAGATGGCGGCCGTGGCCGGGGAGCTGGGCCGGGTCCTTTCCCCCCACCCGTTCCTGCAGTCGGCGGTGATGGCCGTCGCGGCGGTCGAAGCCTGCGGGGCCGGGGAACTGCTGAGCGCGCTCGCCGACGGCTCGGCGACCGCGACCGTGGTGCTGCCGGGCGACGGCGACCTGCGGCTGGAGGGCGACCTGCTCACGGGCGACGTCCCGTACGCGCCGGCGGGCGAGGTGGTGCTCGTCTATGCCGGCGGGCTGCTGGTGGAGGCCGTGCCGACGCGGCGCGAGCCGTACGCGACGATGGACGAGAGCCGCCCGTTGCAGCGGCTCGCCTTCCACCAGGCCCCGGCACGCCGGCTGGGCGACGGCGGGTCGTGGACCCGCGTGCGCGACCTCGGCATCGCGGCCCTGGCCGCCGAGCAGGCGGGCGGGGCGCGGCGCTGCCTGGAGATGGCCGTCGAGCACGCCAGGGCGCGGCGGCAGTTCGGGCGGCCGATCGGGTCCTTCCAGGCGATCAAGCACAAGCTGGCCGATCTGCTCCTGCTGGTGGAGTCGGCTTGCTCGGCGGCGCAGGCCGCGGCCCGCGACGAGGTGTCCGCGGCCATCGCGGGCTCGTACTGCACGGAGGCCTATCTGGCGGCGGCCGGCGAGAACATCCAGGTCCACGGGGGGATCGGGATCACCTGGGAACACCCGGCGCACCGCTATCTCAAGCGCGCCACCTCGGACGCGCAGCTCTTCGGGCCTCCGCAGGCCCACCGCGCCCGCCTGGCGGCTCGCGTCTTCGCGGGCGCCTAGCCTCCGAGCAATTCCTCCCACGGATGACGGGTGTTGGTGCGGCGGGTGGTGTCGAGGGCCTCGGACAGCCGCCAGAAACCGGACCGCGCCCGCAGGGTGGCCCGGCCCATCGGGTCGATCGCGCGCAACTCGAACCGCACGCCCATCACGTCGAGCATGGCCGAGCCCGCGCCGCCCGGGCCCGCCTCTGTGACGAGAGAGCCGCCGAAGGCGCGGACATGACCTGAGAGGAGCTCGGCCACCTCCGAGGCGTACGGGCCGTCGCGCCACTCGATGTGCCAGCTGTGGTCGGCTCCGCGCCACCAGGTCAGGTCGCGGCACGACTCGATGAAGTCGACCTCGGTCGCGAGCGCGGCCATCACCCGGCCGAACGCCTCGTAGCCGCGGGCGCTCGTGAGCGAGAGGTCGTCGTCGCCTGCGTCGGGGCCGCTGCCAGGACCGGGGCCGGGGAGCGCGCCGTCCTTGGGCCGCCGCGGCGCGCGCTTTCGCTTCACGGGCATCACTCTGATCGTCACCGCGCCCTTCCCGCAAGTCTTTGCCGCTGATACGCTCTACCAAGCGAGCGCTTGGTCACCAACCTTGCCGGAGGCGCGATGACGTCCCTACGGATCAGCCTGGGATACGAACTGGAGGTCCGCGGTCGCACCCGCGACGTCGAACAACAGGCGTTCCGGAACGTGATCCAGCAGGTCGTGCTGGGCGATCGGCTGGGGTACGACACCGCGTGGTTCGTGGAGCACCACTTCACCAGGGGCTTCTCCCACTCCTCCGCCCCCGACCTGGTCCTCGCCGCCATCTCCCAGCGCACCGAACGCATCCGACTGGGGCTCGGCGTGGTGCTCCTGCCGTTCCAGTCCCCGATCCGCACGGCCGAGCGCGTCGCCACGCTGGACGTGCTCAGCGGCGGGCGGGTGGAGTTCGGCACGGGACGAGGCGCCTCGCCGCTGGAGTACCAGGCGTTCCAGCGGCCGTTCGAGCAGTCGCGGCGGATCTGGGAGGACTCGCTGGAGGCGACGCTGGCGATCTGGCGGGCCGACGGCGCGCCGGTCAGCAGGTCGAACGACTTCTTCGAGATCCCCGACGTGGCCGTCTACCCCCGGCCGGCTCAGCAGCCGCATCCACCGGTGTGGGTGGCCTCCACGTCGCTGGAGGGTTATCTGGCGGCGGCGCGGAACGGGTACAACCTGCTCGGCATGACCATGCTCAAGGGCATCGACGACGTGGCCGCCGACATCACGAGATATCGCAGTTGCCTGGCCGAGAGCGGCTTCGACCCGGCCAGCCGGCGCGTCGCCCTGATGATCCCCTGGTACGTCGCCCCCACCCGCGAAGAGGCGACCGCCACGGCCGCCGACGCCGTGCTGTGGTACATCCGCCGCCAGGTCAACCTCGTCACCCCGCCCGGCTACTACGACGCCCGCCACGCCACGCACCGCGTGCTGGGCCAGCTGGCGGCCGGGCTGCCCCCCGAGGAGGCGATGGCCACCCTGCGCGAGAACCTGATGGTGGTGGTGGACGACGTGGCGGGCTCGCGCAAGGCCCTGGCCAGGATCGCCGAGGCGGGCGCCACCGACCTCATCATCCAGGCGCAGGTCGGCGGCCTGGCGCACGACCGGGTGTGCGACGCGATGACGCTGTTCATGACCGAGGCGGCGCGGTGACCCGTCCCTGGCTGACCCGTGACGACCTCGGGGCCGCCGGGCACTCCGCCACCGGCCTGCTCCTCGTCTCCCCCGACGCGTCGAGCGTCCTGCCGATGGGGCCGGACGACCGCGCGGCGGCGTCCGCGCTGACCGGCGCGGCGCTGCGCGCGGCGGGGGTGGGCGAGCGCGACCGCGTCGTGGTGGCCCTGGCGGAGCCGGCGGGCGCGCTGTGGAGCGCCGCTGCGGCCGACGTGGCCGCGGCCGCCGCCTGCACCGGGCCGCGCGGCCGGATGCGGCTGCACCACACGCTGTCCGCGCTGATGGCCACCACGCTGGTCATCACCCCCACGGGGGCGATGGACCTCCTGGCCCGCCTGCACCTGGAGTTCCTGCTGGACCCGCTGGACCTGGGCCTCAGGACCATCGTGCTCACCGGCGAGATCGCCTCGAAGCGCACGATCGGCCATCTGGCGGGCGAGTTCGGGGCACGCGTCACGGAGGTGCTGGCGAGCCCGTTCGGCGGCACGGCCCTGGCCTGGCGCGCGGCCGAGGACGACCCGCTCACGCCGCTCGCCGGCGGCCTGATCGCCCCGGCTCCCCTGACCAAGGACGACTGGTCCGCGCCGCCCGGCCCGCTGGCCGAGCTCGTCCTCACCCCTCGCGGCCACGCGACGTTCGGCGACGCCGTGCTGAGGACCGGGCTGGTGGTCAGGACCGGTCCTCAGCACGGTCCCGGCGTCCCCGCCCCCGCCCATACGGCCGGCGAGCACGTCCTCGTGAGGGGCGTGTGGCTGGCCCTGCCCCGCGTCGAGAAGGCGCTGGCGACGATCGACGGCGTGGCGGGCTGGGAGCTGGCGATCAGCCGCCCGGGGACGCTGGACGCGGCGGCGCTGACGGTGACGTTCACCCGCGAGAGCCTGGTGGGCAACCCCATGTGGCGCTCGCGGATCGAGCAGGCACTCCGGGCGCTGACCCCCGTCTCGATCGCCGTGGAGATCGCCGGGAACGTCTCGGAGGCGCCCTTCCCCGCGACGGTGACCGACCTGCGCGGCCACCACCTCGGCAGGGACCGGGCGCTCATCACCTGAGAGGCGACGGGAGGCGCGAGCCGATGGCACCGATGCCGGACTGGGGGACGCTCCCCCGCATGCTGCGCGACCAGGCCGGGCACCACCCCGGCGTCACCGTGGTCGCCGGGGGCGGCGCCGGCGTGACGTTGTCCGGGTTGCGGGCCGCGGCGGCCGGGATCGCCCGCGGCCTGATCGCCCTGGGAGTCGGCCCGGGGGACCGGGTGGCGATGTGGGGGGTGAACTCGGCGTCCTGGGTGGTGCACGCCTTCGGGATCTGGGACGCGGGCGCGGTCATCGTGCCCCTCTCGTCCCGGTACAAGGGCATCGAGGCGGCCCAGCTCATCGAGAAGACGGGCGCGAAGGTCCTGATCACGGGCACGGGCCCGGCGGACGCCCCGCTCGCCGGCCTCCTGCCGCCGCTTCCCGGCCTGCGGGTCGTCAGCGCCGAGGCGGGCGGATTACGGGCGCTGGGCGCGGAGGTCTCCGCCGGGGAGGCCGATGACCGGGCGCTCGCCGTCCGCCCCGACGACCTGTGCGAGATCATGTCGACGTCGGGCACCACCGGCGCGCCCAAGGGCGTCATGCTCGACCACGCCCAGATCCTGCGCGGCTACTGGGACTGGTCCGAGATCGTCACCCTGGACGAGCACGACCGCTACCCGGTGATCGCCCCGTTCAGCCACGGGTTCGGGCTGAACGCCGGGCTCGTCGCGTGCGTGCTGCGCCGGTCCACGATGGTGCCGGTCCCGCTCTTCACCCCCGACGCCCTGATGTCGCTGATCTCGTCCGAGCGGGCGAGCGTGCTCGCCGGCCCGCCCACGCTGTTCCACCGGCTGCTCGACGAGCTGGACCGGGGTTCGTGGGACGTGTCGTCGCTGCGGGTGGCCATCTGCGGGGCCGCCGCCGTGCCGTCCGCCCTGATCACCAGGATGGTCGAGCGGGTCGGGCTCGAGCGGATGATCAACGCGTACGGGCTGATGGAGGGCACGGTCGTCTCCATGACCAGGGCCGGCGACCCCATCGACGTGATCGCGAACACCACGGGCAGGCCCGTGCCCGGCATCGAGGTCAAGATCGTCGACGATGACGGCGAGGAGGTCGCTCCCGGCGAGCGCGGCGAGATCCTGCAGCGCGGCTACGGCGTGATGCGCGGCTACTGGAACGAGCCCGCCAGGACGGCCGAGGCCGTCGACGCCGGCGGCTGGCTGCGCACCGGCGACGTCGGCGTGCTCGACGAGGCCGGCAACCTGGCCATCGTGGACCGCAAGAAGGAGCTCTACATCGTCAACGGGTTCAACGTCTCCCCTGCCGAGGTCGAGTCGCTGCTGCTGCGCGAGGGCTCGCTGGCGCAGGCCGCGGTCATCGGCGTGCCCGACCCGGTGGCGGGCGAGGCCGGCCTGGCGTACGTGGTCGCGCGGCCGGGCGTGACGCCCGACCCCGAGGCCCTGCTCGCCTGGGCGAGGGACAACATGTCCGGCCACAAGGTGCCCAGACGCGTCATCGTGGTCGACGCCCTGCCCGCCAACGCCAACGGCAAGATCGACAAAAAGGCCCTGCGCGACCGGCTGCCGTGAGCCTCAGGGGTCCCCTGGAGGGGACGGGCGGGTTACGGTGGGCTCGGCGCCTGAAAAGAACGGCCTGAGAAACGGCCTGAATATGCGGTCCGGACGAGCGGTCACGCCGGCACTGCCCGGTTGTGCGCCGTTCACCGGCCGCGTTCATCCGGGTCGGCGATCGGGGATACATCGATCACACCGGCCGGTTGTACTTAAGGGGACACATGTCTCGTGCGACCGGGTCTTAGGAGGCAGCGTGGCGTTGCACGTGGCGGTCATCGGGTCGGGTCCCGCCGGGATCTACACGGCGGAGGCCCTGGTCAAGCAGTCGTCAGAGCCTGTCCATGTCGACGTGCTCGAACGCCTGCCGACCCCGTACGGGCTGGTCAGGTACGGCGTCGCGCCCGACCACACGTCGATCAAGTCGATCGCCAACTACCTGCGCAGGGTGCTGGAACTCCCGGAGGTGCGCTTCCTCGGCGGCGTCACGCTGGGCGAGCACCTTTCCGTCGAGGACCTGCTCGGCGTCTACGACGCGGTGGTCTACTGCACGGGCGCGATGGTCGACAGGAAGCTCGGCATCCCCGGTGAGGACCTGCCGGGCAGCGTGGCGGCGACCGACTTCGTCAACTGGTACTGCGGCCATCCCGACGTCGACTCCGGCAGGTTCACGCTCGACACCTCCGAGGTCGCGGTGATCGGCGTCGGCAACGTGGCCGTCGACGTCGTCAGGGTGCTGGCCAAGACGTCCGACGAGCTGCGCTCGACCGACGTACCCCATGACGTGCTCGAACGCCTCCAGCACAGCCAGGTCAAGGCCATCCACATGATCGGCCGCCGTGGCCCCGAGCACGCCAAGTTCACCCTGAAGGAGCTGCGCGAGCTCGGCGAGCTGGCCAACGCCGACGTCTGCGTCCGCCCGGAGGAGGCGGTCGTGCTGGGCGGCGACTTCCCGCGCCAGGTCCAGGGCAACATCAAGGTCCTGCAGTCGTGGGCCGGGCGCGAGCCGGTGGGCCGGCCGCGCCGCCTCGACGTGCGCTTCTGGCTGCGGCCCGTGGAGATCCTCGGCACCGAGCGGGTCGAGGGCATCACGCTCGAACGCACCCGGCTGTCGGACGAGGGCCGCGTGGTCGGCACGGGCGAGTTCGAGACGCTGCCCGTCGGCATGGTGCTGCGTTCCGTGGGCTACCAGAGCGTGCCGCTGCCCGGGGTGCCGTTCTCCGAGGCGACCATGACCGTGCCGCACGAGGCCGGCCGGGTGCGCGAGCGCGAATACGTGGCCGGCTGGCTCAAACGCGGGCCCACCGGGGTGATCGGCACCAACAAGTCCGACGCCGCGGAGACCGTGCGCACGCTCCTCGCCGACCTCGCGGGACACGAGCGGGCTCACCGCGGCTCCGTCGACGCGCTGCTGGCCGAGCGCGGGGTGCGGCCGGTGACGTACGAGGAGTGGCTGGCGATCGAGCGGGCCGAGGCCGAGCTGGCCAGGTCGCTCGGCAGGGGCGAGCGCGTCAAGCTCGTGGGCTTGGAGGCCATGCTCCGTGCGTGCCGGCCTTAGGGGTTTCGCGCAGGCGTACACGGTCCAGCTGGCCCGCTATCCCGCCGGCGAGCTGGAGTGGCAGCCCGTCCACACCGTCTACGTCCCCGCCGACCGGTTCACGGCCGGCACGGTCTCGGCGTGGGGCGACCAGGCGGCGTCCCTGGTCGAGGCCCATCTGGCCGGCCCGGGCGAGCTGGCCGAGGTGTTCGGCGTGCCCGGCGGGCTGGCGCCGGCCGTCCACGAGCGGCTGGTGCGCAAGCTGGCGTCCGCGCCCGTCGAGGACGTGCGCGTCGACTTCGAGGACGGCTACGGCGTACGCCCTGACGGGGTCGAGGACGGGCACGTGGAGCAGGCGGCCGAGGCGGTGGCCGCGCTGCACGCCGCCGGGGCGCTGCCGCGGCGGTGGGGGCTGCGGGTGAAGTCGTTCGCCGACGGCGACCCCGAGCGGTCGGCGCGCACGCTCGACGGGTTCGTCACGGGGGTGGTCGCGCGGGCCGGGGAACTGCCCGGCGGGTTCGTGGTGACCTTCCCCAAGGTGCTGATGGAGGCCTACCTCGGGCAGTTCGCCGGGGTGCTGGCGCGGCTGGAGAGCGGGCTCGGGACGCGGCTGCGGTTCGAGATACAGGTGGAGGCGCCGCAGACGCTGCACTTCCTGCGCGGTGACCTGCCCGAGTCGCTGGACGGCCGGCTGGCGGCGGCGCATTTCGGGGTCTTCGACTACACGGCGGCCATCGGGTTGCCGCCGCACGAGCAGCGGCTCGACCATCCGGCCTGCGACCACGCCAGGCACGTGATGCAGACGGCGTTCGCCGGCACGGGGGTGGAGTTGTCCGACGGCTCGCTGGCCGCCTCGCCGGCCTCCGGCGGGAAGGAGGACGTGCACGCGCTGTGGCGCCGGCACGCCGAGCTCGTCAGGCACTCGTTGCGGCACGGCTTCTACCAGGGCTGGGACATGCACCCGTCACACCTGGTGAGCAGGTTCGCCGCCGTCTACGCCTTCCACCTGGCCCGCTACGACTCCTACCGGGAGCGGGTCAGCGCGTGGGAGGAGCAGCGGCAGGCGGGCGGAGGCGTCATGGACGAGCCCGCCACGATCCGCACGCTCGCGGCCGCCCTCCGCCGCGCCGACCTGACCCTTCCGTGAAGGCCGCGGCTCAGTCGCGTTCGACCAGGGCGCGCCACTGGCGTACCAGGCGCCACTCGACCGGGTCCGACCAGCTCGCCCGCACCGCCGATCCGACGTGGAAGGCGCGGATGCCGTAGTCGAGCAGGGAGGGCACGTACGCCGGCCGCAGGCCGCCACCGGCCAGGATGATCGAGCCGTCGCCCGCCCCGGCGCGTGCCTTCAGCACGGGCAGCCCGCTCCCCACGCCCGTGGGAGAGCCCGAGGTGAGCACGGTGGCCAGGTTGGGGAGTAACCGCACGGCCCGCCACGACGCCTGCACGTCGGCGGCGTGGTCGACGGCTCGGTGGAACGTCCAGGGCAGCGGGGAGACGGCGTGGATGAGCGCCTCGGTGGCCGCCAGGTCGACCGCGCCGGCCCCGTCCAGGAAACCGAACACGAACCCCGCCGCCCCCGCCTGCGCCAGTGCTTTGGCGTCGCGGGCCAGCCGGTCGAGCGCGTCGGCGTCGGCGGCGAAGCCGGCGTCGCGCCGGAGCATCACCATCTGGGGGAGGGGGCATTCCGCGGCGATCGCGGCCACGGTCTCCGGGGAGGGGGTCAGCCCGTCGGCCGCCATGTCGGCGACGACCTCAAGCCGGTCGGCTCCGCCCTGTTCGGCGGCCACGGCGTCGCGCACGTTGAGCGCGATCACCTCGAGCAGGGATCCGGTCATGCAGGAGAGGCTATATGGTGCTCTGCACCCTTCTGCCGCCATAGCCCAAAAGGCGGCAGGATGACACCCTCACAGTGCCTCTCCGCCCGCCTGAGAGCCCTCCTGCGGGGCCGCGCACCGGCGGGCTGCGGGTGGGGTCGCGGGCGGGCGGCGTCCGCCGGTCCACGGGGCGTACACGCGGGCCCGGCCCCCGCGCGGGGGCCGGGCCAGGAGTGTCAGGCGCTGATCAGCTCCGCCATCGTCAGGTCACGGAAGGCCGTGGCCGGAAGGTCCAGCGAGGGGCGCTGGAAAAGGGCCCCGGAGGACCGGTGCGGCAGGTCCACCGTACGGACGTGCCGGAACCCCCGGGTGCGGTAGTAGCGCTGCAGGCGCGGATTGCCCTTGGCGCAGTCGAGCCGCAGCCAGGGCAGCCCCGCGGAGCAGGCCGCGGCTCCGGCCCAGTCGAGCAGGGCGTCACCGAGACCGCTGCCCGACCACGGCCGGGCGACGGCGAGCTTGTGGATGTAGAGTGCCGCGCCCGGATCGTCGGCGGGTGTCCAGAATTCCGGGTCGGCGTGGTCGTCGAGGGCTATGGTGGCAACCGGTGGTGCCGCTTCGTCGGGGTCGAGATATCTGAGCTCGTCGTCGAGCAGGAAGAGCACCCGCTCCTCGATGAGCGGTTCGATCCGCTCGGGACCGAAACCCCCGCGGGGCCACTGCCTGAGACCCTGCGTATGGAGCCACTCGGCGGTGTCCGCCAGGAGAGTGAGTACGCCGGGAAGGTCCGCGGGTTCCGCGCGCCGGAGCGCGAGCGGATGAAGCAGCGTGTTCGTGTGCATAATACAACTCCCGTTGCGTCGGGTGCCCGCGCTGGCACAAAGCGTGATGACGCGATGGTGCGCGGTGGCCGAAAAGGGCCTTAACCCGATATATATGGATAAATGGCGATTTGGGGGAGTATGCACGACTCCCCGAGGCCAGCGAGGCGGCTAATTCTCGCTGCGCCCGGCCGGCGGGATCACCCCTTCGAACGAGCTCTTCAGCGGCGATCGAGCTCGTATCTGATCAGATGTTTGTCGGCGGGCAGCACCGACACCGCGACACGCACGGGCATGTCGGCCCCGTCGAAACCAACGCGGACATAGACCATGACTGGCGTGCCGAGTTCGAGCTGGAGGCGCTCGGCTTCCTCCTGGTTGGGCATGCGGGCCCAGATGTCGTCGACGACGCGTATCTGCGCATGCCCCAGCTCTTCCAGCACCCGGTTCGCCCCTCGCGCGATGTCTCCGGGCCTGGCGATCTCGGAGTCGGCGACGAGATCACGTGGAAAGTAGGAATCGTTGGTGTTGTACGGCTGGCCGTCCACGAACCGCAGACGGCGTCTCACCACCGCCAATTCCCCGTCGGCCAACTCCAGCCTGCTGGCGATCTCCTCGACTGGAGACACCGTCAGGACCTCGATGTACTGGCTCGGGGCACGGCCCTCCTGCGCCACGGCGTAGGCGAAGGCTTCCCGAAGTTCCCCACTGGGTTGCGGCTCCAGCTCCCGCTGCGGATAGATCAGCAGCGGTCTGCGGTCCCGGACCACCGTCCCGCGCCGCGGCGTGCGCGTGACCAGCCCTTCGTTGACGAGTTCGCCGAGGGCCAGCCTGACGGTGTTCCTGCTCACCCCATGGTCTTCCATGAGCTGCGCCTCGGTCGGCAGCTGCGCCCCGGGGCCGAGGACACCCGAGTAGATGGCTCGTCTCAACTCCGAAGCCACCTGCTGATACAGCACCGACCTTGCCACTTTCACCCCTTTTGTTCCAACAATTTAGACGATCTGGTTCTAGCAGGCCACAACCCCTTGACCAAACCCCCTCGCCCGGCCCATCATCCATTCGTTGGTACAAATCCATCTATAGGCCGGTGAGGAGGTGAAGGCCAGTGTTGCCGGACCGCACGGATATGCCATACCCGCGCTGGCATGCCTCTCGCGACACAACACGTTTACTGCGTTACGTGTTGTGTCGCCAGGGGTCCACCCACACCTACCAGAGCAATGGCACCTCCGTGCAATCGACGTTGACTGAGCTGACCGTGTGGTGCGAAGACGGAACCTTTGTCTGGAATGAGGAGGGTGGCGCCCCCGTCACGCACCCCGACGATGACCCGATTGACCCAGCTCAAGACATCGCCGCATGTCGCCGGCAGCGCAAACCTTCTCCCTCCCCACCGACTCCGTGTGTGAACTAACGGCCTAGGACTCCATCCCTCGCCGGAGTCCTGGCGCCGTCGCACACGGGGCAGGAAGCGCGTCCTGGCGGGTCCCCCACGCCCGCCAGGACGCGTTTTCCTCCGAGGACCGACCAGTTGCCCGGGAATTCGACCGGCTGCAGCCTCTTCTCCCGTTGCGAGGCTCGCTCCGGTCAGGCGGCGCCCGGGCCAGGCTGGGCGGACACGGCCAGGCGCGGGCAGGCGCGAAGGCAGGCTCACCGGCGGGCAGGATCACGACCCACGACCTCACGGTCGCGCCCGTCACCACGCCAGAACCTCTCACGCCAGCCACCACCGAGCCGTCCGCGTCGACGCCTACCGCATCATCATCAACCCTCGGGGCCGGACCCGTGAGCCGCTTGGGAAAGGCGGGGCTGGTGGGGTTTTCCGGTACCAATCGAATGTGCGACGCAAGATCGACCAGCGCGAGACCTTGCGCCGCGACCGACGATCGTCTAGGGCTCTGGCCGCCAGTCGACCAGGGTCAGGTCCGCGTCGACCCGGGTGTAGGAAGCCGTGACCCGCTCGCCATGCTCCGGCGGCCGCCGGCCGCGCCAGTTCCCGTACACGAAGCAGCCGGGGACCGCCACCAGCCTGACCATCACCACCACGTACGGCTCCCGCAGGCCGGGCACGAAGGGCTGGTGGTTGACGATCCAGCTCTCCACCGTTCCCTCCGGCGCCACCTCCCGCCAGTGCGCGCCCTCCGTACGGCATCGCGCGCAGAACGCCCTGGCCGGGAAGCGGGCCGTGCCGCAGGTGTCGCACACCTGCACCGCGAACTCCCGCCTGCCGACCCGCTCCCACCACTCCCGGGAATCCCGGTCGGGCTCCGGCCGGTACCCCGCCATCACGCCCTCCGCAGGATCAGGGCCGAGGTGGCCGGAAGGACGTAGCCGGGCTGGGCCGTGGACAGCGCCACCTCCGCGCCCGGCACCTGGCGCTCGCCGGCGTCGCCCCTCAGCTGGGAGACCGCCTCGGCGATGTGGTTCATGCCGTGCACGTAGCCCTCGGACAGGAAACCGCCGTGTGTGTTGACCGGAAGCGGGCCGCCGGCCGCGGTGGCGCCCGAGGCGACGTACGGCCCGCCCTCGCCCTTGCCGCAGAAGCCGTAGTCCTCCAGCTGGACGATCACCGAGTACGTGAAGCAGTCGTACAGCTCGGCCACGTCGATGTCGCCGGGCCCGAGACGGGCCTGCGCGTACAGGCGTGGGGCGAGGGCGGCGGCCGCGGTCACCGTGGGGTCGGCGCCGGGGCCCGAAAGGTGGGTGGTGCCGCCGCCCCAGGCCGTAGCGGAGATCAGCACGGGAGGGCGGCGCAGGGCTCGGGCGCGTTCGGCGGTGGTGACGACGACGGCGCAGGCGCCGTCCGTCTCCAGGCAGCAGTCCAGGAGGCGGAACGGCTCGGCGATCCACCGGCTCGCCAGGTAGTCGTCCAGGGTGATGGGGGTGCGCATCAGGGCGCGGGGGTTCCGGGCGGCGTTCGCGCGCTGGATGACGGCCAGCTGCCCGAAGTGCTCGGCTTTTGTCCCATATTTCAACATGTGGGCGCGGGCGTACATGGCGTACTGCTGCGGTGGCGCGACATAGCCGTACGGGGCCTGGTACTGCACCTCCGGGCTCACCGGCACGCCCCGGCCCGTGCCGCCCATACGGAACTCCGAACGGGCGTTGACGGCCCGGTAGCAGACGACCGTCTCGGCCATGCCCGTCGCGACCGCCAGCGCCGCCTGGCCGACGACCGCGTGCGAGACGCTGCCCCCGCCGAACTGGTCCAGGTGCCAGGCCAGGTCCGCCAGTCCGAGGGCGGGGCCGACCAGGGTCGGCGGGGCCGAGTCTCCCACACGGTGCGTGGCCAGGCCGTCCACCTGGTCCACGGGCAGCCCGGCGTCCTCCAGGGCGGCCAGCACGGCACGGCAGGCCAGCGTCAGGGTGCTGACGCCCGAGTTCTTGGTGAAGGGGGTGTAGCCGACCCCGGCGATCGCGGTCAGATCAGAGAAAGCAAGCAAGCGCTTGGGCACATCCGTCACGTTAGACAGGACGTTTCACCCATGTCAACGCACCTCCCGTGGCCCGGCTTGACACTGTTCCCGGGTTCACCCTACCGTCCAAGCAAGCGCTTGGTAATATTAGGCGCCCCCGGTGGACGAGGAGGCGGACCATGAGCACACACGCTGCCCGGCTCATCGCGCCGGACGGCTGTCGCGGCCTTCCGACGCCCCATCAGCGCAGAGTCCGCAACGGAGCCGCCATGCCGCCCGGCCCCTCACAAGGCCACCTCGACACCCTCCGCTTCCGCCAGGTGCTCGGCAGGTTCGCGACCGGCGTGGTGGCCATCACGGCGGTCGAGCCGGTCAGCGAGGAGCCCTGTGGCCTGGCGGCCAACTCCTTCACCTCGGTCTCGCTCGATCCGCCCCTCGTGGCGTTCTGCGTCGCGCACACCAGCACGAGCTGGCCCAGGGTGCGCGGCGCCAAGGTCGTCACGGTGAACGTGCTGGCCGGGCACCAGCAGTCCGTGTGCGCCCAGCTGGCGGCCAAGGGCGGCGACAAGTTCGCCGGCCTGACGTGGACCGGCTCCCCCGGCGGCAACCCCGTGCTCGACGGCGCGCTGGCCTGGATCGACTGCGCCGTCGAGGCCGAGCACCTGGCGGGCGACCACATGATCGTGGTGGCCCGGGTGCTCCAGCTCGACACCCACGCGGACGGCGGCCCGCTGGTGTTCTTCCGCGGCGGCTACGGCGGCTTCGTTGCGCCTGCCTGACCCGCGGACGCCGGGCGGCTTTCGCGAGAAGGCGCGGGCCTGGCTGGAGGAGGCGCTGAGCGGCGAGTTCGCCCGTGTGCGCGGGCTGGGCGGCCCGGGACGCGAGCACGAGAGGCACGAGGAGCGGCTGGCGTGGGAGCGCCACCTCGGCAGGGCCGGCTGGACCTGCCTCGGCTGGCCCCGTCGGTACGGCGGCCGCGCCGCCTCCCTGGAGGACCAGGTGGCCTTCCACGAGGAGTACGCCAGGGCGCGGGCCCCCGCCAGGGTCGGCCACATCGGCGAAGGGCTGATCGGCCCGACCATCCTCGAGTTCGGCACCGGCGAGCAGAAGGAGCGCTTCCTCCCGCCGATCCAGCGCGGTGAGGAGTTGTGGTGCCAGGGCTACTCCGAGCCGGAGGCCGGATCCGACCTGGCCAACGTCCAGACCAGGGCCCGCCTGGAGGGCGGCACGTGGGTGGTCACCGGCCAGAAGGTGTGGACCTCGCTGGCCCACGTGGCCGACTGGTGCTTCGCCCTGTGCCGTACGGAGGAGGGCTCGCGGCGGCATAACGGACTGTCGTACCTGCTCGTCCCCATGGACCAGCCCGGGGTCGTCGTCCGGCCGATCGTCCAGCTGACCGGGACGTCCGAGTTCAACGAGGTGTTCTTCGACGGGGCACGGACGGCGGCGGGCAACGTCCTCGGCGCGCCCGGCGACGGCTGGCGGGTGGCGATGGCCACCCTCGGCTACGAGCGGGGCGCGTCCACGCTCGGGCAGCAGATCGGCTTCCGGCGCGAGCTGGCCGAGGTGATCGCGACGGCCGGGCGGACGGGCGCGGCGGACGATCCCGTGCTGCGCGACCGGCTCGTCAGATCGTGGCTGGAGCTGGAGATCATGCGCCTCAACGCGCTCAGGATGCTCCGCCCCGGCTCCGGCGCCGAGGTGTCGATCGCCAAGCTCTACTGGTCGGAGTGGCACCGCAGGCTGGGCGAGCTGGCGCAGGCCGTACAGGGCAGGGCCGGCCTGGTGGCCGACGGCGGGCTCAACGAGCTGCAGCGCCTCTACCTGTTCAGCCGCGCGGACACGATCTATGCCGGATCCAGCGAGATCCAGCGGAACATCATCGCCGAGCGCACGCTCGGACTCCCCCGCTGATCGGCCCGCTGATCGGCCCGCTGATCGGCCCGCTGATTGGACTGCTCATGCCCCAGCCCTACCCCAAGGCGCACGGACTGCTCGACGGCAAGGTGACGCTGGTCACGGCGGCCGCGGGAGCCGGCATCGGATACGCGACGGCCAGGCGCTGCGCCGAGGAGGGCGCGACGGTCGTCGTCTCCGACCGGCACGAGCGCCGCCTGGCCGCCGCCGCCGACGCGCTGACCGACCTCGTCGGCGTCACGCCGCTGGCCGTTCCGTGCGACGTGACCTCCGAGGCGCAGGTGCTGGCGCTGTTCGACGCGGCGGTCGAGGCGCACGGCAGGCTGGACGTGGTCGTGAACAACGCCGGGCTCGGCGGCACGGCCCCGCTCGCGGAGATGACCGACGAGCAGTGGCACACGGTCGTCGACGTCACCCTGACCGGCACCATGCGCTGCACGAGGGCCGCGCTCAGGCAGATGACCGCGCAGGGCTCGGGCGTCATCGTCAACAACGCCTCGGTGCTCGGCTGGCGGGCCCAGCCGGGCCAGGCGCACTACGCGGCGGCCAAGGCCGGCGTGATGGCCCTGACCCGGTGCGTCGCCCTGGAGGCGGCCGAGCACGGGGTACGGGTGAACGCCGTGGCGCCGTCGCTGGCGGTCCACCCGCATCTGGCGAAGGTGACCGGGGAGGAGTTGCTGGCGGAGCTGGCGGCCAAGGAGGCGTTCGGCCGGTCGGCGGAGCCGTGGGAGGTGGCCAACGTGATCGTCTTCCTGGCCAGCGACTACTCGTCGTACATGACGGGCGAGGTGGTCTCGGTCTCCGCACAACACCCGTGACTCTCGTGCGAGGGACGCGACCCTGATGGTCAGGGAAAGATCAGGGTAGGCGGGAGGGGCGTCGCGACCTACTGTCCCCACTATGGGCACACGCTCTTCGTTCCTGCTCGATGTCCTCATGACGGAGTTCGGCGAGTCGATCACGACAGATCCTGCGGCGTTCAGGCGGAAATTTCGGAAGATGGCGGCTTCGCCGTTCGCCTTCTACCGGGGCAGTGCCTGCCTGTTCTACGCCGACATGACCGGCGAGTACGCGGACGGCTCCTTCCTCGACGGGCCGACCAGCAGGGTGTGGATCCACGGCGACCTGCACGCGGAGAACTTCGGCACGTACATGAACGCCTCCGGGGTGCTCGTCTTCAACGTCAACGACTTCGACGAGGCGTACGTGGGCCCCTACGTCTGGGACCTCAAGCGGTTCGCCGCCAGCGTGGCCCTGCTCGGGTACGCCAAGGCGCTGTCCGACGACTCGATCAGCATGCTCGTGACCGACTTCGCCGGGGCGTACCTGGTCGAGCTGACCGCCATCGCGGCGGACGGCGACGACGCGATCGGCTCGCTCACTCTGGACACCACCACCGGCGTGCTGCACCGCGTGCTGCAGACGGCCCGGCTGCGCACGCGGGTGGCGCTGCTGGACGCCGAGACCGTGATCGACGGCTATGACCGGCGCTTCGTGCTCGTGGACGGGCGGGAGCCGGTGGACGCGGCGACCCGGCAGGCCGTGCTGGGCGCGTTCGTCGACTACCTGACCACGCTGCCGGTGCGGGTGGACCCGGTCGAACAGGTGATCAAGGACGTGGCGCTGCGCAAGGGCGTGGGCATCGGGTCGGCGGGGCTGCCGTCGTACAACCTGCTGCTCGAAGGGCGGTCGCAGGCGCTGGAGAACGACGTGATCCTCTACATGAAGCAGGCGGCGGCGCCCGCCGTGGCGCGGCACGTCGCCGACGAGAAGGTGTCGGCGTACTTCAAGCACCAGGGGCACCGTACGGCCGAGTCCCAGCGGGCGTTGCAGGACTACGCCGATCCCTGGCTCGGGTACACCACGCTCAACGGGGTGGGGCAGCTCGTGGCGGAGGTGTCCCCGTACTCGGCGGACCTGGACTGGGACGACGTGAACGAACCGGCCGAGCTGCGCTCGATCGTCCAGGACCTGGGACGGGCGGTGGCGCGCATGCACTCGGTGGCCGACGACGAGTCCAGCCACGACCTCGTCGACTTCTCGACGGAGGAGGCGATCGTGGACGTGATCGGCAGCGACAGGTCCGGATTTATCGGCATGCTGGTGGATTTCGCCCATCGGTACGGGGCCCAGGCCCGCGAGGACCACCAGAAGTTCGTCGACCTGTTCCGCAACGGCCGGCTCCCCGGCGTCTGAAACCGGCAGCTAGCAACCGACCGTTCGGTATGGCATGCTTCCGGAACATGACTCTGTTCTCGGTGGAAGGCAAGACAGTCGTCGTCACGGGCGGATCGCGCGGCATCGGGCGCATGATCGCCGCCGGGTTCGTGGAGGCGGGGGCGTCCGTCTACATATCCGCCCGGAAGACGGCCGAGGTCGAGAAGACGGCGGCCGAGCTGGGCTGCGTCGCGGTGCCAGCCGACCTGTCCACGCCCGAAGGGCTTGAGTCACTGGTGTCGGCGGTGGACGGGCCGCTGCACGTGCTGGTCAACAACGCGGGCGCCACCTGGGGGGCGCCGCTGGAGGAATATCCGGAGCACGCCTTCGACAAGCTCTGGAACATCAACGTCAAGGGGGTCTTCTACCTGACCCAGCGGTTCCTGCCGAGGCTCAGGGAGGCGGCGAGCGCGGACGACCCGGCGCGCGTGATCAACGTGGGCTCGATCGACGGGATCAGGGTGCCGGCGCTGCCGAGCTATGCCTATTCCTCGACGAAGTCGGCCGTGCACATGCTCACCCGGCACCTGGCCAGGCACCTGGCCGTGGAGCACATCACGGTCAACGCCATCGCACCCGGGCCGTTCGACTCCAAGATGATGGCCTTCGCCCTGAACGACCCCGAGACCCGCGAGAGCATCGCCTCCAGCGTGCCCCTGGGCCGCATCGGGCGCCCCGAGGACATGGCGGGCGCGGCCATCTATCTGTCGTCGCGGGCGGGCGCGTATCTGACGGGAACGGTCATCCCGGTGGACGGCGGGATCTCCTGCTGAAAGAGCCGGGCCAGGCCGGCCCCGTCACTGGGAAGGGTGCGGGGACGGCGGCGAGCACCTTCCCGGCGGGTCCGGCCTGGCCCGGGGCTCGTGGCGCGCGCGTTCTGGCGGATCGCGGCGCCGTGGCTCTGGACTAGTCGAGCACGTCGTCGATGGCCACGTCGCCACCGTGGGTCGCGGTCACGGCGACGCCGTTGACGTTGTTGACCCCGGTCGCGCCGCGACCGCTCACGTTGCTGTTGACGACGTTGCCGAAGTTGTTGCCCGACTGGATGGCGTTGCGGTTGCGGCTTGCGTTGCCGGCGTTGGTGTCGGCGAACGCGGGGGCCGACATGAGGGCCATCCCGGTCGCGGCGGCGACGACGATGCCGGACACGCAGAGCTTCTTCATGTGAGGTCCTTTCACTGTTCGGGTCACTGTTCGGGTTGGTCGGACGTCAGCCGGTCAGTCGAAGATGTAGATCACCGTGATGCCGCCGTTGGTGGCGGTCGGGGCTATGCCGTTGACGTTGTTGACGTTCGTCGAGTGGTCCTGGCCGCGGTTGGTGGCGAAGACGTCGGCGAAGTTGTTGCCGGATTGGGTCGAGTCGCTGTTACGGCTCCAGTTGGCCGCCCAGGAGCGCCCATCCCAGGGCCCGGCCACGTCATCGGCGTGAGCGGGGACGGCGAACAGCAGCCCGCCGGCGACCGCCGACACCGCGGCCGCGGCGCACACCCTTTTGATCACTTCTGCTCCTTCACCGGTATGGAAGTCGCCGGAGGCAGCGGACGCCGTGGGCCCGAAGGCGCACCACCAGCCCCATTGACCTTTGTTGACCTCAGCGGATCAAGGCCAGTGCGAGCATATAACCGTACGTTGCCGATGAGTAGCTCTGAGTGATCAGAACTTTGTTCGGCCATGACGCGGCCACGAGGCGCCGGTGACCCGCGGGGGTCCGGCCCGCTTCGACACCGCCTCACGACCCGTACGCGCTGTGCTGACGCTTCCAACCCGGCGCCCCTCACGGGAGCCGAACCGCCCGAGATCGGGCAGTCACACGACGAGACACCGCCTGGCCCTGCGCCACGCGCTCGCCCAGCTCACGCCGAAGCAGCGGGCGGTCATCGTGCTGCGCTTCTTCGAGGACCGCACCGAACGCGAGACGGCACAGCTCATGGGCGTCTCCATCGGCACCGTGAAGAGCCAGACCCACTACGCGCTGTCGAAGCTGTGCGCGCTAACCCCCGAGGAGGCGTACCGATGAGCCCTGGCTCCCGCCGGTGAGCTCAGCGGGATCTCGCGGTCAGGTGGCGCCAGGCCGGGGTCTCGCCGCCGCCGTCCACCCGCACCTCGGCGCCGGTCACGTAGCCGGGCGCCGCCAGCCACAGGCACACCTGGGCCACGTCGCCGGGCGCCGCCATCCGGCCCGCCGGGATGGTCGCCCCGATCCGTCCGGCGCCCGTCTCATCGGGCCCCGGCGCGCCGGCGATCAGCGGAACCGTGCCCGCCGGCCCGCCCTCCCGCACCAGGACATGGCCGTCGGTCGCCGGGCCGCCCTGGCGGGGGTCGTAGTGAGGGGTGGCGCCGGTCGTGGCGGCCAGGCCGACGACGATCGTGTTGACCCGTACGCGTGGCGCCCACTCGGCGGCCAGGCAGCGGGCCAGGTGGTGCAGGCCCGCCTTGGCGGCGCCGTACGCGGCGGTGCCGGGCGAGGGGCGGCTGCCGCTGACGCTGCCGATCATCACGATCGCGCCGCACGAGGCGGCGAGCAGCGGGTACGCGCGCTGCGACACGAGCAGCGGGGCCGTCAGGTTGAGCTCGATGACGCGGGCGTGCAGGCGCGGCGAGGTGCCGTCCACCGGCGCGTTCGGCGACCCGCCCGCGTTGTTGACCACCACGTCGAGCCGGTCGAAGCCGGAGACGAGCCGGTCGACGTCCTCGGGGTCGCGCACGTCGGCCTGGACGAACCGGATCCCACGGGGGTGGGTGGGCGTTTCGGCGGGTGGGGTGCGGGCGCAGATGGTGACGGTGGCGCCCGCGTCGTGGAAGGCCCTGGCGATGGCGGCGCCGATGCCCCTGGTGCCGCCCGTCACCAGGACGGTCCTGCCCGTGTGGTCGTAAGTCACGGTCACGGGTGCTACCGTACCAAGCAAGCGTTAGGTGAAACCAGGGAGTCGGGTTGGGGATCACGCTGCGGGCCGGGCCGGTCGCCGAGGTCGTCGTGGACGTGCCGCCGGTGAACGCGCTGGCCGTACGGGCCTGGGAGGAACTGGCCGAGGCCGTACGGACGGCCGGCTGCGATCCGGGCACCAGGGTGGTCGTGCTGCGTGCGGAGGGGCGCGGGTTCAACGCCGGAGTCGACATCAAGGAGCTGCGGGACGCCGACGGGCACGCGCGGCTGGTCGCGGTCAACCGGGCGTGTCATGCGGCGTTCGCGGCGGTCTACGCGTGCGCGGTGCCGGTGGTCGCAGCCGTCCACGGGCACTGCCTGGGCGGCGGCGTCGGGCTGGCGGGCAACGCCGACGTGGTGGTGGCGAGCGACGACGCCTACTTCGGCCTGCCCGAGGTCGACCGGGGCGCGCTGGGCGCGGCCACGCACCTCGCCAGGCTCGTGCCGCCGCACCTGATGCGGGCCATGGTCTACACGTGCAGGAACGTCACGGCGGCCGAGCTGCACGCGTTCGGCTCGGTGCTGGAGGTGGTGCCGCGCGACCGGCTGCGCGACGCGGCGGCCCAGGTGGCGGAACAGATCGCCGTGAAGGACCCGTACGTCATCCGCTGCGCCAAGGAGTCGCTCAACGGCATCGACCCGGTGGACGTCAACCGCAGCTACCGCTTCGAGCAGGGCTTCACCTTCGAGCTGAACCTGATGGGCGCGGGCGAGCGGCACAGGGAGCGGTTCGCATGACGAAGGTGATGACGGCCGAGGAGGTCGCCGCTTCGGTGGAGAGCGGCATGACGGTCGGGATCGGCGGCTGGGGTTCGCGCCGCAAGCCGATGGCCCTCGTACGCGCGATCCTCCGCTCCCCCGTCCGCGACCTCACGCTCATCTCGTACGGCGGCCCCGACGTCGGCATGCTCTGCGCGGCGGGGAAGGCGCGCAGGGTCGTGGCCCCGTTCGTCACGCTCGACTCCATCCCGCTGGAGCCGCACTTCCGCCGGGCCAGGCAGACGGGGACGATCGCGTTCACCGAGTACGACGAGGGCATGTTCATGTTCGGGCTGCTGGCGGCGGCGCACCGGCTGCCGTTCCTGCCGACGCGGGCAGGGCTGGGGTCGGACGTGATGCGGGTCAACCCGGAGTTGCGGACGGTCCGGTCACCGTACGCGGACGGGGAGGAACTGGTCGCGGTCCCGGCGCTGACGATGGACGTGGCGCTGGTGCACGTGAACCGGGCGGACGCGCGGGGCAACGCGCAGTACCTGGGTCCGGATCCGTACCTCGACGACCTCTACGCCAAGGCTGCCGCGCGCTGTTACGTCTCGTGCGAGCGGGTGGTGGACGACCTCCTCAAGGAGGGTCCGCTGCAGTCGTTGCTGATCAGCCGGTCGATGGTGACGGGCGTCGTGGTGGCGCCCGGCGGGGCCGGGTTCACCTCGTGCGAGCCCGACTACGGGCGTGACGAGGCGCTCCAGCGGCGCTACGCGGAAACGCCCTGGGAGGAATGGGATGAGCGACCCCATGAGCGGCCCCATGAACGGTAGGGCTGACGTGTGCGTGGTCGCGTGCGCGGAGGCGTTCAGGGGCGACGGGGAGATCCTGGCGGCCGGGATCGGCGGGCCGGTCACGGTGCTGGCGGCGCGGCTGGCGCGGCTGACGTTCGAGCCGGGCCTGCTCACGCACGACGGCACCTGCCTGCTCACCGGCGACGTGCCCGCGCTGGGCGAGGCGCCGGAGGCGGTGGAGGGGTGGCTGCCGTTCCGCGAGCATCTGTGGCTGGTGCTGAACGGCCGCCGCCACGTCATGCTCGGGGCGAGCCAGATCGACCGGTACGGCAACACGAACATCTCCTGCATCGGCGACTGGGCCCGGCCCAAGGCGCAGTTGCTGGGCGTGCGGGGCGCGCCGGGCAACACGCGGTGCGACCCGACGAGCTACTGGATCCCCCGGCACTCTCCCCGCGTGTTCGTGCCCGAGGTGGACATGGTCAGCGGGCTCGGCACGGACCGAGGGGCGTTCGGGCTGCGGCGGGTGGTGACGAACCTGGCCGTCCTGGACTTCGGCGCCCCTGACGGCTCGCTGCGGCTGGTGTCCGTGCATCCGGGGGTGAGCGTGGACGAGGTGGTGGCGGCGACCGGGTTCGCACTCGACCTTCCCCGGGACGTGCCGCGAACGCGGGAACCGTCCGAGGAGGAGCTGCTCGTCCTGGACCGGCTCGACCCCGCGCGCTCGCGCGACCGGGAGGTCGCCGCGTGAGGACCGCCCTGACCTCGCTGACCGGCTGCCGGCATCCGATCGTGCAGACCGGCATGGGGTACGTCGCCGGCGCCCGGCTGGCGGCGGCCGCCTCCCGGGCGGGCGGCCTGGGCGTGATCGGGGCGGCGACCATGTCCGTGCCCGAGATGACCGCCGCGATCAGGCGGGTGAAGGAGCGCACGGACGCGCCGTTCGGGGTCAACATCCGCTCCGACGCGGGCGACGCCGCCGAGCGGGTCGGGGTGATGGTCCGCGAGGGCGTGCGGGTGGCGTCGTTCGCCATGGCGCCCAGGCGGGAGCTGATCGCCCGGCTCAAGGACGCGGGCGTGGTCACGATCCCGTCGGTCGGGGCGCTCCGGCACGCGGAGAAGGTGGCCGGGTGGGGCGCCGACGCGGTGATCGTGCAGGGAGGCGAGGGCGGCGGCCACACGGGGCCGCTCGCCACGACGCTGCTGCTGCCCCAGGTCGTGGACGCCGTGGACATTCCGGTGATCGCCGCCGGCGGCTTCTTCGACGGGCGCGGGCTGGTGGCGGCGCTGGCGTACGGCGCCTGCGGGATCGCCATGGGCACCCGGTTCCTGCTGACCAGCGACTCCCCCGTGCCGGACGAGGTCAAGAAGCTCTACCTGGCGGCGCGGGAGACCGTGGTGACCACCAGGGTGGACGGGGTTCCGCACCGGGTGTTGCGGACGCCGTTCGTGACCTCGCTGGAACGGTCGCGGCTGGTGCGGGCGGTGGTGAACGGAGCCAGGTTCCGGCGGTTGTCGGGGCTGTCGTGGGCCGGGCTGATCCGCGAAGGGCGGCGGATGCGGCGGGGCAGGGAGCTGACCTGGGCCCAGGTGCTGCAGGCGGCCAACACGCCGGTGCTGCTGCGGGCGGCCATGGTGGACGGGCGGGCGGATCTCGGGGTGATGGCGTCCGGGCAGGTGGTGGGCGTCATCGGGGACCTGCCGTCATGCCGGGAACTGATCGAGCGCGTCATGGCCGAGGCCGAGGCCACTCTGGCCCGCCTGCCGGAGCGCTGAGCCCGTCGGCCGAGACCGCGCCATGGCCGGCCCGGCGACGCGCTGAGCCCGCCCGGGCGGATATCCGGTGCGGCCCTCCGTCCCGGCGAGGTCAGAGGACCGTGATGCCGCGGGCGGCGAGGATGGCGTTGGCCTGCGCCTGGTTGATGACGGCGCCCGCGAACGCCCGGAGCTTGGCGTCGTCGGGCTGACCCAGGTCGGCGCCCCGCAGGTCGGCCTTCGTGAACGTGGTGTCCAGCAGGCGCGTGCCGATGAGGCGGCAGTCGCTGAGCGTGGCCTCGGTGAAGTCGCAGCCCGACAGGTCGGCGTCGTCGAAGCGGACCCCCTCGATGTGCTCGCCGCGCAGCGAGCAGCCCCCGAGGTTGGCCAGCGTCAGGTTGGAGCGGGTGACCGTGAAGCCGGTGCCGCGCGAGGCGGTCAGCGCGGCGCCGATCATGCGGCAGCCGGTGAACGACACGTCGGTGAGCAGCGCGCCGCCGAACTGGGCCGAGGACAGGTCGACGTCGGTGAACGCCACGTCGATGAGGTCGGCGTCGTTGAAGCGGGTGCGCATCCCGCCCCCGCCGGTGAAGACCGCCCCGTCGAGGTCGGCCTTGCGGAAGTCGGTCTGATCCAGCACGCACGACTCGAAGCGGGCCCCGGCCAGGGAGGCGCCCCACAGGTCGGTCTCCGTGAGGTCGCATCCGCGGAAGACGTGGCTCTCTTCGGGATCGAGCCGTTCGGACAGCGCCTTGCGGGAGAGGTCCTCGCCGTCGAAGTTCACGGTCTCAGAGACTACCGGCCAGGATCTCCGCGGCGGCCTGGCCGCAGACCCGGGCGGAGCCGTACGTGGCGATGTGCACGGCTCCGAGGTCCGAGCGGGCGGGCAGGCCCATCTCGACCACCACGGCGTCCTTGCGGGCGCTCAGCAGGTGCCTCAGCGCCTCCTCCTGCCACGGGTGGCGGTGCGCGTCCCGGGCCACCACGACCAGCGGGCGGCCGGCCGCCGCGGCGAGCAGCCGCTCCAGTGCGGGACCGGCCGCCTCTCCCGCGGTCATGCGCGTGACCGCGGTGCCGGGCAGCAGCCCGGCCAGCGGCTCGCCCACGCCCCAGGGGGTGTGCCGGTCGATGGCCAGGTTCATCTCCGGCGCCAGCTCCACCACGTGCGGGGCCGCGGCCAGCGGCAGCTCCGGCTCGGTGGAGCGCCGCACGACCCTGACGGCCCGCCGGGCCGCCACCAGCCCGGCGCCGCCGTCGTTCGCGGCGTGGGCGTGCGCGCCGGATCCCGCGCCGCCCTCGCCCCCGGCCCCCGCCGGGCTGCCCGAGGACGCGGTCCATGCCGCCAGCTCGCGGACCCTGCGAGCGGCGTCGGCCAGCCGGTCCTCGGGCAGCAGTCCCTGGGTCACCGCGGCGGCGATCGCGTCGCGGATCCCCGTGGCGGTGGCCTCGTCGGCGTGCTCGCCGCCGACGCAGATCGCGTCGGCCCCGGCGGCGATGGCCCGGACCGACGCGCCGCCGATCCCGTACGCCGCCGTCACCGCGGCCATCTCGATGGCGTCCGTGATGATCATCCCTTGGAATCCCAGCTCCTCGCGCAGCAGCCCGGTGAGCACCTTGGGGCTGAGCGTGGCGGGCAGTTCGCCGTCGTACGAGGGCACGAGGAGGTGGCCCGTCATGACCGCCCTGACGCCCTCCCTGACGGCGTCGGCGAACGGCAGCAGCGCGTCCTCGACGCCGTCCGCGGCCATCTCGGGCACGCCGTGGTGGGAGTCGACCGTGGTGTCCCCGTGGCCGGGGAAGTGTTTGACGCAGGCGGCCACTCCGGCGGACTGCAGGCCGCGGACGAACGCCCTGGCATGCCGGGAGACCAGCGCGGGGTCGGCGCCGAAGGAGCGCAGGCCGATGACCGGGTTGTCCGGGTTGGAGTTCACGTCGGCGGAGGGGGCGAAGTCGATCGAGATGCCCGCGCGGGCCAGGTCGGCGCCGACGTCCGCGGCCAGGGTCTCGGTCATGGCCACGTCGTCGACCACGCCGAGCGCGTACGCTCCGGGGCGGCTGCTGCCGGTGGCCGCCTCCAGCCGGGTGACCTCGCCTGACTCCTCGTCGACGCCGACGAGCACCGAGGGGTTCTCCGCGCGCAGGGCGGCGGTCAGCCGGGCCACCTGGGCAGGATCGGCGATGTTGCGCGAGAACAGCGCAACCCCGGCCAGCCCTTCGCCGAGCCGGCGGCGGAGCCAGTCGGGTGGCTCGTGTCCGGTGAAACCGGGGAACAGGACGGCGTCGGCAAGGCGCAGCAGGTCACCGCTCATGGGCATGACCCGCAATCTAATAGGAAAGTTTCCTATTTGCTAGTGGCATTTTCTGACGTCAGGCCGCCCCCGCGCCGGCGAGCCGTTCGATGACGGCGACATTCGCCTGACCTCCACCCTCGCACATGACCTGCAGGCCGTACGTGCCGCCCGTGCGCTCCAGCTCGTGCAGCAGCCGCACCGCCAGGACCGCGCCGGTCGCCCCGAGCGGATGGCCGAGCGCGATCGCGCCGCCGTTCGGGTTGACCCTGGCGGGGTCGGCGCCGGTCTCCTTCATCCAGGCCAGCACGACGGAGGCGAACGCCTCGTTCACCTCGATCGCCGCGAAGTCGCCGATGGACATGCCGGCCACGCGGAGGGCGTGGGCGGTGGCGGGAATGGGAGCGGAGAGCATCATGATCGGGTCGGCGCCGCGGGCCGACAGGTGGCGTACGCGGGCGCGCGGGGTCAGGCCGTGCTCGCGTACGGCTCTGGGCGAGGCGACGAGCAGGGCGGCGGCGCCGTCGGAGATCTGGGAGGCCAGGGCCGCCGTGAGCCTGCCGCCCTCGGTCAGGGGCTTGAGCCCGGCCATCTTCTCGGGCGAGGTGTCCGCGCGCGGGCCCTCGTCCGCCGTGACGCCCTCGAAGGCGGCGATCTCGCGCCGGAAGCGACCGGCCTCGATGGCGTGCAGGGCCCGCCGGTGCGACGTGTACGCGTACCGCTCCATCTCCTCGCGGGTGATCTCCCAGCGGGCGGCGATCTGCTCGGCTCCGGCGAACTGCGAGACCTCCCGCGTGCCGTACCGCTCGGCCCAGCCCTTGGAGCCCGCGAAGGGGGTCTCGTGCCCGAGCGGTCGGCCCGCGAGCATCGCGGCCGAGATGGGGACCATGCTCATGTTCTGCACGCCGGCGGCCACCACCAGGTCGTTCGTGCCGGAGAGCACGGCCTGTGCGGCGAAGTGCAGCGCCTGCTGGGAGGAGCCGCACTGGCGGTCGATCGTGACGCCCGGCACCTCCTCGGGCAGGCCGGCGGCCAGCCAGCAGGTGCGGGCGACGTCGCCGGCCTGGGGGCCGATGGTGTCGACGCAGCCGAAGATCACGTCGTCGACCGCCGAGGGGTCGGCGCCGGTGCGGCGCATCAGCTCCTTGAGCACGTGGGCGCCGAGGTCGGCGGGGTGCGCTCCGGCCAGTCCGCCGTTCCTGCGCCCGACGGGGGTGCGGACGGCTCCGACGATGTAGGCCTCGCTCATCATCGCATTGTAGCAAGCGCTTGGTCGCACGCGGAATGCCGCATGAACTGGGCACGTTGGGTGAACAAGCGATTGTCTGAGGCTCCATAATGGGAACGTGACCACGCGAAAGAACTCCGGCACCGCGACCACCCCGGCCAAGCGCCAGCGCACGACCTCGTCAGGGTCGGCGTCAGAGCGGCGCGACCACCTCGTCAAGCTCGCCGCGGAGCTCTTCGCGCGCAAGGGCTTCCAGGCCACGACCGTCCGCGAGATCGCCGACGAGGCCGGCATCCTCTCCGGAAGTCTCTACCACCACTTCGACTCCAAGGAGACGATCGTCGACGAGGTGCTCTCCACCTTCCTCGACGACCTCATCGCCCGCTACCGCGCCGCCCTCGAGTCCGGAGGCGACGCGCGCACTGTGCTGTCGGAGATGGTCCGCATCGGCTTCGGCACGCTCGAGCCCCACCGCGCCGCGATCACCGTCATGCAGAACGACTGGAACTATCTGCGCCAGTTCCCCCGGTTCAACTACCTCGTCAAGGCCGAGGACGAGGTCGAGCAGATGTGGGTGGCGCAGATCAAGGCCGGCCAGGCGGCCGGTCTGTTCCGGCCCGACGTCGACCCCAAGCTGACCTACCGTATGATCCGCGACACCATCTGGGTCGCGGTCCGCTGGTTCCGGCCGGGCGGCAGGCTCAACACCAGCGGCCTGGCCGAGCACTACATCACCGTGCTGTTCGACGGGATCGCCACGGGCGAGCGCACCACCCACGGGAAATGAGCCTCGGCAAGGCGGTGCGGCTGGCACTGCAGGAGGTCGCCGAGCCGGCCAAGGCCGAGGCGATGCGCGCGTACATGAAGTCCGCGCTGCCGTTCCTCGGCGTCCAGGCCGTGGCCAGGCGGGCGGCGCTGCGGCGGGTGTTCGCCGGGCACCGGCTGGAGACCGCGCCCGAGTGGCGGCGGGCGGTGCTGGCGTTGTGGCGGGAGGCCGAATACCGCGAGGAGCGCTACGCCGCCGTCGAGCTGTCCGGCCACCACTACTACCGCGAGTTCCAGACCCTCTACACCGTGCCGATGTACGAAGAGATGATCGTCACCGGCGCCTGGTGGGATCTGGTCGACGAGCTGGCCACCCACCGCGTCGGCGGGCTGCTGGCCGCGTTCCCCGACACCATGCGGCCGCTCATGCTGGAGTGGGCGCACGACGCCGACCTGTGGAAGCGCCGCACCGCGATCCTCTGCCAGAACCGCTTCAAGGCGCGCACCGACACGGCCCTGCTCTACGCGTGCATCGAGCCCAGCCTGTCCGACAACGACTTCTTCGCGCGCAAGGCCATCGGATGGGCGTTACGCGAATACGCCAAGACCAGCCCCGCCGAGGTCGTACGCTACGTCAACGCCAAGGGCATCTCGGGTCTGAGCCGCCGCGAGGCGCTGAAGAACCTGCTCGCTAGCCCATGAGCGCCTGGGTGCCGAGGACGGCCAGCAGCGCGAGGCGTTCGGCGTCGTCGGTGCCTGGCTCCGCGGTGTAGACCATGAGGCGCAGGTCGCTGCCCGCCACGCTGAGCACGTCGCAGTCGAGCGTCAAGGCGCCCACCTGCGGATGATCGATCGTCTTGCGCGCCGCCTCGTGCCGGCCGACGATGCCGGAGTCCCACAGCTCGGCGAACCGGTCGCTGCTCGCGCGCAACCGCGCGACGAGGCGGCGCACCTGCTGGTCGGCGGGATAGCGCCCGGCGGTGGCGCGCAGGTCGGCGACCAGCGCGGCCTCGAACGCGCGCCGCGCCTCGGGCGTGTGGCGCACCCGGCCGCCGGGCCCGGCGAAGTTGCGCCACACGCCGTTGCGTTCGTCGCCCCGCCATCCGGACGGATCACCCATCAGCGCCGCGTAGATCGGGTTGGCCAGGAGCAGCGTCCAGGCCGCGTCGTAGACCCCGACGGGCGTGCCGGCCAGCCTGTCGAGCAGCCGCTGCACGCTCGGGGTGATGAACCCGGGCACCATCTCCGGCCCCGGCGGCTCGAGCCCGGCCATCCGGAACAGGTAGGCGCGCTCGTCGGCCGACAACCGCAGCGCCCGCGCCAGCGCCTCGACGACCTGCGCCGACGGGTTGGCGGCCCGGCCCTGTTCGAGGCGGGTGATGTAGTCGGCGGAGATCCCGGCCAGCAGGGCGAGCTCCTCCCGGCGCAGCCCGGCCGCGCGCCGCTGCCCGGAGGCCGGCAGCCCGACGGTCGCGGGCGAGACCCGGTCGCGCCAGCGCCGCACCGCCTGCCCGAACTCCGTCGCCGTCATGCCACCAGTCTGCCCCCAACACCGGGGTGCCCGCCTGGTACTGGCGGTCCCAGGAAGACCGGACGGCTGGCCGCCCGCGCCGCCCCGCCAGAGGCTTGAGGGCATGACGACAACACTGATCACCGGAGCGAACAAGGGGCTGGGCTTCGAGACCGCCCGCCGCCTCATCGAAGCAGGTCACACCGTGTACGTGGGCAGCAGGGACGCCGAACGCGGGCGCCGCGCGGCCGAGCGGCTGGGCGCCCGGTACGTCCAGCTCGACGCCACCGATGACGACTCGGTCGCGGCCGCGGCCAAGACCGTCGAGGCCGGCGGGGGGCTCGACGTATTGGTGAACAACGCAGGCATCGAGGAGCGCACCCGTGACGGCGGCGTCATCGGCCCCGCGGACGTGACCGCCGACATCATGCGCACGACGTTCGAGACCAACGTCGTCGGCCTCGTGCGCGTCACCCGTGCCTTCCTGCCGCTGCTGCGGCGCTCGGCGGCCCCGGTCATCGTCAACGTCAGCAGCGGCCTGGCGTCGCTGACCAGGGTCACCACTCCGGACACGCCGACGCACGCCTACCCGGGGGTCGCCTACCCCGCCTCGAAGTCCGCGGTCAACATGATCACCGTGCAGTACGCGAAGGCGTTCCCCGGCATGCGGATCAACGCGGTGGAGCCCGGCTACACCGCGACGGACCTCAACAGGCACATGGGCACGCAGACCGTGGAGGAGGGGGCCGAGATCATCGTACGGATGGCGCAGGTGGGCCCCGGCGGCCCGACCGGGGGCTACTTCGACGTCTCGGGCACGCTCCCGTGGTAGCTCACCTGGTCCACAGGGCGTCCTGAACGGCCTGCACCAGGGCCATCAGCTCCGGCGTGACATGGTCCTTCGACCAGGCCAGGGCGTAGGTGATGCGCAGGTCGCCCGCGTCGAGCGGCACGAAGCGCACGTCGTCCCGCTTGATGGTCCTGGCCAGGAGCTGCGGGATCGGCAGCAGCCCGGCGCCCGCCGCCACCAGGTCGAGCGCGGCGGCGAAGTCGTCGTCGGCCACCATGCGCGCGCGGCCGGGCAACCCTGACCACGGCCGGCTGAACGGCGTGAGCAGCACCTGGCCGCCCAGCTCCGCCGGGGCGACCCTGGCCGAGGGCGCCAGCCGGTGGCTCACGGGGACGGCCAGGTGGTCGACGGTGACGTGGAACCGGGCGGCCGTGACGAACCGCGCGGGAGCGGGGGTGGCGAGGATCGCCGCGGAGATCTCGCCGCTCGCCAGCGCCTGCGCCGCCGCGCCCCGCCCGGCGGGCCGGAGCTCCACGCCGAGTGACGGGGTGCGGCTCGCGAGCCGCCTGGCGATCCGCGCGGCGAGAGTGCCGACGAGCGGTGGATAAGCGAGGTGAATGGTCGGCCGGGCAAGCCGCGCGGCCTCATCGGTGAACGCCCGGGCCGACTCGATCACCTGCCGCGCGTGCGCGAGCAGCGCCTTGCCCTCCGCCGTGAGCCGCACCTCGCGGGCCGTGCGCTGGAAGAGCTGGATGCCGGTGGCGCGTTCGAGTCGGGTGATGGCCTGGCTCATGGCGGGCTGCGACATCCCCAGGTCGGCGGCGGCCCTGGAGAAGCTGAGCCGTTCCGCCACCCTGGTGAAGCAGTGGATCTCCCTGAGCATAAGCAGCACCAATACATAGTGCATGACTCACGGGGTACTCGGCAGGATCGCAGCGATCTGATCCACGTCCTAGGGAGCCTGCGAGATGTCCCCATTTCCCACGTCCACGGTGCTCGGCTACCCGCGGATCGGCCCGCGCAGAGAGCTGAAGCGGGCGCTGGAGTCCTACTGGGACGGGCGCGCCACCCGCGACGAGCTGGACCGGGCGGGCGCCCGGATCCGCGAGCGGACCTGGCGCAGGCTGGCCGAGCTGGGGCTGGAAGGGCTGCCGAGCAACACCTTCTCGATGTACGACCAGATGCTGGACACGGCCGTGCTGCTGGGCGCGGTGCCGGCGCGCTACCGCGACGCGGACGACCCCTATTTCGCGATGGCCAGAGGCACCGACGAGGTCGCGCCGCTGCGGATGACGAAGTGGTTCGACACGAACTACCACTACATCGTGCCGGAGATCGGCCCCGACACGGTGTTCGAGCTCGACGCGGCCAAGCCGCTGTCCGAGGTGCGGGAGGCGCGGGCACTCGGGTACGAGACGCGGCCCGTGGTGGTGGGGCCGGTGACGTTCCTGCTGCTGGCCTCGGCCCTCGACCGGCTCGACGAGGTGCTCGGCTGCTACGAGGAGCTGCTGGCCGCGCTCGCCGCGGAGGGCGTCGCATGGGTGCAGCTCGACGAGCCAGCGCTGGTGGCCGACCGGACGCCGGAGGAGCTGGCCGCCGTACGGACCGCGTACGAGCGGCTGGGGGCCGCCGCCGCGCGGCCGGGGTTGTTCGTGGCCACGTACTTCGGCGCGGCGGGAGAGGCGCTGCCGGTGCTGGCCGGCACGCCGGTGGAGGCCATCGGCGTCGACCTGGTCAGGGGCGGCGTGCCGGAGATCGACCTGCCGGGCAAGACCGTGGTCGCGGGCGTCGTGTCCGGGCGCGACGTGTGGCGCACCTCGCCCGAGCGGGCGCTGGCGGCGCTGGCCGCCGTACGCGCCGGGCGGGTGACGGTGAGCACCTCGTGCTCGCTGCTGCACGTGCCGTACGACGTGGCGGCCGAGCCCGGGCTGGATCCGGCGTTGAAGGAGCGGCTGGCGTTCGCCGAGCAGAAGGTCGCTGAGGTGGTGGCGCTCTCCCGCTCGCCCTTCCACGGCCCCGCCCCCGCCGGGCCTTCCGTGGCGCTGCCCGCGCCCGTGGCGGCGGAGGGGCGCGGCCCGTACGCGGAGCGCGCGGCGGCCCAGGCCGAGCACCTGCGGCTGCCCCCGCTGCCGACCACCACGATCGGGTCGTTCCCGCAGACCGGCGAGCTCCGCGCGGCCAGGGCGGAGGTCGCGGCGGGCACGCTGCCGCAGGAGGACTACGAGCGGCGGGTCGAGGCCGAGATCGAGCGGGTCATCCGGCTGCAGGAGCGGCTCGGCCTCGACGTCCTCGTGCACGGCGAGCCCGAGCGCAACGACATGGTGCAGTATTTCGCCGAGCACCTCGACGGCTTCGCCGTCACCGCCAACGGCTGGGTCCAGTCGTACGGGTCGCGCTGCACCCGGCCGCCCATCCTGCACGGCGACGTCAGCCGTCCTTCGCCGATCACCGTCCGGTGGGCCGCTTACGCGCAGTCGCTCACGGACAAGCCGGTGAAGGGCATGCTCACCGGGCCCGTCACCATCGTGGCCTGGTCGTTCGTCCGCGACGACCTGCCGCTGCGCGACGTGGTGTTCCAGGTTGCCGACGCGGTGCGCGAGGAGGTGAGCGACCTGGAGGCGGCCGGGGTGAAGATCATCCAGGTGGACGAGCCGGCGCTGCGCGAGCTGCTGCCGCTGCGGCGGGCCGCGCAGGCCGACTACCTGGAGTGGGCGGTGGCGGCGTACCGGAGGGCCACGTCGGGGGCGAGCGACCGCACGCAGATCCACACGCACCTGTGCTATTCGGACGCCGATCAGATCCTGGCCGCCATCGACGGCCTGGACGCAGACGTGACCACCATCGAGTCGGCCCGGTCGGGAGGCAGGCTCCTGGGGGCGGTGGAGGCGTTCGGGCGCGGGCTCGGGCCGGGCGTCTACGACATCCACTCGCCGCGCGTGCCGGGCGCGGCGGAGGTCGAGGAGCTGCTGCGCAGGACGCTGGCGGTGCTGCCCGCCGAGCGGGTGTGGGTCAACCCGGACTGCGGGCTGAAGACGCGGACGTACGAGCAGGTGGAGGCGTCGCTGGCGAACGTGGTCGCGGCCGCCCGCGAACTGCGCGCCGAGTTGTGAGGCTCAGGCGTCGACGTCAGGGCCGGGCAGCCCGTCAGAGCGAGCCCGCTCCCCGGATGAACGTTTCAGCGGGTTCGGGCAGGCAGGCGGGCCTGACGGTACCTGCTCGCTTGACTTAGGCTCCGTCACTCGCTGATCTGATCCCAGGAAAGCGCTTTCCTTCAGGATGGGAGCAGACAGTGAGATCCTTACCTCAGGCCACCGGACGAGGCTGGCGGCGCCTGCTCGCCGTCCTGACGGCGGCGTTCCTCGCCCTGGCCGGCGCCGTCATCGCTCAGCCGCCGCCCGCCGTCGCGGCGAGCGTCGACACCAGCGCCTGGTACGTGCTGGTCAACCGGCACAGCGGCAAGGCCCTCGACCTGTACGACTTCGCGACCAACGACGGCGCGCCCATCGTGCAGTGGGCCCGCAACGACGGCAACCAGCAGCAGTGGCAGTTCGTCAGCTCCGGCGACGGCTACTACCGGCTCAAGTCGCGCCACAGCGGCAAGGTGCTGGACGTCTACGAGTGGTCGACCGAGGGCGGCGCGCAGATCGTCCAGTGGGCCGACCTGAACGCCGCCAACCAGCAGTTCCGCCTGGCCGACTCCGACGGCGGCCACGTCCGGCTGATCAACCGCAACAGCGGCAAGGCGCTGGAGGTGTGGGAGTGGGGCACCGGTGACGGCGCCAGGATCTCCCAGTGGGACGACCTCGGCGGCGCCAACCAGCAGTGGCAGCTCGTCAAGATGGGCGGCGGCGGGTCCGGCGACTGCGGCAGCGGGTCGTTCGACGCCGAGGCCGTGCTCAGCAACGGCACCTGGACGGCCAGGAACGGCGGCACCACGCTCTACACCGGCGCCAGCATGATCGAGGCCATGCGCCGCGCCGTCGGCAGCCTCACCTCAGGGCGCACCTCCAAGCAGAAGGTGATCGTCCGCGGCTCCGGCTCCATGAACGCCAACCAGTCGCTCGACCTGCCCAGCTACACCGTCCTGGAGGTGTGCGGCACGATCAACGTGTCCGGCACGATCAGCGCCAACAGCGCGGCCGTACGCGCCCAGAACGTCACCGACGTCGAGGTCACCCACCTCAACGTGACCGGCAACCCCTACTTCGGGGTGTTCGTCCGCAACGGCACCAACATCACGCTCGGCCGGCTCGACCTGCGGCTCGGGTCGGCCGGGCTCGGCGTCCGCATCGACAACCACGCCAACAGGAACGTCCGCACCCGCAACGTGCGCATCGACAGCGTGTACGCCTCCGGCGGCAGCAGCCACGGCGTCGAGACGTACGGCGTGGACGGCATCACCATCGGCACCGTCACGGCCAGGAACACCGGCGAGTCCGGCCTGCTGTTCAACGACACGATCAACGCCACGGTCGGCACCGTCGACGCCCAGGGCGCCGGCACCGGCACCGGATACGCGGCCTTCCGCATGGCCAACCGCAACGGCCGCATCGGCAGCGGCTACCCGACCAACGTCCGGGTCGGCACCGTCATCGCCAGGGGCGGCGGACGCGGCGTCTTCTGCGTCTCGGAGAGCGGCGGCGCCGTCATCGACCGCGTGGACATCTCCGGCACCGGCAGCAACTCGATCCTGATCGAGAACTGCTACAACGTCACCATCGCCGCCCAGAGCGGCACCGTGAACGGCTCCGACATCCGCATCGCCGCCCGCAGCGAGTTCCCCGTGACGTCGGACATCACGCTGCAGAACCTGACGCTGACCAACTCCGCCATCAACGAGAACCCGTGCGGGAACAACATCGTCATCCGCAACATCGAGCTGGTGAACTCCCGGATCAACCGCTGCTGACGCGCTCGGGCGGGGCCGCGTCCGTACGCGGCCCCGCCTGCGTCACTGCCGGCGTCACTTGAGCGCCCCCGCGGTCAGGCCGGACTGGATCTGCCGCTGGAAGACCGTGTAGACGACCAGCATGGGCAGGATGGCCAGGGTGAGCGCGGCGAACAGGGCCGCCCAGTCCGCGTCGTATCCGGCGGCGGTGGAGATGTCCGCGATGCCCTGGGTGAGCACCCACTTCTCGCGGTCCTGGAGCAGGATCAGCGGGATCTGGTACTGGTTCCACTGGCCCAGGATGTTGAAGATCGTGATGCTGATGATGCCGGGTTTGGCCATCGGCAACATGATCTGGAAGAAGATCCTGGTGTGCGACGCGCCGTCCACCATCGCGGCCTCCGCGACCGCCGTCGGCAGCGTGCGGAAGAAGGCGGACAGGAAGAAGACGGTGAACGGCATGGAGTAGGCGATGTAGACCAGCACCGCGCCCGCGTACGTGTTCAGGCCGATGAACGGCCCGACCACCGGCACGTTGCCCATGTTCTGCACCACGAAGAACAGCGGGGTCAGCGCCAGGAAGAACGGGAAGGCCAGGCCCGAGACGAACAACATGTAGATCGCCCGGTTGCCGCGGAAGGGATAGCGCGCCAGCACGTACGCCGCCATCGAGCCGACCAGCATCGTGCCGAACGTGCTGAACGACACGACGACGAGGCTGTTGACCATGTACTGGCCGATGCGGGCCTGCTCCCAGGCCCTGGCGAAGTTGTCCCACTGCAGCGTGGCCGGCAGCGACCAGGCGTCGCCGAAGATCTCGTCCTCGCTCTTGACCGAGGCCAGGAAGGTCCAGATGATCGGCACCGTCACGAGGAGGGTCCAGATGCCCAGCGCCGCGTGCGTCAACACGCCCATCGGCCCCAGCCGCCGTCTCCGCTCCACGCGGAGGGCGCTCCTCGAATGCGTCCCTGTGGTCGCCGGAGTCGTCGTTGCCATCTCTCAGTACTCGATTCGTTCGCGCCGCGACAGGCGCAGTGACAGGACCGCGAAACCGACGGTGAAGAAGAACATCACCACGCCGAGGGCGGAGGCGTAGCCGAAGCGGAAGTATTCGAAGGCGTTGCGGTAGATCTCGGCCGCCATGACCGTGGTCGACCAGTCGGGCCCGCCCTGCTGGTCGGTCATCACCCAGACGATCGCGAAGACGTCCATGGCGAGGATCCCCAGATAGACCCAGGCGACCTGGACGGTGTCCCACAACAGCGGGAGCGTGACGCGGAAGAACAGGGTGACCCGGTTGGCGCCGTCGATCTGGGCGGCCTCGAACATGTCCTTGGGGATGCTCGCCAGCCCGGCAGAGAACAGCACGACGTAGAAGCCGACCGCCTGCCACACCAGGACGCCGAGCACCGACCAGAACGCGACGTCAGGGTCGGACAGGAACCCGACCGGGCCGAACTCGAACGCCGTCAGCGGCCATCTGCCGTCGGGCCCGAACACCTGCCCGAGCCCCATCAGCGGCCCGTTCAGCATGCCGCTGCCGTCGGGCCTGAACACCTGCTGGAAGAGCACCGCCACGATGGTGACGGCCAGGACCTGAGGGAAGAAGAAGACCACCCGGTAGAAGCCCGACCCGCGAATGCCCGACACGCCCTGCTTCCCGCCCACGTTGAGCAGGAAGGCGAAGAACAGCGCGATGACGATCGTGATCACCGGCAGCAACACCAGCAGGGCGACATTGTGGGTGACCGCCTTCCAGAAGACGTTGTCACCCAGCAGCCGCTCGAAGTTGTCGAGCCCGATGAAGTTCGGCGCGGCCGTCACGCCGCGCCAGTCGGTCATCGCGATGTAGAACGCCTGGACGTAGGGCGAGATCACGTAGACCAGGTAGAGAATCACCGGGGCTGCCAGGAACGAGGTGATGAACAGCCCGCGGCGATACCTGTTGAACAGCACCATCAGCGCTTGTACTTCTTGATGGAGGAGTCGTTCTTGATCTCGTCGGCCTTCTTCTGGACGCGCTCGAGGTAGGCCTTCGGGGTCAGGCCGCCGGTCATGAGCTCTCCGGTGGCGGCCTTGGCCTCGTCGTTGAGCGGGCCGTACCACGTCGGCCAGCGGTAGTAGACGGTGTTCTCGCCCGCGTCGGCGACCGCCTTGGAGGCGCTGGTGACGCCCGGCGAGATGTCGCGGCCCTCGCTCGCGCCCTTGACCGTCGTGACCGTGGTGACCAGCTCGCTGAAGTCGCCGGCGGCCTTCTTCGACAACATGGCCCGCAGGTATTCCATGCCGGCCTGCGGGTGGGCGCTCTTGGCCGAGACGATGAAGTTCTCGCCGGGCCGGGTGTCCAGGGTGCCGTACGGCATCGCGTCGGAGCTCGTGACGTCGGGGATGGGGAACATCGCGTACGCGAAGTCCTCAGGTGTGGTGGTCTTCTGCTCGTTCTCCAGCCACGAACCGCAGGGCAGCATGGCCACCTGGTACTTGTTCTGGGCGGTCTGCGTCTGCACGTGGTCGAGGCCCGCCGTGCCCTGCATGAGGTATTTGGCACCCACCTCGGCCCACTTCTCGGCGGCGGTCACCATGGGCTCGGCGGTCCAGGCGCCGTCCTCCAGGTTGTCGATGTTGACCAGCACGTCGTTGCCGCCGATCTTCGCGGCCATGGTGAGCAGCGGCTCGTACAGGTACTGCGGGTGCTTGCCGGCGTAGGTGAAGGGCGCCATCTTGCCCGACTTCTTGATGGTCTCGCACAGATCGAGGAAGGCGTCCCAGGTCTTCGGGACCTCCCAGCCGTTGTCCTCGAAGACCTTCTGCGAATACCAGATGCCGTGGATGTAGTTGACGTAACCGAGCACGCTGAACTTGCCGTCGTAGGTGCCGATGTCGATCACCGACTGGTCCAGCAGGTCGCGCACCTTGACGTTGGGGTCGTCCCACGAGGGCGCGTCGAGCAGCGGCGTCAGGTCCTGGAGCTGGCCGTCCTGGGCCAGGGCGCCGAAGTCCATGGCGTTGGCGCCGGAGTTGTCGATCACCTCGGGAGGGTTCCCACCGGCGAAGCGCGGCTGGAGGACCTTGGTGATCTCCTTGGTGGAGTTGTGCTTGATCTCCACCTTCGCGTACTTGCTCTTGAACAGCGGCTGGTGGATGTCCGTGGCGTAGGCCTGGCCGAAGCCGCCGTCGAAGATCCACACCTCGAGGGGCTTGTCGCCCACGCCGAACGGGTTGGCCGCGCTCGTGGCGGCCGGCGCCGCCGACGAGGGCGCGGGCTGGGCCGCGGGGGTCGCGCACGCGGCGAGCGCGCCCGCCACGGGCACGAGAGCGGCACCGCGAAGAAGCTCACGCCTGGTGATATGGGGGGTGTTGGGCATGGTTACTGCTCCTGACTTGTCATGCTCCGCGCCGGATTCGCCCTGCGTAGCGGCTCTCCAGCGCCTTGTTGTGCTCGTCCCCGCCCGCCACGTTGGCCGACAGGTAGATGGGAGGCGTCTCGCCCATCGCCACGAGCTCGTCCACCGCCTCGGTGACCACCATCTGCGCGAGCAGCGCGGAGGTGATCGTGGACACCGCGCCGTAGCTGCCGCCTCCGGGCAGCTCGAGGAGGGCGTCGCCGTAGGGGGCGCCGTTGTCCAGCACGACGTCGGCCAGGTCGAGCAACTTGCTGCCCGACGGGTGGCGCGAGGTCATCTGGGTGCTGTGCTTGACCGAGGTCAACGCGATCAGGGGATGGCCCTGGTCCTTGACGATCCTCGCCAGCTCGACGACCGTGCCGTTCACGCCCGAGCTGGAGATCAGCACGAACACGTCCTGCGGCGCGACCGGCGCCAGGTCGTAGATCTGCCGCGCGACCGCCGGGTCACGCTCGAGCTCCGGGGTCAGCACGCCGGGCGGCTGCCCGCCGTACAGGACGAGGTCTCTCGGCGTGAGGCGGTTGCTCGGGACGAGACCGCCGGCCCGTCCGGCGATCTCCATGGCGATGGCCTCGGAATGCCCCGAGCCGAAGGCGTTGACCACGCCGTCCGCCCTGAGCGAGGTCACGAGCAGTTCCGCCGCCTTGCGCACCTGCTCGGTCTGGCTCTTCGCGACCTGGCGCGCCAGATCGAGGACCCTGTCTGCGTACGTCATCTAGCCTCTCTCCACCCGATGGCTCTCCACGGCGCTGATCGTTCGCTCGAACGCCTCGTTGGTCCGTTCGTACGTGCTCTGGGCGATCGCCACGTAGACGGCGTCCAGCACGAACAGCTGCGAGTGCACGGCGGCCAGCCCGCCGAGCCGGAACGTGGTCTCCCTGCTGGCGGTGGTCAGCACGAGCTCGGCCAGCTCGGCCAGCGGGGAACGGGCGAAAGAGGTGACGGCGACCGTGAGCGCGCCGTGGCTGCCGGCCTCGGCCAGCGCCTCCATGACCTCGCGGGTGCGGCCCCTGTGGCTGATGCCGACGGCCACGTCGCCGTCCTTGAGCAGCGCCGCCTCCGACAGCGCCACGTGGGCGTCTCCCGCGCTCCAGCAGGGGACGCCGATGCGGCGCAGCCGGCCTTCGAACATGGTGGCGACGTTACCGCTGGTGGAGACGCCGACCAGGAGGACGCGCGGGGCGGCCACGATGGCGGCGGCCACCTGGGCGACCACGTCGAGGTCGAGTTGGGCGGCGGTGTCCTGGATCAGCCGGACGTCGGCGGCGGCCATCACCTCGATGGCCGCGTCGAGCGGGTCGTCGGGGCCGATCTCGTGGCCGACGCCCGCTCCCCAGCCCGCCTGCGCCGCCCGCCCGGTCTCGGTGGCGAGGGCGACGCGCAGCTCGGCGTAGCCGGAGAAGCCGAACGCCCGGCAGAACCTGGTCACGGTGGCGGGCGAGCTGCCGGCGCGCTCGGCCAGCGCGATGATGGTCGAGCGCGCGGCCTCGGCCGGGTCGCCGAGAATCACCTCGCCCACCCTGCGCAGCGCCTCCGGCAAACCGGGTAGCTCTGTTTCGACGCGCCCTAGCGCTCCTGAAGTCACGAATATTCCTTCCGAATACTCGGTCTTCTGGCGAAAATTATTCTTGCTTCCTGCCCACGTCAAGCCCCAGACTCAGTCCGTGATGGAATCGCTAGTCGTCGGTGTCGATGCCGGAGCCACCTCCACGCGAGTCGCCGTTCACCGGCTCGACGGCACGCGGGTGGGCTATGCCCGGGCGGGCGCGGGCAATCCGACCGCCCACGGGCTGGCCAAGGCGGTTTCGGCGATCGAGACCGCGCTCGGGCAGGCGCTCGGGTCCCTCGACGGATCGCGGGTGGTCGCCTCGCTGGCCGGGGTCGCGGGGCACGTCGAGGAGATGGTGCCCGCCCTGGCCAAGGTGTGGGCCGGGCACGGCATCACCGCGGAGCCGCGCTACATGGGTGACGTGACGATCGCCTACGCCGCGGGGTCGCCCGAGCCGGACGGTTCGCTGCTGCTGTCGGGCACGGGCGCGGTCGCGGCCAAGATCGCCGGGTTCGAGCTCGGCGCGGTCGCCGACGGGCTGGGATGGTTGCTGGGCGACGCGGGCTCGGGCTTCTGGATCGGCCGCGAGGCCGCCAAGGCGGTGGTCGACGCCTTCGACCGCGGCCTGCCGGTCGCGGCCCTGGACCGCACGGCCCTGGAGCGCACGGTTCCGGACCGGGATCCCGCTTCCGGCACGGGAGCGGACCGCGATCCCGCTTCTGGGGCGGGCGGCGCGGAAGCCGGCAGCGGCCTGCTCGTCGCTCTCGTCGGCGAGCACTTCCTCGGGGACGAGCGGCCCGCCGCGCCGCGCGCCGTCGCCGACCGCATCGTACGCCTGGCGCAGGCCGACCACATGCGCCTGGCGGCGTTGTCGGCGCTGGTCAGCCGGGCCGCGTCAGAAGGCGACCCGCTGGCCGCCGGGATCGTGCGCGAGGCGGCCGGCCACCTGGTGGCCACGCTCAGAAGGGTGCACACCTCGGGGCCCGTGGTGCTCGCCGGCAGCGTGCTGACCAACCCCGGGCCGGTACGCCAGGCCGTGACGGAGTTGCTCGCGGGCGAGCAGGTCACGACGGCGGGCGACGCGGCGAGCGCGGCGGCCTGGCTGGCGGCCCGCGACCAGCTTCCGGAGCCCGACACCAAGGCCCTGCACACCGCCTTCACCTCCGCGTCCCGTACTTGAGACCACCCATCCTGATCAACCTGCCACCCCCGTCAGCACTTTGATCCAGACGAGGAATGTCTGGGCGCGCCCGCCGAGGGCGGACTGGTCGACCAGGACCTCTCCACCGACCCGGCGGGTCCTGCGGATGAAGTACTGCCCGCCGGCCTGGCACAGCTCGTAGTACGTCGGCACGCAGTCACACGTGTAGTCGCAGACACGTATACGTTTTTCCACCGCCCAAACGGGGTCCCACGTCAGCCGGGTGAAGCCGGGACCATGCTCTGGCACATGGGCAGAGTGAAACCGATCATCAGGCATCGACGATGGTTGCGACATGCCGCAACCATAGATCTGGTCGTCTTCTCTTGTCTACATGTAGCGATAGCTCTGTCTATTTAGACAGAACGATATGTGAACTCTTGCCCGCATTGGCCTATGTTTCCTATGTGCTCGACTACGAAGGCGACACTCACGTCTACGTCCAGATCGCCGACATCCTCCGCGGTCGGATCGCGAAGCTCGACTCCGGGCACCCGGTGCCGAGCGAGGCCGACATCCAGCACGAGTTCGGGGTCGCCAGGACCACGGCCAGGCGGGCGGTCCACGTACTGCGCGAGGAAGGGCTCATCTACACCGTGCAAGGCGAGGGGACCTTCGTCGGCGCACCAGAGGAAGCACCTCGCAAGCAGCGAAAAGTGCCGTTGTACCAGCAGATCGCGACAGACATCAGCGATCAGATCAAGGCGGGGAGATTCCTCCCCCGGCGCCCCATACCGGGCGAGACAGCACTGGTGAAGCAGTATGACGTCGCGCGCGAGACGGTGCGGCGGGCCATGGCGCTGTTGCGGGAACAGGGATGGATCTACACCGTCGCCCAGCGGGGCAGCTACGTCTCACCGAAGGAGTCGTGGCCCCAGGACTGACTTTGCCTAGGTACTTGTATCCACACGTCTAGAATATGGGCATGCTCGACCGCGACGGCCCAGTCCCGCTGTACGTTCAGGTCGCCGACGTGATTCACCGGCGGATCGACAGCGGGCAGCTGCGGACCGGCGAACCCGTGCCGAGCGAGGCGGCCCTGGAGGCGGAGTTCGACATCGCCCGCAGCACCGCGCGCAACGTGGCCCGGGAGCTTCGCCGGCGGCGGCTCGTCCATACCGTCCGGGGCGAGGGCACCTTCGTCGGGCCTGCCGGCGTGCCTCGTGCGAAGCCGACGAGGGCCAAGTATGCGATCATCGCCGATGACCTGGCTGCCCGCATCAGACGCGGCGAACTCCGCCCCAACAGGGCGATCCCCAGCGAGCAGGTGCTGATGCGTCAGTACGGCGTCGCCAAGGTCACGGCGCGGCTGGCCGTCTCACGGCTGCGGGAGCAGCGGTGGGTCGTCACGGTGCCGCACCGGGGAACCTGCGTGTGCGATCCGGCGCGATGGCCCGTCAACCCTTGACCGCGCCCGCCGTCATCCCGGTGCCGACGCGGCGCTGCAGGAAGAGGAAGAGCAGCAGCGCGGGCAGCGCGAACAGGCTGGCGGCGGCCATGGTGGCGCCCCAGTCGGTGCCGAACACGTCGCGGAACGACGAGAGCCACACCGGCAGCGTGCGTTTGTCCTGGTCCTTGATGATCAGCACGTTCACGAACGCGAACTCGTTCCAGGCCGTGATGAACCCGAACAGCGAGGTCGCCATCAGCCCCGGCGCCAGCAGCGGGAAGACCACCCGCCGGAAGGCCACCAGCCGGCCGCAGCCGTCCACCTGCGCGGCCTCCTCCAGCTCCGGCGGGATGGCGGCGAGAAACCCGCGCAGCGTCACGATCGTGAACGGCAGCGTGATCATGAAGTAGACGCCGGTCAGCATGGCCAGCGAGTCGAGCAGGTCGGTGTCCCTGGCGATGATGAAGACCGGCACCAGCAGCGCCTCCCACGGCGCCATCTGCGCCGCGAACACCGCCACCACGAACGCGCCCCGCCCCCGCCAGCGCATCCTCGTCATCGCGAACGCCGCCAGCAGCGCCACCACCAGCGCGATCAGCACCGCCGCGACCGTCACCAGCAGGCTGTTGCGCCAGTAGGTCCAGAACCCCGGCGCGCTGACGGCGGTGACGAAGTGGTCGAGCGTCGGATCGGCGGGCCAGAACGTCGGCGTGGCCGCCTGGATGTCCCGCGTCGGCTTGAACGCGGTCAGGAACATCCAGTAGACGGGGAAGACCGTCGTCACGAGCACGGCGACCGCCGTCGTGTTGAGCGCGAGCCGTTTCACGGGCGGACCATCCTTCGCAGGTTGCTGACCAGGGCGACGGCGAGGATCACGACCGTGAGCATGGCGACCGCGGAACCCAGGTCGTAGCGGTGCAGCACGCGGGCGACCTTGAACGCGTAGACCGGCAGGGTGGTGGTGGCGTCGTCGGGGCCGCCCTGGCTGAGCACCCAGATCTGCGGGAAACACTTGGCCACCCAGATCACCTCGAGCGAGGTGATCAGCACGAACAGCTGCCTGAGCATCGGCACGGTGATCTTCCAGAACACCTGCCGGCCGTTGCCGCCGTCGATCCGCGCCGACTCGTACAGCTCGGCGGGGATCGTGGTGAGACCCGCGTACAGGGTGAGCGCGGCGAACGGGACCGACTGCCACACGACCAGGAGCACGAGCACGGCGAACGTGGCCGTGCCGTCGGCGAACCAGGTGTAGCCCTGGAAGGAGTCGAGGCCGAGGGTGACCAGCAGCCAGTTGACCACGCCCAGCTCCGACTGGAACAACCACTGGAAGATCGTGGTCGCCGCGATGATCGGGGTGGCCCAGGCCAGGGCGAGGGCGCTCATCAGGGCCAGGCGCAGGCCGCGGCGCAGGCGTACGAGCATGAGGGCGACGCCGGTGGACAGGACCACGATGAGCACCACGTTGATCGCGGTCCACACGACCGTGCGCCACACGACCTGCCAGAACTCCTCGCCGCCCAGCAGTTCGGCGTAGTTCTCCAGGCCGGCGAGGGTGGCGCCGCCCCTGATCAGCTCGCCCATGCGGAAGTGCTGGAACGAGATCACCGCCGCCTTGAGCATGGGATAGAGCAGGAGGAAGGCCCCGCCTGCCACCGTGGGGGCGATGAGCAGGAAGGGCCAGAACGAGCGGTGTCCAGCCCGCATCAGGATCCGCTGTTCAGCGTCGTGGTGATCGACTCGGAGACCTTCTTCGCCTCCGCCGCCGGGTCGGCGCCGGTGAGCACGGCGGTCATGTACTGCTTGATCACCGAGGTGGCCTCGACCGCGGCCCAGTTGGGGGTGTTCGGGGTGGCCCGCCCGTTGGCCGCGCCGACCGCCATCGCGGCGGTGCCCTCGTCGCCCGACAGCACACCGGCCAGCGAGGTGCGGTTGGGGACGAAGCTCATCGTCGTGGCCAGCTCTTTCTGGAACTTCTCCCCGGCCAGGGCCTTGACCAGCTCGTACGCCTCGTCCAGGTGTTGCGAGGCCACCGGGATGATCAGGTCGGAGCCGCCCGTGAAGACCGTGCCGGGTTTGTCGGCGGTCTTGCCCGGGATGGGGAAGAAGCCCATCTTGTCCTTCAGCGTGTCGTCCACCTCCAGCACGCGGGCGGCGACGCCGGGGACGGCGATGATCTGCGCGGCCTTGCCCTGCGCGAACACCTCGTGCTGCGGCGGGTTGGCCTCGTCGGCGTCCTTGGGTCCCTTGCCGAGGGCCTGGAGCCGCTGGTAGAAGTCCATGCCGGCCCGGGCCTGCGGGGTGTCGAGGGCGCCCTTCCACCGGCCGCCCTCCTGGACGGCCAGGTCGCCGCCCTCGTCCCAGATGAATCCGGCAAGCGCGTACCAGGTCTGGCCGGTCAGATAGATGCCCTGGTGGCCGCCTTTATTAAGCTTTGTCGTGATATCCAGCCACTCGTCGCGGGTTTTCGGGGGCTCCTTGATGCCGGCCTCGGCGAACAGGTCCTTGTTGTAGACGACCACGCGGTTGGCGGCGTACCAGGGGATCCCGTACTGCTTGCCGTCGATGTTGCCCGGCTGGGCCAGCCCCGGCAGCCAGTCCTCGCCCTTGAGGTCGGCGATCTTCGCGGTGAGGTCCGTGACGCCGCCGCTGGCCGAGTACTGAGCGACCTGGGTGTTGCCCACCTCGATCACGTCGGGCGCGTCGGTGCTGGCCAGGGCCGCGGTGACGCGCTCGCCGATGCCGTCCCAGGCCTGGATCTGGATGTCGAGGTCGACACCCTTGTGCGCGGCCTCGTGCTCGGTCTCGAACTTCTTCAACAGCTCCTGCGTGACGCTGCCGTCCATGATCCAGACGGTCAGCTTGGCGGGGGCGCCGCTCGCCGCCGCCCCGGTCTCCGGCTCCGCGCCGGTGCCGCACGCGCCGAGCGCGAGCACGGCCGCCAGGGCAAGGATGCGGTACTTCATAGTGATCCTTCTGATGCTGGGGGGGTGGGCCCGCGCCCGCCCGGGCGGGCGCGGGGCACGATCACACGTTGGGGACGGTGTCCTTGAACGCGGTGCCGGACGAGCGCAGCGAGCCGACCCGGCTCTGCACCTCGGCGGGCGAGAGAACCTCGTTCTTGCTGTGGAAGACGTAGTCGACCTGCTGACGGTACGTACGCGTGCCCGTCTCTCCCTGGAGGTCGATGAACCACTGGTTGAACATGATCCACATCGGGGTCTCGGGGTAGTAGATGTCACCGTGGTCGGCGAAGAGGCGGCCGTCCACGTAATACTTCATCCGGCCGCCGGAGACCTGGATGACGAGGTCGTGCCAGCCGGCGAAGCTCGCGCGCTCCTCCGTGTGGGTGTTCACCGCCTGCCACGGCTCGCCCTGGTAGGTCTCCCAGCTCGTGGCGTAGAGGATGTGGGCCGGCTCGCCCCAGCCGCCGTTCGGCAGGTACTCGAAGTCGAGCTCGCCGTAGTCGGGGTCGAGGTTGAAGCGCAGCGGGGTGATGGTGAAGAACGTCTGCACCACGTGCTCGCCGTCGGGGCCGCTGGTCGGCGCGTCGCTGAAGCGCACGCGGGCGGCGTACGTGCCCTCGTGGAACTTGCGGTTGGTGGTGGACAGCTCGGTCTGCACGGTGCCCGAGGGGGTGCCGTTCGTCGAGGAGTCGAGCGTCAGCAGGCCGCCGGGGAACGAGATCGCGCCGGGCGACCAGGTGGCGCCGGGCACGCCGGGGCCACCCGAGCTGGAGCGGACCGTCCAGCCGCGCTGGGCCAGCCGCGGGTCGTTCGAGCCCGTGTAGGTGAAGTCGTCGAACAGCTCGCCGCCCGGCCCGGGCGGCACGGTGGGCGTGACGGTGGGGTCGGGGTCGCTGCCGTTGGGCTTCCCCCAGGAAAGCGTGCCGTTGACGTAGACGGTGACCTTGTCCCAGTTCGAGTAGGCGGTCTGGGGGCCGTAGGAGTAGTCGTCGCTCTGCGTGAACGTCTGCCAGTCGGAGCGGTAGAAGCGCAGCTGCATGTCGCCGGTGGTCCGGCCTGGAGCCAGGCTGCCCGAGGTGAAGCCCACTTCCAGGTACTGGTCGCCGCCCGCCTGGCGGACGAACTGGCCGGTCACCGTCGAACATCCCACGACCGCCCACGAGCAGGCGAAGCGGTAGGTCTCGCCGCCGGTGAGGTAGTAGCGGATCTTGACCTGGTTGAGCGGGATGGTGGTGGTGCCGTCGTTGAAGAGCTGGAGCCAGGGCTCGGCCTGGGCCGTGGTGGCGCCGGGTGCGCTGGTCCGGTATTGGAGGCGGACGGCCTGGTCGGCGTTGGCGGGCGCGACCAGGGAGACGGCGACGAGGAGAGCGGGGATGGCTAAGGAGAGCAGGACTTTACCGAAATTTCGGGACATGAGTGGGGTTCTCCTTGAGTGGGCGGTCCCCCGACTGTCGTGCGGTACCGAAGATCAGCGGTGCTGCGGCGCGGTCAGGCGCCGGTACGAGGGCGGCGCCGGTCGGGCGCCGCCGTGGGTGCGGCCGGGTCAGGCGGTACGGCGGATGCGGCCCGCGTACAGCGCCTCCAGGCGGAGGTTGTGCGCGTCGCCCTCCGGGACGTTGGCCGAGAGGTAGACCGGTGGCACTTCACCGGCATCGAGCAGGTTGCTGACGGTCTGGGCCACGACGAGCTGGGCCAGCAGGGCCGAGGTGATGGTGGAGACCCCTCCGATGGACGCGGGCGCTGTGGAGCCTCCGCCGGGCAGGGGCAGGACGGCGTCGCCGTAGGGGGCGTGGTTGTCGAGGACGACGTCGGCCAGGTCGGCTAGCCGGCGGCCCGAGGGATGGCGGGACACGACGGCTTCGCTGTGGGCGCGCGAGGTGATCGCGATCAGGTCGTGACCGCGCTCCTTGACGAGCGTGGCCAGTTCGACGACCACGCCGTTGACGCCCGAGTTGGAGATGATGACGAACAGGTCGTGCTCCTGGACGGGTGCCAGGTCGAGGATCGTGTGGGCGATGGCGGGGTCGCGTTCGAGGTCGTAGCGGTCGAGCTCGGATCTGGGCGCGTCGCCGTACAGGACGATGTCGCGCAGGGCGAGCCGGTTGGTGGGCACGAGGCCGCCCGCGCGGCCGGCGATCTCCATGGCGACCGCCTCCGAGTGGCCCGACCCGAACGCCTGGATGACGCCGCCCGCGGTCAGCGCCCTGGTGAAGAGGCCGGCCGCCCGCGAGATCTCCGGATCCTTCGGGATCACCTGGACGAGGTGCGCGATGTGCTCGGCGAAAGCCTGCGGGACGACTCGCTGATTGACCGTCATATGTCCCCTTCTGGTGAGCCTGGCCCTGTCAGGCCCTGTTCTGGTAGCCGGTGTCCGGCCACGGCCCGTACGGTGACGTCGAACGCCTGCTTCGTCCGGTCGTACGTGCGCTGGGCGACCGACACGTACACGACATCAAGGACGAGCAGCTGCGAGTGGATCGCGGCGAAACCCTCGGACCTGTAGCTCGTCGCGCGGCTCGCCGTCGTCAGCACCAGCTCGGCCACCTCGGCCAGCGGCGACCTCGGCTGCGAGGTGACGGCCACGGTGATCGCGCCATGGCTGCCCGCCTCCGCGAGCACCTCGATGACCTCGCGCGTCCGGCCGCTGTGGGAGATGCCGATCGCCACGTCGCCCTGGCCGAGCAGCGCCGCGTCGGTCAGCGCGGTGTGGGCGTCGGACCTGCTCCAGGTCGGCACCCGCATGCGCTGCAACCGGTATTCCATCTCGCTGGCGACGGCCGCGCTGCTCGACACCCCGAACAACAGCACCCGCCCGGCCCTGGCCACGGCCTGCGCGACCTTCTCCACCACGGCCAGGTCGAGCTGGTCGCCGGTCTCCTGGATCAGGCGGATGTCGTTGCCCGACACGACGCTCAGCACCCGATCGAGGCTGTCGTCGGGCAGGATCTCGCGGCCGATGTCGGTCTGCCACGTCTGCTGCGCCACCCGGCCGGTCTCGGTGGCCACGGCCACCCGCAGCTCGGCGTAGCCGGAGAAGCCGAGGGCGCGGCAGAATCGGGTGATCGTGGCCGTGGACGTGGCGCTCCGCTCGGCCAGGTCGACGATGGTCAGCCGGGCCGCCTCCGCCGGAGCGGCGAGAATCGCATCGGCGACCTTGCGCAGCGCCTCGGGCATGTCGTGCTGCTCGGCCCTGATGCGGCTCAGTAGTTCCACGCGGTGATAATTATGCTCATCGTCTGGTGCCGTCAAGGCGTTTCGGCAATAATTTTTGACATGCACCTGGTTCTGGGCGTCGACGCCGGCGGCACCTCGTCGCGGGCCACGCTGTTCACGCTGGACGGCACGCTGGTGCGGCGGGGGCAGGCGGGCGGCGCCAATCCGGGGGCGCTCGGCATGGACACCGCCGCCGCCAACCTGACCGCCGCCGTGCGCGCAACCCTGGCGGACCCCGGACCGGCCCACCGCCCGGGCCCGCTCACGGGCGCGGGCACGGGCGCGGGCACGGTCGTGGGCGTGGTCGTGGGCACGGTCGTGGGCGTGGTCGTGGGCGTGGTCGTGGGCTTGGCCGGCAACCCCGCGCTGTGCGCGACGCTGACCGAGCGCGTCCTCGGCGCCCTTCTGCCCGGGGCGGACTTCACCGGCGACCGGGGCGTACCCGGAGCCACGCCGGTACGCGTGACGGGAGACATCGTGACCGCCTTCGCCGCCGGCACCCCCTCACCGTCGGGCACCGTGCTCATCTCCGGCACGGGGGCGATCGCGGCCAGGATCACCGACCACGCCCCCGCCGGCACCGCCGACGGGTACGGCTGGCTGCTCGGGGACGAGGGCTCGGCCTTCTGGATCGGCCTCGCCGCCGCCCGCGCCACCATCCGCGCCCTCACCATCTCACGCCCCTCGCCCACGAGGGGTCGGGCCGGGCCGGGGTCGCTGGCGGACCTGGTTCTGGGGCGGCTGCTGCCCGGCGGCCCAGGTGGCGATCCGGGGGCGCGGCTGGCGGCGGCGGTCCATGCTCGGCCGCCCCTCGCGCTGGCCGAGTTGGCGCCGCTGGTGAGCGAGGCGGCCATGGGCGGTGATCCGGTGGCGGTGTCCATCGTGGCCGAGGCCGCGTCCAGGCTGGCGAGCACCGCCTCCGGGGTGCACGAACCCGGTCTGCCCCTCGTGCTGGCCGGTGGCGTGCTCACGGCGGAAGGCCCCGTACGCGACGCCGTACGAGGCCTTCTGGAGGGTGCGGTCACGGCGGGAGATCCGGCGGGGGCGGCGGCCTGGCTGGCCGCGCGGCCCCTGCTGGGACCGCGGGAGGCCGAGGCGCGCCATTCCCGTTTCACGCGTCCCGCTTAGGCGCGCCCTGTTTCACGACCCGGTCAGGCGCCGCGGCGCCCGGCTCGCGGGTCGGGTCAGGCGGGCTCGGCGGGGTTGCGAGGCAGGCGTTCCCAGGTGACGAGCAGGCGCAGCACGCCGGCCCGCTCCGACTCCGCCTTCCAGACGATCCAGCCGTCGCCGACCTCGGCCTGCCGGCTTTCGGGGTCGATCCGGTAACCGACGTTGCCGGGGCCAGGGGTGATGACCTGGAAAACCGTCTTCAGGCCGCGGTCGCGGGCTTCGGCGCGCACCTCCCCGACGGTCTTCTCCGCGGGGTCGTAGCCTTCGAGCATCTCGCCCGCGGCCGTCGCCGGTCCCCAGTTCTGGTACTTCTCCCCCGGCTGCGCCGGCCGGCCGAGCTTGACGACGGCGTCACCAGTGAAGTCGCTCCCCACGGTGACGGTCATCGAGCAGCCGTCCCGGCCGAGCGTGCAGCCCGCGGGCGCGCTGCCTGAACCGATGGGGAACCGGTCGGGGTGGCCGACGGCGGGGCTGCCGTCGCTGCGCACGCCGGTGACCTTGCCCACCTGGGACGGCGACGAGGGCACGAGCTGCAGCCGCACGTTCAGGCCCACCGCCGCGAACCCCTTGGTGTACTCGGCGTACTCGGCGAGCGGGTCCTTGATGGTGGCGACGTACTGCTCGCCGCGCAGCTCGATGTCGATGGCGGAGCTGGCGTAGGAGGTGGCGGGACCGTGCTCGCCGAGGACGGCCGGGCCGATCACGGCGGCGGCGGCGAGGCCCGCGACGGCCACGGCGCCCGCGGCCAGGCGGCGGGTACGGGTTCGGAACAGGCCCCTGGTGGCGTGAGCGTCCGCCGCGTCGCTCGCGACGGTGGCGAGAGCTTCGCCGGTGATCGAGGCGAGGAGCGCCCGCGCCCCCGCGCCGGATGCCTGTCCTGCGAGGTCCTCGTCGCTGACCCTGGCGAGCTGCTGCAGATCTTCATCGAGGTTTCCTTTCGCTGAAGTCCGTACGGGCGGAAGTCACAACGACTCCATGACGACGCCGCCCACGGAGACGCCGGCACCTGCCAGCGCCTTGGACAGGCGCTTGCGCGCCCGGTAGAGCCGGATGCGCGCGGCGTTGCGCGAGCAGCCGAATACCTTGGCGATCTCCCCGTGGTCCAGGCCCTCCCATGCGACGAGCGAGATCAGCTCGCGGTCGTCGTCGGGCAGTTCGCGCAAGGCCCGCGCGATCGTGCCGAGCTCGACGCCGCTCTCGGGCGAGTGGCCGTAGAGGTCGGCGATCTCGGTGTCGAGCTCCGCGTTCCTGTGCCGGTGCCTGGCCTGGCCGCGGCGGTGGTTGGCCGCACGTTCCTGGCCACTCCGTACAGCCAGAGCGAGGCCTGCCCGCCGGGCGGCAGGGCGTCGATCCGGCGCCATGCGATGGCGAAGGTCTCGGCGACCACGTCCGCCGCGATTTCAGCTGATTTTTCACCTCACGAGCAGCGCGGCGCTCCCGTAGCTCCCGCCGAACCCCGTCACGAGCGCCACGGATCGCCCGGCCCGCAATTCCCTGACGGCCTGGGCGGCGTTGTTCAGCCCGTGCACGTATCCCTCGGAGAGCAGGCCGCCGTGCGGGTTGACCCAGGCGTGCCGCCGCTCCATCAGGTACGTCCCGAGTTCCTCGCGCGCCGCGAAGCCGAAGTCCTCCAGCTGCCTGGGCACGAGCCACGAATAGGCGTCGTACAGCAGCGCCACGTCCACGTCCGCGGGCCGCATCCCGGAGGCGTCCCACACCATCGGGGCCACGTACGCGGAGAAGATCGTGCCGGCGTCGGGCGCGCGGTCCATCGACGAGCAGCCCGGCCCTCCCCCTCGCACCGCGGCGTGCACGCGCGGCCCGTCGAGCACGGCGCTGACCAGCAGCGCGCACGCCCCGTCGGTCTCCTGGCAGCAGTCGACCGTGCGCAGCGGGGTGCAGACGTACGGTCTGGCCAGGTAGGCGTCGAGGGTGAGCGGGTCGCGGCGCAGGGCGCGGGGGTTGGCCGCGGCGTTCTGCCTGGACTGGGCGACGACGGCGTGCAGGTGCTCGGCGGCGAGGCCGGTGTCGTGCAGGTAGCGGGTGGCGGCCATGGCGAACAGCGGGATCGGGCCCGCCAGGCCGTACGTGGAGATGCCAGTGGAGATGCCGGTGGGGGCGGTGTTCATGCGCGTGCCGGAACGCCCGTTGAGCGCCCGGTAGATCAGGATGTTGCGGGCGAGGCGGGCCTGGATCAGCATCGCAGCGTCACCCAGGATGGACGCCGCCTGCGTGCCCCCGCCGACGATGTCGTTGTGCCATCCGAGCCGCTCGATCCCGAGCGCCCTGGCCACCCGCACGGCCGGCGCTGAGTCGTTCATGTGGTAGCTGAGCACCGCGTCGACCTCGCGCGGCGCGATCCCCGCGTCCGCGCAGGCCGCCCGGCACGCCTCGGCCGCGAGCTCCTCCTCGGTGCGCCCGGACTCCCTGGTCAGGGCCGTCATGCCGATCCCGGCCACGGCCGCCCGCCCCGCGAACGGCTGCATGTTCCCTCCTCCGGCGTCTCCGGTAGGGGCCGCCATCCGCTCCGGCGAGGCCGGCGGAGCCATGCCGTCAGCGCCTCGCCGATCACGCTAACCGGCCGCACCCGCTGAGACAAGCGCTTGCTCAACAGGCCGCATCCCGGGTTTACGGACACCCGTAACGACCGGCTCCCTCGTCCGAAGCCCGTGCCCCCGGACCGGTACGAACCCCGGGATCAGCCGCCTGAGCAGCGGATCACCGCGCATCACCGGAAGATCGGCGGCGGCGGATAACTGTGTATCTTCACGGAAGCTATCGCCGCTTGTAATACCGAGGTTCGATCAACCGATAGCCCATCATCATCACGCCCGAGGTGAGCGATGGATCTACGCTACGTCCGCTACGCACTGGCGATCGCGCGCGCGGGCTCCCTGCGCCGGGCCGCCACCGCACTGCACATCTCCCAGCCCACACTGTCCGAGCAGCTCAGGGCGCTGGAGAAGGAGATCGGCGTCGAGCTGTTCAGCCGCTCGCCGAGCGGGGTGCGGCTCACCGAGGCGGGCGAGGCGTTCCTGGCCCAGGCCACCGTCGCGGTCGACGCCTTCGAGCGGGCCGTGACCGCCGCGAGGAGCGAGGGCCACGTCGCGCGCCTGGGCGTGGCCGACGGGCTGACCGACGTGGTGGCCCGCCTGCTGTCCCAGCTGCAGAACGGCAACCTGCGCGTCGCCCCCATGGGGACGGCCGAGCAGATCGTCTCCATCGCCGACGGCGCGCTGCAGGCGGGGCTCGGCTACGCGCCCGGCTCCATGCCGAGAGGCGTGGCCCGGATGCTCGTCCACCGTTTCCCGGTGCGCGCGCTGCTGCCGCGCGCCCATCCCCTGGCCGCCGCCGGGGCGCTGTCGCTGGCGGACCTGGCGTCGGAGCCCCTGCTCATGCCGGAGTCCGACGCGGTGGCGGGCGCCCGCCGTTTCCTCGAAGGGTTCGTACGCCACCGCCTGCACCCCCGCCTCGGCCCGTCGGCGGCCACGCACGACCTGGTCATCGACATGGTGGAGTCGGGCGCGGGCTACGCCCTCTGCGTCCACGAAGGCACGAAAATCCCTGACGCGCTGGCATTCATCCCTATCAAGGAGGACGTCCCACCCCTGGAAGTCGTCTTCCTCTGGAACCGGCAGGCCGACGTGCAGGAGCTGGTCAGCGCGGCCCGCCATCTGGCCCGATCTGGATAGCGGTATTATCTACCGATGCGCATCTCCGAACTGAGCGCCAGTTCCGGCGTGGCCATCCCCACGATCAAGTACTACCTGCGTGAGGGCATGCTCCACCAGGGCCTGCAGACAGCCGCGACGCGGGCCGAATATGACGAGTCGCACCTGCGCCGGCTCCGCCTGATCCGCGCCCTGCTCGACGTGGGCAGGCTCTCCGTGTCCTCCATCAAGAAGGTCGTCGCCGCCGTCGACGACGCGTCGCTGCCCTTTCACGAGATGCTGGGCACCGCCCACTACGCCCTGAGCCCCGGCGCCCAGCCGGAGCCCGGGGAGGACTGGCAGCAGGCCCGCGACGAGGTCGACCACCTCGTCGAGGAGCTCGGCTGGGACGTCACGTCCCACGCCCCCGCCCGCGACGAGCTGGCCCAGACCCTGGTCAGGATGCGCCAGCTCGGCGTGGCCGTGGACCTGGCGCCCTACGTCGAGGCCGCCAGGAAGCTCGTGTCGGAGGTGGAGATGGACAAGATCCCGTTCGACGGCCCGCGCGACGCCGCCGTGGAGGCCCTGGTGCTCGGCACGGTCCTCTACGGCCGGGCGTTCGACGCCCTGCGCAGGATGGCTCAGGAGTCGGAGTCGGCCGCCCGCCTCGGCTCGTAGCCCCGCGCCGGCGACGCGACGGCCTTGAGCGCCGCGAGATACGCGGCGATCGCCGGCCGGGCCTCCGCCCCCCGCCGGACCGCCGCGTAGATGTGCCGCCGGATGTCGTGCCCGGTCGGGGCCACGGTGACGACCCCCGCAGGGATGGGCAGCCGTGCGGCGCGGGGGATGAAGGCGACGCCCATCCCCGCTTCGACCAGGGCCAGGATCGCCGTCCAGTCGCCGGCACGATGCCGCACCTCGGGACGGAAGCCGGCGGAGGCGCAGGCGAGGTGCAGCAGGCGGTCGCAGGCGTCGCCTTCGAGGGTGCTGACCCACTCCTCACCTTGGAGCAGCGACAGGGCGACGGCCGGCGCGCGCGCCGACGGGTGCGCGACCGGCAGAGCGAGGTCGAAGTCGTCGGTGCCCAGCTCCACCCTGGTGTATCTCGCGTCGTCGCCGGAGGGCGCCCCCTCGGCCTCCACCGCGACGACCACGTCGAGATCTCCGCCGGCGAGCTGGTCGAGGCAGCCGGGCACCGCGACCTCGCGGATGTCGACCCGCAGCCGGGGACGGCTGTGGCGGATCACGAGCGCCGCCGGAATGAGCAGGGACGAGATCGTCGAGGGGAAGGAGCCCACCGTGATCCGCCCCAGCTCGCCGTCCACGGTGGACTGGATCTCTCCCATCGCCCGCTCGAGAAGCGCGAGCATGGCATAGGCGTGGTCGACGAGCACGCGGCCGGCGTCGGTGAGGCGCAGCTTGCGGCCGTCGGCCTCGGCGAGCGGCACCCCCGCCTCGCGGGTCAGCGTCGCCAGTTGTTGCGAGGCGGCCGACGGAGAGATGTGCAGCGTGGCGGCCGCGGCCTGGAGCGTGCCCTGCTCGTGCAGGGCCACGAGCACCTTCAGGCGAGCCGGATCAACCATGCACATCAACTTACCATTACCGGCCGTAATCATTTGATTGTCTTCACGGTTCGCGGACGGCACGATGGGATCCGGGCACAGACACCGAGAAGAGGAAGAGGTGCACAGCTCATGAAGGCCCTCGCCCTGAGCGCGAGCCCCCGCAAGGACGGCAACTCCCGCCTGCTGGCGGAGACCGTTCTCGAGGGTGCGGCGAGCCGCGGGCACGAGGTCGAGCTCGCCGACCTGACCGACGCGGTCGCGGCGCCGCTGCGCGACTGCCGCACGTGCCGGCAGGCTGACGGAGCATGCTCGATCGGGGACGGCTACGAAACGCTGCTGCGGCGGCAGGTCCTTCCTGCCGACGCGCTCATCCTCGCCACCCCGCTCTACTGGTACGGCGTCGCGGGACAGCTGAAGATCTTCATCGATCGCCTCTTCTGCTACATCAAGGCCGGCTACCCCGACAGCGCTGAAGTCACGCGGCGCCTGGTCGGCAAGCGGATGGCCGTCGTGGTGAGCTCCGAGGAGACCTACCCGGGCTCGATGGTCGGCGTCACCGCGCAGATGCAGGAGCTCGCCCGCTATCTCCACCACGACCTGGTCGGCGTCGTGCGCGGCGTCGCCAACTCGCGCGGGGAGGTGGCGCGCGACCCTGCCGATCCGCTGGCCCAGGCGTACGGTCTCGGGACGCGCCTGTTCGAAGGACACGTGAGCGACCACCGCATCGACACCGTGCGCAACGGTGTGGTGTGGCCCTGACCGCACGGGAGTCACGATGCTCATCCGGACGCTCGACGACGTGCTGGGATCCGCGCGGGACGTCGACTGGACCAACGGCACGAGCCGCCGCCTCCTCGTCGCGGCCGACGGACGCGGCTACACGCTCACCGACACCCGCGTGCGTCCGGGCACGACCACCCTCCTCCGCTACGACCGGCATCTCGAAGCCTGCTACTGCGTCGAGGGCGAGGGCCGGGTCGAGACGGCCGGCGGGCTGTTCACCATCGCCCCGGGCACGCTCTACGCACCGGACCCGGGCGAGGAACACCGCCTGACCTCGGCCGGCGGGATGCGGCTCATCTGCGTGTTCACCCCTCCGCTCGAGGGGGACGAGAACCACGATCTCGCGCCGGGACGCCCCTCCGGATTCTGACGAACCCCATGCTGGCTAGACCATGCCGTTGGCCCGCAGTGTGCGCACGGCGCCGACCGTGACGTCCCCGCGCCAGTCGAGCGCCCCGGCGGGCGAGATGCGGGCGAAGTCGACGACCCACCCGCCGTCGTCCTGCTGCTCCCCCGCCAGCCGCACGAGATCGGCGGCGATCACCTCGGGCTCGAACAGGCCGCGGGCCGGCCTCCCTGGGAGGGGCGCGAAGTCGAGCGGCCGCAGCGCCTCGTCCTCGGTGCCGCCCTCGACCGGCACCCGCCCGTCCGCGGGGATGTGGCCGCCCAGCCGCTTGAGCAGCCCGGCCGCCTCCGGCCGGCTGTCGTGGACGGCGTCGAGGAAGTGCACGGAGAACAGCAGCACGTACGCGTGCGGCATGCCCTCCAGCCGCTGGATCGCGTCGAGGCAGTAGCGGGTGGCCCGCTCCAGCCACGGATGCGCGGCGACGGCCGGGTCGTACGCGGCGACCTGGTGAGCCGCGGCCGCGGTCACGGAGGTGATCTGCAGGGACGAGACGGCCGGGTCGCCGCTCAGCCACCAGGGCGCGCTGGCCTCGGAGACCGTGAGCGGCAACGAGAACGGCAGCCCGCCGTCGGGCAGCGTCACCGAGTCCAGCCAGTCGCACAACGCCGCGGCGTGCGGCGAGGTGCGGGGCGTGACGTGCGGGGCGACGTCCCCGAACACCGCGAAGGCGTGCAGCGCCGCTCCCGGCTGGCTCTCGGGGGTGCGCAGGTCGGGCTCCAGGCCCCAGCCGTAGCCGCCGTCGGGATTGCGGTAGGCGTCGAGGGCGGCCAGCACGGAGGCGGCGTCGCCCTCGCCCGTCAGCAGGTCGTAGCGGCGGCGGTCAAGGACACGCGCGTGCCCGGCCAGGAAGCCGGGGATCGCGGAGAGATTCACGTTCATACCGTCATCGTGCCCGGATCGCCGCCCCTGGTCTTGTAGCTTCCGGACATGTCACTCGCGGATCGTGACGGGCCGTTTGAGCAGCCACAACGCCGCCCGCTGGAGCAGCGTGCGGTGGATCTCGTTGTCGTAGGACCTGGTGTCGTGACCCAGCGCGTCGTAGAGCACCCGGCCACGCCGGACCGGCCGCGCCCAGACGAGCGGCTGGCCGTTCGACGAGGCCAGCGGCCTGACGTCGGGTAGCACGTCGAGGTCGCTGTAGACCTCGTCGACCACGTCGAAGTCGCGCAGGCCCTCGACCACGGGATGCCCGCCGTGCACCCGCACCCCCGTCCACCCCAGCGGCGGATGGTGGGACTTGGGCCAGCTCCAGCAGCCGCCCAGGACCCGCGGCCAGCCCTGCCAGTCGTCGAAGCAGATCGACGCGGTGTGCATGCACAGCAGCCCGCCGCCCCGGTCGAGGTGGTCGAGCAGGGTGGTGCGGGCCTCGGCCGGTAACGAGAAGGCCCGGGCGGCCCGCTGGTCGGCGAAACGGTCGTGACCCATCTGCCAGCGCAGCGCGTTGACGGTGATGAGCTGGACCTCCGACGGCTCGCTCAGCGCTCCCGCGATGTCCTCGGTGATCTCCGACTCGACCCCGACCTCGGAGAGCACTCCGGCGAGTGCCTCCGACGTGGCGGCGAAGTCGTGGAACAGGCCCCCTGAGAGGATCAGATTTCTCGCCACCCGTCCAGCCCATCATGCTTGCCGCGGCATTACCACCCGTGAACCGTCACGTCCCCGCACCGGCCACCCCCGGCGCACCTCCCGCCGGGGTGACGGGGCATGATGCCAGCGTGGACTTCGAGGAGCACCGGCCCATGCTGCTCGGGCTGGCCTACCGCCTGCTCGGCAGCATGTGGGACGCCGAGGACGTCGTGCAGGAGGCGTGGCTGCGCTGGCAGGGCACCGACCACGACGCGATCAGGGAGCCGCGGGCGTTCCTGGTGACCGTGGTCTCGCGGCTGGCCCTCGACCAGCTCCGCTCCGCGCGGGTCAAGCGCGAGGCCTACACCGGGCCGTGGCTGCCCGAGCCGGTGCTGACGTCGGAGGCCGGCCCGCTGGACACCGCCGAGCTGCGCGACACCGTCTCTTTCGCCACCCTGCACATGATGGAGCGGCTCTCGCCGCCGGAGCGGGCGGTGTTCGTGTTGCGGGAGGCGTTCGAGCTGCCGTACGCCGAGATCGCCGAGATCGCCGAATCCTCCGTGGCCAACGCCAGGCAGCTGCACCACCGGGCGTCCACGCGGCTCGCCGAAGGGCGTGACAGGTTCCAGCCGTCGACGGCGGACCACACCGAGTTGCTGGTGAAGTTCATGGAGGCGGCGAAGGGCGGCGACATGGACGCGCTCACCGAGCTGTTGCACGAGGACGTGGTCTCGTGGAACGACGGCGGCGGCAAGGTCAAGGCGGCGCTGCGGCCGGTCGCCGGCCGGCGCAAGGTGCTGGCCTTCCTGTCCGCGCTGGTGCACCGCTACGCGTTCACGGACGTGCGGCTGCTGGACGTCAACGGCAGCCCGGCGTTCTGGACGCGCTCAGACGAAGGCGACCAGATCGTGCTGGTGAACGTCCACGACGGCCGCATCACGGACATCTACGCCATCCTCAACCCGGACAAGCTTGTACGCGTGCACAAGATGTGACGCCCGGCCTTGCCGGTCCGGGCGCTCCCACGACCTATAGTCACGCCTGTGACTCCTCCGCTTCCTGAAGGGAGCGGCTTCTCGCCCCGCTTGCGCCGGAGACGACGGCCAAGCCCTGACCGATGCCCGAAAGCGCAAGCTCGATCCTATCCGGAGGTGGCGACAATGTCCGAGGATCTGCCACTGCACGCTCAAGCCCTGGCGGCCCTCCCGCTCCCGATTCCCCGATCGCCCGAAGGCGACGGTCCCCTTAGGAGGCTCTGATGGATCTCGGCATCTCGGGCAAGGTCGCCCTCGTCACCGGAGGCAGCGCGGGCATCGGGCTCGCCGCGGCCAAGAGCCTCGCGCGCGAGGGCTGCGACGTCTGCGTCAGCGCCCGCAGCCCGGAACGGCTCGCGGACGCGGTGGTGGAGCTGCAGGAATACGGCAAGGTCGTGCACGCCGTGCTGGCCGACGTGGAGGACCCGGCGACCGCCAGGCGGGTGGTCGAGGAGACCCGCGACGTGCTCGGCCCGATCGACATCCTCGTGGCCAACGCGGGCGGCCCGCCAGCCGGCCGGTTCGACGAGGTGGGGCTGGAGGAGTGGGACGTCGCGATCCAGCGCAACCTGCTCGGCACCGTACGCCTGATCCACGCCGTCCTGCCGGAGATGCGCGCTCGCGGCTGGGGCCGGATCGTCACGGTCACCAGCAGGTCGGCCCGGGAGGCGATCGACGGCCTGGCGCTGTCCAACGCCACCCGCTCGGCCGTGGCCGGCGTGGTGCGCACGCTCGCCCGCGAGGTCGGCCGTGACGGCGTGCTGGTCAACAACGTGATGCCGGGCCCGATCGAGACCGAGCGGCTGCGGGAGCTGGCGGGCGGCGAGGAGGCGCTGCGGCAGCGGGGCGAGTCCGTGCCCGTCGGCCGCATCGGGCGCGCCGAGGAGGTCGGCGACGTGGTGGCGTTCCTGGCCGGCGAGCGGGCGTCGTTCGTGAACGGGGTCTCGCTGCTGGTCGACGGCGGGGAGAGCCACGTCATCGCCTGACTGCCGTGGCTGTGGAAGGCCTGCTCGAAGGCCTTACGCGGACCTGGTGGAGCGGGTACTCAGGCAGCGCTCAGCACATGACATCCTTCCCTTAAGGGACGGAGTGCGATAAGGCAGGGGCGTAACGGCATGGAGAAGCCGGTCATCGTGACGGTGGACGACGACCCGGGCGTCTCGCGGGCAGTCGCCCGTGACCTGAGACGCCGCTATGGCCAGGACTACCGGGTCGTCCGCGCGGAAGCGGCCAGGGACGGCATCGAGGCGGTCAGGGAGATGCGGCTGCGCGGCGTCGAGGTGGCGGCCATCCTGGCCGACTACCGCATGCCGCAGATGAACGGCGTGCAGTTCCTCGAGGCCGCGATGGACCTGTACCCGTACGCGCGCCGGGTGTTGCTGACGGCCTACGCCGACACCGACGCCGCGATCCAGGCGATCAACGTGGTCGACCTCGACCACTACCTGCTCAAGCCGTGGGATCCGCCGGAGGAGAAGTTCTACCCGGTGATCGACGGGCAGCTCGACGCCTGGCTGCGCACCGACAGGATCGAGCGGTCGGAGCTGCGCGTGGTGGGCGACCGGTGGTCCGCGCCGTCCTACAAGGTGCGCGACTTCCTGGCCCGCAACCACGTGCCGTACCAGTGGATGCTGGCCGAGGACCCGGAGGGCGCGCAGTTGGTGAGCGCGGCCGGCGAGGGCTGCCACCTGCCGCTGGTGGTGACCGCCGACGGCACCACGCTGGAGTCGCCCGACCAGTCCGAGCTGGCCACGGCGGTGGGGCTGTCCACCACTCCGGCCACCGACTTCTACGACCTGATCGTGGTGGGCGGCGGGCCGGCCGGGCTCGGCGCGGCCGTCTACGGCGCGTCGGAGGGGCTCAACACGGTGATGGTCGAGGCGTACTCGTCGGGCGGCCAGGCCGGCCAGAGCTCCCGCATCGAGAACTACCTGGGGTTCCCCGACGGCGTCTCCGGCCAGCAGCTGGCCGACCGGGCGCGCAGGCAGGCGCTCAAGTTCGGGGCGGAGCTGCTGACCGCGCGGAAGGTGACCATGCTGGAGCCGCGCGGGCAGGCGCGGGTGATCGGGTTCAGGGACGGCGGGGAGATCGCGGCCCACGCGGTGATCCTGGCGACCGGCGTCACCTACCGCCGGCTGGAGGCGCCGGGACTCGACGAGTTCGTGAGCCGGGGCGTGTTCTACGGCGCGGCCCTGACCGAGGCCCCGTCGTGCAAGGACACCGAGGTCTACATCGTGGGCGCGGCCAACTCGGCCGGGCAGGCGGCCGTCTACCTGTCGGGATTCGCGAGCAAGGTCCACTTGTTGGTGAGGAGTGATGGTTTGGAGAAGTCCATGTCTCACTACCTCATCGAGCAGATCGCCGCGCTGCCCAACGTCGAGGTGCACCTCCAGACGGAGGTCGTCGGCGGCGGCGGCAGCGACCACCTGGAGCGGCTGAGGTTGTCGTCCAAGGGCGAGGAGCGCGACGTCGACGCCCAGTGGTTGTTCGTGTTCATCGGCGCCGAGCCGTACACGTCCTGGCTCGGGGAGACGATCGAGCGGGACGCGCGGGGATTCGTGCTGACCGGGCCCGACCTGGTGCAGGGGGGACGGCGGCCGCGCAACTGGCCGCTGCGGCGCGAGCCGTACTACCTGGAGACGAACGTGCCAGGGGTGCTGGCCGCGGGCGACGTACGCGCCGAGTCGATCAAGAGAGTGGCCTCCGCCGTCGGGGAGGGCGCGATGGCCGTCGCGCTCGTGCACCGCTACCTGGAGAAGCAATGAGCCGGCAGACGAGCATCGACATCGACGAGATGCGCAAACTCTTCCTGTTCGAGCGGCTGACCGACGAGCAGCTCACCAAGCTCGCCGGCAGCGGCGCGGTACAGACGTACGCGCAGGACGAGGACATCGTGCGGCAGGGCGAGCCGGCGGAGTGCTTCGCGGTGCTGATCGAGGGCGAGGTGCAGATGATCAGCGAGACGGTCAGCGCCGGCACCGTCGCCATGCCCCGCACCTCGCAGCCCGGCGTCTACGGCGGCGCCACCTCGGCCTACCTCGGCGAGCGGGCGCCGCAGACCTACCAGCACACGCTGCGGGCCACGGCCCCGTCGCGGATCTTCATGCTGCCGGCCAAGAAGTTCGCCTACATCGTGGCCGAGTGGTTCCCCATGGCGATGCACCTGCTCGACGGCCTGCTGTCGGGCGGCAGGATGCAGCGGGAGATCATCGACCGGCGGCAGCGGCTCACCGCGCTCGGCACGATCACGGCCGGGCTCACCCATGAGCTGAACAACCCGGCCGCGGCCGCCGTACGCGCGGTCAGCGAGCTGCGCACGCTGCTGCGGACCTCGCGGTTGCAGCTCGCCCAGCTCGCCCAGGACGGCATCGCGCCCGACAAGCTCCGCACGCTGGTCGAGGTCCAGGAGCACTGCACCGAAGCCCTGGGCAGGCAGCAGCGCTCGCCGATGGAGATCTCCGACGCCGAGGACGCGCTCGGCGAGGAGCTGGACGAGGCGGGCGTCGAGGACGCGTGGGACCTGGCGCCGGCGCTGGTCAACGCCGGGTTCTCCGGCGACGACCTGAGGAAGATCCGCGGCAAGGTGGGCGAGGAGCACACCCCGGCCGCGCTGCGCTGGCTGGCCGACGCGATCGAGATCTCGCAGATGCTGAGCGAGGTGACCGAGGCGACCGAGCGCATCACCTCGCTGATCCGCTCGGCCAAGCAGTACTCCCAGATGGACCGGGCCCCGTTCCAGATGGTCGACGTGCACGACCTGCTCGACAGCACGGTCGCGATCTTCCGCGGCAAGATCGCGCCGGGCGTCACGGTGGTCACCGACTACGACCGCACGCTGCCGCTGATCCCCTGCTACGCGGGCGAGCTCAACCAGGTGTGGACCAACCTGATGCACAACGCGCTCGACGCCATGGGCGAGTCGGGCACGCTGACCATCCGCACCGCGCACGACGAGGACGAGGCGATCGTCGAGATCGGCGACACCGGTCCGGGCGTTCCCGAGGCGATCAGGGACCGCATCTTCGAGCCGTTCTTCACCACGAAGACCGTGGGCGAGGGCACCGGGCTGGGTCTCGACATCTCCTACCGGATCGTGGCCGGGCGGCACGGCGGGGAGATCAAGGTGCGCTCGAAGCCGGGTGACACCTGGTTCGAGGTACGGCTGCCGTTGCGCGAGCCCGCGGCGGTCCCCGAGCCATCCGCAAACGCCTGAGGATGCGGCGCACGCGGTAAATCACCGGCAATGTCGACTTGTCATGATGAGTCGTGACCCCGTGTAATGGTTGACCGTAATGCGGCAGCCCTCGGAAGGACCTTTGTTTTGATCATCGACTGGACCCGGCAGGCCCTCCCGGCCATGCTCGACGACCTGAAGGCCGTGGTCGAGCTGGAGACCCACAGCTACGACAAGGCCATGCTGGTCAAGGGTCTGCGCGAGATCAGGGCCAGAGCCGTCGGGCGGCTCGGGACGCCCGACGACGAGATCCTGCACGAGGGCGGGCAGCACGGCGACATCCTGGAGCTCACCTACCAGGGCACCGCCCCGGGCACGGTGCTCATGCTCTGCCACTACGACACCGTCTGGCCGACGGGGACGCTGCGGTCGTGGCCTTTCGCGGTGGTGGACGACAAGGCCACGGGGCCCGGCGTGTTCGACATGAAGACGGGGCTCGTGCAGTCGATCTGGACGCTGCGCGGCCTGCGGGAGCTGGGCCTGCCGCACCCGAGCGTGCGCTACCTGTTCAACGGGGACGAGGAGATCGGCAGCCCGGCCTCGCGCGAGCACATCGAGGCGGCCGGCATCGACGCGCTGGCCACGCTGGTCTTCGAGGCGTCCATGGACGGCGCGCTCAAGACCGCGCGCAAGGGCGTGGGGCTGTTCAACGTGAGCGCCGCCGGGGTCGAGGCGCACGCGGGGCTCGACCCGTACGCGGGGGCGAGCGCGATCCACGCGCTGGCCGAGGTCGTCACCACGCTGGCCGCGGCGGGTTCGCCCGAGCGCGGCACCACCGTCAACGTCGGCCTGATCGGCGGCGGCACCGGCCGCAACGTCGCGGCGGGGCGGGCGACCTGCGGCGTGGACGTACGCGTGAGCGATCCCGCGGAGATGGACCGGATCGACGAGGTGTTCCTCCGGCTGAGGGCATCGGATCCGAGGGTGTCGATCTCGTCGACCGGCGAGTGGAACCGGCCGCCCATGACGCCCAACCCGGCCTCCCAGCAGCTGTTCAAGGAGGCGCGGGAGGTGGCGGCCGGCTTCGGATGGCTGCTGGACGAGGCGGCGGTCGGCGGCGCCAGCGACGGCAACTTCGTCTCGGCGCTCGGGCGCCCGGTGCTGGACGGCATGGGGGCGATCGGCGACGGGGCGCACGCGCGGCACGAGCACGTGCTGGTGGAGCACATCCCCGACCGGACGGCGCTGGCGATCGGCCTGGTCAGCGCCCTGGCGTGACCGTGCTGAAAACGTTGTCACGGGCGCGCCGGGCGCTGTCCGCGTCCGGCCCGCCGTGAGGAGACCCGGCGCCCGCTGACGGGAGCCCAAGGGGCCCGGCCTGGACTGGGGCGGGCTCTCGCGTATACGCTCCCAAGCGAGCGCTTGGTTTATCGCTGAGGGGCCGCCGCATGAAGTTCTCGACCTTCCACCTCTTCCACCGCTTCGACGGCCAGAGCTTCAAGGACGTCTACGACTACCACCTGGAGCTCATCGAGCTGGCCGAGGAGCTGGGGTTCGACGGGGTGCGACTGGCCGAGCACCACTTCCGCGACTACGGCGTCGTCCCGAACCTGTTCGCCATGCTCGCCCACGCCGCCGCCCGCACCACCCGCCTCAGGCTGGGCACCGGCGTCGTGGTGCTGCCCCTGCACGACCCGATCCACGTGGCCGAGGAGGCCGCGCAGGTGGACGTGCTCTCCGGAGGACGGCTGGACCTGGGCATCGGGCGCGGATACCAGAGCGCCGAGTTCGAAGGGTTCGGGATCGACCTGGCCGAGGCCCGCGACCGCTTCAACGAGGCGCTCGAGGTGATCGTCGGCCTCTGGACGCGGGAGGCGTACCGGCACGAGGGGAAGTTCTACCGGACCGGCGCCGAGGTCTCGCTCGTGCCCAGGCCGCTGCAGACGCCCCACCCGCCGCTGCACGTCGCGGCCGTCTCCCCTGAGACCGTCACCATGTACGCAGAGCGCGGGCTGCCCATCCTGGCCGACCCCGCGGCGACGTTCCGCAAGGTCTGCGCGGCGGCAGGCACCTGGCGGGAGACGGCCGCGCGGGCCGGCCACCCGGACGGGGCCGAGCTGGTGGTGGCGCGCAGCGTGTACGTCGCCCCGACCCTGGAACAGGCCCGCGCGGACCAGGAGCGCTTCGAGGCGTCGTTCGACCGGTCGCGCATCTTCAACGAGCGCAGCGCCCCCGTCGACCCGAGGACCGGCCGCGCCGCGCAGGGCTTCGAGTACTACCAGGACCGCTACCTCAAGGGCGGCTCCGTGTCGGCCGGCTTCCGGTGGGAGCAGCTGGAGGTCATCGGGGATCCGGCACGGGTGATCGAGCAGATCGCGCTGCTCGGGGACGCCGGCTTCACGAACCTGCTGTGCGACTTCGGCAGCACCCGGCCGATGCCGCTGGAGGAGATGAAGCGGGTCATGCGCTTCTTCGCCGCCGAAGTGATGCCCGCCTTCCGGAGGTCCTCGTGATCCACAGCCTGTCCCTGTCGGACGTCCTCGCCGACCACGCCCGCAGCCGCCCGGGGATCACCGCGGTGGTGGACGGCGCGACGCGGCTGACGTACCCGGAGCTCGACGCCCGCGTGACCCGCCTGGCCGGCGCCCTGGCCGGGCTGGGGGTGGGCGACGGCGACCGGGTGCTCTGGGTGGGCCGCAACTCCTGCGCGGTGCTGGAGCTGCTGCTGGCCTGCTCGCGCCTGGGCGCGGTGTGCTGCCCCGCCAACTGGCGGCAGTCGGAGGACGAGCTGCGGTTCGTCCTGGCCGACCTGACCCCGTCGGTCGTCGTCTGGGAGCCGTCGGACACGACGGCCGCGCTGCGCGGCTCAGGCCCGGGGACGTGGGTGCGGGCGGGCGACGAGTACGAGCGGCTGATCGCGGACGCCGGCCCCCGGGAGTTCCCCCAGGTGGCCGACACCGAGCCGGTGCTGGCCCTCTACACCGCCGCGTTCGGCGGCCGGCCGTGCGCCGCCCTGCTCGGCAGCGCCGCGCTCGTCGCCCACGCGACCTCGCTGCTCGTCGTCCGGCAGATGGAGCCGGGCTTCACCTTCCTCAGCAGCGGCCCGCTCTACCACGTGGGCACGATGATGTTCTGCCTGGCGACGTTCCAGATCGGCGGCACGAACGTCTTCACCCCCGCGTTCGACGCCGAGGAGGTGTGCCGGCTGGTCGACGCCGAGCGGGTGACGCAGGCGTTCCTGTTCGGGCCGATGATCGACGCCGTCACGAAAGCGAACGCGGACGGCGCGTACGACCTGTCGTCCCTGCGCTTCGTCGCCCACTCGGCCGAGTGGGACGACATGATCACCGTGGACGGCTCGCCCTGGTGCCGGTCGAAGATGGGCGGGTACGGGCAGACGGAGGTGGGCGGGATGCTCACGTTCCTGGGGCTGGCCGAGGGCGGCGCGGGGTTCGCGGGGCGGCCGAACCCGCTGGTCCAGGTACGGTTGCTGGCGCCGGACGGGGTCGAGGTGCCGGTGGGCGAGGTGGGGGAGATCTGCGCGCGGGGCAAGACCCTCTTTTCCGGATATTTCGCCCGTCCCGACTTAAATGCAGTTAAGTCGGCGTACGGCTGGCACCACACCGGCGACCTGGGCCGCCGCGAACTCGACGGCACCATCACCTTCATCGGGCCCAAGCTGCGCATGATCAAGTCAGGGGCCGAGAACGTCTACCCCGCCGAGGTGGAACGGGCGCTCGCGGCACATCCAGCGGTGGCCGGCGCCGCCGTCATCGGGGTGCCCGACCCCGTCTGGCACCAGGCGGTCAAGGCCGTCGTCGCGCTCCACCCCGGCGGGACGGCGACGGCCGCGGAGCTGATCGAGCACGTCAAGGCGTCGCTGGCGTCGTACAAGAAGCCGCGGGAGGTCGTCTTCGTGGACGAGATCCCGACGCGCGGCCCCGGCCCCGACTACGACGCCCTGGACGCCGCGCACGGCGGCGGAGGCTACCCGGGCGACTGATCATGTAAGTGCACTAGCAATTGATAGTCTACTCTCATATTTATGCGACTTCCCATCGAACGTCACCCCGGACACCCCTTCGACCCGCCCGCCGGTCTGCGCGGCCTGCCGGCGATGAGCCGCCTGGAGTTCGCCGACGGCCACCTGGGCTGGCTGGCCACCACCGACGCCGCGGCCCGCACGGTGCTCGGCGACCCCAGGTTCAGCGCCCGCCAGGAGATCAAGCACGTCGCCACGCACTCCTCACGTCCCGGCGGACCCGGCCAGGCGGCACCGCCGGGCTTCTTCGGCGCCATGGACCCCCCTGAGCACACCCGATACCGCCGGCTGCTCACCGGCCGGTTCACCGTGCGCGGGATGCGGCTGCTGGAGCCGCGCATCGAGCAGATCGCCGCCGAGCGGCTCGACGCCATGGCCGCCGCCGGGCCGCCCGCCGACCTCGTGACGGCGTACGCGCTGCCGATCCCGTCCATGGTCATCTGCGAGCTGCTCGGGGTCCCGTACGCCGACCACGAGTTCTTCCAGGAACGCAGCTCCCAGCTCGTCATCCCCGGCGGCGACCCCGCGGCGGTCGGCGACCTGACCGCCTACCTGCACGAGCAGGTGCGGTGCAGGCGCAAGGCGCCCGGCGACGACCTGATCAGCGATCTCACCACCGACCTGACGGACGAGGAGCTGACCAACGTCGCCCTGCTCCTGCTCGTCGCCGGCCACGAGACCACCGCCAACATGCTGGCCCTCGGCGTGTTCGCGCTCCTGGAGCGGGGCACGCCCCCGGAGTCCGTCTCGGACGACGCCGTCGAGGAACTGCTGCGCTGGTTGTCGATCCTGCACCAGGGCGGGCCGGCCCGTACCGCGCTGGAGGACGTCGAGGTCGCGGGCGAGCTGGTCAGGAAGGGCGAGACCGTCGTCCTCTCCCTGCCCGTCGTCAACCGCGACCCGTCCGTCCACGACGACCCCGAGACGCTCCGGCTCGACCGCGGCGGCGCGCGCCGGCACCTGGCGTTCGGCCACGGCGTGCACCAGTGCCTCGGGCAGCAGCTCGCCAGGATCGAGCTGCGCATCGGCTACCGCGCCCTGTTCGAGCGTTTCCCGGGGCTGCGGCTGGCCGTCCCCGCGTCCGCGGTGCCGCTGAAGCCCGACGCCACCGTGTACGGCGTCACGAGCCTGCCCGTCACCTGGCCACAGGGGTCTGACGAAGGCGTGATCGAGCCCGGAGGCGAGCATGCTCCGACCAGTCCCGCATGACCGCCGAGTTCCGCGCCCTGATGGCGGTGACGCCCGCGGCGTTCCTCGCGGGCCGCCTCCCGGCCCTCCAGCCGTGTCAGAGAACGGCCAGCGGGGTCAGCGGGCTGCCCGTGCCGCCCTCGATCCTGAGCGGCGCCGCCACGAACACGAACTCCGCGCGCCCGGCCGCGTCCAGCTCCTCGCCCAGCTCCTCCAGCCAGAGCATCTCGATCAGGTGGATGCCGTGCCGGTGGAGGAGGATGAGGTGCAGGTCGTCGGCGAGGCTCTCGCCGGCGCGCCCGCGCGCGTCGAGCCCGCCGATCGCGGCGTTGTCCGCGGCGACCGCCGCGACGTCGTGCGCGGCCAGCCACCGGCCCGCCGCGGCCGACAGTCCCGGCTGGCCCGACCAGTAGTGCTCGCGCGAGCGCTCCCACACCCGGGGCCAGCCCGTACGGATGACCGCGACGTCCCCGGGCCGCGGGGTGGCGATGTCCGCCAGCAGGCCGGCCGAGATCCGGTGATCGGCCGGCAGGTGGTCCAGGCCGAGGCGGCGGGGCACGTCGAACAGCACGCCCCTGGCGACCACCCCGCCCACCCGCTCGATGCCGCACCGGGTCGCGCCGTAGGAGCGCACCCTGGCCGCGGGGTGTCCGTTGTAGAGCTCGTCGCCCGACCACATGTGGCACAGCGCGTCCATGTGGGTGGTGGTGCCGTGGTGGGTCACGAGCAGCGCGTCGTCGGCCACCCGCAGGCCCTCGCCGATCGGCCGCGCCCCCGCCGCGTAGTCGCCGCCGTCCACGGACATGAAGTGCTGCGGCAGCGGGCGGCCGGGCAGGTGCGGGACGGTCGTGGGCGCGGGCGAGGAGGTGGCGCCCCTGATCGGCATGGCCAGGCTCAGCACCTCGCCCGTGGTGGCGCTGCGCAGCGCGTCGAGCACCACGGCGGGGGTGAGGAGGTTGAGAGTGCCACGCTGATCATCTGGGCCGAATCGTCCCCAGTTGTTAGGCTCGTCTATCACTGAGCTCCCTTTCTCCGCGGAGGTCTGATGCACTGCGATCCCCGGTTCTCCGGCGTACGCGAGGTCTTCGAACGGCACTTCTCCGACGGCGAGGAGCTGGGCGGCGCCCTGGCCGTCTACCTGGACGGCGAGCTGGTCGTCGACCTGTGGGGCGGGGTCGCCGACCGGCACACCGGGCGGCCCTGGCAGCAGGACACGCCCGCGTTCGTCTACTCCTGCACGAAGGCGGTCACCGCCGCCGTGCTGCTGCAGCTGGCGGAGCGGGGCCAGGTGGACCTCACCGCGCCGGTCGCCGACGTGTGGCCCGAGTTCGCCGCCGAGGGCAAGGCGGCCATCACCGTCGAGCAGGTGCTGACCCACCAGAGCGGGCTGCCGGTGATCGAGGAGCCGGTGCCGGTGGAGGAGTTCGAGGACCACGCGGCGATCGCGGCCAGGCTCGCCGCCCAGGCGCCCCTCTGGGAGCCGGGGAAGGCGCACGGTTACCACGCGCTGACCTACGGGTTCCTGCTGGGTGAGGTGATCAGGCGGGTGACGGGCAAGAGCGTCGGGGAGCTGGCCGCCGCCGAGATCGCCCGCCCGCTGGGGCTGGAGCTCTGGGTGGGGGCGCCGGACACCGTGATCGCGCGTACGGCCAGGCTCCAGGCCGGCGAACGCGCCCGGCCTCCTGCCCCCACCGAGGCCGAGGCCGCGCCTGAGGTCGGGCGGGCGCGGGACGTGCTGGCCGAGGTGGCCAGGGCGGCCCAGGACCCGCAGAGCCTGATGAACCGGGCCCTCGGCAACCCCGGCATGCACCTGCTCAAGGGCGGCGCGAACCATCCGGTCATCCTGCGCGCCGGATGGCCGGCGGCCGGGGCCGTCGCCACCGCGCGAGGGCTGGCCGGGTTCTACCGGGCGCTGATCGCCGGCGAGCTCCTGTCTTCCGGCGCGCTGCGCGAGGCCGTACGCCCGCGCGTGAGCGGCCCCGACCGGGTGCTGCTGCTTGACACCTCGTTCGGGCTCGGCTTCATGCGGCCGTCGCTGACGTTCTTCGTGCCGTCGGAAACCGCCTTCGGCCACACCGGCATGGGCGGCTTCATCGGTTTGGGCGACCCCGAGCGCGGTCTGGCCGTCGGCTACGTCATGAACAGGATGGCCGCCGCGCTCTCCGGCAACCTGCGCGGCATCCGCCTGGTGGAGGCCGTCTACCGGGCCCTGTGACCGCATCGGGGCTCAGTGCATGGTCACGCCGCCGCTCACCGACAGGATCTGCCCGGTGATGTAGGCGGCGCGGTCGGTGCACAGGTAGGCGACCAGGCCCGCCACGTCGGCGGGCGTGCCGAGGCGGCGCAGCGGGATGCCGCGCGCGATCTTGCCGACGAGCCCTGGCTCGGCCTCCGACACCCTGCGCAGCATGGGTGTGTCGGTGGGTCCGGGGCAGACGACGTTGGAGGTGACCCGGGCTCCGGCGGCCTCGCGGGCGAGCGTCTTGGCCAGCCCGAACAGCCCGGCCTTCGTGGCCGCGTACGCGCCTTCGCCTCCCGAGCCGGCCCTGGCGCCGTCGGAGGAGACGAACACCAGCCGCCCCCGGCCTCGCTCCAGCATGCCGGGCAGCAGGAGCTTGGTGAGCAGCATCGGCCCGCGCAGGTTGACCTGCCACATGAGGTCCCAGCTCGCCGGGTCGCTCTCGATGAACGGCCGCACGACCGACACCCCGGCGTTGTGCACCAGGATGTCCACCGGCCCCACGGCGCCGGCGAACGCCTCGACGGACGGGGGCGCGGCCAGGTCGACGGCCAGCGCCCGCGCGCCGGGCAGGCCCGCGGCGACCTTCCCGGCGTTCGGCAGGTCCACGTCGGCGATGACCACGCGGGCGCCGAGCGCGGTCAGGTCGGCGGCGATGGCCGCGCCGATCGCGCCCGCTCCCCCGGTCACGACCGCCACGCGCCCGTCCAGGCGCAGCCCGTCCATCACGCAGGTGTCCGTCTCGTCCATGCGCGGGCCAGGTCCGCGGCGGCGGTGCGGGTGGCGAGCAGGCCGATCGTGTGCTTCAGCACGGCCCGCGCGTAGTCGTCGGGGATGCCCGCCACCGCGTCCTTCACCACCGTCACCCGGTAGCCCAGGTTGACCGCCTCCAGGGCCAGCCCGGGGATGCCCAGGTTGAGCGAGACCCCGGCCGCGACGACGGCGGTGACGCCCATCGAGCGCAGCGTCATGTCGAGCGAGGTGCCGGTGAACGGGGAGAAGCCGTGGTAGCGCCGGCTCTCCAGGTCGCCGCCGTCCCGCAGCTCGGGGATGACCTCGGTGGCGGGCGTGCCGTCCAGCATGTGGCCGGGATCATTGAGCAGCGAGATGATGAACGGGCAGTTGCCCGTGTGGGAGCCGGCCCGGTCGGGGCGGAAGGCGGCCGTGCAGTGGATGACGGGGATCGCGGCGGCCCTGGCCGCGTGGAGGACGCGGGCGGCGTTGGCCACGACGTCGTGCCGGACGCACGCATCCACCAGTTCTGGAAATTTCGTGAGATCGCCGACGACGCCCCGCTGCATCTCCATCACCAGCACGGCTACCCGCTCCACCGGCGACCTCCGCATGCTCTTTAGCCGAGCGCTTGCTTGGTAATGTCGATCAGCATAACACCTGCCATCAGGGGCCATCCCCCGATGGACGCTGGGCGAAATTTCTGGACTCGTGACAACCGGAACCCCGGGTGAGACCGTCCAATCGAAGACGGCTGCCTGATGGGGGTTAGGACTTGGTCCCTGGTTACCGTGAAGTACGCCAGCTCGGCGCCGGCCGCACCGGCCGCGTGTTCCTCGCCACCTACCAGCAGACCGGCGCCTACGTCGCGATCAAATACCTGAACGCCACGCTGCGCCGGGACGCCGAGTTCATGGACCGCTACCGGACGGACACCCACGAACTCGTCGAGATCGACGACCCGAACGTGGTCAAGCTCTACGAGTACGTCGAGACGCAGAGCAGGGCCGCCATCGTCATGGAGCTGGTGGACGGCGTCACGCTGCGCGCCCTGCTGGCCGAGCACCACAGGATCAGCGCCGAGGCGGCCCTGGCCGTGGTGAAGAGCACGCTGCTGGCCCTGGCCGCCGCCCACGAGCGGGGCGTGCCGCACCGCGACGTCAAGCCGGACAACATCCTCGTCCAGGCCGACGGCACCACCAAACTGGCGGACTTCGGCGTCGTGGTGCACGCCGAGGAGCCGGGCGTGCCCGCCGGCAGTCCCGAGTACATGGCGCCCGAACTGTGGACCCAGGGCAGGACGGGCCCGCCCGCGGACGTGTACGCGGCCGCGTGCGTCCTGTTCGAGGCGGCCAGAGGGCGGCCCCCCTACCGGGCGTACAAGGAGGGCGGGGACGGCGGGCTCGACGTGCCCGCGCTGCGCGACCAGCACCTGGTGGAGCCGGTGCCCGTGGAGGTCGCCCCCGACACGCTGCGCGACCTGCTCAGGCGAGGGCTCGCCAAGGACCCCGCGCTCCGGTACGCCTCCGCCCGGCAGTTCGCGGCGGAACTGGAGGAGGACGCCGTCGCCACGTACGGCCCCGACTGGGAGAAGCGCGGGCGCCGCCACCTCGCGGAACTGGCCACGCTGCTCGCCCTCCGCTTCCCGCTGGCCAGGACCGACCACGCCGCGACGGCCGCCTCCCGCATCCGCGACCGCATGCCGAGGGTGCCCCGGCTGCCTCCGCACCTGTGGGTGGCCGGCGCGACGGTGGTCGCCGTGTCGATCTCGCTCATGATGTCGGGCGGCCGGCTGCCCCCCGGACCGGGGGCGATCCTCATGCCGCCGCCCGAGACGCAGAGCGTGACGGAACCGACCCAGGCCGACGCCGGCACACCCGGCCCGACCGGGACGGCCGCCACACCCCGGCGCACGGCCGCCGAGCCGGCGCGCACGCCTCCCGCGCGCAGCGCCTCACGGTCCCTCCCCGCCGTCCGGCGGCCCTCCGCCCCGGCCCTCACCGTCCAGGCGGTCGGCATCGTGCGGTGGAGCGGCACGGCCGGCGCTATCAGGGTGGCGGCGAACGGCACCGGGCCCGTGCGGCTGCGGATCTCGTACACGCGGAGGGACGGGGACTCCGGCGCGGCCAGGACGGTCCGCCAGGAGCTGCGCACCCTGCGCGGCCGGACCTCCTACGCCAGCGCCGTCACGCACGATCCCGGGGGCGTGGCGTGCGGGCGCCGGGCGTACGTCGGGATCCTCGTCATGACGGAGCCGGCGGCGGACAACGGGCCGCAGGTGAGCGAGGTGCTCGTGGACGGGCCCTCCTGCGCCGCCCCGACGCCGACCTCGTCCGGGCCCACCGTCCCGACGCCCACCCATGAGCCGACCGCCTCGGCCCGCACCACCCCCGCCCCCTCCCCCGCCCGCACCACCTCGTCCCCGCCCGCCCGCATCTCGTCGCCGACCTCCACCACCGACGGATCCTCGCGCCTCGCGCCACCACATCCGGTCACGAGCCTCACTCCCGCCCCCGACCACGACGCCGCCACTTCCGCCATGGAGCCCGGCGTGACACCACCTCCCGCCGCCGACCCCGACGCGGCATCGTCCACCTCGCCGCCGCTCGCCCAGGAAGATTCCGCGCTGTCGCCGGAGGACCTCACCGCACGCCGCCGTGGCGATCCCGTACGCTTCAGCGACAACCGTCACGGGCCCGGCGGGCGAGGTCTTGTGGGGGTACCAAGCGTGCGCTAGCTTGGCTAGCGATGAGCGGTGACACCTGTGCCCACCGGGCCGCCCACGGCGAACTGGTCATCCAGCGCTGCACCGGCTGCGACCACCGCGGCCACCTCCCGGAACCGGCCTGCCCCAGGTGCGGCGGCCGGGCCTTCCGCGCCGAGCCGGTCTCCGGCGAGGGCGTGGTGCACACGTTCACGATCGTGCACCGCTCCTTCGCCCCCGGCTACCAGGGGCGCGAGCCCTACGCCGCGGCCTGGGTGGACCTGCGGGAAGGCCCCAGGGTGTTCGGGCACGTGGTGGGGTGCGCACCGGAAGAGATACGCGTCGGCATGCCGGTACGCGTGACGTTCATAGACGATCTCCCCCATTGGAGGCCCGCGTGAAGCTGGGCAACGTGCTGATTCCCGTCGCCGACCTGGACGAGGCGATCGCCTTCTACGGGCTGCCGGTGAAGTTCCGCGACGGCGACAGGTTCGCGGCGCTCGACGGGGGCGGGGTCACCGTGGCGCTGGCCGGGCCCGCCGAGCACGTCACCGCCTCGGCCGCGCCGTCGTACAAGGTGGACGACGTGGCGCGGGTCGTGCGGGAGATGGAGGGACGCGGCGCCGAGGTGGTGCGGGCGCCGGAGGACGGGCCGCACGAGAGGCGGGCCGTGCTGCGCGATCCCTCAGGCAACGTCTTCGTGCTCTATTCGCCCCTCTGATGTGGAGGCACCCCCGATGGCACGATCACCCTACGGCAACTACGGCCACGCGGTCCTGACCGCGGGAGCGCTGCGCACGCCCGACAGGGTGGCGCTGACGTACTGCGGCGAGCGGAGCTTCACCTACGACGAGCTCAACAGGAGCGTCAACCGCCGCGCGAACGCCCTGATCGCCGCCGGGATCACGCCGGGGCGGCGGGTGGCGGTGCTGCTCAACGAGACGTTGCGGGTGGCCGAGGTCTACCTCGCGCAGGCCAAGATCGGGGCGGTGACGGCGGCGCTGAACCCGTACTGGCCGGTGGAGACGGTGCGGGACGTGGTGGCCGCCTCGGGCTGCACGGCGCTGGTGCACGACGCGACGGTCGAGGGAGCGGTCGAGCAGATCAGGGGCGAGCTGCCGGCGGTGACCGCGTGGATCGACGTACGCGAGCCTGCGGAGGGTTCGGACGCCGAGCCGCCGCTCGGCGGGTTCCACGACGATCCGCTGGCGCTCTACTACACCTCGGGGACGACAGGGCTGCCCAAGGCCGTCGTGCACACGCACGCGTCGTCGCTGGCCACGGCGCGGATCTGGCTGGACGTGCCGCGCGGGCCCGACGCGGTGTTCGGCACGGGCGCGATCATCTGGGGCATCGGCTTCCCCGCCATCGCCGGGCCCGCCCTGTACGCCGGGATGCGGCTGGTGCTGGAGCAGGACTGGGGCCCGGCGAACTTCCTGCGCGCCGTCCCCCGCGAACGGGTCACGCACGTGTCGCAGATCCCCTCGTTCTACGCGGCCCTGCTGGGCTCGCCCGACCACGAGGGCGTGGACCTGTCGTCCATCCGGGTGATCATGCTGGGCGGGGAGCCGCTGACCGCGACCATGCTCGACCGGATCAGGGCCAGGCTGCCGCAGGCGGCGGTGTTCTCGTACTACGGCCAGACCGAGGCGCCGTACACGTGCATGGGGCGGGTGGACGACGGCTCGATCCCGCTCGGATCGTCAGGGCGCGCCCGCACGGGCAACGCGGTGCGGATCACGAACCAGCGCGGCCACCGCGTGACCGGCGAGGTCGGCGAGATCAACCTGGCCGGGCCGCACCGGATGGCCGGTTACGACGGCCTGCCGGACCGCACGGCGGAGGTGCTGCGCGGCGAGTGGTACGTCGGGGGCGACCTCGGGACGCTCTCGGCCGACGGCGTGCTGCGCGTGCTCGGCCGGCGGGAGGACGCGATCATCAAGGGTGGCGTCTGGACGCAGCCGGCCGTGATCGAGGAGGCCGTTTCCGCCCTCGACGGCGTGGCCGAGGCGGGCGCGGTGGGCGTGCCGGAGGGCGCGGCGGACCAGCGGGTCCTGCTGGCCGTCGTGCCGCGCGCCGGGCACTCGCTGGACCCCTCCAAGATCGCGCTGTCGCTGGCCGACACGCTCCCCGCCCACCAGCGCCCCGACCACATCGTGGTGGCCACCGCGCTCCCGCACGCGCAGGACGCCTCCGGCGGCCCCGGCAAGCTGCTGCGCGGGAAGATCCGCGAGCTGTACGGGTGAGCGCGTACGAGCACGAGGTCAAGGCGCTGCTGCGCGAGGCGGGAGTGCCGGTCCCGCGCGGGGTGGTGGTGCGCGACGGCGACTTCGGCCCGGCCGGCGAGCTGGCCGAACCGTTGGTGCTGAAGGCGTTCGGGCCGGGGCTGGTGCACAAGTCCGAGGCCGGGGCCGTGGCGCTGGGCCTGCGGCACGGCGAGCTCGCGGCGTCGGCCGCCACGATGGCCTCCCGGCTGGACGTCGCCGGGTTCCTCGTGGAGGAGCAGGCGCGGGCCGGGGTCGAGCTCATCGTGGGTCTGGTGCGCGACCCTGGGTTCGGGCCGGTGGTGCTGGCCGGTCTCGGCGGGGTGTGGGCGGAGGCGCTGGGTGACACGGCGCTGCGGCTCTGCCCGATCACGGAGGAGGACGCCCGGAGCATGCTGGCCTCGCTGCGCGGGGCCGCGCTCCTGCGCGGGTGGCGCGGCGGCCCGCCGGTGGACGTGGACGCGCTGGTCAAGCTGCTCGCGACGGTCGCCGGGCCCGGCGGGCTGTGGGAGCGGCTGGAGCTGGGCGAGTTCGAGCTGAACCCGGTCATCGCGGGACCGTCGGGCGTGGTGGCCGTCGACGCCCGCCACCTGCCCGCCGCGGCTCCCGCGCGGGCGGCGGCGGGACCGCCCGCGGACTTCCTGCCGCTCTTCGAGCCCCGGGCGGTGGCGGTCGCCGGCGCGTCCGCGACCCGGCCGAACTTCGGCAACATGTTCCTCGGCTTCTACCGCGAGGCGGGTGTCCCGCTGGTGGCGGTGCACCCCGAGGCGGACGAGGTGTCGGGCGTGCCGGCCGTACGCTCCCCCGCGCTGGCGGAGGTGGACTACGCGCTGGTCGCCGTGCCGGCCGGGCGGTGCGCCGACGTGGTGCGGCAGGCGGCGGGGATCCCGTTCGTGCAGGTGATGAGCGGCGGGTTCGGGGAGGCCGGGCAGCACGGGCTGGAGCGGGAGCTGGTCGCGGCGGCCCGGGCGGCGGGCACGCGGCTGCTGGGGCCCAACTGCATGGGCGTCTACTGCCCGCGGGGCCGGCAGACCTTCGTCGGCGGCGGGCTCGGGCACGCGGGATCCGTGGCCCTGATCTCGCAGAGCGGCGGCCTGGCGGGCGAGGTGATCAAGGTGGGGGAACGGCGCGGGCTGGCGTTCAGCCGGGTCGCCACGGTCGGCAACGCGGCCGACGTGACCCCGGCCGAGCTGCTGCGCTGGCTCTCCGGTGACGAGGAGACGCGCGCGGTCGGGCTGTACCTGGAGGATCCGCGCGGCGGGCGGGAGCTGTACGAGGCGCTGCGCGCGACGCGCCTGCCCGTGGTGCTGCTCGTCGGCGGGCGCAGCGGGCAGGGGCGGCGCGCGGCGGCCTCCCATACGGGCGGCATGGTGAGCGACCGGCGGATCTGGGAGGCGGTGGCCGAGCAGGCGGGCGTGGCGCTGGTGTCCGGCCAGGACGACCTGATCGGGGTCCTGGCGTATTTCCAGGCGCACGGCTCGCGGGTCACCTCCGGGGACGGCGTGCTGGTGGTGGGGCCGAGCGGAGGCGCGAGCGTGCTTGCCGCCGACGCGTTCGACGGCGCGGGCGTGCGGCTCGACCCGCTGCCTGACGACGCGCTCGACGCGCTGCGCGGGCTCGGGGTGGCCGCGGCGGGCAATCCGCTCGAGGTGCCCGTCGGGCCGCTCGGGCGTGCCGGGCTCGTGCCCGAGGTGATCACCACGATCCTGTCGCGGCGGCCGTACCGGGACGTCGTGGCGCACGTCAACGTGCAGGCCTTCTTCACGTACGGCGACGCGGCGGAACCCCTCTACGCCTACGCCGGGGCGGTCGCGGGAGCCCAGGACGCGCTGCCGGGCACCCGGATCACCCTCGTCACCAGGAACGGCGACTGCGCCCCCGAGGGCGTCGAGGACGAAGTGCGACGGATCGCGGCGGCTGCGGGTGTCCCCGTCTACCGCTCCATGGAGGCGGCCGCGGCGGCCGTCGCCGGAGGAGGACGTCATGAGGTTGCTTGACGGCAGGGTCGCGTTGATCACGGGCGGGGCCCGGGGCATGGGGGCGGCGCACGTGCGGCTCTTCCTGGAGGAGGGCGCGCGGGTGGTGTTCGGCGACGTGCTGGACGACGAGGGCAAGGCGCTGGCGGAGGAGACGGGCGCGGTCTATGTCCGGCACGACGTGACGAGCGCACGGGAGTGGGAGCGCGCGGTGTCGATGACCACCGATCTGTACGGCAAGCTCGACGTTCTGGTCAACAACGCAGGGATCCTGAAATATCGGCGCATCCACGAGATGTCACCCGAGGACTTCGACCAGGTGATCGGCGTCAACCTCAAGGGAGCCTGGCTCGGGATCAAGTCGGTGATCGACCCCATGAAGGCGGCCGGGCGCGGCGCCATCGTGAACATCTCCTCGATCGAGGGCTTCATCGGCGCCGAGGGGCTGTCGGCGTACTCGGCCTCGAAGTTCGGACTGCGCGGGATCACCAAGTCGGCGGCGCGGGAGCTGGCCAGGTTCAAGATCCGGGTCAACTCGGTGCATCCTGGCGCGATCAACACCGCGATGGCCATGGACCCCGACATGGCGAACGAGGTGGACGCGGACACCTTCGTGAAGTCCATGGTCATCAAGCGGTTCGCCAAGCCGGTCGAGGTGTCGCACGTGGTGGCGTTCCTGGCCTCCGACCGGTCGAGCTACTGCACCGGCAGCGAGTTCACGGTGGACGGAGGGCTGCTGACCGGGGCGGGATACTAAGATCTCACCCCAAGGTAGATCTTTTGGGTTTAAACCACCTGGATCGGACATTTCTGGCAGCATCCTGACCTGCGGTTCTTTCCCAAGAAGAGTCGACTCTCTCTTGGGGCGTGCTTGACCTGGGGTTACCAAACGGTAACCTCGCTCATCGCAGAAGATGACAAGCCACCGGTTTCATCACACCAGTCACAGGGCGTCCCTTACCCAGATCTGTGTGGACAAACCGGTCTTGCCCGGAAGGTTTCCCCACGCCTCCATGACGCCAGAGATGCAGAAGTTCATCGAGCTGCTCGAGCGCCAGCTCGGCTACTCGGAGAAGGCCGGCGCGTACACCAAGTTCGGCTCCTGGTACGGCAAGAACGTCGAGTTCGACGCCGACTACACCTCCGCCCCATGGTGCGACATGATGCTGTCCTGGGCGGCGCACAAGCTCGGCTACGAGGAGTGGATCGGCCAGTTCGCCTGGACGGTCGCCCACGCCAAGTGGTTCAAGGAGCAGGGCGCGTGGGGGAAGAAGCCCAAGCCCGGCGCGATCGTCTTCTACGACTGGAGCGGATCCAACAAGATCAGCAGGATCGACCACGTCGGCGTCGTGACGCGGGTCGAGGGCGACACGATCCACACGATCGAGGGCAACATCGACGGCGGCGTCGCCAAGCGCAAGGAACGCGACACGAGCAAGGTCGTCGGCTACGGCTACCCGGAGGAGATCAAGGCCCGCCTGGACGAGGAGGCCGCCCAGCAGGCCAAGGAGGCCAGGAAGAAGGCCGAGGAGCGGGCGGAGGAGCCGTCGAGGCCCGGCAACGACGTCGGCGTGCTCGAGCTTCCCGCGGACGAGGCGCTGTCCGGCATGATCCCCCGCGCCAAACGCGACGAGCCCGCCCGCGCCCCTCACTCCGGCGGCCGCGACGCCGACGCACCCGCCCCCGCTCCGTCGAAGAAGGCCGAACAGGAGGCCACGGTCCACGCCTCCGCGAGCGCCACCGGCAAGGAGCCCGCCAAGAAGGCCAAGCACGCCAAGCCGTCCACCGCCGACACCACGGCCGCGACCGCCGACCCGGTCCCCACCCACATCGACGCCGCGGCCACCGCCCCGATGCCCGCCGTGTCGACGCCGACGCTGGTCGGCTCGGCGCTGGTGGCCGCGCTGGCGCTGCTCGCCGTCGCCAAGACCCGCCGTATGCGGGCCGCCGCGTCCGCCGCGTCTTCCGCGTCTTCCGGGGCCGGCACGGGCGCCCGCCCGGCCCGCTCGAACGCCGGCCGCCGCCGCAACGCCGCCCCCGCGCCCCGGCGCCGGCTCGCCACCCGGCCCTTCGACCTCGCCACCGACGCCCCCGAACTCCGCACCACGGACACCGCCGTCCTCCGCTCCCCGCGCCACGCCGCGGTGCTCCGCTCCGCCCGGGACACCTCCGACGCCACCGTGCTCCGCTCCCCCCGGCAGTCCGGCGACACCACCGTGCTCCGATCGCCGGACGCCGCCGAACTCCACCCCTCTCACCGCCGCGCGAGTGCCGGGGACCGCCGCGCGGCGGGCACCGGGCCCTTCGCGCCCGCCTTCGACGACACGGCTCCCGCCGAGACGGGGCCGCTGGAGATCGTCCTCGACACCGGCCCGCTCGATCGCGTCGTGGACACAGGACCGTTCGAACGCATCGTCATCCCCGGCGCGTCGAGCAGCTTCGACGCCTTCGCCCCCACCCGCACCACCGGCGCGGACGCCTTCGGCCCGCTCGTCACCGTCGACCACCCCTCCGGAGCATCCGGCCCGCTCGCCAGCCCCACCGCCGACGGCTGGTTCCCCGGTAGCCGGCCGGACGCTCCTTCCCGAAGCGGCAGGCCGGGCCGTACCTCCGGCGACAGACCGGACCGTGCCTCCGGCGGCGTGCCTGGCCGTGTCCCCGGCGGGGTGCCTGGCCGTGCCTCCGGCGGGGTGCCTGGCCGTACCTCCGGCGGGGTGCCTGGCCGTGCCTCCGGCGGGGTGCCTGGCCGTGCCTCCGGCGGCCCCTATCGCGGACGGCGGCGGCGGCACGAACGGCTGGCCGAAGAGCCCGCGTTCGCGTCCGACCTGCCGTCGCGCGGCCGCCGCCACCGCCGCGCCCAGCCGGGCTCGCCTGACGCCCAGGGGCCTCGCCCCGGCAACGCGCCGCAACCCGCCGGAGCACCGTACGCCGGCCGCCAGGAGCCAGCACAGCCCGCGGGACGCGCGCAGTCCAGGCGGTCCGGCGAGGGGCGCGGTGCCGAGGGGTTCGTCCAGGACCTCCCGCTGCAGGGCCGCAGGCACCGCAGGACGACCCGCCCCGACGGCGGCCGCCAGCTCGCCGGCGCGGCCACCACCCGGCCAGGAAAGGGACGCCACCGCGCCTGACCGGTATCCCGGCTCGTCCCGAGGGACGCCACCGCGCCCGACCGGCGACCCGCCGGCCTCGCCCCACCACGCCCGGCCGGCCCAGAACCCTTGGGCGCGATGCCGAGGGCGTTCGGAGGGGCGCTCTAGCCGAGCCCGTGCTCGGCGGCGAAGGCGGCCAGCCGGGAGACGGCGTCCCGTCCGCGCGTCCACGGCCGTACGATGAGCCGTTCCACGCCCAGCGCCTCCCACGCGGCCACCTCGTCGGGGGAGGCCGGCGCGTGGGCGTGCACCGTCACGGGAACCCCAGGCCCGAGCCGGTCGAGCTGCGGCCTGATCGACTCGATCGTGTGCGGCATGCTGATCCACCCGTCGCAGAGCCGGGCCGCCCTGCGCAGCGCGGCGGCCGACTCCCCGCCCGCCAGCACGGGCAGCCGTCGCTGCACCGGCTTGGGCTCGAACGCGACCTCGGGGAACGAGTAGAACCTCCCGGAATGGGCCACCACCGGCTCGCTCCAGAGCCGCCTGACCACCTCGATCGCCTCGTCCAGCCGCGCCCCGCGCGTGCCGAACGGGATGCCCGCCGCCTCCCACTCCCCCCGGTACCAGCCCGCGCCGACCCCGCAGATGGCCCGTCCCGACGAGACGACGTCCAGCGTGGCGAACGCGCGGGCCGACACGAAGGGGTGGCGCAGAGCGAGGAGCTGCACCGCCGTGCCGAGCCTGACGCGAGTGGTGAAGGCGGCGAGCCAGCACAGGTACGCCGGCGCGTCGAACAGCGGCGTGCCGGGCTTGATCCCCGGGCCGGTGGCGCCCGGGTACGCGGCGAGCGACAGGTCGGTGGTGAACACCAGGTGCTCGGGCAACCACACCGACTCGAACCCCAGCTCGTCCGCGGCCACCGCCACGTCCTTCCACGCGGCGGGATGCAGCAGCCCGAGCGGCACGCCGAACTTCACGGATACCGTCCAGGGCCGCCGTTGACGATGGCGGCGCACAGGCGTTCGCGGTGAGCGGCCGCGGTGCCGTACGCGGACGAGAGCGACCAGGCCCGCGCTAGCCAGAACCGCAGATCCAGCTCCTCGGTGTACCCGATCGCGCCGTGCACCTGCAGCGCCACCCGCGCCGCGAGGCCGGCGACCTCCCCCGCGGCGGCCTTGGCGGCGCTGACGTCCCGTCCGGCGCTGGGCAGCGGCCGGCTCCGGGGCCCGCCCACCGACAGGGCCGCCCGGTGTACGAGGGGCGCGGCGAACTCGACGGCCACGGCGACGTCCGCGAGCTGGTGCTTGACCGCCTGGAACGACCCGACGGCCGCCCCGAACTGCGTCCTGGCCCGCGCGTACGCGACGGTGACCGCGAGCAGCTCCCTGGCGACCCCGATGAGCTGCGCCGCCGTGGCGGCGGTGGCCGCGAGCACCGCCGGTCCGGCGGCCGCGCCCAGGTCCTCGGACGCGTCGAAGCCCACCTCGAACAGCGGCCGGCACGGATCGACGCCGTGGCGGGGGGCGAGGCGTACGGACTCCTTGCGGACCAGGTGCCAGCCGCCCGCCCGCGCCACCACCAGAAGGTCGGCCAGGTCGGCGTCCGGCGCGTACGCCTGCCCCGGCGGCAGCACGCTCACGCACACCGCGCCGGAGGCCAGCCCGGGAAGGCTCGCCGGCAGGTACGCCGCCGCCACGGCGGTCTCGACGACCGGCCCCGGCAGGCATGCCCGCCCGGTCTCCTCCAGCGCCGGCAGGAGGTCGGCCGGTGACAACCCCAGGCCGCCGGACCCGGGGGGCAGCAGCGATCCGAAGAAGCCCAGGCCGGCGAGCTGCTTCCAGGCGGGCCGCCGCTCGGTGCGCAGTGCGGCCGGTGGGCAGTGGGCCCGCAGCACGTCGCGCACGGTCGCGCCCAGGGCGAGCTGGTCGGGGGTGAAGCCGAAGTTCACGGCCGCCGCACCCCCGCCCTGGGCAGCCCGAGGACGCGTTCGGCGATGATGGTGCGCTGGATCTCGTTCGTGCCCGCGTAGATCGGGCCCGCCAGCGCGAAGAGGAACCCGTCCAGCCAGGCCGTGTCTCCCGCCCGGTCTCCGAGCAGTTCCATGGCGAGGGCGTGCATGCGCAGGTCCAGCTCGGACCAGAACACCTTGCCCATGCTGGCCTCGGGCCCGAGCTCCTCGCCGGTCATGAGCCGGAGCGCGGTGGCGTACGTGTGCAGCCGGTACGCCTCCGCGTCGGCCCAGCAGCGGGCGGCCCGGTCGGCGAGGGCCGGGCCGGCGTCGCGGGCGAGCTCGACGAGCCGGTCGGCGGTGGCGAGGAAGCGTCCCGGGCTGCGCAGGGTCAGGCCGCGTTCTGACGAGGTGGTGGCCATCGCGATCCGCCATCCGTCGCCCGGCTCCCCGACCACCATCGGCTCCGGCACGAACACTCCGTCGAAGTGCAGCTCCGCGAACCCGGGCAGCCCGTCGAGCTGCGCGATCGGCCGGACGGCGACGTCGTCCATGGGGAACATGACGTACGTGAGGCCGTGGTGGCGCGTGCCGGAGGTGCGGAAGAGGCCGAACCCGTGGGTGGCGAAGGCGGCGCGCGAGCTCCACGTCTTGTGGCCGTACAGCCGCCAGCCGCCGGGCGCGGGCTCGGCCCTGGAGGTCAGCGCGGCCAGGTCGCTGCCCGCCTCCGGCTCCGACCAGGCCTGCGCCCACACGTCGTCGCCCCTGGCCATCCGCGGCAGCCAGCGGTCGCGTTGTTCCGGGGTGCCGAACCTCATGAGCGACGGCGCCAGCAGGAAGATGCCGTTCTGCGTCACCCGGGCGGGGGCGCCGGCGGCCCAGTACTCCTCCTCGAAGATCAGCCACTCGATGAGGGAGGCGCCGCGCCCGCCGTGGTGCTCGGGCCAGGAGACGACGGAGAGCCGCGCGCCGGCCAGCAGCGCCTCCCAGGCGCGGTGCGCCGCGAAGCCCTCCGCGGTGTCCATGGGCGGGAGCGGTCGCGGCACGTGCGCGCGCAGCCAGTCACGAACCTCGGCTCGAAAGTCCCACTCGGCCGGGGAGAAGTCGAGATCCACACTACCAACCTAGCGCACGCTTGGTTCACGCGCCATGGCATCCGGCACCGGAGCGACCGCACCGGCACGCGCGAACGTCGCCGCCACGACCCCCCGTGCTCGGATCCGAGCACGGGGATATCCGCGAACGCCCCGGGCATGCTGTCCGGCATGTGCCATTCCACCGACAGCAGACCGCCCGCCCCGCCCGTCCAGGGGGAGGTGGCCTCACACGAGCTGATCGCGCTGACCGCCGCCGACGGCAACCGTTTCCTCGCCTACCGGGCCGAGCCCACCGAGCCCAACGGCCGCAGCGTGGTGATCCTGCCCGACGTACGCGGCCTGCACCCCTTCTACCGCGACCTCGCCGTACGCTTCGCCGAGGCGGGATTCTCCACGATCGCGATCGACTACTTCGGCCGTACGGCGGGCCGCGGCGATCGCGGCGACGACTTCGACTTCATGCCGCACGTCAACCAGCTCACCCCCGAGGGGATCAGAGCCGACGCGAGGGCGGCGGCCGAGGCGCTGTCGGGCGGAGGGCCGGTGTTCACGGTGGGCTTCTGCATGGGCGGCTCCCAGTCGTGGCGGCTGGCCGCCGAGGGCAACGGCCTGTCCGGCGGCATCGGCTTCTACGGCGCGCTGCGCTTCATCGAGCCGCCGCGGTCAGGCCCGGGAGCGCCGCTCCTCCTGCTCAGAGGCGGGGCCGACACGGTCTCGACGCCGGAGGAGTTCGAGGCGTACGAAGCCGCTCTCGACCAGGTGGGCACGGAGCACGAGACGCACGTCTACGACGGCGCGCCGCACTCCTTCTTCGACCGCGCCTACGGCGAGTGGGCCGAGGCGTGCCAGGACGCCTGGAGGCGCATCCTGTCCTTCACCGAGCGCCACGCTCAGCCCAGATAGGCGGCCCTGACGACCGGGTCCTGCCTGATCTCGGCGGGCGTGCCGACGGCGATCACCTTGCCGAGGTCCAGCACGATGATCCGGTCGCAGACGTTCATGACGAACCCCATGTCGTGCTCGACCAGCAGCACGGTCGTGTCCAGGGTCCTGACGACCTCGCCCAGCCGGGCCGTCTGCCCGCCGTCCAGCCCGGAGGTGGGCTCGTCGAGCAGCAGCAGCTCGGGCCGGTCGGCCAGCGCCCTGGCCAGCTCGACGAGCCGGCGCCGGCCGACGGGGAGCGCGGCGGCGTACGCGTCGCGCAGCGGGGTGAGCCCGCACAACTCCAGCACCTCGGCGACGCGCTCGCGGCGCTCGCGCTCGCGCCTGCGGCGGCCCGGCCAGCCGGCCAGGTCGGCCGCGATGCCGCCGCCTCCGCCGTGCCAGTCGAGCGCGGCCAGCACGTTGTCGGCCACGGTGAGCCGACCGAAGACCTGGGTGTGCTGGAACGTGCGGCGCAGCCCGGCCCTGTCCCGCCTGACCGGTGACACGCCGGTCAGGTCCCGGCCGGCCAGCCTGACGCGTCCCTCGCTCGGCCTCGATTTGGCCTAGCGATCGCTTGATTTGCGCCGAGCGTAAATTCGCCTGGGAGAGGTGTCAACGGGAGCACCGAGCAACCGCTTGCTCACAGCCTCGGCGCCGGGTTACCGTTTGGCCCATGCTGATGCGCGCGGCGGTCCTGACCAGGTTCCACGCCCCCATGGAGATCCGCGAGGTCGAGATCGCCGACCCCGGCCCCGGCGAGGCACGCGTGCGCGTCATGGCGTCCGGCGTGTGCGGCTCCGACCTCAAGGCCATCGACGGCAAGAGCCCCGTGGCGAGCCGGCCACCGTTCATCCTCGGACACGAAAGCGCCGGAGTGGTGGAGAGCGTCGGCACGGGCGTGACCACCGTCAAGCCCGGCGACCACGTCATCATCGCCATGAACGGCCCCTGCGGCCGGTGCCGCCCGTGCGGCGCGGGCCGGTTCCACCTGTGCTCCGGCCCGGCCAGGCTCCCCACCGTCATGGGCGGCCCGCCGCGCGTCACCCTCGACGGGCAGGAGACCCGCCGCTTCATCGGCATCGGCTCGTTCGCCGAGTACACCGTCGTCTCCGAGGCGATGTGCGTACGGATCACCGCCGACGCATCCTTCGCCGCCATGTGCCTGCTGGCCTGCGGCGTCGTCACCGGCGTCGGTGCCGTCACGAACGTCGCCAAGGTGCCCCCCGGCGCCACCGTCCTCGTCGTGGGCTGCGGCGGCGTCGGACTCAATGTCATCCAGGGGGCGGTGCTCGCGGGCGCCACCACGATCGTCGCCGCCGACACGGCCGAACCGAAACTCAAGCTGGCCGAACGCTTCGGCGCCACCCACACCCTCCTCGCCGCGGACCTGCCCCGGCAAGTGGGCGAACTCGTGAAGGGTGGCGTCGACTACGCCTTCGACGCCACCGGCGCGCCCGGGGTGCTCTCCCGTGCGTTCGCCGCCACCCGTGCCGGCGGGACGGCGGTCATGGTCGGCAGCCCGCCCCAGGGCCACCACGCCGAGGTGGACACCGGCCTGCTGTTCGCCTCCCGCCGCCTCATGGGCACCCAGGGCGGAGACTCCGCACCGCACCGCGACCTGCCCATGCTGGCGGCGCAGTACCTCCGGGGCCGCCTCGACCTCGACGGCCTCATCACGGAACGCCTGCCCCTCGACCAGATCAACGAAGCCGTGAACCACGTCCGCCAGGGCACCGTCGCCCGCACGGTCATCACCTTCTGACGACCGCCCGGCCGCGGTGCCCCGCGGGTCGTCTCAGTCCTCGTCGGAGAAGGCGCGGTAGTCGCGCAGCTCACGGCGCGCCTGGTGCCGGCTGCGACGGCGCTCCTCACGACGGAAGTAGTACCACTCCCGGTTCCCACCCTTGGTTTCGCAGACGAGCACGTGGTAACCGGGGGCGCCCCAGTAACAGCCGCCCCGGCGCCAGTTCGCGCTGTCGGCGGTGATCTCGTCCGGCAGCGTGCACGGCCCGAAACGATGATCATGCACGGGCACGCCGGTCATCGGCGGCGCGTCGGCCATCCGCACCCACCAGGGCCGGGTCTTGTCGGTCTTGCTCATACGGTCACCTTTCGGCTCCGTGACGCCCCGGGTTGGGGCCGTCGCTAGACCGGGTGCACCGTGATCACCTCCGACTTCGCATACAACAAAAGGGACCGAAGCGACAACGCCGCCCAGAGACCCTGATCCACACTACCCACGGACCGCGGCGGGTGGCGGGTTCCGGTCAGGACATTCGGGATGAGTCCGGCGCGACAACGCTTGCCCCGCACGTTTTCCTCGGATGCCCACGAGAAGGCACCTAACCCTTCGTCCCAACTGGGCAAGCTGATACGCGAGCCTGCAGCCGCACGAGTGTCCGCTTCCCGCGCTGCTCCGGCGCCTGCCTGGCCTGCGCTTGGCGGTGGCACCCGAGGAGGTGCCGATGCGTTCGGACATGAGCATCCATAGACTTCTCGTGAAGATCAGAGGAGGCGGAATGTCCTATCCCGAGCCCCGATACTTCGGCGAGGCCGGCGAGCACAGCGGCACTTTCCAGCTGGCCGGCCGGGAGCCCGACCTGTCCATGGGGGTGGGGGGCACGCAGGTGCACTACCTCGCGACGGGCGGCTCCACGAACGGAGCGTACGGCCTCTACCGGTGGGAGATGGGCCCGCGCCCGAGCGGCCCCGATCCGCACTTCCACCGGACCATGACCGAGTCGTTCTACGTGTTGTCGGGCACGATCCGCCTCTACAACGGCGAGGAGTGGGCCGACGGCAAGCCGGGTGACTTCCTGTTCCTGCCCGAGGGCGGTGTGCACGCTTTCAAGAACGAGTCGGGCGAACCGGCCTCGATGTTGATCCTGTTCACGCCGGGCGCCCCCCGCGAGGCGTACTTCGAGGAGCTCGCCGACATCGCCACCACCGGCCGGCAGCTGAGCCCGGAGGAGTGGACGGAGCTGTACCTGCGCCACGACCAGTACATGGTCTGACTTCGACGCCCCCGGTCGAGGTGCGGCAAAACCGCTGGAACGATGGGTGACCGGTCTCTTACCGTGTGTTACTGACACCACGGGGAGGAGAGACGGTGCACATGAAGAACGTCACCATGGCCGGGGCGCTCACCGGGCTGGTCATGACCGGGATGCAGGCCCAGTCCGCCGTGGCGGGAGACGTCCACGACTTCGGCGCCCTGGGCGTGGTCATCTGGAGCGAACCCAGGGCCGGTTCCGGCCGTGCCGGGATCGGCTACGCCGGCCAGGGGTTCGAGTCGGACCGGTCGGCCGAGTACGGCCTCTACCGCTGCGACTTCTTCGAGAGCACCCTGTGGCACCACGGCCGCAACATGGCGACCGGCGTCGTCGGCTGGGTTCCCGCCTGCAACCTGACCGACTCCGACTGACCAGGAGTCTTCACACGCCGGCCTTGACGGGCTCGCGGCGCGGCGCGGCCGGGGCCTCGTCCTCCTCGTGGCCCTCGACCGACAGATTGGGCAGGACGCGGTCGAGCCAGCGCGGGCACCACCAGTTGAGCCGCCCCAGCAGCACCATGGTGGCGGGCACGAGGAAGCCCCTGATGATCGTGGCGTCCACCGCGATGGCCACCGCCAGCCCGACTCCGAACGTCTTGACCATCGGATCCGGGTACGCGATGAACGCCACGAACACCGCCACCATGATGAGGGCGGCCGACGTGATGACGCGGCCCGTCGACCCGAGTCCCTGCGCCACCGACCGCGCGTTGCCCCGGTGCCGGTGGTACGCCTGCCGCACCGCCGTCAGCAGGAACACCTCGTAGTCCATCGACAGCCCGAACAGCACCGCGAACAGCATCAGCGGCACGTAGCTCTCGATCGGCACCGAGAAGAAGATGGTCTGCACGTACGACGAACTGGCCGGCGGGTCCATGCCCACCAGCCCGCTGCCCACCCCGATGGAGAACACCAGCGCCAGCGCCCCGAACGCGGCCCCGAGCGAGACGAGGTTCATCACCGCGGCCTTGATCGCGACGATGGGCGCGCGGAAGGCGAGCAGCAGAAGCAGCGCGCTCAGCAGCACGACCACGCCGATGACCAGCGGGGTGCGCTCGGCCATGCGGTCTCCCGCGTCGGTGAGCCCCGCGACCTTCCCGCCGACATGCACCTGCACGCCCGGCAGCGCGAGTTCCCTGATGTCCCTGACCACGTCGGCGGCCCGGGAGTCGCTCGGGGCGTAGTCGGTGACGACCTGGAGCAGGACCGACCGGCCCGAGGTGTTGACCTTGGGCTCGGCCACGTGTGCGGTGCCTTCGACGTCGTCGATCGCGCGGGTGAGGTGGTCGACGATCGGGTCGCCCGGGTCGGCGACCTTCGAGGGCAGCTTGGCGACCACGATCAGCGGCCCGTTGGCGCCGGGCCCGAAGCCGGTGGCCGTCAGCTCGTACGCCCGCCGCGACTCGGAGCCCTGGGTGCCGTATCCCTCGTCGAGGGGCCCGAGCTTCAGTGCCAGCGCGGGCGCGGCCAGCGCTCCCAGCACGAGGGCGCTGGCGAACAACACCCGCCACGGGCGGCGGGCGACCCACGAGCCGAGCCGTGCCCATCCGGCGCCGGACCCACCGGCGCCCTTCAGGAACGGCACCTTGAGCGCGTTGACGCGGTGGCCGAGCAGCCCGAGCAGTGCGGGGACGAGCGTGACGGAGGTCAGCACGGCGGCGACGACGGAGATGCCGGTGACCCAGCCGAGCGTGGCCAGCAGCGGGAAGCCGGCCAGCATCAGCGCGCTCAACGCGATGATCACGGTGCCGCCGGCGAAGACGACGGCTCCTCCCGAGCTCGACACGGTGCGGCGTACGGACTCCACGACCGGCACCCCGTCGGCCAGCAGCCGGCGGTGGCGGGACAGCAGGAACAGCGCGTAGTCGATGCCCACGCCGAGCCCGATCATCGTGGCCATGATGCCGGCCTGCTTGGGCATGTCGACCACCCACCCGAGCAGGCCGATCACGCCGAGCCCCGAGGCCACGCTGACCAGCGCGGTGAAGATCGGGATGAGCGCGGCCACCAGCGTCCCGAACGCGAACACCAGCACGAGCAGCGCGCAGAGCACGCCGATGATCTCGCTGGGCCCGGTCTTGATCTCCTTGTCGGCGGGCGTGGAGCTGTCCGCGGGCACCACCTCGAGCCCGGCGGCCCGCGCCGGGTCCGCGGCCCTGGACAGGCTCTGGGTGAGTGCGGCGATCTTGTCGCTGTCGTGGCCCTCCATGCGGATGCCGATGAGCCCGATCTGCAGGTTGGAGGCGATGCCGCCCACGCGGTACGGCGAGTCCACCTGCACGACGTGCGGCATGGTCCGCAGCCGGTCGACGGCCCGCTCCACGGCGCGCTTGGGCGCGTCCTCGGTGAGGGGGCCGTCGGCGGAGTAGACGACGAGCTGCACCGTGCCGCCCGCGGCGTAGCCTGGCCCGAAGCCGGTCTTCATCAGGTCGTGCGCGCGTTGCGCGTCGGTCCCGGGGATGCTCGCGTCGTTGCTGGTGGGGGCGGCGAACACGAGGCTGCCGCCCATCAGCGCGGCCGCCGCGACCACCCAGAGAACCAGCACGATCCGCCCGTGGCGCGCGCACCAGCCGCCCAGCCGTCCCAGCAACCGCGTCATCGCAAAGCCCCCACTCGACGGCCGTCCTGTACGGTCGTACAGGACATACGATAAAACGGGAAATATTGGGAAGGCTGTCTCCTCGAGAGAACTGAGACGATGACCACAGCCGACGACACCCGCACCCGGATCCTGGCCGCCGCCCGCGAGCTGTTCGCCGAGCGCGGCTACGCGGCCACGTCGCTGGCCGACATCGCCGCCGCCGTCGGGCTGACCAAGACCGCCGTCGCCTACCACTTCCACCCCAAGGACCGCCTGGCGGCCGAACTGCTCTCGCCGGCGGCCGGCGACATGCTGGCGCTGCTCGACGCCGGCCACGAGAGCCGGGACGAGTTCGTCGAGGCCCTGGTCGGGTTCGCGGTGCGCTACCGCTCGGTGATCCGCCTGTTCATGGAGGACCTGGCCGGCGATGACTCCGTCTCCCCCGTCTCGCCCGGCTCGGAGCGCGCGGTGATCAGGACGTATAGGGACGAGATCTTCACCAAGCTCGTGGGCGAGGACCCCGGCCCGGAGACCCGGCTGAAGGGCTGGGCCCTGCTCGGCGCGTTGCAGTGGGGCACGGTCAAGACCATGGACCTGCCGGAGGAGCAGGTCAGAGTGGCCATGCTGGAGTCGGCCAGGGCGATCTGGCAAGACCCACCAGGCGGCTAGAGGCCGAGGATCTCGCGCTCGACGTGGGAGAGCGCGAGACGTACCGCGCCCAGCGCCACCCCTTCGTCCCCGAAGGTGGACGCCACCACCTCGGGCACGCTCACGCACAGCTCGGCGAGGTGCCGCCTGACCGGTTCGAGCAGCACGTCGCCGGCCCGCACGTAGCCGCCGCCCAGCACCAGCAGGTCGGGGTCGATGGCCAGCGCGAGCGCCGAGGCGCCGACGGCGAGGGTCTCGGCGTAACCGTCGATCCGCCGCCGGGCGTCGCGGTCGCCGCGCAGCGCCGCCTCGAACACCTCGGCCGCCGAGGCATCCTTGACCAGGTCGCGGGCGGCGTCCTCCCAGCCGACCTGGCGCAGCGTGCCGATCTCGCCCGCGGCCCCGCCGCGCCCAGGATGCAGCCGTCCGCCGATCAGGATGCCCGCGCCCACCCGGCGGCCCATCATGACGTACACGACGTCGGATGCATGCTGGGCACTGCCGCGCCAGTGCTCGGCGAGCGCGGCGAGGTTGGCGTCGTTGGCCGCCAGCGCCGTGCAGCCGAACCAGTCTCCGGCCAGGCCCGCCAGGTCGACGCCCGTCCAGCCGGGCAGCGTGATCGACAACGACACGCGCCCGGTGCGGTCGACGATGCCCGAGGTGCCGGCCGCCACGGCCCACACGCGGGTGCGCGCCACGCCCGCGCCGTCCACGCAGGCCAGGCAGGTGCGGCGGGCGGCGGCCAGGCGTTCGTGGGCGGCGGCCTCGATGTCGACCTCGGCCCGCTCCCAGGCGATCACCTCGCCGCCGAGGTCGGCCAGCGCGGCCACGATGGTGTCGCCGCCGACCTCCACGCCCACCACGTAGCCGGCGTCCGCGCGGAACCCGAACCGCCGCGCGGGCCGCCCCATCGCGCCCTCGTCGGGCGGCACCTCCTTGACGTAGCCGCGCTCGCCCAGCTCGTCGAGGACCGCCTCGACCGTCTGCCTGGACAGCCCGGTGACGCGGCCGAGCTGCGTCAGCGTGGCCACGCCCTCGCGGCGCAGGGCCCTGAGCGTGGCCTGGGTGTTCACCTTGCGCAGCAGCGACGCGTCACCCGGCCGGAGCTCGGTCACTTATGAGACCTTTCTCCATAACTTCCCTATTGACGTCTACCAGCCCGGATCTTAGCATCGGCCGACATACGTGAATTGGTTACATAAGTGAGGAGCGCTATGATCACGCTCGCCATCGTCGGCGCGGGCTCGCGGGGCGCCTCCTACGCCGACCACGCCGTCGAGACCGGCCGGGCGCGCGTGGTCGCGGTGGCCGACCCGCTCGCCCGCCGCCGCGGCAGGTTCCCCGACGCGACCCCGTACGCCGGCTGGCGCGAGCTGGCCGCGCTGCCCCGCCAGGCGGACGCGGTCGTCATCGCCACCCAGGACCGCGAGCACGTCGAGCCGGCCGTGCGCTTCGCCGAGCTGGGCTACGACATCCTGCTGGAGAAGCCCATGGCGGCCTCGGAGGACGACTGCCACGCGATCGTGAACGCCGCCGAGCGCTCCGGCGCGATGTTCGCCGTCTGCCACGTGCTGCGCTACACGCCGTACACCAGGGTGCTGAAAGAGCTGCTCGACGCGGGACGGATCGGCGAAATCGTCAACATCCAGCACCTGGAGCCGGTCGGCTGGTGGCACCAGGCGCACTCGTACGTGCGGGGCAACTGGCGGCGGGCCGACGAGTCCACGTTCATGCTGCTCGCCAAGTCGTGCCACGACCTCGACTGGCTGGTGCACCTGACGGGCCGGCAGGTCACCCGCGTGTCGTCGTTCGGCGGCCTCCAGCACTTCCGCCCCGAGAACCGGCCGGAGGGCGCCGCCGACCGCTGCCTCGACTGCCGGGTCGAGCCCGACTGCCCCTACTCCGCCCGGCGCATCTACCTGCCGCTGGCGGGCGGGGACGAGTGGCCGCTGTCCGTGCTCACCGACGACGTCTCCGAGCAGGGGGTGCTGGAGGCGCTCAGGACCGGCCCGTACGGCAGGTGCGTGTACGCCTGCGACAACGACGTGGTCGACCACCAGGTCGTGAACCTGGAGTTCGAGGGAGGCGCGACCGCGTCGTTCACGATGACGGCGTTCACCCCGGCGCTCCACCGGCAGACGCGCGTCTTCGGCACCCGCGGCTCCATCGAGGGCGACGGCGACCGCCTGACCGTGACCGACTTCGTCACCGGCCGCTCCGAGACCGTCGACACCCGCCCCACCGGCGACGCGACGGCGAGGGGCGGCCACGGCGGCGGCGACCAGGCGCTGGTCGAGGCGTTCCTGACCGCGGTGGCCACGAGAGAGCGCGCCCCGATCCTCTCCTCGCCCCGCGAGAGCCTGCACAGCCACCTCATCGCCTGGGCGGCCGAGCGGTCGCGGCTGCGCGGCGAGACCGTAACCCTGGAAGGAACCCCCCGATGAAGGCAATCCACATCGCCGCCGCGCTGGCGCTCGGCGCGGGACTGGCCGGCTGCGGCTCGCCGACCCCCGCGAGCGCGCCGGACGCGCAGGAGAACGGCGGGCGCGGGCCGATCACGTTCCTCGGCGGCAAGTTCGAGGCCGAGTCGGTGCAGAAGATCGTCGACGCCTGGAACGCCGCGCACCCCGACGAGAAGGCGACCGTCGTGCTGCTCCCGGAGAGCGCCGACGAGCAGCGCCGCAAGCTCATCCAGAGCGCGCAGACCAAGTCGGACACCGGCGACGTCATCCTCATCGACGCGGTGTGGACCAGCGAGTTCGCCGCGAACCGGTGGGTGGACGAGCTGAAGCTGGACACGACCGGCCTCCTCCCCACCACCATCGAAACAGGGAAGTATCGAGACAAGCTCTATGCGATGCCGCTGTTCACCGGCACCGGCCTGCTCTACTACCGCACCGACCTGGTCAAGGAGCCGCCCAAGACTTGGGACGAGATGAAGAAGATCTGCGCGGACGTCCTGCCCGGGCAGAAGGGCATGAGCTGCTACGCCGGCCAGTTCGACAAGTACGAGGGCCTGACCGTGAACTTCGCCGAGGCCGTCGCCTCCGCCGGCGGCCGGCTGCTCGACGCCTCCGGCAAGCCCCAGGTCACCAGCGAGGCGGCGAAGCAGGCAGCGCGGTTCCTCGCCGACGGATTCGACAGCGGCATGATCCCCAAGGAGGCGATCACGTACAAGGAGGAAGAGGGACGGGTCGCCTTCCAGGAGGGCAAGCTGCTCTTCTACCGCAACTGGGCCTACGGCTACGAGGCCGCGCAGAAGACCGACGGCTCCAGCGAGGTCGTGGACAAGTTCGACGTGGCGCCCATCCCCGGGCTGACCGGCCCGGGCGCGGGCACGCTGGGCGGCAACAACCTGGCCGTCTCCGCCTTCTCCAAGCACAAGCAGAGCGCCAGGGACTTCGTCGCGTTCATGACCAGCGCCGCGCAGATCAAGGCGTTCGCGCGGACCAGCTCGATGCCGGTGGCGCGGACCGCGATCTACGAGGATCCCGAGCTGGTCAAGAAGTACCCGTACCTGCCGGCGCTCAAGGAGGGCATCCTCGCCGCCGTGCCGCGCCCCGCGGCCGTCAAGTACGGCGACGTGACCGCCGCCGTCCAGGAGTCCGCGTACGCCATCGTCACCGGCGCCAAGCCCGTCGACCAGGCACTGACCGAGCTGCAGTCGGCCCTCGGCCCGCTGCTCACGTGAGGGTGCGCCCGGCGGCCCCGCGCGGCCAGTCGTGGACGGCCGCGGCCATGCTGTCGCCCACCATGATCGTGCTGGCGCTCGTGGTCCTCTACCCGCTGCTCGCCGCCATGCGCGAGTCGTTCTACGAGAGCGGGCAGCGGCTCGACGCGGACGGGTTCGTGGTGGAGGGCGAGTGGTTCGCCGGGCTCGCCAACTACGCGGGCGTGGTGGAGCAGCGGTTCGTGAACGCCGCGTTCAACACCACCCTGTTCACCGTGGTGACGGTGGCGCTGGAGGTCGTGCTCGGGGTGGCCATGGCGCTGGTCATGCGGCGGGCCTTCAGGGGGCAGGCGTTCCTGCGGGCCAGCATCCTCATCCCATGGGCGGTCCCGACCGCGGTCGCGGGCCTGATGTGGAAGTGGATCTTCCAGGCGGACGGGGTGGCGAACGCCCTGCTCGGCACCGACATCCTCTGGACCGCGGACGGCCCCTGGGCCAAGCTCGCCGTGATCGTCGCCGACACCTGGAAGACCGCCCCCTTCGTCGGCCTGCTCGTGCTGGCCGGGCTGCAGATCATCCCGTCCAGCGTGTACGAGGCCGCCAAGGTCGACGGCGCCACCCCCTCGCAGACGTTCTGGCGGATCACGTTGCCCCTGGTCAGACCCGCCCTGCTGGTGGCCGTGCTGTTCCGGCTGATGGACGCGCTGCGCATCTTCGACCTGCCGTACGTGCTGGTCGGACCGCGCAAGCAGTCGGTGGAGACGTTGTCGGGGCTCATCTGGGACGAGGCGACACGGGTGCACTACGGGCCCGCGTCGGCGTACGGGACGGCGTTGTTCGCCTACATCGCGGTGATCGCGTTCGTGTTCGTCAGGCTGCTCGGAGCCGACCTGCTGAGCGACGTGCGCTCGCGCAGGAAGGCGGCCCGCCATGTGGCGTAGGGCCGCGATGACCGGCATCGCGCTGTACTGCCTGGTGCCGTTCTACTGGATGGTGGTGTCGAGTTTCCGCCGCACCGCCGACATCCACGACAAGTCTCCGCTGCCCGCCCCGTGGTCGCTGGAGAGCTACGACGCGGTCTTCGCCGAGGGCATGGGCTTCGGCCGGTCGCTGGTCAACAGCCTCGTCGTCGCGGGCACCACCACGGCGGTCACCCTCCTGGTCGGCACCATGGCCGCGTACGCGCTGGCCCGGCTGGCCTTCCGCGGCAAGAACGTCATCCTGGCCCTCGTGATCGCCGTGTCCATGTTCCCCGGCGCGCTGCTGATCGTGCCGCTGCTCAAGTTGTTCACGACGATCGGCTGGATCAACACCTACCAGGCGATGATCGTCCCGTCGATGTCCTTCGCCCTGCCGCTGACCATCTGGAACCTGACGACGTTCTTCCGGCAGCTGCCGTACGAGCTGGAGCAGGCCGCCATGATCGACGGCTGCACCGCCTTCGCCGCCTTCCGCCGCGTCATCCTCCCCCTGGCGGCGCCGGGGGTCTTCACCACGGCGATCCTGGCCTTCATCGCGACCTGGAACGAGTTCATCATCGCCGTCACCATGGTCAACGACCAGTCCCGCCAGACGGCCACGGTCCGGATCGCCCAGTTCACGGGCGCGGCCAAGTTCGACACCCCGTTCGGCACGCAGATGGCGGCGGGCGTGCTCGTGACGATCCCGCTGGTGCTGCTGGTGCTGTTCTTCCAGCGCCGCATCGTCGCGGGGCTGACGGCAGGGGCGCTCAAGTGAGCATGCCACCGCCCGGGAAGGGGACGGTGCCGATGATGTCGCGGCAGTCGACCAGCCCCAGCTGGCGGGAGTCCTGGGAGCGTGGGTTGTCCCCGGCCACCGCGACATGCCCGGCCGGCACGTGCGGCACATCCGGCATCGAGGGGGCAAGCCAGTCGGGCAGCGGGTCGCCGGCGATGGCGGCGACCCGCTTGATCCGGTGCGGCAGGCGCTCGTCCGCGACCCGGAAGACGATGATGTCGTTGCGCCGGGGGTCGCGGCGTAGCCGGCGTGCGAGCAGGTGCTGGCCGTCGTGCAGGGTCGGCGCCATGCTGGTGCCGCGCACGGTCACTCTGATCCAGCCGATCATGGCACCCTCGCGTCCTGGTAGCCGCCGGCCTGGAGGCGGAACAGCCGGGCGTACTCGCCGTCCGCGTCCATCAGCTGGTCGTGGCTGCCCTGCTCGGCGACCCGGCCGTCGACGAGGGTGACGATCAGGTCGGCGCCGCGTAGCGCGGACATGCGGTGGGAGATCAGCAGCCTGGTACGGCCCCGCGCGTGCCGGCGCACGGTGGTGTGCACACGGTGCTCGCCCTCGGCGTCCAGTCCCGAGGTGGGCTCGTCCAGCACGATCAGCTCGGCGTCGGTGCGCATCAGGCAGCGGGCCAGGGCCATCCGCTGCCACTGCCCGCCGGACAGCGTCACGCCGGCCCGCTCGCCGTCGTCGTCGGTGTGCGTCCGGGAAAGGACGGTGTCGTAGCCGCTGGGCAGGGCCGCCACGGTGTCGTCGGCGCCTGCCGCCCGCGCGGCCGCGGCGATCCGTGGCCGGTCGCCGAGGTGCTGGACCTGCCCGATGCCGATGTTCTCGGCCGCGGTCAGGTCGTAGGTCATGAAATCCTGGAACACCACGCCGATCCGCGCGCGCAGTGCCGCGACGTCCAGCTCGCGGATGTCCACACCACCCCAGGTGATCGCGCCGCGCTGCGGGTCGTAGAACCGGCACAGCAGTTTCACCAGCGTGCTCTTGCCCGCCCCGTTGACGCCGACGAGTCCCACAGCGGCGCCGGCGGGAACGGTCAGGGTCACCCCGCGCAGCACCCACGGGCCTTCCTCGCCGTACCGGAACCAGACGTCGCGCACCTCGATGGTCGCCGACGGAGGTGGCGTGCCCGTGCCGTCCGGCAGGTCGTCACCGGTGTCGAGGACGTCGAGGTAGTGCACGAACAGCCGCGCCGCGCGGACGGCCTCGCCGAGTTGGAGCACCACGCCGGACAGCCCGGCCTGCACGCCGGCCACCGCACCGAGGAACAGCACCAGGTCGCCGACCGGCGAGCCACCGGTGGCGACGTTCGTGGCGACCACGACCGTGCCCATCCCGGTGACGGCGGCGCCGAGCAGCGCGAGCCCGCTCTGCGCCAGTGCGCCGCGGCGTGCCACGGACAGCCGTGCGTGCGTGACCGCCGCCAGCGAGTCGATCATCCTGGTGTGCAGCAGCGTGCCGATGCCGAACAACCTGATCTCCTTGGCGGCACGCACATCGGTGAGCAGCGCCCGGTAGAACAGGCGGCGCCGGTCCGTGGCCACCCACGCCTCCTCGGTGGCCGCCTCGCGCCGCGCGGTCGCCAGCCTGGCGAGCACGGCGGTCAACACCGACACGAGCAGCAGCAGGGTCATCGGCGGCCACACAGCCAGCAGCACACCCGCGAAGCTGGTGAGCAGCACCACCGAGCGGACCAGCTCTTGCGCGAACTGCGAGACCGTGCCGGGCGCTTCCTGCGCGGCCTGCTCGGCGAGCCGCAACCGGTCGTGGAACGCGGGATCCTCGAGATGTCGCAGCCCTGGCAGGGCGGCGACCCGCTGGAACAGCCGGCTCTCCACGGTCAGCGTGACCCGGTGCTGGACCACCTCGCCGAGATACCCGGCGAGATACAGAAGAGCGATGGCCAGCCCTCCCGCGAGCGCCGAAGCGATGGCGAGGAACACCACCCGGCCCGCGTTCGCTGTACCCGTGGTGAGCTCGTTGACCAGCAGCATCGTCAGCCATGCCGCGCTCGCGGGCGCGGCACCCGCGAGCACGGTCAGTCCCAGCGCGGTGGTGGCGGTCACCGGCGCGGACCGGAACGGCAACGCGAGCGCCACCACGCCGGCACGGGCGGCGGACCGGGTCATGCCACCTTCGCCGGAGCGCCGGTGGCCTGCGCGAAGTCGTCGAGCCGGGTGCCGGACGCGGTCACCACGCCGCTGTGCGTGTGCAGCAACGTCGGGAACGCGACGATCTCGAACGCGCTCAGCACGGGATCGTCGACCCCGATGAGCGCGACCCGGCCCAGCACGCCGAGCTTGGCGACCAACCGCTCCGTCGCCTCAGGAGCATCCGGATCACCTTGCACCATGGACACGAACCGCGCCTCCGGCGGAGCGGCGACCAGCGCGTCCGACAACATCCGGCACGGCCCGCAACCGACCTGGAAGAACCCGACCTGGACCGGGCCGTCCAGATCGGCCTCGGAGATCGGGACGCCGTCCACGCCGGTCACCGAGAACGGGCCGACGACCGTGCCGGGCCTCGGCACGCTCGTGTGGCGAGCGGGCGCGCCGCCGTGCTCCTGCAGTTCGCGGACCCTGGCCACCAGCCCGAAGGTGAACAGCAGGTGCACCGCGACCACGGCAGCGAGCAGCACGACAGCGGTGGCGAGCACGGTCAACGGTTTCTCCCTGCGGGAACGAGGAGGAACGCGACATCCTCCCAGCGGATCGTGAGCAGACCGGCGAACGCTCCGGCGACCACGGCGACCAGCGCGCCCGGAGCGGACGCGGGCACGCCGCCGGCGAACGCGCCTGCCACGGCGACGGCCACCAGCAGACCGTTGCGGACCAGATGCCGCGGCCCGAGCAGGCCGCCACCCGCGCCGAAACACTGACAACGCACCGGCTGCCTGGACAGGACCGCACGCGCGATCCCAGCGCAGAACATCACGAGAAGCACGGCCGCCATGGCGTAGCCGGCCGGCCGCATGCCGGGGACAGCCAGCAGCACCACGGTGCCGGCCTCCCCCATCACCACCACGCCGGCGACCGGACCGGCGGGCAGCCACCGCGGCCCGACCGCCGCGACCAGGTCACGGAACCCGGCCAGCCCTTGCCTGGAACGCACCTTCCCCACGACCGCCGCAGAGAAGACAACGGCGAGTAACGCGCGGGCGAACAGGTCAAGCACCTCAGCCCCTCCGGGTGGACACGGCGGCGGGGCACGCGGCAGCGTCCCCCGCCGGGGTGATTACGCGTTCACTTGCAGGTGGACGACTTGCTGGTGCAGCTGCCCATGCAGTTGAAGCGGTAGCCCTTCTTGCAGCACTGGCCGTGTTCCGCCACACAGGCGCCGGCTTCCACGCTCGGCAAGACCGCCCCGACGAGCCGCTCACCCGCCCGCCGCATGAGTCCCTTCATGACAACTCCTTCCGTGACCAACGACGCGGACGCCGACCAGAAGAAGTACGTGCCATGCCTCCCCTGGCGGTGCCGACAAGGCTGCCCCGGATCGCGTGCGATGTCCTTAGCAGGAAGTCCACATTTGTTCGCACCGAATCTACTGAAGTCGCGGAACCTGGCGATGAACCGCCTGCCCCCGCTCCGGCGGCCGGGCGCCCTCCTGCCGCTGCCTGCGGCGCCGGCTCAGGAGCCAGCCCAGCCCTAGCACGGCGAGTGCGAGCGGCGTCCGGGTCAGCCACTTCGCGGCGAAGAACATGAACAACTTTTTCATGAGCTGCACCTGCCCCGGGAACGGCGCGGCACGCACAGGTCCGTGCGAGGCGCCCGGGCGGTCACTCGCCGGGGACCTGGCCGCTCGGGGTCGGCGAAGGCTGCTCGTCGCCGGGGTCGGGAGGGCCTGACTGGCCGGCCACGCCGACGATGATCACGACCGTGGCTCCCGGCTTGGCGCAGGTGCCCGCCTGGACGCTCTGGCGCAGGATCGTGCCCGCCCGCGACTCGTCCTCCACCACCTGCCCGCGCTGGCGCACCCTGAAGCCGGCGGCCTCCAGGGCCGCCCGCCCGTCCACCCTGGTCCGGCCGACGACGGGCGGCACAGCCGTGCCGTGGCGGGACAGGGTGAGGTTCACCGAGGTGCCACCGGAGACGCGGCTGCCCGCTTCGGGGTCGCTGCCGAGCACCCGGCCGCCGGGCTGGGCGGAGCAGGTGTGGCTGATCGTGCCGACCTCGAGGCCCGCGCCGGTCAGGGCGTTCTCGGCGGCCCGGCGCGGCTCGCCCGTGACCGCGGGCACCGCCACCCCCTTCGACACCTGGAGCGCGACCTTGCTGCCCTTGGCCGCCTCCGCGCCGGAGGCGGGCTCGCTGCCGAGCACCTGGCCGATCTTCTCCGGCGAGTCGGCCTCGGTGACCGTGCCCAGTGCCAGCCCGGCCTTCTTGAGTGCCTTGGTCGCCGCGCCCTTGCTCATCCCGACCAGGGAAGGCACCGGCACGGTGACCGGGCGGGTCACCGGGGGTGGCTTCGCGGTGGGCTCGCGCTGCTCCTGCGTCTCCTTCCTGGTCCTGATCGGGGTGGACTCGCCGATCGGCGACTGCGTGATCACGGGCGGGTACGTGTCGCGCAGCCGCGGTCCCGCCTGCGCACCCCGCTGGTCGTCGAACGTGGGGATGAGCACCGTGAGCAGCACGGCGGCGGTCACCGTGAGCGCCGCGCAGACGGCGACGGCGGCCCTCGGCCAGCCCCGTCTCGGGGGCTGGGTCAGCTGCGTGCCAGGACCGGGCCCCGACGTCTCGGGCGGGCGCCCCACCCGCCCCCACCCGGTGGCCCCGGACCCGCCACCCGCCCCTGCGGGGAGATCCACCGAGGCGGGAGCTCCGGACGCGCCCTGCTCCCTGCCGGGCTCTCCACGAGCGGACCCGGACCCCGCGGGCTCCCGCGACTCGGGCAGCACGTAACCGCCGGACGCCCCCGTCTCCTCAGGCTCGGCCATCGGGGGTCGCGGCTCGGAGATCAGCGGCGGCACGGCCCGCAGGATGGGGCCGGGTGGCGAGCTCAGCACGCCGTCCGGCACGGCGCCCGCGTCACCCAGCAGCGCGAGCAGCAGGTCCCTGCTGGTCGGCCGGTTGCGGGCGTCCTTGTCCAGGCACGACTCCACCAGCGTGCGCAAGTGGCCGTCCAGCAGCCCGAGTTCGGGCGCCGCGGTCAGGATGCGGTGCAGCACCGGCGCGACGGAGTCCTGCCCGAACGGCGCGCTCGCGTTGGCCGCGAAGCACATCGTCGCGCCCCACGAGAACACGTCCGCCGCCCCGGTGACCGCCGACGCGGTGATCTGCTCGGGCGCCATGTATGCAGGTGTCCCCACGCCCCTGCCGCTCACCGTGGCCGCCGCGTCCAGCGCCTTGGCCAGGCCGAAGTCGATCACGCGCGGCCCGTCGGGGCCGAGCAGCACGTTCTGGGGCTTGAAGTCGCGGTGCACGATCCCGGCCCGGTGGATCGCCGCGAGCGCGGTCGCGGTGCCGACCGCGAGCCGCTCCAGTGCGCCGCCCCGCCGCGGCCCCGTGAGCGCGACCTCCCGCTGCAGCGAGGGCCCCTCGACATATTCGCTCACGATGTACGGCCGGCCCTCGTCGAACCCGGCGTCGACCACCTGCGCCGTGCAGAACCGCGCCACGTGCTTGGCCAACTCGACTTCCCGCAGGAACGCCCCCCGCTCGTCGCCGACCGGCCCATGCAGCAGCTTGACCGCGTATCTTTCCCCGCCCCTCGTGCCGAGGAACACCGCACCCTGACCGCCCTCGCCCAGGCGCCCGGAGAGCGTGTACTCCCCGAGCCGCTGCGGGTCCCCCGTCCTGAGCGGCTGTGCCGTTGGCACGGGCACCCTCCCCTCGCCGCCTGCTTCCTACTGAAGGCAACGGGCCGCCCGCAGTCAACCGTGCGCAGGCCAATCGCTGCCTGACCGTGATACAGCAGGTCAGGAGGTGCGGGCGACCTTGCCCGAATACGTAACGTCGTCCTCACCGTGGCGGGTGACCTTGATGGCCATCTGGTTAGTGTCGGCGGTCGGGAGCATCCGCAGTGTCCCCGAATAACACTCCTCGCCCTGAACCTGATCGAGGGTGAACACCAGCTGGGTGCCGGTCTGCCCGATCCGTCCGGAACAGTGCAGATCCGCTCCCCATCGCATGGCACCGCCGCCGGAGTGCATGTGCAGTTCGATGGGGAAGACGCGCTCGGCGGTGAAGTGCTCGGCCGAGCCGGTCCACGTGCCTTCGAGGCCGGGACCCTGGGCGCCGCGCAGCCAGAACACGAACCCGGCCACCCCCATGGCGAGCCCGGTCACCGCCACGACGGCCTGCCAGAGCCGCACCCGCCTCCGCGCGGGCCGCGTCCCTGGGAGCGGCCCGTCACCGTCCGCGCCCTCGCCGGCCGTGCTTCCGCCGCTCTCCCGGCCCGCGCCTCCGGACGTGCTTCCGGTCCTTCCCGGCCCGGCCGCACCGGAGGTGGGGGCCGTCTCGCGGACGCGTACGACGGGGAAGCTCGTCGTCGGGTCAGGGTCGGTGATCACGATCTCGTCCTGCTCGGCGGCGGCGACGGCGGCCATGGCGCCGGACGTCAGCACGTCCTGCTCGCCGGCCGCCTGCTGCCCCAGGAGCCGCAGCAGCACCTCCTCGGCGCTCGGCCGGTCCCCGGGCTCGGGGGCCAGGCACGCCTGCACGATCTCGCGCAGCGGCCCGCGCAGCGGTCCGAGGTCCGGCTTGCCGTACAGGATCCTGGCCAGCACCTCCCGGTGCGTCTCCGCCGTGAACGCGTGCCGGCCGCTGGCGGTGTACGCGACGGTCAGCCCCCACGCCCACAGGTCGGCGGGCGGCCCCGCGGGCTCTCCGTGGATGCGCTCGGGCGCCATGTAGGCCGGGGTGCCCACGGGGATGTGGCCGGTGGTCGCCTCGGTGTTCACGAGCCTGGACACGCCGAAGTCGATCACGCGCGGCCCGTCGAGCCCGAGCAGCACGTTGCCCGGCTTGAAGTCGCGGTGCACGACTCCGGCGCGGTGGATGGCGCCGAGGGCGGTGGCGGTGCCGATGGCCAGGCGGTCGAGCGAGCCGCCCTGGCGGGGCCCCTCCGCGACGATGTGCTCGCGCAGCGAGGGGCCTTCGACATACTCGCTGACCAGGTAGGGCCGGTCGCCTTCGAGGTCGGCCTCGATCAGCTGGGCCGTGCAGAAGGCCGCCACCCGGCGCACGGCCTCGACCTCGCCGAGGAACCTGCGCCGCACGTCGGGGGCGCTCGACAGGCTGGCACGCAGGAGCTTGATCGCGACTTTGGCGCCTTGCGGAGATTCGCCGAGGTACACGACGCCCTGGCCGCCCTGGCCGAGCCTGCGTGCCAGCCGGTACGGCCCAAGTCGCCGCGGATCATCGGCACGAAGCTCGGACATATACCGCCATTATGCCCGTCATCAGTGAAGGGCCGCGTACTGATCAAGAAAGCGCAGCACCTCGTCCGCGAACCCGCTCGGCAGTGCGGCCACGGCTTCCTCGATGCCGAGACCGGCGAAGTAGTCGAGCTTCTCCTTCGTCGGCCGTGTCCCGAACGGTATCACTTCGGCCATCGGCCGCCCGGCCTTTTCGCACGCTTCGCGCAGCGCGGGCAGCGCCGCCTTGATCCCGTGGCCGCCGATCGGCATCCAGCCGTCGGCGTACTCGGCGACGTGCGCGAACACCTTCGGCCCGGCGGCGCCGCCCACGTACACGGGCGGGATCCGCACCGGCTTGGGCCAGGACCAGGACGGCTCGAACCCGTCGAACGCGGCCACCTCGTCGCGCCACAGGGCCCGCATCGCCAGCACGTTGCGCCTGGCGACCTCGCGGCGGCGGCCGTACGGGACTCCGTGGTTCTCGATCTCCTCGACGTTCCAGCCGAACCCGACGCCGACCACCACGCGCCCGCCGGAAAGGTGGTCGAGGGTGGCGACGGCCTTGGCGGTCACGATGGGGTCGCGCTGGGCGGCGAGCAGGATGCCGGTGCCCAGGCGCAGCCGCTCGGTCGCGGCGGCGGCGAAGGAGAGGGCGACGAGGGGGTCGAGGGTGCGCTTGTACTCCTCGGGCAGTTCCCGCTGCCCGCCCGCGGGAGGGGTGCGGCGCGAGACGGGGATGTGGGTGTGCTCGGGCAGGTAGAGCGAGGAGAAGCCGCGTTCCTCCGCCGCTCTGGCCAGGTCGGGGACCGGCATGGCCAGGTCCGTCGCGAACATCGTGACCCCGAGCCTCATGGCGACCTCCCGTCGTGACCAAGCGATTGCTCGGTTAAGATTTCCAGAGTACCTTGCAGAAGACCATCCGCGGAGAGAGGCCCAACGGTGAAGTTCTCTATCTTCCTGAATCCGCAGATTCCCGGCTCTGGTTACGCGGCCGAGGACAACGCCAAGGCCAGGCGGCCCATCGGGCGTGACACGGAGTCGTACCAGAGATTGCTGCACGAGGTGCGGGAGATAGCCGTCCACGCCGACCAGGTCGGGTTCGACGCGCTGATGATGACCGAGCACCATTTCCACTCGGAGGGCATGGAGTTCTCGGTCAACCCGCTCATGTTCCTCACCGACCTGGCCGCCAGGACCGAGCGCATCCTGCTGGCGCCGCTCGGCCTGGTCCTGCCCGCCTGGGACCCGATCAGAGCCGCCGAGGACGTGGCGCTGCTCGACCAGTTCTGCAAGGGACGGCTGCGCCTCGGCGTTGCCCGCGGCTACCAGAACCGCTGGATGAACGTGCTGGGCCAGCGCTGGCACGCCGCCGCCGCCCGCTCGGACGGCTCGGCCTCCGACACCCGCAACTTCGACGTCTTCGGCGAGGTGCTGAAGATCATGAAGCTGGCGTGGACGCAGGAAACGCTGCGCTACAAGTCCGACGTGCTGGACTACCAGGTGCCCTTCCCGTACGAGGGCATCGAGGGCTGGCCGGCGCAGGAGTGGACCAGGACGTTCGGCGCGCCCGGAGAGCTCGCCGACGACGGCACGGTGCGGGCCGTCTCCGTCTGCCCCAGGCCGTACCAGAACCCGCACCCCGAGCTGTGGCAGCCGTTCACGATCTCCGACCGGTCGGTCATCAGGGCCGCCCAGGAGGACATCATGCCGTGGATGTTCACCCCCAACCCCGACGACCACGCCCAGAAGGCCAGGCTCTACCAGGAGGAGTCCGCCAAGCAGGGCCGCCACTACAAGCTGGGCGAGCACACCGGCATCCTCAAGATCGTCGGCATCGCCGACACCACCGAGGAGGCCATCAACACCTTCGGCCGCAGCATCCCCAAGGACTTCGCCGCCTTCTTCGGCCCGTTCGGCTACCTCGAGGTGCTGCGGAAGAAGGAGGACGAGAAACACCAGCCCATCTCCCCCGAGAAGGGCGACGCCAGGCGCATGAACGACGTGGAGATGGCGCTCTTCGGCACCCCCGACGACGTCAAGCGCGGCATCCAGCGCATGCTCGACCGGATGCCTGACCTGGAGTGGTTCGGCCTCTACATGCAGGGCCAGCAGGGCGTGCTGCCGCTCGACACGGTCAAGCGCAACCTGGAGATGTTCGCCACCAAGGTCGCCCCGGAGTTCCGATGAAGATGTGGCTGGGGGCCTCGTTCTCCGACACGGACCAGTTCGTGGAGCTCGCGCGGGCCGCCGAACGGTGCGGCTTCGACACGCTGACGCTCTCCGACCATCTCTTCTACGCCGACTTCGAGACGCCGTACCCGTACTCGAAGTCGGGGCGGCCGCGCTGGAACGCGCGGACGCACTGGCCGGACGTGTGGGTGACGATCGGTGCCATGGCGGCGGTGACCACGTCGCTGCGGTTCGCCCCCAACGTCTACATCGCCCCGGTCCGCGACCTGTTCACCGTGGCCAAGCAGGTGTCCACGGCGGCGGTGTTGTCGCGGGGGCGGGTGACGTTCGGGGTGGGGGTGGGCTGGTGCAAGGAGGAGTTCGTCGCGACCGGCCAGGACTTCCACACGCGGGGGCGGCGGCTGGACGAGATGCTGCCCGTGCTGCGCTCGTTGTGGGCGGGCGAGACCGTCACCCTGGACAGCCTGCCCGCCCTGTCGATCTGCCCGGTCCCCGCCGGGCGCATCCCCGTCCACGTGGGCGGTGACAGCGAGGCCGCCCTGCGCCGGGCGGCGCGGCTGGGCGACGGCTGGATCGGCAACCGCATCTACACCGAGGAGCAGCTCGACCCCGTGCTCGACACGCTCCGCCGGCAGCTCGACGCCAACGGCAGGAGCGGGCAGCCGTTCGACGTCATCGCGCCGCTCGCGGTGCTGCCGGACGCGGGCACGTACCGGCGCTTCGCCGCCAAGGGCGTGACGGGAACGCTGGCCGCGCCCTGGTGGCTGGCCACTCCGGAAGAGAAGGCCCGGTACGGCGAGGACACCCTGGAGCTCAAGATCGCCACCATGGAGCGCTTCGCCGAGGAGGTCATCGCCAAGCTCTGACCCGCCCGGCCCGAAGCGGCAGAGCAGGGCGATAGCCTCGTCTCGTGCTGGAAAGGATCGCGGCCACGCGCTACGTGACCCCGCTGCGCGAGGGCGGGTCGCTGCCGGGCGTCGTCGAGGCCGACGACCTGGGCACCTACGTCGTGAAGTTCCGCGAGGCGGGCCAGGGCCGGCGGGTGCTCGTCGCCGAGATCATCGCGGCCGAGCTGGGCCGCCGGCTGGGCCTGCGGACACCCGAGCTCAAGCTCATCGACCTCGACCCCCAGCTCGGCGTCAGAGAGCCGGACGAGGAGGTGCAGGACCTCCTCAAGGCCAGCACCGGCCTCAACCTGGCGGTCGACTTCCTGCCGGGCGCGCTCGGGTTCGACCCGCTGGCCTGGTCGGCCGATCCGGTGTTCGCGTCGAGGGTGGTGTGGTTCGACGGCCTCATCCACAACATCGACCGGAGCTGGCGCAACCCCAACCTGCTGGTCTGGCACGGCGACACCTGGCTGATCGACCACGGCGCGGCGCTCTGGTTCCACCACAACTGGAAGACGGCCGACCCGCGGCGACCGTTCGACGCCGGCGACCACGTGCTCGCGCCGTTCGCCCGCGACGTCGCGGCGGCGGGCGCCGAGCTGGCCGCGAAGATCACTCCCGAGCTGCTGGAGGCCGTGACGGCGCTGGTGCCCGGCGAATTTCTCGACGGCGAGCCCGGGTTCGGCTCGGCCGGCGCCGTCCGCGAGGCCTATGCCGATCACCTGCTCCGGCGGGCGCGCGAGCCGCACGACTGGCTGGTGCGCTCCGAGCAGAGGGCGCCCAGGCAGGGGCCGGGGTCCGTCGGCGAGTTCTGGCGGGGAGGCGGCCGGTGACCAGGGACGTCTACGAATACGCGGTGATCCGCGTCGTGCCCAGGGTCGAGCGGGGCGAGCTGATCAACGCGGGCGTGCTGCTCTACTGCCAGCCGCGCGCCTACCTGTGCGCGCGGGTCGAGCTCGACGCCGTCCGGCTGAGGGCCGTCGATCCCGGCGCCGACCTCGACGGCGTACGCCGGGCGCTGAGCGCGTACGAGCTGGCCTGCGGCGAGGAGGCCGGTCCGCTGGAGGGCGAGTCGCTCGGCGGCAGGTTCCGCTGGCTGACGGCCCCGCGCAGCACGATCGTGCAGGCCGGGCCGGTGCACGCGGGGCTCACGAGCGACCCTGACACCGAGCTGGCCAGGCTCTTCGACAAGCTCGTTCGCCTCTGACCGGGGGCGGGCTCCCGCGTGCTAGAACAGCACCGACATGAAGGTGTCGACCTCGTGGAAGCCGACCTTGCGATAGACCGCGCGCGCCGACCGGTTGTAGTCGTTGACGTAGAGCGTGACCACGGGGGCGAAGCAGCTCAGGGCGGCCTCCACCGTCGCGGCCATGCCCGCCACGGCGTGGCCCCTCCCCCTCAGCTCGGGGGCGACCCAGACCCCCTGGATCTGGCAGGCGTGCGGCGTGACCGCCCCGATCTCCGCCTTGAACACCACCCGCCCGTCCTCGATGCGGGCGTAGGAGCGGCCGATCCTGATGAGCTCGGCGACCCTGGTGCGGTAGAGGGCGCCGCCGTCGCCGATGTTCGGCGACACCCCGACCTCTTCGGTGAACATGGCCACGCACGCGGGCAGCAGGATGTCGAACTCTTCCGGCCGCACCCTGCGGACGAGCGGGTCGGCGGGCACCGGCGCCCTGTGCGAGGTGGCCATGACCGGTTGCGCCCAGCGGATCGCGCGGGCCCGGCCCCAGTGCGGCTCCAGCCGCTCCCACAACAAGGAGACAGCGTCGGCGGGACCCACGATGGACGAACACCGGCGCCCCTGCTTGCGGGCGCGGTCGGCGAACGCGTGCACGGCCTCAGGACCGGCGTTGACCGGCACCATGTTGGCCCCGGCGTAACAGAGTGACACGAGGCCACCGCGCGGCCCGAATCCCCACATCTGCCCGCCCAGCCTCGCCGGATTGAGTCCGACGGCCCGCACCCGGGAGGAGACGAAGACGTTGGCGACCGGGTCGGAGTCAAGCATGGCGAGGACTTCGTCCCGGTCGCTGTCATCGAGCACGCGCGACGCCGATGTTCGCAGCATCACACGGTCAGACTACGCGAAGGGTTACCGATTAGCTCATTGGGTGATGCCCGCGGTAACCGATTCTTGACGTCATCCTCCGCCGAGCAGCCCCAGCAGCCCGAGAGCGCTCAGCAGATCGTGCCGCTCCGGCGGGTTCGCGGCCATGCGGGCGGACGCGTTCGGCTCGGGCAGCGCGCGGCACCCGGCGTCCCGCGCCGGCAGCGAGCCGTCTCTCAGGTACGCGGCCAGGTGCCCGTCCACGCACTGGTTGCCCCCCAGGGACACGCCGTGGTTGCCCCCCTGCTCGACCACCAGGCGGGAGCGCGGGAAGAGGCGGTGCACCGTCAGCGCCCCCCGGTAGGGTGTCGCGGCGTCGTCACGGGACTGCAGGATGAGGATCGGCGGCAACTTCGGCGACCCGTGCACCTTGACCGGCTCACCCCCGCGCACGTGCCAGAACGCGCATGGGGCGTTGTACCACGCGTTCGGCCAGGTCAGGAACGGCGCGTTGCGGTGCGACCTGGTCATGTCGGCCCGCCACCTGTCCCAGTCGCGCGGCCAGCGGGCGTCGCGGCACTGGACGCCCAGGTAGACGGCGTAGCTGTTCTCGTCCGCCGCGTCGACCTTGCCGTGCTTGTCGTAGAGGTCTACCAGGCCCTTCACCTCGCCCTTCCGGACGTAGGCGGACCAGGCCGCGGCGAACGCGGGCCAGAGCTTGTCGCTGTAGCCGGTGATGGTGAACGTGTCGTCGAGCTCGCTCGGCCCCACGACACCGCCTGCCGGGCGATCCCGCAGCCTGTCACGCATCGCGTAGTAGGCGAACGACGTCTGCTTCGTGGTGGCGCCGAGCGTGTAGACGGAGTTGTGCTCGGCGACCCAGCCGAGGAAGAGGCGGTGGCGGCGTTCGAATGCGCCGTTCTGCCTGAGGTTGGCCTCGTACCACACCGCGTTGGGGTCGACGACGCTGTCCAGGACCAGCCGCTTGACCCGCTGCGGGAAGAGCGTGGCGTAGACGGCGCCGAGGTAGGTGCCGTACGAGTAGCCGAAGTAGCTGATCTTCCGCTCGCCGAGGGCGGCGCGGATGGCGTCCATGTCCCTGGCGGAGTTCTCGGTGGTGAGGTGCGGCAGCAACCAGGCCCAGCGGTTGCCGCACGCGTTCGCGTACGAGGCCGCCCGGCTGAGCAGCACCCGCTCCTCGGCCCGCCCGCGCGGCACGGCGTCCGGCCGCGGCGCCTTGTAGTAGGCGTCGGGGTCGACGCAGTGCATCGCCGGCTCGCTCGCGCCGACGCCACGGGGGTCGAAGCCCACGATGTCGTAGCGGTCGCGCAGGTCGCCTGGCAGGTTCCTGGCGACGTACGAGGTGAGGTTGCGGCCGGACGCGCCAGGACCGCCCGGGTTCACCAGGAGCGTGCCCAGGTGGTCGGCGTCCCGCGACGTCTTGGCCTTGATCCGGTTGATCGCCACCTTGATCGAATGTCCGAGCGGCTCGCGGTAGTCGAGCGGCACGCGCACGGTGGCGCACTCCAGGCCGGCCGGCGCCGGCTTCCCCGACACCTGGGGACACGGCCCCCAGTCCGGCGCGGCCGGCGCGATCGGCGCGGCCGGCGCGCCTCTCGCTCCGCTGGCCACCGCCACCCCGTCCGCGCTGACGATTCCGGCGACGAGCACCGCCGTTCCGGCGACAATCCCGACTACCCGTTTCACCCGGTCCCCTCCCATGTCATAGGCCTTGCGATGCTCCCGTACGTGACCGGGCCATGACGCTGGGTATGGGCAAATGCTTGCCATCATGTAATGGATCGGTTGCAAAGAGTGAAGGGCGGCATGCGGCCCGCGGACGCCGGAGACCCCGGGCCGATGGCGGGCCCGGGGTCTCCGTGTGCGTCTAAGGGCAGGTCAGCCGACCGTGACCTGAGGGCCGGCGTCGTCGTCGAGATCGATCTCGACGCCCATCTCCTCGGCCAGCCGCATGGCCTCCTCGATCAGGGTCTCGACGATCTGCGACTCGGGCACGGTCTTGATGACCTCACCCTTGACGAAGATCTGGCCCTTGCCGTTGCCTGAGGCCACCCCGAGGTCGGCCTCGCGGGCCTCTCCCGGCCCGTTGACGACGCAGCCCATGACGGCCACCCGCAGCGGGACCTTCATGCCCTCCAGCCCGGCCTGCACCTGGTCGGCCAGCGTGTAGACGTCGACCTGGGCCCGCCCGCACGACGGGCAGGACACGATCTCGAGGCCGCGCTCGCGCAGCCCGAGCGACTCCAGGATCTGGGCGCCCACCTTGACCTCTTCGACCGGCGGCGCGGACAGGGACACCCGGATCGTGTCGCCGATGCCCTCGGCCAGCAGCGCGCCGAAGGCGACCGCGGACTTGATCGTGCCCTGGAAGGCCGGCCCCGCCTCCGTGACGCCCAGGTGCAGCGGGTAGTCGCACTGGGCGGCCAGCAGGCGGTACGCGTTGATCATCACGACCGGGTCGTTGTGCTTGACCGAGATCTTGATGTCTCTGAACCCGTGCTCCTCGAACAGCGAGCACTCCCACAGGGCCGACTCCACCAGCGCCTCGGGCGTGGCCTTGCCGTATTTCTGCAGCAGCCGCGGGTCGAGGGAACCGGCGTTGACGCCGATCCTGATCGGCACGCCGTGCTCGGCCGCGGCCTTGGCGATCTCCCCGACCTTGTCGTCGAACTTCTTGATGTTGCCCGGGTTGACGCGCACGGCCGCGCAGCCCGCCTCGATGGCCGCGAACACGTATTTCGGCTGGAAGTGGATGTCGGCGATGACGGGGATCTGCGACTTCCTGGCGATGACGGGCAGCGCGTCGGCGTCGTCCTGGGACGGCACCGCGACACGCACGATCTGGCAGCCGGAGGCCGTCAGCTCGGCGATCTGCTGCAGCGTGGCGTTGACGTCGGCGGTCACCGTGGTCGTCATCGACTGCACCGAGACGGGGGCGTCGCCGCCCACCGGCACGCTGCCGACCATGAGCTGGCGGGAGTGGCGGCGTTCGGCGAGCGGCTTGGGACGCACCGCCGGAATGCCGAGAGCTACAGATGACATTTCAACCCTTACTGTGACGACGCTTTCAGTCTAGGTAGTCAGCGGGACTGCCCCGCTGTGAGTTCGGCCGCACGGGCCCGGGCCCAGGCGTCGGCCGCCAGCACCTCGTCGACGGAGCCGGCCGGGGTGACGTCGTGCTCCTCGACGACCCGGGCGACGGTGTCGACGATCGCCGGGAACGGCAGGTCGCCGCGCATGAACGCGTCGAGGCAGGCTTCGTTGGCGGCGTTGTAGACGGCCGGCGCGGTGCCGCCCGCGCCGCCGACGTGCCTGGCGAGCGCGACGGAGGGGAACGCCTCGTCGTCAAGCGGCTCGAACGTCCACGTGTGCGCTCTGGTCCAGTCGATGGGCCGGGCCGCGCCGGGGATGCGGTGCGGGTGGCCGAGCGCCAGCGCGATGGGCAGCCGCATGTCGGGCGGGCTGGCCTGGGCGATGGTGGAGCCGTCGACGTATTCGACCATGGAGTGGATGATCGACTGCGGGTGCACCACGACCTCGATGCGGTCGAAGCCGAGGTCGAACAGCAGGTGCGCCTCGATGACCTCCAGCCCCTTGTTGACCAGGGTGGCGGAGTTGATCGTGATGACCGGCCCCATCGACCAGGTCGGGTGGGCCAGCGCCATCTCGGGGGTTACGTCGGCCATCTCGGCGCGCTTCATCCCGCGGAACGGCCCGCCGCTGGCGGTGACCACGAGCTGCTTGACCTGCGCGGGGTCGTAGCCCTCCGGGCCCGAGGCCCACAGGCACTGCTGCAGCGCCGAGTGCTCGGAGTCGACCGGCAGGATCTGCCCCGGCTTGGCCAGCCGCTTGACCAGGGGCCCGCCGATGATGAGGGACTCCTTGTTGGCCAGCGCGAGCGTCCTGCCCGACTCGAGTGCGACCAGCGTGGAGGTCAGGCCGAGCGCGCCGGTGATGCCGTTGAGCACGGTGTCGCACGGCCACGCCGCCACCTCGGCGACGCCTTCGGGGCCTGCGAGCACCGTGGGCCGCGCGCCGTGCGCGGCCAGCGCCTCCTTCAGCGCCGGCACGGCCGAGGCGTCGGCCACCGCCACGACCTCGACGCCGAACTCGGCCGCCTGCCTGGCCAGCAGGTCGACTTTGCCACCCCCCGCCGCCAGCCCTGAAACCGTGAAGCCGCCGGGGTCGGCGGCGATGACGTCGAGTGCCTGGGTGCCGACCGAGCCGGTGGAGCCGAGCACGACGACGGAGCGGAGGGTCTGTTCATGCACCCGTCCATTGTCCCCGCTGCGCGGCGTACTCGGGCACGAGACCCCGATCAGCCGCAAAGTGCCTTACTTATGTGACGCGAGATAACACAGTTGATTCGTGCCGGAATATCGCCATATCGGATCGCGCAAATCTTGAGAAAACGGGATATCGATGCCACTACCTTCCGAAGCTCACGTTCGGTTTCGGGAGGTACGTAATGCACCGCAAAGTTGCTCTGATTTCCGCCCTGGCCCTCGCCGCGGGAAGCGCCGCCCTGCTCCCGGCGAGCGGGGCGCAGGCCCACGTACGGGTGCGGCCGGAGCCCGCGCCCGCGCAGAAGGCGGCGGCGGATTCGGCGTCCGAGCGGCGCCAGGTCCTGACGTACTGGACGGAGCGGCGCATGGAGGCCGCCACGCCGCTGAACGCGCCCGGGCCCAAGGCCGGGGCGAAGAAGACCATGGCGGAGCCCGGCGAAGGCACCCCGTGGACCGCCCCGCCCAGCGGCGCGCGGAAGAACGGCGCCGCGTTGCAGGCGTCCAGGTCGTCGGGCACGCCCTGGACGCGCGGCGGCGCCGTCGTGAAGACCACGGGCCGGGTCTTCTTCACCACGGCGGGGCGCAACGCCTCATGCTCGGGCTCGGCCGTGACCAGCGCGAACAAGAGCGTGGTGCTGACCGCCGGCCACTGCGTGAAGATGAACGGCGCCTTCCACACCAACTGGGTCTTCGTGCCCGGCTACGACAACGGCAAGCGCCCCTTCGGCACCTGGGCCGCCACCCGGCTGCTGACCACACCCCAGTGGAACGCCCGCGAGGACATCAACTTCGACATCGCCGCCGCGGTGGTCGCGCCGCTGGAGGGCAAGACGCTGGTGGACGTCGTGGGCGGCCAGGGCGTGGCCTTCAACCAGCCCAGACGGCAGCAGATGTACGCCTTCGGCTACCCGGCGGCGGCGCCGTACGACGGTTCGAAGCTCATCCACTGCAGCGGCCGGACCTTCGACGACTTCTCGATGTCGAAGGACCACGGCCTGACCTGCAACATGACCGGCGGTTCGAGCGGCGGTCCGTGGATGTTGACCTTCAACGAGTCGACCGGCCTCGGCACGCAGAATTCGGTCAACAGCTTCAAATACAACTTCGCCCCGAACTGGATGTTCGGCCCATATTTCGGAAATGAGGCTCAGGCCGTCTACCAGGCGGCACAAAACACCAACGCCCTCTGAGCAACTCACCGAAAGTAGTCACAAGAACACATCTCGTGGTGCAGACTCGGGGGGCATGACCCTGAGCACCCCCATGCTCGCGGGGGCCCCGCTCCTCGCAGGGCTGATCGGCTCCGCGCTCGTCGGCGCGGCCCCGGCACCGCAGCAGGCCGCACCCCCCGTCACCGCTCCCGTCACCGGGTCCATCAGCAGGTCCATCACTGGGTCCATCGCTGGGTCCATCATTGGGCCGGCCTCCGAGGCGCGGCCGAGCGGGATCGTCGAGCACGTGGCCGCGCGCACGCCCGCCGACCAGCAGCGCGTGCTCGACTACTGGACGCCGCAGCGCATGGCCAGGGCCCTGCCGATCGGGCTGCTCGGCCTCGTCACGCGCGACAAGGGCCTGCTGAGCGGCCCGACCGGCGGGCGGGCGCTGCCCGCCCTCACCGGCCAGGCCGCCGGTCAGGCCGTTCCCGGCCGCACGGCCGGCACCGTCGTGCGTCGCCACCACGCGGCCGCCGCACCGAGCGCCAGCACCGTCGGCACCCGCTGGGCTTCCGGCGGCCTCGTCGCCAGGACGACGGGCCGCGTGTTCCTGACCGTGGCCGGCGCGGACTTCGTCTGCTCGGCCAGCACGGTCAAAAGCGGCAACAAGGACCTCGTGGTCACCGCCGGCCACTGCGTCAAGGACGGCGCCGGCGAGTGGGCGGCGAACTGGACGTTCGTGCCGGGCTACGGGGCCGGCGGGCGGGGGCCGTTCGGGCAGTACGCCGCCCGCCGCATGTTCGTCGCCGGCCCGTGGGCGCGCAGCGGCGACGACAACTACGACGTCGGCATGGTCGCCCTGACCACGTCACGCGGCAGGCACGTGGCCGACGTGGTCGGCACCCAGGAGATCGCCTTCAACGCGCCGCGCGGCGGCCAGGCGTTCGGCTTCGGCTATCCCGCCGACCCGCCGTACAACGGCGGCCACCTGGTCTACTGCGCGGGACGGCTGCGGGACGACCCGCACAAGCAGACCCGCGACCAGGGCCTCGGCTGCGCCATGACCGCGGGCTCCAGCGGCGGCCCCTGGATGACCTCGTTCGACGCCGCCACCGGCAGGGGCACGATCACCTCGCTGAGCAGCTTCAAGTACAGCGACGACCAGCGCACGATGTACGGCCCCTACCTCGGCGACGCCGCCAAGGCCCTCTACACCATGGCGGGACGCGCCTGACCGGCGTGCCGGCTCATTTCAGCTCCGACTCCAGCAGCCCCATCATGAGGAAGTCGTGCCGCTTCCCCCTGGTGCGGAACGACTCGCGCCGCCGCCCCTCCTCGACGAACCCCACCCTGGTGTACGCCCGCACCGCCGCCGTGTTGTCGGCCACCACCCAGAGCATCACCCGGTGCAGACCCATCTCCTCGAAGGCGTACCTGCAGATCAGGCGCAGCGCGTCCGTCGCGTAACCGCCTCCCTGGTGATCACGGTCACCGATGGCGATGCTCTGCAGGGTGGCCTCGCCCTGGATGAAGTCGGTGTCACCGAGCGCGACATAACCGATCAGCCGCCCGCCGTCGAGCGTCTCGATGCCGAGCACCATCTGCTCGAAGGTGTTGCGCGGCCGGTTGGCGCCCTTCTCCATGTTCTGGGCGAGGGAGATGGGCGGCGAGGCGTCCATCCACCGTCCCACCTCCGGATCGTGATACCACCGCCACAGGGCTTCGCTGTCAGCGGGTTCGAGGGCGCGCAGGCGCACGCGGTCTCCGGTCAGCATGAGATCTCCCTATTAGTTGACCGGCCACGTCTACCAGGGTGCGGACAGGCGGAGCAACGCCTTTTCCCGGGCCCTCAGAGTGGCAGCCCGGTGAGCACCATGACCTTCTCGTACGTGTAGTCCGTCATCGCCGAGCGCAACCCCTCACGCCCGATGCCCGAGTCCTTGACCCCGCCGTACGGCATCTGGTCGGCCCGGTACGACGGCACGTCGCCGATGATCACGCCGCCCACCTTCAGCTCCCGGTTGGCCAGGAAGGCGGCGTCCAGCGACCGCGTGAACACCCCGGCCTGCAGGCCGTACGCGGAGTCGTTGACCATCGCGTAGGCCTCGTCGGCGGAGGCGGCGGGCTGGAGGATCATGACGGGCCCGAAGACCTCCTCGCGGGCCACCTTGGCGTCGTGGGGCACGCCGGCCAATACCGTCGGGGCGTACGACGTCCCTTCGCGGACGCCGCCCGCGAGCACCTCGGCGCCGGCCGCTACGGCCTCGTCGACCCACTGCTCCACGCGCTCGGCGGCGGCCTCGGAGACGAGCGGGCCCACCTGGGTCTTCTCGTCCGCGGGGTCGCCGGTGACGAGCCCCTTGACCGCCGGGACCAGGCGCTCCACGAACGCGTCGTACACCGGCTGCTCCACGATCACCCGCTGCACGGCGATGCAGCTCTGACCGCCCTGGTAGTTGGAGTAGAGGGCGATGCGCCGCGCCGCCCAGTCGAGGTCGGCGTCGGCCAGCACGACGGCCGCCGCGTTGCCGCCCAGTTCCAGCGTGACGTGCTTGCGCGGCACCTGGTCGGCGATGGCGTACCCGACGGGCGCCGAGCCGGTGAACGACACCACGGGCAGCCGCGCGTCCTGCACCAGGCCGGCGGCGCGCTCGTTCGGGACCGGCAGCACCGAGAACATGCCCGCGGGCAGGTCGGTCTCGGCCAGGATCTCGCCCAGCAACAGCGATGACAGCGGCGTGGCGGGCGCGGGCTTGACGATGACGGGGGCGCCGACGGCGACGGCCGGGGCGACCTTGTGCGCGACGAGGTTCAGCGGGAAGTTGAACGGGGTGATCGCCAGCACGGGCCCGTACGGGACCCGCGACACGTACGCCAGGCGCCCGGCCGCGGCCGGCTCGGTGTCGAGCCGTTGCGCCTCGCCGGACCAGCGGCGGGTCTCCTCGGCGGCGAAGCGGAACGTGGCGACGGCCCTCGTGACCTCGCCGCGCGCCCAGAAGATCGGCTTGCCGTTCTCGGCGGTGATCAGGCGGGCGATCTCGTCGGCCCGCTCCTCGATGCGCCGCGAGACGTGGGCCAGCGCCTCGGCCCGCACGTGCACGGGCAGCGCGGCGGCCTGGTCCGCGACCGCGTGCGCCGCGGCGACGGCCTCCTCGACCTGCGCGTCCGTGGGCACGGAATGCCTGCCGACCTCGCGGCCGTCGTGGGGGTTGGTGACAGTGAGCTCGGAGTCCCCGGTCGCTGGGCGGCCGGCCAGCCAGAAGGTACGCACGTCCATAGTTCAGACGTTATGCGAAGCGGACGTTCGGGGATTACACCACGGTGCACAAGACTCTCGCGGGACCCCACCGTTAAGTACAAGCTCTGTTGTATACCCATGATGTAACGGAACTAGACCCAATTCGGGATGTTTACCATGCGGAGTGGTTTGAGCAATCGTCGCTCTGGCTAAGTCATCGGATGCGGGTCTACAGCGTGGTGGGCCCCCGATCAGAAAGGCGTGGGCCCCGTGACCGAACACCGTGAGGTCACAAGGACGCATAGCTCCTTGGCCGCTGAGGAGGTCTCATGACCTCGGCGCCGTTGGGGCTCCAGGGTGCTTACCTCAAGGGCGAGCGCGCCAGCCACGACGAACTCCGCTCCCACCTCCTCGACGTGGCCGTCAACCTGCTCGAGACCGATGGCCCCGACAGCCTCACCATGCGCAGGATCGCCGCGGAGGCAGGGTGCACGACGACCGTCATCTACACGATGTTCGGCAACCGGGAGGGCCTGGCGGAGGCGCTCTATCTGGAGGGGTTCGAGCGCTTCCGCCGCTACCTGGAGTCGGTGCCGCAGCGACGCAGCCCGTTCGAGCACCTGACCGCTCTCGGGCCCGCCTACCGTCAGGCGTGCCTGTCCGAGCCCGGCTACTACAGCCTGATGTTCGAGCGGGCGATCCCCGGCTTCGAACCGAGCGAGCGCGCGAGGACCCTCGCCCGCGCCGCACTCAACATCCTCGACCGCGTGATCGCCGACTGCATCTCCGCCGGCTACCTCGTCCCGACCCAGCCCCGCAAGATCGCGGACGCGCTGTGGGCGGCGGCCCAGGGGGCGATCAGCCTGGAGCGCGCCGGACATCTGCGCGACGGGCGCACGTTCGAGGCGGTCACCATGGCCACCATCTGCTGTTACCAGGTCGACAAGCAGGCCTGACCGGCCCGGCCCCGCCGCCAGCACCCAACGGCGGCCGGGCTCCGGCGCCGGCTCAACGGCGGGCCGCTTCGAGCGCGAACCACAGCTCGGCGCGGACGCCCGGATCGTCGAGGTCGCGGCCGAGCAGCTCGGCCACGCGTTTCATGCGGTAGCGCAGCGTGTGCCGGTGCACGCCGAGCCGCTGCGCCGCCGCGTCCCAGTGGCCGTTGTTCTCCAGGTACGCGCGCAGGGACTCGACGAGGCCGGCCCGGGAGCCGTAGCCGGCGAGCGGAGCCAGCAGCGCGGCGGAGAACGCCTGGGCGTCCGCCTGGTCGAGCAGCCCGAGCACGCCCTGCCCGGCCAGCTCCGCGAACCGCACCACCCGCCCCCTCCCTGTCCCCGGTCCCCGGCCCCCTTCGCCGGCCTCCGAACCACCCCCGCCGCCGGTCCTACCGGCGCTGACGGGTCCTGAGCCTGCCTCGGCCGCCTCAAGAGCCCGTCTCGCCTGGTCGAGCGCGCTTCGCAGGGCCGCCGGGTCATCACCGCAAGGCAGGCTGACCCCCACGGGCACGTCGGCCTCCATGGCCACCCTCTCCGCCGTGCGCACCGCGACGTCCCCCGCCGAACCGCCCGGACCCTCCGCCGAACCTTCCGCCCGGCCGTCCACACCGCCGTCTGCACCGCCGGCCACACCGCTGTCCGCACCTCCGGCCGCTACCAGCGCGATGGCCATCTGCCCCTTCGCCCGGGTGCGTGCCGACCGGGCCTGGGAGCGGCTCCCGCCTGGCCGTCGCACCCCCTCCCCCGTGTCCGTGCCGTCGTGCAGGACCGCGAAGGCGTGCGTCTCCAGCACGTCCAGAGCCTCGGGACCCGTCGCGAGCACCACCAGCGGCTCCTCTGGCAACCGACGGCCGAGCGGCTCCACCACCACACGCGCCTGTTGCTTGGCGCCCTCCAGCAGCAACCGCAGCACCGCGGCGTGCACCCGGCGCTCGGCCTCCAGCTGGGACCTGCCCTGCTCCATGGCCAGCGTGAGCAGGGAGCCCGCCGCGTTGATCACCGTGTGGGTGATGGGCGAGTACGCCCCCTCCGCCCCCACGGCGAGGAACCCGCGCGGCCGCACCCCGCCGCCCACCGGCTGCACCACGATGTGTTCGCCCGGCCCCGACAGAGCCAGGCTGGCGGGAAACCCGGCGGGCGGCTGGAGGGTGGCGGACGGCTCCTGGTGGCGGGTGCCGCGGAGGCGGCCGAGCTCGGCGCTCACCGCGCCCGTCCTGGCACCGCGCGTGGCGTGCCGTACCTCGCCCGACTCGTCCAGCAGCGCGGCCCAGCCGCCGACCTCCCTGGCGAGCCGGTCGATGACCGCGTGCATGCCCTCCGGTTGCACCGCGGCCCGCGTGAGCCGTCCCTGGGCGTCGAAGGCGCGGGTGATCTCCTCGTACTGCTCGGCGGCCAGCAGCTCGCTGACGGCCTTGCCGACGGCGATGAACGGGGTCTCGCGCGGCACCTCCAGCAGGGGCAGCCCGTGCTCCTCCGCGGCGGCGATCAGGGCGGCGGGCACCTCCTCGTGCGAGACCCCGACGCCGAAGCCGAGGCCGGCCACGCCCCGAGCGACCAGTCGGGCAACATATCCGGATAGGTCGCCCGCCATCCGCATCCCCGTCGTGAGCAGCAGTTCCCCGCCCTCCAGGTACGGAGTCGGGTCCGCAAGCTCGCTGACCGCCACCCACCGCACCGGCACGTCCAGCGCACCCGCGCCGGACCGCCCGGAGGACGGCCGGCCGGAGGGTGCGCGGCCGGAGGGCGGGCGGGTGGCGCCGGCGAGGGGCCGGAGGTGCATGCGGCGCACCACGGTCCGCAGTGAAGGCGGCATGTTGCTTTTGTCCATTCTGGCGAATACGACCGCCTTCAGTTTGACATATCGACATATCGGCGCAGGTGAGAGGCCGCCGTAGCGTCGGGGCATGAGCATTCCCCAGGAGCGACGCGTCGTGACCGCGATCCCAGGCCCCAAGTCGCAGGAGTTGCTGGCCCGCAAGCAGGCCGCGGTCCCGCCCGGCATCGGCACGACGCTGCCCGTCTTCGTCACTCGCGCGGGCGGCGGCGTGCTCCAGGACGCCGACGGGAACTCGCTGATCGACTTCGGCTCCGGCATCGCCGTGACCAGCGTGGGCAACGCCGCGCCCAAGGTCGTCGAACGCGTCCAGCGGCAGGTCGCCGACTTCACCCACACCTGTTTCATGGTCACCCCGTACGAGTCGTACGTGCGGGTGTGCGAGAAGCTCAACGAGCTGACCCCCGGCGACCACGACAAGCGCACCGTGCTGGTGAGCTCCGGCGCCGAGGCCGTCGAGAACGCCGTCAAGATCGCCCGGCACGCCACCGGCAGACCGGCCGTCGTGGTGTTCGACCACGGTTACCACGGCCGCACGCTGCTCACGATGACGCTGACGGCCAAGAACATGCCGTACAAGGAGGGGTTCGGCCCGTTCGCGCCTGAGGTCTACCGGGTGCCGCTGGCGTACCCGTTCCGCTGGCCGTCCGGGCCGGACAGCTGCGCCGAGGAGGCCGCCGAGCAGGCCATCGACATGATCACCAAGCAGGTCGGCCCGGGCAACGTGGCCGCCGTGGTGATCGAGCCGATCGCGGGCGAGGGCGGCTTCATCGTTCCCGCCAGGGGTTTCCTGCCGCGCATCGCGGAGTTCTGCAAGGCCAACGGCATCCTGTTCGTGGCCGACGAGGTGCAGACCGGGTTCGCGCGCACCGGCACGCTGTTCGCGTGCGAGGACGAGGGCATCGTGCCCGACATCATCACCACCGCCAAGGGCATCGCGGGCGGCCTGCCGCTGGCGGGCGTGACCGGGCGCGCGGAGATCATGGACAAGGTGCACGCCGGCGGGCTCGGCGGCACGTACGGCGGCAACCCGCTCGCCTGCGAGGCCACCCTGGGCGTCCTGGAAACCATCGAGGAGGAGGATCTGGTCGCCAGGGCCCGCCGCATCGGCGACATCATGCTGCCCCGGCTCAGGGCGCTCCAGGAGCGCTTCGACGTGATCGGCGACGTGCGCGGACGAGGCGCGATGATCGCCATCGAGCTGGTCGAGCCGGGCACCAAGGAGCCGAACCCGGCCGCCGTCCAGGGGATCGTCCGGCGCTGCCACGCCGAGGGCCTGCTGGTGCTCACGGCGGGCACGTACGGCAACGTGCTGCGCTTCCTGCCGCCGCTGGTCATTCCCGAGCACCTGCTCGAGGAGGGGCTCGGCATCCTGGAGAAGGCGATCGCCGAACTTTAGAACAAATCCTTCCGAATCGGGCATCCGGCTTGCTCCTGGATGCCCGATTTGTTGGTGTAACGGCCGTCAACCGGGTAGAGAAATCACTCTGACTTGACGCTCCGCTAGACGATCACAGCCGCGGTCAGGGTTATAACGGTTCCGGTATACGGATGGGCGATGGCTGCGGGAAGCGTAATGAACTGGGGTTCCACCAAAACGGCGGCACGGAGCATGGTGACATTCGACCCTGAGGGACTGACCTGGGCTCAGCGTGACGGCGACGCCTGCGTCGTCTGCCACAAACGCTGGCCTCGGCCGCGCATGAGGGTCGGCCGGCTGCCCGACGACGCTCCCGTCCTGGCCTGCGGCGACTGCGCCGAAGCGCTCCTGCCCGCGCCCGCGGCCACCGTCGTGGCCTTCCCGTCCCCCTGAACAGTCGCCGGGCAGCGAGACGCCCCGGGACAGAGGGGGAAGGCCCAGGGCGTCTCTGCAGGTCACGCCCAGCGGGGGAGGGGGCGCGCCCGCGGCACGGCAGGTCAGGTCCGGCGCCTGCGCTCCTCACTCGGCCAGCTCGCGCCACCGTTCGGTCCAGGCGTCATAGTCCGTACATTCCCCGCAAGCCGGCGGCCGTACCGCGAAGGCGATGCGGTCGAGCTTCTTGTCCTCGCCGGCGCCGTAGGCCTCGCACATCTGCCTGGCCCGCCCCTTGCACGCCTTGTCGTTGGCCGGCGCCAGCCCCACCCACGCGGCGGCGTCGCGCTGCGCGTCGGGCGCGGTCACCCAGTTGAGCCACCGGTAGGCGCAGGTGGTGTCGGGCACGTTCGCACCGAGCATCCAGGAATCGACCCATCCGGTGGTCTCGCGGGTGTGCACGGCCTTGATCGGCTTTCCCGCCTTCTGCAGCAACATCCGGTAGTAGGGGGTGGCCTGGGCGTAGTCGAGGGACCCGGTGGCGAACCCCTTGACCAGGTCGATCGGGTTACGCCAGTAGACCCGGTCCTTGTTGCGTTCCAGCATCGTCATCGTCGCGTCGAGCTGCTTCTCGGTCAGCTCGTACGGCTCATCCGCCGTGTCACCGGCCATGGCCGCGTCGGCGATCGTCAGCGGGGTGTCCCTGAGCGCGACCCGCTCGGAGGCGAACACCTGCCCGAGGTCGCCGCCCTCGACCCGGCCCGAGTCGTAGATGAACTCGTGGTATCCCCACAGGTAGGGCACACCGTAGACCTTGCCCGACACGGTGGACATGTCGCGGAAGCGCTCGTCGATGTCGTCGTACCCGGCGACCTTGGCCGGATCGACGGCCTGCACCTGCTTCTTCGCGATCAGGTCGGCCGCCAGCACCGGCCCGGCGGAGATCACGTCGTAGGGCCGCTGGGTGACCTTCTCGGCCATCTCCTCGGAGGTCTGCACGGTGTCGAGCTTGGCGATCCGGCAGCCGGTCTCCTTCTCGAACGCGCCCGTCCAGTTGACCTTGGGGCTGGTGCCGCCGTACTCGGCGTAGCCCCGGTAGGTGAGGATCTGCAGCGTGCCGTCGCTCTGCGTCGCCGTCGGGCTGGCAGTGGGGCTGGCGGTCGGACTCGTCGAGGAGCTCGGCGCCGGTGTGGGCCTCGCCGCTCCCATGCCGACGACCAGCGCCGATGCGGCGATCGCCAAGGCATAAGTGCGACGACGATCCACGATGTCCCCCCTTGTCCGTCTGCTGGGAGCTTACCGGGGAGCGGGACGGGAGGGACGCGCATCCCTCCCGTCCGGAATCGCGGGTTACCCGTTCGTGGGGAAGCCCAGGTTCACGCCGCCGTGCGACGGGTCGAGCCAGCGGGACGTGACGACCTTGCCGCGGGTGTAGAAGTGCACGCCCTCGGTGCCGTGCACGTGCGTGTCGCCGAACAGCGAGGACTTCCAGCCGCCGAAGCTGTAGAAGGCCATCGGCACCGGGATGGGCACGTTGATGCCGACCATGCCGACCTCGACCTCGTTCTGGAAACGCCGGGCGGCGCCGCCGTCGTTGGTGAAGATCGCGGTGCCGTTGCCGTACTCGCCGCCGTTGATCAGCTCCAGGCCCTCCTCGTACGAGCCGACGCGCACGATCGACAACACCGGGCCGAAGATCTCGTCGTGGTGCGTACGCGAGCCAGGAGGCACGTGGTCGAGCACCGTCGGGCCGAGCCAGAAGCCGGGTGTCTCAGCGGCCTTGCCGCCGCCGAGCACCGCCGTCTCGCGGCCGTCGACGACCAGCTTGGCGCCCTCCTCGACCCCCAGGTCGAGGTAGGAGGCGACCTTGTCGCGGTGCGCCTCGGTGACCAGCGGCCCCATCTGCGACCTCGGGTCGTCGCCTGGGCCGATCACCAGCCGGCCGACCCGTTCGACGATCTTCTCCACCAGCTCGTCGCCGACCGGGTCGACCGCCAGCACGACCGAGATCGCCATGCAGCGTTCCCCCGCCGAGCCGAACCCGGCCGACACCGCCGAGTCGGCCACCAGGTCGAGGTCGGCGTCGGGGAGCACGAGCATGTGGTTCTTGGCGCCGCCGAGCGCCTGCACCCGCTTGCCGTGCGCGGTGCCCGTCTCGTAGACGTGGCGCGCGATCGGGGTGGAGCCGACGAAGGAGACGCCGCGCACGCCGGGGTGCTCCAGCAGGCGGTCCACGGCGACCTTGTCGCCCTGCACGACGTTGAACGCGCCGTCGGGCAGCCCCGCCTCCTGCCAGAGCCGGGCCATCAGCAGCGACGCCGAGGGGTCCTTCTCCGACGGCTTGAGCACGAACGTGTTCCCGCACGCGATCGCGATCGGGTACATCCACATCGGCACCATGGCGGGGAAGTTGAACGGCGTGATCCCGGCCACCACGCCCAGCGGCTGGCGGATCGAGTAGGAGTCGACCCGGGTCGAGACGCCCTCGGAGAAGCCGCCCTTGAGCAGGTGCGGGATGCCGCAGGCGAACTCCACGACCTCCAGGCCCCTCGCCACCTCGCCGAGCGCGTCGGAGTGCACCTTGCCGTGCTCGGACGAGATCAGCGCCGCCAGCTCGTCGCGGTGGGCGTACATGAGCTCGCGGAAGCGGAACAACACCTGCGACCGCTTCATCAGGGACGCGTCCCGCCAGGCGGGGAACGCGGCCGTGGCGGCCGCCACGGCCGTGTCCACGTCGGCCGCCGACGCCAGCGCCACGTGCCCGCTGACCTCGCCGGTGGCGGGGTCGAAGAGCTCGGCGGTACGGTCGTCGCCGTCCGCGAGCGCCCCGTTGATCCAGTGCTTGACCGACTTCACTGAGCTGCTGCCTCCGCGTTGATGGTTTCCAGTGCGGTGACGATGATGCCGAGCCCTTCGACGGCCTCGTCCACCGTGAGGGTGAGGGGCGGCGCCATGCGGATGGCGTTGCCGTACAAACCGCCCTTGCCCGCCAGCAGGCCCGCCTTCTTGGTCTCCTCCATGAAGCGCGACGCCTGCGCGGGGCTTTCGAGCTCGACGGCGAACATCAGGCCCTTGCCCCGCACCTCCTTGACCACGGGCAGCCGCTCGGCCGCCTCCTTGAGGCCCTTGATGATGATGGCGCCGGTACGCGCCGCGTTGGCCTGCAGGTCGTGGTCGAGCACGAAGTCGAGAGTGGCGTTGGCGGCGGCCATGGAGATCGGGTTGCCGCCGAACGTCGACAGGCCGACCGCGTGCGGAGCGTCCATCAGGTCGCCGCGCGCCACGACGCCGCCGACGGCGAAGCCGTTGCCCAGCCCCTTGGCGAACGTGAGCATGTCGGGGGTGACGCCGTGGTTCTGGATGCCGAAGAACGCGCTGCCGGTGCGGCCCCACCCGGTCTGCACCTCGTCCGAGACGAACAGGATGCCCTGCTCGTCGAGCACCTCCTTGTACGCGGCGAACAGCCCGTCCGGGGCCATCGTGAACCCGCCCACGCCCTGGATCGGCTCGGCGATCAGCGCGGCCACGTCGGTGGAGACGGAGGTGGCCAGCACGTGGCGCAGGTCGTCGACGCACGCCTTGACGTAGTCGGCGTCCGACAGGCCCGCGAACTGGGTGAGGTGCCGGTCGGTGCCGTGCAGGAAGTGCACGTTGAGCGGGGAGAGCGAGTTGTTCTTCCACGCCCGGTTGGCGGTGACGCTGATCGCGCCGAAGCTGCGCCCGTGGTAGCTCTGGCGCATCGCGAACACCTGGTCACTCTTGCGCGCGTACGTGGCCAGCAGGAGGGCGGTCTCGTTGGCCTCGGTGCCGGAGTTGGTGAAGAAGACCTTGGCGTCGGGAATGCCGGAGAGCCGCGCGATCTTCTCGGCCAGCTCGACCTGGCCGCGCAGCAGGTAGGCGGTGCTGGTGTGCACCACGCCCGTGGCGAGCTGGCGTTCGACGGCTTCGCGCACTTCGGGCACGTCGTACCCGATCATGTTGGTCAGGATGCCGGCGAAGAAGTCGAGATAGCTCTTGCCGTCGCCGTCGATGACGCGGTTGCCCTTGCCGCTGACGATCTCGATGGGCTCGGTGTAGTTGAGCGCCAGCCAGGCAGGCATCACTGCCCGATGGCGCGCGAGAAGCTCCGACATGCTCCCGAGTATTCCTTTTTCGCCCTCATCCTCCTATCTCCAGAGTGTCGGCGTAGGAGTGAATCGAGTTACACAGTGCAACCGCGGGCAGGTGATGGAGGCAGGAGCGGGCCGGCCCCTGCCTCCGCGCGCGTCAGCGGCCCAGCAGGAGCGGCAGGCTGCCCCAGCCGTGCGCGATGAAGGACGGGACGTGGGGCACCTCGCTCTCGTGCACGGCCAGGCGGAGGTCCGGGAACCGGGCGAACAGCGCGGGCAGGGCGGCGAGCGCCTCCTGGCGGGCGAGCGGCGCCCCGATGCAGCGGTGCACGCCGATGCCGAACGCCAGGTGCTCACCGTGGTCCTTGGTCGGGTCGAACCGGTCGGCGTCCGGGCCGTGCTGGTCGGGGTCGTGCCCGGCCGCCATGTAGCTGGTGATGATCGCGTCGCCCGCCTCGATCCGTACCCCGCCGATCTCGATCGGCTCGATGGCGAACCGCAGCGGCAGGTTGGCGATCGACGGCGACCAGCGCAGCGTCTCCTCGATCACCGCCTCCCAGGAGATCTCTCCCGACAGGACCCGCCTGAGGTGGTCCGGATGGGTGAGCAGGGCGTGCACCGCGTTGCCGATCAGGTTGACGGTGGTCTCGTGCCCGGCCGCGATGAGGAGCAGCAGGGTGTCGCGCAACTCGTCGTCGCTGAGCGAGTCGCCGCTGTCACGAACGTTGATCAGCTCGGTGGTCAGGTCGTCGCCCGGGTGCTCCCGCTTGTAGGCGACCAGGCCGGGGAGCACGGTGCCGATCTGGACGGCCGTGGCCTCCGCCTGCTCCGGCGTGAGGGTGGTGTCCATGATGGCTTCCATGATCTGGGCCATTTCCGCCCGCATGTGCGCGGGGACGCCGAACAGCTCACAGATCACCCGCATCGGCAGCGGGTGGGCGTAGGCGCTGCGGAGGTCGACGGGGCGGCCCGGCGGCTGCGCGGCCATGGCGTCCAGCAGCTCCGCGACGAGGCCATCGACGATCGGCTGCATGGCCTTGGTACGGCGCGCGGTGAAGCTCGGGGCGATCAGCTTGCGCAGCCGCCGGTGCTCCTCGCCATAGGCGCTGAGCATGTTCGACACGCCGATCCAGGTCATGATCCACCTCCAGCCGGGCTCTTCCATCGCCTGGGGCAGCAACCGCCAGTGCCGCTTGTCCTTGCTCACCAGCGGATCGAGGATCAGCTGCTTGAGCAGGTCGTGCCGGGTGACCGCCCAGGCAGGGATGCCTCCGGTGAGCTCTACGAGGACCAGGGGGCCGAGGTCACGTAGTCGACGGACCTCGCCGGAGAGGTCGGTGCCGAAGGGGTCGAGGACGACAGGGGCTGCATTGCCCACGGAGAATCTCCTGGTTGGTCGGGGCGGATCGGGGTGAAGCTCACCGGCAGGTGCGCCAGCGCGCGATGGAACGGGCCGGGGCGCCACGGCAGCTCCTCGCGGGGCACGGTCAGTTCGAGGTCGCACAGGTGAGAGGTCAGGCGTTCGATCGCGGTCATGGCGATGAGCACGGCCGGGTCGCTGGCCGGGCAGCGGTGCGCCCCGGCGCCGAAGCCCAGGTACGCGCCGCCGTCGGAGCGCAGCTCCTCGGGAACGTTGGTGGGCTCGGTGTTGGCCGCGGCGTAGGAGACGAGGACCAGTTCGGCCGGCTGGATCCAGGTGCCGTGGAAGTGCACGGGCTGGCGCACGAAGTACGGGCCGTAGTTCGACATCGCGGGCTCGGCGCGCAGGGCCTCCATGAGGGCGTCGTACGTGCTGAGCGCGCCGTTGGTGAGCGAGCTGAAGTAGCGGTCGTCGCTGACCATCCGGGAGATCGTGTTGGAGATCAGATTGGCCGTGGGCTCGTAGGCGGCGGCCATCACCAGCACGAGGGTCTCCCCCAGCTCCTCGGGCTGCAGCGCGGCCGGATGGTCGATGAGCCAGGAGGTCAGGTCCTCGCCCCGCTGGGCGTGCTTGGTCTGGATCAGCTCGCCGATGTAGCGGCCGAACGCGTCGCTGCCCCGCGCGCCCGTCTCGCCGTCGGCCTCCATCATGTCCGACAGGGCCTGGGTCAGACCGGCGCTGTCCGCGTCCGGCCGCCCGAAGAGCCGGTTGAAGATGCGGACCGGGATGAGCCGGGCGAAGTCGGCGACCAGGTCGGCCTCGCCCTTCGCGGCGAACTGGCTGATGAGCGAGTCCGACACCTCGCTCACCATCTGGCGCAGCTTGTGCGGCTGGATCTGCTCGAAGCAGTCGGAGATGACCTTCCGGTAGCGGGCGTGCTCGGCGCCGTCGGAGAACAGCGCGTTCGGCCGGCGGCCGAGCATGGCGATCGCCCCCGCGGCCTCCGGGGTGTCGGGGAGCCGTTCCTGCCAGGCGCTGGAGTTCTTGCTCCAAACGCCGCCGACGTTGGTGAGCACGTCCAGGGCGGCCCGGTAACCGATCACCAGGTGGGCCTCGATGCTCGGGGCTATCTCCACGGGCGCGACCGCGCCGTGCCGCACGCGCAGCTGGGCGTAGATCGCCTGCGGGTCTCTGGCGTACTCGGGCCCGTACAGGCGCCCGGCGTCGGGCATGTAGCGCAGGGTCATGACAACACCAGCTCTCTGACGTGCTCCACCAGTGCGATCAGCGAGGCACGGGCGGAGGCGGGGTCGCGGGCGTCGCACACCATCAGCGGCGTGCGCGGGTCCAGGTCGAGCGCCTTGCGCACGGACTCCAACGGGTAGTCCGGCGAGTCGGGGAAATGGTTGACGGCCACCGCGTAACGGATGCCCGCGCTCTCCACCAGGTCGAGAACGGCGAAGCTCTCGTCGATCCGGCGGGTGTCCGCCAGCACCAGGACCCCGAGCGCGCCGCGTACGAGCTCGTCCCACAGGACCTGGAAGCGGGTCTGTCCCGGCGCCCCGAACAGGTAGAGCACGGCCCCGGGCAGGGTGAGGCGCCCAAAGTCGATCGCGGTGGTCGTGGTGGTCTTCTCGTTCACGCCGGTGAGGTCGTCCACCAGCGTGCCCGCCTGGGTGAGCACCTCCTCCGTGTTGAGGGGTTTGATCTCCGAGAGCGCGCTGACGATGGTCGTCTTGCCCACGCCGAACGGCCCTGCGATGACCAGCTTGACCGGGATGTGCTCGGCACTGACACGGCTGTCAGAGAGCGCGGAGGCCACTGAGTACCAACTCCAAGATCTCGATGTCGGGCAGGCTGGTGGCCACCGGCGGATTGCGGGCCAGCAGCGTTCCGCTGCCGACCAGTCCGGCGACCAGCAACCGCACCACGCAGTACGGGAGGCCGAGGTGCGCGGCGCACTCGTACACCGACAGCGGCCCGTCCTGCAGCAGGGCCAGCAGATGGGACCCGGGTGGGTCCAGCCCGTTGGTGGCGGCGTCGGGTGCGATGTAGACCAGGGTCGTGCGCTCGACATCGATGTGTTCGGGCACGGTCAGCCTCGCGGCGGCCATGTAGTCCGGGACGACCCGCCGCCTTTGCCGTCCGGAGGTCACGTCCGGACGCCCGGCACCCTGGCCGCGCTGGCTTCGTCGAGGGCCTTGATCAGCTTCTGCACCTGCAGTTGCACCTCGTAGGCCAGCGCGCCGATGTTGACCGCTCCGGTGGCGGCGACCACGATGGCGGCGCGGTCGCCGGCCGGGGCGATGTAGTAGTAGCCGCTGCCGGCGGAGATGACGATGTCCTCCACCCCCTCGTCGGTGCCGCCGCTGAGGCCCTCGCACAGGGCGCGGGCGGCCCCCAGGACGGAGCTCGTCATGGCGGCGGCGCGCTCGCCGCTCTCGGTCGTCACATCGGCCGAGCCGCCGAGGATCAGCCCGTCACGGCTCAGCACCACACCTCGCGTGACTCCGGGCAGTGCCAGGAGAGGTGACAGGACCCAGGACACGTCGAGGGACAACGCGCGACCCTTGGTCGGAACACGGCTTGAAGCGCTGTGAGCGTCCATGGAACGGTCAATTCCCTTCGGTGGCGTCGTGCGGCTCGGTCGGATACGCCTCACGGCGGCCCGCTTCGGCTCCGATCTGGAAGTCTCCCCACCGCTTCTGGGCTTCCTCCGGGGTGGTGAGCGTGCGGCTTTCATGGCCCTGGGAGCCGCCTCCACCGCGCCCGGAGCCGGACGTGGCGTGCGGCGGCTGGCGGCGGCGCTGCGGGAGCGGCGCCAGGTCCTCCGCCGACCGTTGTTGCGGCGCGGTCACGAAGTCGGTTCCCGCGGGGGAGCCGACCGGTTCCAGCCGCGACGCCGCCGGCAGGGGCTCATGCTGGCCGGCCGGGACCGACGCGCGGACCGGCTCGGGCGCCAGCACCGACGGCCGGGTGTTCTCCGGCATCTCCACCAGCAGGGCGGCGGGGACGGTCAGCACGGCCTGTACGCCGCCGAAGGCGCTCTTCTTGACCGTGACCTGCAGGCCGTAGTGCGCGGCCTGGCGGCCGATGGCGGCCCAGCCGGTTCGGGGAGGGTTGCCGAGGTCGACCAGGCGGATCGGCTGGGTGCCGCTCAGCAGGCGGGTGGCGCGGGCGTACTGCTCCTCGTTGAGGCCGACACCGGCGTCGTCGATGACGATGGCGGCGCCGCTGTTGGTCTCGTGCACGGCGATGGTCACCTTGAGCGTGCCGTAGGAGTGGTGGACCGCGTTGGCCAGCAGCTCGGCGGTGATGAACAGGATCGACTCCGCGGCGCGGGCGGCGACCCCGATCCGGCGGCGCAGGTGGTTGGCCGGGCCTTCGATGCGCTGCTCGAAGTTCTCCACCCGGGAGATGGCGCCCACCACCAGGTCCACCAGATACGTGTCGTCACGCGACAGGCCGGGCGTGGCGCCGCACGCGATGCCGGTCACCTGCACGCGACGGATGATCAGTTCGTTGAACATGTCCAGTCCCAGCACCTCGCGCAGGAGTGCGGTGTGCTCGTCGCCGCTGTAGCGCTGTTGCACGCCGGCGAGCAGGTCCTGGCCGCGCAGCGCCTGGGTCTGCACGCGGGACATCGCGCCTCTGATGACCGCCTGGGCCGCTTCGTCGATGCGCTCGCCTTCCTCTCTGAGGCCGCGGGCGAACGCGTCGAGCAGGGCGCTGTGCTGCCTGTCGACGTCGGTGCCGGCGAGTGCCGGCTCCTGCACGCCGGGCACGACCACGTGGGGGGTACGCAGGTGGGACAGCAGGGCGGGAATCCGCCTCGTGATCAGGTGCTCGGTCTCGGCGCGCACGAGTTCGTGCTGCGCGCGCGCCTCGCGCAGCTGCTCCGCGCTCTCCTGGATCTGGCGCTCCGCCCGGGCCAGCCGCTGCTGGCCGGCGCTGGTCTCGTGCGTCCGGTGCCGGTGTTCCTGCCGGGCCTGACCGAGCTGCCCGCGGGCCTGGGCGAGATCGCGGCGTACGCGCAGGTGGAGGAGCACGACGCCCACGAGGGCGATGAGGAGGCCAAGGGCGATGAGCGTTATCGGGACGCTGAAGGAGTCTGGCGGCATGACAAGTCCTGAGGTCGAGGAGAGCCGGCGGAAAATGTCAACCGCCGAAGAATCTGCTAGCGGCGCGTGGCGGAATCAGCACGACGTCCGGCATGGACCATGTCGGTGTGGACCCCGCCTCTCCGCGACGTCGGCACGACTGCGTGCCTGGTGCGGCTCTGCCTGGGGTAGGGCGAGGCCAAGCGACATGGCACCCTCGGTCTCAGTCGAACGACGGTCAACGGGTAAACCAGTATTCCCGTTTAGTCATGATAGTCAACCGCATGTAAAGGCATCATTGCGTTGAGTTCGTACATATTGTCCGATTTTCTCCTTTGGCGGGGCCGAAGAAATTCCTGCCGCGGCGCCACCGAAGGCCAGGCCCTGACATCCAGCGGGCCTGTCTCTTCTGTCCGAAAATCGCCGGGGAGTCGCGTTTCCGCTAGACCCCTTCGGCGGCGGGCTCGCGTGCCTCGACGGCGTCGGAGGCCGGGCCGGCGGCGGGCCGCAAGACCGTGAACGCGAGCAGCGCGGCGGCCACGGTGAACCCGGCCCCCACCCACGACCCGACGTGCATCGCGGTGGTGAACGCCTCCCTGGCGGGCTCCACCATGCCGAGCCTGAACGCCTCGCCGATCGACTCTCGAGCCGCCGCGGGCACGCCGTCGGGCATGGACGAGGTGAACACCCCGGCCAGCACGCTGCCCAGGACGGCGATGCTCAGGGCGAGGCCCACCTGCTGGACGGTGTCGTTGAGCGCCGATCCGACACCGGCGTGCTCCAGCGGGATCGCCCCCATCAGCGACGCGTACGCCGACGGCCCGGCCAGCCCTCCACCCGCGCCCATCAGCACGAGGGCGCACATCAGCGGCAGGTAGCCGGTGGTGCTCGCCATCACCACGAAGCCGGCGGCCATGACGAGCAGACCGCCCGAGACCAGCATCCGGTTGCTCACCTTCTTCCCGAGCCCCGCGCCGATCCCGTTGAACAGCACCGCGGCGGCGGCCTGCGGCAGCATCGCGAGCCCGGCCCGCAGTTCGCCGTAGCCCAGCACGAACTGCAGGTACTGCGTCAGCATCAGCATGACCGCGCCGGCGCCGAACGACATGAGCAGGATCGAGAAGGAGGCGCCGCCGAAGTTGCGGTTCCTGAACAGCGCCAGCGGCAACATCGGGTGCTCGGAGCGGCGCTCCCAGAACACGAAGGCGGCCAGGGCGACCACGGCGAGGGCGATGATCAGCGGGTTCCACTCGCGTTCGATGATGACGTAGACGCCCGCGGTCAGGCCGGCGATCGACAGCACCACACCGACCGGATCGATCTTCCGCCCGCCGCTGCGGGTCTCCGGCATCAGGACGTAGGCGGCGATGATGGCCACCGCCGCGATCGGGATGTTCAGCAGGAAGACCGAGCCCCACCAGTAGTGCTCCAGCATGAAGCCGCCCAGCGTCGGCCCCGCGATCACGCCGAGCATGGCGACGCTGCCCCAGATGGCCATGGCCTTGCGCCGCTCGTCCTCGGCGAAGACGGTCATGAGGATGGACAGCGTCGAGGGCATCAGGATCGATCCGCCGACGCCCATCAGGGCCCGCGCGCCGATCACCTGCCACGGCTCGCTGGCCAGCACCGCGAGCAGCGACGCCCCGCCGAAGAAGGCCAGGCCGATGACCAGGAACCTTCTGCGCCCGTACCGGTCGGACAGGCTGCCCGCGGTCAGCAGCAGGCCCGCGAAGACGAGCACGTAGGCATCCAGAATCCACTGGATGTCGGAGTACGTGGCGCCGAGCTCCTCGATCAGCGACGGGATCGCCAGGTTGAGCACGGTGCCGTCCACGGTCAGCACCAGCAGCGAGAGGCACAGGACGACGAGAGTCCACCATCGACGGGGGTCTCGTACAGCGTTCGAGTTCACTCGCACACCGTACGACAAACCTCGTACAGTGTGCGAGTGCTTTTATCATGGGCGCATGACCGGCAAGCAGTTCACCTCCGTATGGCTCCGCGAGCCGCGCAAGGCGACCACTCCCGGTCGCAGCCGGGAGGAGATCGTCAGAGCCGCCGTGGAGATGCTCGACCAGGAGGGGCTCAGCGGGCTGAGCATGCGCAAGCTCGGCGCCAAGCTCAGCGCCGGCGCCACCAGCCTCTACTGGTACGTCGCCACCAAGGACGAGCTGCTGGAGCTGGCCTACGACGAGGTGTGGGGTGAGATGACCGTCCCCGATCCCGACCGGGTGGGCTGGCGCGACTCCGCCTCGGCCCTGGCCCACGGCATGCGCCAGGTGGTCCTGCGCCACCCGTGGTCGGCCGACCTCATCGGCCGCCTGCCCGCGCTCGGCCCGCACGCGATGGAGGTCGCCGACCGCATGCGCAAGATGTTCAAGGCGGCCGGGTTCACCGGGCCGGCCATCGACTTCGCCAACGCCACGCTGACCGCCTACGTGTTCGGCATGACGATCCCCGAGACCGCCTGGAACGCCACGATGGGCGCCCAGTACGACCCCGACGAGATGCGCGCCGCGGTCGCCAGGGCCGCCGCAGGTCACCCCGACATGCTGGAGCGCATCAACATGGACGACTACGACGACCCGATGGCGATGCGGGAGATGAGTTTCGACTTCGGGCTCGTGTCGATGCTCGACGGCCTTGAGCGGCGGCTGGCGACGTAGCAGGATCCGAGACATGAGCGATTTCCGCGCCGCCCGTGACTTCCTTCTCGGCTCCGACCCCGACACCGCGCGCCGCGACTTCCGCTGGCCGGAGCCGTCGGAGTTCAACTGGGCGCTCGACTGGTTCGACGGGGTGCTGGCCGCGGAGACACCCGGCGCCGTCGCGCTGAAGATCGTCGGCGCGAGCAGCGCCTCCTACACCTTCGCGGAGTTGTCGGCCCGCTCCAACCAGGTCGCCAACTGGCTGCACCAGCAGGGCGTGCGGCGCGGCGACCGGATCCTGCTCATGCTGGGCAACCAGGCCGAGCTGTGGGAGTCGCTGCTGGCGGCCACGAAGCTGGGCGCGGTCATCATTCCCGCCACCACGCTGCTGACCGCGAAGGACATCACGGAGCGCATCGAGCGCGGCGGCGTCGCCCACGTGATCGCCAACGCCGCCGACGCGGGCAAGTTCACGGGCGGCGAATACACGAAGATCGCCGTCGGTGACGCCTACACCTGGCTGGCCTACCACGAGTCGTACGAAGCGCCCGAGCACTTCGTCCCCGACGGGCCCACCCGGGCACAGGACACGCTCCTGCTCTACTTCACCTCCGGCACGACCTCGCAACCGAAGCTGGTCGAGCACACGCACGCCTCCTATCCCGCCGGGCACCTGTCGACCATGTTCTGGATCGGCCTGCGGCCGGGCGACGTGCACCTCAACGTGTCGTCCCCAGGCTGGGCCAAGCACGCGTGGAGCAACGTGTTCGCCCCCTGGAACGCCGGCGCCACCGTGCTGATCCACGACTACCAGCGCTTCTCCGCCCGCGCCCTGCTGGAGGTGCTGCGGGACGAGCAGGTCACCACGTTCTGCGCGCCCCCGACCGTGTGGCGGATGCTCATCCAGGAGGACCTCGCGGCCTGGCGGCTGCCGCTGCGCACGGCCGTGGCCGCCGGCGAGCCGCTCAACCCGGAGATCATCGACCAGGTGGCCAAGGCGTGGGGCATCACCATCAGGGACGGCTACGGGCAGACCGAGACCACCGCGCAGATCGGCAACGCGCCGGACGACCCGGTCAGGCCTGGCTCGATGGGGCGGCCGCTGCCGGGCTACGAGGTGGTGCTCATCGACCCGGTCTCGGGCGAGCAGGGAGACGACGGTGAGATCTGCCTGCCGCTGGACGATCGCCACCCCCTAGGCCTCATGTCCGGATATGTCGGTGGATCCAGTGAAGCCATGCGCGACGGTTTCTACCACACCGGCGACGTCGCCACCCGCGACCAGGACGGCTACATCACCTACGTCGGCCGCACCGACGATGTCTTCAAGGCCTCCGACTACCGCATCTCGCCGTTCGAGCTGGAGAGCGTTCTGCTGGAGCACGCCGCCGTGGCGGAGGCCGCCGTGGTCCCCGCCCCCGACCCGGTGCGGCTGGCCGTGCCGAAGGCCTACGTGACGCTCGCGCCCGGCTTCGAACCGGACGAGACGACCGCACGGGCGATCTTCGAGCACTGCCGCCGGGAGCTGGCGCCGTTCAAGCGGGTGCGGCGGCTGGAGTTCGACGAGCTGCCGAAGACCATCTCCGGCAAGATCCGGCGGGTTGAGCTGCGGGTACGCCAGCCTCGCCACGAGTTCCGCGAGGAGGACCTGACGCCATGACAAGAACTCACAGTGTAAATCCCCCTTTACCCGTTCTTACAGGCTGATCAGCTAGGCTCTGCCCCGTGTTGCCCACCATCGCCGACGTCCTCGCCCTGGAGACCGTGCGCCGGGGCAACCCGCGCGTGGTCGCGGGCGCCGACCGGCTCGACACCAAGGTGCGGTGGGTGCACGTCGGTGAGATCGCCGACATCGCTCATCTCCTGCGCGGCGGGGAGCTCGTCCTCACCACAGGCGTCGCGCTCCCCGACGACCCGGAGAAGCTCGCCGACTACATCGGCGAGCTCTCCTCTGTGGGCGCCTCGGGCCTGATCGTGGAGCTGGGCCGCAAGTTCGTCCGCGAGTTGCCCCGCGCCGTGGTCAAGACCGCCGAGGAGCACGGCCTGCCGGTCGTCGTGCTGACCCGCGAGACGCCGTTCGTCCAGATCACCGAGTCCGTGCACGCCCGGATCATCGACATCCAGCTGGAGGAGCTGCGGGCCTCCGAGCAGCTGCACGAGGTCTTCACCGAGCTGTCGGTCGAAGGCGCCTCGCCCGCCGAGGTGCTGGCCCAGGTGGCCAGGCTGTCCGGCCGGCCCGTGCTGCTGGAGAACCTCGCCCACCAGGTGCTGGCCTGCGAGTCCGCCGGCCGCGACACGGGCGCCCTGCTGGCGGGGTGGGAGAGCCGGTCCAGGGCGGTGGCCCCGGCCGAACGCACCGCGTACGACGCCGCCTCGGGATGGCTGGTCACCACGGTCGGCGCGCGCGGGCAGGACTGGGGGCGGCTGATCCTCATCTGCGACTCCTCGCCGAGCCCGCGCGACATGGTGCTGGCCGAGCGCGCCGCCACCACGCTCGCCCTGGGCCGCCTGCTGGAGCGCCACCAGGAGTCGCTCGAACGCCAGGCGCATGGCACGATCATCACCGGCATCCTCACCCACGCCTACGCCGATCCCGAAGAGGCCGCCGCCCGCGCCCGCGCGGTCGGCGTGCCGCTCACCGGGCGCAAGCTGGTCAGCGTGGTCATCAGGCCGACCGACCCGGTGGACCAGGCGCTGGACGGCCAGGCGCTGCTCGGCGAGCTGGCCGAGGCGACCGCCGCCGCCTGCCGCGACGCGCGCCTGCCCGCTCTCGTGGGAGCGCTCGACCAGGAGCGCGTCGGGGTCCTGATGCCGCTGCCGCCGCGTGCCGAGGCCGAGGCGGCGCTGACCGCGCTGGCCGACCGGCTGCGCGGGCTGTGGCGGCCCGGCTCGGCGTTCGTGCTGGCGGCGGGCTCGCTGGTGGAGTCCATCAGGGACGTACGCCGCAGCTTTCTCGAAGCCGAGCAGGTGGCCGACGTGGCGGTCCGCCAGCCGGACGGCCGAGCCTTCTACCGGCTGCCCGACCTGCGCCTGCGCGGCCTGCTCCACCTGCTGCGCGACGACGCGAGGCTGCAGACGTTCGCAGAGCGGGAGCTGGGCCCGCTGCTGGCCCACGACGCTCAGCGGGGCGGCGATCTCACCCGCATCCTGCGCATCTATCTCGACGCGGGCAGGAACAAGGCGGTCGCCGCACAGAAGGCCCATCTGTCCAGGCCCGCCTTCTACGACCGCCTGCGCCGCCTCGAACGCATCCTGGACACCGATCTGGACGACGTCGAGTCCTGCCTTTCCCTCCATGTGGCCCTGCTGGCCCTGGAGTCCTTCCGCCGGGAGAGCCGGTGACCCTCCCGATGCGCTGGAATGGGCGATATGTCTGATGTGCTGATGCCCGATCTGGCCGATCTCGGCCGCATGCTCGCCACCGCGGGAGCCTTCTCGGTGCCCGTCCACGACGTGCGCCTGACCCCGGACGAGCTCGATCCCGGCCGGATCGTGGCGGGCGCACCCGCCGCCTCCTCACTGGAGCTCGGCGGGGGCCGCGGCATCTGGGACATCACATCCGGCGTGGTGACGGACGTGGAGACCGACAAGATCTTCGTCGTGCTGTCGGGCCGCGCCACGATCGCCGTCGAGGGCGGCACCGCTCCACGTCGCTAGAACCCCATCGCGGCCCGCACCTCGTCGAGGGTGACGACCGCCCGTTCGCGCGCCCGCTCGTCACCGTCGGCCAGGATCTGCCGCACGTCTTGCTCCGAGTGCTCCTTCCTGCGCTTCCTGATCGGGCACAGGAACTCGTTGACCGCCTCCGTGACCAGGCGTTTGAGCGCGGCGGCGCCACCGTACCCGATCTCCTCCGCGACGTCCTGCGGTGACCGGCCCAGGCAGAGGGCCGCCAGCGTGAGCAGATTCGCCACCTCGGGGCGGTGCGTCTCGTCGAACGTGATCAGCCGGTCGGAGTCGGTGCGGGCCTTGCGGATGAGAGCGGCCGTCTCGTCCTCGGTGGCCGACAGGGTGATCGCGTTGCCCCGGCTTTTGCTCATCTTGCCGCCGTCGAGGCCTCTCAGCAGCGGATGCTCCCCCATCATGGCCTCGGGCAGGGGGAACACCTCGCCGTACCGCTCGTTGAAGCGGCGCGCCACCAGCCGCGTCATCTCCACGTGCGGAAGCTGGTCCTTGCCGACGGGCACCAACGTGCCCTTGCAGAACAGGATGTCGGCCGCCTGGTGCACCGGATAGGTGAACATCAGGCCGCTGACCGCCCGCTGGGAGCTGTGCGCGATCTCGTCCTTCACCGTGGGGTTGCGCTGCAGCTCCGCCACCGAAACCAGGCTGAGGAACGGCAGCAGCAACTGGTTCAGCTCGGGGACCGCGCTGTGCCGGAAGATCGTGACCTTGGCCGGGTCGAGCCCGACCGCCAGGTAGTCGAGCAGCAGCTCGGTGATGTTCCGCTGGATCCGGCCGGGCAGGTCGCGGTCGGTGATCACCTGATAGTCGGCGATCAGGACGTACATGGGATGGACGTCCTGCAGCCGGACGCGATTGGCCAGCGAACCGAAATAGTGGCCCAGGTGCAGCGGCCCCGTCGGACGGTCACCCGTGAGCACGACGTCTTTCATGGTGTCTCTCCTTTGGGATTTATGCCGTCCCGGAGAGAACCCGCACGTTAACCGGGCCGTCTCGAGACGGCCCGGACATGGGGAATCAGTGGCCGTCTACGGGCCACCACCACATGCCGCTCTGTGTCATATCCGAATTGTATCCACTGATGGTGTCGATCTCGTAACCTCTCCACTTCTTTCGCGTGTTCGCCTCCCTTAGAGACCTTGATCTCGTCAGGATGGTGCGGTCCTTTTACCGCCCTCTGGAGAATTCATGTCTCGACGCACCCTTGCCGGCGGCCTGGCCATAGCCGCGGCACTCACCCTCACCACGCTGCCGGTCGTGTCCGTCGCGGCCGAGCAGGCGTCGGTCAGGTTTCCGTCGGCCAAGTTCCCGCTGGGCACCCGGCCCGCGGCGACCAAGAAGATGACGACCGTGGCACAGGGCATCGACCTGTACGACGTGCGGGCGGGCACGTCGACCGACGGTTACACCGTGACCGTGCTGATGCCGTCAGGCCGCGACTACGGGACCCTCCCTACCGCCGAGGCCAAGGCGGCCGAGGTGGAGGCCGCCGGAGAAACCCCCAGCCTGCAGAAGGTGATCAGGCCCGGCGTCGCCGACGCCCCCTCGCAGACCGTGTACATGGTGCGGGTCGGCCTCTGGTCCTTCAAGGACAAGAAGAAGGCCGAGAAGACCGCCAAGCAACTCAAGAAGGCCGACCTGAAGGTCAAGGTCGACTACCTCGGCGACGACGGCCTCAAGACCACGGGCCCCTGGAACGTCAAAGTCGTCATGATCGACAGAAAGACCTTCCGCGGCTCGTACGTGGCCTCGCTCGGCAAGAGCGTGGCCAAGCGCGAAACCGTCTCGTCGATGGCCAAGGCAGCCAAGGCGCTGGTCGGCGTCAACGGCGGCTTCTTCAACATCCACACCGCCAAGGCGCTGCGCGGCGAGCCCGTCGGCGCGTCCGTGGTGAACGGCAAGCTCCTGAGCGAGGCCATCCCCGGCCGCTCGGCCGTGGTGCTCAGAGGCAGGTCCGCCAAGATCACCGAGCTGAGGACGACCGTGACCGCGATCTCGCAGGACGGCGAGAAGAGCGAGGTCAACGGCGTCAACCAGGCCGCCGCCACCGACGAGCTGATCCTCTACACGGAGGAGTACGGCGCCAAGACCCCCACCGGCGGCACCGACGCCGTGATCGACGCCGACGGCGTGGTCGTCGGCCTGCGAGCCTCCGGCAAAAAGATCACCAAGGGCATGCGGGTGCTGCACGGCAACGGCGTGGGCGCCGACTGGCTCAACGAGCATGCCTGGCAGGGCTGGAAGGTGAAGATCGACACCAAGGTCGTCGACCTGCGCACCGACAAGGCACTCAAGCTGACCCCCGAGCTGAACGTCATCGCGGGCGGCGTCGGGCTGGTGCGCAACGGCGAGGTCAGGATCACCGCCAAGCGTGACGGCCATGACTCGATGAACATGATCCTCCGCCGCCACCCGCGCACGCTCCTCGGCACCACCAGGAACGGCAGCCTCATTCTGGCCGCCATCGACGGCCGGCAGCCCGGAGTGACCGTCGGCGCGAACTTCGTGGAGGCAGCCCAGTTCATGCGCTGGCTCGGCGCCAAGCAGGCCATCAACCTGGACGGGGGCGGCTCGACGGCGATGGTGGTCGATAACAAGGTCGTCAACCGGCCCTCTGACGGCTCTGAACGCGGCATCGGCGACGCTCTCCTGGTCCTGCCCAAGTAACGCCCGGAACCAGCCGTAAGGGACCCGCGCCACCACACCCGGGTCCCTTATCCGTCGCGGATGCCGCAGATGCCACTCAAGGCGTCGCTCCACCGGACTACCAGTTGAGCGTTTGAGCGTTTAAAAAGCGCCTTCGACGCGGCCTGGCCGCGGAGGTGGCCCAACACAAAAAGAGGGGGTCCCGACGCGCTTGGCGTCGGAACCCCCTCCACAAAGATTGTCCGGCGGTGACCTACTCTCCCACACCCTCCCGAGTGCAGTACCATCGGCGCAGAGAAGCTTAACTTCCGGGTTCGGAATGTAACCGGGTGTTTCCTTCCCGCCATAACCGCCGTAACCCCACGAAACAACAAACCACCGTTTGCTGCCTCAGAATTGCCTAGTGGACGCGAGCAAAAACTAGAAAGTATGCTTTGTGGTCAAGTCCTCGGCCTATTAGTACCGGTCAGCTCCACACGTTACCGTGCTTCCACACCCGGCCTATCAACCCGGTCGTCTACCGGGAGCCTTACCCCCTCACAGGGTGGGAGACCTCA